>NZ_BAMS01000001.1 GCF_000616095.1 Sneathiella glossodoripedis JCM 23214 | reverse complement strand
CCTGTCGTCCTGAACTTATCAATTCACACAGCCCAAAGACACTGAAAGCAGCCCTTCAGCGTCTACAAATCTCATGATCCATATTTTGAGTGTCGATCAACACTTTGGAGCGGGTGAAGGGAATCGAACCCTCGTCGTAAGCTTGGAAGGCTTCTGCTCTACCATTGAGCTACACCCGCATATTTAAGTCGCAACCAACGTCACACCACAGAAACTGCAGGTGCGTGGTGGAGGGAGTTGGATTTGAACCAACGTAGGCAATGCCAACGGATTTACAGTCCGTCCCTTTTAACCGCTCAGGCATCCCTCCGACGCCACATTTACCTTCCGATATTCACCGCAAGGTGTTGCGGCACTATCGAAATTTCGACAACAAAGTCAACCGAAAAAAATTAAAAAATTCATTTTTTTCAAAGACCACCAGAAATGGCCCCTTGTTGTCCGAAGCGTTGCGCAATATAAGCGAGGCTATGACAACACGCAAGACGCCAAAAGGCCAAAAATCAAATTTTTTCTCAAGCGCTCGCAAATCAGGCGAACGCCGACAGAGAACTCCCCGAAATACACTGCAGTCAGCGCCAGGTGACGGCTGGCTGTATGGCGACCACGCAGTATTGGCTGCCCTTACAAATCCAAACCGGAAAATAAAGCGTCTATTGATTACCAAATCAAAAGAAACCCAGCTATCCGCAGAGGACTTGAAAGCAGTATCGTCAACACCAAACCTAGAATATGTTTCCACAGATGAATTGAATGATATGCTGCCTGAAGGGGCAATTCATCAAGGGATTGCTCTTAAAGCTACTCCCCTGCCCGATTACAGCCTAGAAGATATTCCCAATTTATTTGAAGGCAAAACCCACCAAGCGATCGCAGTATTGGATCAGGTCACCGATCCGCACAATGTTGGGGCGATCACGCGTTCTGCTGCAGCGTTTGGTATTGGGGCGATAGTTCTACCAGACAGGCGCTCTCCCTCAATTACCGGCGTCCTCGCTCGTTCCGCATCAGGTGCAATTGAAAGCGTACCTCTCATTCGGGTTAATAATCTGGCACGCGCGCTCGATAAGCTCGCTGAAATGGGGTTTTGGCGAATCGGAATGGATGGTAGAGCGGATCAGGAACTTGAGACAGCAATCACTGGAGCCAATCGGATCGCGCTTGTTTTGGGATCGGAAGGCAAAGGCCTTAGACGACTGACCGAAGAAAAATGTGATTTACTTGGCAAGCTACCCATCAGTTCCAAAATTGAAAGCCTGAATGTATCAAACGCAGCAGCAATTGCCTTTTACGAGATTGCGAAAACGGCGGCTAAAGGCTGACATTTTAAAGCTTTTTGAAAAAAAATAAAAAAATGCGAATTTTTTACTTGCTCAATTGAAAACTCGCCCCTATTTTGCGCCCCACAACGCCGCTATAGCTCAGTTGGTAGAGCAGTTGATTTGTAATCATCAGGTCCCGGGTTCGACTCCTGGTGGCGGCACCAGAATTCAAAAAAGCCTCGTTTCAACACGGGGCTTTTTTTATTTTCCAAAAGGAACTTGACGTAGCGTTATACAAAACTCCTTTATTACTTACCCCTGATACTCTATTAACTTTTGCTTTAAGATTGGGATTTATTCTGGGGAGCATGTAGTTGGGAGTGAGTATCATGAAGTACAAGTGGTCATTTGCTATATCGTTGGTTTATCTCGCCGTTACTTTAATTAATTTTGGGACAGCCAATGCACTCGAAGCTCCTCGCGAACAAGTAATTCTTTCCATCACAGGTAAAATTTCACAGTTCAATACCAACAACACCAAAGTTGAACTCGACCTACCTCTTCTTCAGCAATTTAATAAAAAGACGATCGTTACCAGTACGCCTTGGACAGATGGAAATATCCGTTTTGAAGGTGTCTTAATTCGTGATTTACTTGATACTTTACAAGCAACTGGCTCACAACTCAAAGCATTTGCCATTAACGACTATAGCGTCACCATTCCGATAGATGACCTGAGGCGCTATGATGTCATTATAGCTTTCATGCGTGATGGGAAGCTAATGAGTATCCGGGATAAGGGGCCGCTCTGGATCATTTACCCTTGGAATCAAAATCCGGAGTTAAAAACAGAGGTGCATCACTCGCGATCGATTTGGCAGCTCAACAGATTAATAGTCGAGTAAACAGATACCCCCTTCCCCATGCGCTTGACGACCAAAAAACTTTATACAGCTCTCAGTATTGCGATTCTGCTTTTAGCCGGATCAGCGCTTTGGTTGATGAATAGTGTTTTGGAAGAATCCAGGCGCGTCGATAACACTCCACGCGACACTTTGATCGGGTTGGCATCACAGACAAATTACGAGCTTCATCAGTTAATTTATGGTCTGGTTGAGTTCCAGCGCCCTGACAGCGAAATCTCAAAACAACAACTCCTAAACCGGTTTGATGTTCTCTGGAGCCGTGAAATCACAAACTCATCTGGAGCAATGGGACGGGTATTTGAACGTCTTGAAGGGGCAAGTGAAACTCTATCAATACTACGGCAGACCTTACGAGACACGGAAGAAGACATAATTCTTCTCGAGAAAGGTGATACATCCAAAGCCAGAAAATTAGCGGACCGGTATCAGGAACTCGTCCCTAGATTACAGAAAATATCAACTTCAGCAACTTACTACGCTACAGACCTAACAGCTCAACTTTATGAGCAATTCGCAACCGTTAATTATTGGACCATGATTCTGATAAGTCTCATGCTACTTACAAGCCTTTTGGTTGCAATTATAATCTGGAACGAACGGCGAGCACTCAAAAATCTGGCACGCCACCTTGAAGACAGGGTTGAAGAACGCACCACAGATTTGAAGCGAGCAAATAGGTTGCTCAAACAAGAGGTTCAGGAAAGAAAAGCGCTGGAAGAAAAGTTAATTCAGGCACAAAAAATGGAAGTCATCGGACAGCTAACAGGTGGCATCGCCCACGACTTCAATAATCTGCTAGCCATAATTCAGGGAAACGCAGAATTACTTTTGGATTATGTTGATGATCGAGACAAAAAACTTGTAAAACCAATATTACGTTCCAGTCAACGTGGTAGCGAGCTTACGAGCAGACTATTGGCCTTTTCTCGAAAGCAGGCTTTAAGACCTGAAGCTACCGACATTACTGATCATGTTAACAGTATGACCGAATTGCTAGATAGATCATTAGGAGAAACAATCAATATAAAACTGCAAACAGATGCAAATTTATGGCCGGCTCTGGTTGATCCCGGGCAACTTGAAAACGCATTACTGAATCTGGCAGTCAACGCTAGGCATGCTATGCCAAACGGAGGGACACTTGTTATCGAGGCACATAACGAGACACTTACTAATGATCCCTTAATAAAATCAGGCCAAATGTCCGCAGGTGACTATATATGCCTGATGGTTTCCGACAATGGTGTGGGAATGAGCGGTGAAGTCAAAGCACATGCGTTTGAACCCTTTTTCACAACGAAAGAAGTTGGCAAAGGTTCTGGACTGGGGCTTTCCATGGTCTATGGGTTTGTACAACAATCCGGTGGAGCAGTAGATATTGAAAGCACGCTTGGCAAGGGAACAACAGTAAAAATGTATTTTCCGCGAAGTGAACTCGCTCCTGTCACAAACCCTTCGGAGGAAGATCTAAACCCTTCATACCTGGGCAACGGAGAAACGGTACTCATACTAGAAGATGATCTAGGCGTTCTTGAGCTAGCTGACAATTTATTACACGCGTTAAATTACAAAACTATTTCGCTACAAAACCCAACGGAAGTGTTAAATGTGGCGCAATCTGGAGAGAAAATTGATGCTATTCTTTCGGATGTAATTTTGCCAGGCGGACAAACTGGCCCAGAGTTTTTTGAAAAATACTCAGATATGTTTCAGGACATTCCCATAATCTTCATGTCAGGTTACCCAGCGGAAGTTACTGTAAACGACACCAACGGACAGATTTGGGATACCGACAGGCCGTTGCTAAACAAACCGTTTCGCACTTCAGAACTAGCTCAACAACTTCATTTAGCCCTAAAAAGAATTTATTGAAATTCCTCTTGACCTTCCAGTAGCTGGAAAGATTATCTCTCTAATGAATTTGTTACTAGATGAGATAAAATCATGAGCCTCGGCGATACACAAAGCAGCAAGTCACCCGAAGTCACAACTGATCCCGTTTGTGGTATGTCTGTTAAACTGAATGCAGGCAAGCCATCTGTCGAACATGACGACAAGAATTTTCATTTCTGCTCTCAGGGATGCGCCAACAAATTTGAAACTGATCCCGAGTTTTATTTAACTGGCGGCCACAAACGCAGAGCGGAAACTGCCCCCAAAGCAGCCCAATACACGTGCCCAATGCACCCGGAAATCATTGAAGATCACCCAGCTGATTGCCCATTGTGCGGCATGGCACTTGAGCCAATGGGAATACCAGATGACGAACCAAACCCTGAACTTGTTGATTTCACAAAACGGTTTTGGATTTCGGGCTTGTTGAGCGTACCAGTAGTTTTTATCGCAATGGCTCCAATGATTGGTATCAATCTATCAGCATGGCTTCCCGCCCAAGTCTTAAAATCACTAGAACTTATCTGTGCGACGCCTGTGGTACTTTGGGCCGCACTTCCTTTCTTTAAGCGTGGCTGGGGTTCAATCGTAAACAAGAGTCCCAATATGTGGACATTGATTGCCATTGGCGTCGGCACGGCTTACATCTACAGCGTTATCGCGACGCTCTTACCAGACATATTCCCAGTTCAATTCAGAACTGCGTCAGGCGCCGTACCCGTTTACTTCGAGTCTGCAGTAGTCATCGTTTCGTTAGTATTTCTTGGCCAAATTCTTGAGCTAAAGGCTCGCGAGAAAACAGGTGCCGCTATCCGTTCATTAATAGACCTTTCCCCTAAAATGGCCCGGCGCATTAACGCCAACGGAAAAGAGCGAGAAGTCCCGTTAGCAAACATCCTTCCCAACGACAAACTCCGCGTTCGTCCAGGTGAAAGTATTCCAGTTGACGGCATCGTTATTGAAGGGAAATCCGCTATAGACGAAAGTATGCTTTCCGGCGAAGCTATGCCTGTCGACAAGGGACCGCGTGATCGCCTTATAGCAGGTACAGTCAACAAATCAGGCTCCTTGATCATGGAAGCTCAGAAAGTCGGCGCGGATACCATGCTCTCACAAATTATTGAGCTGGTTGCCAATGCACAAAGATCCCGCGCTCCGATTCAGGGGTTGGCGGACAAAATCGCTCCTATTTCGTACCTGCCGTAATTTTATGTGCGATACTCGCGTTCATCGCGTGGAGCATTTTCGGCCCTGCTCCCCAGTTCGTTTTTGCGCTGCTTTCGACAGTGTCAGTATTAATTATTGCATGTCCATGTGCGCTAGGCCTTGCGACACCCATGTCAATCATGACTGCTACAGGTCGCGGAGCCCTTGCTGGTGTTTTGGTTCAGGATGCCACTGCACTCGAACAGCTATCGAAGGCTGAGGTAGTGATCATGGACAAGACAGGAACCCTTACTGAAGGAAAACCTGTTTTGAACAAAATACAGGTGTTCAACAACATGAGCGAAGAAAGCGCGCTTAGTCTCGCTGCGGGACTGGAAATGAGCTCCGAGCATCCCCTTGCAAGCGCCATAATCGAAAAAACGACTGCTGCAGGATATACACCTTCAGAAATAACTGACTTTGACAGCGTTACCGGGCATGGCGTCACTGGCATGTATAAGGATGAGCAATTATGGCTTGGTAACCACCGACTGATGGAAGAAAAAAACATTGACCTCCAAGCAACGGTCGAAAGCGTCGATGCTGCAATCGAGGAGGGGCACACTGTACTCTATTTGGCTAAAAACAAAGAAATATGCGCCCTATTCTTTATATCAGATAAAATCAAAGCGAACGCAGCCAAGCTGATCCAATCTCTTCAGGAAAAAAACATAACACTGGTAATGGCCACCGGTGACAACGAGGGAACAGCAAAATTGGTCGCTGACCAATTGAACATCAGGGATTGGCATGCAAATTTATTGCCTGCGAATAAGTATGAACTAGTTAAATCCTGGCAATCTCGCGGCAAAATAGTTGCCATGGCTGGCGACGGTGTAAATGATGCCCCCGCACTCGCACAAGCAGATATCGGGATCGCGATGGGGACTGGCTCTGACGTTAGCCTTAACAGCGCTGGCATTACCCTGCTTAAAGGTGACCTGAGTGCACTGGACCGCGCAATCAATTTGTCCAGAGCCACAATGGCAAATATTAAACAAAATCTAGTGTTTGCCTTTGGATATAACGGCATATGTGTTCCTGTTGCGGCAGGAATTTTGTACCCGTTCACAGAAACACTATTGTCGCCCATGATTGCAGCAACAGCCATGAGTCTCTCATCTGTTAGCGTCATCGCAAATGCTTTGCGTCTCCGCAGACTAAAGCTTGATCAATAATTCGCACTTGAGGAAAAAACATGAATATCGGTGCCGCCTCCGCCAAATCAGGGTTACCCCCGAAAACCATTCGATATTACGAAGATATTGATCTGCTGGTACCTGACAGGTCAGAAAACGGATATCGCCGCTATAATATGGATGATATCCATTGCCTCAGGTTTATTGGCCATGCCAGACAGCTTGGTTTCTCTATCGAAGAGTGTAAAACCCTGCTATCGCTCTATAGAGATACAAACCGCTCCAGCGGCGAAGTAAAGGAAATGGCACTTCGCAAAATACAAGCCATTGAGAAAAAAATAAGCCAACTTCAATCCATGCGAGATATGCTAGGTAAGTTAGCTGAAAATTGCCATGGTGATGAGCGACCAGATTGCCCTATTTTAGAAGGTATAGCGGAATTACCATACAGCGAATAAAGTTACATTTTTTCCAATTTAGCAAGATTTGTCAAATTCAGTTGTGCTTTAAAGTGACCAGTATTCCTGACGGTGACTAAAATGACATGACGAACTATAAATACGCCAGCTATGAAGAACGCCTGCAACGCGTTACTACCTATATTTACGAGCATCTTGATAACGATATTGATCTGATGCATTTGGCAGAGGTGGCCTGTATGTCACCCTATCACTGGCACCGTATTTATAAGTCCGTCTGTGGTGAAACGATTACTGCCACGGTCCGACGTCTGCGGTTGGCTCGCGCTGCCAAGGAATTGTCTGGGTCAGACGCACCCGTTCGCGACATCGGCATTCGGGCGGGCTATACAAATGTCCAGTCCTTTACCCGCTTGTTCAAGCAGGCTTACGGTCTTCCCCCTGCAGAATATCGTAAAAACGGCTCCCATCAGCGGTACTCACTGAACCCCAATGAGGAGGAAACACTTATGTATCAGATTAGAATTGAAAATTTTCCCCAAACGGAAATAGCTGGCATGAACCATTCTGGCAGCTACATGGATATAGGCGCTACATTTGACAAAATGTTTGGTGCCATTGGCGATACAGAGCTCGACTGGACCAATAAACAACTACTGGCACTATATTTTGATGATCCAAACTCCGTACCAGAAAAAGATCTAAGGTCTTTTGTTGCGATAACAGTTGAAGACGGATTTTCGGCTGAACCACCCTTGCAAAAAAGCACGGTTCGTGGCGGAAGGTACGCTATTTTAAGGCATCAAGGACCTTATGCGGAGATGCAAAAAGCCTATGACTGGCTATACGGAAAGTGGCTTGTCTCGTCCGGCGAGGAAGCCGCGGATGCACCTTGCATAGAAATTTACCTCAATAGCCCCAGCGACACCCCAGCCGCTGAACTCCTAACCGAAATCTATCTACCCATAAAATAGATTTTCGTTTCAGACGGCTTGCTCTGCCTGCTAAACTGCGATATGGCCTAGATTGTTTGAAGTCCATCTTTAAAGGTAATCAATGGCCATATCCTCCCGACATATTCAAGGCACACTTCTCACAGCTTTAGGTGTACTTGTCCTAACACCCGACGGATTATTGGTACGTCTAATTCACGCTGATACCTGGACGCTTCTGTTCTGGCGCGGTGTGTTTTTCGCAACAGGTATCTTCGGCTTTTATGCAATCCTGCATGGGCGTCAGGTCATTGCAAAGACCATCGGTACAGGCTTACGTGGCCTCCAGGCGGCTTTCTTTTTTACATTGAGCACCGTGTGTTTCGTCTTGGCCCTTCATGGCACAAGTGTCGCGAATACCCTTGTTATAATCGCCATGGCACCGTTGGTGTCGGCTGTAATTTCACTCATTTTTTTAAAGGAAAAAGTCAGCCTCTCTACCTGGATTGCAATATTTGTGAGTAGTGGAGGGATCGCGTTCATCTTTAAAGGAAGCTTGAACAGCGAGCACTTGTGGGGAGATATTTTCGCAGTCGGCGCCGCTGTTTCAATAGCGGCTCATATAACAACCGTCCGCGTTGCCAAGCATATGGATATGGTCCCCACACTGGGAATTAGTGGGCTTATGATTGCAGCAATAGGCTTGTTGCTATCAGATTCACTGCAGGTATCTCAGTCAGATTTTCTGTATCTTGTGTTACTTGGTGTCTTTGTACTGCCACTTGCGTTTGGCTTGATAACAGTCGGACCGCGATTCATTCCCGCCGCCGAAGTAAGTCTCTTGATGTTACTGGAAACATTCCTTGGACCCGTTTGGGTATGGCTTGTTATTGGGGAAGTACCGTCAAACGAGACATTAATTGGGGGAACACTGGTGCTTTTAACACTCGTACTCCACACAATATATAATGCCCGCAGGAAACCAGCGGGCACTTTGTCCACCACCTGATTCTAGAAGTAACGAATTAGATGACGCCTCTGCGGTAAAAAATGTGACGACCGACTTCACCAACCTTGTCAAGCGCTGTCCGCCAGCGCGGTGCAACATAAGATGCATGATAGTGTGTGGCGCTTCGGGCAACCCCGCTGCGTTCCCCTGCCATTACCAACGCAACGACCTTCAAAGACTGTTCCCACGCACGAATGTCTTTTGGGCGATCGGATTTACCGTCACAAGCAAATGAAAATTGGCATCTGTTTTTGAGATGCTGGTTCTGGAAAACAACCTCGCAGGCAGTGTCGGGATACCGAGAGCTGACAACGCGATTAAGTACGACCTCTGCAATCGCAACCTGTCCTATCAACGGCTCGCCCCGGGCTTCAAAATAAACCGCTTGAGCAAGACAAAGCTCCTGTCGCGTGAATACTCTCTCAAATAAGTCAACAGATGCCAAGGTGGCTTCCGTCCGACCGTGATCAGGCATATCAAGATTTTTCAAAATAGCCTGGCCTTGAGGTGAAATGGCGCCCAAACTGGCGATTTTGGTTTCAAGCTCATGAATGCTTGATACCTGATAACGTGAAGTTAAGAAGGCTTCGTGCCATTCGGAATGGCGTGAACCAACACTAAATAGAAGGGATATGCTAATGCCCATGGCAACTGTTACGGCAATCGCACCTAAAACAACAGCTGCCCTCTGGCCAGCGAATATTGAAGCAATTCTGATAAACATACCTATTTTCTCATTAATTACGGGCGCTGCAGCAAAAATGCTGTGTTCGCTCCTTAAAATGAAAACCTAAAGAAGTCAGTTTCACCTATACTACCAGATCAGTTTGACCCGGTTCATCACCCACATGTGGGATGGTAATGCACTTTTTTAACGGTTTTGTTAACCATTTTGCAGTCATTCGCGTGAATTTCATAACATAACAAAACAACCCTAAATTGCTAAATTTGGGCAAAAACAAAATTAAACACCAATAAAAACAATTATTTACGAAAAATCACTTAATAAAATATTTTCAGAAAATACAGATATACAGCACTTCTGCAAAAGTTAACGAATAGGTCGTTTTATTAATGAATTGTGATATTGATCATACTTTCCATGAGAATCATTGACAGCTTTGGATGCAGATCGCATAACATGCGGGCAGTTTTGCGGAAAATCAGCATTTATAGTATTCTGTCCTCCGCTTTACTCAGCAAATTTATCAATCAGGGTAGGTGTATGTAGTCTTTGCCTTCAGGTTCAATACCAGTCCAAATTTAAAAATTGGTCACACATTTTAAGTGGATCGCCAAACACATAACTTTAGTATTAATTATATGGCCTCAGTTAATTTTTCATATATATAAATTTTAATTAATATTAATGGAAAATTTTTGGCTAATATTGTGGCAAATATGTGATTCATAAGGCATATATGATCTTTTTTAATATTTTGTGATTGTTTTGCTTGCATCAATACAGGCTTTTGTTATATCAGCTATCTTGAATTTGTTTCACATTTCAGTAATTGGTTAAGTTTATGGATATTACAGCACTACAGGGCAAGGCACTGGAAGCAAGTCGCTTCCTGAAAGCTATGTCAAACAAACATCGGTTGCTCATTCTTTGCAATCTAGTTGACTCAGAAAAATCAGTTGGTGAATTGGAAAGAATTGTTGGCCTGAGCCAGTCGGCGCTGTCCCAGCATCTCGCTCGCCTTCGCAAGGAAGAAATTGTAAAAACACGCCGCGAAGCGCAGACAATTTACTACTCATTGGATGATGAGAGTGTAATTGACGTTCTGGAAGTACTCTATGATATTTTCCTGGGCGAAGATGAATCTCTTGCTGACGTTGCCTAAGTCAATTTAGACATAGACAGCATCAATAAAAAGAAAGCTGTGGCGACCGATTAGGTTGCCCAGCTTTTTTTATTTTATCCTTATTACCTGCTTACCCACAACTTCACGCCGTTCCATCGCGATTAACGCGTCACGGCAGTTTTGGAGTTCCCATGTTTTTCCAATATATGGCTTCAAGCTTTTCCTAATCGCAAGATCAAAAAGCTCTGAGTGAACCTGTCGGCCTGCTGCAGGGTTACGGCGTCCATACTCGCCAGCTCTTACACCGACAAGTTCCCCTCCCCGGCGTTGCAATTCGCGTAAGTCAACCTCTCCAAAAGATCCGCTGGCGAAACCAACGCTTAGAATACGCCCCTGCCAAGCCAAACAAAAAACACTTTGTCTCAAAGCGTCGCCACCAACAGGATCGAGCACAACGTCCACACCGCGCCCATTTGTGTATTTGTGAACCTCCTCCACAAAATTCTGCTTGCGGTAATTGATCACATGATCAGCTCCAGAAGTTTTCGCAATGGACAACTTTTCATCTGTACTGGCTGTAGCGATTACAGTGCCTCCCAATGCTTTGGCCACTGCAACCGAAGCCTGACCAACGCCTCCCCCTGCCCCGTGAATCAGCACCACTTGCCCAGCTTTTAGATTCGCACGCGGAACTAGCGCTACGTAAGCTGTTTGGAACGTAACACCGAAAGCCGCAGCCTCTTCATAACTCAAGGTAGGCACCATAGAGCTCACATTCTCTATACCCACAACAATTTCTTCGGCAATGGCACCCGTTTTACCGCGAAACGTGACCGCTTCACCAACCTGAAAGCCGGTTACGCCTTCGCCGGTCTGCAAAATGACGCCAGCTCCTTCCATCCCCAAAATAAAAGGTAATTCAGGTCGAAATTGATATTTGCCATAGGTCATTAAGAGATCCGGAAAATTCAATGCTGCTGCTTTGACAGATATCCGAACTTCTCCTGCTGCAAGTTCCCTGCCTTGCAATGTTTTGAGCTCGATTTGAGCGGGACCATTCAAGTGGCTGCAAACTAAGGCTCGATAAAAACTGATCTGGGAATTCATGAAATTGCTATGCTTTTTTATTTTGTAAAATCGAATCCTTTCTGATCCTACAATTATGTGACTGGAAAGTCTTACGCTAAAGCTATATGTGTTTGTTTCTGACGTTTTCGGTTTAAACAAGTGAGATAATGGCTGTATCTGAATTAACCTATCTTGCCGCTGCTGGCGGTGGAATTGCAAGCTTCCTAAGCCCCTGCGTGCTACCACTTGTACCCGCCTATTTATGCCTTGTTGCTGGCACTAATCTTGAACAATTGGAAGCCGAACAAAGCAGACAGGATACCCCTTCTGTAAACACCAAGGTTGTTGCGATGGCGCTCCTGTTTGTGATGGGTTTTTCCACAGTCTTCATATTGTTGGGAGCCGGCGCAACCTTTATCAACCGACTGCTGCTACAGCATATGGAAATTCTGTCACAAATCGCTGGAGTAATAATCGTCATATTTGGAATTCATATGACTGGACTGATCCGTATCCCCCTGCTTTACAGAGAGGCAAGATTCAACTCTATCGATAAGCCGCAAAATTGGCTGGGCGCATATGTAATTGGCCTTGCTTTTGGTTTTGGCTGGACACCGTGCATTGGCCCCATACTAGGCACAATTCTGGCGCTTGCTGCATCTGACAGCTCCTTAGCACACGGGGTCAGTCTGTTGGCTGTTTATGCACTTGGACTTGGGATACCATTTTTACTGGCAGCTATCGCTATTAACCCGTTCCTGTCTTTTATGCGCCGATTCCGCAAACACTTTAAAACCTTGGAAATCATTACAGGGAGTGTGCTTATAGCGACCGGTTTATTGATTTTTTCTGGCCAGTTTCAAATACTGGCATACTGGTTTTTGGAACTGTTCCCCGCACTCGCCAACTTAGGCTAGTTGCGGCTTGAATTGGTAAAGTTGTTCAGGGCAGCGGACGGATAAAGGCTCTGGTTCAATACATCCGCATCGAGAGTTGTATTTTCTGTTGGTGCTGCCTCGGGCGTATTAACTGAGGAGCCTAGCGGTAAGAAGGATGCGATCAACAGAACACCAATTAACACCAGAAGTATTGCCCAAGTGGAAGTTAGTTTATCCAACATTGTATTTGCCTGAATTTGCGGTTTATAATTTCACACAAAGTTTGTGCAGTCTTGACGCGTGACTTAAGGGTATTTCCAATAAGTTCAATGGTTTTCACGTAGCTGTGAAATCAAAGATCGGTGGAATAACAAGGACTGTAATCACAATCACATTTCTGGCAGGCGTTCTTCAGTTTTCTGTGATTGGAATTCGGGACTAAACCATTGGAAGAAATTGTAAATCATGTGCGCACGTTTCAGCCTTACCAGCCCGATAGAAGCCATACGTCAGATATTTGGTTTCAAGGAACGGCCTAACCTGCCGCCGGCTTATAATATTGCCCCAACAAACTACATATTGGCACTTAGAATAAATATTGATGATGGTGTAGCTCTGTCTGCTTTTCAGGCCCATTGGGGATTAATCCCCAAATGGGCAAAAGATGGATCTGTCACGGCAAAATTAATAAATGCAAGATCAGAAACCGTTGATCAAAAGCCCTCATTCCGGGAGGCTTTTTCTACACGCAGATGTATAATCCCAGCAAACGGCTTTTTCGAATGGCGTAAAGACCTAGATGGCGAAAAACAGCCTTATTACTTTCAAGCGTCTGACGTTTCATTGTTCGTCTTTGCAGGTCTTTGGGAAAAATGGACTTCACCAAACGGTGAACAGATTGAAAGCTGCACCATCCTTACCGAACCTGCAACTGAGGACGTCGCCCCCATTCACAGCCGCAAACCTGTCACAGTTAAAGTTGATTACATAGATGAGTGGTTATCTGGCACTGACAGACAAAGTATACCTTCAATCTCCATGCAGGAGCGGTTCACATTCTATCCGGTACACAAAAAAGTCGGCAATGTTCGTGAAAACAATGCGACCTACTAACGGAAATTACAATTCCGGACAAACCCGTTCAGTACTCTGTTTTAAGATCTCCAATCCAATCAATGAGATAAATGCTCGTCGTCGCCTACGGGTTCTTTGCTGATACGCACAACAGAACTTTTCAGCTTTTCAAAAGCCTTGTGCTCAATTTGCCGAACCCGCTCTTTGGTGATCCCTAATCTATCGCCAAGTGCTTCCAAAGTTACTTTATCTTCGCTCAAACGTCTCTCGCGAATAATCAATTGTTCCCTTTCTGATAATTCCTGCATGGCGTTTCTGAGCCAACGGCCTCTGATTTCGCCATCACACACTCTAATGGTGACTTCTTCAGGATCAGGAAGTTGGTCTGGTAGAAAATCTTCCAGTGTATCCTCACCATCTTCACTGATGGGGGCGCTTAAAGATTGATCTCTGGTAGAGAGGCGGTTTGACATATTCTGCACATCTTTCAAGCCCACCTGAAGTCTGTCTGCTATTTCTTCCAGCGTCTCCGGTGCTACGGGCCCGTCATCCTCATTCTGAATTTTCGCACGCAACCAGCGTAAATTGAAAAACAGGGATTTTTGAGCTGCGCTGGTACCTGATCTGACAATAGACCAATTTCTTAGTATGTAATCCTGCATCGCAGACTTGATCCACCAGCTCGCATAAGTGGAAAACCGAATTTCCCGCTCGGGTTCGAACCGAAATGCTGCTTGCATCAATCCTATATTCCCCTCTTGCACCAAATCACCGAGTGGCAAACCATAATTACCAAATTTGGAAGCCATAGACACAACAAGCCGCACATATGCCGTTACCAATTCATGTAATGCTTCTTCATCACCTTCTTCGCGCCAACGACGAGCAATCTCGAATTCACGTTCACGTGTGAGCATCGGAGCCGTCATTGCATTAGATATAAACGCTCTGTTTCTTTTAAGTGTACTTGTCGCATCACGTGTGGGCATCGTTTTTACTCCCTTTCAAAAAGAGAATTAGTTCACATCCCTGAGCTTTTGTTTTTTATTATTATTTTCTAAACTATTAACCAAAACACGCTAAATTACAAGCTTATTATATTAATTCTAATATATTGACTGATAAAATTTTTGTTACTCAACCGCAGGTAACAACAGCTTATGGGTGTACCCACGAGTTATGACTTCTTAGGCGTGCCTTCCCTAAAACCAATATATAGAATCAATGCCAGCGACAATAACAATGCAATGCCAACAAAGGATATTCGATACCCTTCAATCGGCGAATATAACAACCCCCAACCAAAGAGAGACTGCATAAAAGCAACCCCCATGATACTGGTAAGGTTAAGAGTGGAGTTCGCGCGTCCAACCATATGATCAGGGAATGAAGCCCGGCATTGCGCGGCAAGCACAACATAATGCTGCTGCAAAAAAGCGATGATGACAAATAAATTACAGACGCTCCAAAGAGGAAGGTTTGGTATGAGACCGAGAATGGCGAAAACAATGATTTCTGCAAATACAGCCACCATAATGATGGCTTTGCGGCTTTTGAAACGACGATCCAATGGGCCGAAGAACAAGGCGCCAAAAGGAACTGCAATAACCATCAGAAAAAGTATTTCGCCTCTCTCCACCCCCGAAAGGCCATACACATTCTCCAAATATGGCCCACCCCACATGCCCAATATAGTGGTTGCAGGACCGAACGCGACAAAACCCATTGCAAGCATGTAAAAAAACCTTGGATATTTCAGGACACCCATATAGCCCTTTATGCTGTCCTTGATGCTTGCCGGTTGATCTTTATGAACTTTATAAGCAGGCGGAAAGTCGCGAACCACCCATATTCCCACAACTATCGCGACTAAAGTGAAGATCGCGACAATAAGATAGGCCGGCCGCCATCCAAATAGATCAATGAAAAAAGAAAGTGGGTAAGACGCCAGAATACTGCCGACACCTGAAGCGGCCATTAACCAAGACGCTATTGTAGCGAAACGATCAGCCGGAAACCATCTTGCAAAAAGAACATAGGCCGACATCATTGTGATGGAAAACCCGGCCCCCAATAGAACACGCCCCAACACTACCGCTTCATATGTAGTTGCATAGGCCAGCACCAGACAACCACCCACAGCCGCGCCTACATACAGGGGAACAAGTCGACGGGGGCCAAATCTATCCAGCAGCATTCCGTTTGGCACTTGCAAAATAGCCGATGTAAAAAAGAGGGCTGCTGCAATAAAACCGAGGCTATCTACTGCGAATTCAAGATCGGCTGCAATAGCCGGAATAGTGACCGCACCTGACAATCGATGAAATTGCCCCAACCCAAACAGAACGGAGCTAATCACAAAAATATAGTAGGCTCTACGATGTATCACCGTGGAATTGTCTGGCTCAGACATAAGGATATATTCTTTCTTTTACCCCTACGATCTGCCCAAAATGACTTTTTGTCAACGCAATTGCCTACGGTTAAACAAGCTTAAAAGTCTCTGACTCAAATAAATCGCCACAACTGGTTGTGGTGGACACAATAAATAAAAAAATGATACACACGCGAAATAAGAATTAATTGAGGGGGTATGAACATTGGCTTTACGGCGTAATTTATCCATATTTAAATCAATCATTATAGGCGTGGCGCTACTTGGATTAGGAGCGTGTTCCTCGGTTACAAAAGGAACTACTCAAAACGTGTATGTAGACACAAGAGATGTTCGTGAAGCCAAATGCACTTTGCAAAATGAAAAAGGCAGTTGGACCGTCCACTCCACACCAGGCATAGCGGATGTTGACAGAGGCGGTGGAGATTTAAGGGTTACCTGTGAGAAAGAAAATTACCACGATGGCGAAATGTCTGTCGCGCAAGGCTTTGAACCCATGACACTTGGTAATGCATTAATAGGAGGCCTCATCGGATTGGCAGTAGATGCGGCTTCAGGAGCAGCATTTGATTATCCGACAAACATATCGGTATTGTTGACCCCGTTAAACCCAACCTTGCTTAAAAAAGACCCACTAGAGGCTGATGATCCGAAGGACGACAGCACACAAAATCAAAAACTATCCAATTCAGATCCCGTAGAAGAAACTATCTATGTCGAAGCATTTCAAGGTACTTGGACAGGTTACAGAGGAGAAGGTTGCTTCGATCTTGGCTCTTGGCCTGTGGACATAACTATTAACGCACATGTCAAAGGCAATCTCCTGAGACTGGCCAATAACCCACAAAAATATTTTTAATAACGACCCCGGAACAAGTCTTTACGGGATGGATAAATTTACTGAGGTTCGCAAACTGGATTTTGACCCAGATTACAATACGGTAAAAGTTATAAGCGTAAATGCAGATACCACCACCAATCGCTTGAGTGTCTTGTTCGATGGCAAATGCGAGGTAAAGCTACGGAAAACCGGCAAACAAGTTATTGCTGATAATTTCAAAGGTAAACGGGCGTCGAATACCGCCATCAATGTGTCGAAGGATATGACGAACACCGTTCAGCCTGTAGAAACAGACTTTTCACCTTTGAATGGCAATTGGAAAGGTTTTGCTGGATCAGGTTGCGTATATTTTATGGCCAATCCCGCCGATGTTACAGTACGAGCATCTATTCGTGACAACACTTTCAAAATGCAACTCTCACATCAATATAACTTTGGCTCGGATCGGGGAAAAGGTCTAAGAGCAGAGGATAAACTACCATCACATGGTGAGTTAATTTTCGACCCTGAATACAATGAAGTAAATTTTGTGAAAGTGAAAGCCGACCCTGTCAGACGGAATGTGAGTATTCATTTCAATCCAGGTTGCACGGTAAATCTTCAGCGCACTGATGAAAAGACAATCCCGGATGGCTTTAGAGGAAAAAAAGCAACTACAAAAAAAGCTGAGTATTTCTCCTAATCAATGAATTCTAATAAGTTAGCTTTCACTATATAATTTGCCCCATTTTCCGACCCCTTCCTTCAAGTCATTTGACAATTTGTCAAATGACTTGATCATTCTTGCTGCAGTGCATATTTTAGAAGCAAGAATGAAAACTGGCGGCCAATAGCTGCAATAATAAGAATGCATTAAAATCGAGATTACAGAATGAAATTCCAAGGTACTGACCAATATGTAGCCACCGAAGATCTGATGATCGCGGTAAACGCAGCCATAACTTTGCAGCGTCCTTTGCTAATCAAAGGTGAGCCGGGTACGGGTAAGACTGTGCTTGCGCAGGAAGTAGCGAAATCACTTGGTAAAAAATTTATCGAGTGGAACATTAAATCCACAACAAAGGCACAACAGGGTTTGTATGAATATGATGCCGTCTCTCGCCTTAGAGACTCGCAGCTAGGCGATGACAAGGTACATGACATCAAAAATTACATTCGTCCGGGCAAGTTATGGGAGGCTTTTACGCAAGATGAAAGCCCTGTATTGCTCATTGATGAGATTGACAAGGCCGATATCGAGTTTCCAAACGATCTTCTACAGGAACTCGATCGTATGGAATTCTTTGTTTATGAAACTCAGGAAACCATAATTGCGAAACAGCGGCCATTGGTGATTATAACATCCAATAACGAAAAAGAACTGCCTGACGCCTTCCTCAGACGCTGTTTCTTCCATTACATTACGTTTCCCGATGTGGAAACGATGGAGAAAATTGTCGAAGTCCATCATCCGGATGCCAAAGCAGAATTGGTGCGTGATGCGTTGAATGTATTTTTTAGCGTACGGGAAACACCGGGGTTGAAGAAAAAACCATCCACCAGCGAGTTACTGGACTGGCTCAAATTGCTGATGAGTGAAGATCTTCCGGAAGACATCCTTAAGTCAAAAGATCCGTCAAAACTCATACCTCCGTTGCATGGAGCTCTGTTGAAAAACGAACAGGATGTTCACCTGTTTGAACGGCTAGCATTCCTTTCACGTCGCGAACAACGTTAAGGCCTGCTCCATGTTCACCAAATTCTTCTTCACCCTACGCGAAGCAAAGTTGCCCGTAACGTTGCGTGAATATCTGACTCTGATTGAAGCTCTTAAAGAGGGGGTCGCGGGGTATTCCGTAAATGATTTTTATTACCTGGCGCGAACTACGCTGGTTAAGGATGAAAAGAATCTGGACAAGTTTGATCAGGTGTTTGGTCACTGCTTCAATGGAATTGAATTTATCTCAGATGATCAAACTGTTGAAATACCGGAAGAATGGCTCAGAAAATTGGCCGAACTTTCTTTAACAGACGAAGAAAAAGCGAGATCGAAGCCTAGGTGGATGGGAAAAATTGATGGAGACGTTGCAGGAACGTCTCAAAGAGCAGGAAAAACGGCATCAGGGCGGTAATAAATGGATTGGCACCGCGGGCCGGTCTCCTTTTGGGGCCTATGGGTACAACCCAGAAGGTGTTCGTATTGGGCAAAAGGAAAGTCGGCACCGCAAGGCGGTAAAAGTATGGGATAAGCGCGAATACAAAAACCTGGACGACAGCGTTGAATTGGGAACCCGAAATATTAAAGTCGCCATGAAACGTTTAAGGCAGTTTGCTCGAGAAGGTGCTGCGGAAGAACTGGATCTTGACGATACAATTCGTTCTACCGCCCGTAATGCTGGCTATCTGGATCTCAAAATGCGGCCGGAGCGACACAACACCGTAAAAGTATTGATCCTCTTCGATATTGGCGGCTCAATGGATGATCATATTAAAGCCTGCGAAGAGTTATTTTCCGCGGCAAGATCCGAGTTCAAACATCTTGAGTTTTATTATTTCCATAACTGTCTTTATGAAAAATTGTGGAAAGACAATAAGCGCCGTCACGCTGATTTTATTGCGACTTGGGACGTACTGCATACATATGGATCAGACTACAAATTGATATTTGTTGGTGATGCCACTATGTCACCCTACGAAATTGCCTATGCCGGCGGCAGTGTAGAACACTGGAATGAAGAGCCCGGTCAAACCTGGATGCAGAGAATTCTTGATATCTACAGTAAGGCAGTATGGCTAAACCCCGTTCCCGAAAAATATTGGGATTACACACCGTCAGTTCAGATGATCAAACAACTCATGACAGATCGAATGTATCCATTAACAATCGGTGGACTGGAAGACGCCATGCGAGAGTTAAGCCGGTAGTCAGCGCTTTTTTCTAATCACCATCATCTTCTATGAATTGCACGACAGCTGCCATTCTGCTCATCCGAGTTAAAACAAACTTTTGTAGAATGATACTGGCGAGCAAATAATATATTGGTAAATATAATCCACCGCCCGAACTGCTATTCACAGTGTAAATAAAAAAACCTGCAGCAATAAAAATCACGAACCACAACCGGGCGCAGGCGTTCACGCGTCTGTAAAAACGGTCAAACTTATCGCTATCGAGTGGATGCTTGTACCAGAAGTCAAAGGCTGTTGCGATATTCAAAAAGGGCAATCCAACAAATACGACGGCAATACCCAAACCATAAGAGCCCTGTCCGAGCTTCATGAGTTCAAAGATCGCGCTGAGTATAGTAAATGAACCAGTTAGCCCAAATAGATCTTCAGATGACGCCAATGGACTACTGATCCCTAGACCCAGAAGGGCAGCGGCCGCTATCGTTGCAACTCCCAACGTCCTATCCACACCTTTAGCATGTTTGGATAACGTATTTTTATAGGGAGAGCCAACAAGTATCCGTTCAATAATGGGATGCATTTTGGCTACGTATACTGCTTGATTGCGGCCGCCAACATGGCTTTCAATTCCTGACCAATCTGCCCGCCATCCCCTTGAATACGCCCATTGATCGTTGCTTTCATAGCATCAACATGCGCTTTGATGATTTGAACGTGGTTGTCGGTAAGGCCAGCATTTGGACCGGTAAAATCATAGAGCTGTCACCGAAAGTAGAGACAAGTGGATACCCAAATGTTCCACCCTGCCCCTTCATTTCATGGGCAATTTCCTGAATTTGCTTGTAAGTCACAATTCTTTTATCTTCAAAATTAACACAAACCTCAACAAGGGCTGTCAATTTATTCAATGTTTCCTGAACCCAATCAGGGTAATCAGAAATCATTTCTTCAAATAATTCTTCGGTTTCCTCCAGCACATGACGCGGGAAAACACTTGTGGCTGCGTTTGCACCGATCCCACCGGCCTTCTCCATCAGGCGATTACGAATGCGATAATACCGAACGGTAATTTTTGGCTTGTTCACAATCCGCTCCTATTCGTAAATCACTTTAACTTCTGGGTGCTTGTCCGTCAGAATTCTTTTTTCATCTCCCTTAAAAGGTAGGTTCTGCCGCCGCCGATCCGGGCCAAAATAATCCACTGTCTGCACAAATTGTCTTTGGGTACCAATAATCTGCATTACTTTATCAGCCACCGCATTCACCGAAAATGGTTTCGCCAATACTTCACTGACCCCAAGGTCCCGAGATTCCTCCACCTTCGCTTTATCACCAAAACCGGTCACCATCAAAAATGGTATAAATCGATTTGGGCTTTCCTTGTGAGTTCTCACCCAGCGCAGGAACATTAGTCCATCAATAGGCGCCATTTGCCAGTTAGACACGATGAAATCTAATTGCATAACACCTGCTTTCACAGGGTTCTCGTTCACCAACTTCATAAACTCAATGGCTTCCTTCGCGTCGGTATATGTTTTTATAGTGCCAACCCCAAGACCCGCCAGTGTTTGCCGAAGCAACCGAACCATATAACTGTTGTCATCTACAATCAGGATCGTAAATCCTGATAAATCAAGCTCCGCCATCTGTCCCCCAACAGTTCACGAGATTTTTTCCAGCAGCCCTAATAGCTGCACCCTCTCTACATCACTCAAAGGAGAGAGAGTTTTACTAGTTACGGCCCGCCCTTTCTCGATCAATTTATCGATCAGGTCTTCTCCTTCTGTGGTTAGCCGCAATTGCATGCGCCGTTTGTCAACCTCATCCGCACGGGTTTCCACAAGCCCCCGTTCTATCAACCGCCGGGTAACGCCCTGAATTGTAGCTGGATCCATTGCAGTTAATCGACCCAAATGATTTTGAGAAATCTCTCCTTCATCCTTCAGCTTGCACATAGCAGAAAATTGTGTGGGAGTGATTTGAAAATCTGAGAAAAAACTCTGAAATATTGAACTTGCCCTTTGATGCGCACGGCGAAGCACAAAACCTATTTGCTCTTCCACGTGATAAACATCCGTATCCGAAGCATGTATGTTACTACCTTGTTCCATATGTCAGATTTCTCCGGTCTTCCCAGATTTCATATTTGTCATGTCAATTGGCAAAAGAGCGTTAAAAGTCAATAATTTATCGAACAACCGTTGTCGCCTCTCGACCTTTTTCCAGCAGGATTGGTCCCTCTTTTGTCAATCTTACTATCGTAATAGCACAGTTGTCCGGTCTGAAAGAGACTATTTTTTCAGTTTTCGTTAAAGCACCCACAATTACGTTTAAAACCATAAAATGTGTAAAAAACACCGCGCTGCTAGTTTGCCTTTCCATGACCCCCAAAATACCTGCACGCCAATCTAGCAGGTTTTGCGGTTGCTCAGACCAACTTTGGGTCATCAAAGTACTGAGCCATTGCCTGCGATTTTCCAAGGAGATCCCACCTGAAGGAATCTCTGCGATTGCTGGTTCAATCTCTAGCGGAACACCCCATTTGCGTACTAGTGGGTCTGCAGTCTCCTGTGCTCGAAGTAGTGGACTACTATACAGTTTAATTCTCTGTTCAAGCGCGCTTATTTCCTCGGAAACCGATTTCGATTGCCTATGGCCCAGTGCACTAAGACCCGGATCAGTTGATGCTTCCCAGGAACTACTGGCCTCACCATGACGGACAAAATATAAATCTACCATAAATGTTGTTATCCTTGTTTTTTCTTAAATTAACATCCAAAGCGCTTGCAACCAAAGGTTTTTCAGTCAGTTCACTGATGGAGATTCGGAAAAATATTATTTACGAAACAAAATAATGCAACTATAAGACACTATTAACTATAACATATACACCTCATATATCTCACTATTTATGGAACTTTGAATGATCCATGCTCAGCTCAAAGCTTTTCACGCTGTAGCCGTTACTGGCGGATTTACAACTGCTGCTAAATCTCTGGGCATGACACAGCCAGCCATCACATTACAGGTCAAAGCCCTTGAAAACACGTACAAACACTACTGTTTCACCGACGCGGAAAATCAATCTCATTAACAGAAACTGGCAATACTTTATTCAACCTAACCGGCAGATACTTTCAGATAGAGAGCGAAGCTGAATTTCTACTCAAATCCACCTTAAATAACGAAAGAGGCGTTTTCCGGCTGGCCGCAAATCAAGCGGCCTGGCTGTTTGCATCAGCATCTGTATTCAAAAAAAAATTTCCAGCAATTGAACTAAAGACATGTTTAAGACATAGCGAGAGACTTGAAAGGGAACTGATTGATTATAGGCATGACTTGGTAATTATCAGCAATAAAGTGGATGACGAAACCATTGATTGTCAGTTGATGCAACAGGAACCATTCACGCTGACCATAAACAAGGAACACCCACTTTCTCAATACGAGAGCGTCATACTTCCAGACTTCAAGGACTTGAAGCTATACCTACTGCCAGAACACCAATACACAAATGGAAATCTAAATAATTGGCTCAAAAGTAATGATCATAGGCACATATTTTATTGTGGGGACAAAGAGTTTGTCGTTGAGGCGATAGCCCATGCTGAGGCTGTCAGTTTTTTAACTCAATCGATGGTAAAAAAAGATCCAAGACTCAGATCCGTTCAAATTTCGGATTTTCCATTTGAACATAGAACATATATCGCTTTTCAACGAAAAACGATGGCAAAGCGTTTCATTACTAAAATGATAGAAGATTTTCCACGAATATCAGAAACAATGGGCTAACAGACAGCCGCCTTCAAATTACTCATAGGTTGAGCAGCTTCATTGCTCAGCTCAATACCCGTCCCCTCTCGGGCAACAAAGGCACCACTCCATTCACGGGCAGCTTCTGTCGCGATTTGATCCATGAAAACATCATCATGTGACGGATCGTGATGGAATATAGCGAGACGTTTAGCACCGGCGGCCCGACAAAGCCTAATTCCTTCCTGCCATGTTGAATGGCCCCAACCAACAAATTTGGGATATTCTTCATCAGTGTACGTACAGTCATAAATAACCAGATCTGCATCTTTGATGAGATCAAGAATATTCTGATCAAGTGTTCCAGGAGTGTGCTCGGTATCCGTAACATAACAAACTGATACCCCATCATACTCAATCCGATAACCTGTTCCTCCGTCCGGATGGACCAAGGGCGCAGTTTTAACCTCGATCCCATCACCTAAAGAAAAGCACTCCCCGGCCACAAAATCGTGGAAATTGATATTTGCGGATAATTCCTCAAACGGCACAGGAAAAGTTGGCTGGCACATCTGCGAAGAGAGGACCTTTTTAATCCCTCCACACGTACTTAAATGTCCAGCACGAATCTCAATATTCACGTCTTCGCAATAAACAGGTGCAAAAAATGGAAAACCATTTATGTGATCCCAATGTGTATGAGACTGAAGGAACAGATAATTTTTTATCTCTCGGTTCAGCAGACAATTTCCCAGCATCCTTACACCGGTTCCTGCATCCAGAATGATTATTCGGTCACCGAGTACAAGTTCAACACATGAGGTGTTGCCACCATATTTCATATGGTCAGCAGAAGCGTCGCTATTGATCCTCTTACACCCCAGAATTTAACCTGAACACTCATTCACACCTACCGTACTTTGTTACTGCGTATACACTTTATACCTTATTTGGGCGCAACAAACGATAATTACAAAACGCTAAATCACGTAAATGTGTTCTCCGTCACGCCGCAAATCGGGGTTTTAAAACCTGTTTTCGCTTTTTATTACGTTCAGGCTGCTTCTGCAGACAGTATTCGCTCAGTCAGTCTTGCCCAGTAGGTGGCGCCAAGAGGCAGAATTTGATCATTAAAGTCATAGTTTGGGTTATGGATATGGCAACTCCCCTCGCCAGCGCCATTAGCGATCATGACATAACACCCCGGGCGTTCCCGTAGCATCCAGGAAAAATCCTCAGCACCCATTACTGGGGTTACATTAGTGTTGACTTTTTCTTCACCAACCAGTTCCTGCATCGTTGCGATAGCTTCATCAGTCTCATCAGATGTATTGATCGTTGGCGCATACCGACGGTCATAAGTGAATTCACAACTCGCGCCATGTGCCTCACAAATTCCTTTGAGAATACGGTGCATATTGGCCTCAATCAAATCCTGTACTTCCGGTTCAAACGCACGAGTCGTTCCGCGCATTACGACATCTTCTGGAATTACATTTGTTGTATGCCCACCATGGATTTCGCCAACTGTTACAACCGCAGCCTTCAACGGGTCCACATTGCGAGCGGCAATTTTCTGCCAGCCATTAATGACCTCAGCAGCGATTACAATTGGATCGACTGTCTGATGCGGGAAAGCGCCATGACCACCATTACCAATAATACGTGCTTCGAAAAAATCAGCCGACGCCATCATTGGTCCCTTGCAAACCGCAAATTCCCCAACTTCAAAGCCCGGCATATTGTGCATGCCATATACACTATCCACAGGAAATTTTTCAAACAATCCATCTGCAATCATTACACGGCCACCGGCAACATTCTCTTCTGCTGGCTGAAAGATAAACTGTACGGTGCCATCGAAATTCTTTGTTTCCGACAGATATTTCGCTGCGCCTAGCAACATAACTGTATGTCCATCATGGCCACAGCCATGCATTTTACCATCTATACGTGAACGATGCTCAAATTCATTAAGTTCCTGTAAGTCCAGCGCGTCCATATCGGCCCGCAAACCAATCGCGCGATTTCCGGTGCCCGATTTCAGCGTTCCAACCACCCCCGTCTTGGCTAGGCCCCGATGCACTTCAAGTCCAAAACTTTCCAGTTTTTCAGCTACAAAATCAGAGGTTTTATATTCTTCAAATGCTGTCTCTGGATGCATGTGAATTGTATGACGCCATTTGGTCATTTCTTCATGCATCGCTTCAATTTCTGGAAGAATTTTCATCTTATGCTCCCTGTTAGCACTGATATATACTTTTGAATTTCAGGCCAGTATGGAACAATCAAATCCATACGCTCGTCAAGGCCAATACACCAAATAACCCAATAATTGTCGCTGAGCCGATCCTCACCCACGCTTCAAATCTGTCACCAAACTTAACTTTCAGTGCATGGGCAGCAAATGCTAAAAATACCCACCATCCCGCAGATCCAAGGAAAACTCCCCCCACCAATGTCGCTGCAAGCACTCCATCTGTTGCAATTGCCAGAAATCCAATACCGGAGAAAATGGCGGCAAAGCTCAGAATAGTCGCAGGATTGGTAAGCGTGAGTAAAAAAGTTGAAAGAAAAGCAGCGCTGACGGAAAAGCGGTAAGCGCCTCCCTTGTGCTCCCTTGAAGAGTTACTTGGATACAGAGACCTCGCCGCCAGATACAACAGAAATATCCCACCTATTATCAAGGCAGGCTTTTGATAAGACAGCAGCAGATCAGAAACTGCGGTTAATCCAAATGCGGCAACAGCGCCATAAATAGCATCTGCGACCGCCGCCCCCATGCCGGTCCCTATCGCGGCAACACGCCCGTCACTGATTGCCCTTCGGATACATAAAGCACCTACAGGCCCCACCGGTGCAGCAACTGCGATACCAATCAAAAACCCTTTAATCAATAATTGTAAATCCACAATCACGCACCATTTGCAACACAATCGACAAAAGGAGAATTTTTAGGACTGGAAAACACGATTGTAGTCTCAGAGCGACTGACTACCCCTGGCAACTTGATTCGTTGCAACAACAAATCTTCCAGTCTGGACATGTCATTTGCAATCACTTTGAGCAGGTAATTAAAGCCACCGGTCACATGATGACACTCCTGAACCTGCGGTATTTCCAGCATTTGCCTCTCAAAGGCGGCACAGTCTTCAGGGTCATCTATCCCTATGAAAACAAAAGCTAAAACTCCATAGCCGACTTTTTTCTCGTCAACAATTATCGAATACCTTCGAAGCACATCATTTCTTTGAAGTTTATCCAGCCGTTCTTTGACTGCAGTAACCGACAAACCAACCAGTCGACCCAAATCGGCATAAGAACAACGCCCATCTGACTGTAATCTGTTGAGAATGCGTCTATCTAACTCATCCATACCACTTCCCGCTTCAATAAATTTTATTATCTATAAGATTATTTTCAGCATAATATACTAAAAATAAGTCAAAATATAAAAATTTATTCTTATAAGCAAAAATTATGAAACAATGATTGCCTTTCACCAGCATTCTTTCTAAGACTCTCGCGTTGAAACTGTTACCATTTAAAGACAGTTCCGTGACTGTATCGTGTAACGACAGGACGATTTCGTGGTAAAAAAGACCCTTGATAAGGATCTGGAACGAATTACCCAGATCGAGTCGCAAACTCTAAAGGCGGCTCAGACTTTTAAATCCCTTGCTCTCGCACTTCTTTTCTTGTTGGCCGTTTGGATATTCGCCGCAAGCGCAATCGGAGCAAATGAACATTCAACCATTGTGATTGTTGCCGCGATTGTTGGCGGGTACATGGCTCTTAATATTGGGGCTAATGACGTTGCCAATAACGTTGGCCCTGCCGTTGGCTCAAAAGCATTGACCATGTTCGGGGCCTTGATCATCGCCGCTATTTTTGAGGCTGCAGGTGCCATTATTGCGGGCGGTGAAGTCGTATCGACAATCAAGAAGGGCATTATTGATCCGGCTGGGATGTCAGATAGCCAAACTTTTATATGGGCCATGTTGAGCGCACTTTTTGCTGCGGCTGCTTGGGTTAATATTGCGACCTGGGTTGGCGCCCCTGTCAGTACAACACATGCTGTTGTTGGCGGCGTCATGGGCGCGGGTATCGCCGCTGCCGGATTTGGAATTGTAAGCTGGCCAACAATGTACAAAATCGCCGCCAGTTGGGTAATTTCCCCTGTTTTAGGCGGTATAATCGCAGCATTCTTCCTCGCCATAATCAAGTTCAACATAATTTACAAGGAAGACAAACTGACGGCTGCCCGCAAGTGGGTCCCCATCCTTGTCGCAGTTATGTCTGGTGTTTTTTCAGCCTATTTGATTATGAAGGGACTGAAAAAAGTCTGGAAGCCGGACACTCTTACACTTGGCGCTATCGCGGTTGCCATTTCTTTTGCTGCTTATTTCATCGTTAAACCGATTGTCGCACGTGCTAGTGAAGGAATGGAAAACAGAAATAAATCTGTTCGCTCTCTTTTCACAATACCACTCATTTTTTCCGCAGCGCTTTTAAGCTTTGCTCATGGTGCCAATGACGTAGCAAATGCGGTTGGCCCACTCGCCGCCATTGTAAGCGTTACCTCATCTGGGTCAATTGAAGGAAAAGTTGGCATCCCACTTTGGGTAATGGTTATTGGCGCAACAGGTATAAGTGCTGGTCTATTCCTGTTTGGCCCCAAATTAATCCGTACGGTTGGCGAACAAATCACCAAAATGAACCCAATGCGGGCCTTCTGTGTCGCCTTGTCTGCCGGAATCACGGTCCTGATTGCCTCGGCATTGGGTCTACCGGTTAGCTCCACGCATATTGCTGTTGGCGCAGTGTTTGGTGTGGGCTTCTTCCGCGAGTGGATCACTGAGCGTCGCGCTCGGCAAACACGTGCGGAAAACCGCAGAGCCAAAATCCATCCCGACAGCAATCTGCCAGCAACTGAACTGCAACCGGAGGCCAACTTCCAGCGCAAAAAACTGGTCAGGCGTTCGCATGTGTTCACAATTGCAGCGGCTTGGGTCATCACTGTTCCCTGTGCAGCACTGCTGGCTGCAGGAATATTTTTTATCATCTCATCATTTGCGTAGGGAAATCGGCAGCTCTGGCTATTTGCTATCTGCCTCCCTCGCTATTTTCAGCGATTTGTCACCTGTGGCCCCTATCACGAATGGCTCAATTTGGCGATTTCAACTGTTCCCCTTCCAGAATTCACCTGTATGATCATTACAAGTTTTTTCAAGGGAGCCAAAAAATGAGCCAACAAGAAAGCAAGAAAAATCCGGCCAATGACCTTATGTCTCTTACCGGATATGACCAGTTGAAGATGGGACTGGAATCAAAACAGTTCAAACCATCAATTGGTACCACACTGGAGTTTGACTTAATTGATGTTGAAAAAGGAAAAGTCACATTCAGAGGCAACCCTTCTGAAAAGCACATGAACCCGATTGGGACTATTCATGGTGGGTACGCAGCCACCTTACTAGACAGCGCGCTTGGATGTGCGGTCCACTCCACACTGGAAGCAGGTGAGCGATATACAACTGTTGACCTTAACGTCAAATATATTCGTGCGATGATGCCGGGTATGGGCCCTGTCACCTGTGTCGGTGAAATCGTTCATAAAGGGCGGAAAACAGCTACGGCTAACGCAACTCTGGTTGATGAAAACGGAAAGTTGTTAGCGCACGGCAATACCACCTGCATTATATTGTAAACGTGATTTCGTGCCGCCTTATAACGGATAGGGCGGCACACCGATCACCATGCATGCAAGTGGAAAAACGCCATAAACAGGACAAAACCAGCAATCACGCGCCACCATAATTGGCTGATGGATAACTTCGCACGCCCCTGAAATACCGCTAAAAATGGTATGTTTGAAGTAGAGTTTTTAAACTCGGTCCATTTCTCGCCTAAATCAGCAGCACGTTTTTTATCGATCATAATCGTCCCTAAAAACGCGAGAAGTCCAAAACCACCAAAAAAGATTATTGACCGTAAGTCCCCATTGTTAAGCAAATGCGCAATCGCCCATAAAACAAACGACCACATTAGCGGATGTCTTGTTATCGCGACAATTCCCCCTCGCGCAGCAGGATCAGTCACTTTCTTTTCATTTCCAATCGCAGTTGGATTACGGCTTGTATAAGCGCTGACAAATAACACGCTGGCAACAATCATAAGTCCGATCGCTGTATAGCGGGCAGAATTCTCAAACTGCCAAAATATCGGCCCATCAGGTGCATCAAGATAGGCAAAAATCATCCATATCATCGCCCCTGCCGACAAAAGGCTAAACCCTCCCAAATAGGCGCCAGTGCCAACTCGCGCAACCAAAGCCGATCGCATAAAGCTCGATGGAATGATGTGGATTGCAAGAAAAACTGCTGTTGCGGTCACCAATGCCCAAAGACTTCCTGTCATGAAATCGCCCCCTAATTCAAACCTGCGCGGCAGTCTAACAAAAGTCCCTCGATCCTGAACAGTCTTGTCCCTTGAAAACATGCCTAAAAGCGACAGCCATCACGTGACTTCAGATTTCTCAAGCGATTTTGCGTTCAGAATCTCCCTGCCCTCATCCGTCAATCTGCAAACCAGCCAGTCTTTTTTGATTGGATTATTAAACCAAGGGACTGCCCAGCCACTTTTTATGCAACTGCGAATTGTCTTGGGGTTAATTTGCTGGCCTTCCCTGTCGAACAACGGCAACTTTCCACCAGCCTGATTGAGACCAAGCCGCAAATAGTTAAGCTGTGCCTGCGAGGGGTTTTTCATCACCATGTTCAATTAATACAACGATAACCGGTTAATTGACAACTATCGCTTTTGACTTCATCTAGGGCTTTTCAAAAAGGAAAGTTCAGTCTAAACAAAGCTGAACTTGATTTACCGCTGTTATGCAAGGAATTGGTTCAATGGGCGAAGCTGCAGGTTACACAAAATACTTTCCCGTATCTTGGGAAGAACTTCATCGAAATGGTAGGGCGCTGGCGTGGCGATTAATGGATCTGGCCCCGTTTGAAGGTATAGTTGCGGTCACACGCGGTGGGCTTGTCCCGGCTGCAATTGTTGCTCGCGAGTTGGATATTCGCAATATTGAGACGGTCTGTATTGCGGCTTATCGCGATGACAAATCTGTTGGTGAAGTCAACATCATCAAAGGGCTTGATATCCCCAACAATGGCAAGGGATGGCTGATTGTTGATGACCTTGTTGATAGTGGCATTACGGCAAAATATGTCCGCGATATGATCCCGGAAGCCCATTTTGCAACTATTTATGCCAAACCAAAAGGTCGACCAAGAGTGGACACTTATATAACCGAGGTTAGTCAGGATACCTGGATCCTTTTCCCATGGGATCAGGCCCCCTCGTTTGCTGAGCCCATCGTTAAAGAAAAAAAGAAATCATAAGCTTCCGATAAATTGATGATTAACCTGGCTGCCAACCTTAGTTTTCTATATCAGAACGTTCCGTTTCTCGATCGTTTTAAGTTGGCGGCCAACGATGGATTTCGATATGTCGAATACCTGTTTCCATACGACTGCCGGGCACAGGACATCAAGGCTGCGCTCACCGAAAACCAACTGACACAAGCACTTTTTAATTTGCCCCCGGGAAACTGGGAAAACGGAGATAGAGGACTAGCGTCACTTCCGCACCGACAGAATGAATTTACAGAATCTGTCCTCCTCGCTCTCGAATTTGCTAAGGTTCTCGATTGTAAAAAACTTCATGTCATGTCGGGCATACGGCAATACGAAAGTGCGCGGCAGGCACAGCTTGAGTGTTACATCAACAATTTAAGGAATGCCTGCCAGCTTGCTTCAAAGGCGGATGTCACCCTGCTGATCGAACCGATCAACAGTAAAGACATGCCTCACTACTTCTTGGACAGTTTTGATCTCGCCCGTAATGTCATCAATGAGGTGAATGAGCCCAACCTCAAATTACAATTCGATATCTATCATTGTCAGCGTATCATGGGTGACATCCTCGTCCATCTGGAAGACTATTTACCTCTGATCGGTCATATCCAAATAGCTAACCCGCCCCACCGAACGGAACCTTCGCTAGGTGAACTTAATTACAAACCTATATTTGAATTTCTTGATAAAAATTACGGCGGCGTCATCGGATGTGAATATAAACCGTCTACCGATCAGGGCACCCATCTTGACTGGGCGCGGCCATATTTGAAGAAAAACCAAGGGTAACATTGAACTTGCGCTGTAAAAGGTATACAGCTTCATAGGTACCAAAATAATTTACAAGCAAAGCGGTTCCTGTTGTTTTAAGTCAATGCAGCCAAATTTTAGTCAGTTTTCACCTCACAGAATTCTAGAGACACTCAAGTCTTTACGCAGCAACATGCCACTACGGCTAATGCTGTGTTCTTTAATTGTGGGACTGCTGGCAGGTTACGGTGCACTGGCTTTTAGACTTTTAATCGCTGAGGTTCAGAATTTTTTCTATGGCTTTCGAAGCGAATTGGTTGTCACCGAAACCGTTTCACTACCTTGGTGGCAAATTCTGATTACCCCAGTAATCGGCGGCCTTATAATTGGTGTATTTTTAAAGTTCGTTGTACACAGGCGCAGGGCGCATGGTGTTGCAGATGTTATCGAAGCCGTTCTCATCAATCGCGGCAAGATGAAGCTTCGAGATGGTATTGGCTCCTTTTTAGTCAGCGCAACGTCTTTGGGTACTGGGGCATCAGGCGGCCGTGAAGGACCTGTTGTACATTTCGGCGCGATGCTGGGAAGTCAGATTGGACAACGTCTTCGCTTACCGTCAAAATATTACACAACCCTAATTGGCTGTGGGGTGGCATCCGGTGTTGCCGCTTCCTTTAATGCCCCCATAGCCGGAATGTTCTTTGCCCTTGAAGTGGTAATTGGGTCATTTGCAACTCAAGCCGTGGCTCCAATTGTGCTGGCATCCGTTATCGGCACCGTCGTCAGCCGTATCCATATTGGCGATTTTCCAGCGTTTATTATTCCCAATTATAACATTGTCAGTTGGTGGGAATTACCTGCTTTTGCGCTTTTGGGAATTACATCTGCGGTCGTCGCCCTGCTTTTCATTTGGAGCATGGGCTTTGCTGAACGCACAATCGACAGGTTCAAAATTCCTGAAATATTGCGACCAGCATCCGGCGGGTTGGCCCTCGGACTGATTGCACTTGTATTTCCGCAAATTATTGGGGTTGGTTACGAAGCGACGGACAGTGCACTGAAGGAAGAATATGACCTGACACTGCTTTTATCACTTATCGTTGTAAAAACCATTGCAACCGGAATAACAGCCGGGAGCCGTATCGGAGGTGGGTTTTTCTCACCATCCCTTTTTGTTGGTGCAATGACCGGCGGTGCATTCGGTATTATTGCGGCAAGCGTTTTCCCGGAAATTTCCGCAAGCCACGGGCTCTATGCCATATTAGGAATGACAGCAGTATCAGCGTCAGTCCTTGGCGCCCCGATCTCGACAATTCTGATCGTGTTCGAACTCACAGGGGACTACAAAATTTCAATCGCCGTGATGGTAACGGTTGGCATAACAACACTGATTACAAAACAGCTCATTAATCGGAGTATTTTTCAGGTCCAACTCGCCATGCGAAATGTAGATTTGAGCGAAAACACAGCTTTACGCTATCTCAAATTCCGTCAGGTTCGCGGCATAATGGACAGAGAATTTACGGAAGTCCCATCCCAGACTTCAATGCTAGAGCTGCGAGAAATTATAAGCAATACAGGTCATGATAAAGTCGTCGTCTTCAATCCTGACGACCATTCCTTTATTGGGCGTATCGAATTCGCGGATCTAAAACCGCATATGTTTGGAGATATTACCCACGACCCCGCAACAGCCGGTGAACTCGCGATCAGAAACAGTCCCGTTGTTTATCCAGATAGCAGCCTCAAACAGACACTTTCCCTTATGACCAAAACTCATTTGGAATGCCTACCGGTTATTGATAGCGCTACAAAAACCAGACTGGTAGGGTTATTGCACTATTCTGACCTGCTTCGGGAATATAACGAAGCGCTCTTGCATATGCAGAATATCGAGCAAGGAAAAAAAGCATCAGAAGGCAGCCTGTAACTTTCGTCAATTTCCCGATTTGATGACTGGAACAAAACGCGACCATGGAGTATATGTTGGCCATGGAAGATTCATTCGATATTGCAAATTTTGACCCCACTCCCTCCTCGCAAGCGCCGGATTTTAGCTACCTCGACGGGCTAAATGAGGGTCAGCGCGCCGCTGTTGAGGCAATAGACGGACCTGTGCTGGTACTAGCCGGCGCGGGAACGGGAAAAACAAGGGTTCTGATTACACGGCTTGCTCATATATTAAACACGCGTGATATTGCTCCCTGGCAGATTTTAGCGGTTACCTTTACAAATAAAGCCGCTCAGGAAATGAAGGAACGGACAGCAGCCCTTGTCGGGCCCGCAGCTATCGACATAAAGCTTGGTACGTTTCATTCAATCGGTGTCTGGCTACTGCGCCGTCACGCTGAACTTGTGGGCCTGCAGCCAAATTACACGATACTGGACACCGACGATCAATTGCGTTTGCTAAAGCAGATACTGACAGAAGAAGGTGTTGATATTAAAAAATGGCCCCCCAGAGGACTTGCAGCAGTCATCGACCGTTGGAAAGATAAGGGCCTGCGTCCAGATCAAGTCTCTGCAACCGATGGAGACGGCTTTGCACATGGTAGAGCCGCGGCACTATACGAAATATACCAGCAACGCCTTGTCGCCTTAAATGCATGCGATTTCGGAGACCTGCTTCTTCACCCTCTTAACCTGTTTCAAAACCATCCAGATATACTCGCGAAGTACCAAAACCAATTCCGGTACATTATGGTCGATGAATATCAGGATACCAATGTGGCGCAATACCTGCTGCTCCGCTTGTTGGCACAAAAACACCGCAATATCTGCTGTGTTGGGGATGATGATCAGTCGATATACGGCTGGAGGGGCGCTGAAGTTGGTAACATTTTACGGTTTGAAGATGATTTTTCCGGTGCAAAGGTTGTCAGGCTCGAGAGAAACTATCGCTCAACGGAGCATATATTGGGTGCCGCTTCCGGCTTAATTGCCAAAAATGAAGGTCGCCTCGGTAAAACCCTCTGGACTGAAGACAATAAAGGCGAAAAAGTTACCTTAAGAGGGAGTTGGGACGGTCAGGCCGAAGCTCGCTGGATCGCTGAAGAAATTGAAAATCTGGAGCGTAAGGGAACCAGCCTTCAGGAAATGGCAATTCTTGTGCGAGCCAGTTTCCAGACTCGTGATTTTGAAGAATGCTTTCTTTCTACCGGCATACGCTATCGAGTTATTGGCGGTTTACGCTTCTATGAACGCCGAGAAATCAGAGATGTACTCGCCTACCTCCGTGTCATTAATCAGCAAGACGATGATCTCGCATTTGAACGCATTTATAACCTTCCAAAGCGCGGGTTAGGCCCAAAAGCACTTGATACGCTTCGCGTCATCGGCCGTGATTTGGGATTATCTTTGGCACGCGCCGCGGATTACGCTGTGGAACACAGTCTTTTTAAAGGCAAATCCCTCGCATCACTAAAAGAAGTAACGGAAAACTTCGCCAATTGGCGGGAACAAAAAGACTTTATCAGCCCTGCCGAACTGGTTGAAGACGTTCTGGAGACCAGCGGTTACCTGCAAATGTGGAAGGATGATAAATCCACCGAAGCAGAAGGAAAGGTCGAAAACCTGAAAGAACTCTCCCAGGCACTAACAGAGTATGACAATTTGGGTGAATTCCTTGAACATGTGGCATTGGTCATGGAAAATGCCGAAAATCAAGGTCAGGATATGGTCAGCCTGATGACTTTGCATGCGGCAAAAGGGCTCGAATATGACGTGGTATTCCTTCCTGGTTGGGAAGAAGGATTGTTTCCTCATCAACGGGCACTTGACGAAAACGGTTTCAAAGCGCTTGAAGAAGAACGGCGTCTTGCATATGTGGGGATCACACGGGCGCGCAAAAAATGCTTCATCAGCCATGCCAGCAACCGACGAATCCATGGACAATGGCAATCCTCGTTACCCAGCAGGTTTGTGAGTGAACTTCCCGAACAAAATATTGCGGAAGTTGGGGAAAGTGGCATCTATTCTCGAACTGCTGTGGAAGACAATGGCTTTGGTGGTGGAACCAACATTTCAACAGCCAATCACCTGTCTCAAATTCTGCAAAGACGAGCCCATCAAAACAGCAAAATGACAGATAACAGCTCCAAGCCGGTTAATACTGGAAATACCGGAATATCGGTGGGTGACAGAGTCTTCCACCAGAAATTCGGATATGGGCGTGTTCTTAGCCAGGATGCCAATAAATTAATGGTCGCTTTTGACAAGGCGGGTACAAAGAAAGTGATGGAAAATTTTGTCGAACAAGCCTGATGAAGCCAACTTATGGCAACTCTCAATCACTCTACCACTTGAACAAGGCATGGCGTTGGAGCATTATTTGAAGACTTCTGCTTAACGTCTTCATTAATCGAAGCTGTTCCCGATGGAAGTTTATGGCGGCTCGAGCTGCTCTTCGACGGAGAACCGGAAAGCTGGCTTCTTGATCGGCTCCCCTCAGAACCAGCCTATTCACTGGCGTCACTTGAACAACGTGACTGGGTCAGTGAAAGCCAAAAGCAACTACCACCCGTGGCAACTGGACGGTTTTATGTTCATGGATCTCATGATCCTGCTCACAAGTTACCATCCATGCACGATTTAACTATTGATGCAGGCCGGGCCTTTGGGACCGGATTACATGAAACCACCTTCGGCTGCCTCACTGCCCTTCACGACATTCACAAGTATCATAACCCCAAACGAATACTGGATTTGGGATGCGGCTCTGGTGTCCTTGCTCTCGCCGCAGCCAAGGCCTGGGGACGCTCAGTGATTGCAAGCGACATTGATCGGGATGCCGTCGATGTAACAATAGAAAATGCAGCGAAAAACCGGCTGAAACCGTATGTGCGGTCAATTCACGCAACAGGCCTAAATAGTCGGGAATTAAAAGTGTCCGCTCCCTTCGACTTACTCATAGCCAATATTTTGGCGTGGCCTCTTGTAGAATTAGCTCCGGATATAACTCGCGCTTTATCAAAAAATGGCGTTTTGCTCCTGTCGGGACTTCTCAGCAAACAGGAAATTATGGTTCGCAATGCCTATCGGCTTCAGGGACTAAGTCTGAAACGCCGATATGTCTATGGAACATGGAACACATTGGTTCTTGGACATTAAACAAAAAGCCCGGCATTTAGCCGGGCTTTTTATGTCTTACGATGACTAACAGTTAGCTTGCTTTCACATCTTTGTTAGTGTTAGCAGCGCGAACATTGTCGTTTGCAAGTGCAGATTTGCCACTCATTACGTTTGCGATATCGCCACGTGTCAGACCAATATCACTGAGCTGACGTGCATCCATTGCCATCAACTGATGGTACCCTTCACGGCGCATCCGCCATTCAGCCACTTTTTCACCCATACGACCAATCCACGCAAGGACAGGTTTGATTTTGGATGTTTTGGCGGCTTTATCGCCTTTAACAGCGTGTACAATATTACTGCGTGTGACACGCAAATCAGAAAGCTCCCGATCACTCATTGCCTGTAATTGAGCAATCGCCGTTTGAGTTTTCCGATATTCTGCAATCCTAGCTTTCAAGGACGAGACAATATCAGCAACCATTCTATGAGCCTGTTCGCTACGAGCACGGTGAGCATCAGCAATGATACGATCCATGTTGATACCATTGTTATTTGCAATCAGTTTCGGTGTGCCTGCTTTTGAAACTGCGGGGGCAAACATTGCAAGGTCATCCAAATCTTTTTCAGTAAAGCTAATCATCTTCTCTCTCCTAACCCCTGGGCCGCTCGGTCCGGGCCTGGGTTGTTACGCTATATCTTTTCTTCCGAGGGCTTGGCCGTTTTCGTTGGCAGCCGCGTCAGTATTTCTAAGTTCTTTCTGGACAGCCTGACTGATAAAGGCTTTATCCAGATCCAGTTCAAGTTGATCTGCCGAATGAGTTCCCTGAACCGTGGTGTCGGATGACGTAAAAAACGAACGCAAGGACTTAAAGAAGCCTGGACGCTTGCGCTGAACTGGGGATGGCTTGTTTGCTTCGAAGCCATACGCTAGATGCAGGGCTTTGCCGTATTTTTCGTTTCTACTGAACATCTCGAACTCCATATGCTGTGTTCCTGATGAAGTACATATTGCACTGCACACAATAAAAAACAATGGCTTAGTGCCGAAAATTGCCCGCTAAGTCGGAAATGGTGCATTGCAAAAAACGCATAGCTCAGATTGAAATACATTTCAATATGGGCCATATTCCATTGCAAATAGTTGGAAATACGGGGAAATCCTTTGTCAGACACAATTCAGGCCGATATCAACACACTACGTAATCTCTTAAGCACAGAAACACCAGAAATTGACGGCGATCACATTATAAATCTGCTTAAAGCGGCTGCGGCGGCCCCAATCCGCAGTGACAGTGACGAAATATTTGACAATATTCTGCGGAATCGCTCCGCAGCGATAGATAAACTGTTTAAAAAATTACGTCGAGCTTTCGCCGACCAGATAAAATCCACCATACTGGCGCCGGAAAAATCTCGGGAGCGACTTTCCTTACTAAGAAAGGAACTAGCTCGATTAAAAGTAGATGGCTTTATCATTCCACTGAATGATGAATTTCATGGCGAGGCAGCACCTGCCTCTTCAGAGCGTTTGAAATGGCTGACAGGCTTCACTGGTTCAGCCGGTGTTGCAGCAGTAACCGCTGACAAGGCCGCCATATTTGTGGATGGACGTTACACGATCCAGGTACAAAACGAGGTAGACACTGAATTGTTTACAGCTCGTCATGTTAGCGATGAGCCCATGACCGAGTGGCTTAAAGAGGCCCTCGACAAGGACAGTAAACTTGCTATCGATCCTTGGCTGCACACGGAAAACAACATTCGGAACCTGCAACAGGCGCTCGCCGACCCCCACATAACCCTTGTATCCATAAGCCCTAACCCCATAGATAACATTTGGTCGGATCGACCTGCGCCTCCCTTGGCACTTGTTGTTCCGCATCAGGAAAAATTCAGCGGTCAGTCCAGTCGTGAGAAAAGAAGTCAGATTGCCCAATCACTGTCCAAAAAAGGGATTGATACAGTAATCCATACCCTCCCCGATACCACAGCTTGGCTGCTCAACATCCGCGGCGCTGACTTACCAAGTACACCATTCGCACTTGGTTTTGCCATGTTACACCAGGATGAAACCGTTGATCTGTTTATTTCGGAACAGAAAATCTCCAGCGATCTCCGCGCACATCTGGGGAATGGCGTCCGATTGCACGAACCCGATGAATTTGAAAGCCATTTATCAGGCTTGAGGGGTAAGCAGGTCCAAATTGATCCAGCGACAACCAGTCAATGGATCATAGATCAACTCAATTCAGCGAGCGCGACAGTTGTTCGTTCCGAAGATCCTTGCATGCTACCAAAAGCGGCCAAAAATGAAGTGGAAATTCAGGGCACTCGAACTGCACATATTCGCGATGGTGTTGCCGTGGCCAAATTCCTTCATTGGATCAGTGAAAATGGAACCAGCGGTTCGGTTGATGAACTTTCAGCGGAACGGAAGCTGTATCAGTTCAGGAGCGAAGGCGAATACTTTAAAGACACCAGCTTTTCAACAATCTCAGGTTCTGGCCGAAATGGCGCCATAGTGCATTATAGATCTACAGAAGCAACAAACCGGGTACTTGACCAGAACAGTTTTTATCTTGTGGATAGCGGTGGGCAATATCTGGATGGCACCACCGATATTACACGAACCATTGCCATTGGTGAGCCAAGCACCGAAATGAAAGAGCGCTTCACCTACGTTCTCAAAGGGCATATTGCACTTGCTCAGGTCGTATTTCCAAAGGGAACTACTGGATCACAGCTTGATACGCTGGCCAGAGCACCTTTGTGGCAGCTTGGCCTTGATTATGATCATGGCACTGGACATGGCGTTGGCAGCTATCTGTCCGTTCATGAAGGACCACAACGCATTTCGAAAATGCCAAATTCAGTTGCACTGCAAAAAGGAATGATCCTTTCCAATGAACCTGGCTACTACAAAACCGGTGAATATGGAATTCGGATCGAAAATCTTGTCACCGTTCAGGAAATTTCCGCCCCCAAAGGGGCCGAAAGGGAACTATTGGGCTTTGAAACTCTGACCTTTGCCCCTATCGACGTCAACGCCATTGAGAAATCTCTTTTAAGCCCAGAGGAGGTTGCATGGCTTAACGATTACCATGCGGAAGTGTGGCTAAAAATTTCGCCACATCTTGAAGGCCCAGTAAAAGACTGGCTAAGAGATGCAACAGCACCGATCTGAACAATGGGGGGAGTTATCCCCCAATCAGGTCAAGCCACTCTTGTTCCGTCAACGTTGTGACCCCTAACTCTGTGGCTTTTTTTAGTTTGGATCCGGCCTTTGCACCTGCGACCAGATAATCCGTTTTCGCAGAAACGGACCCACTCACCTTCGCTCCCAGATTTTCTGCCTTGGCCTTAGCTTCCGATCTAGTCATGAGTTCAAGGGTGCCGGTAAAAACGACCGTCTTACCGCTGACAGGGCTGTCATCATCCGGCACATCAAATGGCAGGATTTCTATTTCTCTGATAAGTTCGTTCAGCAATTGACGGTTTTGCTCTTCGCTAAAAAACTCTTTGACCGCGTCCGCAACGGCGGCACCTATGCCATCTATGTTGAGCAAATCCACATAGACTTTACCTACATCCGGATTACCGGGCTCAAAAGCATCCAGCAAAGCCTGCAGGGTTAAATAATTCCGCGCCAATAATCTCGCATTGCCTTGCCCAATATGCCTGATGCCCAACGCGTAAATAAAACGATCAAGTTCAATAGTTCTTCGATCATTTATCGCGTCAAACAGGTTTCGGACCGCTTTATCTCCAAATCCTTCAAAGTTACGAATTCTCGTCAAAGAATTTTTGTCGTTTTCTTCAAGACGAAATATATCAGCGGGTGTTCGGATAAGATCACGATTGAAAAACAACTCAATCTGTTTCGCCCCCAACCCGTCTATGTCAAACGCATTGCGGGACACAAAATGCTTGAGACGCTCAACTACCTGAGCAGAGCAAACCAGTCCACCCGTGCATCGACGCACCACATCATCCTTTCCAGTCGTTGGGTTTTTCTCCCTCACCGCGTGGCTACCACATACCGGACAGAATTTTGGAAATTCAAACGGTGTACTTTTCGCAGGCCGTTTATCCAGAACAACCTCCACCACTTGCGGAATTACATCTCCAGCGCGTTGAACCACAACAGTATCCCCAACGCGGACATCCTTGCGTTCAATCTCTTCTTCATTATGCAACGTTGCATTGGATACAACCACGCCGCCGACCGTAACTGGATTAAGCCGCGCAACTGGCGTCAAAGCGCCGGTTCGACCAACCTGTATTTCTATCGCCTTCACTTGCGTAGTCGCTTTTTCCGCGGGAAACTTATGCGCAATTGCCCAGCGTGGGCTGCGGCTCACAAAACCAAGCCTTTCCTGCCAATCAAGACGATTAACTTTAAAGACTACTCCATCAATATCATAATCAAGAGACGCCCTCAGCTCTTCAATTTTACGATAGGCATCTATTGCTTCTTCCATGTTTGAACAAACTTTGGATAATGGGTTTACAGAAAACCCCCAAGCTTCAAAACGCTGCAATACTTCAGCCTGTGTCAAACCGGGAACTTCGCTCACATCTCCCCAAGCGTAGGCGAACAAGCGAAGATTGCGTGTTGCAGTTATGCTAACGTCAAGTTGTCTGAGCGAACCAGCGGCGGCATTTCTAGGATTTGCAAAAACCTTGCCTCCTGCAAGTGACTGTGCCTCGTTCAATTTTTGAAAGTCAGAAATGGGCATATACACTTCACCCCTGACTTCAAAAACATCTGGTATAGACCCACCTTCAGGATTGAGAGTGGTTGGCAGATCCTTCAGGGTGCGCAAGTTTTCTGTAATATCTTCACCTTCACGGCCATCACCGCGTGTCGCCCCCAAAACAAATTCACCCTTTTCATACCTGAGGGCGGCCGACAAACCGTCAATTTTTGGTTCCGCGAAAAAAGCAACATCCTCAGTCGGAGCCAAGCCAAGAAACCTTCGGACACGTCCCTCAAATTCGCGTAAATCTTCACTGTTGAACGCATTGTCAAGCGACAGCATAGGGACTTTATGCTGAACTTTTCCAAACCCTCGCGCTGGCGCTGCTCCTACCCTTTGTGACGGGCTTTGTTCTGAAACCAGTTCAGGGTGAGCTTTTTCCAACGCCTTTAAGGTTTGCAACAATTCATCATATTGCGCGTCTGTGATCAACGGTGCATCATTCTGATAATAGGCGGCGTTATGAGTTTCTATTTCAGCCGTCAATTGCTTATGCAGAATTGCCGCTTCTTCAACGGACAATAACTGGGGGTCCTGCATCTTTGCTTATCCTTCCATCAGGCTGACAGCTGCCGCTCTCGCCTCATTTGTTATGCTCGCACCAGACAGCATACGGGCGATTTCCTCTCTTCTTTCATCGTCTTCCAGCCGCTCAACTGTAGTCCTTGTTGACCCGGATTGAGACATTTTTTGTATGTTCCAATGGCTCTGCCCTGCAGCAGCAACTTGTGGTGAATGAGTTATAACGAGCAACTGGAGCTTTTCAGCCAATCTCGACAATCGCTCCCCAACAGCGTCAGCAGTGGCCCCACCAACTCCACGATCGACTTCGTCAAATATCAATGTTGGTGCTGATCCGGATTGCGCCAGAACCACTTTTAACGCCAGCATAAACCGTGAAAGTTCACCGCCGGATGCAATTTTTATTAACGGGCCAGGATTGCTTCCTGGATTAGTCGCAATCTGAAATTCCACTCTGTCCATTCCACTGGCGGACCACTGGTCCGGCGCCAGTTCTGTCACTGCCGTCATAAATCTGGCCGCTCCCAACCGCAAGGGGCCAAGTTCAGCCATAACAGCAGCATCCAATTTTGACGCAGACTTAATCCGCTTATCGCGTAAATGACCGGCAGCCAGTTCATACTCTTTACGCGCAGCAGCAACCTCTAGCTGCAAGCGTTTCACCTCCGCATCCCCATGCTCTACAGTGGCCAGTCGTTCCCTGAATTGCTCCAAAACATTTGGTAATGCGGAAACCTCACACTTATGCTTACGTGCCGCCGCTCGAAGCGAAAATAGGCGCTCTTCGACTTGCTCAACACCAGATTGATCCAAATTGAGATCATGCGTAACAGCTTCTATTGTCATAGAAGCTTCACTCAGTTCAATGGCTGCTCGCTCAAGACTATCGAGCACCGGATCAAGCTTTCCTGATGCCTTTTCCACGACACGCTCAACTGCACGGGTTGCGTTTCGGATTTTTCCGTCTACGCCTCCGTGATCGTTCAATGCCTTTTGAGCATCTTTTAAAGCTTCAGCTATTTTTTCTGCATGCATAAATGCCGCTCTACTGGCGGAAAGTTCCTCCTCTTCACCTTCGCAGGGATTTAGCGCCTCCAATTCATCTACAACGTGCCGAAGATACTCTTCATCCACCCGCGCCTTTTCAAGTGCTTCTTCCGCTTCGGTCAATTGCTCGGACAACACTTCAAATGTAAGAAACTTTTTAGATACGTCTGCGGTCTGTTTTTCAAGCCGGCCATATAGATCAAGCAGAGCACGATGCCCTCTCGCATCGAGTAATCCTCTTTCCGCATTTTGACCGTGAATTTCAACCAAAGTCTCACCAACTGATCTTAACAGGCCGGTGCTCACTGACTGATCATTGATACTCGCCCGATTGCGGCCATCCGAACTTATTATACGCCGCAGGATCAGCGGCTCACCCTCCTCACGCTCAATATCCTGAAGCAGTTCGAATGCAGGATGACTGTTAGGCAAACTAAATGTTGCTGTGACACTTCCCTTATCTTCTCCAGCTCTTATGAGACCCAGATCAGCACGGGCCCCCAATGCCAAAGCAAGACTGTCCAGCAAAATTGACTTACCCGCACCTGTCTCACCGGTGAGCACGCACAAGCCCGCCTCAAAATTGAGATCCAGTCTGTCGATCAGGACAATATTTCGAATGGACAAAGAGGCCAGCATTGAATGCGTAATCTAAAAAATCTTTTTCCAGGTTTTTGTAATCCAACTATCTTCTTTGACTTCGGGACGAAGATAGTTCTCATCTAGTAGCGCGTAACTGTCCTGATACCATTCACTACCCGGAAAGTTATATCCTAGGACTGCAGCCGCATTTTTAGCTTCATCTTCGATGCCAAGCGCCAGATAACTCTCCGTCAGTCGATGAAGTGCCTCGGGTACATGAGATGTTGTCTGGTATTGTTCAATGACCTGCCGGAACCGGTTGATGGCTGCAACAAATTGATCTGAGCGTTGGTAGTAACGACCAATCTCCATTTCCTTGCCAGCCAGATGATCCCGCGTGAGATCAATTTTCAGTTTCGCATCCCGGGCATATTCTGAATTTGGAAAACGGCGCACAACGATTTCAAGCGCATCCAATGCCTGACGGGTTACTTTCTGATCGCGACCAACACCTGTAATCTGCTCATAATAAGAAATCGCTTTAAGGTAATAAGCGTAAGGAACATCCTTGTTTCCTGGATGTAACTCAATAAACCTGTCGGCAGCCAGAATTGCTTGATCATATTTATTGCTTTGATAGTAAGCGAACGCCGACATGACCTGCGCCTTTGTTGACCAAACCGAATAAGGATGTTGCCGCTCGACTTCGTCGAACCCGCGGGCCGCTTCAAGATAATTTTCCGCGTTCAGATCAGCCAACGCAGTGTTATAAAGCTCCTGGACAGGCCGCTCCTGATAGCTGTCCGCTGCGTCATCACTACTGCAACCACTTGCAAGGACCGTGACCAGCAGTACGCCTAACGTCAGACTAAAGTGTTTTTTCAGGTGCAAAATTGCCATTAACATCATCCATGCAGGAGTTATTTTCGGGGATCATATTATCCAATAGCAGTGCAATTGGGAAGCAGCTAGGAAGGATTTATTTTTCATGAATATTTTTCACAATAGTTCCGTATTTTAGGATTATTTTCCGGCATTTTTCACCCTAACCTATTATTATAAAAGACTTTATCAGAGGTTGTATTATACGGCATTTCTTTTTTGTGATCAGTGTGCTAGATTAATAGCGAAGGTAGACTAACAGCGGTGATCTTCTTCTTTTAAGAAGAGTCCGACAGATCCCGTTTCGGGATACCTATCCCCCGCCAGAGGTATAAGGCGGGAATTGTGTATGGGCTCCCCAAAGGCCCAAGTTTAAGAAAGGTACCAGCTAATGAGTAAACTCGCTAAACGGGTTGACGACCATGTAGGAGAGCGCATTCGGGAGAGGCGCACTATGATGGGATTGACCCAGGAACATCTCGCACAGGCTTTGGAAATTTCCTACCAACAAGTTCAAAAATACGAAACAGGCGCAAACCGTGTTAGCGCTGGCCGGTTGTACGAAATTGCACAGCGACTCGAAGTCGATGTCTCCTATTTCTTTGACCAGCTTGAACCACTTACATCAAGCTCACCGCTTGAACATGGCGGCAAGAATCGCTCCACAATTGAACTTGTTCGCAATTACAGTGAGATTGATGAGCCTTCAGTCAGGTCTGCAGTCAGCGGCCTGATTAAAAGCCTCGCTGGAAGAGAGCGGAAGCGTAAATCCGCGTAACCACTTTTTCAAAAAAATGGAAAAGGCGCGAATTTAATGTCGCGCCTTTTTCTTTCACTTTAACACGCTAGAAATCAAGCCGTAATTGGTGCCGCCGCCTTCTGCTCTGGCCAATAGGCACCGCCAACATTTGAACTGCGAACCGGTGCTTCCGTCGTATAGCACCAAGCGCTTTCATCTTTCAAAAAGGTGTTCAATAACTTGTTGTTCAACGCATGCCCGGAACGAACTCCGTGGAACTGCCCAATAATAGGTGCACCTGCTAAATACAGATCACCGATAGCATCAAGCGCCTTGTGCCGAACGAACTCATCCTGATAACGAAGCCCTTCTTCATTCAATACTTCATCACCACTGAGAACAATCGCATTATCCAAGGAACCGCCCTTGGCAAGCCCCATAGCCTTCAATTGTTCCAACTCGCCCAGAAAACCAAATGTGCGAGCCCGCGCTATCTCATTTTTAAAAATGCCATTCCGCAAGTTAAAGCTGCAATTCTGTTGACCGATGCGTTTGTTATCGAATGCAATTTCAAAAGAAACTGACATATTATCGCCAGGCGATAATGTCGCCACCGCGTCGCCATTGCGAACAGAAACTTCTTTCAACACCTTGATAAACTGACGTGGTGTTGACTGCTCGACAATATCCGCACATTCAATCAGAAAAATAAAGGGTGCGGAGGACCCATCCATAACGGGTACTTCCGGTCCATCCAACTCAACGATCGCGTTATCTACACCACTGCCAGAGAAGGCCGCCATTAAATGTTCAACAGTGCCAACCTTTACACCAGCATCATTGGCAATTGTTGTACACATTACCAAGTCAGTTGTGGCATCATAACGAGCCGGTATGTCAGCGACGGTTGGATCAACATCAACTCTACGAAATACAATACCCGTTCCAGCAGGCGCTGGCTTCAGCGTCATATTAACAACATCACCGCTGTGAACTCCGACACCAGTACAGCTAATGCTGTTTCTCAGCGTTTTTTGAAATGTGATCATGGGTTCTTGTATTTCCATATTCTAATTACCTAGAATAGTTCTACAGAGCCCCCTCTGGAAACTCAAATCACTCTTTGTTACCGTTTGTTTCTGCTTTGCAACAAACCACATTACGTCACTCGGAACACAAAAAAAGGGCTACTAAACAGCAGCCCTTTTTTGCTTTAATTCAAACTATCAATTTGCTTGCCGGCGAAGAAATGCCGGTATATCCAGCAAATCCTCATCCTCGGTTTTCGGCTCCACCCGAACTGAGGATGTTAAGGCTTCTTCCTTTTGTGTCGGTGTCGCTTGAGGGTCTGCTTGAGGCGCTTTTTGCTGCCGTGCAACAGGCTCACGCCTCTCTGCTGCTTTTTTCGCCGCTTCTGCCTGCTTGCGCTCAGCTTCTGCCTTACGGCTCATCCGACCGACCCCAGTCATACGCTCAAACAGGCTTGGCCCCTTGCGTTTGCGCTTCGGTTGCGCGGCTGCTTCTGCGCTTTCACGAGCCACCGGATTAATGAGTTCTTCAGGGCGTTTCTCAACTTTAATTGCAGGTGGCGCCTTGAATGGTGCATTGCCAAGGGAGGCATCAACCTCACCAACTTCTTCACTTTCTTCCATCACATCTTCAATTTCTGAAAGCAAATCAGGTTCTATATCGCGGGCCAAATTGGTGTTTTGATCATGAGCACTCGTTTGACCAACGGTATATTCTTCACCACTAGTTTCAGTGTGATCACCAGACATCATTGGCTGTGAACCTGAGGGCTCAGGAACGGAAGCGCCAAATCCGCTCGCGATTACACCGCTCATATCAGGGGTGTCGCCAGTTGTGCGTGCTCGACCAGAATTTCCGGCAGCAATACCCCCCGTTACCTTCAACAGTGAAGTAACGTTCGGAGCAACTGGTTGCAACGCTTCTCCTGCATCAATGCCTGTTGCAACAACAGACACACGCATTGTACCTTCCATCTCTGCATTAAATGTAGAACCAACGATAATATTCGCCTCTGGGTCCACTTCACTGCGGATGCGATTGGCGGCTTCATCCAATTCATACAGCGTCAGGTCCATTCCGCCAGTAATATTGATCAGAACGCCTCTCGCCCCTTTCATGGAAACATCATCCAAAAGCGGGTTGGAAATCGCGGCTTCTGCCGCCTCGATTGCACGATTTTCACCGCTTGCTTCACCGGTTCCCATCATGGCTTTGCCCATTTCGCTCATGACAGTATTGACGTCAGCAAAGTCCAGATTGATCAGCCCTGGCATGATCATCAGGTCTGTAACACCCCGAACACCGGAATGGAGAACATCATCAGCCATGTTAAATGCGTCGGCAAAGGTGGTTTTCTCATTTGCGATACGGAAGAGGTTCTGATTAGGGATAATGATCAGAGTATCAACGTGCTTTTGGAGTTCTTCAATACCTGCTTCGGCAATCCGCATCCGATGATTGCCTTCAAACTGAAACGGTTTGGTTACAACACCAACCGTCAGAATTCCTTGTTCCTTCGCTGCGCGTGCGACAACGGGCGCAGCACCTGTGCCAGTTCCACCGCCCATGCCGGCAGTGATGAAACACATATGAACACCTTTAAGGTGAGAGCTGATTTCTTCAAGCGCTTCTTCGGCAGCATCTGCGCCGATCTGAGGCTTCGATCCAGCCCCCAGCCCTTCGGTAAGCTCAGCCCCCAGTTGAATACGGGTATCCGCCAAATTTTGCTTTAACGCCTGCGCATCGGTATTGGCAACAACAAATTCAACGCCCTGCAATTCAGACCGGATCATGTTGTTGACGGCATTTCCGCCAGCACCACCCACTCCGAGTACAAGAATTTTAGGTTTTAGTTCAGTTTGGTCTGGTACTGATAAATTTATCCCCACAGCACTACCCTCCTTTTTAACGCAAGCTCTCTAATTAATACCAAATATTGTAGTTAATGGAACCCTACTTCTTACATATTGATCAAAAATCCTCATTTTTTTGGTCTAGAAATTTTCTTTAAACCAATTTCCGATCCGCAAAAGGCGGTTTTGCGGGGTTTTCTCTTCCGCACTCATACCCAGTTGATCATAGAAATTTTTGCGCACCGCATAAGACAGGAGTCCAGCAGCAGTGGCAAAGGCCGGTCCACCTGTGGCATCGGCAAGTGATTTGACACGTATAGGTTTACCCATGCGGACTTGCTTGTCCAAAATTCGGGCGGACAATTCCTGAACACCAGCCAATTGTGATGCACCACCAACTAGGACTGCACGGCGACCTGCAACTTTCGCAAATCCCGACGCGGCCAGACGATCGCGAACAATTTCAAGTATTTCCTCAATTCTGGGCTTGATGATCCCCACGAGCATTGAGCGAGGAACGTGATTTGCCACTTCGCTTTCTGACTCGCCAATCAACGGCACATCAATGATTTCTTTTTCATCTGACGGGCTTGCAAGAGCACTACCATAGAGAGTCTTCATCCGCTCCGCATTGGCTAGACTGGTTGACAATCCACGTGCAATATCATTGCTAACGTGACCACCTCCGACGGGTAGCACTTCGTTGTAAACCATCTCTCCATCATAAAAAACTGCGAAGGATGTCGATCCACCTCCCATGTCTATAACCGTGACCCCAAGATCCATTTCATCTTCCACCAAAGACGCTAGCCCTGATGCGTATGGCGCAGACACAAGCTTGGAGATGCCCAAATGGCATCTTTCTACACAATTGGTAATGTTGCGAACATGGTTATTAAGTACCGAGACCATATGCATGCTGATCCCGAAATTGTCGCCAAACATCCCTCTCGGATCACGAATACCCCGATTTCCATCCACATTATATCCCACTGGAAGAGCATGAATAACGGTTCGGTTCTCTGGGTTGTAACTGGCCTTGGCTTCTTTCAAAGTCCGCAGTAGATCTTTTTCGCCGATTTCCTGTCCACCGATAGACATTTCAACATCAACTGTCTGTGAGGCAGGTTGACCCGCTGTAACGCTCAAATACACATCACGGATCGTCTCCCCGGCCATTCTCTCTGCCGCATCAACAGCGGAACGAATGCTTTCTTCCGCCATTTCCATATTGGTGATGGAGCCGGCACGCATACCCTTTGCGACCTGATGGCCAATACCTTTAACCCTAAGGCCTCCGGTTTCCTCAACGGCAACAAAACAGCACACTTTCGTAGTGCCGATATCCAATGCTGTAATGGGTCCGCTTCTTCCCACTGCCATCTTGTTTTTATTCCCCTTTAAAACAGGCAATCAATTCGTCACCCTAACTTTGTGTCTCCGATTTGGTAAAGCTCTCGCGCCTGTATTCCGCGTCACCTGGCCGTAATTTTACGAACATGCGATCGCCATTTCTCAGGTCAATTGCCATAACTCCTTTATTGAGAATTTTTCGGCTTTCTTGCAGCTGTTCCAGCCGCGCCCAAGCATGAGCCGTGCCCTCTTCAGGCAATAAAACTTTTACGCCATTGCTAAATTCCAGATCCCACCTTCTGTCGCGAATTCGTACCGCGTTCTGCAGACGGGTAAATAAGGCCGGTGATTTTGCCAACATATCAAAGAGTTCAGCAGCTTTTTCATTCGCACCAAATCCAACCACTTTGGGCAGGTGTTTGAATTCGTTGTAATCCCGTTTGGCAACAACCTCGCCTTTGCGATCAATGACGACGGTTCTTCCATTTGTTTGCCAACGTGCAAAAGGACGGCGCTCAATAATTCGAATAAAAATTTCGTCTGGATAACGGCGCATAACCGAAGCTTCTTCAATCCAGCCCAGCTTCTCAATTCGATGACGTGCAGCATCCGGGTCAAAATCCAAAATGCTTGTCCCGCGGCTTACATTCAAAGCTGCCATCAGTTGATCAACAGGAGTTCGCTCACGACCAACGACACTGACCTCCTGAACGACAAGTCCAACACCTCCCAGCGCTTGCAAACGTTTTTCTTCAACCCAGTCAACAGATCGATCAATAACATTGTGAGTAACAACAAGATATCCCAGATACCCAACCATCAAGGAAACAGAAGTAACTACTCCCCCAAAGGCCGCAATCTTACCCCACGCCTGCCCCGACTTGCGCCGTGATGAGCTTTGTGCTGACCTTGACTTTTTTTTCAGCTTCAACTTGGACAAAAATGCAAAGCTATTCGATACCCTATTCTTAACCGCTGCACTGGTCTGCCCAAGGAACTCAACAATAGAAAGCTTTTGGGCAGTCGATTTTTTCGCGCGTGTCTTCTTCTTAGCTGAAGATTTGCGATTTGCGTCAGGTGTTGGTCCCAAGGGGCGATCATGTGCGGTGACTTTTATCTGTCGCATGAGGCATCCTCCACCATCCAGCGAACCAGATCCTCAAAAGAAATTCCAGCATACCCCGCTATCTCCGGTACCAGGCTTAACTCAGTCATTCCTGGCTGTGTATTTGTCTCCAGCAAATAAAAATGCGCTGAGCCCCCGTCCGTATCATCAAAACGAAAATCCGATCTGCTGACACCACGGCACCCCAACGCTTCATGAGCGCGAACGGCCATTTTCAGGACTTCATCGTATCGATCCTTATCAATGGGAGCGGGCATCAGGTGCTCTGCTTTGCCGGAAGTATATTTTGCCTCATAATCATAAAATCGACCGAGCGGCCGGATCTCAACGGCCCCCAACGCTTCATTTCCCATCACTGCAACCTGAATTTCCCGGCCGGGAATATAGCTTTCGACAAGGACTTCATTTCCAAAAGTCCAAGGCACATCTTTCAGTGTTCGGTTTTCATTTTCCAACAGAATGGTAACTCCGACACTCGAACCCTCATTCAGCGGCTTGATCACAAGCGGCGCTGGAAAATCAGCTCCGCCCAAAATTTCTTGTCGGCTCATCACCCGCCCATCAGCGCACCTAAGCCCTGCCGCCTCAAAGACGGTTTTTGCTGCGGGCTTATCCATGGCAAGTGCAGACGCCAGCACACCGGAGTGAGTATATGGGATACCCAAAATTTCCAACATTCCCTGCACAGTTCCATCTTCACCAAAACGTCCATGCAGCGCGTTAAAACAGACATCAGGCGAAAGTTTTACCAACTCACTCGCGATGTCTCTTGTGACATCAATAGCTGTGACCTGATAGCCGCAACGCTTCAAGCTTTCGCACAGGCCTCCCCACTATCAAGGGAAACTTCTCTCTCTGCGGACCATCCACCCATTAGTACGGCAACATGCGTCATGACTATTCCGCCTTCTCGTTATCTTTCAAGTGCTCGCCGATACGAACTATTTCCCAACGCAACAACCGGTCAAATTTCTCAAAAACACGCCTGCGGGCTTCTTCCCCAACCGCTTCAATATCTGCCGCTGTTGCCCCACCTGTGTTGATCAAAAAATTACAATGCATTTCCGATATCTGCGCGTTGCCAACTCGAAGGCCTCGCGCGCCCACCGCGTCGATAAGCTCCCATGCTTTTGCTCCTTGCGGATTTGCAAAAGTAGATCCTCCCGTTCTGCTTTTTATGGGTTGACTATCTTCTCTACTTTTCGCAATCTGTTCCATTTGTCCGCGGATTTCGGCGGCATCACCTTCGCGCAACTGCAATGTTGCCTCAGTGAAAATCCAATCATCTGGAATTGAACAATGGCGATAGGAAAAACCCATATTTTCGCAGCTCAATTCATGTCGCCTGCCGTCTCGATCAAACGCCACTGCGCTCACAAGTATGTCTTGCAACTCCGTGCCGTAAGCACCAGCATTCATCCGAAGGGCACCACCGATACTACCTGGTATGCCACTTAAAAACTCGGCGCCTGTCAGACAATTTTCGGCTGCAAAACGGGCAACAAATAAATCCAGCGCACCTGCACCTGCACGCACCCTGTGATTTTCCAACAGTTCCACATTCGTAAAATTCCGTCCCAAGCGGATCACAACACCTCTGTATCCACCGTCGCGAACCAGCAAATTGGATCCAACCCCAAGAGTAAACACTGGAATATCGGCAGGGGTTTCTCTCAAAAATTGGCTTAAGTCATCTTCATCATCAGGCTTGAACAAAACATCTGCGGGTCCACCCACTTGAAACCAAGTTACCTTATCCAGCCGAGCATTTTCCCGAATTCGCCCTCTCACCTCTGGCAGGCGTTCACAGATGGATATGCTACGGATTGAAGGTTGGTTCATTCAGAACCTCCTGTATCTTCCAGTGCGGCAAGCTCTGATGGTAATCTGTTAGCCCAAAGAGAAATCGACCCTGCTCCCAAACAAACCACAACGTCACCTGGCTCTGCCACTTCTGCAACCTGCTCCGCAAGATATTCAGGCCCTTTCAAAGCCACCACATTTCGGTGCCCACGCGTCTTAAGCCCCTCCACATAGGATTCCTGTGTAATGCCATCGATTGGCTGCTCTCCTGCCGCATATATATCAGCGACAATCACAACATCAGCGTCATTGAAACAGGTGCAAAAGCCTTCGAAAAGATCCTTGAGGCGTGAATAACGGTGCGGCTGAACAACGGCTATTATTTTATTCTGATACGCCTGACGTGCCGCAGACATTACAGAGGATATTTCAACAGGATGATGTCCATAGTCATCGATTACAGTGATACCATTCGCTACACCTACCCTCGTAAACCGACGTTTCACACCACCAAATTCACGAAGTCCTTTCTTGAGGGTGACTTCGTCAAATCCCATTTCGGCGCCCACCGCAACTGCTGCCATAGCATTTTGAACGTTGTGCGCACCCGGCATAGGCAACTCAAACCCTTTCATCATGTGTCGCTCACCGCCTACACGCTCACTTATTGCAACATTAAAACGGGCGCCGCCCGCTTCAAAGCGAACATCGACCGCGCGATAGTCGGCTTGTGGGGAAAGCCCATACGTAATCAATCGACGATCCGAAATTCGACCGATTAAAGCCTGAACTTCTGGATGATCAATACACAGCGCTGCGAAACCGTAAAAAGGGATATTTTCCACAAATGTTAAAAACGCATCCCGCACACCATCGAAATCACCATAAAAATCAAGATGCTCTGGATCGATATTTGTAACCACGGCGACAGTTGCAGGAAGCTTGGTAAAACTTCCATCGGACTCGTCAGCTTCAACAACCATCCAGTCCCCATCTCCGAGGCGGGCATTTGTACCATAGGCATTAATGATACCACCATTGATTACAGTAGGTCCGGCATTCGCCGCATCAAGCAAACTGGCGAGGAGAGAGGTTGTGGTTGTCTTTCCATGCGTCCCACCAATTGCAATAGCCCATTTCAGGCGCATCAACTCTGCCAGCATTTCCGCCCGGCGGACCACCGGGATCAGGTTCGCCCGGGCCTCCTTTACCTCTGGGTTGTCAGGTTTCACTGCAGAGGAAATGACGACCACATGGGCATCCCCCAAATTTTTGGCATCGTGACCAATATGGACAGGTATCCCTAGTGACTTTAAACGGTCCACGTTGGCATTCTGCGACAGATCTGATCCTTGGACCTGATACCCCAACGTGTGCATTACTTCAGCGATACCGCTCATTCCAATGCCACCAATGCCAACGAAATGGACCAATCCAATATCTAGGGGCAGCGCTCTCATGCGACAACCTTTCCACTCTTTATCGAACGGCTCGTTCGATTACCTGTAAATCGTTCTACCAGATCAGCAAGTTTCGCCGCTGCGCCAATTTCAGCGGAGTTGGCCGTTGCTAAGGCCATTGTTTTCAGCTTGTCTGGACATTCAAGAAGCGTCTTCAATTTTGAACTAAGCAGCTCTGGGGTAAAATCATCCTGTGCAATCAGGACCGCCGCACCCAAATCAACTGAACAACGCGCGTTCTTTGTCTGATGATCATCCATCGCGAACTTGTAGGGAACCAAGATCGCAGGCCGTCCGGCCGCCGCAAGTTCCGCCATTGTAGAAGCACCTGAACGACCGATGGCCAAATGACAATTTGCGAGCAACTCCGGCATGTTACTAAAAAAAGTGTCCAAAACTACTATACTTGCGGTGTTCGCATACAAACTCCGAACCTGATCAATGTCTTCAGCTCGACATTGCTGAGTAATATGGAGTCTGGCCTGAAGGTCTTTATCGAGTAGGGACACCGCTACCGGCACGACGTCCGATAATATCTTGGCTCCCTGACTACCACCTGTAATCAACAGATTAACTGGCTCTTCATTTCCGACACATCGATAGGGAGTACCGTGTAACTCCTGAATTTCACGCCGGACAGGATTACCTGTAAAGCTCATTTTTGCTTGCAGATTTCTCTCATCAGTATCGGTATATGCAAACGATGTTGCAATGCAGTTGGCTCGTCTCGCAAGTAACCGGTTAACCCGTCCCAGAATTGCATTTTGCTCGTGTAGAAGAAGTGGGATTTTGAGCAAGGAAGCAGCAAATGTAGGAGGAAGAGAAGGATAACCGCCAAATCCCACGACCGCATCAGGTTTTATTTGCCGCAAATACATTATCGACTGCAACAGCCCTACACCTAACTTGAAAACGGACGTTACCTTCCCAGGCAGCCCCCCAAGAGACGGGGATCCCGCTTTTATCTGCTTGATCGTGGCTCCAGGAAACATCTCCTCATATCGTTCGCCTCGCTCGTCAGTCATCAAGGTTACTTGATAACCGCGTTCACGTAACTCCCCCGCAAGCGCCCTAGCAGGAAAGATATGGCCGCCAGTACCACCACTTGCCAGAACAATATGTCCGCGCGTCTGCTCCATCAGAGGTCCCCCGATCCGGCGCGGCGGCGACTAAGGGCGAGCAGCATCCCCATTAAAACGGCCAAAGCCAGCATGGAAGACCCACCATATGAAATGAAGGGTAATGTCATTCCCTTGGTCGGCATCAAGCGTAAATTAACGCCCATATTAATCACTGCCTGCAGCCCAAACTGGGTCAACAGACCCGCCGCAGCCAGGACCACAAAGAAATTTTTCTCTTCCAACAGACGGCTAAACCCGCGAAGAACGATAAACATAAACAGGCCAACCAGCAGCAGGCAAAACAGCACACCGAATTCTTCACCAACAACCGCAAATATAAAATCTGTATGAGCATCAGGCAGAACCCGTTTGACCGATCCATCACCCGGTCCAACACCAAAAAAGCCACCTGTCTGGAAGGCTTCCATTGCGCGCTCTATCTGGTAATTTTCGCCCCCATCAGGTTTTAAGAACCGATCAACCCGGCTCGAAACATGAGGGAAGAAATAATAAGCCCCTGCCGCACCTGCAATGCCAAGACCTAAGAATAGCGCAACCCACATGATCGGTAGACCTGCCAGGAAAAACTGCGCAAACCAGACCGCAGAAACGACAAGAGTCATTCCCACATCGGGTTGCGAGAGCAAAAGCACTACTACAATCAGATACAGAGCAATTGCGATCATATTACCCGGTATATCTTCGCTTCGCTTCTGTTGAGCAAACATCCATGCTGAAACAACTGCAAAAGCAGGCTTTAAAAACTCAGTTGGTTGCAAGGTAAAACTTCCAAACCGCAACCAGCGGCGAGCACCTTTTACTTCTGGCCCGATTAACAAAGTTGCGAGCGTTAGCACAAGGCAAACACCAAATAATATGACCGCCAAGCGACGAACCCAAAGTGGAGACATCAGTGAAATGGCGAAAATGATCATAAAAGCGAGTGGAAGATAGAAAAACTGCCTTTGAACGAAATGGAAACTATCCAAATCAAGACGATTTGCCACTGCTGGACTTGCAGCCAACACCATTACAGCGCCCATCACAATAAGCAGGGAAACGGCCATCAAGGTCCAACGATCAACCGTCCACCACCATCGACCAACTACGGATCTGTCAAGACGGGTAAAAGTTGTCATGAAAGCCCCCCGTTCAAGACAATCTCCTTAAACTGATTACCACGCGCCTCAAAACTCTTGAACTGATCAAAACTCGCTGCAGCAGGTGCCAATAAAACAACCGCCTGTGAAGCACATGTCCCTGCCATTTTATTCGCCAACTTCACAGCTTCTGGGAGTGTCCCACAATCAGTGTAAGGAACCTTACCTTCCAGTGTTTTGGAAAACTCGCAAGCGCACTCCCCGATTAGAAAAGCATGAGCAACCCTGCCAAAATAAGGAGAAAGTTCTTCAATTCCGCCAGCCTTTGCAACACCTCCGCAAATCCAATAGATATTCTCATAAGAACTTAAAGATTTTGCAGCTGCTTCAGCGTTTGTTGCCTTGCTATCATTAACAAATGATATGGTTCCGATCGTTTTTACTGGCTCCATACGATGAGCCAACCCGCCAAACGACAATACACCTCTCTCGACCTCGTCAGCCTGCATTCCACAAACAAGACATGCAGCCACTGCTGCTGCGGTATTTTGCCAGTTATGCTCACCTCGCAGCGCCGCATGCTCCCGAAGATCAAATTCCAGCAAAAGCTTTCCTGCGTCACGAACCTGAAGCAGTCCCTGCAGAACTGAAACGCCGTCATCCAGCCTTTGTTTTGTAGAAATACCTACTAGCCGATTATCATTAATGACTTCTTTTGCGATCTGCTGACAAACGGGATCATCAAGATTAAGGATCGCTGTATCACCCTTTACCTGCTCATTAAAAATTCGCTTTTTGACAGCTATATATCCTTCAAGGTCTCCGTGCCTGTCCAGATGATCAGGTGTGATATTAAGCAAAATGGCCACATCTGCATGCCAGGATGGTGTTAAATCCAACTGATAGGAGGAAAGCTCCAACACATAAATGCCTTGCTCCGATAGCTGCGGCAACTCCATCACGGGTGTGCCAATATTACCGCCCAGCGCAGCCTCCTTGCCTGCAGATTTCAAAATATGATGAATTAGCGCAGTCGTCGTCGATTTTCCATTCGTGCCGGTTATCCCGACAATTTTACCCGATGTTTTTTCTTTCAGAAAAACCTCGATATCACCGATTACCTGCTTGCGGTTTGCATTTGCGTGCTCGACAACTGGATGGGGTTTTGGGTGTGTCAGCGGAATACCTGGACTAAGGATAATCGTATCAACATTTGCCCAAGCGTCGCTTGAATAGCTCACAACTTGTAAACCGCTCGTTTCGGCAGCCTTTCGGCCTGCCTCCTGATCGTCCCACACCAATACACGCGCATTCCCCTCAGCCAGTTTTCGGGCAGTGGCAAGTCCACTTTTCCCAAGACCAAGAACAGCAACATTTCTGTTTTTATAAGCGCGGCTTTCCATCATCCCACTATCTCAGTTTCAGGGACGCCAAACCAATCAGCGCCAAAATAACGGCTATAATCCAAAACCGAATAACAATGGTCGGCTCCTGCCATCCTTTTTGTTCATAATGATGGTGTAGCGGTGCCATCCTGAAAACACGTTTTCCGGTAAGCTTAAAAGAGGCTACCTGCACAATCACGGACACTGTCTCAAGCACAAACAATCCACCAATGATTGCCAGTACAATCTCGTGCCGGGTAACGACACTGATCGCGCCAAGGGCACCACCCATTGCAAGCGATCCTGTATCCCCCATAAATACCATTGCAGGCGGTGCGTTAAACCAAAGGAAGCCAAGCCCAGCACCAAATAACGCCGCGCAAAACACCAGCAATTCACCCGAACCCGGGACTGACTGTATTTGCAGGTAATTAGCGAAGACCGCGTTACCAACAAGATAGGCGATTAAGCCAAAAGAAGTCGCCGCAATCATAACCGGTACAATCGCAAGACCATCAAGGCCATCCGTCAGATTTACCGCGTTCGAGGCCCCCACCATTACCAATACTCCAAAAGGTATGTAAAACCATCCAAGATCGATCAGAACATTTTTCAGGAATGGAATGGTGAGACCAGTTGCCAGGTCCGGACTGGTTGTCTGAACAATCCAGTACGTGGCCGCGAGCGCAATTAAGATCTGAAATAATAATTTGAGCTTTCCAGGAACACCTCTTGTATTGTGTCGGCTGACCTTAAGGTAGTCGTCAATGAAACCGATTGCCCCGAAGCCAAGTGTCACAAGTAAAACGGACCACACATATCTGTTCGTCAGGTCTGCCCATAAAACTGTTCCAAAGCCAAGCCCCAAAAGGATTAGAAATCCGCCCATCGTCGGCGTTCCCTGCTTTGCAATAATGTGTGATTGTGGTCCATCGTCACGAATGGGCTGTCCACGATGCTGCCGACTTTTTAACCAGTTAATAACATGAGGGCCAAAAATAAAACTGATCAACAAAGCCGTGAGCAAAGCCCCGCCACTTCGAAATGTAAGGTACCTGAACAGATTGAAAATCTGGTAATCTTCGGCAAGTGGAAACAAAAGATTATACAGCATATTTAACTCCCCACCTTACCCGCAGGATTTTGATCCACTGACAATGCCAGCAACGCATCAAGAACGACTTTCATTTTACTTCCAAGCGACCCTTTAATCAGAACCACATCATTCGCCTTGACCGACTGGGCAACTAAAGGCGCCAGCTCATCTGAATGCGCGGTATATCCACCTATCAACTCTTTTGGCAAGGCATCAACAAGATGCTGCATGTACGACCCGCAGGCGTATACCATATCTGCCCCGCTTGCCAACACATCATTTGCCAGTGAAGCGTGAATTTCCGGGGATTTTTCACCCAGTTCACGCATATCCCCAACCACCAGTATTTTTCGGCCGCCATCGTTCAACTCATGACTGGCCAAGACCTTAAATGCCGCTTGCATGGCAATGGGGCTCGCATTGTAACTTTCATCAATTATGACAAACGAGCCGCCTTCGACCAGAACCTTGAGCTCCGCACCGCGTCCACCTGGCGCAGCCATGCTCGCAAGGGAATTTGATGCCTTGTCAATATCAGCCCCAATAGCTTTGATAGCCGCCAAGACAGCAAGACTATTCATCGCCCAGTGTTCACCTGGCACTGAAAGGATATAGTCCAGTTTATGACCACAAATATTGGCGGAAATTTCACTGGAATGAGGCAAAATCTTGATTGCTTCAAGCCTCGCATCAGCACTGGCAACTTCACCAAAGGTAATTAGCTGACGAACACCAAGTTGAAGCGCTGCACGCTGCAGTTGATCACTCTCTTCTATGTCAGCATTTATGATCGCATAAGCCTCTTTTGCAAGCCCCTCAAAAATTTCTGATTTAGCGAAAGCAATCTCAGACTTGTCTTTAAAAAATTCCAGATGTGCAATTGCGATAGTCGTGATAATGGCGACATCAGGCCTGACAAATCTGGAGAGTGGCCCCAGTTCACCAGCATGGTTCATTCCAAGCTCGAAAACGGCATATTCAGTGTTAGCTGGCATACGCGCCAATGACAGCGGAACTCCCCAATGATTATTGAAGCTGCCAACACTGTAATGAGTTTTACCCTGCTCTTTCAAACAATGGGCTAACGCTTCCTTTGTCCCGGTTTTACCGACACTTCCCGTCACGGCAATCACTTTAGCTGACGTTCTGGTTCTTGCCGCGACACCCAGTTTTTCCATCGCAACCTGTGTATCTGCTACAAAAAGAAGGTTTGCCCCTTCGGGACAATCTGAAACACTAGAACTCACAATCGCTGCAACTGCGCCGCGCTCAAGAGCATTTGCAACATAGTCGTGACCGTCATTGGCGGGGCCGACAATTGCTATGAACAGATCACCCTTCTCTACAGTGCGACTGTCAATGGAGACACCTGTTGCCTGCCACTGCTGATCATGAACATCCACGCCGATCGCCTGTGCGACCTCTTCTGCTGTCCATAGGGGAAGATCAGCCATCACTCACCCTCCTCCCTGTCTCAACACGTCACGCACGACCTCGCGATCATCGAAAGGAACCGTCCGATCCGCGAATGTTTGTCCGCTTTCGTGACCTTTTCCAGCGATGATAACGACGTCCCCCGGCTGAGCGACTTCAAGAGCTTTTAAAATAGCTTTGCGCCTGTCCCCAATATCAATCCCTTCCGGACAGGCAGCTTTGATCTCTGCTCGGATTACCGCAGGATCTTCACTTCGCGGATTGTCATCAGCAATGATCGAAACATCAGAATAGCGTGCCGCGATAGCGCCCATTTGAGGCCGTTTGCCTTTATCTCGATCACCACCACACCCAAACACAGTAATCAGTCGGTTTTCAACATGCGGCCTAACGGCCTTTAAGACTGTCTGCAAAGCATCGGGCGTATGAGCATAATCTACATACACACCTGCACCGTTCAATGATTTACCGACAAACTCCATCCGTCCCGGAACATTTTGCAACGATGGTAAAACATGTAATACCGACTTCAGTGAAGCACCACTTGCAAGCACAATACCCGCTGCACACAATGCGTTCATGACCTGAAATTCCCCAACCAAAGGTAAGTCCAGCTCGTATATCTGCCCCTCCACATCAATACACAGATGTTGTCCTTGAGGATGCGATTTTGCAGATACCAAACGAATATCCCGTCCCTGATATCCATAGGAGAAAACAGTGACGTCGCGGCGTCTGGCAGCTTCTTCAAAAGCGCTGAAAACATCTGAATCAGCGTTTAATACCGCCACACCCGTTTTCGACACGACACGCGAAATCAGCCCAAGCTTTGCGGCCAAGTAATCCTCGGCACTGCTGTGATAATCCATATGATCTCGCGTGAAATTTGTGAAAGCTGCAATAGATACATTTGCGGCATCCAACCGACGCTGGTCCAGCCCATGACTGGATGCCTCCAGGATAACATGCTCAACACCATCATCCTTGAGCTCACGCAAAACCTTGTGCAGCAACACCGGATCTGGTGTTGTATAATGTAAATCCTCAACGCCATCATCACGCACAACACCAAGTGTTCCAATGCTGGCAGCGCTCATGCCTAAACGGCTCCACAACTGCCTCGTAAAATACGCAACTGAGGTTTTGCCATTAGTACCGGTTACGGCAGCAATAGTATCGGGCTTCCGTCCTTCAAACCGATCAGCCAAAAGTGCCAACTCGAGCCGAGGATCCTCAACAAAATGACTGAAAACTGATACTGTCTCACCCCTATGTTCACTAGATGCGAGGATTGCGACAGCGCCAGCATTTATCGCCTTATGAGTAAAATTCCAGCCATCTGCTTGCGTACCGGGTAAAGCCGCAAATAAATAACCGGGCTGCACTTCGCGACTGTCAGCAGTAATGCCTGTGATCTCTGCATCCATTTGTGGATCAATTTTCGCGCCTTTAAGCAGCTCAGAAAGTCGCAAGCTTTTTCTCCCTTGAATAGGTGGGAATAAACATCCGCTTACGGACTTTGTCGCTGTCCTCATCAACTGGTTTCACTCCCAGGATCGGGCCAATGCGCGAAATCAACCGCGAAATAATTGGCGCCGTAGTCCAGCCCGCGCTCCTAAATCCGTGAGTTGACGCATTGCCTTTGGGTTCATCAAGCATTGCAAGCACAACATATTTTGGATCATCCATCGGGAATGCGCTTACGAATGAGGTAACCAGCGCATCTCTCTTATAGCGACCATTTACCGCCTTTTCCGCTGTGCCGGTCTTGCCTCCAACCAGATATCCTTTTGCCGCTGCCTGTTTACCGGTTCCCTTCTCGACAACCAATCGCATTAACCGGCGAATGACAGAAGACGTCTCCTCACTAATAACACGGCGCCCCTGCACCTCTTCTGGCGCATCTCGTTTTAGGATCGTTGGATTGCGATATATGCCACCATTTACAATGGCACTGGTCGCAGCACTCAATTGCAACGGGCTAACAGATAAACCATGTCCGAATGATATTGTCATGGTTTCCAGTGTATTCCAGCGGGGTGGCAGGATTGGGGCACCGACTTCAGGCAGTTCAATATTTGGACGACGCAGCAAACCTAATCGCTCGAGAAATGCCCGATGCCGTTTTGGGCCAACATCATCCGCCATTTTCGCCGTTCCGATATTGGATGAATACATGTAAATTTCCGGCACGGACAACCACCGTTTCTTAGGGTGATCATCACGAATTCTAAAACCGGCTATTCGGATAGGTTTGGTCGCGTCATAACCGTTGCGAAGCGAAACGGTTTTAAGTTCAAGCGCCATTGCAGTCGTAAAAGTTTTAAAGGTCGACCCCATCTCATAAACGCCAAGGGTCGCTTTATTAAACTTACTATCATTTGGAAAATCACTGGGCCGATTGGGATCGAAATCAGGTAGCGACACCATTCCCAGAATTTCACCGCTGCGAACGTCCATCACCATTCCGGACGCACCGATTGCCTGAAATATTGACATATACCGGCTCAGCTCATCTCGCAAAGCATATTGAACGCGTAAATCCACAGAAAGATGCAGCGCTTCAGCATGCCGATCTGAGCCACCTGCCAGCTGCTCATTAAAATATTTTTCGGCTCCAGCAATACCGCGGTTATCTATATCTGTATATCCTACAAGGTGCGCAGCAAGGACGCCCATCGGATACACCCGCCTTTCTTCTTTTCTGAAATACACCCCGGGTATACCCAGATTATTTATGGCTTTTTGCTGTGAGGGCGTCAGATGCCGTTCTATCCAGACGAAATTTCGCTTTAACCGCAATTTACGTTCTACGGCCTTAACATCCAGGTCCTTCAATACTGTTGATAATTTTTGTGCAGCCTCAACCGGATCAATAACCTTCTTCGGGTTCGCATGAAGGGATACAGTATCCAGAGTAACAGCCAATATATTTCCCGCCCGGTCGTATATAGGTGCCCGCACGTTATGAATTATTGGTGCAGCCTTTGGTGCCACATCTTCAGCAACGTCCTCTACTTCACTTCCTACTCCGGTGAGCGCTAAACCGATTAACCGGCCCGCCAACACAACAAAGCAAAACGCGAACAGAACGCCAGCCACTACCAAACGATTTCGGCCCTGCTCCAAAGTTTCCTTGGCGCTGCCTTCTAACCTGATTTTAGACGTGGTAGCAGATCCTGCCTGACGTGAACCGACTGACATTCTTGTGGGCGATTGATGAGATACGTAAAGATCTGTCATCGCTCACTTCCTCCATCACCCGCCCTGTAGGTCGCAAGCTGCAAGCCAGAACTTGGCAGCGTAACAGGTGACGGGATCTGCAGACGCGGTTTTCGCCGTGGCAAAGGGACACCGACCAAACTCTTGATGCTCGGGTCGATCTCGCGTTCAGGCAACTCTTGCAAACTCGCAACCTGATAAGGCGCAACCAACAGAAGCGGTAAATATTTAGCCGTCAAATCCTTCAAATAATCTGGACGATTTCTATAAGCCCATTCAGCCTTCAGAATTTGAACTGCCTGCTTATTCTCTTTTATTTCAGACCGAATTGACCGCAGATCACTATTGAGCTGCTGCACCTCATAGGAGAGCTGATACAGGCCATAGGATACAACGACCACCAGAACACCAATAATCACCGTCAGATTCCACCGCATCAAACACCTCCCCAGACAGGCGCATCTGTACGGATAGCTCCGCGAAGCCTTGCAGAACGTGATCTCGGGTTCAGAGTGATTTCTTCCTTGGTTGCTTTGATTGCCCCACGCTTTATCAATTCAAAAGATGGACTTGGCGCCTTATCATCAAGAGGCACATGGCGCGATGGATTACCTTTTGCATTCGCACGTTCTGCCAGGAAATTTTTCACCAGCCTGTCTTCCAGACTGTGGAAGGAAACCACAGCGAGACGACCACCCGGCGCAAGCAATCGTTCCGCAGCCTCCAACCCTTCACGCAGCTGCCCCAACTCATCATTCACATGAATGCGAAGCGCTTGAAATGTCCGGGTTGCCGGATGAATTCCCTTACCGCTAGGACGTACAACTGTTGCAATCAACTCTGCAAGCTCGATTGTCCGCGTGATAGCTTTTTTGGACCGTCGCTCTACAATTGCCCGCGCCACCGCACGTGCGCGACGCTCCTCTCCATATCTATAGATGATTTTGACAAGTTGCTCCTCGTCCATCTCGTTCACGACATCAGCTGCTGTCTGTCCCTCAGCAGACATCCGCATATCCAGCGGCCCGTCCTGCATGAAGGAAAATCCACGCTCCGCTTCATCAATTTGCATTGAAGAAACGCCGATATCCAGCGCTATTCCATCTACTTGATGCACCCCATTTTGCGCGAGCAACTCTTGCATATCACCATAAACACCAGACAGCATGGTGAAACGGTCACCCATTTCGCGCTCCAGATCCCGTCCAATTCGAATAGCCCGCGGATCACGATCGATGCCATACAGCTTGCAATCAGCCGCCGCTAAAATCGCACGGCTATATCCCGCTGCCCCAAATGTACCATCGACAACAATTTCGTTGGGCTTGGGGGAAAGCACCTCCAGAACCTCATTCAACAAGACCGAAACATGTGGCGCCCGATCGCTCATCACTCACCTCGCTCGAGTGACTTACCTCGTTGACGCTTTAGTCGCGCTCTCTCCTTAACTTCCTTCATGCGCGCCTCAAAAGCGTCCGGCCTCCAAATCTGAAAACTGTCACCGCGCCCCGCGAACACACATTCGCCAGCAAGGCCGGCCTCCTCAATCATTTCAGCGGGGATTAAAATACGGCCATCGCCATCGATACTTAGCTCCACAGCTTCCGCCATAAGTACATCCGCATCTGACTCGCGATCTTCTGAAAATGGATCAAAGCCGCCTATCTTCTCCAGCAACCCCTCCATCACACCCATGTCACAGGCGTTAATGCAATTCCCCTCAAAACTCGGAAACAGCACGACCGTCTCATATCCACGCCCCAATAGATTAGATCGAAACCGAGCAGGCACTGACACCCGACCCTTCTTGTCGATCTTGTTTCTATGAGTGGACAGAAATAGGGACATGCCCTGTAAACCCCGCAATTTTCCTGAATTATCTCTCCGACCCACGCCCCATTCGGAGAAAAATGGAGCAAATATGGGATATTATGGGATAACATGGAATATTATGGGAGTCAATGGAATTAGGCCTGAAATCGCTGGGTTTTCAGGCCTAATTTGAGCAAATTACTTTTGTTAACTTTTCATCTTCATCGAATGTTGAAGTCCTCTATTCAGCAATTACTTAGATGGTTAATGTTTCTATTTTGTTCTCTTGTGAAATTAAATGTTTTTTCTTTGTTCCGACATGTAAACTCAATTTCAATGCAACCCTGATTCAACCCATGACGCTCGCGAAAAAGCTTTGTGAAAAAAATTTTCACTTCAGCCATTTTTCAGCAATTCTGGGGTGATATGGAAAAGTATCCGAGATAACTAAACTAAGCCAAACAGGTCAAATTAGCTTGGTGCATTTGCGGCTAAGAAAAACACTTCTGCACAAAATTACTACGGTTAGTGCAAGACTTCGTTTCGTTCATGCACTTTTCCATGACTATGTTCCTGCTCTTCACGATATTCGTGTAATGATCCTTCCAGTGCCCTGGCTATGAGAGCATCCAGCGCGTGGGCCGTATCCACACGGGACATATACACATAATCTGCACCCAGATCATACAGCTCCTTCGCAGCAAGCGGCGCTTCTGCATTGGAAATAATAATGGCTTCACGATTGATCTGTCGCAGCATTTTCACGAGCGTCCGATTTGTCGTACCTTTTAAAATTTCATCAGGTACTGTCGCGATAATCACGTTGGCACTGTCCAGACCCGCGTGACGCAATGTCTGTTCACTTGCCAGATCACCATACCGAACGGCAGCCCCCATTTTTCGGATCGCTGGGTGGATCTGAACGTTAAAATCGATCACCATAATACGCTTCATCAACTCAGGTCGATGCGCATGTATTTCGTGCAGTAACGAAGAAGCTACCCGGTGAAAGCCCAATAACACTATATCTGCTGAGTGACTCTCGTCTTCTTCGTCATCGGACGGCTCTTTAAATCCAAGCCAATCCATTACAGGTGCGAAAATTGCGTAAACCCGATATGCGTGCTCAAACAATAAAGGAGTGAGCAGGGCTGTGACAACAAAGGCAAATATGACGGCACTGGAAAAAGTTTCTGAAATATGTCCAGCTTGCCCCCCAAGATAAGCTATCACAAGTGCGAACTCTGATACTTGCGCCAATCGGACTGCCGAAATTTGCGCCAGTCGCCTATCTCCACCGGTCACATAAAACAGTGTCATAAAAATCAACTGACGGGACAACAACGCAAAAACCACAATCATCGCCGCTAGGATCAAAACATCAAAATCCTTGATTTCAGGGATCCCCATCCCTAGCCCCACAAAAAACAGGACAATAAAAAAGTCACGGACAATGCCGACTTTCGCACTGATGTCATGGGCATAGGGTAGCGTCGCAATTGTCATGCCCGCGATCAGAGAACTCATACCTGACCCCACCGCAAGAGAAGTTGGCATTTCAAATAGCAGCTCAACGGCTGCATCCAACTGCCCTCCGATGAAAACGATTGTAAAACACCAGCCAATAGCCCCCACAAACACCATCTGCGGATCTTTTGCGAGCCACTGAAAAGCTCGAGCCACAACAAAACGTGCCAGGACATAAGATATGCCGACTAGAACAAACATGCCAATGAAGGAAACGAGAGCAGGCACCAGCTTGGGTGAATGGAATGTCGGTTGCAGAACCAGAACGACAATGGCCCAAATGTCCTGAAACACCAATATACCCAGCGCAAGCCGACCTGAACCTGTACCAAGCTCATAACGTTCCTGAAACAGCTTGATCACCAGCAAAGTAGAAGAGCCAGCGAGGAATATACCAAAATACAAGGCATCATATTGCCCCGTAAACAAATGTTCCAATCCAACAAGAATTGCACCATTTACAACCAGCATTCCCAGCAAAACTGTAAGCGGATATTGCAATATACCGGAAATGACAATCATCTTTCCGCTACTGGCAATTTTCCGAATATCTATTTCCAGACCGATAATAAAAAGCAGCAGAATGAAGCCAAATTCGGAAATCGTTTCAATATTCTTTGGATTGGTAATTAACTGAAACCCAATAGGCCCGACCAAAATCCCGGCAATCAAAAATGCTGCAATACTCGGCAGGCGACAACGTATTGCAACTACACCAACCAACGTCGCAGCAAAGAGACAAATCCCGATATCATAAATAAGTGGTGGCAGGGCCCCACCCGCGGCATGAGCAGAATTAATAGGCGCGATGCAGGCTAAAAAGACAGCAGTGAAAAACCGCTTCAGCGAACTGAGAAACAAAATTTTGCCCGATTGAAACCCCATACCATCCAGTCTTTTGAACAGGTTACCCAGAACCTAGCATTACCTGCTGACCAAGTGACAATCAATTTATAATTCGGATTTAATCATAAACAACGGCATAAATAATAACCAGATGGCCTGTAAGCCGGGTTTTGTCCTCGATTTCTCGATGGATGATCATTCATCTAGGGTGCCTGTTACCAGACACCTCAAGCAACCAACCGAACGGTAGCCCGGAAAACCTGCTCATGCAGCAGCAATGCCCTGCATCGACCGTTCCTATTTGGTTTTGCTCCCGGTGGGGTTTACCATGCCGCCCCTGTTGCCAACGGCGCGGTGCGCTCTTACCGCACCCTTTCACCCTTACCTGATCTCAGGCGGTTTGCTTTCTGTGGCACTTTCCCTAAGGTCACCCTCGCCGGTCGTTAACCGGCACCGTATTTCCGTGGAGCCCGGACTTTCCTCTTTGCATCCGAAAACGCAAAGCGATCATCCAGCCATCTGGTATGTCAGTGCTTAAACCTCTCCTACGCTCAGGTCAAGCCTTGCCTTGCCACCGCCACGGATGCCACCAGCCGGCAAGTCTCCGCATCGGCTTTGCCAGTAATGGCTTGTGGACGCCAGTGTCTCTGGAATGCTTCGATGGATTTTTCCAGATTAGATACATCATAGCCGATTTTACTGAGCGCCTTCGCCATATCAAAGTTTGACATATTTGGAACCACTATCTTGTCTGGCCAGTAACCGACACCCTTTTTCGCAAACCATTGCCAGGGAAACTGTTCCCCCGGGTCCTGCTTGCGCTGCGGTGCCACATCAGAATGCCCGACAACATTCAGGGGGCTTATTTCGTATTTTTCGACAATCTGCTGACATAGCTCCAATGTGGACAGGATCTGACTTTTGGGAAAGGAGACATAACCGAACTCATGGCCTGGGTTTACAATTTCAATCCCGATGGAGCAGGAATTTATATCTGTTTCCCCATTCCAAAAACCAACACCTGCATGCCAGGCACGCCTGTCCTCTTCAACAAGCTGCAAAATACTACCATCTTCTTCCACCAGATAATGGGCACTCACTTCAGCTGCGGGATCGCAAAGGCGTTCCAACGCAGCCTTACCCGTTTTCATTCCAGTATAATGAAGGACAAGCATGCTGATCTTGCCCTCCCCCTTACGTTCACTATGATTAGGAGATAGGTTTTGCACGATTTTCTGTGCTGACATTATAATCCTCGAAGCTTCGATATCTCGTCATAGGCGGCGTTAATTTTCGCCAGTTTATCGTTTGCCAAATCAATAAATTCCTGTGGAAGGCCTTCTGACATAACTTTATCAGGGTGATTTTCCCGAATAAGCTTACGGTATGTCTTCTTAAGCTCTTCATCGGAAATACTCGAACTCACCCCCAATATTCGATAAGGATCTCGCGCCTCCTCACCAGAATGATAACTTCTGATACGGTCATAGGTTTGCGCATCCATTCCAAAAATATCTGCAATTGTTTTCAGATAGGTATCCTCATCCGGATGCAGGACACCATCAGCCATGGCAATTGCAAAAAGACTGTTCAGCAGATCTTCCTTAATTTGCGGACTGTTTTTAAACATCCGCGCCACCTGCTTGGCATAGGCTTCATAGCCAGCGGTGTGTTCTCGCGCCTTGTCAAAAAACTTTCCAAAATTTGCCTCTTCCTCTTTGGGAATACGAAAAACCCTTTTGAAAGCATCGACCTCATCACGCGTAACGACGCCATCCGCTTTTGCAAGCTTGGCCCCAAGCGCTACAACCGCAACCGTAAAGGCAACCTGTTTAAGCCCGGTATCAACTTTCTCCGGATCCGCGCTTTCATCATTATCTCGATATTTATCAACGACATGTCCAGCAACAGCACCCAGCAACGCACCAATTGGCCCGCCCAGCAGTAAACCCGCCGCGCCGCCCATTAATTTCCCCCAGATTGCCATTCAATTGCCTTTCCCAATACAGCCTCACAAACTATACAGCCACCTAACACCAACGAACAGCCTGCTAACTTGTGACACAGGCACATTTTGTTCGAATAACACCGCATTGCCCGCTTGCTGCTTTCGGATAAATTGACTTTTTGTTTAAATTATGTCGTTCTGAAAATCGCTGGCAACCGTCCGCAGCTTATCACAACAAAAAGAAAAGACTTTTTCATGCAGACACGAAAATGGCAAACACCCGAAGTCCTTCTTATGATCACAGCAGCAGCCTGGGGTGCCGGTTTTGCTGTTTGGATGGCGTTGCTGAACAATTTTGCTGTTGATGTTGTAAATTTCACCGGCCGGGAAATCGGCATTCTGCAATCTTTGCGTGAAATTCCAGGACTGCTTGCCTTTACCGTAATTTTTGTTCTGCTGATCATTGCTGAACAACGCCTATTGATGCTCTCTTTGCTCGTTTTTGGTATCGGCGTTGCACTTACAGGCTATTTTCCTTCCGAATATGGTTTCTACCTAACCACCATCCTCATGTCAGTGGGCTTTCATTATCACGAAACGCTCCGCCAGTCGCTCACCCTTCAGCTCGTATCAAAAGAGCGGGCACCACTGGTTATGGGTCGCCAACTCTCCGCTCAGGCCTTTGCCTCCCTCGCCGTTTATGGTCTTATTTTTCTCGCCACAAAATTTGCAGGGGTTGAATTTGCAACGATGTACGCTCTTGGTGGTGCCGTCTCAGTTTTTGCGGCCCTTTTCTGCTGGGGAGCTTTTCCGCAATTTCATGTCGAAGTCGCCCAGACCAAAAAGATCGTCCTTCGTAAACGCTACTGGCTATATTATGCACTGACGTTCCTAGCTGGTGCCAGACGCCAGATTTTCATGGTATTTGCTGGATTTATGATGGTGGAGAAATTTGGATATGATGTCTCCACTATTACGGCCCTGTATTTGCTCAATCACGCTATCAATATTTTTCTGGCCCCTAAAATCGGTCGGTTAATTTCGCATTGGGGTGAACGCAAGGCATTGGTCTTTGAATATTCAGGTCTGGTCTGCGTGTTTGTGGCATATGCGTTTGTCAATGATGCTACATTGGCCGGTGCATTGTATATTATCGACCATCTGTTTTTTGCCTTTGCCATCGGTATCAAAAGCTATTTCCAGAAAATTGCCAACCCCAAGGACATGGCAGCAACGGCCAGCGTCAGCTTTACCATCAATCATATTGCAGCGGTTGTAATTCCTGTCCTGTTCGGCATTTTGTGGCTCACTTCACCCGCCAGCGTATTTCTGGCCGGGGCCGCTATGGCTGCTTTTTCACTATTGGCTTCGCTCAATATTCCCCGTCATCCTGAAGCCGGTAACGAAACAGTCAAGGGCCCGCAATTTCCTGAAGATGAAGTTCTGGTCCAGACCAAAATCGCTTAAGCCCTGTCATCCTCATCATCTATCAGGATACGGTTTGCTGCGCCTTCAAGATCTTCATACTGCCCTGATTTGAGACTCCAGAGGAACGCAGCGAGCCCAAGGCCGCCTAGGAATAAAGCGATCGGGATAAGATAGACGAGAACGCTCAACTGATTTCCCCTCTAGCTCTGGCGAGCCGCATGGAATTAATACATACGATAAGCGATGATGCCGACATCGCTATAGCCGCAAAAAGCGGGGTTACAAATCCAGCAATAGCAAGCGGGACAGCGATCGCGTTGTAAGCGAAGGCCAATCCGAAATTCTGTGTGACCAACAGCCTTGAGGTGCGTGCGACCCGAACACCTCCATAACAGCCCCCAGTTTTTTCCCTTGGAATACAAAGTCAGCTGCGGTCTGACTAATATCGGCTGCATCTGCTGGAGACATGGAGACATGGGCCGCAGTTAATGCCGGTGCATCATTCAAACCATCTCCGACCATCAGCACCTTGCACCCTTGCATCTGTAGCTCTTGCAATCGGGCCACTTTGTCACCGGGCAACAGTTGCGAGCTCCACCGTTCAATTCCCGCCACTTCTGCCACGGCAGAAACAACTTCTTCGCGATCACCGGACAGTAGCTCAATCGTAATGCCGCTTCGAATGAGTGTTCTTATAACCTCTTTCACATCTGACCTCAGCCGATCCTGAAACTGAAGTTGAACAGGGTCGCGTCCCTCAACACACAGCCACATTTCCGGTAGCGGATCGACAGAGGCCTGTAATTCAACCCCATTTTCGACACACCATTTCCGGCTTCCCAAACGCACATTCCGACCATCGACAACAGCGGCCAGGCCTTTGCCAGGATATTCCTGCACAGCATCGATAGCTCTGAAGTCTGAAACCGACCTTGTCACGGCTTGCGCTAACGGATGCCTGCTGTTAGCTGCAAGTCCAGCGGCCAACTTCAAATCTGCAGGATCAATATTCTCAGCATTAACCAAATGAAGTCGCCCTTCAGTCAAAGTGCCCGTTTTATCAAAAACGATCCGATCAATCTGCGCCAGCCTTTCAAGACCATCAGCAGATTTTACCAGAATACCCCTCTGCAATAACCGCCCACTGGCAACCACTTGAACAACCGGCACAGCCAGACCAAGCGCGCAGGGGCAGGTTACAATCAAAACGGCAATCGCCTGTATGAGGGATAATTGCCAATCATGGCCAAGTAACCACCATCCGGCAAATGTCAGCGCGGCGAGAATATGAACAGCGGGCGCATAATATTCAGCAATGCGATCCGCCATGCGAATATAGCTCGCCCGGCCCTGCTCCGCATTTTCCATGAGCCGAACAATGTCACCCAGCAAGGTATCCTCTCCGGTTTTGCTTGCCCGTAAACGAACCGGTGCCCCCAGATTGAGCGTCCCTGCAAACACATCCGATCCGGCGCTCGCCTCCACCGGCAGGCTTTCACCTGTTACCAGTGAGTTATCAATACTGGTCTCACCTTCCAGAATTGTACCATCGACCGGAAAACGATCACCCGCAGCGACGAAAACCTGCGTGCCCGGAACCACATTTTCCACTGGAACTGATCTGTGACTGCCATCTTTCTCAATGACGGTGGCTGCCACTGCCTTTAGCATAAGCAATCGTTCCGCCGCAGACCTTGCCCGGCTGCGGGCTCTGCTATCCAGATACCGCCCGATCAACAAGAAAAACAGCAATGTCACAGCCGCATCGAAATATGCATATTCGCCACTTTGAATTGTCTCGGAAAGGCTCATCCCCACAGCCAAAATCACCGCAAGTGAAATGGGAACATCCATGTTCAAGCGACCTGCCTGCAGGGCAGAGATTGCAGATTTAAAAAAAACCTGCCCCGAATAGGCGACCGCTGGCATCGCAATCAGAGCCGACACCCAATGCATGAAATCGCGCATCGCCGGGCCCATATCCGCAGAAAACAAACCTGCCCAAACGGAGACCGACAACAGCATCACATTGGCTGCCGCGAACCCGGCCACTCCCATTGCCCGCAAAAGCTTCTTGTCTTCTTCCTCTGCTGCGGATTTTATCAGTTGAGGATCATAAGGCGTGAGCCCATAGCCCAGATCAATAACTGGCTTGACCAACTCCGCAGCCTCCGCCTCCTGTTCTGTCCAGCGAACAAGGAGCCTGCGGGTGGAAAAGTTCACCCTTGCCTCTATAACTGCGGGATGCGCCCTCAGGCTCTTTTCAATAGCCTGAATACAATTTGCGCAATGCATTCCCTCCACCAGCAAATGCAAAAGCGCCTGACCGGATTGGTCATGACTGACAAATGCTGCAGGATCAGCAGAAACAAAATCCTTAAATTGAGTTTCAGGTCGAAACTCCCCAGCCAGAGTAGTTGCTCCACCCGAACAGCAATAGGCGCCTCCCGTACTTGAAAAGGACGATACAGCGGATTGTTTTTCAAGTGCTACTTGATCCATATCCGTTTCTCCAGCCGATAAGGCGACTCGTGCGCGGCATCATACAGCTCTATACGCAGCTCCCAATTTCCCAATTTATCAAGGGTCGCAGCTGCCGTAAGTTCATTGCCATTTTCGCTAAACACCAGATCAACATCCTCACCTTGCACAGCCGGTCTCCAGAACACCGCTTTTACATCCGTGAAACGAACCGGTTGATCCGTTGCATCAAGCACATTTAAGGTTACCATCACTTCACCATTGGTCCCATGCCTGATGTTCAGATCAGGTTTCCAACCTCTGGCAATTTGTTGCTCTTTCGCCAGCAGTGCCTGATTATAATTTAGGCCTTTCTTGTATGGATCTTCTGTCGACAAGCCAGAGAAGCTGGTAAGCGCAAAATACAGAAAAAATCCGTTTGCAATCAGCATGAACAGGAAAAAACCCACCAACATAGCCAGAACATGTTTCCCGGTAATCGGGCGCGTAGCTGAAAATGCCATTATCTTGGTCCTTTGAATGTTGTTTCGGTTCGCTCCGCATTTCCATTTGCAAGATCTTTAACAACGATCGCAATATCCCTGCTGCTCTTACCCGCAAGCTGTTCCGCATTTGCGGCCACAAACAATTTAACGCTTGAAACGGCATCCCCTGGCACAACAACGATCAGATCTTGCTCATTATGCCCTTCCGTTTGCAACCATCTGGAAGTAATCTCAATTCCCTCTACGGATATCTCAAATCGCCGCAGATCATGTGTTTTGTTCAGAATTTTTACCGTATAGCCATTTCGTAACGTTCCATCAGACAGTGTCACATATAGCGGATTGCGGTCCCTGATAACATTGACATCAAGCTCTGACCGGTTCAAAAGCGTAACCAGCATAATCGAGCCAACGAGCAGCAAAAGAAAGCCGTAAATAAGTGTTCTTGGCCGGATAAAACGGACCTGCTGTTTCTTGATCGGCTCAGCAGTATTTTGCCCTGCATATGTATCATAACTGATCAAACCTTTGGGGAGCCCAATCTTTTCCATAACCCCATCGCAGGCATCAATACAGAGCGCACATGTTATGCATTCAAGCTGGGAGCCATCGCGGATATCGATCCCCATTGGGCAGACAGCAACGCACTGGTTGCAGTCAATACAATGACCCCGTCCTTCCCAGCTATCCCCTTTTTTGTGCGGCCCACGTGGTTCACCTCTCAGCGCATGATAGGTTACACTAAGGCTTTCCTCGTCAATCATAGCACCCTGAATGCGCGGCCACGGACACATATATGTACACACCTGCTCTCGCATCAGTCCGCCAAACACATAAGTAGTCGCCGTCAGGATTGCGACCGTAATATAGGCAACACTCCCGGCTTCAAACGTTAGCAGATCCCGAAACAGTGTGGGTGCATCCGCAAAGTAAAAGACCCACGCTCCGCCTGTCACAACTCCAATCGCGACCCAGATGGTATGTTTGAGAAAGCGTTTTTGAAACTTATCGAAACTCATCGGCGCCCGATCAAGCTTCAATCGGGCATTTCGATCTCCTTCAATAGCACGCTCAACGAAAATAAAAAGATCCGTCCATACGGTTTGCGGGCAGGAATATCCGCACCAAGCTCGCCCGAACAAAGCTGTCACCAGAAAAAGGGACAAGGCGGCTACGATCAGAATACCGGTTATGTAATATACTTCCTGTGGCCACAGCTCGATAAAAAAGAAGTAAAAACGGTTATGCTCAATATCAACCAGTACGGCCTGATCTGGTGCACCCACTCCTCGGTCCCACCGGATCCAAGGCGTGATGTAATAGATTGCAAGTGTAATCCCCATAATAATCCACTTCAGACGGCGGAAACTTCCCGTCGCCTTCTTCGGATGTATTTTTTCACGTTTGACATAAAGTGAGCGGTTTTCCTTTTTATTGACCGCCGTTACATCAATTTTCTCAACGGAACTACTATCCACTTAACAATCTCCTGCTGGAGGAAAGAGAGATCGGAGGGCGGCTACTTGCCGCCTCCCAGTGAATGAACATACAGACTGATCTGACGGATCACACTCTCGTCAAGACGATCGTCCCAAGCGGGCATTACATTTGCGCGCCCATTGGCAATCGTGTTGACAATCGTTTGCTTATCTCCGCCATAAAACCAGATTGCGTCAGTCAGATTTGGGGCACCAAACTCCGGATTCCCGCGTGCGTTCTCTCCATGGCAGGATGCACACTCGTTGGCGTAAACTTCGGCGCCACGAGTAACTGCCTCTGGATCACGTCCTTCTTGTGACAGGGACAGAACATATTCTGCCACGTCAGATACCTGATCTTTCTCCAGAATTTCATCCCGCAAAAAGGCTGGCATCTCACCGGTGCGTGTCTCGTCATGATCCGACCTGATGCCATATTTGATGGTTTGGTAAATCGCATCTACTGAGCCACCCCAAAGCCAATCATCATCATTCAAATTTGGGAATCCAGGTGCACCCTGTGCGCCAGACCCGTGACATTGTGAACAATTAACCGCGTAATTGGATCGACCACCAGAAAGCGCAAATTGATACAATTGAGGATTATTTTTCACATCAGCAAGATCCGCGTTCACAAGCTCTGTAGTGATGGATGCTCGCCCCTCTTCTACACTTGCAAGCTCTTCATGTAGCTCTGCCCGTGAGGAATACCCAAAAACACCTTTGGTATAATCACTGACCAATGGCCAAGCCGGGTATACAACCCAGTAACCAATCGACCAAATGATCGTCGCATAAAAAGTCCACAGCCACCACCGCGGCATTGGGTTATCAAGTTCCTTGATACCATCCCAATCATGTCCAGTGGTATCAACGCCGGATAGTTCATCTTTTTCCACTTTGGACATCAGTCTTTCTCCTCAAGCGGAATTTGAGCTGCCGCATCAAATTTCTTTTTATTTCGGGGCCACAAGGCATAAACCAGAACAATCATGAACAGGCCAAACAGGTATAAAAGTCCCCATGTCTGGGCAAAGTAGGAAGCATCCTGAAATGTAATATCCATTTGATCCTCCTATCGATTATTTTGCTCTGGCTCATAGCTGGTAAAATCAACCAGCGTGCCAAGCATCTGCAGATACGCAATCAATGCATCCAGTTCGGACAGTAATTTTGGATTACCGTCAAAATCCCGAACCTGTGCCTTTGGATAACGGGCCAGCAAACCATCCACGTTATCAGCATCTGGATCAACCTGAGCCTTTAAGTCAGCTTTGGCATTCTCAATCATTTCATCACTGTAAGGCACACCCATCATCCGATGAGCCACAAGATCAGCCGTAATATCGGGAACGCGAAGTTCAGTTTTTTCCAGAAATGAATAAGCTGGCATTACGCTTTCAGGCACAACACTTTGCGGGTTCCGCATATGTGTCACATGCCATTCATCTGAATAACGCCCGCCCACTCGTGCCAGATCAGGCCCGGTGCGTTTTGATCCCCACTGAAACGGATGATCATACATGCTCTCTGCCGCAAGCGAATAATGACCATAGCGTTCAGCTTCGTCCCTCAAAGGGCGGATCATCTGGCTATGACAATTGTAACACCCTTCTCGGATGTAGATGTTCCGACCCGCCAGCTCCAGTGGGCTGTAGGGTCGCACGCCTTTTACCTTTTCAATCGTACTTTCCAGATAAAACAGTGGTACGATTTCAATCAACCCGCCGATGGATACGACAATTAATGTCAGTACGAGCATAAGGATCGAATTTTTCTCAATAATTTTGTGACTAAACATATCCCTTACCTCGCAACCGCTACTTCTGGATTGAGAATAAGCTCATCTTTCTCTTCGCTACGGACATCCCCTTTGGCTGTTCGCCACAGGTTGTAGACCATGATCAGTGATCCGATCAGGAACAGGACACCGCCAAGAGCTCGAATGACATAGAAGGGATGCATGGCCTCCACTGTTTCGCTGAAAGAATATTCAAGGAAACCAAAGGCATCATATGCACGCCACATCAGGCCCTGCATGATACCGGATACCCACATCGCCGTGATGTAAAGAAGGATACCAATGGTGGAAATCCAGAAATGCCAGGACACCAGCTTGTCAGAATAAAGTGATTTGCGCTTCCATACGACTGGCGCCAGAAAATACAGGGCACCGAAGCTGATATAGGCAACCCAACCAAGAGCACCTGAATGCACATGACCGATTGTCCAATCTGTATAATGGCTAAGCGCGTTTACTTCCTTAATGGACATAAGCGGGCCTTCAAATGTGCTCATGCCATAAAAAGCAACAGAGGTTACAAGGAAGCGCACAACGGGATCGGTTCGCAATTTATCCCAGGCCCCCGATAGGGTCATCAAGCCGTTAATCATACCGCCCCAGGATGGCATCCACAGCATGATGGAAAAAGTCATTCCAAGGGTTTGTGACCAGTCTGGAAGGGCGGTGTAATGCAAATGATGCGGCCCCGCCCAAATGTATAGAAAGATCAATGCCCAGAAGTGAATGATGGACAGCCGATAGGAATAAACCGGACGGTTTACCCGCTTGGGAATGAAATAATACATAATTCCCAAAAACCCTGCCGTCAGGAAAAATCCAACGGCGTTGTGGCCGTACCACCACTGGGTCAAGGCACTTTGAACGCCCGCAAATAACGAGTAGCTTTTAACGCCTGTCAGGCTAACCGGGATAGCCAACGCATTCACCACATGCAGCATTGCAACCGTGATGATGAAGGCCAGATAGAACCAGTTTGCCACGTAGATATGCTTTTCCTGACGCTTCCACAGGGTTGCCAGAAAAACCATCAGATAAACTACCCAGACCAATGTCAGCCAGATATCAACATACCATTCCGGTTCCGCATATTCTTTACCCTGTGTGATACCAAGAACGTATCCGCTCGCTGCCAGAACAATAAATAGCTGGTACCCCCAAAACACAAACCACGGCGAAAATGTTCCCGCCAGTCGCGTCCGGCAAGTCCGTTGCACCACATGAAAAGAGGTCGCCAAAAGCACGTTCCCACCGAAAGCGAATATAACAGCGGAGGTATGCAATGGCCGCAAACGACCAAAAGTAGTCCAGGGTAAATCAAGATTGAGCACCGGAAATGATAGCTGAAACGCGATCACAACGCCCACAAGAAATCCAACCACGCCCCAAAACATGGAAGCGATCACTCCATATTTGACAATCGCCAAGTTGTAATCAGGTCCACCTGACTGATCCACCACCGCAGGTCGGGAATTGTAATGTTGAGAAATCAGCGCATAAGCTGCAATCACCGATGCAATCGCAAACGTCATGCCATGGATCATCATTCCCTGATCAACTGCTTTCGCTGAAAGCAGAAGACCAACAATGGCTCCGATGATCGAAAAGGCTATCCATAACAGGTTCATACCAGTCATCCGTCGTTAGATATATTGATCAAATTGGGGAAACACGCCCCATGATTAGGACGGCCATCCACTCCCTGAGCCGAGATTGCCAGCACCGCGGGATTTACACATTGACTTCAGTCAATTCCTTCGCTGATTTCCCAAATTTTTCCGATTAAAGCTACAACAGCCAAAGTACATATATATATTATATTTTACTAAATTGTTCTCGAATGCTGCCCGGCCCCTTTGCCAAGATACGTGTCGAAAACAGCACAGATGGTTCGAACAAGAAATCGGCCCGTTTCCGTGATTTCAATCTTTGCCCCCTTCAAGGACAACAATCCGTCTTCTGCCAGTATCGAAAGAGCTTCCAGCTCAGTTTGAAAACTGCCACTTGGCAGATTATTGCGCGTCTCCACCTCAGCAAAATCAACGGACAAATCACACATCAAGCGTTCAATAATATACCGCCGAATACGGTCGTCCTCGGTAACCGCCACCGCTTTTGCAATGGGTAACCCCTTATTTGCAACAGCCCTTTTGTACTCATGTACACTGGTGACATTCTGAACATATCCTTGCGGCAACATCCCAATTGAAGATGCACCCAGACCAATGAGATTTTGTGCACTATCCGTCGTATAACCCTGAAAATTACGCTTCAGATTATTCATTCCAAGTGCAATAGCCATAGGATCATCAGGCCTCGCAAAATGATCCAAGCCAATCTGAACATATCCCAGCTCTTTCAAGCAATCAGCCGCAACAAGAGCCTGTTCGGCCCGCTCTGATCCACTGGGTAAGTCTGCTTCGTTGATCATTTTCATATGCGATTTCATCCAGGGAACGTGAGCATATCCAAAAAGAGCAATTCGATTTGGGCGCAGCTCGTGTGACAGCTCGATCGTTTTTCGCAATGCCGCGACATCCTGATGAGGCAAACCGTACATCAGATCAAAATTAAGTTGCTCAATGCCATTAGCACGTAAGGCTTTCACTACCTGATACGTCAATCCAAACGATTGTACCCGATTTATCGCCGCCTGAACTTTGTGACTGAAATCCTGAATGCCAAGACTTGCCCTATTGATACCCGAACGTGCCAGCACAGCGATCTTTTCAGGGTCTGCTGTGCGCGGATCAATTTCAATTGCCCTCTCAGCATTTGGGGTGTAGTCAAATAGATCACCAAGCAAGCCCATTGTCGCTTCAAAATCTTCTGCCGACAGGATGGACGGGGTTCCTCCTCCCCAGTGAATATGTGACACTGTAAAACGATCCGGCAACTGCTCTGCGATCAAGGCGATCTCTCTGCGTAAAGCTGCCGCATAATCCGCAACAGGATCATATTTGCGCGTGACCTTGGTGTTGCAACCACAGTACCAACACATTTCTTTGCAAAACGGCACATGCAGATAAAGGGAGAGAGGCTCTGACGGGTCCAGCCGTCGCAACCAATCCGAATAAAAATCAGCGTCTTCGACCGGACGAAAATGCGGTGCCGTTGGGTAACTGGTGTAACGAGGAACAGGCGCATTATATTTTTCTGCGAGTGCCGTAATCATTTCACTTCCCCTCAATGCGCAGAACTTGCGAGCAATTCGAGCCCGTAAAGGTCTGTAATGGAAATATCATGGGCGCTTTTAAGCTCGATGAGGCCCTGTTTACGAAGCTTGGTAAATGTCCGGCTGACAGTTTCAATCGTCAGTCCCAGAAAGTCTGCAATGTCAGCTCGCGTCATGGGAAGGGTTATGGCAACCTCACCGGTGATCTCTTCCAAGTCTGTATCAATGACTCTCCTGACACGTTCCATAAGAAAACTGGCGATTTTTTCCACCGGTGTTTTCCGGCCCAGCACGACCATATGATCCTGCAACGTCATCATTTCTTCCTGCATCATTTCCATAAGCCGGCTTTGCAGCGCATTAAACTCTTCCAGTGAGTTTTTCAGCGCATGTGCAGTAAACTGACAGACAACCACGTCATTGATTGCTTCGGCATCACTAGTGTAATGCCCGCTGGTACTTAAGCCGATAAAATCCCCTTTGGATTTGAAACTGGTTATCTGGCGACGTCCGTCATCCAGCATACGCGACAACCTGACATCCCCTGACACAACGGTATAAACAGTCAGCGCATCGTCAAATTCACTAAAAATCATCTGACCAGGTTTGAAGACATGATGAGTACTGCTTGCTGAAAATGCTTCCAGCTCCCGCCCTTGCAATCTGGCGCAAATTGCCTGTTTGTGGGCGGCACAAGAAGCGCAGTAGTTGGTTTTTGGCTGAAGGGAATTCCCCGCATCAAATGTAAATGATCTGCTGCGAATTTTACGATCTGCATGTGTATCTGGTGCAACTGCCTGGTAAACCATGACATCCATCCTTTCCCCAATTTTCCACGCATCAACCATGCGCCTTAAGCTTGGCAATCAGCAATGTGTCGGGATGTCGCAGGTGCTGTCGCAACTGACTATCGGTCGGAAGCAAACAAAAAAAATCTATATTTTTCAGCAACTTAAATAGAAATAAGCCTACCTTGATATCTGTGGCGACATATTGTCACAGATATCAAAGCAGGCTTGCAAAATAGATTTTTAAGAATTCAGGACTTAAAGCTGCAATAGGTCCGTTGCTTCTTCCAACGACACAGGCTTCGTATCAAGAAGCCGATTACCCGCCTCAACCTCAAAACGTGTTTCTCCAACAGCTAGAGGGTCACTGGGTTTCAGTTTTGTGTCCTGTACAAAGCGGGACAACAGCAAACGACGGGCATCTTTACCAGCTCGGCCCAGCTTTGCGCCTTCTTCTGCAAACAGCGTTGCCGTCGTTGCATGATAAAGCGCATTGGACGCCTGACGCGCTAATATCTCATTTCCTGACATCGCTATTTTTTCGGCGAAGGATTTTGCACGGCCAACCAAACCTTTAAGTTCACCCGCAAACTGACCGGGCAACCCTTCGGCCTCATCCAAGCGTTCTATCAGATCGTTTGCAAGATCTTCATGTGCGTGGGTTTTGGCTATTGCCCGGGTGGTAATATCAAGCGCGTTAATATTGGAAGTTCCCTCCCACAGCAAACCTGTGTAAGCGTCTCGAACAAGCCGCGGATTTACCCAATCTTCGATAAAACCATTGCCGCCGCGGATTTCCAACGCGCCTCCAGCAACATCCACATTGTCGCGACAGGTTCTGAATTTCAAAAGCGGGGTTAATATCCGGTTCAGCCGCTCTGCCTGTTTGTCACCCGCATCCGCCTTATGCAGCTGATTTGCCACATGCAGGAACATGGATAATGACTGCTCCGTCGGGAGCATCATTTTCATCAACTGACGGCGCAATAGTGGCTTTTCAATAATCGGCTCACCAAATACTTCTCGGTTCTGCGCTGTAACCAAAGCCTCGTTCAAGCATCTACGCATCATGCCCGCTGCCCGCACGCCGTGACTTAAGCGTGACATCACAACCTGATCCATCATCTGGCGAAGGCCCGGGTTCTTCTTCGCACCTACATCACCAAACGCATATCCAATTGCGCCTTCAAATTTTGCTTCTCCCGATGCCATGGACTTAGTGCCCATTTTATCTTTGAGCCTGACGAAGCGATACTTGTTGCGGCTGCCATCTTCAAGATGTCGTGGCACTGCAAAAATCGCCAGGCCGGAATTATCCTTCGGCGCACCTTCCGGGCGGGCAAGCACCAATGCCACTTCCGCCCCCGCGCAGGAGCAGAACCATTTATCCCCGTACAATCGCCAATGACCATCTTCAAAACGGGCGGTCACTTCAAAATTGGCAACCTCGGATCCCCCAACTTTTTCTGTCATGAACTGGGCCCCCATATGGATCTCATCCATATTCTGACTCAGCATCTGCCAGCCGAATTTGTCCATCGCCTCCTTCGGACCATGCTTGGCAAGCAGCCCGTAAGACGTATCCGTCACAGAGATCGGACACATCAGGCCAAATTCCGCCTGCACAAACAAATAGGTAAAAATATACTTGGCCATCGGCGGTATTTTCTCAGGCCAGCCATGTACCCCTGCTTTATGGGACATACAATGGATACCAAAATCCCCATAGGCGATTTTTTCCATTTCTTTGTAAGCGGGATGGAATTCAATCCACTCCTCATCCCGGCCCCGTGCATCACGTGGGTGGAGCACCGGTGGGTGGCGATCACATATTCTTGCCAGCTCATCGAGACGGTTGCCAGCAACCTCCCCCAATTCTCTAAGAACCGGTGTCATATGCTCCCTCAAATCGTCAGGAAGATATAACTCCATCACACTTTGCAGACTATGATCAATATCGAAGAAGTTCAGCCCGTGACAATCCGGTGCTACCCAATCTTCCAGTTCACGATCTGCGCGATCTTTTAGTGTCTTGGCAAAAAACATATCTCACTCACCCACCTTGCACCCAACTACTTGGAAAGAATTTCCATTGCACGATCCAGACTGACAGGCTCGCCGGACAGCAGTGCATCAGTAGCGAGGCGATCAAAGTCACCATTTTCCATTGAGAACGGATCATCTGTACCCAGCCTGCGATCCAGAACCATCCGCGACAGCAGCAAACGCCGGGCATCTCCGCCCTCGGCACCCAATTTGGCACCTTCTGTCGCCATCAGGCTCGCTGTAACGGTGTGATAAAGTGCACTTGAAGCGCGTCGAGCCAGAGTTTCCTTACCTTCGCGCGCTACTTTGCCTGCGAAATCAACTGCTTTTGACACCACTGATTTGAGCTGACCGGCATACTGCCCAGGCAAGTTGTTATCCTGCTCCAGCAGATCATTCATCGCCTCGCCCAGCGCTTCGTGAGCGCCAACTTTGGCAACAGCACGATTAATCACATCCAGCGAGTTAATGTTGGAAGTTCCCTCCCACAAAACGCCCAGATGGGAATCGCGAACCATCTTCGCATTGACCCAGTCTTCAATATATCCGTTACCACCGCGCACTTCCATTGCACCGGTTGCAACTTTCACATTGTCCCGCGCTGTCCGGTATTTCAATAACGGTGTCAGTATCCGGGTAACCTTGGCAGCTTCTTCATCACCTGCTTCCGCTTTTTCCAGCATAACCGCAGTATACATGTACATGGACAGGGATTGTTCTGTTGGAACCATCAACTTCATCAATTGACGGCGCAGCAATGGTTTTTCAATCAGCTTGCTGCCAAACGCACGGCGATAACCGGCAACGGCCAATGCCTCATTCAGACAACGACGCATCATGGACGAGGCCCGAACACCATGGCTGAGGCGAGACATATTCACCTGATCCATCATCATCTTCAAGCCACGGTTGGCATGTGGTCCCACTTCGCCCAGTGGATAAACTGTCGCACCGTCAAAAATGATCTCACCAGATGCCATGGACTTGGAACCCAGCTTATCTTTCAAACGCACAATCCGATATGAGTTGCGTGTGCCATCTTCAAGCCGCCTTGGCAGGGCGAACAGGCCCAAACCGGCATTTCCATCCGGTGCACCCTCTGGCCGCGCGAGGAGCAGAACAACATCCGCATCCGCGCAGGAACAGAACCATTTCTCACCGTAAAGCTTCCATGTTCCATTTTCGTTACGAGCCTGCAGAGCAATGTTTGACACATCAGATCCGCCGGTTTTTTCGGTCATGAACTGAGCGCCTTTAAGCATATTTTCTGTATCTTGCAGAACCATCCGATCAAACAGCTTGGCCCGTGTCTCCTCATCGGCATACCGGTTAATCAGCATTGCTGTTGTTTCTGTTGCTGAAATGGGACAAAGCTGTCCAAACTCGGACTGACCGAACAGATACTGGAAAATATACTTCACAATCTGAGGGGCTTTTTTATCCAGTCCCAGAACACCGGCGCGGTTTGTCATCGCATGCAGGCCAAACTGTTCAAAGGCCACTTTTTCCATATTCCGATAGGTGGATGAAATTCGATCCAGTCTTCATCGCGACCACGCGCATCACGTTGATGCAGTTTTGGCTGGTGTTTGTCTGACTGACGAGACCAGTCATCCAATTCATTGCCGGCAATTTCACCCAGTTTCGCAAAATGCGGCGACATATGATTGCGCATATCTTCATCAAGATAGCATTTGAGCAATCCTTGCAAGGACGTGTCAATCTCAAAGAAATTCAAGCCGTGGCAATCCGGTGCCACCCAGTCTGATAGTGACTGTGGTTTAAATTCCGCGCTGCTTTGATAAAAAGTCATTGCTGTTTCCTTAATTTAGGTGAATTTTTATTCTTGATTATTTTTCACGCATTGTGACGGTTGTAAGAACAATGGACAAACGATAAATCATCGGATTATAATTGATTTTTTCTCAATCAAGAGCCATGCAATGTTATATCTGCCTTCCGCTGCCGGACTTCGCTCTTTCGAAGCAGCAGCCAGACATCTCAGCTTTAATCAGGCCGCCGAGGAACTCAACGTAACCCCGGGCGCGGTCAGCCGGCAGATACAGGCCCTTGAAGACTATCTGGGACGCCCTCTTTTTCATCGCGCTCACAAGCGGGTCACCCTGACCGCAGTCGGTCGTCAGTACCTTTCCGAAATTGCTCCCTCGTTGCAGAAAATTTCCGCTGCCTCCCAACGATTGAAAGCGGAGCCCAGACGCAACAAAATTTCCATTTGCGTCTACCCGACATTTGCCATTCGCTGGCTTATTCCCAGATGGGCAGCCCTGCATGAAGTGTTTCCGGATCTGGATATTCAGCTCACAACCTCACTCAACCCTGCAGATTTCGAAGAGGAAAGTTTTGATATATCCATTCAGGTCATTCGCGAAGGCGATACCCGCAAAGGGTTTCAAATCGACAAACTGATGGATGTCGCAACCTTTCCTGTCTGCAGTCCGGAGCTTGCCAAGAAGATCCAATCCCCGTCCGATCTTGCCAACGTTACCCTGCTACATGAAAGCCCGCGCCCAACCGATTGGCCCAGATGGCTTAAACACGCTGGAATTACGGATATTGACGGCAATGCAGGGCTCAATTTTGAAAGCGCTGACATCGCCCTTCATGCCGCGATGGAGGGTATCGGAGTTGCTATGGGTATTGATGTCCTGATTGACGAAGACGTCAAAAAGGGGCGGCTTGTTAAATTATTCGGCTCCTCCCGCCTATCGCGCTTTCCTTTTCAGGTTGTCACCCCAACCAACAGACTAACGAACAAGAGCCTTTGCGCGGTTCGCGAATGGATACTCTCTGAAGGTGTGAAATCCAGCCTTCGCTAGCGGTGGTCAAGACTGGCAATTCTTGCTATAACCCCCACATACAGAACAACAACAATAGCAGTGACACTATTACGGTGTGCCGAGGTTTTTCATGAAAGCATTAATAATACCTGTAACTCCCTTTGCGCAAAATTGCTCGCTCATCTGGTGTGAGGAAACCATGAAAGCTGCTGTCATTGACCCGGGCGGCGACCTTGAGCATATTCTTGGTGCTGCAGAAGAGCAAAAGGTGGAAATTGAAAAAATTCTAATCACCCACGGCCACCTGGATCATGCTGGCGGCACGCAGGAACTGCGCGAAAAGCTGGATGTACCCGTTGAAGGGCCGCACAAGGCGGATAAATTCTGGATTGACCAGCTACCCGAACAATGTGCTCGCTACGGCTTTCCGCCTTCTTACGCCTTTACACCGGATCGCTGGCTCAATGATGGAGACACTGTAACTGTCGGGAAGGTAGAGCTTGATGTTGTTCATTGTCCCGGCCATACACCGGGCCACGTAGTTTTCATCAGCAAGAACGACCGTGTCGCAATTGTTGGGGATGTCCTGTTTCAAGGCTCCATCGGCAGGACAGATTTCCCCCAAGGCAACCATGAAGACCTGATTAACTCAATTCGCAACAAGTTATGGCCACTGGGCGATGACATCGCCTTTGTCCCCGGGCATGGGAACATGTCTACCTTCGGCCAGGAACGGCAATCCAATCCGTTTGTTGCCGATATGAATTTTGGTTAAGTATCGCGCTGAACTGCCCAGATGGTAACAGGCTCATCGCGACCGCGAATTTCCTTCGATCCAATCAGTTGATAGCCAGCATCTACTGCAAGTGTCTCTCCCGCCGCCTCAACAACATGCTGGCTGGCGATGATGCTTGCGCCGATCTCCCTTGTCAGACTTTCAAGCCGGCTTGAGACATTGACAACATCACCCAGAACCGCAAATTCCATACGCCGCTCGGACCCAATATCACCCAAAACAACGTCACCGCAGTGAATTCCGATGGAAAGCTTGACTTGTGCAAGTCCCATTTCGGATCGGACAGCATTCCACTCATCCATGGTTCTCTGCATGGCAATCGCACACTGAAGGGCATTTTTCGCATCATCTGGCGTGGTTGTTGGTGTTCCAAAAGTGATCATCAAGCCATCGCCCAAGAACTTATCCAGCGTTCCTTTGTGATCGAATACGGCTGTTTCCATGCGGCCATGAAATTCTCTTAGAAACTGCACCACCCTGCCTGGCTCATCATGCTCTGCCATCTTGGTGAAGCCGACTATATCCACAAACATCACGACAACTGATTGCGATCTGACTTCACCCAATGGATCATCCCTCTCCGCCAGATGCTCCACAAGGCTGGGCGCAAAATATCGCGCTAGATTAGCCCTCTCTCGGGCGGCCTCTGCCTGACGCTCTAGCAACCGGTTTGATCGCCAGCTATTTAACCCAAGGATACCTGTAATGATGATGAAAACGACAATTTCCTGAACTCTCTGATGCAGATTGACGCTGTTGGGATCAACCATTTCCCAAATATGCGGGTAATCAGCGAGCAGCAAACCCATTTGGGCTGAAATCTCTGGCAAAATTGGTGCTTCGAAAAACGCCCAAACATATACCCCTACCCAAATGAACAAAGTGTACCATGCAACGGCAAACATCGTACGCCACGAATAAATCAGGGTCGCACCCGCTAAAACAATATAAAAATACGGGAAGTTTGCATATTTATACTGCATGGCAAACGACCACAGTTCATCCTGAAACGGGTTGGGAACACCCACTGTTATGCCCATCAGTGTTATGTCCACAAACAACAATAACAGCTCTTTTCGCGATCGCCCCACACGCCCGATTTTTAACTGCGCCCAACCATTAAGCATAAACAGGGCGATCAGGAACAAATAATATAAAACCGACCAGTCCTGAACGAGAAAGATGGCAAGCAACGCCACAACAATCAACGCAAAGAAACGAGCCTTAACGGCCATCTCCAACCCTTCGCGCTTATTGCGGATCAGTGCGTCTTTCAGATATTTGTTGTCTATCAGATTTTCATCAACGATATAGGCAGGCTTTTTTCGCTCTTCAGCGCTAGCAGTAGACATGGACATGGCAACCATGCTCCCCCTCAACTTGTCATCGCACCCTACAGTTCGGGTCCCCCAATATATAGGGGGCACACCCTGCAAACTCCACGCTTTTTTACCCCCGCGCCACCCAACATTTCAAATACCATATATACACTTACAAATTTTGCCCTTATTATGATTATAAATAAAAATAATTACTATCTTTGGGGGGATTAAATGCGGTTACTGGCAACCACTCTGGTATTGGTTTTGACATCTTGTGTTACACAACAGCAAGAAAGTGGCAGGCAAGCTGGCAATACACAGGATATCGTTTCCCAGATTTTTTATGACCAGCTTATGAACCGTTTTCTCTCAAGTCAGGTTACGCACACACATGCGGGCTCCCAATTCCGAAAAGGACAAACCATTCCTTACCGCGATGGAATGCACAAGGCCCACAAAGCAATCTCAGCTTGCCTCATATGGGATACAGATGCAGTAACCGTGAGACACAAATGGGCCTCCTTTGGCAGCCACAGAGATTGGAACTACGCCGAATTGTCAGCGACTAACGGTTGCGAGAACGCAAAACGGCAAAAAAGTCTTAACTGCACCTGTCAAACCGTTGACCATGATGATGTAAATGTCTTGAAAGTTCCAGCTGATTTCCGATTGGCCTACGCACAACTGAAAAACGGTCAAAATACAAAACAAAAACCAAAAGCCACGGTAAGCAAAAGTCAAAACTCAGCCAACACACAACCTTATGACCTGTTCTTGGAATGGGAAAAAACTCTTTCCTCGCTCGAAGAATTTTCCATATCTGTTACGCAGGTTGGTAGTGTTGGAACTGCGAAATCAATTTCATTAATTGCCGGAAAAACATGTGATGCGTCCTTCAAATTTTCTAATGGCAATCGCGGCGAATGGAAAATGCAATGCACAGACGGCACCAACGCTGTCGGCGTTATCCAAGCTTTGGGACCTCAAAAAGGGTCAAAAGGTTCTGGATATGATCAGGATGGGAACGAACTGACTTTCCGCCTTATTCCGGCAAGCTCATAAACTTTTCCGCGCCCACCTATACATTGCTTTCCTTCTGAAGGGCTCTGATCTGCGCCTTTACTTTTGATATATTGGCAAGTTTCACTGCGCCATAACCCTTAATCTGCAAGGGGGCACTCGCAATTTTCAGTGCGGTTTGAGCAGTCGCAGGTGTGTAACCGTCCGCGACTTCACTTATCAGTGCCTTGTACCAGTCGATCAGTTCGCGTTCCAGTTTACGTTCATTATGATATCCAAAAGGATCGAAAGCCGTTCCCCGCAAAAATTTCAATTTGGCAAGCATTGGAAAGACTTTACGTATCCAAGGGCCAAAACATTTCTTTTTGGGCCGCCCCCTCTCATCCAAATCAGAGACTAAAAACGGCGGTGCGAGGTGATGAATGACCTTATACTCCCCTTCAAACTCTGCGGCAATTTCCGCTTGAAATGACGCGTCACTATGCAGGCGGGCCACCTCATATTCATCTTTGTAGGTCATCAGCTTAAATAGCGACTTTGATACGGCTTTCAGAAACTCATCACTCACCTGTCGCTGACTTAGATTGTGCAAATAGTCATCATATCTATCTGCCCATTTTTCGTCCTGATACTGCGTCAGGAAATCCCGATGACGATCCTGCATCGATTTCAGGTCCATCTCAGGGTTAACAGCCGTCTTTTGCGTCAATAGCTCGGGCTTCTCATGCAACACGCGCCCCCAGTCAAAAGCCGCTTTATTTGCATCAACCGCGACACCATTTAACTCAATCGCCCTCATTAATGCCTCGCGGCTTACAGGGACGAGGCCTTGCTGCCAGGCGAAGCCAGAAGCAGAATATTGGCAAACACACTATCACCCAAAAGCTGAACAGCAGCTTGGTTGGCATCAATCCTGGCCAAACTGTTTTCTGCCAACACCTCGCGCAGTGTGTCGTAACGCGTCTGCATCTGTAAATCGGCATCCGGATTAAGAGTAAAGTCGCCTGTTGGCATTGCTGCCATATTGACGACACCCTTTGTATTTCCACGCCGATAAGCAGCAGATGCTTTTGGTGAAGTACTAACAACCAGATCACAGCCAATTAACGCATCCGCCCGACCGGTATCAATCCGTACCTGATTGATGTCTTCTGGTGAGGATGCTAGGCGCACATAACTGATCACAGGCCCAAATTTTTGTGCAAATCCCATGAAATCCAGAACGGATGCCCCTTTTCCCTCAAGATGTGCTGCCATCGTGATTAACTGCCCAACGGTTACAACACCTGTACCACCGACACCTGTGACAATCAGATCAAATGGTTTTTGTAAAACCGGAGGTTCTTCTTTGGGCAATGTTGCTAGATGGGCATGCAAAGCAGAATTTCCAGCAGTAGCATCCGGTCTGCGCCGCCTGCCCCCTTCAATCGTTACAAAACTGGGACAAAAACCATCCAGACAGGAAAAATCCTTATTGCAGGCATTTTGATTGATCTGCCTTTTTCGGCCAAATTCTGTTTCCACCGGCTCAACTGACAAGCAGTTTGACGCAACAGAACAGTCACCACACCCTTCACAAACAGCTTTATTGATATAGACATGTTTGTGAGTTTCCGCGACAAGTCCCCGCTTAATCTTGCGCCGCTTTTCAGTTGCGCAGGGTTGATCGTAAATAAGTGCCGTCACCCCCTTTATTTGCCGTAATTCACGCTGTATCCAATCCAGCTCTGATCTGTCATCAAACGTAACCCGATCCGGGAAATCTCTCGGGTTGAAACGATCAATATTATTCGAAAGAACAGCGATGCGATCAATCCCTTCCGCGCGCAGACTATGTGCAATCGAAGGCACACTGATTGGCCCATCCGCAGGCTGCCCGCCCGTCATTGCTGTAACGTCGTTGTATAAAATCTTATAGGTAATATTTGTACCGGCGGCAATTGCCTGACGAATAGCCAGCAGTCCAGAGTGATAATAGGTTCCATCCCCTAAATTCTGAAAAACATGGCGTCCGCCGTTAAAGCGGGAATTAGCCATCCAATTCACTCCTTCACCGCCCATCTGGATGAGGTAATTGGTGTCGCGTTTCATCCAACTCGCCATGAAATGGCACCCAATACCGGCAAGAGCCTGCGATCCTTCTGGTACTTTCGTTGATCGATTATGCGGACAACCGGAACAAAAATAAGGGGTCCGTGTCGCACCGGGAGTATTGAGGCACACAGCCTCCTGAGCCAGCAGAGCCATCGCTCGTTCACTCAAATTCAGTTCGGGGAAAACACCGTCCAGCCTTTTCGCGACAATTCCTGCCAGCTGAAGTGGTGACAATTCTCCTGTCCAGGGGATTAACCGGTTCCCGTTTTCGTCATTTTTGCCAACCATCCGAAGGGGTTTATCCCCCGGATAATCATAGAAATATTCCTTAAACTGGCTTTCAATAATTCCCCGCTTTTCCTCTATCACAAGGACTTCTGTCTTACCGCGAACGAAATCAAGCGATGACTGTTTGGCAAGTGGCCAGACCAAACCGATTTTATATATATCAATACCGATCGAACGGGCCTCGGCCTCTCCGATACCCAGCAATCGCAAAGCTTCCATCAAATCCAGATGTGCTTTGCCGGTGGTAACAATTCCATATCTGGCTTCCGGCACTTCGTAAATATGCCGGTCAATGGGATTAGCTTCGCAAAAGGCAAAAACAGCGTGTTTTTTGGCTTCCAGCCGTTCTTCAATCTGCGGGCCCGGTAAATCCGGCCAACGATAATGCAGGCCGTCTTGTGGCATTTCAAAGTCAGGTTCTTTAAAAACACGTGGTTCTGGCAAATCAAAGCTCATCGCACTTTCAACAGTTTCTGTTGCTGCTTTGAAGCCGACCCACATGCCACTGTAGCGGGACAACGCGTACCCATATTCACCAAAGGACAGATATTCAGCTACACTGGATGGGTTCAAAATGGGCATGAAAAAAGTGATAAAGGCCGCATCGGACTGGTGCGGCATGGAGGAGGAGACGCTCCCATGATCATCACCCGCTACAACCAGCACACCACCATGCGGGGATGACCCGTAGGCATTACCATGTTTGAGCGCATCACCCGCCCTATCTACTCCCGGCCCTTTACCGTACCAAAGTCCGAATACCCCATCGACTGTTTTGTGGGGATCTATCTCCACCTGCTGAGATCCTAATACAGCGGTTGCAGCCAATTCTTCGTTGACGGCCGGCACAAATTCGATATTTGCTGCAGCAAGCCTATCCTTGATAGACCACAGCTCCTTATCCACCATGCCGAGCGGCGAGCCACGGTACCCTGCAATAAATCCGGCAGTATTCAGGCCAGCGGCCTCATCACGGGCCTTCTGCATCAGAGGAATACGGGCGAGGGCCTGTGTTCCGGTCATAAAAACCCGGCCCGTTTGCAGATCATAGCGATCGCTCAGCCGATAACTCTTATCAACTGCGGAATTTGTATCGGATTGTTTTAACACAGGCACCCTCCAGCCAATCATCGAACCTGCTGCTATTTTAACAGTAGGACAGTGAAAACTCTTTTCAACTTGATGCGTATTTTTTGCGATTTTCGAATTATTGGTTCTTACAATGCTAGTATTTTGACAAAATCATTCAAAATCCTGTAAATTAAAAGAATGCTTGATGATATAGACAAACAAATTCTGGAACGTCTTCAGGATGACTGCCGCCTGAGCAACGCGCAATTGGCCGCGGATCTGGGACTGTCAGCGTCCTCTTGCTGGCGACGTATAAAAAGCCTTGAGGAAATCGGCCTGATTACCGGATATCACGCTGTACTGGATAGAAACATCGCAGGACTTGGTTTTTCCGCCATTGTGCATGTCAGCCTATCGAGGCAGGAAGAGCATACTGTAACAACATTTACGAATGCGATTTCTGACCGGCCGGAAATACTTGAATGTTTTGCAACGACAGGCGATGCAGATTATCACCTGCGGGTGGCGGTTAAAGATATCAATGCCTTTAATCAGTTTCTGGATGAATTTCTGTTTCGCTTACCGGGCATCGCACATGTCAGGTCCAATATCGTTCTTAAGGATATCAAGTCGTCTAACCGGTTAAAACTAACCCCCTGATATATTCACCGCGAGCATAGGTCAGTACATCACCGCGGGCCTGCTTTGCACTGAAGGAGCAGTGGACCCAGCCACTTTGCTCTCGTCCCGGCGTAACACATTCCAGTATAAGCTGATCGAACACCAGGTTATCGCGGATCCAGCGCGCCAGATCGAAAGTGCTAACGCCAGCAAGCTTAATATCCGCCGCTTCCCCTTTTACGTGCTGAGAGTGATCGGAAGATCCCAACATACGGTTTAACGCGGACGAACGATAAGCACTTGTTGGTGTAAAGGGAATGCGAAATGCGGATCGAACCGGCTCGAGAATATGTTTTGCCAACAGAGCAAGTGCACGAATTTGTATCTCCTCTGGCCGGTTTTGAATATTGCACAGATCAGCGGTTTTGCTCCGGCATAATTCCGCGAGCGAGAAATGCGGGCTTAGCAGCACGGCGCCCCTCCATATTTTAGAAAACAGGATTATCTGGAATTCTTACTGGCGAGCTGCAAGTCACCAAAATCATACTTATCCAAGTGCAGCTCCAACATACCAAACGACGTTTTCACTTCCATACGCACAGGAACAGGGCGGGCGTTCGCTGCAGGTGCCGCTACCCACACGACAAGATCAGAGGGATCTTCAATTTCATAAGATTTCTCCCTTCGGAACCCGCCTTTTTCAACAACATCAAACCGACATCCGTAAGCCTCTCCTGCAAAAACAGAATAGGAGGAGGAATTAAACTGACGGACACCACCATCACTTAGCAACACGTCATAGCGCCGCCGACCATCATAAACCGGATAAAACCCACTACAACTTCCCGTTTCTTCATATCGTGACAATGCAGCAAGTATCATTGACAGTGGATCCATACTGCCCTTTAGGGATGCGGGATCGACTGGCGTATATTTTTTCAGGTCAGTGTATTTCTTTCCAACAAGCGATGCCGAAACATCACCGGTTTCGTTAAAAGATAAATCCGCCCCCCGCTTCTTGTCTTTCCATTGACTGAGATGAGAATGCAAGACAGGTGTCAGTTTATCTTGATCAAAAGCCCCTTGCGAAACCCCTTTGGCAGTCCATTTGAACAGCCAGCTCATCCCCTCACTCGACACAACATCAGTGCGAATGAGATAATTGTTGTCAGACTGCTCAATATCAGTTGTCACGCTGCCCAGATACAAGCCACCCAGATATACCGTGTGACGTAACTTCAAGGGTTGCGCTGCGATGGCGTGCACCATCAACGTCACCGATGCAGAGCACGCGAGCGTTACTGTAACAATAGTTTTGGAAAGCCGTTTTAATGCTGACAATTTCAATCCCCTTGCAAGCAGGCTCGACAATACATAAGAATGCCCGAATGTATTTACAAGGGATACTGGTAAAATAAATTATCTAAACTTAAGCTGTAGCGTAAATTGCAAGCAGTGCCCCACCCAGAATAATCCGGTAAATTACAAACGGCATAAAGCCAATTTTATTGATCCACACCATGAGTGTCCTGATCACGAGATAAGCAATTACAAAGGATACAACGGCTGCCAATAGCGCCGCCAGTCCAAAAGAAAAATCGCCCCCTATGAGACTCTTGTACGTGGCGGCGATGCCAGCGGCAAATATTACAGGAATAGAGAGCAGCATGGAAAAATGAGCGGCAGTTGTTCGGTCCAGCCCGCGAATGAGCGCAGCCGTCATGGTGACACCCGAACGGCTTGTTCCGGGAAAAAGCGCAAATATCTGAAAAATTCCGATAAAAAGAGCGTCCCAGCTATTCATCTCACGCAGACTTCGCCTGCCCTTGAAAAAATAATCAGCGACACCGAGTGCCAGGCCGAAAAAGAGTGTTGTCATTGCAATCAATAGCAGTGATCGTAAGTCAATTTTCACAATAAACAGCAAGATTGCGCCGGCAATTACAACTGGTATTGAGCCGACAACAGTGTGAAAAAACAGCTGACGCCCCCCTATGACATCATCAGCTGAACCAACACCTGCCAAAGCTTTTCCCATTCGAAAGATATCAGCACGAAAATAGAGAATAACAGCAAGCAAGGATCCCACATGCGTTGCAATATCAAGTTCAATTCCTTGATCCTGCCAGTCAGTGAGTAAAGGGACGAGTAACAGATGACCACTGGAGGAAATAGGAAGAAATTCTGTAATCCCCTGAACCGCTGCCAATACCAGTATGTGTAAGAATGACACGACTTTTCCCTAATCCTGACCCCAAGCCCCCAATGGCCTAACCATGCCTAAACGCCAACAGTGTCAAAACCGTGACAAATGTCGCTTCGGCATCACCCTATTGTTTAAATTTAAAGACTTAACAAAGAGTTCAGGAGTGGTTTATTCACTATGATTGAATAAGCCAACCAAAAATACTGAAAGCAGGTTTGAACTAAGTTGCGGATTTGGACAGCCACGCCACATACCGCAAGTCCCCACCTGCGTCAAAACCTTCAAAAGGATAGCAGGTTACGAGCAGAATAAGCTCATCTTGCAGGTTATCGGGAATATATAATTCGTCTTTTCTAACAATCTGAACCCTGTTGACCTGCCATAATTGGCTTGCATCACCTGCTTTACGAAAACTCATTACATCATCGAGTTCGATATCGCGTAAAAAAGCAAAATGAGTATCACGATGAGCAAAGATCACATTATGGCCGGCTATTTCCTGCAAAGAAGGCGCAAATGCCAGATTGCGCATATTTCTCTCTGACAGAATGAAGCGCTTTATCCTCTGCTTTGGAAATTCCAATGTAGCTACCGGGTAGCTATCAGCCCACGGCCAGGGAAGCGCGGGTTCTCCATTTTGATCAAATCGGTTAAAGGCCTTTTCGATAAGAACCGGGGCAGCCCATGCCTTTGCTGCGAGTAATCCCGCCTTACCCAATTGCCAAACACCAAGAGCCGCCAAAACCACCATTCCAGCGACAAGAAGGACACGGATCATCTGCGAACACCTCCTTTCATCAGGAAGATATGCAGTAATATTGCCGATATGATGGCGATAATCCCAAAAACAGCATATTTTTTCATCGGCGTTGCAGTTGCTAAGGTTTGAACATGGGTTGCACTCGCAACCAGATCCGCAGGTGCCGAAGCATCCAAACCTGCTTTTTTCAGGAAATCGTCCTGAACACGTCTAGGCGTTTTATCGACAGCGACAAAACTTGTATAAGGGCTCATGATCTGGTGCCGTAAGGCTACGTCTAGAATTCCTTCGCGCACAATGTCAGCATCCATCCCGCGAGCTTTTGCATCGATCAATCCTTCAACTTTGTACCTGGCCCAAAGCTTTGCGATACCAGCTTGTTCCTGCAAGGGAACCGAATTCATATCAATTGACAATTTGTCTTTATTGGCAGTTTCCGCGAGTAGCTGAAATTTTTGAGACGGTTTCAAATTTTCGTGTGGAATGCGGCTCAAAAAAATAGTGGGCCGATCACCATATAGATCAGGGGAAATTTTCGGATAACTATCGGCTCCCTGCCCCAACTCCAGTTGAATATTACGAAGGCTAGGGCTCGAAATATCTTCGAACAAATCAGTCAAAATAGATGCCGCCTGTGCAATATCAACAATCTGAACATTTAACCCCCGGCCAAACTCGGCAGATTTTCGCATGAACCAACTATTTGGCGCTGCCCCCAATCCCACAGTGAACAGACGTGCATCCCCCAATTGTTCGTTGACCAACGCGAACAACTCTTCTTCGTTAGTGACGGCACCATCTGTTAAAAAAACAATCTGGCGATCAAAATTCCTATCCCACGGCTGGCTTAGCGCTGCCTGCAGAGCAGGATACATTTCCGTTCCTCGTTCCGCTGTCAATCCTGCTATACGCTCACGGGCTATTCCTAAATTCACAGAAGAAGCTGGAACAGAGTTTTGAAAGAATGTCTGATAATTGTCGTTAAAAATTACAATCTGAAAACGATCTACAGGCTTCAGCAGATCTAATGCCTGCAGAAGTGCCTCCCTCCCCTGTTCGAGCCCATCACCCTGCATGGACCCAGACACATCCAGTATAAATGTGATATCTCTTCGCTTTACAGATTGATCCTGCGCGGGAGATGGCGGCGGGATAATTCCCAGCAAATAATGTGCACCATCCGCTTCTTCTTTGAAAAGAATTGCCTTCGTTGTCGCTTCTTCAGCGTAACGCCACTCAAGAACAAAATCCTTACTGGTCGGTATAGTACCGCCCTCAAGGAAAAGACGAATGTCTCCGTTAGGCATTTTTTTATGGATCACCATATGACTGCTGCTTGAGAGATCAGCCAATTGAGCACCATTTTTTACGATAATTGAAAATTCATTTTGCGGAGTGAAATCACCGTTGACTGTTTCCGGTATCGATCGATCGTCACCGCGACCGGGATTATAGCGGGGCGTGATAGTTTGCGGCATAACATACCGAAACAGCGGTCCGTCCTGTTTCGCTAGAGATTGAAAGGAAATTTCAACAGTTACAGATCCGCCCGGTTCAACATTGGCAACCTTGGTAGAAAACGTATTGGGCCGATATTGATCCAATAAGGCCGCTACTTTTCCCGATGCCGCAGCTTTGGCGAAGGTTTTACGGGCTTCTTCTTTCTCCTGAATTTCTGATTTGATAACCCTTTCTCCGATCTTGAGGGTCATTGAATCAACGGCCGCGTCATCAGGAAGAGGAAAATAATAAACCCCTTCCACCCAATGACGGGTAGGGTTCTGAAATTCCTGTGTTACCGTTGTACGGATGATGTGACCTGTGACTACAGATGATATTTTTGTCGCTAGTGCCATCGACGGGATAACCTGTTCGCTCATCGTCTCACTCGCCACAGTGCGAAAGACAAGCTCGCTTCCTGATCGGGAATCTGCGAAGGCACTACATGCCCAAAGTGCCGTAATTCCCAAAAGGTTCAGACAGAGAAGTAATTGTAAAAATTTGTTCCAGCCTTTGACTATCGGATTATCTGCCGCTATCAGCCACCCGGACACCGCTCGTCGTTCCCCTGCTTCAATCGAAGTTTTCATCTGCATCATCCCCATCTGTTGAGGATTGCAGTATCGAATTCAATTACGGCTGTTCTATACCGAATGAAGGGCAATATTGGGGTGAAATTGCGGCGAACAGGCCCCACCCGCACAAATATTAGATATTTGTATTTTAAAATTCTACGCGTTGTTGTATACCGGTACCATAATTGAATTGATATTATTAAATTACCCACATAGGTTTCAATCAGATTGCTATCCAATCTTGCAGGTCTGTTTCTGCGTCCATGACGATTAACGCTTCTGTTGCTTTCCCTCAGTCAGATATCAACTCAGATAAAGGAGAGTAACATGAAAATTTTTCTATCCTTTCTTGCAATCATTTTCCTTTCAACTGGCACACTCCATTCTAAAACCTTGCCTATATCAGTCAAAGTTGCTGCGATACAGCTACAATCTGCTGATGCGGGTAATTTTCAAAAAATGAAGATGCTCGCGATGAAAGCGAAAGAAGAAGGCGCCCAGTTAGTGGTATTCCCGGAAAGTTCGGTATTCGGTTGGCTTAATCCTGAGATTTTTACCAAAGCCGAGCCCATTCCGGGAGGACATAGCGACCAATTTGTGGACATTGCAAAAACTATCGGAATCTGGGTAGCTGCTGGCCTCGCTGAAAAGGGGCCCAAAGCAGGTGAAGGTTCTCTGCCAGATGCGTATTACGCCTATGACTCAGGGATATTGGTTAGCCCGCAGGGTGAGATTGTTATTCACCACCGTAAATTCAATGTCCTGAAAAATGCATTCAATCCGGAAGATTGCAGGAAAATACTGAATGAAGATCAATGCAGTTACATGCCCGGACCGATATCAGATGTCAAAACCGTGCAAACACCATTTGGAAAAACATCGCTAATGGTCTGTGCTGACGCCTATGTGCCCAGCGAATACAATCCCGGAACGGCAATAAAAGCATTAAAAAAGCTGGAACCTGAATTTGTCATTGTCCCGTGGGGCGTAACAGCGGGTACGATGGAGGAATGCGGTAAGAATGGTTTTAACGCGACAGGCTTTGCTGAACAGGCGGCAAGCTTCCTTTCCACTGCGTTTGTCATTGGATCAAACGCTGTAGGGACGCGTGAATATGGTAAGTACCTGCCTTCCTACTATTGCGGGACTAGCGGATATTCGGATCCAACGGGTAAAGGTGTTGAAGCATCGGAGCCTACAGCTGAAATAGCCGTGTTTGATATCCAGAATAGATTTGTAGCGAAAGCAGGCCCCATCTGGAACAACGCAGTCGATGCTCCAAAAAAATGTCCGCCCACCTGCAAGAAATACAATGCCAGTTGGAATGGCGAGTGGTGGACAACCGTCTGGGGAAAAATGTCAGTATGCGAATGTACCCCCGGCCCCTATTAAAGGCAAAATCTGTGCAATCACACCATTGGTAATGAGCACAATATACTCTTCGATGAGCGCACTCATGTGTCTATGGCGGAAAATGCCTCCCGTATAGCGCTTTTGAGTGTAATCAGCGGATCCTGAGGGGCTGAGGTATTCTCTGCCATAACCAGCTTTGAAGTCGGTGTTGGACCAAGCCCGATATTTCGGTCAAGACGCGCGAGCCCCCGGTTAAGGGAAGAACACCCGAGCAAACCAATTGCAATGCCAGCCTCTACGGCCGCGGTGATACCTGATACACTCTGGCTGGAATATACAATTCGATAAGGCCTGCCCGACTGGTCCAGCGATTTCAAAGCGGCCTCTCGCCACCAGCAGGCATGATCAAACAAGGCGATCGGCAAAATTTCAATTTTTGCAAAATCCCGGCCAGCCAAAGTTACCCATTCAGTTGGATCTTCAAACAAAAGCTCTTCATGTTCGGAGGGGGCACTGACTTCATAGATCGCAAGGTCGAGCCGACCCTTTTTCAGTGCATCAGGGAAATCCGCACTAAGAGCGCAAGTAACCTCCAGCTCGACCAATGGATGCCGCTCGCTAAACGCAGCAAGGATACGAACCAGCCGCGCACGCCCATGATCATCCGGTATGCCGAGCCTCAATTTCCCTTCTATTTTTCTGGAGGTTAAATCACGAACGGTTCTCTCCAGGCGATCTGTCACATCATTTGCTACTGGCAGCAGAAGGCGTCCTGTTTCGCTTAAAACAATCCCTCGGCCATGACGGTAGAAGACGGGTGAGCCCAATATCTCTTCCAGGCGCTTGATTTGCAGACTTGTCGCGGACTGTGAACGCCCAATCCGCTCAGCGCCTTCGGTAATACTGCCTGCCTTCGCAACCTCGACAAAGGTTCGAAGCAAGTCGCTTTCCAGTCGATCCATTAATTTTTCCAATATCTGAAATTCAAACTATTCATTTTATAAATGAAACAGTCTGCCGTAGTTTGCAAGGCAAAAGGAGCCTTGAGATGTCGGAACCAGTTGCAATTCGAAAATGGTCGCTACCCAAAACTACCCTTTGGGCAGTCGGTGTATTGGCTGTCATTTATGGCGTGCTGGCCTTTCCTGAACAAGCGTTAAATACTTTGCAGTTTGTGGCTATTGGGTTGCTTGATATAGCACCACTTGTCATACCGGGAATTGTGATTGCAGCTTGGATAATCGCAAGCGGCGCAGACGCCCAAGTCGCCGCAGTATTTGAAGGAAGAACTGTTCAGACTGTAATTGCAGCTTCAATGATAGGAGCAATTACGCCTGTGTGTGGCATCACAGTGCTCCCCTTGATGGCAGGACTTTTGACAGCGGGCGTCCCTTTGGCGCCGGTAATGGCATTTTGGCTGTCCTCACCTATTACTGATCCGGCAATGTTGATGACAACCGCAGCGACCCTTGGCCCAGTTTTTGCGATTGGCAAAACGACCGCTGCATTTGGACTGGGAATTTTAGGCGGTGTGGTGACTTCCTTTTTCTCCAAACGGGAGTGGGCATTGAACGCATTGCGCGATAATCGGCTGGCACATCAGCTTGCTGCATCCCGTTGTGGAAGCGATAAGCCTTTAAAGCAAATATTTGGAGGGATGTGGATAGACAACAGGCATTTATTCGGCAGTTCATCTCAACCTCCAGACTTATCCTGACCTGCCTGATCCCAGCATTTGCGGCAGAATATGCACTCAACTCACTGCTCTCTCCCGGCGCAGTGGCAGATTATCTGGGGGAAGATCAGTGGTGGTCGATACCAGCGGCAGTATTTATCGGGGCGCCCGCCTATATTGATGGATACGCAGCTCTTCCGTTCACCCGAGGATTGATTGAAAATGGTATGTCCTCCGGTGCTGCGCTTGCATTTCTTGTTTCGGGAGGTGTTGTCAGTATCTGGGGCGCACTTGCCATCGCCCCAGTACTCAAACTAAAACCGTTTGCGCTTTATATTTCACTAGCACTCATTGGATCCCTATGTGCAGGATACATATTCGCCTGGATTAATTAGCAAATCAGCTTTTACAGAGTGAAAAGCTCAGAATTTTATAAGCTAGTTTTGCTGCCAGAAAATCGGGAGCGTGAAACCCACTCATCGGTGCAAGTTCGTTAATATCCGCCCCAACGATAGTTCCAAGTTTTGATGCGGCCCGAATGATATTCATTGCATCATCCCAAAAAACGCCGCCCGGCTCCGGCGTGCCGGTTGCCGGCATCAGCGAGCTGTCAAAACCATCAAGGTCAAAGGTCAAATAAATTGGCCGGCCTTTTAAAGGCGCAACAATTTCATCCACATTCCAACTTTGACGATCCTTACCCCAATGAATTGTAATCCGGTGCCGGTTGGCTTCAAGGAACGGAATTTCCTCTGCCGAGATATTGCGAATTCCGACAGAGACAATGGGCAAGTCTTCGTGATCTAACACACGCCGAATAGCAGCAGCGTGGGAGTAATGCTCCCCTTCATATCCATCACGAAGATCTGCATGGGCGTCGAAATGCAGCACAATCAGATCCGGGTACCGATCCAAAAATGGTCTAATGGCCCCGGGTGTAATGCTATGTTCCCCACCAAAAACAAGTGGAAATTTACCAGCATCCAAGACAGATCGGGTCAGCCCTTCCAGTGTTGAAAGGGCTGCTGGGATGTCAGAGCCATCGACAGGGTTATTTTCAAGCGTTACAACACCATAATCACGGTAAGTCTCACGCCAAAACTCCTCATCAAACAGTTCAACCTGGTGACTTGCCTCGATCATCGCTGCTGGACCTGAAGCAGTGCCACCGCCATAGCTGACACTCGCTTCAAGACCAAATGGGACAATCACGGCTTTCGCCTCCTCAAAAGAGAAGGCGTCCGCATCTTCCAATCCCAGAAAGCCCTGCTCTGAGGGCATGAGTTTCAAGCTGGCGGTCATGGCGTATTATTTCTCAAACAGCTTTGCAAATTCACGTTTTGCACGGCCTTTCCATTTTCCGTCATGGTACAGAGAGGAAGCGATCAGAGGAACAACAGTTGTTGCTTCGGCGTAAACCATCTGCTCCCAAGCTGTCTCCACTTTGCCCCAGCTGGAAGCTTCTTTCAGTGTTGACGAAGAGCAGGCACCATCGCGCACATCAGCGACCGTGATCTGAACCGCATATTTATGCATTTCAGCCTCGATCCCCAGAATTTCAGCGCAGACAACAGTATCCTGCACAAAGTTTTTCGGCACCCCGCCACCGATCATAAACAGACCGGTTCGACCTGCTTTGATCTTGATATCTGTCAGTTCACGGAAATCGGCAACGCTGTCAATCGACATATAATTTCCGGGGTTTTCCACCTGATGCTTTACCAGACCAAAACCGGCGGAACAGTCAGAAAAAGCGGGTACAAAAATCGGGACATTGTGATCATAGCAGGTTTCGATGAGAGACCCTTTTTTAACCGCGTTGTCTTTCAACCACTTGCCCATTTCCCAGATATATTCACGAGATGAGTAAGGCCGACGTTCCAGCCCATCAGCGATCTGCTTTGTGATTTCATCACATTTTTGCAGTTCTTCCTCGTCGATATAAGTGTCGTAGATGCGGTCAATATAGAGGTCGCGCAAATGCCCATCATCTTCCGTTGAACTACCCTGATAATGCTTGAAGCCAAGGGCCTCAAAAAAGTCCATATCAACGATAGATGCACCAGTTGCGACAATGGCGTCCACCATGCCATTGGCAACCATATCCCGATAGACATGCATGCACCCACCGGCAGATGTAGAACCTGCCAGTGTCAATATCAGCGAACACTCTTTATCTTCGAGCGCCATGTTCAGGATCTTGGTTGCCCTCGCCACATCGCGTGAAGTGAAAGACATTTTGTCCATCGCGTTCACGATCGGGCGGGCGTCAAAAGATGTAATGTCGATATGCTCGACGGTTTTTGAAAGGAGTTCAGCCTTCTTGGCTGACTTTGATGTATCTGTCATCACAAGCTCCGGGAAATCTGTCTAAAATTACGCCAACGGTTGGCAGATTAAGCTGTTCACAATACCGCTACAGCGGTTTCCGAATAAAAGCCATTGAACTGGGTTTGCATGGCAAAGCCATATGCACCCAGATGGTGGAAAACGATCCAGTCGCCCTCTTCGATACTGTCGGGCAGCATAAAGGGACCATGCATAACGTCAAGGCTATCGCATGTTGGACCGAACAGTTTAAAGGCAACTACCCCCTTTGAGGGATCGCCCTCCCCGGCTGTACTCACCAGTTCGAGCGGATAGGACCAGGCCGGTGTGCCTGCGTCAAAAAGGGATCCGTACGTACCATCATTAAGGTATAGCTGCGCATCTTTGCGCATTTCTACACGCGCTGCAACCGCGCCGCTTTCGGCAACAAGTGCCCGGCCGGGTTCGCACAGGATCTGAAGGTCCGCGAAACCGTTATCATTTAGCGCCTTTTCGATTGCAGCAAAATAATCTTCGAGCGGAGCGGTCTCCATTCCCGGATAGAATACAGGATAACCACCCCCCACATCCAAAGCATCGATCTCAACACCGCTTTGCTCAAGCATGAGGGCAACCTGCTCGATAGCATGAACATATGAGTCCGGCTCCATGCACTGCGAACCCACATGGAAGGTAACCCCAATTTTTGCAGCATTGGCATCAGCACGTTGCAACAGCAAAGGAGCTTCCATCAGGCTTGCGCCAAATTTATTGCTCAAAGGATGTGCCGCATTTGTCTGATCGACACGAACCCGCAAAAACAGGTTCAGATCAGGTGCATGTAAAGTTTCCTCTTCAATCTTGACCAATTCTTCAAGGCAGTCGAAGGCAAAATTGCGCACACCCATATCATAAGCGAAACGGATTGCTTTACGGCTTTTGATAGGATGCATGAAATAGATTTCAGCGCCCGGAAAATGGGAAGTCACATATTCAATTTCGCGCAATGACGCGACTTCGAACCGGCGCAAACCGCAATCCCACAAGGTTTCAAGAACGACGGGATGGGGGTTGGATTTCATGGCGAACAGACAGTCGCCTGGAAATTTATTCAGGAAGATACTGGCTTTTTCTGCCAGTTTTTCAGGGAATATAATATGGACAGCGTCGTTGCAATTCTCCGCAAGCACTGCTTCACCTGCTGAAGAATAGACGTTCAGTCCTTTAAATACCCCTTGGTTGCACACTTCGGCTTTCAGGGAGGGCCTAACATACTGCATAACGGATTTTCCTACTCGCATACAGGTGGACATATCAAATTGTTCGAAAATAACAACCTGATCAGTCGCCGTATGTTAGGTCCCATTTCACGTAGAAATGTAGAGCGGCTAAGTCCATCAAATTGTCAAAACTGCATTTGCGATAAATCGGAAGATAAATCAAGCACTTTTTGCAAGTTTTTTACAAAGTGTTTTTGGTATCCTGATTTCTACGCAGGTCCCGTGATCAATCTGGCTCTCAATCAGCAGTTCTCCGCCGTGTAGCTCTATGATCGACTTGGAAAGCGGAAGGCCAAGCCCCGTACCTTCAATTGAGCGTGTTTGAGAGTTCAAGGTACGCACAAACGGTTTCATCACCATCTCAAGCTCATGTTCTTCAATACCGATTCCGTTATCCCTCACAAAAAGGCTGAAATATGCGGGATGACGAGTTTCAGTAAAAATATGGATCTCACCAGAGTTAGGCGTGAATTTGATGGCGTTATTCGTCAGGTTGATCAATACCTGTTTGAATTTTCGCTCATCACCAATAAATATCAAATCATCAGGGACATCATAGGTAAGACGAATATCCTTCTCCAGCGCCTTGGATGCCAATAAAAGCTCCGTCCATTTGACAACTGATTGGACATCGACGTCTTCTTCTTCAAGTTCGTATTTCCCGGCTTCCAAACGGGAAAAATCAAGAATATCGTTTATCAAAGACAACAGATGTTGACCTGATGCCAGAATGTTACCCGAATATTCCCGATATTTGTCATTATTGATCGGTCCAAAAATTTCTTTTGTAATGACTTCAGCAAAACCAATAATGGCATTGAGCGGAGTTCGCAATTCATGGCTCATATTTGCAAGGAACAGGGATTTTGCCTTAGTCCCTTCTTCAGCTTTCATTTTCGCATCAAGAAGCTCCATCTGAGCCTCATATTGCGCACTAATGTCCTGAATTGTTCCTCTGTAAAACTCGGTCTCTCCGTTTTCGTCTTTTTGCACCCTGCCAATCTCACGGACATGGACAATTTCCCCGTTGGGGCGAACCATCCGATAATCCAGTTCGTAATCCTGTTCACTTTGCTGTGCTTGCCTCACAACGGAACGCATATGCTCAAGATCTTCGGGATGTACCCGCGCTAAATAGGCAGAGGTTTTCACTTCGAGCGTATCGGGGTCATAGCCCATGATACGGGAAATTTCATCGGACCAGTCATGGCGGTCATTTTTAATATCATAGGACCAATGCCCAATATGAGCGACCAACTGAGCTTCTTGCAGACGTTCGTTAATAACCCTCAAGGCTTTTTCACGAGTTCGCAAATCAGTAATGTTTGTACGAACAGCCACAGTCCCACCAGATGGTGTTTTAACCTCAGTCAATCGGTAAACATCGCCATTACCAAAAACCTGCTCACGGGAGCCAACGGGGTTTCTGTGTTCATTTAGGCGTTTTTCAATCCACTCTTCAAGCTCTGCTGGATCGTCAAAACTATTTTGGACTGCAGCCTGATGGCGGATCAATTCTTCAAAAGTCACGCCCGGTTGCAATGCATCGCCGACATCTTCGAAAAGGTCACGATATCTTGAGTTAAAAGCGACAACACGATCTTCCTCATCAAAAATGATGAAGGCTTCCGAGATGGATTCAAGTGCTTCAAAAAGAACATCCTCGGCTGCCTCTGCTCTACGCTTTGCAGCCTGCAGATCCTCAGCTTGTGATTTCAGCCTGCGTGTAATCTGATCACTTCTATCAATTTCTTCGGTCAGACGGGACACAGCGGGAAAGAACACGGCAACGCCAATCGCAACCGAAAGTGTGCCTGGCAAATAGGCGAACACCACATACAGTTCAGATACACGTTTGCTGATTTCCATAGGGGCATACAAAATATTTGGCCCCATGAAGAGTGCATCGATCAATGCACCTAGCGCAACGAGTGCAAGCCCAACTGTAATAAAGCTAACCCCTTTGTGAATACGCCTGTAGCGTTTCATACGCAGCGCAAAAAAGACAAAGCAAAACGCGATGCATAAAAAAAGTATAATTTCCCCTATAACCATCAGACTTCCTGATATCCCACTTGCCAAGGATGGACCCAATTTAAACAGGAAGGACCCCGACACCCCTCACCCACAACTACAATATAGTCCTATTAATGCGAGAGAGTGAATAAATGTTAAACATTTCAATAATCTGAAAAATATTTAACCGGCCGGAATTTCAAATTCTGCCCTGCGATGACTCACTTTTGAGAACTTCAAAGTCACCCCGTTTTCAGTTTGGCCAGTTTATTTGAGCCTCTCATTCTTGAATTATTCCAATTAAAACTAATATAATGTCTTACTCCCCCATACCTATCAAGATGGATTGAGCGGTGATGCGTTTTCTATTGATGATACCCATAATCTTTCTTACGTGTTTCCCCGCCTACTCTAATGAAGAGGCTGAACAAGTTATCAGGATTTCGTCACCAGAGCTTGGCGATGGAATTCAGACATTGGATAACACGGGGATATACCCTGATATTCTAAATGCACTTATGTCTGGCAAAGAAAACCACTTTACTTTTAAAGTCCTTCCCCTGCGCCGACTAATCCGCGAATTTCAGTCCCGCCAGATTGATTGTGTCTGGGCACTGGATGCTCAATTGCTAAACAAACTTATGCAAAGCAACGAAAGATTTTTAGAGTCCAGCGCTGTGTTTAACAGCTCTCATATCGTCATCACCCATATTGACGAACCAAAGTTAAATGACCTTTCTGAGCTGAAGAACAAAAACGTTGCCCTGTTGAATGGATCCCATATGGAAGAAAAGCTGCGTTCATTAGGTGCAAAAGTTATGCTGGTACCTGATCAGGACACAAAAATCCGGCTCATCAAAAACAGAAGAGTAGATGCGATACTCGCATGGACACCGGATATCTTCATCACTATGAAAAATTATTCAATCAACACCGGCAATCTTTCTGTTTCCTATGAGATTACTGCCACACCCGTAAGGCTCGTGTGCCGAAATTCTGAGGAAACTGATAGATTTATTAAATCCGTCAACATCGCCATCGACAAATTCAATGGCGACGACACACTGCAAAAAATACTGGGACATCTAAATATTCCATCCCTATTACCGTTAAATTAGATCCGTGAAGGTTCGAATTAGAACCTTTAAAGATGCTTTGCCGCTTTCAAATTAAAGAGGTCATTTGGGCAGAAACGAGCTCACTGTTTCGATCGCTCGGGTCACATACTCATCTTTTTGACCCACAGGAGCCACATAATGAAGAGCTGCCCGCGCATCCTCTCTACTACCCCCGTGCATTATCACCCAAGCAGCAAGATATTGAGACGCGAGGCATCCTCCAGCGGTGCCGATATTACCATTGGCGTAGAATGGTTGATCAAGCACTCTAACACCAGCTTCGACGACCCAGGGTTTCGTCGTGAGGTCTGTGCAAACCGGCAAGTCATCGACAAGTCCGAGTTTGGAGAGGATTAGTGTTCCTGAACACTGCGCTCCGATGATTTGACTTTCCGGGTCAAGTCGAATTCGGCCAAGCAGGTCCCGATTTTGAACAATCTCTCGTGTTTTCATACCGCTACCAATAAGAACCGCATCCGCACGCGATGCGAACTCTAAGGGTCGCTCTGCCTGAACAGTAACCCCGTTCATAGAGGTCACAGATTCCGATGGGCTGGTAATAAATGCTTTCCATCCTTTTGGCCTCATTCTGTTGAGAATCCCTGATGCAATAAAAGAGTCCAGTTCATTGAAGCCATCGAATGTGAGTATTGCTATCTGCATTGGTGTAAATTCCTTAATTCCAAACTTTACTAAACACCGATAACGTCACATGCTGAATATCGGTGCAATAATTACAATGTACTCGGTGCAATTTAATGACTGACTATCGAAAGATTGCGAAAGAAGTTGCGGCAAACATCGCTGCAGGCCACCTCCTTCCTGGAGATCGTCTGCCGCCTCAACGGATTTTCGCTTATGAAAAGGGAATAGCTCCATCTACAGCGGGGCGGGTATATGCTGAACTCAAACGTCTTGGTCTAATCGACGGTGAAGTTGGCCGTGGCACTTTCGTCCGAGCAACATCGCCGCGCTATGAACCCACGCTGGCTGAACCAAGACAGATTAGCATTAATATGGAATCTAACTATCCAATACTGCCAGATCAGCACCAATTGCTCGCACCAATTCTAGCAACATTGGCTTCGCGGGATGATGTATTACACACCGCGATGCAGGCAGCGACAGTGTTGGGTGATGAGCACGCCAAGGGTGCCGTTGCGACGGCATCGTCCAGTCAGGATTGGAACCCTGAGCCGGACTCATTTCTATTCTCTGGCAATGGGCGCCAGTCGATCGCAGGAGCATTTTCTGCGCTTGCCCCCATAGGTGGTAGAATTGGGTTTGAGGAAACAAGCTATCCAGTTGCAGTCGCTATCGCCGCGAGACTGGGGGTAAAAGCGGTGCCCGTGGCATGTGACAACGAAGGCATGCGTCCGGATCGGCTTGAACAAATACATCGTGGTACACCTCTGCATGCGGTCTATCTGCAACCTACATTACAGAACCCACTAGGCCACACTATGAGCGCACAACGCAGATCCGAAATCGCTAAAATTCTTAACCAACCCGGCGCTCCTGTTGCAGTGGAAGATAGAATTTATGCGTTTCTGGATGAAAACGCACCCCCTCCGCTAGCGGCATTTGCACCCGACAAAGTTATTGTCGTGAATAGTCTTTCAAAGATTATTTCCCCTGGCCTTTCGTTCGGATTTGCAAGCGTCCCAAAGCATTTAATTGAACCGATGGCTACTGCCTTGAAGTCAGGCGCTTGGGCACCACAACGCTTCTCCCTTGAGTTTGGTGTGAGATGTCTTTTGAATGGCAGCGCGCAAGTCCTAATAGCCGAAAAGCGTGCTGATGCGCAAAACCGACAATCCCTCGTTCAGGCGAAGTTGAAAAGGTTGAGAATTACAGCGAACCCTCTTGCGTATCATCTGGTAATACACTTACCTGCACATTGGAGGGCCGAAAGCTATGCCCAAGCCGCAAAAGATTTGGGTATCGCGATTACGCCAGGTTCCGCATTTGCGGTCACACGGGGGCACGCGCCAAACTTCGTGAGGCTTGCATTAGCCCCGCCCACTCCAGACGAACTAATGGCCGCCTGCGGCGTTCTTACGTCTCTCTTTGAAAGCAAGAAAGAGTAAGATCTCCAAGCGTTTCAAACGACGAAGGCAACATCTGTTCGCTGTATATGGAATTCCGAAGTGAACGGTAAAATTATTGAAACCGTCAATATCGCCATCGACAAATTCAATGACGAAAACACATTCAAGTAAATACGTGGCCGCCTGCAAAAAATATTAAAGTGGTGCTTAGCGCTACATTTGATATTGTTTTATCGAATGCGACAAACAATCAACTAATAAGGATAAAACGATGATAAATGTTGTAGCAATCATTACCGCCAAACCCGGCAAGCGTGACGAACTTCTCTCTCTTTTCAATGCAAATGTTCCAGCTGTGCGGGCAGAAGATGGTTGCATTGAATATGGCGCAGCTATCGACACAGAAGGAATGGGATCATTTCAGGCTAAACTTGGTGAAGATTCTTTTGCCGTTTTGGAAAAATGGGAAAGTAAAGAGGCTTTAATGGCTCATGCTGTGTCCGATCATATGAAAGATTATGGAAAAAAATCCAAAGATCTGGTTGCAGATAAAGCCATCCACATCTTGAGTAACGTATAAAAAATATCATCGGAGGCTGATATTTCAGCCTCCATTCATCTTAAAAGGGGGCACCCATATGCCAAAAAGAAAAATAATAACTGAGATTAACGGCCCTGTTTCAACCATAATCATTAACCGCCCGGAAGTCAGAAATGCGCTCGATCAGGAAGCCAGCGCCGAGCTTGCGCAACATTTAAAAAATTTTGCAGCTGATGAAACGCAAAAGGTGGCGGTCCTAACAGGCGAAGGGGGCAGTTTTTGTGCCGGCGCAGACCTAAAGGAAACTGCAAAACGTGCAGATTACAAAGCGTGGGCAGGCCATCCAGAGGGACCACTTCACAAGCGACTGGACAAGCCAATTATTGCTGCTATTGAAGGGCATGCGGTTGCTGGTGGCCTAGGTGTCGCTTTATATTGTGACATTCGCATCGCATCAAAAAGTGCTGTTTTTGGTGTCTTTTGCAGAAGGTGGGGGGTCCCCATGAGTGACGGCACACCGACACGACTGCCACGGATAATTGGCGAAGGTCCCGCAATGGATATGATGTTGAGCGGAGAGCCGATTAATGCCACCCGTGCACTCGAACTCGGTCTTGTGACCCGTCTGACTGATGAGGGGCAGGCGCTTGAGGAAGCGCAACAACTAGCGCATCAGATTGCGTCTTTTCCCGAGCTTGCCATGTTGTCAGATCGTCACGCCCTTATAAGCCAAGCCGGACTGGAAGAAGCAAAAGCCCTTAAAATTGAGTGGGACGCCGCACAGGAAGCACAGGCAAAGGAGGCCCAGGTCGGAGCAAAAAGATTTGCTGATGGGGCAGGTCGACACGGAAGCTTTGCGGATTGAAACAAATCCAAATTCTTGACATTTTTTGGAACTAACCTACTGATCATTGAAAGGCTCCCATCCACTTCACTAACGGTCTGTTAGACAGGAAAGCATGAGTTAAATGATTGAAACGATCGCCCTGACGACGCTAATTGGTGCCGGCCTGATCGTCATTTCCATCTTTACAAGTCTTATTTCGTTTCGGGTGGGAGCTCCATTGCTCCTTCTTTTCCTGCTTGTCGGACTGCTTGCTGGCGAAGACGGCATTGGCGGTATCGAATTCGAAGATACCCGGCTGGCTTACTTTGTCGGCAGTATCGCGCTTGCCATAATTCTCTTCGATAGTGGGTTTAATACTAAATTCAGAAAGCTTAGGGTAGCCGCTGCACCTGCGGTCATGCTGGCAACGGTCGGCGTCGTATTAACTGCACTGATCACAGCGGTTCCGGCTCATTACTTTCTAAAGCTTAGCTGGACAGAGTCTCTTTTGCTGGGGGCTATCGTTGGCTCAACGGATGCTGCTGCGGTATTTTTCCTGCTCAGGGTTGGAAATATCGAACTCAGAGAACGCATTCAAGCGACGTTGGAAGTGGAATCCGGATCGAACGATCCCATGGCCGTTTTTTTGACAATTACACTCGTCGAACTTGCCGCTGCGACAGAAACGACCGCAACCCTTCAATTCTTTGAAATGTTTTACATTTTTGTCCAGCAAATGGGGCTTGGATTGATTTGCGGGCTTACCTTCGCATTTGCAATTATCCAGATTATGAACCGCGTAAATCTTGAAGCTTCCCTTTTTCCCATCATCATTCTGTCTCTGGCTTTGTGCATTTTTGGTTCGACAACCGTTATAGGCGGTAGCGGGTTTCTGGCCGTGTATGTAGCAGGATTATTGATGGGAAATATGAAACTGCAAGGAGCACTCGGTATTCGGCGCTTCCAAGATGGTATGACCTGGCTGGCACAAATCACTATGTTTTTGATGCTAGGACTACTTGCAACGCCATCTGAGTTTCCGGCAATTTTCCTGCAGGCAACACTGGTGGGCCTCATCCTGATGTTTATTGCACGCCCTGTAGCCACCTGGCTTTCATTATTGCCTTTCAAATTCAGCCAAAATGAAACCGCCTTCATGTCGTGGGTTGGATTACGCGGTGCCGTTTCAGTGTTATTGGGGATTTTACCCATACTTCATGGGATGGAAAATGGACAGACCCTATTCAACGCCGCATTTGTAATTGTTCTGACATCCCTCCTTTGTCAGGGGTGGACAATCAGACCGCTTGCGCGAAAGCTTGGCCTCATCATGCCTCCACAGCAAGGAGTTGTAGACAAGGTTGAGCTGGAATTGCCCTCCAATGCTCATCACGAGCTGGTTGTCTATCATATTGCTGAAGACAGCCCGGTCGCCAGAGGCGAGAGGATTCCCAAATGGGCCCGCCCTTCGATTATTTTGCGCGAAGATCGCTCCCTTACATTTCATGAAGCTGGTCGACTGGCAGCAAACGATTATGTTTATATTTTTGCCTACCTCGCTATGTCCCATTGCTTGACAAATTGTTCGCTCGGGAAATTGTCCTTAGCGAAGAAGATCTGGATTATTTTGGAGAGTTTGAGATCAATGCAGACACTCACCTTGTCAGTCTTGGTGAGATTTATGACTTTGATGTGCCGGTCGATTTTCAGTCTATGACTGTTGCTGAATATTTAAGCGAGCAACTTGGTAGCTCTATGGGCCGCGGAGATAGAATTCATCTGGGCCCTATCGAGCTGATTGTTCGCGAAATGTTACCCGAAAACACGCCATTGGTTGGATTATCGCTTGAGCCACAGCAACCCTTGCCGACATCCAACATTCCAATTTTCCTAAACTACAAGGAAATCATGTTACGGCTCAGAGTGTGGCTCGCGACCCGAAAAGAAAATAAAAGACGAACGCTGAATTAAAATTGTCAGCAGCGTGCGAAAATATACTTATCGACGGTGACTTTCCCTATATTCCCCCGTCAAATACAGATATACTGGCGACATGTTTGTTCGCCGTAAACTCACCTCACATCTGCCCGATCTGAAGGCTTATTCACTCGCGCTATGTCGTAATGAGGATGAGGCGAACGATCTGGTTCAGGAGGCCGTCAAAAAAGCATTATCAGCAAAGCGGATTCCAAAAAGCAAAGACGAACTGAAACCCTGGCTCTTTCGCATTATTCGGAATACCTATATTGATGTGAAACGACGCGAGGCAAATGCAGCGGAATATTTTGACGATGTCAGCCGTTTATATAGCGGATCTCCCGTTGAGCATCCCAAAGTTCTTGAGGAAATTCTGGTTCGACAAGCGTTGGAAAATCTGACTGCACGGGACAGAGAGATCCTGTATTTAATTGATGTTTTGGGATTTAAATATGCAGAAGCGGCAATTGTTCTGGGTGTGGCGGAAGGAACAATCATGAGCCGCGTCAGCAGGGCCCGTTCAGCACTGCTTGGCAAAATTGAAACCACGAACGTAAAGAGTTTTAAAGTTAAGGTAAAACGAAATGGCAATCAGTGAGTCAGATTGGGAACAGCTCAATGCGTATGCTGATGGTGAATTATCAGACACCAGTTCCGCTGAACTTGAGAGGCGACTGTCCGAAAATGCCGATCTGAGACGCGAGTTGGACAAGATACTTGCGCTCAAGAGAGCGTTACAAAATCTGCAGCCACAACCTGAACATACCGAGCCACGATCAAGCTCTCACGTTATTCCATGGTACAAACATGCAATTGCCGCTTCCATAATAGTGGCCATTGGGATCGGAGCCTGGGGTTGGCAATATTACTCAGAACGTAAATATCTGAACCCAGAACTAATTCACACACAATTTGCCGCTCAGACATACATTCTTAAATCTGAAACCCCCAGACTGCATGTTTCAAGCACTTCAATTGGTGAATTTCATGTGCCTGATCTGCGAGCGACAAATCTGCAACTGGCTGACACCAGCTTTAGACAAATTGGCGACAGGGGTGTTTTTTCTGCTCATTACAGGGGGCAGCGTGGCTGTCGCCTAACACTAATTGGTACTCAAAACGGTGTAACAAACGACAATAGCTCCATAGAATATGATTTGGAAAACCCGGAAAGACTACTTGTCGCCAAGTGGTTCAGGGGGCAGACAGAATTTGCGTTATTGGCAAGTGCTATGGATAAAGACCGGTTCAAGTCAATTGCACGATACATACATGCTGACCTGCAACGCGAGCAGATCGATAAAGATGATAAACTGCAAATTGCAATGCGGGATGCATATGAACAAGCCCACCCTTGCGTTTGATTAAAGCAGATTATTTATTGGGAAAATTTGGGCGATCCACATTGTAATGTTTTGCCAGATAATCCAGAATTATGCTGTAATCTGGCTCCTCGATTGGCTCCATCTCCTGTTCTTCGACCATCCACACGAGGACTTCTTCCCAATCCTTTCGGGTTAGCCCTTGTTGGGCCACAATTTTTTCGGAATGACAAGCCGCACAGTAGATATAAGTCTCCTCCGCACCAGGTTTGTCGACCAATACCCCATATTCAGACTCTTCGCCAACAGCGGCTGGCGAGCCAAAAGCCAGAAACAGAAAAAGAAAAGCAATTCCACGTTTCAGCACGTTAATACTCCACACTAAAAAGAAAGTGGGGTAGCTGTCGCTACCCCTGAACAAGCCAAATTTTTATGAATAGCGAACAGCGACACGATGCATCGTGTTATTCAGATACCCTTTGGGATTCCAGTTAATGGCATGAGGCTGCATCTCTCCCGCATCGTCTTCTGCACGAGCCCATATTTCATAGTAACCTTTCAATGGCAATTCGACGGTGGCGCTAAAATCCTGCCATGCTCCATCATTTGCCGGACTTTTTAACTCCGCGCTTTGCCAGGTTGCGCCAAAATCAATTGAAATATCAACTTTTCGAATTGTCCTGTCACCGGACCACGCATGCCCTCTCACTTCCACTGTCGAGCCATTAACCGTGGAATTGGTTGCGGGTGCCGTGATTAGCGATTTAACCGGCATACGCTCAATGATCTTGAAATCCTTTGTTTCCACCTTTTCGCCCGGCTCCACCGGCCGGTTAGGTGTGCGATAAGCTTTACCAGTCATTTTGGGGCCATCATGTACGATGTCACGCAGATAAATACGTGTCAGCCATTTTTGCGAGCAGGAACCAGGCCAACCGGGAACCACCAAACGCAATGGTGCACCATTATGCAAATGCAGCGGAGCACCGTTTTGTTCGAAAGCGATGAGAATATTGTCCGTCATCGCTTTTTCAATTGGCACTCCACGTGATAGCGGCAACTTACCTTCCTTGCCTGAAAGATGCATGTCTGCGCCTTCATGAGCCGTGTAAATTGCGGTTTTCTGAACGCCAGCCGCATTCAGCACATCACGCAAACGCACACCTGTCCATTCAGAACAGGCAACTGCGCCATATGTCCACTGATTTCCTTTTGCAGGTGGATTGAAAAAAGCGCGGCCGTTGCCCCCACATTCGATGGTCAATGCCATTTTCACAACTTCAAAACGTGACTTCAGATCAGCGATACTCAGCGTCATGGGATTATCAACAAGCCCATCGATCGTCAGTTTCCAGTCATCTGCGCTAACATCATCTGGCGCAATGCCATTGTTTCGAATAAAATGACGATTGGTTGGTGTGATGGAATCGTCAAGTAAATGGGGGGGTGTTTCGGCATTTACGGGACGATCATTGAGCAAGGTCAACCCATCTTTTCCCTCCAGCACGTTCTCATCGGCGAGAGCCACTGGAATGAGACCCGCTGGATAGTTTCTGTGAAAAGGGATGGAAGCGCCCAACATTGCCCCCAGGGTCGCCAGACCCGCACCTTTTAAAAATCCCCTGCGATCTTTGTGCGACTCTCTTCCCAAAAAAATACGATCAGCCTCAATCGGATCTTTGGCATAAAGTTCCCGCAAGCCCTTATGGTCAATATTCGCTTTGTCAGACATAGCGTCTCCCTCCTCCTGTTTTTCATTCGTTGAAGGAGTAACGCGCCACCTGAATATTTTATTCCAAATTATTTTACAGGATCAGGAATAATCTCGACCAGCCCGATTTTTATAGCGTGGCAGAACCCAACCTCTTTGAATTGCTCCTGCACGCACCAGAAACCCCAATACCAGTGAAATTGCAACAGCAGCGTAAATATGCAGCTCGAAATATCTGAGGAGTACGAAAGCCCCTGAAGAAACCAATGCGGCACTTACGTAAATTTCGGGTTTCAACGCGAGAGGGACTTCCCCCGCCACAACGTCACGGATCAACCCGCCAAAGGTAGCTGTCATCACACCAAATAACACTGCAAGAAATGGTGTCGCATCACTTTTAAGTGCAATATGCGCACCCATCACAGCAAACACGACAAGCCCCACAGCATCACCCCAAACAAGAGCCACATACCTGCGTTGTAGTCGGTGCGCAAAGAAAAAGACAAAAACGGCAATAGCGAAACACACATACAGATAGCTTTGATCCTGTATCCAGAACACTGGACGATCCAGCAGCAAGTCCCGCAAAGTTCCTCCGCCGATACCGGTTATGGTTGCGATCAGGCAAAGCCAATAACATCAAGCTGCTTGCGACTGGCGACCAGACTTCCTGTTGCCGCAAAAACAGCTACACCCGTCAGATCGATAATTCTGATAATTTCGAGTAATTCCATAGGTCCACCGTAGAGCTAACTTCTTTCACCTGGCGTTTGGAATGAACAAAGCCTGTCCCGCAACCTTGTAATCGCGGATCAGCCCTTGCCCCTTTTCACCAGCAAGCCATGTTTCAAGCTTTTGGGCAAGGTCACGCTTCACATGAGGATGTTTTTTAACGCTAATGGGAAGGTATGCATATTGATTGTAGAGTACCGGATCACCAGCAAAGAGCAGCTCTTGCTCGCGTTTGTTTTTAAATTTCAGCCAACTGGCCCTATCTGTTAGCACGTACCCTTCCATTGCACTTGCCATATTAAGCGCCGCGCCCATGCCTGAGCCCGCTGATTTATACCATTTGCTGGAAAAATTCTTAGGTAACAGATTTGCCGTTTTCCAGATCGAAATTTCCTTTCGATGGGTACCGCTGTCATCTCCACGACTGATGAATATGCTTTTATTTTCTTTAATTTTTGCAAAAACCGATGCCGCTGTTGCTTCATCCCTGATCCGCGATGGATCCGAAGCAGGTCCGACGATTACGAAATCGTTATACATCACTTCACGCCGAAGCGAAGCGTATCCGTTCTGAACAACTTTTCTTCCGCTATTTTTGAATGAACAAGAATAGCATCCACATCCCCCTGACGACCAAGTTTTAGTGCTTGTCCAGTTCCCACAACCAATAAATGAACTCTCAGGCCAATATCTTTTTCAATTTCCGGCAAAAGTACATCCGACAGACCCGAGTTATGAAAAGAAGTTGTGACAGCCACTCGCATCTCATCTGCTTTTAATGGCAAAGCAAAGAGCACAAACAATGAAAATACCAGGTATTTGATACAATAAATCACGTTAGTAACTCTCCCCTCGTGAAAGCACTGGCCAAGTCCGATTGTGGGCGGTCGAAAAATAATTGGGACGAACTGTGCTCGACCAATTTTCCCTTGTGCAAAAAGACAACGTCATCAGCCAACCGACGGGCCTGACTGAGGTCATGCGTCGCCATTACAATTTTACAGCCATCCTGTTGGGCAGATTTCAAAATGGCTTCAAGTGAAGCGGTTGATGCCCCATCCAGATTTGTTGTTGGTTCATCAAGAAACACTATGTCCGGTCGGGTAATTAGCGCGCGCGCAAGCGCCATCTTTTGTCTCTCTCCACCTGAAAGTGACGCAGCATCAAGTTCAGATTTATCGGCCAATCCCACCCGTTCCAACCAATACCTCGTCTGTTTATAAGATTCTTCGCGATCGACTTTGCGTACGCTTAACGGATAGCGAATATTTTCCAAGACAGAACGGCGCATCACAATAGGTGTTTGAAACACAAAGGACTGCGCACAATACAAATCAGCCCCACGTTTTTGCCAAACCACTTTACCTGACCTTGGCTGTTGCAAACCATGCAGCAGCCGCAGAAAGGTTGTCTTTCCAGCCCCATTGGGCCCAAGTACAATCGTGAAACATTCATCCTCAAGGGTCCAGTCAATGGGACCCAGAATTGTCCGTCCCTGACGTTTAACTGTGACGCCAACACACTCAGCCGGTAACAGAGTACTTACCATGTCCCTGCCCGTTCAGTTTTTGACAGCATATGTACACTCAAATTGACAAGAACCGCCAATAGAATAAGCACTATGCCCAGACTTAGTGCCAATTGAAAATCGCCCTTTCCAACCTCCAGTGCAATCGCCGTTGTGAGAACACGTGTTAAATGATCGATATTACCACCAACGATCATGATTGCGCCCACCTCACCTATTGCCCGACCGAATCCCGTCAGGGTAGCTGTCAGCAAAGGTCTGCGACCATCCCAGATCAAAGTCTTCATTCGCTGAAATTTCCCCGTGTGAAGCGATATCAAGAGATCATGATACTGGTGCCATAATTCCCTTAGCGCCTGATGGGATAGCGACGCGATAATGGGGGTGACTATTATTGTTTGTGCAATGATCATTGCTGTGGGCGTAAAAAGCAAATCAAGCACCCCAAAAGGACCACTTCGTGAGAGCAACAAATACACGACCAATCCCACAACAACGGGCGGCAAACCCATCATTGCATTTAAGAGTGCAATTGCAAATCGACGATACCTGAACCGGGAAAGCGCCAGATAAGCGCCCAATGGTAATCCGATAAAAGCTGAAATCACGACTGCACTAAGTGTGACCTGCATGGAGCGCAGCGAAATTTCCACCAGATCCTCATCCAATGAAAAAACCAGCTCAAAAGCCGCAAAAATACCGCCAAAAAAATCTGTCATTCAATGCTTACCAATATATCAAAACCAACCTGAACGGCACTCATCACAGGGTGTTTATTGGCACATATTTGTTTTTTGTTACAGCCTTTTACGATTATGTGTATGGTTTCCTTCTGTAAATTTGATTTTAACTGGCATTCGGAACCAATCGTAAAATGATTTCCAAAATTTTGACCCTTTTCACCATAGGTCTCATAATTCTGCTGGCTGTATTGACTGTCCTCAGACTCACACCATTATGGGACCGCTTACTGAAAGCCGGTGATTTTCAGCCGACAGATTTTAGTAACCTGACGACACCTGAAACACCGAACTGGGTTTTGATTTGCCCGGAAAATTTATGCCAGAACGCAACACGCTTCAAAATTGCTCCTGTCTTTGACATGAGCCGTGATGAGTTGGCCGCCCGCCTCAAACAAGCCGTCAAAGCGGAAGAAAATCTTGAGATCAGGCATGAAGACGAGCGGAGCCTTGATGTTGTAATCCGCACTCCCTTTATGCGCTGGCCCGATGTGGTATCCATTGAATTCATTGAAGTTGAAGATGGTAAATCCACGTTCGCCTTATTTGCCCGAGCGATCTATGGGCGAAAGGACTTTGGGGTCAATAAAGAACGGGCAGACAAATGGATTAACGCAATCAGCGAATAATAATACGCCCGATATGCATGTTAAATCTTGCACACTCGATCAACTTCAAAGATACTCCTGCAGGTTAAGGGTATTTCTGCGCTGTCTGCGTGGAAATTAATAGGGAACACGGTGCGGCAATGCCAATTCCGTGACTGCCCCCGCAACTGTAGGCGTTTCGGTTCTGTCAAAAGCCCACTGGAGTTACCGGGAAGGGGACAGAGAATTTAGCGTGAGTCAGGAGACCTGCCCTTTAAACAACAGCCCGATTAACAGGTATTTAACAGCACGGTGGGTGCAGAAAAGGAGAAAATATGCATATCGAACCTGGAGTCGTTTCTGGCGCAAAAATGGGACTTAGCCTAGCAACTGCTGGCGCATCCTTTGGCGTATTGTTGAAGTCAAGCTGGACTGCAATAAAGTCTCAAGGGCTCATTTCCTTAATTCTGAGAAGTCTAATTTCTGCCGTTCTGGTTTTCTGCTTCTTTGAAGTTCTTCCAAAACACCCGATTGGCGTATCGGAAGTCCATTTCATACTTGGTTCCACCCTATTTCTTCTGTTTGGTCCGGCTGCAGCTGGTGTTGGTTTGACAGCGGGCCTGCTTCTGCAAGGCATGTTCTTTGCCCCAACTGATTTGCCAATGTATTTTGTAAATATCACAACTTTGTTGGCACCATTGATGCTGGTTTCAATTATCGCCAAAAAAATCATCCCGGCAAATACTGCATATAAGGATGTTACCTACAAACAGGCACTGGCACTTTCAACAGCCTATCAAGGCGGTATCGTTGCATGGGTAGCCTTCTGGGCTCTTTACGGACAAGGCTTCGGTGCAGAAAATATGGCTTCGATAGGATCATTTGGTGCAGCTTATATGATCGTTATTGTCTTTGAACCATTGGTGGATCTGGGCGTTCTGGCTGGTGCAAAAGCCTTACACCAGATGAAAGACAGCCCCCTGTTCCACGATCGTTTATATAACAACGCGGCTTAAGTTTACGCCCGTTTACGAAAAGCCCTCAAATTTGAGGGCTTTTTTTTTATAGACCACCTTTTCTAAAGCAAGCCTCATGATTTCCAGCAGCCGGCATTTCATTAAACAAGAGTGGCGTTTTCTGCTATTTGGTTTGCTATTGACCTTTTGGTCCAGCCCGGGACAAACTTTTCTGATCAGCCTGTTTGGTGCTCATCTTCGTAATGATTTTAACCTCAGCCACGGTGAGTTTGGCACCCTCTACACGATCGCGACATTAATCAGCGCAGTTCTGCTCTGGAAGACAGGCCCGCTCATCGATCGCCTGCCGCTTGCAAAATTTGCGGTAACAATGGTGGTCTTGATGAGTGTCAGCATTGCTACTTTTGCTGCCATACAGGGTCCTATCACCCTTCTTATTGGCATCTTGTTCGTCCGGTTCATGGGGCAAGGCATGTTAAATCATATTGCCCTTACCGCCATGGCACGCCGTTACAGCGCTGAGAGGGGCAGAGCCATCTCATATGCAGGTTTGGGCTTCATCCTTGGTGAATCCCTGTTCCCGCCGGTCATTGTCATTGCGCTTGGATTAATGGACTGGCGACTGATTTGGCCTGTTATGTCCTTTCTTTGTGCGATTACTTTATTGCCATTCATCAAGCGACTAATCGAACATACCGCAGCTCAGGATGGCCCGGGGGCACTCGCTCAAACATCTGATGATATGAAACACTATGACCGCGCTGCGCTGCTCCGCGATTACCGGTTTTATTTGTTGATTGGAATTTCCATAACTCAGTCTGGTGTCATAACAGGTTTGTTCTTTCATCAAGTTTATTTAGTTGAAGTAAAAGGATGGAGTATTGAGTGGTGGAGCATCTGTTTCTCCATATTTGCAGCCTTCAGCCTTGCTGGTGGTTTGGGCGCAGGTTGGCTGGTCGACCGGTTTAGCGCCCGTCGCATTGCCCCTTATTCGCTTCTGTTTATGAGCGTAGCACTGTTAATGTTTGCCCATCTAAATGATCCGATTTTCGCGGCACTGATTATGGCATTGCTTGGGATTGGTGCAGGATACAATACTCCTGCACAATCATCCATGTGGGCGGAGTTATATGGAACACAGCATCTGGGAGCCATCAGAAGTGTCGCGAATGTGGTTATGGTATTTGGATCCGCATTAGGACCCGTTTTCATGGGGCTCGCGTTTGACCTGGGTATTTCTATTGACAGTGTGTTCTACGCATGTGTCGCTCTGACATTGATGGCAATAACAGCAAGCCGTATCGCACTCAGAACTAGCTGATGCCCTAATTGCTATTAGCCTTCCGCCCGGCTTGGCAATCTTACAAAGACAGACGTACCGCCGCCCTTAACGCTCTCAAACTGAAGATCACCGTCATGCAATCCAACAAGTGAATTTACGATTGCAAGCCCAAGGCCAGAACCTTCCATCGCGGTATGAGCATGACTTTGTCCGCGGACAAAAGGTTTGGTAAGAGCTTCAATTTGTTCGGTATCCATGCCGGGACCTGTGTCAGAAACACAAATGACGTGCTGATTATCTTCTTCATAGATTTTCACCGTCACTTCGCCGCTATCTGGGGTAAATTTCACCGCATTTGAAAGCAAATTGATCAATATTTGGGAGACTGCACGAGGATCCGCGTGAAGAAGTGATAAATCTTCAGCCAGTATTTCGTGATATGTAATATGCTTTTTCTTCGCCAATTCTCCAATGATTGTGGAACAGTCATGCATGATATTTCGAAAATGCATGTCCTGCTTATGCATGGTCAATTCATTCGCCTCAATTGCTGACAAATCCAGTATATCATTCACCAATGTGAGAAGATGCCTACCGCTGATAGTAATGTCTTCGACATATTCTTTGTATCGCCCACTTCCGAGCGGGCCGAACATTTCCCCACGCAGAACTTCTGAAAACCCAATTATCGCATTTAAGGGGGTCCGAAGTTCGTGGCTCATAGTTGCGAGAAATACAGATTTGGTACGATTTGCTTTTTCTGCATCGTGAAGAGCTCGCCTACGTGCTATTTCCGCCTGTTTCTGAGCTGTTATATCACGCAAAAATCCGGTGAAAAAACGCTGCTCGGCAACACGATAATTTGCGATCGCTATTTCGATTGGAAACTCTTCTCCATTTTTGCGTTTCGCCCAAGTCTCAAAACGCGTATTCAGAAGCCGGCCCCGCCCTCTTTGCAGGATGTCTTTCATTTGTTTTCGATATCTACGCTGAAGGCCGGCGGGGACAAGCAGACTGATCGCTCGCCGTCCTTTAAGCTCACTCTGCTGATATCCCAACATATCCCGAGCAGCCTGATTACTTTCGACAATTTTTCCTTTTTCATTAACAGTTACAATCCCGTCCAGTGACGCGTTAAAAATCAGACGATTGCGCAAGTCGCTTTCGACAAGGTCCCGCTCCTTGATCAGAAGTTTAAGACGGGCAGCCATTAATGTTGCTACCAAAGTAAGGGTACGCAGATGAGTGTTATTGAAAAAACCCTTGTCCGGATGCTCGCTATCAATGACACCAAGTGTTTTGCCTTCACTAATGATTGGGACACATAACTCGGAGCAGGCGGGATCCACATCAGGTATATAAAAATCACAATTGGTTAAATCATTGATGAGCATTGGTTGCCCGCTTTGCGCAACCTTTCCTGTCACCCCTTGCCCAATCGGAATTTGCAAATGATTGATTATCACTCTGCCGGTCGGGTTCTTTTCACCAATCGCGGCTATCTGAGTGAGCAGATTTGTCTCTTCTGAATAAAAATAAACAACACAGTCAGCAAAACCCAACTTTTGAACAACATTTTTTGCCACATACCAAGCCAGTTGCTGTTCATCGCCAATATTGATCAGATCAACGGCAAAGTTGTTCATCACCTCCACATACCGGTGTTCTAACGCATGGCCATTGTCATCAGCGGTCTGATCATTCTGACGTTCGGGCAAACTGCTATTCTCCGAAATAGTCGAATATTAGAAATACAAGTTTTTACTGTAACTTGTAAATATAGAGAATAACAATACAGCCGGTACGTGCAAAAACTGCATTTGGCTGCTGACAGTTCGATCAGGTTCAGATAACGTAATAGAAAAATAATAAAGGAGTTTCTTTACTCCTGACCAAAAAGGGGGGTTAGATGGCACTAATAAAATATCACAACGAAATGGAAATTGATTTTGGCGCAATCAATAATATCGCCGCGTCGTTAAAACGGTTCGGCATAACAAAGCCTTTAATCTGCACGGACAAGGGAATAATGCAATCCGGTATTTATGACCGCCTGAGACGTGCGCTGCCAAATGATATAGACGCTACTCTCTATGATGAAACACCGGGCAACCCTACAGAGACCGCCGTAAATGACGCTCTGAAATTATTCAGAGAAAATGAGTGCGATGGCGTGGTAGCTCTTGGCGGTGGCTCCTCCATCGACCTTGGCAAGGGTGTATCGCTAATGAGCACTCATTCCGGGACTGTAAAAGACTGGGGTGTCATGAAAGTTGGCCGTGATGGAATTGGCGATACAGCACCGATAATTGCCATTCCTACAACAGCGGGCACAGGAAGTGAAGTCGGTGGGGGGGCTGTCATCATCACCGAAGAAGGGCAGAAAATTGTTATTTCCAGCCCAAACCTGCTCCCCAAAATTGCAATTTGCGATCCAGAGCTCACATATGATTTACCAAAACACCTAACTGCAGCAACGGGAATGGATGCGATGGCCCATTGCATCGAGGCTTATTTGACAAATACAGTCAATCCGGTTGCCGCAGCTATTGGTCTGGACGGCCTCGAGCGGGTAGTGACATATCTAAAGCGGGCAGTGGATGATGGTCATGACAAAGAAGCCAGATGGAATATGATGATGGCAGCAAGTGAGGGGGCGATGGCTTTTGCCAAAGGGTTAGGAGCGGTCCATTCCATGAGCCATGCGGTTGGCGCTAATGAAGAGCTCAAAGCACATCATGGAACATTAAATGCTGTTCTACTTCCCACTGTCCTAAGATTCAATGCACCTCATGTTGGCAATAAATTCGACAAGCTTAGACAGGCTATGGGACTGCCAATGGATGCAGATATTGCCTCATGGATCGAAGAATTTAATAAACAACTGGAGCTCCCAGCAAATCTGGCTGAAATGGGTGTAACCAAAGATATGGTGCCAGACCTTGCAAAACACTGCCTGACAGATGCATGCCATTTTTCAAATCCAGTACAACCAACACAGCAGGAATATGAAAGAATGTATCTGGATGCAATGGGTCTATAAGGTCGCGCAATAACGGAGTGACAGGCAGGACATTCCACCATCAACCTTTGCGGCTTCGCTATTGGGAAGTTCCACAACCGTATATCCCTCTTGTTTAAGCCGCGATGCAGTTTGCGAAAATCCGGCGGGCAGCAGAACGACATCGTTAAATCGAACTGCATTTGCTGCCGCCTCCTCTCCCTTGGCGGTTAGAATAACTTTATAGTCGTTAAAGCAGCCACTACTTGCCAGCCTCTCAGTCGCGAGAATAGTTTTGGCATCCAGTAAACCGCAGTCAGTCTTAAAGTGCAGAACTTCTGGCGGTGTTTGTACTCGCCGCACCTTATAGCCCCACTGTTTCACAAGTCCTGCAAGCTCCGCTATACCTTCCTCATTTGTGCGATCCGACGTTCCAACCAGTATCTCTTCGCCGGTTACAAGAATATCCCCTCCTTCGATAAACCCGTTTTCTATTTCCATAACAGTGGAAAACTGGCTTAGTAATGTGGGTTTGATCGCTGCAGCTTCGCCAAGTCGCGAAGGTGCGCCGGGTCTCATAACAATTGCGCCTTCGGGTAAGCACAGGGCCGTATCTTCCACAAAAACGCTATCGGGAAACTCTTCCAATGGATCAAGCGTGATAACCTGTGCTCCTGCAGTAGTAAGCGCACGAACATATTCTTCATGATGCTCCATAAAAAGATTGGGATCAGGATTTCCACAATCCTCCGCCCGCAAACCATTTGCAATGGAACGCGAAGGTTTGCGGGTAATTGCATGTGTAAAGCGGAACACAAACGAGGACATATTCTGGCACCTTTAAAAACCGATTTTTTGCAACCTAATGAAGCGATGACGAACTGTCCAGCTTATCCGCTTAACTCAAAACACGGTTTAAAAAAGAGCCATATCGGGTTGGCATCAATCGCTGAACAAAATCCAGAATTCGGGCGTCATTTCCAATCAGGACTCTTCGTTTATTGGAAACCACACCGTTGAGAATTGTCTCCGCCGCTTGTGCAGGTGAGGTTTTTGCCAGCGCATCGAAGCGTTTTATGGTTTCTAACTGGCTGTTGCTGCTTTCACCTGCTCTTTTAAACCGCGCATTTCTGGCGATGTCCGTGCGAATTCCACCCGGATGGACTGATGTCACCCCGATATTGCTTCCCTGAAGTTCAAGAGCGAGAGCCTCGGTATATCCGCGAATGGCAAATTTACTGGCATTATAGGCACTTTGACCGGGAAAACCGATCAACCCAAACAAACTGGATACATTAATCACATGACCGGAGCCGGATTTTCGGAAATGCTTCAGGAACGCTTTGGTGCCATATACCATGCCCCAAAAATTTATATCCATTACCCAGCGAAAGCTTTCATAGTCTTCACTTTCGGCGCTATCGAAAAGAGCAACACCGGCATTGTTGAATATATAATCCACACGCCCAAACTCTTCCACAGTATCATCAGACCATTTTTGTACGGCGGCCTCATCACTCACATCCAACAAAACATGCCGACAGCTAATGTTGTGCCCCTTTACAATATCGACTGTACCCTGCAAACCGGCCTCATCCAGATCTGCCAGCGCCAAATGACACCCTTCCTTGGCCAGAGCCACAGCCAACGCGCGCCCAATACCAGAGCCAGCCCCGGTTATGGCCGCAATCTGCCCCGAAAATCTCATTTCCCCCTCCTCTTTTTGCAGCTTTTAATCCGCTTCTTTTTTATTATTTAGATGTTGGCGAATAAAATCACCCATCCCTAGAACCATGTCATCAACTTCAGAAAACAGAGCCCCCGCCCCAATAAATCCATGGTAAAGATCCGAATATTCGGTAAATGCGACTTGAGCCCCTTTTGACTTCAGTTTTTCGGCAATAAGTTTTCCGTCATCACGAAGCGGATCAAATCCACAGGTTAAAATCCAGGTTGGAGGCATATTCCCTGAAACCGCGTTATCGAGCGCATTTAAGTGAGGATGAGCTATGGACATCTCATCAGATGTAAACTGGCCATTAAACCAATCCATAAGCTCCTTGGTTAGGAGTATGTCCTCACCACCAAGCAATTCACGAGATGCGGTTGATTTCACTGTCAAATCAGCGGGGTATATTAACTCAGTAGACAAAGGGATATTTCCCATCTGCCCATGTGACGCCTTTGCAGACACAAGCAAAGCCAGCACCGCGCCCGCGCTATCGCCCGAGACACTGATCCGTTCAGGATCAATATTTAATCTGGCCGCATTTTGTTGAAGCCAGACCCAACTATCAACGGCATCGTCCATTGCTGCAGGAAAACGGTGTTCCGGCCCTAAACGATAATCAATCGCCAATACCCTGTGCCCTGTTTCGCGCGCCAGACGCCGGCATAAACCATCATGAGTTTCAAGATCACCAATGACAAAGCCACCCCCATGAAAATACAACAAGCAAGGTTTTGGATCCGAACCCGGTATGTTGTCATATAGCCTGGCCTTTATATCGCGCCCGGGCAAATTGATCATAATATCGTGAACATCTTTCACACCAGGTTTTGGGCCATCAAACAGTTGAACAGATTTGCGATAGCCTGCCCTCATATTTGCGGGCGTCCAGTATTTTGCAGGAACAGCGAACAACGCCATCAATTCAAACAGACCTTGCGCACGGGGATTTAAACGGCGTCCATCCAGTTCAAGTCCTTTTCCCGACATTTTTCGCTGCCAATATCGATCACCAGCGCTGATGAGCATCCGCCTTTTATAAAGGAAATAAGGTAATTTAAGTAACATCAGCCGTCTCCCGGTTCTTTTTTCGTTGGGTTATCAAAAAATCCTGACGGCGCAAACGTCTTCGTTCTTTTCGAAAACGTCGTGCGGCATGAGGGTATAACGTATGAATGCGGCCGTTTTCATCTTTGTACCAGCTATGGCAGGAGCCAGCCCAAACCGTATTTTCCAAATCTTTTTGGGTCTTCTGATTATCGGCTTGTACAGCAGCATTAGTCGGCTCGATCAATTTCTGGTCTGCCGCCAAATCAATACACTGCATGATAAAATGCATTTGCGCTTCAATCATGTGAACGACTGAGGTGGAACCAACCCCCGTATTGGGACCGGTCACAAAATATACATTTGGAAACCCGTCCACCATGCACCCCTTGTAAGCGCTGGCTTCCTTTTCCCAACGAGCATTCAAAGACACGCCATTTCGGCCAATCATTTCTATGGAAATCATCTGTTTATGCAAATCGAATCCGGTTGCAAGCACAATCACATCTGCTTCAATGCGACGACCACAACCGTCAATGACCGCATCCTTTTCTATTCGGTCAATTCCATCTGTGTTCACCTCGACATTTTCGCGGTTAAGTGCCGGAAAAAAATCATCAGAAATGAGAATACGCTTACATCCCAGTTCGTAAGTTGGAACCAGCTTCTGAGCCAGTTCAGGATCATTGATAGACTGACGGATGTATCGTTTAACCTTCTTTTCGATACGATTTCGAATCCAGGAATTCTTTTTAAATAGCGGTGAGAGAACATATTCAAAACGCAGATAGAATTTGAACCGCTGCATTCTCAACTTTAGAGGAGAGTGCCGAAACTTTTCCCTCTCCTTATCCAGATAAGCCCTGTCATCGCGTGGTATAATATAGTTGGGCGTTCGCTGAAACATTGTCAGCTTACGAGCAACCTTTGCAAGCTCAGGAACAGCCTGAACAGCGCTCGCAGCACTACCGATCACCACAGTATTCTTGTCAGCCAGTGGTATATCAGATTGCCAATTTGCTGTGTGAAATGCCTCGCCCTGAAACTCATCCAACCCGGGAAAAACTGGAACCGATGGCGTATTCAATCCGCCTGAACCCACCACAACATGTTTCGCTCTCAAGGTAGAATGTTGTCCCTCTTCCGCCTGAACAGTCCATAACCCTGTATCTTCGTCAAACGTCAGGCTACTGACTGTTGTATTCAACCGAATATGAGTAGCGAGATTAAAATCTTGAACACATTTTTCCAAATATGCCTGTATTTCCGGTTGAGGTGAATATACATGCGACCAATCAGGATTTGGGGAGAATGAAAAACAATAGAAATGGCTTGGGACGTCGCAAGCAGCGCCTGGATACCTGTTTTTAAACCAAGTCCCACCGACGCCATCCTCCTGCTCAAGAATGACAAAATTTGAGCAGCCACGCTTTAAAAGATGATATCCGGCGCAAATGCCCGAAAAGCCTGCACCGATGATAATCACATCATGCACGGCACCTTGAGCGGTCAAGCGCTCGGGTGCTTCTTCTTGTATTTTTCTCATTCCGCTACCCGCGATTATAGTTTTGACAGCGACTGTCAAAACGCCTCCCGTTAGTAGCATTTCATATTTTTCTGATTTCAGAAACCTAAATTTTCTTCATCTTTTGCACCGCGTTTTCAAGAGCGTTCAAAAACCGGGATCTATCCTTTTTGCCAAAGGCAGCGTTATGCCCGCTGATTTCCCCTATATCCCGAAGGTAAGAGTTGAGATCCCGCATCGCCAGTTTCATTCCGATCGAGGCATTGGAAAAATTTTTGCCATCTGGCCGCAACACCAGACTACCTGACTTCAGGCAACGATCTGCAAGCGGGATGTCATTGGTGATCACGATGTCTTTTGCGCCACAATTTTCTGCAATCCAATCATCCGCAGCATCAAATCCGTCACTCACCGTCACCTGCTCTATCAACGGGCTATTTGGCAAGCGCATCCAACTGTTGCTGACAACATAAGTCACAAGCTTATGCCTGCCAGCAACGCGGTACGTCTCATCCTTCACAGGGCATGCATCTGCATCAATAAAAATTCGTGTCACTATTAAACCTCATTGACAACATCACAATGATACAGATATTTGCCGGTAAAGTTAGCTAAGGTGGTCAATAATTTCCATTTTCTCACCTGCGCCGCGCAGATTGTCTATCCACTTTCCGGCGATTGTCGGATCACTTGGTGCCGCATGAACACCCGGTGCTATCTCACCAGCGAGAACTGCTTCAACGCCATAGCTGACTGGCGTTGAAACCAATCGTGCCATCGCAGTATGATGTGCATCTCCATAGGCATCCATGACAAAAGACTTGTCGTAGACAATTTTACCGTCTTTTTTTGCCGTAATATCAACGCTTAGAACGACGCGATCCGCTTCGCCTTCTTCAACCGCATATTTAGACCAAAGTTCAGCAGCGATTTCTTCAAGACGTGCATCTCCTTCGGGTCCGGACAAAATTTCTACTTCTTTAAAAATATGATCCCACGCCGAAGACCATCCCCCATAACGCAAGGTGCCGCGAACAAACTGGTTCATATTCAGGCCGTCAAATCCATATTCTTCAATATAGGGAAGGCTGTCACGATTGGGGTACACCTCAAAAGTTTCAGGACCGTTTTCAAGGTCCAGCGTATAACTTTCTACCGCATCCCAAGGTCTGGAGACATCATAATCTTTGCCGTCTTTCAAACTTTTCGATGGAGAACGCAAAGCTTTCAAAACACCCAGCGGTGACCAGCTAAACTTGTAGCAAAAATCATTTTTAACTTCCGACAAGCCGCCACAATAGGAGCGGAAAAAATGCTCGTTTTTCGGATCATAAGCGCCGGATGCCTTGTAGTCAGCCATCAATAGATGTGCCATTAAATGGTCAATTCCCGGATCAAGCCCGATCTCATTCAGTAGAACCAACCCTTTTTCTTTAGCAACAGCGTCCAGGTCACGCATCGCTGGCGCAATATACGAACTGGATACAAAATTGGCATTTGCCGAAAGGCAGATTTTGGCGATTAACGGATGAAAATCACCCGGCAACATGGAAACTGCAACGTCACCTTCTTTTATCTCTGCTTCCAACGCTTCCATTGAAAAAGACCGGACGGAAAAATCACCTGAAAGTCCCTGTGTTGCTTCTTCCGCCTTAGCAATCGTTCTGTTCCAAACAACCAGTTTGTGACCATTTTCAATCAAACGGCGGATACCCGGGACCGAAGACAACCCTGCTCCCAGCCAATGAATAGTCGGCATTTATTTTCTCCAATCAAACACTTAAAGACGTGCAATATTTTTATTAAATTCATCAAGCGCGCGGCCCCAGATGCCTTTTTCGGGCTGATCCAGTTCCAGTAATGCTTTCACCAGTTGCGAAGAATAATCTTCACTTGCTTCCCTTGGTAGCATGGACGGCAAATGATCAATCGCCGTCACATCAAGCGGATTATTCCCGTCGATGACAGACACTATGGGATTATCAAAAGTGGTACTCTTGTTATAGACAGGAATGGGATTATAGACGCTTTCTGGATCACAGCTCACATCCGAAATTACCGACAATTTCCGATTGTTTATCGTAATATCGTCATGTGTCACAAAGCGTGGGCAGTTTTTATTGGCCAAAATACAGTTTACAAAAATCGAATGTTGTTGGATTTCCGGAAATGGCCCACCAGATTTCGTTTCATTCATATCCCAACGGGTCACGTCCAACTTTAACCGCTCCCCCAGATCGACGGCGCCACTGCCAGAACGACCAAGAGCTCCGATTACAATCATGTTTGGTTTTTCTTCAAAGGCCGACAATTCTGAATTCAATTCGCTTAACAGCGCATCTACATTTGGATAATCGCCCAGTTTATCCAGTGCAGGTTTATTCCCTGCCTTTTGACCGCACCAAACTTTTACTGCCGCAGCAGCACCCGCAAACCCGGCCCAGTAACCAAATGCGGCTACACGTCGTCCGGTTTCATCAACAAGACATTCCAGATCGTAAAGAGTTCCCTTACCAGACACAAAACGACCAAGAGTGTGCTGCCATCCTGGTTGATCCTTATAGACATGACCAAAATAGATGTGTCTATGAGTAAGGTCGCTTTCACCCTCTGGCAACTCTTTAACCCCCAGAATGAAAGCATCTTCTGGCGCATCCGGCCAGCTTCCCTCATCCACGATGTCGCACCCCACAGCCAAATAATCTTCGGTTGCGATAGACCTAAGAGGATTTCTTTCAACGCTTATACGATATCCGGCATCCAGTAGTTTTTTCGCGTCGGCTGGGACCAATGCCACTCGCTTTTCATGTGCCTTATGTTCAGTTCTTACCCAAATGTGGGTTTTGTCAGATGCCACAGTCATGTTTTCGAGACTACCACTTCAATAATAAAAGTTTTCCAAGTGCCGGACATTACTGAAAAACACACTCAACTTCCAGCGGGAATTATCCCCCACCTTAAGCATAATCTGCGGATTTCATGCAATTCTTCGGCAGAATATTTGGCATGCTTCCAGTAGCGTCAAACAAAGAAGAAAGGGTCACAACGCACAAGCATTGTGACCCCAAAATCAATCAGGTGTAAAGTGAGTTAGGATGCGTCAGCCCAACCGCTCACAGACTTGACTTCAAGAAAATCTTCCAAGCCCCATACACCGCCTTCACGACCATTACCAGACTGTTTATATCCTCCGAATGGTGCGCCGGCTCCGCGTGAAGTTCCGTTCATTTCAACCATACCAGAACGTAACCGGCGAGCCATCCGTTTGGCTTTTTCCGGATCCTGCGTCTGAACATAGTTTGTAAGGCCGTATACGGTATCATTAGCAATTTTGACGGCCTCTTCCTCTGTATCAAATGGAATGATCGAAAGCACAGGACCAAAAATTTCTTCGCGGGCGATCGTCATTTCGTTTGTCACATCAGCGAACACAGTTGGGCGCACAAAATACCCTTTATCCAACCCTTCAGGACGTCCCGGCCCACCAGCAACCAGTTTGGCCCCTTCTTCGATACCCTTATTGATGAGACCTTGAATTTTGTTGAACTGGGCTTCAGACACGACAGGGCCGATATGACGACCTTCCTTATCTGATAAATCAACAGTCACGGCCTCTGCCGCTGCCTTTGCGGTTTCCACGGCTTCATCATAGATAGAACGCTCCACCAGCATTCTGGTTGGCGCATTACAGGACTGACCTGTATTTGCAAAACAATGCATAACGCCGCGTTTAACCGCTTTTTCATCGGCATCCGCGAAAACCACATTTGCACCTTTACCACCCAGTTCCAATGCTACCCGTTTCACGGTATCTGCAGCATTCTTGGAAATTGCTATTCCAGCGCGGGTGGATCCGGTAAAAGAAATCATGTCCACATCGGGATGACCTGAAAGCTGTGTACCAACACCAGCACCATCACCGTTCACAAGGTTAAACACACCTGCCGGGAATCCTGCTTCGTCCATCATTTCAGCAAACAACAGAGATGACAAAGGAGCTATTTCAGAAGGCTTGAGAACCACAGTGTTTCCTGTCGCGATGGCAGGAATTACTTTCAAAGTCACCTGGTTCATTGGCCAGTTCCACGGCGTAATCAACCCACAGACGCCAATTGGTTCATATAAAATTCGATCATTGGGAGCGTGAGAGCCCAGAGGACGATCAAACTCAAATTTTTTCAGAGCTCTGATGAAGTTGCGAATATGAAAAGAACCGGAACCCGCCTGCGCTGACTTCGCCATAGAAATTGGTGCACCCATTTCCGTTGAAATAGCCTCTCCCATTTCTGCAGAGCGCGCATCATAAATATCTGCGAATTTTTCGATCAGCGCTGTACGTTCTTCCTGTGGTTTTTCTGACCATGGGATAAATGCTGCTTTTGCTGCTGCAACCGCTGCATCTGTATCCGCCTGACCACCCAATGAAATGACTGCACAGACTTCTTCTGTTGAAGGATTGATTACATCAAAATCATTGGGGCTGGAGGGTGCAACCCATTTACCATTGATGTAGAAATTACGTTTGTCTAACACGATGTTACTCCCGTTTGTTTTCTTTAGTTTCGGCAAGGCAGAGCATATAAGTGACGATTTGGGATCCTGATGACACTGCTAACCAGTTTACAGTTTGAGAAATTTCCAGCTTACTCAAAATATATATGGTCAACTTGCATCTTCAACAGATCTTGCGCAAGTCTATTTTCTTAATGCGATACAGTTTTTAGAAAGTAATTTAATTTTTTGAAGCATTATTAACTAATTTTTTTTCAGCCTGCGCTCAAAGCTGTGCGATTTCTGGTTTCTCTCATCCCGCAAGTATAATAAACAGTAGCGCGTTGATATATCATAAAAGGCCAAAATCTTGATACACGGTACCAAGAACAGAATTCTGTTTTTCATTTACTGCTTTTCCACGGTCGCCCTGTTGGCGGCAAGTCTGTTATGGCAACCCGCAGCAACTGTCTGGAGACAGATCGACTCTGCCGTTTTTTTCGCATTAAACGGCAGCCTTGAAGATGCGTGTGCCTGGTCATATTTTTGGGCCTACATGAATATTCATTTAGCAAATGTGATTGCTGGAATATTCATGGTTGTTTTGCTGTTATGGTATGTGGCCATGGATCGCACGGATGCGCTTGCGAAAAAGCTGGCAGCTTTCACAGTGATCACGATTTTTGTTCTACTGGGTATAGCAGTTTCAAAAACCGGTTTTCAGGAAATGGAACGCTTGAGCCCCTCACTCGTCCTCAGTCCATTTTATGACTTGAACACACTTGAAATCGGCATCAAAACCAAAGTGAAATCCCACCATTCTTTTCCGGGGGATCACGGAGTTACGACATTCATATATTCTCTGCTGGTTATCCTATTAATCAGAAACAGAACAGTCACAGCACTCGCCGTTATTTTTGCCCTGCTGAACAATCTACCGCGCCTGTTCAGCGGCGCACACTGGTTAAGTGACGTAATCGTTGGTGGTGGCGCAATTACAATGCTTGTACTGCCCTTTGCCATTGCCACACCTGTGTTTCACTGGATTGAACAGATCTGGACTTATCTGCTCAGAAAATCCCGAATTCTAGGCGCCATTGCTTCGCGCTTAAACGGTGCCTAATTCCTACTTTCCATAGGCCAGCTCAAGGTTTCGTGCAATCATCCGCTTGATGGTTCCGTCTGCTTTCATTTCTTTCAACATTCTGTTGAACGGAGCCAACATGTTTTTGCAGTCAGACTTTCTTGACATTACCAGATGTATTTTTTGTACTGTAATCGCTGGCCCGACAGGAACGACCATATCTTCCATTTGCAGTTTTCGGCTAAAAAAGCGACCCATTTTTTCCGGGATCACGAGATAGTCGAAACGTTCTGCGGCAAGCAACTGAAAGAACCTCTCCGGCTCTCTGAACTCAGTAAGCTGCAGATGATCCTTGGCAAACGCGTCAAATTCCTGACCAAAACTTGCCGCCCATGGTATCAGCCCATGTTTTCCGACAAGATCTTCCTTTTTTGAAACTTCAAGACCGCGCCCCTTTTTTACAAAAATTCGAACAACGCTTTCATAAAACGGCTCTGAAAACATAAAATCTGTCAAACGCGCCTTGCTCGAGTGCATGGCTGAAATAACATCAAGCTCCCCAGCCCTTAACATTCGCAGCTGTCGGCTCCATGGCAATCCGCTATGGAAACTGATCTTTTGTCGCAGCCGACTGAACGCTTCAGCTTGAATATCAAGCGCAATCCCAAGTCGCTTTTTGGATTTGAGGTCGTAGCTTACGGGTACCCAATTTGCCGAATATGCAATCTTGAGGTTTGCGCAATGAGCATTGGCCGCGGCAGGCGAAGCAAGACCGAGTACAACAACCATCCATATTGTAATTTTTGCTCCCCAATACATCAGACCACTACTCGCTACTACTGAATTAACTTAAACACCACTGGTTGCGTACCTGCGGAAACGCCCAAGCTGAATCGCAATGTCCAAATAAAAGCCCAAGCTCTTATTCTGACAATCCTAATATTAGCATTTTTCCAACAGAAATTGAACTGATTGTTGAAAAATAACCTCAATCAGATGCACTTAAATGACATAAACACATTTTTTAAACACTAACCACACATCATTGATCATGTTTAAAACCCGGCGTATGTCACAACATTTTCAATGTCTTCCCGCTTGCTCACCAACGTATTTTCAATGGCGTCTGTATCTTCGTATCCAAGCGCCATACCAGACAACAAAACCTGATCCGCGGGAATATTCAAATGTTTATAAATGGGATCCTGGAAAGAAATCCAAGCAGCCTGTGGACAGGTATGCAAACCGAATGCTCTAGCCGCCAACATCACTGTTTGCATATAGAGGCCAGCATCAAACCAGCTCCCTCTCCCCAAATAAGCATCTGTTGTAAAAAACAAACCAACCGGCGCATCGAAAAACTTGAAATTCCGCTTGGATTGAGCAGCCGTTCTTACGCGGTCGCCCTTCTCTATTCCAAGCAGACCATAGAGTTCCCACCCTAACTGTCGCCTACGATCCCTGTGAACAGGTTCCCAAACCGGCGGATAATAGTCGAAATCTTCATAACGGCTCGCCTTGCCCTGATCAAATAACTCGCAAACGTCTTTAACAATGGCGTCTTTGACTTCACCAGTACATACGTAGGTATGCCAAGGCTGGGTGTTCGTCCCACTTGGCGCCCGTTGCGCCAATTCAAGAATTTTATGGATTGTTTCCTGATCAACAGGCTGATCGGTGAAAGCCCGTACTGACTTGCGGCTTTTTATCGCATCTTCAATATTCATACTACTCATCCATCTTTTTTTGATTGCAGTATGTCGGCTCAGTCCCAGTGAGTAAAGAGGCGCAAAAAAAATGCCCGCTTCTTTCGCGGGCATTTCGAGAAAATCAGCGTTTTCGGGATTGTCGATGAACCTGCCAGAGCCCCAGAAACAAACTGACGCACATCAGCAATAAAACGATGGCAAATGGAAAACCAGTGGACACCGCCATTGCCTGCAAAGCGTTTAGTGCACCTGCACCGCCAACTAACAGCAATGTCGCGGCGACGATCCCTTCAAACGAACACCAGAAAACCCGTTGAGAAACTGGGGCATCCACTTTGCCGCCAGCAGTAATTGTATCAATCACGAGTGAGCCAGAATCTGAAGAGGTCACAAAAAAGACCAGCACGAGAATAATCCCGATCAACGATGTAATGGTTGCTAGTGGAAGCGGCTCCAGCATCACAAATAACTTGAGCTCAAGCGCTGCATCCTTCACAGGAGCTGCAGCGTCCGCCAGAACCTGTGAAATGGCTGTTCCGCCAAAAACACTCATCCAGATAACAGTTACCAATGTTGGAATGATAATGACACAGAACACAAATTCCCGCACCGTTCTTCCGCGAGAGACGCGAGCAATGAACATACCAACAAAAGGTGACCAGGAAATCCACCACGCCCAATAAAACGAAGTCCAGCCTTGAGTGAAATTGGCGTCTTCTCTGCCAAAAGGTGTTGATAAAGGTACGATTTCCTTTGCATAAGCCAGGCCACCCGCGAGCATGGATTCAAAGATTGATGCAGTTGGACCAACCAGCAGCACAAAAATGAGCAACAAAGCCGCAAGCGCAATATTCACTTCCGATAGGATTTTAACACCACCGTCCAATCCTCTCATCACAGATATGATGGCCAGCACAGTAATAAAGGCAATCAACAGAACCTTTGCGCCGTTGCCCGTACTCCACCCAAAAAGATAGTTGAAGCCGGCGAGCGCCTGTTCAGTTCCAAAGCCAAGTGACGTTGCCAAGCCAAACAAGGTGGCGAAAACAGCCAGCGTATCGATAACATGCCCTGGCCAGCGCCAGACACGTTCACCTAGTAATGGATAAAAAGCCGAGCGCAGTGTTAATGGCAGCCCGCTATTAAAAGAGAAAAAAGCAAGAGACAGGGCGACAACCGCATAAATTGCCCACGGATGTATGGCCCAATGAAAAATGGTCGCAGCCATGCCCAATTGGACCGCTGCTTCACTGTTTCCCGCTGCAGCCCCAAGGGGTGCCCAATCTGTCCTTACGCCCCCTTCGACACTTGTCCCACCGATTGAGGAAGCATAGTGGGACATTGGCTCTGAGACGCCAAAAAACATCAAACCGATCCCCATGCCCGCCGCAAACAACATGGCAAACCATCCAAAGTAACTGTAATCGCTTCGGCTTCGGCCCCGCCAAGTCGAATTCGTCCAAGCGGACTAATCATCAGAACCAGACAAAAAAGAACGAAAACATTAGCTGCACTGAGAAAAAACCAGTCAAAGGTGGAGGTCAAAAAAGGACGAAGCCATCCAAAAAATTCGGTTGCAGCCTGCTGAAACATCAAAGTTGCCAACACAAACACAATGATCGAGATACTTGAAACCACAAAAACCGGATTATGGATATCAAGCCCAAATGGCGTGATATTATCCTCGCCGATTTCATGGTCCGTATCGATCTCATTTAAATGAGCGTCATTCTGCTCTGTCATTTGATCCCCCTCTTTTTTCTTGTGACCAGTTGAAACAATAAGTCATCACTTTCAACCTCGCCAGTACATTAGAGTAATACGAAATACAGGATGAAAATAATCATTTCTGGCCTGAAACTGTTTCAAATGCGCCATATCAGCTGCCAACCCAAACCTGTTTTGAGAATTGGGTCACATGCTTGCCAGTTTCAAGTTCCAAAAAAGAACTGATTATGCTAGATAGCTGCAAAGTCGAAATCCATTTCAATAAACCGCAAGGAGAACAATCAGATGGACGCGCGGATTGTAGGTTGGGGGCATACCCCTTTTGGACGTCACGAAGATAAAACAATCGAAGATCTGATCATTGATGCTGCGAGAGAAGCAATCGATCACGCCGGCATTGAACCGGCACAGATTGATAGCATTTGGCTCGGGAACTTCAACTCGGGAATGGTTCCAGATGGTTTCGCCTCCTCTCTTGTGCTTAATCTGGATGAAGGTCTGCGTTTCAAACCGGCAACTCGACTAGAAAATGCCTGTGCATCTGGCTCCGCCGCCGTATATGCGGCTCGCGACAGTATTCGCTGTGGTGATTCAAAAATAACACTGGTCATCGGAGCCGAAAAAATGACCGAGTTGGATACAGCTGGTGTCACCAAAGCGCTCGCTGGAGCCTCCTATCAAAAAGAAGAAGCTGATTTATCCTTCCCGGCAATTTTTGGTATGTTCGCCAAAGCCTATTTTGATGAATATGGCGACAAGTCAGAGGCTCTAGCCCGTATCGCGCAAAAAAATCATGGTAATGCACTTGCCAATCCTTTGGCGCACATGCGCCGAGAGTTTGATTTTGACTTCTTCAACACTGTTACAAACAAAAACCCGCTGATTGCGCCTCCTCTTCGCCTGACCGACTGCTCTCCCATCAGTGACGGCGCTGCCGCGATGATCATGGTCTCTCAGGATATGGAACAGGATTTCAAGCACAGCATTGCGTTTCGTTCCGCCGTACATGTAAATGACTTCCTTCCCATGTCCAAACGTGATCCACTTAAATTTGAAGGCCCTAAAACCGCCTTCTCACGGGCATTTGATGCTGCAGGCATTTCAGTTGATGATCTGGATTTCGCAGAAGTTCATGACTGCTTCACAATAGCGGAACTTTTGATTTACGAAGCAATGGGTATAACCAAAGCGGGTGACGGTGCGCGCGCCATTGAGGAGGGCATCGTTCTGAAGGATGGCAAAACCCCGGTTAATATTTCAGGTGGACTGAAAGCAAAAGGCCACCCCGTTGGTGCTACGGGTGTATCCATGCATGTCATGTCCGCGATGCAACTCACCAATACTGCAGGTGACCTACAAAAAGAGGGCGCCGCGCTTGGCTGCGTCTTTAATATGGGTGGGTCAGGAGTTGCAAATTATTGCAGCATCCTCGAACCAGCAAAATAAAGCTCACCCGCTTGAATAATGTCTTCCGGGGATATTTCAAATCCCCGGAAGTTAATCCCTCAGACTATTTATCTGACCAGATTGCCAGCTCATTTCCATTTGGATCAGCGAAATGAAATCGACGCCCACCGGGGAATTCGTAAATGGGCTGGAGAATCTGACCACCGATTTCCTTAATCCGTTCACAAATATCTTCCAATTGTGTTGAATACAGCACTACAAGCACACCCGGCTTTGTCGCCGTAACACCGCTTTGCCTATTAAAGCCACCTTCCACACCAGCTCCGGTAAAACTGATATAATCAGGCCCCCAGTTGGTAAATTCCCACCCAAATAGCACATGGTAGAAATGCTGGGTCGCACCAGGGTCCGTTAAAGGGAATTCTATATAATTTATCGATTTGTCCACATTCTCGATGCTCATCGCCTGTCTCCCGTTTTTTTAGGCTCAGTTTTAATATCCCTAAAACTATCGTCAAAAAAGAACAAAAAAGGAACATTGTGTGCTTTATCACGGTTTTCTTTTGTAATGTTGCGATCTGTTCACTGTTTAGTTTGGATTCTTAGCTTTTGCCCACACGAGCTTGTTTTGCTGCACGCCCGATTTCACCAATAGTTGAAACCCGGACAAATATTTGATGCCCTTACGTCATTTTAGAGCGTTTTTGTTGAAAATCAGTTGATCAGATGGAAGATTTACCCAAAATGCACTTGCAGAAACCGCTCCTGATATTCACAATGGGGGCACCTCGGGACAAGCAACGAAAATCAAAGAGTTCCGGCAAAAATAATAACGGGAGGAATAAAATGCACTCTTCACTCACTGGCAGCCTCACTAAAAAAGTTGCCCTTGCTGTCGCACTGACGGCAGGAATTGCAACTTCGGCTGTCGCCGCCGAACTGCCCAAGTCAATGATCTGGACAGCTTATGGCACCACATCAAGTGGCTATGCTCAGTCCGTTGCCATCGGCAACATGCTGAAAAACGAATTTGGCACCTCTATTCGTGTCCTGCCGGGCAAAAACGATATTTCCCGCATGACTCCGCTGAAAGTTGGTAAAGCAGACTATTGTGCCTGCGGTATTGCCAGCTATTTCGGACAGGAAGGTGTTGGACAGTTTGCTACAGCGGCATGGGGCCCTCAGCCATTGCGTGTCATCATGACATCCAAAGGCTCGTTTGGTCTTGGACTTGCAACAGCTGCGGACGCCGGTATCAAATCACCTGCTGATTACAAAGGCAAAAAAATCGCGTGGGTTCGCGGTTCAGACGCTCTGAATATTGGCACAGAAGCTATGCTTGCTTATGCAGGTCTTGGCTGGGATGATGTCGAAAAAGTTGAATTTCCTGGTTTTAAAGATTCAATCGATGGGGTTATCAATGGCCAGATCGACGCAGCTTTCTCTTCAACTGTATCACCGCATGTAAAACGTCTGGCAGCCAGCCCTCGTGGAATTACATGGGCACCAATGCCTGCTGACAATGCAAAAGGTTGGGAAATGGTGAACAAGGTTGCTCCTTACTTCTCACCAAATACTGCAGTTGTAGGTGCAGAAATCAGCAAGGACAAACCTTGGGTTGGCGCCGGATATCCTTACCCAATTCTGGTCACAAATTCTGACCGTTCAGTGGACGAAGTCTACACACTGACTAAAGCCATGGTTGAAAAACATGACGCATATAAAGACAATGCGCCAGGAGCCAAAGGCTGGAACATCGCTAACCAGAGTTTCGAATGGATTATTCCTTACCATGAAGGTGCGGTCAAATATTTCAAAGAAGCTGGCAAGTGGTCAGATGCAGCTGAAGCCCACAATCAGGGTCTTATCAAACGTCAGGACGTTTTGATCAAAGCATATGCTGATTACAAGGCAACCAACCCTTCAGAAGATGAGTTTAAAGATGGCTGGGTAGAAGCCCGTATGAAAGCTCTACAAGCCGCGGGCATGCCTGTTGGTCTTAAGAAGTAATCTTGCTGACATAGGTTGAATGAATAGTCTGGCGGTGTTAATTCCATCGCCAGACTTTGGTATTTACGTACAAACGGAAATATCCACAAAAGTTTTCATACCAGAAAACAGCTTGCCTGAAAAATCAGGCCAATAATAACGAAAAACTATAAATGGGGAGGCATAAACACATGGGTGCTTTTCAACCGGATATTCTAGCTATGCTTACCGGCAAACAGGCAGCCTTGTGCTCACTTTCTTTACGTACTCCTTTTTCAAGCACCTTCTCCAGGGCGTGTAAACAGTCATGACAAATACTCCAAACACACCGGAAGTCGTCGACGAGCCAACAAGGCGTCGTACTCTTACCGGCCTATGGGCACTTGTGCCTTATATTTCCGCAATTGCAGTTTTGCTGCTGTCTATCAACCAGTTATTTAACTTTGGCTTTTTTGTTGGATACACCTTTCTATCCAATCAATATGCATACATAATTGCCGGCTTTTTGTTGCCACTCATATTCCTTATGTGGCCGATGACAAGCCGCTCATCAAAAACGTCAGTTCCGTTGTATGATGGAATTCTGGCGGCGATCATGATGGGTATTTGCTTCTACTTTGCCTACAGTAGTGAAAAAATTCTGGATGAAGGCTGGGAGTATCTGGCACCGGAACATGCTGTTTATATGAGTTATCTGTTCTGGGCGATGATTTTTGAATGCACGCGCCGCGCAGGCGGTATCGCAATTTTTGCAATTGTGGTTGTCATCTCATTTTACCCAACCTTTGCGGATGTCATGCCCGGCCCTATCGCTGGTGCGGCCGCAACTTTACCTGACACTGCCATATTCCACACTATGAGCTCTGAAAGTGTGCTGGGTATCCCGTTGCGCGCCTTTACCAATCTAGTCATTGGCTTTTTGGTCTTTGGTGTCGCCTTGCAATATACCGGTGGCGGCAAATTCTTCATCAACTTTGCCTTTGCACTGCTTGGTCACGTCCGCGGCGGCCCTGCAAAGGTAGCCATCTTCTCAAGTGGCCTGATGGGCTCCATGAGCGGTAGCGTTATCACAAATGTTTTGACAACAGGCGTTCTGTCCATTCCAGCAATGCGCCGCGTTGGTTTCTCTCGCTCATATGCGGGTGGTGTAGAGACCTGCGCTTCAACTGGTGGTGTTCTGATGCCGCCAATTATGGGTGCGACAGCGTTCATTATGGCGACTTTTCTGGAAATTCCTTATATCGATATTGCGATTGCCGCAATTATCCCTTCGATCCTTTATTTCTTTGGTCTGTTTATTCAGATTGACGCCTATGCAGCCAAAAATGACCTCAAGGGCCTGCCCCGCGAAGAACTTCCTTCATTGAAGCAGACGCTTAAAGAAGGTTGGCACTTTATCGCAGTTTTCGTCATTCTCGTCTGGCTTCTGGTCTTCCTGAAGCAGGAATCTGTTGCACCATTTTATGCAACAGCCATGCTGATCATTATCAACCAAATCTTCCTTACAGCCGTTGGGGTTGGGAAGATGTGAAAAAGTTCATCATGGGTACAGCCGCATTATTTGCAGAATTGGCAGGCATCCTTTGTGGTGTTGGTTTGATTGTTGGTGCACTCGCTGTTACCGGAATGTCGGGCACTATTGCCAATGATCTCATCTTCCTTGCGGGTGGCAACGCTCTTGTTCTGCTTGTAATGGGGGCGCTGACCAGTTTCATACTGGGCATCGGCATGACAGTTACTGCAGCCTATATTTTCCTTGCAATCTCACTGGCACCTGCCGTGATCAGTGCCGGCCTCGATCCGATGGCTGTGCATCTGTTCATCCTGTACTGGGGTATGCTTAGCTTCATCACTCCACCTGTGGCATTGGGCGCATTTGCAGCCGCCACTGTTGCAGGATCAAAACCGATGGAGACAGGCTTTCAAGCAATGAAGTTGGGAAGCATCATCTACTTTATTCCCTTCTTCTTCGTGCTCAACCCTGCCCTTATTTTGCAAGGGGACTGGTATTCCATCGTCAAGGTTGTCATTACCGCCCTCATCGGTGTCTGGCTGATTGCCAGTGGACTGCAGGGGTACCTGGCAAAAGTAGGTAAGCTTGACATACATCCGCAAGGTAAGTGGATTATCCGTGGCCTTGTCGTGGCCGCAGGTCTGGCACTTGCGACACCAGGGGGTGGTCTAATCCCGATTACCAACTATGAACTCGGTGCACTTGCGCTGATCATGCTTATTCCGGCTGTTGCAATTGTCATGATTGTCAACAAAAAGAACGCTGCACTGCCGGGCACCTGATTAGAAAACACCAACCAAAACAAAGGCGCCAGTCTCTCAGTCTGGCGGCTTTTTTCTTGGGTGAATAACCGACATAGTAAATATTTATTGAGAGGCAAAGCTAACTAACCTACACTTGTTAAATGAAAAATTCTGGTATGCAGCATTTTCTTGATGCGAATGTCAGATGTCTGTTCATACAGATAACTGGACTGCTCGACTTGCCTCAAGCAAAGGAATATGCGCGGCGCGCCCGCTTGGACCCGCGCTATGAAAATGATTTTGACGTCCTCACTGATATTTCCTTCTGTGAGCTAAAAATGGAGGGCAATGACCTCCGGGCATTTGCGGACTTCATGAATAAAAACTGGCCGACCCAAGGTAAAATCAAAGGTGCGATACTACTGCAAGGTCAATTTGCCCACGGGATGGCCCGTATGTATGATGCATACACTCACCATCGTGTGAACCGGCCCGCGTTTTTTCACCGTGAGAAACCTGATCTTTATAAGGAGATCTGCAGCTATTTTGGCTTTCCGACAGATTATCAATTACCTGAATTTCTGGATGCAAAGTAAAAGAGGAAAGCGCACATGCACAATTTGGCCATCAGGCCCACATCAAGATGAAAGACCCAGTATTTAATTGGCATATTGATCCTGAAGTGGGTTGTTTATTCACCCAATATTTTGGCATTCTTGATCGGGAAACCGCAAAGAAAAATATGATTACCGCGCGGCAAAGCCCTGATTACAAAAACCACTTTAACATCCTGACAGATATACGAGGATGTGACTTCAATCTAGATACAGAAGACTTAAAACAACTGGCCAAATTTATGGAAAGCAATTGGCCAACAAATGGCCCCATCAGAACTGCAATGCTGGTCAATTCCGACCTTGCTCATGGCCTGACACGTATGTATGCAGTCTATTTTTCAGATGAAGCAATCGCCCCTCGAATATTTCATGACAACAGCCCAAATCTAGCCAAAAAACTTATTGCGCAATTGGCACTGCCCAAAAACTATCAGTTTCCGGATTTTTTGAACTTGAATGAGTGAACAGGAAAGGCCGAAGCCTTTCCCATTCTCAATATTCCATAACCTCTAAACGAGTTCGCCCCCATCAGATTTTTTGATTGCGATTACGCAGGAGCGTGGCGCTGCATCTCCTCCTTCAGGGAAATGGCTCCCGCCGCGTTCACCGGGATGCTGAATACCTACAAACATGGTCTTTCGATCTGCACTCCAGGTAATTCCGGTAACCTCACACTCTTTTGGCCCAACCAGAAATCGCTTGATTTCACCCGTTTCTGGATCTGCGCAAAGCATCTGGTTATTGCCCTGTCCTTCAAAATCATTCGCATTTGAATAATTTCCATCAGTTTGAATCCAAAGCAACCCGTTTGGACTAAATGCCAAACCGTCGGGTGAATTAAACATATTTTCTGTGGTGATGTTGTCCGACCCTTTGCGCATGTCATCATATAATGCCGGATTTCCTGCCATAGCGAACAAATCCCATGCAAATTCAGCGGATGTATGATCCCCCCCTGTTGGACGCCAACGAACAATCTGACCAAACAAATTCTTCTCACGAGGATTTGGCCCACCAACCGGTGTCGCATCCCCTCCCTTGTTTGGTTTTACTCCGCGATTTTTATTGTTCGTCAAAGCGCAATATACTTCCGCTTTTGCAGGATGAGCCGCGACCCACTCCGGGCGATCCATAGTCGTCGCACCAACTGCTGACGCAGCTAATCGAGTGTAAATTGCAATTTCCGCTTTTGATTTCATGCCTGTTGTTTCTGGTGTTAAAGCAATCCATTCACCTCGCTGATTTTCACGAAATTTGGCCGTATATAGCGTACCATCTTCAAGCAGGTCTCGATTATCACCACCAGCCACATATTTTTTAGACGACACAAATCGGTACAAAAACTCACCGCGCTCATCATCGCCCAAATAAACAACCACGTGTCCGTTGTCAGCTAATACAAGTTCAGCATTTTCGTGTTTAAAGCGTCCTAAAGCTGTTCGTTTTTTCGGAGTTGAGGAAGGATCTGTCGGATCAATTTCCACAATGTAACCCGCTCTGTTTGGCTCATTCGGATTTTTTGAAATATCGAAGCGGTCATCCTCTGCGGCCCATCCATAGCCCCAATCCTTATGACCAATACCGTAGCGTTTCTGCTCATTGCTCAATTCATAATTTTCATCGCTACTTGAAAAGTAGCCATTAAAATTTTCCTCACAGGCCAGATAGGTTCCCCAAGGTGTACGGCCATTGCCGCAATTGTTCCAGGTGCCAAGACTTTCTGTCCCTTTAGGATCCGCTTTCGTCTTCAGAAAGTCATGGCCACGCGCAGGTCCTGTAATCTCCATAGGACTATCGGCAGTTATTCGACGATTGTATGCACTATCCTTAACAACTTCCCATTGACCATTCCGTTCCATGACCTCAACCACGGAGACACCATGCGCAGCTTTTCCCTTTCGAATATCATCAGCGTTCGCAGGTTTGCCCTCGCTACCTGCATAGATGATTTTCCGGTTGGTATATTCATTGTTAACAACAAGTAGATGTTTGCCATTATGCTGAAATAACGACATACCATCATTATTATCGCCAAAGGACAGTTCCTGACTGGCCCCTGTCCCCCTTGTCTGATGATTGAACTCTTCCCCATCTGACCAAAGAGGATCCCCCCAGCGAAGGACAATTTGCCATTCAAAGCCTGCTGGTACCTTAATTGTATCTTCCGTACTGGTCGGGATAGGATCAAAAGCAAGTCGCTACTCGCCATAGCGCGCGGCATGAAAGAGCCCACGCCTGCTCCCATGACCAGCGAAGATAGACCTAACGCGAGTCCTCCCTTAAAAAAAGATCTGCGTTTCAACGCCTGATCAGTAATTGTTTCAAAATCGGTAACTTCCTCGCGGGGGTTTTGTAATTCGTCAAACTCATCAAAGCTCAACTCGTTCTGATCTGTCATTGATGCCTCCTAGCTCAAAGCTTATTTTTCAGGCGGGAGTATTCATCAGCGACATGACAGATATTTTTCACAATTATGAAACTCCCGCAACACGAAGGGTTATTTAATTCCTGACCGCATAAAACTCTGAACAAACTGTCGTTGGAACAGCAAAAAAGCGACTAATAAAGGCGCTGATGTCATCAGAGTAGCCGCATTTATCAGTGACCAGTCCACGCCCTGATCTACCGAAGCGAAGATACTTAAGCCCACGGTTAGCGGACGTGTTTCTTCTGAATTGGTAATGATTAGCGGCCAAAGATAATTGTTCCAGTGATGGCTTACAGATACCAGACCGTAAGCCAAATAAACTGGAACAGCTAACGGCACATACACTTTCCACAGAATTTGCAGCAGGTTGGCACCCTCAACCCGGGCGGCTTCTTCAAGTTCGATTGGAACCGTTTTAAAAGTCTGTCGAAGTAAAAAAATTCCGAAGCCTGAAGCCATATATGGCAATCCAATAGCGGTGATTGTATCAATCAATCCCAACTTTGCCATAGACCGGTAATTCTCAACTATCAGGATATCGGGCATCACGAGAAGTTGCATTAAAACCAGCACGAAAAGGAAATTCTTTCCGGGGAATTCAAAACGAGCAAAAGCGAATGCTGCCAAGGTACATAAGACCAATTGTGCCGCGAGAATACTACTAACCAGTAGCACGGTGTTTAGAAAATATCTCGCAAATGGTGCCGCGGCCCAAGCGCGTTCGAAATTTTCAAACGTCAATGGTGCCGATAAATCAAAGGTTGCCGAATATTCTGTTGGGTGAATGGCCGTCCATATCGCATATATGAGCGGTAATATCCACATCAGCGCGAGCAACCAGGCCCCTAGAATATTAAGCCATCTATCAGGGTCTAGCTTGATTTCAGCCAGAGCAGTCGAAGTTGGGCTGCTCATTGGTAATGTACCTTTCTATCCATAAAATAAAACTGCCCGATCGCCACGGCACCCAAAATAACCAATAAAACGGCCGTCAAAGTTGCCCCATATGCTGTATCCCAGAACCGAAACGCCGTCTCATAAATATAAAATAGCAACAGTGAGCTGGCATTGTCTGGCCCGCCATTCGTCATTACAAATATGTGATCAATCAATCGAAAGGAGTTAATCACAGCGTTTATGGACACGAATAGCGTTGTTGGCATTAGTAACGGGAAGGTAATTTTCCAAAACATGTACCAACGCCCGGCCCCTTCTATTCTTCCTGCTTCATGTAAGGAGGGAGGGAGTGCTTGCAGAGCGGCTAAATAAAAAATCATGAAAAAACCGGCCTCTTTCCAGATTGCCACTGCCATAACTGCATAAAGGACAGTGTCCGGGCTCCCCAGCCAATTTTGCGAAGGCAAACCAAATGCACCCTGAATGGAATCTATCAGACCGAACCCAGGTGTATAAAAAAACATCCAGATATTGGCGACTGCAATCAACGGCAGCACAGTGGGCGTAAAATACGCCATTCGTAAAAATGCCCGCCCCTGTATTTTTCCGTTTACCCAAAGAGCCATGGACAGCGCGAGTAGAATGGATAATGGGATCGTTCCAATGGCATAGATGGAATTGTTCCCGAGCACTTGCCAGAACACATCGTCCTCAAGCAAACGCTGATAATTTTCCAAACCGACGAAACTGGCTTCGCGGCACCCTTTTGGCGTCGTAAAAAAACTGCTCCAGAGGGTTGCAATTGTTGGATAATGTGTGAAGGCGAAGAGCAGAATAAGTGCCGGGCTGACTAACAACCAGCCATAAAGCCACATCCGGTTTTGTAACATAGGTTCCCCAATAATCTGGTGCGGCGAGTAATAGCTCGCCGCACCAATATGCCGTCAGCGATAGTTTTTCAGGATTTTTTCAGCTTTTTCCTGCGCAGTTTTGAGCGCCGTTTCCGGATCAGACTGCCCCGTAATTGCAGCTTCCAAAGCTTCATTGAAAATTTTGGTTATACGCTGATTTTCGTATGTTGAAAGTTCGGCTACCGCATATTCCAGCTGGTCGCGAGCGACCAACGCAGGTGGAAAATCTTTCACATAAGCTTTCATGGCAGGTGTATTCCACGCTTGCGGTATCGGTGCAACATATCCCGTTGCAATGCTCCATTTCGCTGCTTGTTCCGGCGCAGTAATCCATTTCACAAATTCCAACGAAGCCTTTTTCTGCTCATCAGTGGAATCTTTGAAAATGTAAAAATTTCCACCGCCAGTTGGTGCACCGCGTCGTTTATTGGCCGGTAACATGGCAACACCAAACTCAAAAGGGGCATTGTCTCTTACGTTTGTAAGATTACCGGTTGAAGTCCACATCATGGCTGTTTGGCTTCAAAGAAAGCTTTTGGTGTGGTCCCCCATTCGAGAATACCTGGCGCCATAACTTTGTGCTTAACACTTAAATCCACAACATACTGAAGGGCTTCAACAACTTTTGGATCATCAAAATTGGTTTTGTTACCGTCTGAATTGGCAAGAATGACATCATTTTGAGTGGTTAATCCCTGAAACAGCCAGTAAGGAAAACCTGAAGAAGGAATGCGAACGCCCCACTGTGTCACGTTTCCAGAAGCGTCGGTTTTTGTGAGTTTTTTACCCATTTCCACCATTTCATTCCAATTGGCTGGTGCTTTTTCCGGGTCGAGGCCGGCTGCCTTAAAAGCTTCCTTATTCCAATACAGAACCGGTGTGGACCGTTGAAAGGGAATCCCATATGTTTTTCCACCAGTCTGGCTATTTTCCATGAATGCTGGATAGAATGAATTTAGCCACTGTTTTTCTTCTTCAGTCGTCACCAGTTCATCGAAAGCAACAATGGCATCCTCATCAATCAGCGTGAACATATCCACTGATAGAATTACGGATAGTTGAGGTGCCTTTCCTCCGCGAACTGCTGTAAGCGCCTTTGTGATCGTATCACTGTATGATCCCGCGTAGACCGCATCGATTGTCACATCTGGATTTTGAGCGACATATTCAGCCGTTAAGCTTTCAATTGTTTTGGCGGCTTTACCGCCAACTGCTACAGGGAAATAAAATTGCAGATCAACTGCCAACGCGGCTGTCGAAGTCATCACGGCGACCGCTGCGGTTGCCATACCCAATCCTGCTTTTTTAAAATGCTTTAACATGTTCTCTCCAAGGTTTCTGTGTTGGGAATTCTTATTCATAAGCTGAACTCAATAATTGCGAGGCAACGCCTGGCATTAGATCAATTCGCCGCCCTGAATTTTGCTCGAAATAATGGCAGGCCCTGTCTTTCCAGCTCAGAAAAACGGTCTCTCCAGTCGCGAAGCTGGATTGATTATCGGTTCGTATGGTGATTTTTTCCGTGCCAATCTGGCAGTCAACCAGCACATCAGAGCCAAGAAACTCAAACGCTAAAACCTGCGCTTTTAGGCCAAATTTTCCGATTGAAATATCCTCAGGTCTTATGCCTAAGAACAGCGGAATATCCATGCTGCCGCTTAATTCATGAACCTGCTGTTTACTTCCCGCGATGGCAAGTGATTTCCCTTTTTGCTGCAAAGGGATAATATTCATGGGTGGTGTTCCGATGAAACGTGCCACGAAAGTAGTTTGTGGTTGACTGTAGATTTCCGAAGGTGATCCGATCTGCTCAATCCTGCCATTATTTAAAAGCACGATCTGATCTGCCATGCTAATGGCTTCAACCTGATCGTGTGTGACATAAACCATTGTGATGCCAAGCTTTTGTTGCAAAGCCCTGATCTCCACGCGCATTTCGTGTCGAAGTTTTGCATCAAGGTTGGACAATGGTTCGTCCATCAAACAAATGGGTCGTTCCGAAATGATCGCCCGTCCGAGTGCGACTCGCTGTTGTTGTCCACCTGATAACTGCGCGGGTTTTCGATCCAGATATGGATGCAAATTCAACAACTCGCTTACCCGTTTCAATCGAGCCGCTTGTTCTGTTTTGTTTACCTTGCGGATCTTCAAGCCAAAGAGAATATTCTCGGCAACAGTGAGATGTGGGAACAGGGCGTAGGATTGAAACACCAAGGATAGGTTGCGCTCGGACGGTGTTCGTTGGGTGACATCCTCATCATCGATCAAAATTTGACCACCACTACAACTCTCAAGCCCTGCCAGCAAACGTAAAGTAGTCGATTTGCCGCAGCCCGAAGGTCCCAACAAAACAGTAAAACTGCCTTTTGGAATATCGAAACTTATATCCTCAACAGCAACGCTTTCCTGCCAACGCTTGCTTACCTGATTAAACTTAATGTTCTTCAATTTACCGATCCAAACAACGAAGCAGGGCGGATTGCCCTGCTGGAATTTGGCAGGAAGCTAAGCGTCTGTTGTTTCACTTTTATTGCGGTTCATTTTCACAATTGTGATAACCGCTCGGATAAGCGCCCGAAATGGCAATTAACCGGTATTTTTAGTTTTATGTTGTACTTATATTTTATTTTGGTTAAACAACACGCACAGTATGTTTCGTCAGGTTGTGTATTTTGTATGAATAGTTACTTTTATTTTCTTCGAAAATTTCTGTCTAAAGGCCTGCCTCTGGCAGCTGCATTATTTTTTCAGACTACGTCATTTTCCTCACATGCTTCTGAACAAGTCATTTTATGGGGGGAAATGCATATCCCACCGATTTCTTACTTAAAAGGACCTAAAACGGGAAAAGGCTTGCTCAACCTGCAACTGGATCAAATTCTGGATAGCCTGCCCGATTATCGGCAAAGTCGGATACCTGTCAGCATATCAAGACTGATGGAGGAGATGAAAGACGGCCGAAAAATTTGCTTTCAGGCACTTACCAGAACCAAAGCGCGCGAGGCTTTCATTGATTTTTCCGAAGCGACGATGATGACCTTCCCCAATGGTCTTCTCACAACAGCCGAGGTAAAGGAGAAACTTGCGGCCCATATCAACATTGATGGGGAAATGGATTTGGCCGCCATACTTGAAAGTGGTCAGGTTTCTCTAATTGATCACAAAGATCGTTCTTATTCGGAAACCATCAATGAGATAATTGAGCCCTACCGGAAAATAAAGGATGGCCCTCTTTTTATCAATACCGGCATGCCTGATTGGGATCTATTGGTAAAGCAGATACTTCACCACAGATTTGACGCCATGATCGGGCGCCCAGGAGAGGTTTTTGAAGCAGCCAAGACATTAAACATGCAGGATAAACTTCTGTACCTCCCTATTCAGGGTGAGGCAAAATTCTCGCTTCTCTATGCAGGATGCTCCAAAGGAGAGTGGAACAAGGGCTATATGAAGGATCTCTCAAAAGCTATTATTCAGTTACGTAGCCGACCAGAATTTATCCAACTTCGACTGGATCGCATGCCCTCTGGAATGCATGAAACATATCTTCGCTATCGATCCAAGGCAATTTCCGGTGAATTTCCGAAAACGAATTAGTCAGGGGCAATCACTCGCGCGATGCCCCTGCTAAATCAACGCTAAGCCATCACATCTTCGCTCAAATACTGATCTGCAAACTCTCCGGTTGGGGGTATAATCTTAATAATATCAATCAACACTCCATTGGGGTCCACGGTAATGAAATGACGTTGACCGAACGCTTCATCACGTAAAGGAAGGAGTATTTCCAACCCTTCCGCTGACAGACGTTCATATTCGCTGTCCACATCATCAATTTCGAAATTTAAAATCACCCCAGATACTGCCCCGCGAACCTGCTGCGGAATTGTTTCGTGTCTTCCATCAAGAATTGCCAGATTGACACCCTCACTTTCTGAAGAGGTCAAGTGAACGTACCAATCGCTTTCAAACACCTTTTTGAACTTAAAATATTTACAGTAAAACTCAGTCGTCTCAGCCACCTTGTCGGTCATGATGACGGGATAATAACTATTTGCTTTCATCGCATCCTCCATAACATACATACAGTTTGTATGTAATATTTTACTTAACATACATTCAGAATGTATGTAAATAGAAATTATGACTGAAATTACATCTAGAAGAAAATCCAACGCTGAACGTTCAGCTCAAATGCGACAGAAACTTGTTGATACGGCACGCGCGCTTTTTGTCAGCGACGGATACGCCCAAACAAGCACGCCAGATATTGTCAAAGCGGCAGACGTCACTCGCGGTGCGCTTTACCATCACTTTGCAGATAAAAAAGATCTGTTTCTTGCGGTTATTCGGCAGGAAAACGAAGCCGTCGCCAAAGAAATCGAGGATGCAGCCAATACATCATCCGATGGTATTGACATGCTCATGGAAGGTGCTTCTGCGTATTTTGATGCCATGCAGAGGCCGGGACGCTGCCGCCTTCTATTGCTCGATGGACCTTCCGTTTTAGGGTATGAAGTCATGCAGCAAATCGATGCGGAATTTAGCGCGAAAAGTCTAAAAGAGGGTCTTACGGCAGCAGAAGGGATGAGCCAACCCGATGCATTTCGGCTGATCTTCTAAGCCCTATTCTCGCGGCCGCTTTTGACCGGGCGGCCCTGCTTATTCAAAACGGCGCTGACAAAAATGAAATACTTAAGATTTTTCAGGTTTTAGTTGGTGCTTTTCTAATTAGGCGATAGCATCGCTCGACATCTCCTCTCCGGAACAGAGATCATTATGAGCGCACCTGTTTACATTATTACCGGCAATGTTGGCGCCGGCAAATCCACCTATGCCAACAAACTTGCCGAAGAAATTGATGGCATAGTTTTCGCCGTTGATGAATGGATGAAAAATCTGTTTCAAGCCGATAGCCCTGAAATCCCAAGCTTTGAATGGGCGCTTGAAAGAACACAGCGTATCGAAAGCCAAGTTTTGATTGAAACAGAAAAGCTTCTAAGATTGAACATTCCCGTGATTTTGGATCAGGCTTTTTTGCCAAGGACCACCGCATGCGCGTACTCAATTGGTTTCGCGGCCGAGATTACCATGCGCAAATTCATTATCTGGATGTCCCAAAAGATATTCGATGGATGCGGGTTGAAAAACGGAATTTAGGCGAGAGTGACACCTACCAGTTTGAAGTGCCCAAAGAGATATTTGAATTTTGCGAAACCATATTCGAACCCCTTGATGATGAAGAGCGTGAATTCGCCAAACTGGTTGAACAAGACTAATTTGTTGTTCGAGCAGGTGTAAAGCGTGATCTGTCAGACAGAAGTTGCGGATCAGGCATTTTATCCGCTAGACTGGCTCTAAGGGAAAACAAACGACAATCAAAGACCTGTGCCGAAATCAGACCTCGCCTACATTCTTCTGTTTCTGATTATATTTGCGCTCTGCCCGTTTTTATTTCAGAACGGCTACGCCCATTTGACACTCATTCAAATGGGCATCGCAGTCATTTTTGCCATCTCTTACAATCAACTATTGGGCAAAGCAGGTTTGTTATCGCTAGGCCATGCAGTGTATTTTGGCTTTGGAGGATTTTTCTCGGTACATCTTATCAACAGTATAAGTAGCAGTGTGCTCTACATTCCAGCAATCCTTATTCCCTTTTTAGGGGGCTTGGCCGGAATGATCATGGCGGTTTTGCTCGGTAGTTTCACTACACGAAAAGGCGGCATCATGTTTGCGATGTTAAGCTTTGCTATCGCTGAACTTGTCCTTGCTTCCTCCACCGTGTTTGGACGCTATTATGGCGGCAGCATTGATCGAACGCTCATTCCTCCTTTTCCCTTTACCAGCCTGCAGTCAGACCTCGTCATCTTTTTTATAATACTGTTCTGGGTCGGAATTGCCTTGATTGCCGCGCGGCTGTTTAATGACAGCCCGCTGGGCCAAATGATTTATGCAGCCGGTCAAAATCCCGAGCGGGCTTCGTTTCTTGGATATTCAGATCATCGCCTTAAATTTCAGGCTTTTATTTTCTCAGGCTTTCTGGCGGGCATAGCTGGTAGCCTCTTTGCACTGGCTTACGAATTTGTCACACCAGAAATCATCAGCCTTCGACAATCCTGGATCATTCTTCAGATGGTTTTCATTGGTGGAATCGGATATTTCTGGGGGCCTCCGCTTGGAGCCATTTTACTAACCCTCCTGTTTTCGAACCTCAGTGCATATACAGAACTTTGGGGACTGTATATTGGCATCGTTTTTTTATGTGTCGTTCTCTTTTCCCCTGAAGGGATTGCAGGTATTTCTCACCAACTCTTCAAAACGCTTAGCAAAAATAACAAATCTCATTCTAAAAGACTGGCCATGATCAAAACCCTCGCCATTGCAACGGCTGCAATAGGACTGGTGGGCCTTTGTGAATTAACCTATTCCCTAAGATTTGGAGAGTCTAAAAACCCCTTGCTGTTTTTAAATTCCGAACTGATGAACGGGGTTATTTTCGGTAGTTTTTTAATTGGTGGGATTATTGTTTTCATGAAATCACGACAGAAGGTTACTCCATCTGATCTCCATTAAACTGGAGACGGAAAGCCCCAATTGGAAAATCGAATATCCAATATCGTAAATAAAAGCTTCGCCAGACGCCAAATTCACGTCATCTTTTTTTCACTTTATCAAATATCACAGATAATGGGTTAGTGAGGGGAACACATGCACGGTATTTCTTATTGGTTTATTGTTACAGCATCAATCTATGCCATACTTGGCATGGTCTGGGGCATTCAAATGTCTGCAAGCGAAGATCATACTCTTGCACCGGCACATGGCCATCTCAATCTGATTGGCTGGGTGAGCATGATGCTCTACGGCTTCTACTATCACTTGGTAAGCGCAGCCGCCAAGAGCCTGCTGGCGAAAGTTCATTTCTTAACAGCCACTGCAAGTATCCTCGTACTAACACCTGGTATCGCCATGGTCTTGCAAGGAGGATCACCCCTGCCGGCTAAGATCGGATCGATCCTGATCCTCGTCTCAGCCTTGATATTTGCCTTTATCGTGATCAGAAATCGAAAGGCAGCCTAGTTATTGCTGACAGCCGAGTGCCTGATGCAGGGTTTCCGGTGATATTTTGGCGCGTGATAGGTTAGCGCGCCAAAAATCTGTCGATTTCAATTGCACTTTTGACAAGTCCGCGCCAATTAAATTGGCTTCGGCTAACGAAGCATTTGTCAGATCAGCACCGGACAGATCGGCATTGCTTAGATCCGCGCCCGACATGTCCGCGCCTACTAGCACAGCACCGCGTAAACTCGCACCTGAAAGGTTGGCATTTGCCAAACTAACCATACTCAGGTTACGTCCAGCCAAATTGGCACCTTCCAGATCCTCACCAGACATGTCAGCTCGTTTTCCATCCGGCATCCCCTGCAACCAATGATGATGCACTGTCAAAATCTTAAGTATTTTGCGATTTCGAACTGCTGAGATTTCTTTCCATTCCCGCTCAACGACTGCCTTTTCAATAATCTTGGTATCAACCGGTAAGCGGGTTACACCCAATATCACATTCAAAACTCGGCGGGCATGCCTCATATCATAGGCTTTAAGCTCACCTGAAATAAGGCTCGCACCCGGGTAAAACCGAACTTCATAAACATAATCAACGAGTTCTGGCTGTTTAAGTTTCTCTAATGACGTTTTACGTTCCGCCTCTTGCAGGACAGCAAGCTCCGCAGCCAGCTCTTCTGCTGGTAAATGGGGGCGGTTATGTCCAAGATGCGGTGCCCCGCTGGACTGACTTTTGCTTTTAGTTGGGTTTTGCTGTCCCATAAACATACCTCCTTGAAGCGCTTCTCAAGAAAAACTCACGCCGATAGAAAAGAGTTTATGGTTTAAAGGTTTGACGTTTTATTAATAAATCAAGAATTTCTAAAATAATTCGGGGTAATTTCTGTAAAAATCACCCCGAATTCGATTTTTCACTTAGGCAGCGGCCAGAATTTGCAGCCGATCCTCAATCTGTTTTGCCGCGCGATCGCGACTTGCATCGTCAATATTCAGCCCCTCAGCATGTATATATTCAACATCATCAAGCCCCAGAAATCCAAGAATGGTGTCCAGATAAGGAGTAATTCCATCTTGCGCGGTGCCCTTGTAAAAGCCCCCGCTCGTCACAATGGCGTAAACTTTTTTTCCCTTCAAAAGCCCCTCCGGACCGGATTCTGTATATCGAAAGGTAATACCGGCCCGCGCTATATAATCAAACCAGCTTTTCAATTGCGACGGGATCGCAAAATTATACATCGGAATTCCAAGAACAATTATGTCGGCGTCTTGCACATCTGCAATCAAGCTATTTGACAGATTTAATGCCTCACGCTGCACATCGTTAAGCTCCTCCGCGCCAAGGTTAAAGCTCGCAAGTCTCTCGCTATCCAAATGCGGCACGGGATTTCTTTCAAGATCTCTTGTTACCAGCTTAGCGTCGCTGTGATTACTAAGCAGTTGATCAACCACACGTTTACTGATCGCGGTTGATTGACTTCCATCACCAAGAATACTGGATGTAATTTGTAAAATCTGTGTCATGTCAGATACCTCATCAATTGAGTTGTGCGTCTGACAATTGAAATAATATCTGACTTTTAGATTTTAAAACGATATTATTTGATCATATTGATCAACTTTTTCGATAGGAATTGCAATGGGATCCCCGAAAGTCAGCCTTGAACAATGGCGCATCCTGCACACAATTATCTCCGAAGGTGGCTTTGCCCAAGCCGCAAAAAAACTAAATAAAAGCCAGAGTTCGATCAGCTACGCCATTGCCCGGATGCAAGAACAGCTCGGCATGGAAATTCTGACTCTAAATGGCAGAAAAGCTGAACTTACAGAGGCTGGTCAGCTCCTCCTGCGTCGCTCAAAAACCTTGCTAAGCGAAGCGGAATGTCTGGAGGCTGCTGCACATGCTTTAAACAGTGGATGGGAGCCTGAAATTTCCATTGCCATGGAAATTCTTTTTCCCCCTGAATTGCTGATGCAAGCATTGGAGAAACTCGCAAAAGATGCTCCTCACACACGAGTGGAAATCATTGAAAGTGTGATGTCCGGCACAAGCGAATTGGTCGATCAAAAAGCAGTGGACATGGCGATCTGCAGCCAGCTAACACCTGGCACAAACGGCATGCCGCTGCTGGATGTGGAATTTGCACTTGTCGCCTCGCCTACCCATCCGTTGGCATGCCAGCAAGAACCCGTCACTTTCTCCCAGCTGGGGCAGCACCGACAAATTATAATCAGGGACACTGGTGCACAGCGAAAAGGAGTGGGCGGTTGGCAAAAAGCTGAACAAAGATGGACATTCAGCAGTTTTGCAACAGCAAAATCTGCACTCATAAACGGTTATGGGTTTTCCTGGTCCCCTATTCCCTTAATTGAAGAAGAACTAAATAAAGGCCTGATAGTACCACTGCAGCTTCAACCGGAAAGCGGCCGCCGCACCACCCTCTACCTCACCTATCCAGAAGCGGAAACCCTCGGCCCCGCTGTCAAGAAACTGGAAGGATACCTGCTCGAAGCGGTTGAAACCTATCACCTAAATTCAGCAAGCAACAACGGCACGTGATGCTAATATTTTCTGCGCGCAACCGATCCGCTTCGACGGCGATGAATTGCCCGCTCCACATACTCAATAACCTGTCCGGCAATGTTGATACCGGTGACGGTCTCTACGCCCTCCAAGCCTGGTGACGAATTTACCTCCAGAACCTTTGGTCCATCATTTGATCGAAGCAAATCAACGCCAGCAAAACGAAGACCCAAGGACTTCGCTGCCTTCACAGCTGCTGCTCGTTCCTGTGCTGTAATTTTAACGGCGGATGCTGAACCACCCTGATGCAAATTGGATCGGAATTCGCCCTCTTCGGCCTGCCGTTTCATGGCAGCGACCACTTTGTTACCAATTACAACGCAGCGTACATCTGCTCCTTTGCTCTCAGCAATAAATTCCTGAACCAATATATTGGCTTTCAATCCCCGGAACGCCTGAATAACTGACTCCGCCGCCTTCTGGGTTTCAGCCAGAACAACACCCCTGCCCTGCGTTCCTTCCAGAAGTTTTAGCACCAGCGGTGCTTTTCCAACTGATTTCAACATGTCCCGAACGTCGGAAGGGGAGTGGGCAAACCCGGTCACCGGCATGCCAATACCTTCTCGCGCCAAAATCTGATGAGCAAACAATTTATCTCGCGAGGCACCAATTGCCTCCGCCGAGTTCAATGTATACGCCCCCATCATTTCAAACTGGCGAACAATCGCCATACCATAAAAAGTGATGGACGCCCCTACACGCGGGATTATCGCGTCATATTCCGGCAAGGAGACGCCCTGATAATGAATGTCCGGCTTTTTCGACGTGATATTCATGTAGCAGCGGGTCGTATTAATTACATCGACAGAATGCCCGCGGCTGACAGCAGCGTCGACAAGTCGGGAAGTAGAATAATTTTCTGGCTCCCGGCTAAGAACCGCGATTTTCAGTTTTCGGCTCTGACCATCCTCTTTATCAATTTCATCATAGAGGGTGGTGGAAAGTTCGCCGCATAACATAGACCTGTCTGGATCAACCACGATGCGGCCCGACATTGTTGAACGCCCCATCAACATCCGATACTGCATATCTTCGCGGTTGGTCAATGACAGCTCAATTGGCCATTCCTGACCAGCTAACCGGATAGGTGTGCGCACAATGTAACGCTCCTCCGCATCACCATTACTGCTAACAATATTACGTTTTCCCACCACCTGAGAATCGCATTCTATTTCCACCTCTGGGCGATCAGGCAACGGATGCACGACATACTTAACGCGCTCAACACCATCTTTTTCATATGCCCGAATATTGACAGCGTGAAGAGCGGACGTTTGCGCACCGGTGTCTACTTTCGCCAAAATCGCGACCAGACCCAATTCAGGCAAGGAAACCCACTCATCCCATCCGACCATAATAGACTGATATTTTTGTGCCATAACCGATCCCCTGTTTCTGATCCGCGTCATCTTATTTGCGAAAAGCTCCCTCTACAGATTGTTATCACAAAAGGGAAGCGGCTTTTACGTTAGATACAACAAATAAGACCAGACACCTGTGCCAAAAAGATGACAGTTCATTCAGCCTCAAAATGCGCGAGAAATTTTTTCAACAACTCATTCAGCTGCAACGCCTCATCGGGCGTAAGCCCTTCAACAAGCTTTTGTTGAGTTTTCACGTGCTCACCAACCACTCTTTCAATAAGATCAAACCCCTTATCGGTCAGCGAAATGACAAAGCTGCGGGCGTCCTCTCTGTTTTTGACTCTGGCGACAAGGCCCGCTTTTACCAGTTGATCAATTCTGTTGGTCATCGTGCCGGATGTGACCATGGTGGCTTTTATCAATTCACCCGGAGAAAGAGCATAAGGCTGACCTGAACGACGCAATGTGGCCAAAACATCAAAGCTGGCGCCATTAAGGCCATAATCAGCAAATGTCTTTCCCATCGCATCACGCAAATGATTAGTGATCCGGCCAAAACGACCAACGATCTCCATCGCCCCAACATCAAGGTCAGGTCGTTCTGTATTCCACTGCTTAGCAATCTTGTCTACGTGATCCATGTCACAAAATTTAGCTAGAAATTATCTTGACGTCAAGATTTATATATTTATCTTGATGTCAAGATATTAGAAGAGATCACCAATGAACCGCGTTTCTGACGTACTGCTAACCGCTCTTGCCCCTGCGATCTGGGGAAGCACCTACTATGTGACTACAGAATTTCTTCCAGACGGATATCCGATCACGGTATCTTTGCTGAGGGCACTACCTGCCGGCCTTTTGCTCTTGCTGATTGTCCGTAAATTGCCAGCGGGGATCTGGTGGCACAGGGTATTTATATTGGGGGCCCTCAACTTCACATTATTTTGGTCATTCTTATTTCTTGCTGCCTACAAGTTGCCGGGCGGTGTTGCTGCAACAGTTGGTGCCGTTCAACCATTGATTGTCATTTTTCTATCTCGGCTCGTCATCGGCACGCCTGTTCTGTTTTTCTCCGTTCTCGGCGCGTTGATCGGATTGGCGGGCGTGGCCACGCTCATCCTTTCACCTGATGCGAGCCTGGATTATGTAGCGTATTAGCCGGCATTGCGGGCGCACTCTCCATGGCAGCAGGTACAGTTCTGAGCCGTAAATGGAGCCCGCCGGTATCTTTGTTGACATTTACCTCCTGGCAACTGACAGCGGGTGGCATCCTGCTTATTCCGCTCACGCTCTTGTTAGAGCCCGAATTCCCGACCCTTGATGGAACCAACCTGCTGGGTCTTGTCTATCTTGGCCTAATCGGAGCCGCTTTCACTTATATTCTCTGGTTTCGCGGGATCGCAAAAATTGACCCAACACTAATCTCTACTCTTGGTTTTCTGAGCCCGACCACCGCTGTGGTTCTGGGATGGGCTGCCCTCGACGAAACCCTAAGCTTAATGCAGCTATTCGCAATCTTTCTGGTGCTATTCAGCATCTTGCTAAGCCAGCAGGCACCACGTCTGCAATCCTTGAAACTAAAACCCTTTTCTTTAACCCCCCTTAAATAGGAAACTAAAAATGAATATTCTTGTCTTTGGCGCGAACGGCGATGTCGGCAGTCGAGTTGTAAACGAAGCCCTTAGCCGCAACCACTCAGTTCACGCTGTCATCCGGAACAAAGATCAAATCAGCAAGCTGCCCGAAAATGTGACAGCCATAGTGACCGAAGTATCTGATGATGCGGATCTTGTCCCTGTGATGGAACAAGCAGATACGGTTATAAGCGCATTACGACCACCACGCGGATCCGAACCAATGCTTGTACCGCTTACTCGTAAAATCCTGAGTTCTGCAAGACTGGCCAACACCCCTATTGTTGTGGTTGGAGGGGCCGCAATCCTGAAAATTCCCGGCAAGACGACAACAGTCTTGACCGAACCCGGATTTTTACCATCGGATGTCGTACCCATCGCCACAGCGTGCCAGCAGCAATCATTACTATTTGAAGATTATGATGACATGGCATGGTCCTATTTGTGTCCCCCAGCCATGTTGCTAAGAGGTACGCGCACAGGAGAATATCGCTTGGGCAGTGATACACTGGTTACTGACAAGGACGGTATTTCTCAAATCAGTATGGAAGATTTCGCGGTGGCCCTTGTGGATGAAGCAGAACAAAAGCGCCATAATAAACGTTTCTTTACTGTTGCATACTAACCGGTCAAGGGCTTCCTAATTCAGGAAGCCCTATTCCCGCCCATAGGATATTGTACTGATAATTATATCGACTGTTTCACCGTCACTGGCGAAGGGTAGCAACACCCATTCCACCGACTTGAAATCCAGATTATACCGAAGTGCGCCTTGTCCAAAATAATGGGCAGGGAGCCCTGTATCAGCCACCTCCCGCCGTTGCTTGTATCCTTGCGCCGTCTCGTAATTGGGAAAGACTTCATCAAAATATTTGCGTGTAAAATCTTTCCCAAAAGCGCTATTTACTGCAGTTCCCACCAATCGCATGCGCAAGCGAAATGGGTTGCGTTCCACATCAGTCATTGTCACATAGGGTAAAAGCTTTGGAATATGAATGGGGTCCAGATCATTGCGGGCGGGCAAATGCGTTTTAGGATGAATTTCTAACCAGTATTCAAGCAGTCCTTTCAATTGCCACTGGGTAACAGTTTCAAGCAGGGACTTCGCTTTCAAGTAACTTTCATGTACTGGCTGGTCCACTTTTAACCCACTCAAGTGTCTGTCACATATTTATTTGCCAGCAATAAACCGTCTATTATTCACAGCTCAAGCCAGACATTTATTTCGACTATCCTAAACTGAATGTAATCCAAATCGCAATATGAATTAGAAGTCTCTAACTTTAAATCTATACTTAGCTCGCCCTGCGACATTAACTTATTGCAGCAGTTTCCGATCTATATTCCCTGACGGCTTGAACAAGTATAAGCTGCGATGACCTTAAAAATAGCGCAGCCATAATTCCAGCAACGATCAAATCAGGCCAAGCCGAAGCGGTCAACCAAACCAGTCCGCTCGCCACCATTACTGCTACATTTCCAATGGCATCATTGCGTGAACACAACCAGACAGAGCGAACATTTGCATCACCATCTTTATACCGCACCAGCAACAATACACTGGTTAAGTTGGCCAACAACGCAAGAAGCCCAATTCCCCCCATAATTTCTGCTTGCGGAACACCCAAGACAAACACCTGATACAGAGTTGAAGCAAGAACCCAAACTCCCATCACAAAAAGGCTAGCACCCTTCACAAGAGCTGCCACTGATCGCGCTTTCAAACTCATCCCAATAACAGCAAGACTGAGGCCATAGGTGCAGGCATCCCCCAGAAAATCAAGCGCGTCCGCTTGCAAAGCCTGAGAGCCGGCTAGTTTTCCCGCCAGCATTTCAATGCCAAACATGCCGGCATTTATCACAATTACTATCCACAAAATTCGTTTGTAGGAAGCATTCATACCATCAAATTTCGGGTTCCCCGCGCACCCGCATCCGTGATCGGCATTCTGCCCTTTTGTTACAATCGTCATATTACCGGCTTTCTGGTTTAAGCTTTAAAAATCTCGACTGTCTCTTATATAGTTCCTCTAGTAACTAGAGGTTCAAGGAAAATTTTATGTATTCAATCGGTGAACTTTCAAAACGGACGGGAGTTAAAATCCCTACAATTCGATATTACGAGGATATGGGCCTTCTTGAACAACCGATCCGCTCTCAAGGTAATCAGAGAAGATACTCAGAAGATGGCTTAAAACAACTCTCTTTCATTCGCCACTCCCGCGAGCTGGGCTTTTCAATCGAAGATATAAAAGAGCTGCTGGAATTAAGCCAGCATCCCGAATATCCGTGTGCAGATGCCCATGCGATCGCCACCCGACATCTCGAAGAAGTGCGCGAAAGGGAACGAAAATTACGTAAACTAAAAAAGGAGCTTCTTCGCATTACTAAATGTAATGCAGACAGTATCTCAGAATGCGCAGTTATCGAAACTCTTGCAGATCACGAGCAATGCGTGACCGAGCATTAACCTCCGCCTGTACCTCTAGAAGTGAGACAATCTCACTCAAGGCGGTGCAGTTAGACCATTCAAGTATATCGACTTTTTCTCCTGCGCTCCCCCACTTTTTTTATTTAATTGCTTTTGGCAATCAATTAAATAAAATAAAGCAACTAAATAGAAGAGGGTACCATGCTTGAGGAACAGCTTATTCAGCGCAGCGCATATATGCGCCAATTCACCCGCTTCTATACTCAAAAAGCAGGAGTTTTGGATGAAGCGTTACTCGGCAGTCCATATAATCTGACAGAGGCGCGTCTGATCTACGAACTTGCCCAACGAAACACAACCACAGCACAAGAATTGTGCTCTGAACTTAATCTTGATCCAGGCTACATAAGTCGCTGCCTGAACAAATTTCAGAAAAAAGGACTGATCCTCAAGACCATAAGTGAAGAAGATCGGCGAAAACACACACTCAGCCTAACGGATCAAGGGTTGAAAGAATTTGCAAAGCTGGACCGCAAATCGTCTGCTCTTTTCCAAAACATCTTAAGTGATCTGTCAGAAACTAATCAGCAACGATTGGTTAGCGCGATGGAGGAAATCGAAAAGCTGCTTAACCAGTCAGGACAATCGACTGCCCCTGTCATCCTCAGACCGCATGGCGCCGGTGATATGGGCTGGATTATCCAGGCTCACGGTGAAATTTATTCAAAAGAATACGGTTGGTCTTTGGAATTTGAACAGCTCGTCGCGCAAATAGCAGCCGACTTCCTTAAAAATTTTAATCCAGAGCGTGAAATCTGTTGGATTGCTGAACTGGCTGGACAACGTATTGGCTCCGCAATGGTTGTCGAAGAAAACGCACAAACAGCGAAACTACGTTTGGTCATTTTAGACCCCATCGCTCGCGGAAGAGGGGTCGGTAAAAATCTTGTAGAACAATGCCTGAATTTTGCGCGCCAAGCTGGCTATTCGCAAATGAGCCTTTGGACAAACAGTAATCTTCACGCCGCGATTGCCATATACAAAAAACTTGGATTTAAACTTCAGTCAGAGGAAAAACACCACAGTTTTGGTAAGGATTTAGTTGGTCAGCATTGGAGCCGTCCCCTGTGACCTCCCTCCTTCAGATCCTCGCAGTCCTTTCTGCTATGACTTCAGGTATAATTGTAGGCATTGCAGTCGTACTTTCCCGTTTTATCCTAACTGAAGGAACTCCAGAGACACTGGCACTTTTAAGATATGCTATCGGTGTCCTCTGCATGTTGCCCATTGCAATTTTCTCATACAGGATGCGCTTTCAGCTTAAAGATATCCTGCCCATCGCTATTCTTGGAACCTTTCAGTTCGCTATCCTTATCCTGCTGTTAAATCACTCCCTCAATTTCATTAGTGCCGCACGCGCTGCATTAATTTTTTCAACCTTGCCCCTTCAAACCATGATCATTGCCTTTTTACTCGGCAAAGAAAGACTTCGTCCTCAGAAGATAATCGGCATAGGCATGACATTTATGGGCTTAACCATTGCAGAATGGCCCAACCTGACCGGCAGCTTGGCAGGGCAGGACCATTGGATCGGAGTTTTACTTGCCGCCTCGAGCGCATTATGCGGGGCTTTGTGCAGCATTTATTACAAACCATATGTTAATCGTTACCCGACGACCTCAGTCAGCACATTTGCGATGTTTGCTTCCGTCGTGTTTCTGTTTTTCTATACGCTCCCAAGCGATGTATTCTGGCAAATTGCCAATTATTCCGACGATATTTGGCTCGCAATAATTGCAGTGGGTATTTCAAGTGCGATTGGGTATTTCACTTGGTTATGGAGCCTCAAACATATTTCCGCAACGACTGTAACAATGTTTCTGTGTCTAGGCCCCGTGACCGCTGCAATCCTTGGCGCTGCCTTTTTGGCGGAACCGGTAACGCTTAGCTTCGTCAGTGGCCTGATTGTCGTGATCGTTGGCCTTGTGACTGCTTTGTCAAGCAAGGGCAATAATAACTTTCAATCCAAAATTCCTGTAGACTGAAAAATCACCCAGCCTGTTTAGCTCTTAAAAATGATCACGCGGCGATAAATTCAACGAAACAGGCCTGTGATCTCCTGCGGCTCCCTTGCCGAATGCACTTTCCACTTCTTCGAAGGCTAAATGTTCAACTTTGCCTGCTCCGGATTTTGCTGCAAGTGATCCTGTACCACCGTGTGTAAATGCCTGCGTAAAAAGGATGTGATCCAACAGAATATGAGGACTTCTCGCCGGATCAATCTTATCCTCAAAAACACAGGTCCACCGTAAATGCTGCGGATAATCAAAAAGCGCATGATTTAGAAATTGGCGAGCAAGAAACACATCCCCTTGCAAATTGGAAATCAAATCATGAAGTAGATATTCTCGCTCCAGCAACTCTTTTCCCGGCCCATCATTTAAATCCCCCAGAACAATTATGGAAGGGTCACTTTCCTGCTGAAACCTCTGGTCAATATATGCACGAATATTGCTCGCCTCAGAACTTAGCTTCACTCTCGCAGCATGCGCTTTCGCTAAATATTTCTGCACAGATTTAACCTTCGAATAGTCTTCGAAATCTTCTTCTGCTTTACGCTTTCTGGGACTGGAGCCAGTAAACTTACTCTTAAGATGCGCACCAATAATTTCATGCCGCGCCCCTGCTACTTCGAAAACAAGAGTTTGAGGGTGCCGGTAATAGGAATGCTCATCACGTGTGGAAACCGGAACATCTTTTACGTCCCCAAAATCCTTTAACCTGGGAATGGAAATATTCCACCGACCATCATCTTTGATAGTCTCAGAAGACCGCGCAGCAAAATTCTGCCAAACATTAACGCTCAACAATCGAGGGGAGATCTTATCTGCTAGGTTCTTCTTAACCAGAAACCACAACCACTGAATTCCGTTTACTGCATATTGATGATCTGCATCATGCCTGATCAGTTCATAGCTAGGAAAATGCTGATCAACGAGCTTTTGCATATGCAAATTGCCCTTTGGCCCCTCACAGAGAAACAGGATATCGGGGTTCATTTTGGTAACCAGCAGCTTGGCTGCATCAAGGCGTTTTTTACCAACGGCGAGCGAAGGGGCCTTTTTTAGTCCTACATTCTGTCCTGAAGTATATTTACCGGATACAACCCCCCAATAAATTTCCAGCCATTCAGCATTCCAAGTTGTAACTTTCATAACGCCCCCTCCCGTATGTTAATCGACATCAACGACTTCCAACACCTCTTCTTCCGTCATCTGATAAAATGGAAGCGCGATGGCACGCCCCTGTTCCTGATACGCCCCAATGTGCGCAGCCCCTTCGAACTGCCAGCTTTTCCAACTCTCCTGCCCCGGTGGTAAGTCAGTTTTTTTGACCAGAGTAAAAACAGGCACCTGATTTCGAAGCTTACTTTCATTACAAAGGCTCAAATCCCCCGCAACCGGCTTTTCAAAACCTAAATCACCTAACACCTTTCCATTTTGCTCCTGCCCGGCAGCACTAAGAATTTCTCCAAAGTCCTTATTGCTTGCATCGCCATCAAAAAGCACTGTTTCATCCCACGGAAGTGGATTTTCATCTGCATCCACTGGAAATGCCCGTAAAAACTCTCGCCCCGGTCGGCATGTACACCGCTCATGATCAGATGGACTACAAAACTGGACAGCGTTTCCCCGATGATACAGGTTTTTAGATCGGGCGCGTTTTATCAGATAAGTTCTGGAATAAATGCTGTTGTGAAAGATATGAACTGGTAAATCCGGCATTGGCCCTTTGCGGCGCAGTTTGTAAATTTTGCCACCCCGATTATCCTGATAGTCTGCACCTCCACGCTCATCAAACCACAATCGATTTCCATAAATATACAAATACCCTCCATAGAAATCGTGGATGGAAAAAGCCGCATGGGCATTCTTGATCACATTGTCATGTATGTGCCAATTCAAGAGGGTTGTTTCGGGCTCAACCGCGTTATCTCGAATATTTTCAAACTGATTGTTGTAGATACGTGCATTTACGTTAAAGCGCCCGTAAACCTTGCTTTTCTCTTTGGAGCTGGTGGAAAAGCGAATGCCATTATAGGCATTGCGGATGACATTACCGTGCACCAGTAAATTACCGCGAACATCTACTCCGCCGACAAGTGCCCCATTATAATAGGCATAGCGGCCATGGTGACTTTCCTCCCAATCGATGGCAGACCATAATGTGGCGGTCGGATCCTGAACCCAATGGCAACCTTCAACCAAAATATCAGATGCATCGGGCCCTCGAATAAACATCAGATATGACCCATCCTGTCCCGACACTTCCTTCATCGAGACGTGAGAGCTGTTTTCAGCATAAAGAAACGAAGGCCAACAACTCTCCACTTTCACATGAGAGACACATATATGGGCGCAATTCTTGAGCTTAATAAACGCATAGTCGCTCCAGTCCGGTAATTGCGGATAAATGGAGCCCGCTGCATTCGTTCCGCATATATGCGTAAGCTTTTCTCCCTCAGCACCCAACGATCCCTCGATAACAATGGGTTTATCAGCACTTCCTCTCTTATTTACAAACTCGACCGCCCTGTAATACTTACCGGGTAATAATTTGATGCGATCACCTGCTTCCGCCTGTGATGCGGCTTCTGCAAACGAAAGGGTCAAATGCACTTTACCCTTATAAAGACGGGCATCGCCCCGCGGCGTCACCAATAAGGTGCGCAAATTTGTATCATCGGATTGTATGATAGCTGGCGCAAAAGTTGGCGGAGGTTTTTCCAATACGTCACAGTCGGTCATTGAGGGCTCCCTTTATAGGCACACAGAACGCTATGAGTATCGGAACAATTTTAGTGTAATAATATCATATTATAGCATAACAATTACATAAATTCTACTTTTAAATGTAAACAACAAAGCAATTGGAGTCCTGCATCAGTTAGATGCGAGTTCGAATTTCATACTCACCGCGACGAAGTTCCTCATCACAATGAGAACAGGTAATTTTAGGACTGACCTCATGTGCGCATTTATGGTGGTAAATATATTTGGGGGGCAATCCATCCTGTTTATACTTATCACCCCACTCCAGCATCGTCAGCAAAACCGGCCGCAGATCATACCCTTTCGCTGTTAGGATATAATCAAAACGTCGCGCATGTTCCGGATCGGATCGCTTTTCCAGAATCCCCTCTTCAACCAACTGCTTTAGTCGATCAGACAATACTGCCCGAGGAATACCCAGACGTTTTTCAAATTGGTCAAATCTGGACACATCCCGAAAACATTCCCGCAGAATGAGGACAGTCCAACGTTCTCCAATGACAGCAAGCGTTCGTGCGATCGAGCAAGGTTCTGCGTTCAGTTGTTGCCATTTCATAATGTCACCCGTGACGGATATTACAGTTATCTCATAATTATATATTGACAAGTTCAAAAAATGAACCTTATTTTTAAGTTCAAAATATGAACCTGAAAGAATAATAATGACAGCTCTGGATCAATCGCCCTCCTCCTCGGCAGCGGCCAAACCCGCTGAGGCCTCCCCTTTTGCAAATTTCATAAACGGCCCAATTCTTCCCACGCTTTTGAAACTGGCTGCCCCAAATGTGGTCGCCTTCATCGTTATGTCCGCGGTTGCCATCGCCGAAATGTGGTATGTGGGTCAATTGGGAACTGCCGCACTCGCCGGATTTGCTGTGGTATTTCCCTTAGTCATGCTCATGACGATGTTAAGTGCTGGCTCTATTGGCGGTGTAATCGCAGCCGCAACCGCGCGTGCGCTGGGTGCGGGTGATACTCGACTTGCCAATCGAATTGTCTGGCATTCCATGGCTATCGCTCTGTTGTTCACCATTCTTTTCGGCGTTATCGAACATATTTGGGGCGCTGAAATTGCTAGCTTCATCGGCGCTGAAGGCGACAGCTTGACCGAAGCCCTCTCCTACTCAAGTGTAGCCTTTGGCGGTATGGCGTCAGTATGGTTCCTTAATATTTTCAGCAGCCTCTTACGAGGGACTGGTGATATGAAAACGCCTGCCATTGCAATGGTGTTTTCTGCAATTTTACAAATATTCATCAGTGGCGCACTATCTCTGGGCTGGTTTGGACTTCCTGCACTTGGGATTGCCGGTATTGGTTGGGGACTGGTTCTGTCCATGTTGGTTGGGTGCGTTCTCACCTTTGCGAAACTGGCATCAGGAAATAACGGCATCCGATTTTCCACAAGCGATCTAACCTTTGATGCAGTACTCCTTGGTAATCTGATCCGCGTTGGCGGTACTGCCGCAATTAACCCGTTCATTTCCGTATCATCGGTCGTGCTCCTGACAACACTGGTCAGCCGTTTTGGGCAGGATGCGATAGCGGGTTATGGCATCGGTGCGCGGCTGGAATTCATAATGATCCCAATTGTATTCGGCCTTGGTGCAGCGTTGATTTCGATGGTCGGCACCAATATTGGCGCGGGCAAAGTCAGCCGCGCTGTCACGATCGGCTGGACAGGTGCCTTTGTAGCGGCAGGTGTTTGCGGGTTAATCGGCATTATCATTGCGCTTTTTCCCAGCCTGTGGGTAGGTATTTTCACAGACCACCCCGACGTTACCTTCGCTGCGACAGAATATCTGGTATATGTAGGTCCCGCCTACATTTTCTTCGGACTTGGCTTATCCCTATACTTCGCCTCCCAGGGAGCACACGCGGTTTTCTGGCCAATGTGTGCAAGCCTCGTCCGGCTTTTTGTGGCCGTGGGCATAGGCGGATACATTATATCCACCTACGAGCTGGGATACACAGAGCTCTTATATTTTGTATCAGGAAGCCTGTGCCTGTTTGGAATAATTCCCGCATTAGCCCTGTTGCTCGGAGCCTGGCAACGCGCCAATCCCGGCGGATCATGAGAAAGATTTTGTAGCAAATTCTTTGGTGATCAAGTCAACCACGTAAAACGCTTGCCGGGTCAGCTCCTGTTTACTGAACCCGGCACGCGCACGCAGACTAATTCCGAACACTTCATTTACGATAAGTCCACTTAGACGCCGAACATCCGTGCCTTTGGCAATCTCACCTCCCTCAATGGCCTTAAAGAGGCGAGAGGCCACCACCTTGTCGGACTCGGTAAATATTCGATCATACAGGGTCTTGAACGCTGGGCTTTCATCCACTGCCTCGGGAAGAGAGCACGCGACGATACATCCTCCAACCTCACTTTTCGTGATGATGTCAATCTGCGTCTCAAACAAGTTGTGCAAATCCGCATCAAGCCCCTTCATACCAAAAAGCGCATCACGAAATCTCTTGCCCGCATCAGCCCAATAATACTCCACTGATGCAACAAAAAGGTCCTGCTTATTACCAAAAGCTCCATATAAACTCGGTCGGTTCATGTTGGTAGCGTGGGTCAGGTCATCCAACGAAGCGCCGTGAAATCCTTTCAGACGAAACACCTCCAGCAAAGAGGCAAGCGCTGCCTCTTCATCAAATTTTCGGGGCCTCCCCCTGGCTGACATTTTTCGAGACTGATTTTCCAATTCCCTAAAAACCTATTTCTTTCAACTAATTGACAGCTCAATTTTATCATTTTTTTACTGAACAGTAAAATTTTATTTGCCTCACCTCCAATATTGTACTATTTGGTATAAAAATAAACTGAGGAGGTTTGTTATGAAATTATTTTTTCGTCCACTCGCATGCTCTCTCGCTTGCAGAATTGCGGCTATCGAAGGAAAACTGGATCTGGATTTTGTTGAAGTTGAACTGTTTGGCACAAAGCTTGCCAATTCGGATCAATCTTTTCTAGAAATATCCGACAAAGGAAAAGTCGCGACACTACAACTTGAAAATGGGGTATTGCTAACTGAAAATGCAGCCATATTGCAGTATCTAGCGGATGCATCGCTGCAAAGGAATTTGGCACCCGCACCAGATTCTGAATTGCGCTATCGCTTGCAAGAAGCACTCAGCTTTGTGGGCAGCGAGTTACATAAAGGTATACTATACCCTCTCTTCCAGCAGGACACACCAGAACAAACGAAAGCTCATGTCCGTTTAAAAGCACCCCGCATACTTGATCAACTGGATGGGATGCTAAATGACCGCGACTGGATACTGGGTGCTGATTTCAGTGTCGCGGACTGTTATCTAATCTGGGCGATATATTTGCTGAAATTAAGCGGTTTTGAACTGTCACAAAACATAAAGGATTATTATAAGCGCGCTAAAGCTCGCCCATCAGTACAGCAAGCTATGGAAATTGAACTTTCTCTATATCAGGAGCAAATGAAAGCAGCTTGATAATCTATTCGAAGTTCATCAACTAGCCGTATCGAACTTGAATTTTCTTAACTGAGGTTACTGAACGGCAACGCGCACGTAATCCCAAAAGCCTCTTGGGTCTTCAACAAACGGATAATGTCCCCGCCGTTTCAAGACGTGAACAGGTCCGCCAAGAGTCTCCATACCTTTTGGGGATGCTACCGGATCCTGATCCCCACAGGATAAATGTATCGGAGCATCTCCCATTTTAGCCAGCGCTTCAAAGTTAATTGGATTGATATCATTAACCTTTGGATCAGATGCCAACCGAAACGAGCCGCCCTCCTGAAGAATACCGACGGCGGCTTCACTAGAACCCAGATCTATTAAACCGATCAATCCTGAAACTTTCAGATACCGCTCTATCGCGGCAGATCGGTTGGCAAACCACTTGACCGGAGAGCTCGCGAATTGCTTGCCTCGCTCGTAATCTTCTTCACGCCACTCCGTTTTAATACCAACAGCAAAACAGTCTTTTACATTTAAACCATATAGACCGCTATTTAGTGCAAGGGCGACTACCCCTCCAAGTGAATGACCAATTACTATGATTTCTCGCTCATGCGGTAATATAGCTGCGATACCCGACGCGTAATCTCCGATAGAATAATGCTCTTGATGGGATGATCTGCCATGCCCCGCCAGATCGATGGTCATCCAGCCTCCTCGCCAGTCGCTTTCAAGGATAGGCAGCACCCTGTTCCAGACGGTCGCATTTGCCCCAAGACCATGGATAAAAACTATCAAGGGTCCTTCTTCTGATCCGCCCGCGCTACTCCAAAGATGAGCTTTCAATTGCTTCATGCTTCTCTCTTCGATCCGAAAACTGTCATATACTTTAAAAGGTTAGATTTAATTCTCAAAAATGAATATAAAAGACTGGATTTTGTGACTATCAACCGCTCACCGATCATCAGTCAAGTTACTCTGACCATTCAGCACTCATTTTTGTTTGACACTGCACCTACAGAAATAACTTTGGGGTCGCCAAAAAAAATGCGAGCCGATTTTTAAAAAAATGCAAAAAAAATTTCTCGCAGCTCTTGAATGAAAGAAAACCGTTCACATATTTTGCACGTCGGGGGCACTAATGCACCGACATCTCTCTATATTTTGGAATTTTGGTTGTGATTGCATTGCTTGTTAGGAGGATGTTGTTATGACTAGATACGATTTGTCTCCATTGTTTCGGTCCACAGTTGGATTTGACCGACTTGCCCGTTTGCTGGATCAGATGCCGGATCCGGGTGAATCAATGAGTACGTACCCACCCTACGATATCGAAACTCTCGAAGAAGACCATTACCGAATTACCATGGCGGTTGCCGGATTTACACTGGACATGCTCAATATTGAGTTGCATGAAAACATGCTGACCGTAACAGGCACCGTACCAAAACCAAAAGAAACTCGCCAATTCCTGCATCATGGCATTGGAAACAGGAATTTCGAACGCAAGTTCCAGCTCGATGACTACGTACATGTAAAAGGGGCTCATCTGAAAGATGGCCTGCTCGTAATTGATCTGGTTCGTGAAATCCCGGAAGAAATGAGACCACGCACAATTGAAATTAACCCGGGAGAACCTCAGAAATTGCTGAGCAAGGCAAAGAAAATGATTGAAGGGTCAAAATCGAAAGCTGCGTAAAACAACACTTGGATACCGGCGACGGAATATGCGCCGGTATCCAGCAAATTAACACGAAAAAACTTAGGAATTTAAAGAATTAATTCGACGCCGACAGGGTCTGTCGAGTTAAGCGCAGAGATCCAAAAAACCAAGGAACCTCTGCTTTAGTAAAGTGCATCGTTTGTCGAATATTAGGAGGAAAAATTATGTTTCGACCATTGCATGATCGCGTATTGGTTCGTCGCATCGAAGTTGACGAAAAAACTTCTGGAGGAATTATCATTCCAGATTCTGCCAAGGAAAAACCAATGCAGGGAGAAGTTGTTGCCGTAGGCACTGGCGCTCGCAACGACAAGGGTGACCTGATTGAGCTCACAGTTAAAGAAGGCGACCATATCCTGTTTGGCAAATGGTCCGGCAACGAAGTCAAGATCGACGGAGAAGAACTGCTGATCATGAAAGAAAGCGATATTCTCGGCATTCTTGAAAAAACGGAAGCCAAAGCTAAAGCTGCCTAACACCACTTTAAAATTTATCTAGAGTCTTAAACTTTTTGCTGCCTAGAAAGGAGCGAATTACAAAATGACTGCTAAAGAAATTGTCTTTAATGGCGATGCCCGTGAACGCATGCTCAAAGGTGTAGACGTTCTGTCTAATGCCGTCAAAGTTACATTGGGCCCAAAAGGCCGCAACGTAGTGCTTGATAAATCTTTTGGCGCACCTCGCGTGACCAAAGACGGCGTAAGCGTTGCCAAAGAAATTGAACTCAGCGACAAGTTTGAAAATATGGGTGCCCAGATGATCAAGGAAGTGGCATCCAAACAGAATGACCGTTCGGGTGACGGAACAACAACAGCAACTGTTCTGGCTCAGTCAATCGTCCGTGAAGGTGCCCGCTCAGTTGCTGCTGGCATGAACCCGATGGACCTTAAACGGGGTATTGATGTAGCTGTCGGAAAGGTAGTTGAAGATGTCCAGTCACGTTCTAAAAAAATCAGTGAAAACGAAGAAATCGCTCAAATCGCAACAATCTCTGCAAATGGCGACAAAGAAATTGGTGCGATCATTGCAGAAGCAATGGAAAAAGTTGGCAACGAAGGTGTCATCACTGTTGAAGAAGCAAAAGGACTGCATACAGAACTAACTGTTGTTGAAGGAATGCAGTTTGACCGCGGATATGTTTCACCATATTTCGTCACAGATTCAGAAAAAATGGTCTGCGAACTCGAAGATCCGCTCATTCTGGTTCACGAGAAAAAACTGACCAGCCTGCAACCAATGCTGCCACTGCTGGAGAAAGTTGTTCAGGCAAACAAACCTCTGTTGATAATTGCAGAAGACATTGAAGGCGAAGCTTTGGCGACATTGGTGGTCAACAAAATCCGCGCAGGTCTGAAAGTGGCTGCTGTCAAGGCTCCTGGATTTGGTGATCGTCGTAAAGCAATGCTTGAAGACATTTCCATCCTGACAAAAGCTCAGGTCATCTCTGAAGAACTTGGGCTCAGCCTCGAAAAAGCCGGTATGGAAGTTCTGGGCACCGCCAAAAAAGTTGTTATCTCGAAAGAAGAAACAACAATTGTCGACGGTGCTGGAGACAAAGCGGACATTGAAGCCCGTGTTGCCCAGATCAAATCCCAGATTGAAACAACCACTTCAGACTATGACCGTGAAAAATTACAGGAACGGTTGGCAAAACTTGCTGGTGGTGTCGCCGTAATCCATGTTGGCGGTGCAACTGAAGTAGAAGTGAAAGAGAAAAAAGATCGTGTTGATGACGCTCTTCACGCGACCCGTGCAGCGGTTGAAGAAGGCGTTGTTCCCGGCGGTGGCGTTGCCTTGCTGTATGCCTCACGCGTTCTCGATGGCATCAACAGTGAAAATAATGACCAGAAAGTTGGTATGGAAATCATTAAGCGCGCTCTGCAATCACCGGTTCGCCAGATTGCTGAGAATGCGGGTTATGACGGAGCCGTCGTGGCTGGCAAACTGCTTGATCAGGATAACACCAACTTTGGCTTCAACGCCCAGACTGGTGAATATGAAGATCTGGTAAAAGCCGGCGTGATCGATCCGACAAAAGTGGTCCGTACCGCTTTGGAAGATGCGGCCTCTGTTTCTGGCCTGCTGATCACAACAGAAGCCATGGTGGCTGAAATTCCTGAACCACCATCAAAATCCCCAGCTATGCCTGACATGGGCGCAATGGGATATTAAAGGCCTTAACGGGCGGGTGCGGGTTTCCGCCCCGCCTTTTTTGACAGTACTTGCCGACAAGTCGCCCTTCGATGAAATGGGAAATCAGGTGGCCCGCTCGGCAGTGAAAGAGGAGGTTATGATGATTACAGTCAAAAACCTGTCTCGGCATTATGGTGATTTTAAAGCTGTCGATAACGTGTCTTTTCAAATTAATAAAGGGGAAGTTGTCGGCCTGCTGGGTCACAATGGGGCAGGTAAAACTACAATTATGAAAATGCTGACAGGGTATCTTGAGCCAAGTAAAGGTTCAATCGAGATACTGGATGTCAGTCTGGAAGAAAATCTGGATTTTGTGCGCAAACGCATCGGTTACTTACCTGAAAACAGTCCAACATACCCTGAAATGTCAGTTGCGGAATATCTGGAGTTCGTGGCTGAACTAAAAGGTGTGGAAAAAGCCAAGCGACTTTCTCAGATCAAGTCAGTCATTAAACGAACGGACCTGACAGCAAGGCGCTGGACCCTATTTCAAGCCTTTCACGCGGGTATAAACAACGCGTTGGCGTTGCGCAGGCATTAATAAATGATCCGTCCATCATTATTCTTGATGAACCAACCAATGGGCTTGACCCAACTCAGGTTCAGCAGATGCGCAACCTCATTCGTGAACTGGCGAAATCAGCAACGGTTATTCTCTCCACACATATTCTGCAGGAGGTGCAAGCCGTTTGTGATCGAGTATTGATTATCAGGCAAGGCAAACTGGCGCTGGATCGCCGTCTGAGCGAGCTGGAAATGTCCGACAGTATCCTGGTGACCGTTGATACAGGCCTCAAAAAACTGAAAGAAAAGCTTTGGGGTCAAGCGGATATTTCCCAGATCGAAGAGGTTGGACTAAAGGATGGTCAACGCCAATTCCGCCTGACTGTAGCGCAGGGTAAAATGACGGAAACCCTCCCTAAAATATCACGAACCTGTGTTGAAGCCGGCTGGAACCTCTACAGCATTCAACCACAGGTACAAACCATAGAAGGCATTTTTGAACAAATTGCCAACACTGAAGCAGACCAGTCGTTGAATTCTCTTAAATCAGAGGAGGCAGCCTGATGTTTAGCGCAATTTCCAATTTCGCCCGCAAAGAATTCAGTAGTTTCTTTGCGTCACCCGCGGCCTATATTTTTATCGGTGTTTTTATGGCCGTATCCTTGTTTGTTTTCTTCTGGGTGGAAACATTCTTTTCACGCAACATCGCGGATGTCCGTCCATTGTTTGAATGGATGCCTCTATTGCTGGTATTTCTGGTCTCCGCATTAACAATGAAAAGCTGGAGCGAAGAGCGGCGTATGGGCACACTGGAGTTCCTTATGACTGCTCCTACTGCAACCTGGCAAATTGTGGCGGGAAAATTTATCGGTGCGATGGGATTAGTGAGCCTCGCACTTTTGTGCACCCTGCCACTTCCCATTACAGTGTCCTTTCTGGGAGATTTGGATTGGGGGCCAGTTGTCGGCGCTTATATCGCTTCGCTCTTTCTAAGTGGGGCATACGTAGCCATCGGCCTTTTTATGAGCTCAAGAACAGATAATCAGGTTGTCAGTCTTATTACAACCGCCTTGGTTTGCGGATTTTTCTATGTTCTGGGGTCACCAGCACTTACGTCCCTATTTGGGAATTATACAGGTGAATTTCTGCGTTTGATTGGATCCGGCTCCCGCTTTGACTCAATCACGCGCGGTGTTCTGGATATCCGGGATATCTATTATTACGTAAGTATAATGGGCCTGTTCCTGTTACTAAACCTGTTTGTGCTCGAAAAACTTCGCTGGGATCAAGGCGCCAAAAAACGACACCATCTGATCTGGAAAGGAGGTACAGCTCTACTTGTAGCCAATCTATTTGTTGGCAATATCTGGCTTCACCAGGTCACAAGTCTTCGCGTGGATATGACCGAAGGCAATATCTATTCTCTATCTGATGCGTCCAAAACTGTTCTGGATCAAGCGCGGCAACCGTTGTTGATCCGAGGGTATTTTACAGCTCAGACCCATCCTCTACTATCACCATTGGTTCCCAGACTGCGCGACCTCTTAAGAGAATATGAAATTGCGGCTTCTGATAACGTTCGTGTTGAATTCATCGACCCGCTTGAAGATCCTAAGCTTGAAGCCGAGGCATCCAACAAGTTTGACATCAAACCTGTTACCTTTCAGTCATCAAACAAGTATGAAGCATCAGTTGTAAATTCATACTTCAACATAGTCATACAATATGGTGACCAACATGAAACGCTTGGTTTTCGAGACCTGATTGATGTCAAAGCACGCTCGGAAACAGATCTGACTGTTGATCTTAGAAATCCAGAATTTGACATCACTCAAGCCATTAAAAAGGTCATACAACAGTATGAAGGTGGTGGAGATGTACTTGCAAAACTGGATAGGCCGGTAACACTGCAAGCCTATATTTCAGACAACTCCAAACTTCCAACTTCATTGGCCGAGTTCGTTTCTGTTGTCGAAGAAGTTAGTGCCGAGTTCAAAACTGCATCTGAAGGGCTTTTCCTGTTCAACAGACAGGACCCTGACGCGAATGAAGGCAAACTCGCCAAGCGTCTTCGTGAGGAATTGGGTTTACGTCCATTGCAGGCTGGATTGTTTGACGATAACAGTTTCTGGTTCACATTGGTGCTGAGAGGCACTGATGACATGCTGTATCGGGTTCCGCTACCTCAGTCACTGGACAAGGAAGGACTTGAATCTGCCATCAAAACGGGGCTGCAGCGTTACGCCAGTGGGTACCTGAAAACTGTCGCCTTGCATGCGCCTAAAGTTAATCCGCAAATGGCGCGATATGGTATGGGCGGCCAGACTTTCTATAGCTTGCGCGCTGGTCTGGATGAAAATGTAAAGGTCATAGATGCAAATCTTTCATCTGGAAAGGTTCCCGATGATGCGGACTTTCTATTGATTGCATCACCTAAGGATCTGACAGACAAAGAGCTATTTGCCATCGACCAGTTCCTGATGAAAGGCGGAAGTGTTGCAATCGCCGCCTCGCCATATGAAGTCAATACTAAAGGAGCGTTGAGCGTCGATGAGGTAAATACCGGGCTTGAGGACTGGTTAGAACATCATGGTCTTTCTTTAGACAAAGGAATGATCGTCGATAGTCGCAGCTCTCCCTTCCCGGTGCCTGTTGAACGGAGCCTTGGTGGCATCCCAGTCCAACAAATCAACCTGGTAGCTTATCCCCCCTTCGTTGACGTTCGGGCGGAAGGCCTGAACAAGGACAGCTTGATCACTTCCGGACTGTCTCAAGTCACATTGAGTTGGGCGTCACCGGTTTCCGTCGATACCGACAAAAACAGCGAACGCTCTTTTAAAACTCTCCTGCGAAGTTCTGATCAGGCTTGGCTGATGGAGGATCCCAAAGTTCAACCCGATTATAATCTACATGATGACTTTGGCTTCGAACAGATCGGCGAGGCTTCTGTTCATGATTTGGGAATATTGGTCGAGGGTGAATTCACTTCTTTCTTTGCAGGAAAGGAACACCCATTGGTTTTTTCTGAAAAAGAACAGGAAAAACCGGCTGCGGACGACGACAGTAAGTCTACCGATGAAACCAATTTTGTCGATAGCACCATCATAGAGCGTTCAACTGACGCTGCCCGAATTTTCCTGATTGGTTCGGACAGTTTCCTGAGTGACGAAGTACTGGAATTGATGGGTAATTCATTGCGCAGCGGTTATTTTAAACCGATAGAGCTGGTGGAAAATGTCGTGGATTACTCCTTGGGTGACCGTACCTTGATGGAAATTCGCTCGCGGGGTCAGTTTTCACGAACATTGGCACCTATCGCCCCAGAAAATCAGCTTGTCTGGGAATATGGAAACTATCTACTGGCGGTGATCGCTCTGACAATTCTGTATGGAATTCGCAGGGTGGTTAAAGGCAGACAGATAGCCCGCTATCGTCAATTTCTTGAAGCTTAAGGAGGGATCGATGGTAAAATATATTAAAACCCTCTCTCTGGTTCTGGTTGCACAGCTTGTTCTGGTGGGTGTTCTGTTAATTGACAATGATCCTCTTTCTGCAAAACAAACACCACAGCAGCTGTTGTCATTCAGCGGAGAGTCTGTTGACAGACTTGTAATTGAAGCTGAAAGCGGAGAAAAAATTGTTGAATTGATTAAACAGGACAGTGACTGGAAACTGCCAGAACTTGGTGGTTTCCAGGCTGACAGCGAAAAAGTTTCCAGCTTGATCGAAGATCTCGAAAAGCTGGAAAGTAGCTGGATCGTAGCCCGTGATGAGAATACAGCCAAACGCTTCAAGACACTGGATGACAGCTTTGAAAAGCGGGCTACGCTCTATAACGGTGATCAGATTGTCGCAAAACTTACCCTTGGCACTTCACCCGGCTATAAGCGGGTATTCGGCCGGGTTGATGGTCAAAATGCTGTTCATGACCTGACATTCAACACCTATCAACTGGATGAAGACCCTCAGGATTGGGCTGACAAGGATGCACTTAATATCGCTGCAGAAAATGTCACCGAGATCCGTTTCGAGGGCTTCACACTGATCCGGAAAGACGGCAAATGGCTGCTCGATCAGATAGACGAGGCTGCTCAGGTGGATCTAAACGAAACGGAGCGGTTGGCGAACCGTCTGCTACAGCCCCGTTACAATGAAGTAGCAAAGGAAGTAGCAGAAGAGTTTGAAAACAGTTCACAGACGTTCACTATCGTAAAGACCGACGGTAGCGAACTCACCTACCATTTGAAAAAGGTAAAAGGACAGGATCAGCACTATTTGCAGGTATCAAACAACGATTACTATTTCAAAGTTCCCAATTTCGCGGTTGAAAATATGACGCCCAAGAAAAAAGAGGAATATCTGCAAAAATCATAATGTACCAAGAAACGGCTCCGTTAATACGGGGCCGTTTTTCTCATTAATATGAAACCACCTGATAAAACTTTGAAAAGTCATTTTCGCTGCCCACAAGGTTTCTTCCATCTGCGATACATTCTGAATAGAAGCGTTCAAAAACATTTGAAAATTTCGCCAATTCGCCCACAACTGATCGTTTGGTTTAAAATAAGACGTGGAATTTTCGGGGAGATCTAAGCGCGACTGGAGGTTTTTGTAAATAATTGACCTGCCAAGTTGTGAACCTAAAGCAACGTAAAGAACTCCCAATCCATTAGCTGCTGTTTCAACTTTAAAGTCATCCTCGCAAACAGGTAATTGCAGGATCTGCTTTGGACTGTACCCAAGATGCGACAGATCCAACCTCAATTTCTCCAGCCCCAAACTGGCTTCCGTTGGTTTAGGGTAGAATTTTAGTTTTTCCTCCATTAATAGCCAGAACCCGAAAAAAAGTTCAACAGCCCGACAATATTCGGCCAGAGTAATTCGCCCCTCTGCGAGCTGTTTCAAAAGCGTCAGTTGCTCGGCTTTCTCATGCAGCACACGAGTTTTTTCTCGTAGCAATTTTGATGCCTCTAACATGGTTAAACTCTTAGTTTCTATTTCGCTGGTTTATTTTGACTTTCCTGACATCTTACACCAACATTACATTTTATGAATGAACTAAATCTGGAAGATATCTTGAAATCACCCAGATCCGCTTGTGAGGAAGAACCCATCCATCAGGCGGCAGGCATTCACCCTGACGTATATCTTGTTATTGTAAATCCAAACAATCACGAAATTAGAGCTTGTAGTCAAAACCTTCTGAAAGACTATAATTTCAGTGAAAAAATCATCGGCAAGCCGGTTACGGAAATATTTCCCGAGATTCAGGAAATATTTGAGACATTAAAGGTCAATGAATTCTCTTCCTACACAATTGGCATATTACGACTGAAGAACCAACTGCATGACGTCGTACTCCACCGGCAGGATTTTAACCTGTTAGTGGAACTTTTTCCACAAAGCAAACCTGGCAAAAAATCGGAAATCCTGCAAACATCGACACAGCTAAATAATTTTACGCAGGCAACACGGCGACTTTCGCTACTTGATGATTTCATCAATATACCGCAACTTGCGGCGGAGGAGTTAAGAACGCTGACTGGTTATGATCGTGTCCTCATTTATAAATTCGACAAAGACGGTCACGGACAGGTTATAGCTGAGAATGTGTCTGAAAAATGGGAGCAGTCTTTCAAGGGTTTCTTTTTCCCGGAATCTGATATCCCTGCGCAAGCCCGCGCACTGTACCAAAAAAGTGTCCTGCGCTATCACCCAAACAGAGAATATGACCCTGCCCCGCTCTATCCCGCTATTGACGAAGCGACAAACGCTCCCTTCGATATTGGGCTTGCCTGGGCCAGAAGCCAGTCTCCCATTCATTTGGCTTATCAGAAGAACCTCGGCGTTGATGGGGCGCTTTCTATTTCCATAATGGATGGAAAACGGCTGTGGGGGCTGATTGTGGGCCACAAGAAAAGCAGTCATCACTTATCAGCATTGTCTCTGTCTCTCGCTGTAAATCTGACGGAGGTCTATTTTACGCGCTATATACGTGAACTGCATGTGAAAGAGTATGAAAAGCAGCTGGATCACATTCACAGGCATGCCCTCCTGCTGGAGCAGTTATCGGGAGCCGATAATATGCTGGAATCAATTTTTGCCGGTGAAATCACCTTACGGGATCTTTTTGATGATTGTGAAAGTGCAGCGATCGTTTTTCCATCAGAAGATAAAAGCCTTGAATCAATCAGCATCGGCAACGCACCACCAGAAAAAACCATATTGGATCTGGCGAAATGGTTTCAGGAATCTCAGATTGATAAAGGGAACACCTTATATGCATCAGATTGCCTGTCAGACATTTTAACCGGGTTCCGCTGCCACGCGAAAATTGCCAGCGGCGCCTTGATATGTGCCGTTGGAGAAAAAAAAGACAACTTCATGATCTGGTTCAGGCCAGAAGTCATTCAAAAAACGGATTGGGGAGGAAACCCGGCGCATCTGAAAGAACACGAAGACGGGCAACCAGTATTACCCCGCTTGTCTTTCGACCGTTGGACCGAAATCAAACGTCGGCATTCCGTATTTTGGAGCGACTGGGAAATGAGCGTCGCCTCCAGCATGCAAAACGCTATCAATAACCTTATCCTGAGACAGCACAGAACCATTAGACATCTCAATGCAGAACTAAAGCGCAGCAACCGTGTAAAAACCGACTTCATGGCGAATATGAGCCATGAATTGCGCACCCCCTTAAATGCCATTATCGGTTTTTCCAGCTCGGTCAAACAGCAGATCTTTGGGCCCGTGGGAAATCAGAAATATCTCGAGTATATTGAGGATATTGAAAATGCAGGGCAACATCTGCTGCAGATAGTTAATGACATCCTCGATGTATCTGCAATTGAAGCAGAGAAGCTGGAAATTTCTGAAACTTGGTGTGAAATTGATGATTTGATCAAGGCGAGCATTGATCTTGTTAAAGGTCGCGCCCATAAAAAATCCGTAACGATCAAATGTGAACTGAAGCGTGTTCACTCTCAATTGTATGTTGATTCCAGACGATTAAAGCAGGTTTTGATTAATCTTCTCAGTAACGCGGTTAAATTCTCTCCTGAATTCAGCACAACAACCTTGTCAGATCAGGTTACTCAGGATGGGTCATACAGGCTTATAATTTCGGATGCCGGCATCGGGATGAGCGAAGACGACATTATCAAGTCAATGGCCCCTTTTGGCCAGGTGATTGATGGCTTCCAGATTTCCCATGAAGGAACAGGTCTTGGTCTGCCGTTATCCAGACATCTAATCGAAATTCATGATGGTGAGCTTATTGTCGACAGTCAGAAAGGTCGCGGTACAACAATTACCATTCACATACCCAAAGAACGTTTTCAGAGTGAATAAACAATCCGCAACAACCGGATATTATGGATCATACTTGATCTGACATAAATCAAACGCCGATTTTTGACCACTGACTAAAACAGCATTAGCGGCTTCTTTAGTCGGCATTGCCCGTGCGAGCTGTAAAGTCCCTGTCATCATAGCAAACAAGGCTTGTGCAACCTCACGCCTTTTTGCGCCCGAAAACGTATGAGGCAACTGCGAAACAAGTACCTCCACGATCGCATCCTGTTCGCGCGTAAAAGCTGTCTTCACTGAAATTCCAAGGCGGCTGATTTCAGGCGTAAGGGTTGCCGCTGCACATCCGCGAGCCGGATTTGAAAAATGACCATCTCCCAGATAATCCAGAATTATCGCTCTCAGGCCTCCACCTTCCTTGGTCGCATTTTTTTCCATTAATTTACGAATATTTTGAAGCGAGCGGACGACACACCACTCGAACAAATCCTCTTTGGATTTAAAATGATTGTAAAAAGCCCCGTTTGTCAGACCCGCACTCGCCATCAGCTTTGCAATTCCAACAGCGTTATAACCTTGCTCCAGAAACTGTTCAGTCGAGATTTTCAGAATATGCTCTCGTGTCTGATCCTTGTGACCCTTGTCGTATCTCATCTCTCAAAACACCTCGTTTTTACGGAACCTGATTGTGCCACGGATTTTCGACTTCACCAAGAGTGAATGACCATAATATAAAATTATACTTGTAATTTAAAATTACGATCATAATATAAACATCACCTCAAGAGAGGAATGGATGATTAATTTAACGATATGGTGAAAACAATGTCCCCCATTTCAGAAGCAACAGCGCAAGCTGGCGAGAAAACGGTAACAGCCAACACAGCCCCAACCCGCTACATTGAAGTCAGTGATACCAAAATTGCGTATCGCATTTTGAATGAGGGGGCTGGTATTCCGTTAGTGCTACTCCCTCGTTTCCGGGCAACAATGGATGATTGGGATCCAAATTTTCTGGATTATATAGCTCAGACACGCTCTGTTGTTCTGTTTGACAATTTTGGTGTGGGGCGTTCTGAAGGAAATTCATCTGACACAATTCAAGGCATGGCCAATGACGCAGCCCAAATTATTCGCGCCCTTGATCTTTCAAAGGTTGACGTACTTGGCTGGTCAATGGGCGGCATGGTCACATATGCTTTGGCAATGCAACACGAAAATCTGGTGAGAAAAGCGATTAGCGCAGGTTCAACACCGGGTTTGATTGCGACATCATCGCCTATGTCGGAAAAGGTTGGAACAATCGTAAGAAAACCCGTCAATGACACAGATGATTTTCTGTACCTGTTTTTCCCCGATACCGAGGAGGGACGTAAACTGGGACTTACCCATTTGACACGCTTGAATAAGCGGAGCGAGCCCACGTCACCACCGGTTAGCGCGGAAACCTTTATGACGCAGGCAAAGGCCGTCATCGTTTGGCGTACACAAACCGGTGCCTATCCAACGCTGAATTCTGTCAAAACACCCTTTTTGATCGCAAATGGTGAAGATGATGTAATGATCCCCGCAGAAGACTCGCGCGTTGCAGCAAAAGCATTGCCGGGCAGCGAACTTAAAATTTATCCCAATGCCGGTCACGGATTTCTGTTTCAGGATGACATCAATTTCGCGGTGGATGTAGTCGATTTTTTGAGTAAGTAACCTGTAGTATTACAAGTAGTGGTAGTCTGTTTGAAACGGCCTTCAATTTGAAGGCCGTTTTTCTTTAAAATTATAAATAAACTTAATCACAGTTAACTTATTATATACTTAATTAGGGTTATCTGAATTTATATGCAAATTTAGGGAGCTCTTCATGTTAGGTCTATTGAGCAAGGTAAGTATTTCAGCAAAACTGGCAGGGTTGGTTGGCGCTGCTCTGATTGCAATTCTGGTTACCGGAATAGTTGGCGTACTTTCAATCGACACGGTTTTGACCAACGATCGAAAGGACACACTTCGCAATCTGATCGAAAGCAATATCAATATCGCCGCCTATTACCACCAGCAAGCTCAGGATGGTAATCTGACAGAAGACGAAGCCAAGAAACTCGCCCTCACCGCCATCGAAGCAGTCCGCTATAATGAAACAGATTATATGTGGATCAACGACATGCAGGGTATTATGGTCATGCATCCCGTTGCCAAAAAACTGGTCAACACATCCGTGATTGATCTCAAAGACAAAAATGGCAAATTTCTGTTTCAGGAAATGATCGCAAAAGTGAAAGCCAGTGGCAGCGGATTTGTTGAATATCTCTGGCCAAAACCAGGTTCAGAAAATCCTGTCGAAAAGCTCTCATATGTGCAGGGGTTTGCTCCTTGGGGCTGGATAATTGGCAGTGGTGTTTATATTGACGATCTGGTCGCCAGCAGAAACAGTTATGCGATGCGCATGGTGATTACCGCTGCTGTAGTTGTGGTCTTTATCATTGGTATTTCCCTGATGATCTCCCGGAATATTGCCGGGCCTGTTCATCGGATGACTGCCAATGTCAAAAAATTGACGTCTGGTGACAAGGATTTTGAACCAAGCGATACAGACCGAAAAGACGAATTAGGACTCCTATCTAACGCAATTGCCAATTTCCGCGAAAGCGCCATTCGAATGGATGCCATGGCAGCAGAGCAGGAGGAAATGCGCAAACGCCAACTTGAAGAAGAGCAAAAAGCAATACAGGAGCGAGAGGAAACCAAGCTTCGGGAATTGGAACAGCAGAAAGAAGCCGAAAGGCAGGCTGAAGAAAAACGCAAGCAAGCTCTTCTCGATCTGGCACAAAGGTTCGAAAGCAGTGTTCAGGGCATCGTTGACTCTGTCGCTTCCTCTTCAAGCCAAATGAAATCCACCGCAGAGGAAATGACCAAAAGTGCCGGGAATGCCAGCTCGCGCTCGAACGTGGTTGCCAGTGCGGCCCAAGGTGCGTTTGGAAGCGTGCAAGCTGTTGCCGCTGCGACTGAAGAATTATCAGCCTCCATTTCTGAAATTTCCAATCAGGTAAACCGCTCCTCAAGTATCGCCAGCAAAGCCGTCAGTCAGGCTGATGGCACCAATAGCGTGATGCAATCATTACAGGATTCCACAGGAAAAATTTCAGAAGTCGTGAGCCTGATCAACGATATTGCCGAACAAACCAACCTCCTTGCACTGAATGCCACAATTGAAGCCGCGCGAGCCGGTGACGCCGGGAAAGGCTTCGCAGTTGTGGCATCTGAAGTGAAGTCACTTGCCAATCAGACGGCGAAAGCCACCGAAGAGATTTCCGGACAAATAAGCTCACTGCAAAGTGAAACCAATTCAATGCTGGCGTCCATTAGTGAGATTTTTGAAACGATCAGTGAGATCAACGAAATCAGCACCACAATTGCTTCGGCCGTTGAGGAACAAGGCTCTGCCACCTCTGAGATTAGCAGAAATGCGCAGGAAGCGTCCCGCTCGAGCGAAGAAGTGACACGAAATATTGACACGGTTAAACAATCTGCCAGTGACACTGGCGGATCGGCTGAAAACGTTTTAAACGCAGCGCAAGACCTGACCAGACAATCTGATGAGCTTAGAAATCAGGTTTCTGAATTTTTGCAGAGTGTCAAAACAGGATAGGTTGACTTAACAACTCAGTTTTAAGACCCGGCCAGATTGGTCGGGTCTTTTTCGTTTAAGAACTCGATAGACGATTAAGAAGGCTGGTGTTTTTGCAAAAAGACCGTTTTGATCCGGTGCAATGGCGTGAAAACAATCACGTTGCCAATCAACACGATCACAAGGCCTGTACTGGCTGCAATATTCCAGTCATATCCTTCAAAAAGAGCTGAAAGCAGCAGTGCAATGACGGGAAACAAAACTGTAGAATAGGCCGCTTTTTCAGGCCCTATACGCCCCACCAGAGACAAATAAGCGGTAAAACCAATAACAGATCCCGGAATTGCCAGATAGACCAAAGCGCCCAAATATGTGGGCGTCATTTCAATGCTGAATGGTCGTTGCATGAACAAAGAAAAAGAGATCAGTATCAGTGTGCCATACAGCATGGCGTATGCATTTCCCGTCGCAACATCCGTCTTGTTCCCTGCATTCCACTTTCCGATCATATTCCCAAGTGAAAAGCAGTATGTACCGCAAAAAGCGAGTATCAGGCCGAACAGTATTTTCTGAATATCCTGATCGCCCTCCAGCGTCGGTACAATAAGAAGGGCAAGCCCAAAAAGCCCCAACATTCCACCCAAAATAGCTTTGAGTGAAATCGCCTCTGAAAAAAACAGACGATTATTTATGACATTCAAAATCGTCGCCAAAGAAAACACTACAGACACCAAACCACTGGGAATGTAGTTGGTCGCGTAATAGAAAAAGATAAAATTGAGCGAAAACAGACATATGCCCTGCCCTGCTAGTCTTGCATGAACTTTCCTAGAAAGCCTCAGATCCTTGCGAAGAATAATTAAGACCAAAAATAATGTAACCGATGCCAGAAAGAAGCGATAAGCAATGGATTGTTCAACAGGCACGCTCCCTAGCTGAAGCGAAATGGCATACCAGGTTGTCCCCCAGATCAGAACTGTCAAAATATACAAAAAGAGCGACATGCGGCTTCTCCTTAAAAATGTTTTCTAGCCCGAAGCCATGAACATTTCTTTCAGGAGGCTGCGTCTTTTATAAATTCTTGCTATATTGTGACAACCGCCGCCTACAATCGAATTGCACCTGACTATCTCCCGCAGTATTTTCGATCGGTAACAACATTATACGTAATATCAGATGAGTTATTCCGCTTCACAAGCCCATGTATTTGATGTCCTGAATAATACAGGCGCCCATAGCCTGCGATCTTCGACGATTGCAGAGGGCGTTGTCATGGCACAATGGTATAACGAATATGGTGAAGCCGAATATGACCAGCCAGGCCATCACACCTTCAGTATTTATCTAAACGGTGGTGAAGCTGTTCAGCGTGTTAGCCAATCTGGCGTCCGTCTCGGTGGCGCACCGGGCAAAATATGTCTGCTACCCGAAGATCATCGCTCTCGCTGGAAAATTCCAAAACATCTTGAAATGTTTCACCTGTATTTCAGCTCATCTAAACTGAAGTTGATGGCGCTTGAAGTATTGGATCGGGACCCCCGCCAGATTGAGCTCAAAGATCTGACCTTTGAAGCCGATCCTTACGCAGAAAATCTACTCAAATCCATTATATTACCGCTCGATTGGTCAAGGAAGTCCAACAAACTCGCACTGTCCAGTGCGGCGGATCTGTTTTTGATCCATGTTCTGCAAAAATACAGTCAATCTCCTCACAACCTGCCCGCGGTCAAAGGCGGTTTACCACCTTATATTTGCAAGCGTGTAGAGGACTATATGAACACGCACTTTGCAGAAGGTATCACCATTGAAGAGCTTGCAAATATCGCCGGATATAGCAGCTTTCATTTTGCCCGAATGTTCAAGGAAAGCTTCGCGCTGCCCCCTCATCAGTATCTCGGCAGGCTCCGAATTCAAAAGGCAAAAGACATGATAAAAGCCGGCAAACTCTCGCTTGCCGACATTGCATTGAGCTGCGGTTATTCTTCGCAGGCTCACTTTACAACCAGCTTTAAAAAAGCCACTGGCGTCACTCCCCGGCAGTACCAAAAGGTATGAACTGCCGGGAAACATTAGGTCCTCTTACTGCTTTGCCAGGAATTCCAGCTTTAGCCCCTTAGCGGAGTTTTTCTGAAATCCTTTCCAGTAATTATGCTCGGGCTTCCGGGTTCCATCTTTTTCAACAGCGTAAACAGCATCGGCTGAGTCAGGCACCAGATCCAGATAGGCATTCATTTCAGCATTTTTCTGTAGATGCTTGCCAAAATAGGCTGTCACGAAATGTTGCATGATATTATTCATACGCACATTGTCCCAAACCGCATCGGCGTAATGCGCAAACGGCACGAAGTCCAGATGCTCACTTGGCTTCCAAGCCTCTGCAGGTGCTGGAATTGGCGCAGCGGCATTATGGTTGGCATATTTATAAGTCAGCAGATAGCGATCCACATTGACGGTCTTTTCGAAAATGGCCTTTGTTCCATTTTCATAACCCGACACATCATCGTCACTGCCTGAGATAAAAAACATGGGAAGGCGCACTCCGGCCAGACCTTTTGCATCCCAAAAACCTGTATTCATTCCCCACGGTGCGACCGCAACAACCGCTTTAAAACGGTCATCCATCAACGCTTCATGTGTATCGGAGCCCGCAAGCATTGGCTTCAATGTGCCATCCGGTGCGCCCCAGCTATAATTGGTGCTGGCTTCGGTAACACCGCCGCCGGCTGTGATAACAGCTCCATAACCGCCCATGGAATATCCAACCAGTCCGGTGTTGGAAGCATCAACAAGACCATTCAGAAAATGTCCGTCCGTTTTGCTCAGACGATCAATAGCGTTCAGAACAAAATTCTGATCCAGAGCCCTGTTTGCAAGTGTGCTGCCGAACATGGCCTTATCATCATAAGTACTGTCTTTATGGTCAATCGATACGACTACATAACCTTTGGACGCAAGATTTTCACCCAAGTGGCTCATCAGGAACCGATTACCTGGATAGCCGTGGGAGATAATTACCAGTGGTGCTGGTGTTACAAGCTGTGCGGGCTTTGCATCTCTAACCGCCTGTCCATGCAGGGTTACTTTCGTATGCCCATCACGAATGAAGACATTCTCATAGCTGCCGCCGCGTCGATCTTCGCCAGATGGGTACCACACTTCCAGCACAAAAGGACGGTCGTAAGTGGGGTGTGGTTCTCCGGCCTTGACATTAACAACGTCAATTCGACCTTCATCCACAAGTTTGAGTGTCCGCACACCGATGGTAACATCACCGGGCTTTGCTAGCTCAGGTGCATCAGGGCGTATATTGTCTATTCTGTTATCGGCAGCCATCGACACACTACTTACAAGCGAACCCACAATTATTCCCGCTAAAAGCTTCTTCATGTTTTCCTCCCAAATTATATTTTTGTTATCTGGTGAGGACATCATAGGGGATGTTAACGCGATAAAGGAATGAAATTTTCGTTAAAGCGCGTTTTATCTTCGAAATGCTTCGAATTCGCCTTCAAACACGATCATCCTCCGACAAGGCTCCCCTCGCCGGAGGTGATTGTTAAGAATTAACCCATGCGGTGAAGTGCACAGATTTTGTTTCCGGACGGATCGCGAAGATACGCCAGATACAGATCGCCGTTACCACCTTCACGCACCCCTGGAGGATCCTCACAGGTTGTGCCGCCATTCTCAAGACCGGCTGCATGCCAGGCATCCGCCTCGGCTGGCGACGCTGCCGCAAAGCCTATTGTGCTTCCATTACCATGACTGGCAGGCTCACCATTAATTGGTTTAGTGATCGAAAAGATACCTTCTTTCGTGAAATAAAAGACGCGCCCTTTGGGGTCAATGACGCCTGGCTTGTGGCCTAACGCTCCCAAAATCGCATCGTAGAATTTCTTTGATTTTTCAATGTCATCTGCCCCAAGCATTATATGACTAAACATTCGTTCTTCCTTTTTATTATTGAACCTGTTGTTCGGCGCACATCATAAGCAATGCGTTCAGAAATTACGAATGAAATTACAAGACTGCTAAAACAGTGCTATAGTTGACATATGGGCTGACAGCACTAACTTGGCTTTAATAGTGAACTGATTACGTTAATTCCAGTTAAACTAACAAAAGTTGCGAACACTTCATGATGCCAACCTGCAATAAATTTAAGTGCTTTTTGCAGCTTTATATCTGGGTTTTGCTAATTGCGATTTGCACTCCTTCCTCTGCGCAAGCAAATAGCTCCTATGGATTAAGCGAAGAATTTCCAATACTGATTAATTCGCATGAAGTGGAATTCCCTCCTCTATTCATCAGAAGTGAAGGACAACTGACAGGTGTCATCCCCGACATCATTGCGCAAATGCCAAATTACAAGTTTGTCAAATATGTCGCGATACCCAGAAAACGTGTGGACAGTTTATTCACTCAAGGTCAGTTACATGTTTCAATCCTCCATCCTGCCTGGACTAAGGTCGGTGAAACCCTGCACTTCGTGCCTTTGCAAATCAATCAAACCAATCGCATCTATAGCAGATATAAAACACAGGCAAGCGACATATCTGAGCTTGGCAATATTTCCTTATGCACCCATAGTGGATATATTTATCGCGGACTAAATGGTCGCTGGGAACCACAATCCATTCAACGAATTGACTCGCAATCTGAAAGTACAATGCTGCAAATGCTCAACCTGGGCAGATGCGACATGCTTGTCGCGAGTGAGCTTGTGATGGACTATCTGATCTTCAAGCAAGGTGCTACGGACACGGTATTCAAAACCGACATCATTAGCACCCAACTCGCCCTGTTCCTGGCAGTGGATAAACGCCAGACTGCTTTTGCCAAAGAACTTGAGGAAACCATCAACCGTCTTCACGCGAAAAACTGCCTCGAAGCCCTAATTGAAAAATACACCCAACCCACAGCCTCCCTCGACAGAACAAAATGTGATGCCCTGATGTAATCAGGACGCATCGATGGTTTAAGAGCCACTTAGTACAAGCTCAAACTCTTCCGCCCCTAATGGGCGATTTCAATGGCGTCCCAATTATTGCCGTGAGCTGCCAGCAGTTCATTCAAGGCAGCGCTGCGTTTTTTATACCCGCTGATATCAGCGTCCCATCTTTCCTTGGCTGAGCGATGAACGGCCCCGGTGATCTTTCTGGCAACCTTGTCACGAACCCGGTAGATGCCTTTGCGCTCTTCATGCATTTTTGAGGCAAAATCAGGAGACAGCCAGGTCTGAACATGGGGCTCAAACTCCAAACCGAAACCCTGCGCCTCATCCATCATCCACTTGCAGGCCGCATCGCTGAGCCCATGGACGTCATAACTGCCACCAACATCGGAATGCACACCGGGAAACCAGACCTCTTTCAAATCCACCGTTGAGCCGCTTTTCAGCTTGAAGGGTGTCACTTGAAAGTCCTCACGGTCCTCATCAATGGAAATTGCATGCCGCAGATGTTTGATGATCCCACTTGGGGACGTGTCGTGAAACAGAAACTCTTTCTTTCCCAGTGTGCCCCAGAACGGAACCGGCACACCAAGTGCACCAACCGTATCCCAGGCACCTACAAATTCTACCGGAATTTTATCTGCCACAGCATATTGCTGCCTGAAGTTTTTTGCACGCGCTTCATCAGGATGACTGTCTTTGGTCCGCTTTCGATAGAGCGCATAGGCTTCGGGTATTTTTTCGGAAAACTGCCGTTTGAGAAGACCGCAGTTGCGAATAAAACCGGTCAGTGAGCGAACCGTATAAGCCCCGCGACTAAACCCAAACAGGAACAACCTGTCACCGGGATTGTAATTATGCACCAAAAAGCGATAGCAATCCTGTATATTCTTGTCGATGCCTTCGCCCGTAACACCGCCCATCAGTTTTTTACGGTCAGTGCCCACGCCCCAGTCATAAAATGCGACCTGCTCATGGCCATCACCGGCAATGGGCTTTACCCCTCTTGCCAGCATTAGAACATTTGTGGAGCCCCCCTGCTCTGGTGAATTCCACGTTCCATCTGAAAAAATTACGATGCGTTTCATGTCGCCTCCTCCTGCACGCCCGGAAGTCATATTATGGGATACCCGACAACCCCCTTTCCGGCGCATCGAAGGAAGTATGTGAGCGCACAAGTTCCACGACAAAATCAATATTATAAAAATACAATATATAGCATTCATTGACAAATAAATTCTCTTTTTAGCTGCAAGGACGGCAGGTGCACCGCCTTACCTTCGAATATTTTCAGCATATGGAAAAACAAAGCCCAGCCGACTCCGCTGCTTGACCGGTATGACAGATTTTCCTAATAATAAAGCGATCTTTTCCGGCCCAAACAATAACGAACAACCTGCCGGAGGATCGGAGACAACCCATGAACGATACAAACACCCCCATCCACTTTGAGCGTAGCCATGACATTCTGATTAACGCAACACCATCAGCGGTACTGGACTATGTGTGCAACCCCAACTCATGGCCAGAATGGTTGGCGGCCTCCCACCATATTGACAGCGAAGATCGCCCCCTGCGCAAAGGGGATCACTTTGTTGAAAAATGGCACACAAAAACCGGAGAGGCGATCCTGAACTGGTCAGTCACGGATTGCGAGCCCGGCAAATACTGGATTGGGGAGACCTATACAGATTTTCTGGGAACCATCATTGTCCGCTATGACGTGACAGACACAGACGGACAAACCCGATTTACGCGCACCGTTATCAACCCATCCCGCCCCAAAGCCGCCACAGATAAAATGATCGCTGCCATGGACGAAGAAGCAAAAATCGCCCTGGCAAATATCAAAAGAAATGTGGAAATGAGTTAAATGCAGGTCAGCACTCAAGGAGTTTTTATACTGGGTGAAGAGCTAACTTGAACCCCCGACACGCGGATTACTGGATCTTATTAGCTGCGTGGCGGAACAGCAAAGTTTCACTCCAGCTCCAGAAAAATTTCTTTACTTAAAGTACCTTAAGAACCGCTTTAATGATAACGAAGAGAACGAGGTCATCGAACTCTTCGGTATTTGATTTTCTTTTCGTGACGGTGGGATCAAAGAGCGTAAAGGTTGGGGCGTTCTGTTAACCGGTAAACTCAAGGCGCATGTATAATTGGCACATATCCCATTTACTCCCTTCGCACTTCAACTATGAGCCGGGATCTTTTATGTCGCAAGCTGCTCAGAGAAAAATTTCCCGATGCTTTCGACAATTAGATCTTTATCATTATCCAGGGTTGCCACATGGTAAGAATTGTCGAGCCACAGCAATCGCACATCAGATGACGACACCTTGCGAACGATACGTTGTGCATTAGTTGGATGAACTACATGGTCATCCCTCGACTGAATTACTAACACAGGACACGTAATTTTATGAAGCAGGTCACCGATCGCAGCCTGCGCCAGATACACATCCCGCAGGCATTTGACGGGCACTTCTGGATAAGCCAATTCAGTCACATCCGGAGCCTTAATGTCTGATCCTATTCCAGGAATTCGAGAAGGAGCATCAACGTCAACAATCAATTCTGCCAGCGACCCATCATGCTCTCCAGCGACAGCATTGATAGGTGCGATACCACTAATAATATCTGGATATTTCTGCGCAAGGTGGAGAGTTAACATGCCGCCCATCGAAAGACCGGTTACGAAAACTGGCTTTCCTAATGAGGCCAATTCCTGCAAGGCCGTTTCAGCCGAAGATAGCCAGTCCAAATACCCTGTTGTTTCCATGTCGTCCGGTGATGTACCGTGCCCTGCAAGGCACGGCCCAAGAGTTCCAAAGCCAAACTGATTGTTCAACTCCTCACCCAAGTACCGCATGCTTTGAGTGGAACCTGTAAAACCGTGGATAACCAGAATATTGCAATCCTTACCCTCAAATCGAAACGGTTCTGCGCCCGGCATTATTTTTGTCATTAAGTCACCTTCTCAAATCAAGTTAAAAACTTTCATACCCTTATTTCGCCTGACGTGTGGCGTACACAATTGCAGCAACTGCAATGATACCTCCTTGTATCATCAGCTTTCCAGGTTCCCCCAGCCCAAGACTCGTCAACAAATTAAAACTGAATGTTAGCATAAAAGCAGCAACTGTAGGCCCAATCACACCACCTTTACCAGAACCAAAAGTCACTCCCCCCAAAATGACTGCTGCCAAAGAGTTCAAGGCCAGATCCTGTCCAATATCAATACTGCCAACCCCGACAAACCCAACCAACAGAAGACCGCTAAACACTGCAAACAGGCTAGACATGATATGAACGATCGTAACAACCCAGATATAGGGAATGCCAGAAGTCCACGCTGCGTTTGGATTAGCCCCAATAGCGTCGACATATCGACCAAACACCGAGATCCGGAGGAAAATTACTGATGGAATGAGTACTGCCAGCCAAACGAAAAGCGCAATGGGGAAGACCCCAATACGTTTTTGCCCGATATATCGAAGGATCTCTGGCGCATCACTTGGCGCATGATATTGGCTAAGCGAAATCACAATACCGGATAAAATCATCGCCATCGCGAGGGTCACAATCACTGAAGATGCCCTGAGCCGCGTTATCAAAAGTGCATTGATCGATCCAATCATCAATCCAAAGCCAACGCAAATAAGTACTAGAACAGGTTCCGAGAAGGGCAGGACACCACTTGTCAGAATATAGCTAACGGCAACGATCACTCCTCCAATAGAAAGGTCAAGCGACAAGACACGCATACAAAGGGACTGTCCCAACACGACAATACCGAGAGGCGCTGCCTGTCGAATGATCAGAAGAAGTAGCAAAGGAGAGAGCAAAGCCGGCCGGGTGTAATATGCAAAAAGAAGCAGGAGCACTGTTCCCACATAGGCAAACGGCAAACTAAATATATACCGTGCGAGATCTCTTGGCTTTGGAAGGCTTAGACCTTTTTTCTGGGAAAGGGAAAGGCTCATGCTCCAATCGCCTTTCTAGGCTGTAGACTGATTGCAATCAGTAATAGCACACCCGTTGCCGATGCTCGAACGAAAGGAGAGACACCAATCAGGTTCATTCCATTTGTCATCAAACCCAACGTTATGGTTCCTGCGATAACTCCGGGAACGCTGCCAACTCCCCCTGCCAGTTGTACGCCCCCCAAAGCCACTGCCGTAACAGATTCAAGGGCAAAAGAAGCCCCCATTGTCGCATCCGCAGAAGCCACCCGGGCCGAGAGATACATACCTGCCATTACCGCCGACGTAGAACACAAAACATAGCTTAAGATCTTGTAAAAGGTAACATTAACACCATTTCGGGCCGCGTTTTGTGCATTTGCACCAACAGCAAAAAGCCGCATTCCAAACTTCGTTGCCCGTAACAAAAATGCCGCTAGCAGAACAAACGTCAAGCACCAATAGAAGGCGGCGGGAAGCCCCAGAAAAGAAAAATCTACAAGGGCCTCAAGAAAACCGGGGATAGATCCTCCGGGAACAGGAAGAATAAGGAGCGCAAGCCCCTGCAAGAACGTCATACTGGCGAGGGTCATAACCAGCGGATGGACTGTAAATATCGCAACACCAACCCCATTCACAAGACCAACGCAAACGCCAACCAGTAATACGGTCGGTATTGACAGTGTGGGATCCACAGAGACCAGAAGTGTGCTTGTCAGACTAAGTACAGATCCGACGGATAGATCTATACCGCCAGAGATAGCGACAATCATCTGTCCCAAAGCAATAATCAATAATGCCGTGATCTGCGCGTTAACATTGGAAAGGTTCTGAACGCTCAGAAAAGAAGGTGAGATCAGACTAATAATCACAAACAGCAAAACAGGAAGCCCCAGGGCTACTAGACTTAATCCACTTCGCCCGGGACTATGTAATAAACCAATCGAACTCACGCCACTTCCTCTTTTTTATTATAGTTTTCTGCTGTGCTGGACAGAGCAGCATGCAAAATTTCTTCCTCGGTGGCTTCTGTACCCTCAAATTCAGCGACTAAGGCCCCGCCCCTAACCACAAGAATACGGTCACAAAGACCCAGAAGCTCGGTCAACTCACTTGAGGTAATCAGTACAGCGCCACCAGCATCTGCAAATTCTCTCAATAGATTATAAATTTCTACTTTTGCACCCACATCAACGCCGCGCGTCGGTTCTTCAATAAGTAAAACATCTACATTTGACGCCAGCCAGCGCCCAATCATTATTTTTTGCTGATTACCACCCGACAGCGCCCCTACTTCCTGGTTTGCACTGGCAGCAACAACCCTCATCTTATGGAGAAGGGTTTCAATATGATCAGACCGAACACGTGCACGTCGCCAAACGGAAAGCTCCCGCAACATGCCCAACGCCATATTCTTGGCAATACTAAGCGTTAGATACAGCCCCTCGGTTTTTCTATCCTCTGGTACGAAACCGATGCCTGCCTTAGCAACCTCAACTATCGTTGGAGTTATAGGGACAGCAATATCTGTCTCGCGGCTTGTTTTCCTTATCTCACCTTTTGAAAAGGCCTCAATACCGGCAATGGAACGAATTATTGATCGCTGGCCTTGTCCTTCAAGCCCACCAAGCCCCAGAATTTCACCTCTGGAAAGACTAAAAGAAACTTCAGGTGTGTTATCGGAAATAGCTATAGCAGAAATATTCAGCAAAGCCTTGGCTTGATCCCGAGATGTGGATCGAACAGGGAAGAGCTCTCCCAGTTCGCGTCCTACCATTAGCGAGACAAGCTGATCGCGATCAATTTCAGACACTCGTGAAGTCGCGACATACTTGCCATCTTTCAATACGGAAACTTCGTCGCAGAACCTAAAGATTTCATCGAGGCGATGACTAATATAAAAAATTAGTTTACCCTCGGACTTCATTCTTGAGATAAGTTCAGCCAGCTTTTCCACTTCAGGCGTATTAAGAGCCGCAGTGGGCTCATCCAAGATGAAAATCTGCGCATCGGCTGTAATTCCTTTAGCGATTTCTACCATTTGCTGCTCTCCTACGGAGAGATCACCACAAAAAGCATCAACCGATATTTGACTGCCCAGACGCGCTAGAGCTTCTTCAGCGAGTTCTCGCATTTTTACCCGGTCAACGACAGCCGTTTTCAGCGGCTCTCGTCCCAGAAACATATTCTCTGCAACTGTGAGGTTGGGCAGCAAGGTCAGCTCCTGAAAAATAGTGGATATGCCAGCTATTCTTGCAGCTTTCGGATTTTCCAGTTTCAACGGGGTACCGTTTATCGAAATGCATCCCGCATCTGGCTGATGCACTCCTGCGAGCAGGTTCATCAAAGTCGACTTTCCCGCTCCGTTCTCTCCTGTTATGGCGTGAACGCTACCGGCCCAGCCTTTGATCGAAACAGTATCAAGAGCCATTGTGGAGCCAAATCGCTTCGTAATTTCCACAAATTCAACGGCAGGAACCGGCCCTTCCATTGAAGGATCGGCTCCCGTTTCCAAGACCAACATATGAATTCTCCAGTTGATCTTATTTCTTGAACATTTTTTGGATTTCGTCTTCCGGAAGCGTGGAGGTTACCCAAAAGGCATCATTCAGATCTTTGCGGTAGAATTTGTCGCGTGTCGCGTTGGAAATAGCAGCTGGGTCAGAATAGTAGGATTTATAAAGCTGCTCCCCTTCCAGCAAAGCAACCGTTGCCCGAACCAGAGCAGGACCGATTCCAGGTGTATAAATTGGTGCAACACTGTCCAACTGGTTTTCAGTCCAGATCCGCAAGAACCCGTTATTTCCTTCTCCTGTCATAGGCACGAGCGGTTTACCAGTATCGTTAAAAACATCGATACAAGCCCTAGTCATGTCAGCACCGGAGAACCAGATTGCGTCCACAGGTTGCCCCGAAAGCACCAGGTTTTCACAAAGCTGTTTTCCTTTAGTATAATTCCAATCACCAAAAACTTCAGCACCGATAACAATATCTGAGCCTTCCAACCCTTCGAGCAGCCCTTCATAACGAAGCGTTTCTTCAGTTACGCCCGCAATACCACGAAACACCCATATAGTCCCTTTGCCATTCAGCTTTTCTTTCAGCCACAACCCTCCGGCTTTGCCAAACTTCTTACCACCGAGATTAATTTCTACTGTGGACGGAAGTAGTCCGTCAGTTGAACCATAGGTAATTACAGGAATGCCTGCAGCGACGGCTGCCTCAACCTGTTTTTTCACGGTAGGCGGTGCCATAGGCGTTACGATGAGCGCATCGACTTTCCGAGCGATCAAATCTTCAATATCAGCCACTTGCTTTGCTGGCTGCCAACCAGCCTCAGTGAAAATAAAATCCTTTATTTTGGGATTTAGTGCTGCTGTGTATTTAGTTTCATGCACCATTTGCACAATCCATGTATTTCCAAGACCGGGAAATGACATCCCAATGGTCCAAGGTCCAGATTTTTTATGAGCACCAGCCTTGGTCATCTCTGTTGTAGTGGGATCCAACAGGCCCTTTTCCAACAAGTCTTTCGCGAATGAAACTTGCCCAGTCCCGTTCAAGGTCAACACCGCAGAGATCGCAGCAACATTAAGCAAAGTTAGGATTTTTTTCATTTTATTTCCCCTACCCCAGTATACGCACATTATTATTATAATTTAGATTTTCATTTTGTATTAATTGAACATTAATCGAAATAAAAATGAAAATCAACCACAATTAAGATTTACATAATTTAACTGTAGTTTATGTATTGGCAGCAGGAAAAAGCATGTATATACAGATTTGTTGATAGACCAGTATTCCGAAAAAAACCGCAACAAAGCTCACGGAAATCTGCAACTGAAAAACTCAGATAGATGGGCACAACAAATCTTAATAGGTGTTGCGCGTTTGCCACGTAAAAACACATGATTATATCAAGAAGATAGTTGGTAGCGGAGGAGGGACTTGAACCCCCGACACGCGGATTATGATTCCGCTGCTCTAACCAGCTGAGCTACTCCGCCACACGAAAAACGGCCGTGGATCAGGCCGTCTGGAGGTCGCTATTTAGGAGCTTTTGAAGAGACTGTCAAGCAGGTTATTGAGAAAAAAAGGTCTGCGTTCATCCAATCGCGAAATTCTTGCGTATAAGCTTATTAATTGTCTTTTTTGAAATGTTCGATCACCATGCTTCAAATGCCCTTGCGCCAAACTCTCGAGCCTGCCATGACCGACAGCAGCACAGATTTTTTTACGGCCCTTGCTCGGTTCGTGATTTTACCAAAGTGACCGACAGTTCACTTTACACCCCCCTGCCCGATGACTGGCTGCTGGTGCTGAGCGATATCCAGGGATCCACCCGTGCAATTGAACAGGGCCGCTACAAAACCGTCAATATGGTGGGCGCTGCCTGCATCATGGGGATATTGAATATCGCGGATGAAATTGATGTGCCTTACGTATTTGGCGGGGACGGCGCGACACTTGCCATTCCGCCACAACTGGCCGATGCCGCGCGGGCGGCACTGATCAAGGTGCGCCATGTGGCCCGAGAGCAGATGTCGCTCGACCTGCGGATCGGGTTAATTCCCGTGAAGGATTTACGAGCCCGCGGACTGGATGTTACGTTGCTGAAATACCGGATGAGCGCCGGGCTGTCCCTTGCCATGTTTTCCGGGGGCGGCCTGTCGGAAGCGGATCGATTGCTCAAATCGGAGACCGAGGGAGGCGATTATCTCATCCCCATGGATGCGAAACTGGAGGGTCAACCCGATCTGGAGGGATTGTCCTGCCGCTGGGAGCCTTTAAGCAGTCGAAATGGTAAGATCATCAGTCTGCTGGTTACCGCGCCATTTGGCAGTAAGGATGAAAAGACACAAATTTATGATGAGGTCCTGAAAAAGCTGACCACAATTTTAGGATCAAAAGCTGAGGATTACCGCCCCACCAGCCGGCAAAATCTGCGACTACGCTGGCCACCGAGAGCCGCCTGGATCGAAGCGAAACTGACAGCCGCCGGACGCGGTTTGTTGGGCGCGCTGTACCGGATTGGCTGGCAGACGGCTGTACAGATGTATCTTGAAAAGTCAGGCAAGAAAGCGGGCAGCTATGATGGAGCCATTTACCGCGATGAGCTGATTGCAAATACCGACTTTCAACGCTTTGATGATATGATCCGGCTTGTCCTTGACTGTCGCCCCGACCAGATTACCGCCATTGAAGAATGCCTGAACGCGTTCCATGAACAGAAAAAAATCGCCTATGGGCTGCAGTCTTCCGATAATGCTCTCATGACATGTCTGGTCTTTAACATGGCAGAGGGAGCGCATGTGCATTTTGTCGATGGTGGCGACGGAGGCTTTGCCTTTGCTGCCACCGGGATGAAACGACAACTTGCCGCTCTGACATCTGATCCGATTTAAAGGGTGAGAGGAGCCTCGGTGCCGGCAATCCAGCCACCACCGAGCAACCTGTCCCCATCATACATAACACAAGCCTGACCGGCCGACACGCCCGCCTCCGGCTCTGGCAGGTGCACCTCTGCCCAGCCATTTGCAGCTCCATATACCGTGGCCGGGAACGGATCCTGGGTCGAGCGAACCTTGATCATCACATCTGTTCCTGCGTCATCAAGGGGACTATCGCCAATCCAGTTCATTTCCCTTAATGAAAGCTTTGAGACAAGCAACGCTTCGCGCGGACCTACGACAACCCGGTTTCCTTCCGGATCAAGACGAACAACATAGAGCGGATCCCCAACCGCGATCCCCAAGCCGCGGCGTTGGCCAATTGTATAATTGATAATGCCATTATGCTCGCCCAGCACTTTACCTGACAGATCAACGATATCCCCTTTGCGCCCTGCACCGGGCCGAATACGTTCGATAACGCTGGCATAGTTGCCGTTGGGCACGAAACAGATATCCTGACTTTCTGGCTTCGCCGCAACCGCCAGATTATATTTATCTGCCAGTGCGCGGGTTTCATCCTTTGTCAGACCACCGAGCGGAAAACGCAGATAATCAGCCTGTTCCTGTGTAGTGGCAAACAGGAAGTAACTTTGATCCTTGATGGCGTTGGCGCCGCGATACAGCCGCGCGCCGCTCACGCCTCCTTCGCGGCGGATATAATGCCCTGTGGCAAGGGCAACAGCGCCAAGGTCTTGCGACGTTTCCAAAAGATCGCGAAATTTTACGGTCTGATTACAGCGCACGCATGGCACCGGTGTTTCCCCGCGCAGGTAGCTGTCAGCAAATTCTTCCATGACGCTATCCTGAAAACGGCTTTCATAGTCCAGCACATAATGCGGAATTCCAATCGCATCCGCCACGCGGCGGGCGTCGTGAATATCCTGCCCGGCGCAGCAGGCACCTTTGCGCTGCACGGCAACACCATGATCATAAAGCTGCAACGTGATCCCGACCACGTCATAGCCCTGATCTTTTAAAAGCGCAGCCGTCACCGAACTGTCCACGCCACCTGACATGGCAACGACAACACGGGTATCTTCGGGTGCAGTATCAAAACCTAATGAATTCATGGTGCGCAATATAGGCCTGTTTTTACGGGATGCAAGCTTTAGTGCCCCAAATGCGCATGCAATCACATTTTTACAGCTCTAACCCAGAAAATTGAGCAAAGATGTCCGGTTGATCTGGCTTAATACGTTGTAGGAGGCTTCGAGTGCAAAATTTGCCTGATTGAGATTCACGATGGCTTCTGCACTGTCGACGTCTTCAATATTGCTGATATAGATCTTGGTCTGGGTTATCTGCACATCAATAGACTCTACCGTTTGGGTGACAAGGCGCTGATTAAGACCATTTTGACCGCGCGCTTCATTCAAATCGCGAACCAGGGTTTCCAGATTGCTGATTTCCGCGATGAGAAAATCCTGATCCTCTGTGCGAAGCGGCGTTGTGATAGGCCCGGCAGGCCCTGCAGGAACCGGAGCCGTAGTCGGGATAGTACCATTTTGCCAAAGCGCAATCCGCTGCAAAGCGGTCATAATGTCAAATGACAGCTCATCCGCCAGCATACCCGTTTCAATCGTCCTGTTCTCGTCGATTTTGACAGATCGTTTGAGGGTATCATTTGTATAGATATCTGTCGGTGGCTCCAGCGCGGTCAGCAGATCAGAAAACTGCGTGATGTTAATGGGCGCGGTATCTTTTTTGCTGCCTGCAAACAGGTATCCTTCGGTGTTCTGACTATTCATAAACCCGAGAACAGCCTCAAACACACCTTCCACTGCGGCCTCAAAGCCCAAAGCAGACGATGCGTTTATGGCTCCCATCACCGCTTCTTTCAAATCTGTTGCAGCACTTTCCATTCCCGCGAGCGCCTGATCATAGGCAGAGAGTTCCGCTTGAACAATGGCGTCATTTTCCTTGTGCTGCTCCAGCCGGGACAGCAAGGATTTGGCCCCGGTCAAACCAGCGGTATCCTGATAAATATCCTTATAAAACTCAGCCACGTGGCCGGTCGTAACCTGCTTCTGTGCTTTTTCAACCTTGGCCTGGCTATTGAGCATTTCCATCAGAAGCGTCTGACTTTGCTGGAATGTTGAAACCCGTGTCATAATCTATCTCCTAATCTTTTGCTCTAGGCGATATTCAGCAGAACATCATACATGTCCCGCGCGGTTGTAATTACGCGTGCAGCGGCGTTATATGCGTTTTGATATACAATCAAATTGGCCAGTTCCTCATCCATATTCACACCGGAACTTTCCAACAACTTATCCTTGAGAACCCCGGCAAGAGCGGATCGATCCGCCTGCAAACTTTCAGAGCGGGCCGCATCCAATCCAGACTTGGCCAGAATTTGTGAAGCATACTCTGTCAAAGTCACATTTGATCCAGGAAGCCCCCCAAGAGTACCAAAAGAATTAGTCGCACTTGCCAGATCCTGAAAATCCAGCGCACCGCGGTTATCAGAAAGATTAAGCGCGGGACTACCTGCTGCATTTACCTGCGCAAGGGCCATAGTCATCGGGGATGCAAGAATATCCTCACGAACTGTGAAATCCGCACTCTGATCAATCGGATAGCGAAGCCCCATTCCGAACATTGAGGAAAATGTTAGCCCCGTACCGCCACGATCACTGGTGTCAGACGATACGTTCAGATTGTAATTTTCATAGCCGGCCGCATTGGATATTTCGATTGCACCGTTACTTGTGATACTCGCTGTTGCGGTAGCCCCAAGATTGGCATTGAGTTCATCCACGATATCCTGAACAGTGCCACCAATCACACCAAAATCGATTGTAAAATCAGACTGGATTTCACCGTCCGGTCCTCTATTCTGTATCTGAACGGTACCTGTGAAGCTGTGGTTATCTGCGGGAGCAAGACCAGTATCAAAGTTTGTCTGAACAGACGCCTCAACAAGGTCATTCATCCCAAAAAAATGAGAGAACCCTTTACCCGCCCGTAAAGCCGGATCAGTTGAGGATTGCTCTATCCCCACACCGCTTGCACCGCCTTGCGCTGTCATCGTAAGCGCCCCGTTTGCAAGCGCAAGGTACCGGCACCAAGAGCGCCATTTACCTCATTAATAACATCGGTCATTGAAACCGTACCAACAGCATCAAAATCTACAGTATAAGAAGCGACGATATCATTATTGGCATCAAAGCTGTAAAAGGTTGCCTCTCCCGTAAACCCGTGATCATCACCCGCTACGACGCCAGTGTTGTGCCCGGAAAGGCTCGAAGGTGGCGGCACTGCAATGTTGGCATTATGAACGGCATTCAGATGTTCCGCGGTTGCACCAGCGAGCGCTCCAATCTGACTTGCAAGACCGGGAAGTTCAACATTCCTCATATCCAACCAACCGCGAAGCGATCCACCAGTCAGTTCCGGATCCAGTGGCAAACCAGTTGTTGCTGTTGTTTGTGTTACCTCATCATATACGTTGATGGAAATCTGATCAAAAATCGTTTCCGAGGTCACAGACGCGGCTGGTGTGTACACAAGCTGCCGCGGTGTAAAGTCAAGAAGCTGCTGCCCCGCATTCGTAATTACTGCAACTGAATTATTTCCCTGCGGATAGGTTTTGATATCCATAATCTCGGAGATCTCAGCCATTGCCTGATCACGCTTATCTTCAAGCTCGCCTGTAGGTTTGCCGCTGATGGTTGCAGAGGAAATCTCCTTGTTCAGCTCATGAATACGCAAAATTGCAGAATTTACTGTTTCGATTTCACTGGCAATGTGATTGTCAGCCTCTTTGCGCAGCGCCTGAATTTGAGTTTGCAAGCGGTCGGCTTCAATCCCGAAATTCTGGATTTCTGTCAAAGCTGTGGAGCGCGCTACAGAAAGTGTTGGGTCAACAGACAGTGACGCAAGTGATGTGTGGATACTGTCCATCTTACCCGTCAACGAGGTGTTTGCTGCGGGATCACCCAACAAAGCCTGCAGCTTACCGTATATGTCGGACATGGCGGCATACTGTTCTGAGCTGGCTGTGGAGAGGCGCAGCTCGCGCAGAATAAACTCATCCGTTACTCGTCGGACATCTTCAACATCGACGCCGGCGCCCTGCCCACCAAGAACAATTGTACTATAATCGACAACCTTTCGAGCATACCCTTCAGTCTGCACATTTGCGATATTGCTCGATGTAACGTTCAACGCCTGTTGATGGGCGAGCATACCGGTAACTCCGGAATTCATTATCGCATTTAAACTCATCTTCTATCTCCACATAACCGGTCTGATCCTGTAGGAAGTTTTGACCGGGTTCGGTGCGTTTCCTGTTTGGTTCCTGGTAAAAATTACCCTAATCGCAAGCTCACCCATATGATCGTAAGCATTTGAATTAATTAATTTTTATCCGCCAAAAGACCCATTTGACTAGGACTATTCTTTAAAACCAAAACTAAACTCGACCTTGAATATGCAATTACAATGCCAAATGCGAAATCCCACTTCCTATTATAAAGTATATCGCCAATTCTCAGCTTCCTATTCAGTTGCCCACAGTCGAATTAGGAAAGGCGGAAATTTCCTCCTTACTTCCGGTATTTATTGCCTCAGCGGAAAAAGACACCTCCCTATTTACGAAACCAATAATTCCACAACACATTGAAATAAAAGAATTTTTCTTACCACAAAAAACTGGCCCGACTTTTGCTTATTGATTGGCGAGTGATCACCTTCGGGTGCTAAAATATGAAAAGTGAGAAGTTCAATGGATGTATCACAGGTCAAACATGACACAGAAAGCCCTTTTAGTTGGGGGCCCACATATTCTGGCGAGAAAGGCGACGATTTTGCCCGTCACCTCAAGTCTGAAAAAGAAGTGGAACATTATGAACCCAAAGAAAAAGTCAGACCCAAAGAGCGGGACGACATAGACAGACCTGACGATCGCAAAGAACAGGTTGAAGAAGACACTGGCCTTTATGAAGAGCGGACAGCCGATAGCCAAAAAGATACTTCTGCGGTTGCGGCGACCAATAATCCCGCCAACGCGCAATTAGTTTCAGCAACTTCATCCAAATCAAGTGGCAACGCCAATACAGAAGCATCCTCATCGCAAACTGTCGCTGGTACGAAAACCGGAAACACTGCGGATGCATCTAAGGTAAATCCAACAGCGTCTGAGATTGTAAATGACGGCTCAAAAATTACTGGCCTTGAAAGAGCACAAAGCCAGTTGCAACAAAATGCCAACCCGAACGCAATCGCTGCTGTATCTCAAAATGCTGAAAAACAGGCGTTAAGTTCGAACGATCCAAAAACTGCAGCCCAAAAAGCTTCAGTTAATCCCGCTGCCATCGCATCTGCGGCTTCAGCCAATCAAGCAGCGAATGCCAGCGCTTCAACTAATAAAACAGCAGCAGGCGCAAAAGCATCAACTGAACGGCAAGGTAACCTGAACACGGGATCTTCAACGATCGCATCTCAAAGTTCGCACGATCAGGCGGCTCAGGTAAAAACTGAAAACGGTTTCAGCGCAATTGAAAAGATGCGCAGTGATGAAATAGCTAAAATGTCCGAGAAAGATGCCCTTTCCTCTCAAATTTCAGAACTTCTGGCAAAAGGCAAAGGGAAAATCTCAACGGTTGCAGCAAACAAAACCGCGAATGCAAATCAAGGCAGTCTTGTGAGTAATGCCAACGCCATGATCGCTGCGGGACAGACTGCAACGCCGGAGATGACCCCTAAAGCGGACACGGCAATTGCAATGGTAACCCAATCTGCACAACAAGCAGAAATGCCGATCATCATTCCCAATGGCGATTTAGGCGGCTCCCTAATAATGCCGCAACAACCCGCTGATCCTTCAGTAACTACAACACCAGTTGCCGGGGGTGCAATCACTGGTATTGAGCAGACATCAACCAACTCCATCAGTCAGGCTAGCATGGCAAGTCGTGCAATGGCACAAGCTGGCAGCCCCGCAGAACAGGTTGCGACACAAATCACTACCGCCGTCAAAGATGGCGTGGATCAAATCAAGGTTCAGCTAAACCCCGCTGAACTTGGTCGGGTGGATATCAAACTGGAGCTAGGCCATGATGGGCGCATACTGGCAGTTATTTCAGCTGACAATGCGGACAGCCTCGATCTACTGCAACAGGACTCCAAACAGCTTGAAAAAGCGCTACAGGATGCCGGTTTCGACACTGGATCAGACAGCCTCAGCTTTAGCCTGAACCAAGGCCAGGAACAAGAAGGTCAAAATAACGAGCACTCTCAAAACGCTTCGGGTAGCCCTGAGGAAATGGAAGACAACATGATAACTGACCCGGCATTTTTGTCTGACCTTAATACAGACACGTCCGGTCTGGACATTCAGGTTTAAGGTTGAGGAGATCGCAAGATGAATATCGATGAAGCAAATGCGACTTATTACAAAGCAGATTCAAAAGCTGCCCAGTCAGCGGTTAATCTGGCAGACAACTTTGATGACTTCCTGACCATGCTAACGACACAATTGCAAAATCAGGATCCGCTCAACCCGACAGATTCCAACGAATTTACAAACCAACTTGTTTCCTTCACTGAAGTTGAACAATCCATTTCAACAAATCAGAATCTGGAAGCCCTCATTCAACTTCAATCCATAAGTCAGCAAAACAATGAGGCAACTGTATTGATTGGGTATCTGGGCAAAACCGTTGGCTCCAACCTGAACATTTCAAAACTGGACGGGACCGGTGCAAGCTGGAATTTGGACTTTGCCTCAAACGCAGATGAAGTGACGTACGATATATACGATTCCAACGGCACCAAAGTTCACTCTGAAACTGTATCTACTGTCACCTCCAAAGGCGAGCATGTTTATAACTGGGACGGCTCCATCGCAAATGGTGGTCAGGCACCTGAAGGCAACTATTATCTTGTCGCCAACGCAACCACTGATGGCGGCAGCGAAGTAAATGTTGACTACTATTTCGAAGGATATGCCTCGAAAGTTGAAACAGTAAATGGTCAGCCAGTTCTTATGGTTGATGGCGTCCCACTTGGGCTTGCGAATATTACAACCGTACAGGTAACAGGATCAGAAACTGAAGGCGTGTAACGCCAGTTAAAGAATTCGCCGTCGCCGCTCATGTGATGGCATTATTAAAGGAGTATTATCATGAGTCTTACAGCAGCAATGTTTTCAGGGGTATCGGGTCTGGCGGCCCAATCCATGTCTATGGGCATGATCTCGGACAACATTTCAAACAGCAGTACAGTGGGTTACAAGGATACCAGAGCAGTATTCTCAACTCTCGTAACCGAAACGACAACGAATACGAGTTATTCACCAGGCGGTGTTATTGTTCATCCAACCCAACAGGTTGACAAACAAGGATTGATCACAGCTTCAACGACAGATACACATATGGCCATCGCTGGCCAGGGTTTCTTTGTTGTTCATACACTGAGCGACCCTACCGCATCTGGTGGAAACTACCTATTTACAAGGGCGGGAACATTTGAGCCAGATAGCGAAGGTCGACTTCGTAACGCGCAAGGCTATTACTTGCAAGGTTGGCAAATTGACGCAAATGGCGCCATCCCGACAAACCAATCCGATCTTTCTGCTCTGCAACCGGTCAACGTATCCGGTCTGACTGGTAACGCAGAACCAACAACAACCATTGAGCTAAAAGCAAACCTGGCTAAATCTCAAGCCACTTTTGGTGCGGGTTATGTTGCAGGTAATATGGCAAACGGCACGACAACACCCCATTTTGTCAGATCTTTCCAGATTTATGACAGTGTCGGTGCCGCGCATTCCGTAACCTTCAACTTTCTGAAGACCGGTACAGGTGTCACACCTAACGAATGGACGCTTGAAATCACAGCCGACCTTGATGATGACGGCACAGAAGATGTACTTTCCACTGAGGTTGTGGCCTTTAATTCCGATGGTACAATTGATCTGTCTTCTGGTGCCACAACACAGACCAACACAATCACTATTCCATGGGCGGCAACATTGGGAATTGATACTCCGCAAGTTGTGACCCTTGATTTTGGTACAGATGACCAGTCAGATGGCTTCACCCATTTTGCCGGTAATTCCGAATTGGTCTCCTCCGACATCAATGGCGCATTGTTCGGCGCATTCAACTCAGTGTTCATTGACGAAGAAGGCAACGTAATTGCCAAATTCGACAACGGAACCTCGAGATATATCTACAAGATCCCAGTTGCCACCTTCCCCAATCCAAATGAAATGGCAAACAAGGATGGTAACGCTTATGATGAAACACCGGAATCCGGTACATTCACGTTACGTGAAGCCACAATAGGTGGAGCTGGTCGGGTTATTTCTTCCGCAACTGAAGCATCCACCGTAGATATAGCAAATGAGTTCACAAAAATGATTGTTACTCAAAGAACCTACTCTGCAGCGAGTAAGATCATCACCACTGCAGATGAGATGCTGGAAGAATTAATTCGGATCAAACGATAATCCAAGCATTTGATATTACTCCTAATTTCACGGTCAAAATGCTGCTTTTGACCGTGAAATAGAAAATTAACCATCATCTTTAGCGGTTTGTTAAATTCCCGCGGATACGATCCTCCTCATAGCAAGGAATTAGTTAGAGCAAGGTATCGTATAGATGCAGTCCTTATCTGAACATAAAATCAGTCAAATCATCGGGCTTGACGGAAAGCCGATGACAATTGACGATCTGCCGCCCAAAGATACGAAACGGTGGGTTATCCGCCGCAAAGCTGAGGTTGTGGCAGCAGTGCGTGGAGGGCTTATTAGCCTCGACGACGCTTGCAACATGTATAAACTATCTGTTGAAGAGTTTCTTTCCTGGCAAAAGGCAATTGACAAACACGGGCTTGCTGGTCTGCGAACAACGCGGCTCCAACAATACCGCCCACCGCCTCCAACGGATATAAGTAACTAACATTTTTTTCTGAAAAATCTGATTCAAATTCAAAAGCAATTTTGCTCCAATCGGCAGAATTGCTTTTTATTTTGTTTTTCTAATTCAGCAACTTACGACAAATAGGCAATTTTTTCCGTATAAGTCGGCAAATATTGCCCAGCGTTAACCTTCTGTTTATAACAAGTCGGTAGATTACGTCTCAAAGGACGTTGGTCTAATGTATTTTTTGCTTAAAAGGTGCCTGTTGTGAACGGTCTCAGTCAGCTTCTTCAAAACCTCGGAACTGTCCGACTAGCCATTCTTGGTTCGGTGGCCGTTGGTTTGTTGGCGTTAATAATGTTTATGGCAACCAGATTGGGTTCTGCTGATTACGCCTTGCTATACGGAAATATGGAACCTGAAGATTCAGGTTCAGTGGTCAGCAAACTCGAAGCCCAGAATATTCCATTCAAGATCGCGAATAATGGCCGCGACATTATGGTTCCGAAAGATCAGGTTGCGAAGCTTCGCCTGAGCATGGCACAGGAGGGCCTTCCAAACGGAGGATCCGTCGGCTATGAAATTTTTGACAGCTCCGACGCATTTGGCACAACTGCATTCGTTCAGAATGTTAATCTCGTCAGAGCACTGGAGGGAGAGCTTGCCCGCACCATTCGGGCATTAAACAATGTTAGCTCCGCCCGTGTGCATATTGTTCTTCCTAAGCGCCAGGTTTTCAGCCGTGAAAAACGCGACGCCTCAGCCTCTATTGTCCTGAAACTCAAAGGTCAGCTTCAGGAAGATCAAATCGCCTCAATCCAGCATATGGTTGCGGCTGCAGTCCCCACGCTCGCCATTAACCGGATATCAATTGTCGATAGTCGCGGCAATCTGCTGGCCCGCGGAGATGGTAAAGAAAACCACGGAAAAGGCTATGGCAGCCAGACTGAATTCATGCGCGCAACACACGAAAACCGTTTGCGCGAACAGATTGAGACTTTGCTTGAACAATCCCTTGGAAAAGGAAATGTACGTGCGCAAGTCAGCGCCGAAATGAATTTCGACCAACGCACTGTTAAATCTGAAACATATGATCCTGACGGGCAAGTTGTTCGCTCCACACAAGTTGTTGAAGAAAACAGCTCAGCAAGCGAAAGCAGCGGGGATGCAGAAGGTGTAACGGTTGCCAATAACCTGCCCGAAGCGCAAGCCGCAAATGCGGGCGGTGCCGGGTCACAAAATGAATCCAATCGCATTGAAGAAACCGTCAACTACGAAATCTCCAAAACAGTCACAACAGAAATTCAGGAAGCCGGACTGGTGCAACGCCTGACCGTAGCGGTTTTGGTAAATGGGCGAGCAACGACAGATGCTGATGGAAATCGAAACTACGAGCCACTTGATGACACAGCCCTTGAACAGGTTGCCAGACTAGTCAAATCCGCCATTGGTTTTAATGAGGATCGAGGCGATATAGTCGAGGTTGTCAACATGCCATTTGTTGAAATTGCCCCTGTTGAGTTTGAGGAAGATCCCAACGAGATGGACATTTTCCTCGGCTTTAACAAGCAGGATCTGTTCAAAATGGGTGAAATGGCGGTCCTTGCTATCGTCGCAGTCCTCGCACTTCTGTTGGTCGTACGCCCTCTGCTCACCCGGGCACTGAGTGCAGATGAAACCGGAAATGCTTTAGCTGGTGCAGGCGGCGGTGCCATTGGCGCAATCGCAGGTGCAGGTCCAGGTTATGCCGGCGGCGGCACCACAGCTGCGCTTCCAGGCGCGTCGGGTGAAGATGGTGCTCCGCCAGAGGGCAGCCCTGAAGCATTGGCACTGCAATCAGAAACTCTCACTGAACTTGATGAGATGATCGATATCGCCAAAGTAGACGGCCAGGTTAAAACATCCGCCCTCGCCAAAGTTGGTGAAATCGTTGAAAAACACCCTGATGAAGCGGTTGCCATCTTGCGCAACTGGCTCTATCACGAAAAATAATCGGGGCTGAAAAATGTCAATAACAGATATCAAACAACTTTCCGGAACCGATAAAGCTGCCATCATGATGCTCGCACTGGGCGAGGAACATGCAGCACCTTTATGGACACGCCTTGATGAAGAAGAAATCAAGGAAATTTCGCAAGCCATGTCCAATCTGGGTACCGTGGCGGCGGATGTTATGGAAGCATTGTTCGTAGAATTTGCTGGCAGCATTTCCTCAACCGGTAACCTGATCGGAACCTATGAGGCCACTGAACGGCTTCTTTTACGTGCACTGCCATCGGACAAGGTCGATGGAATCATGGAAGAGATCCGCGGCCCTGCCGGTCGCACCATGTGGGACAAACTGGCCAATGTGAACGAAGCTGTGCTCGCCAACTATCTGAAAAACGAATATCCGCAAACGGTAGCTGTGGTGATGAGTAAAATCAATCCGGACCACGCTGCAAAGGTATTGGGAACTCTGCCCGAAGATTTCTCCCTCGAGGTGGTCAACAGGATGCTTCAAATGGAAAGCGTGCAAAAAGAAGTTCTCGACAAAATTGAAGACACGTTGCGCAGCGAATTTATGAGCAACCTTGCCAAAACAAACAAACGTGACAGCCACGAAATGATGGCAGAGATCTTCAACAATTTCGATCGCAATACCGAAAGCCGGTTTATCGCCGCCCTTGAAGAACGCAACCGTGATAGCGCTGAAAAAATCAAAGCCCTGATGTTTACCTTCGAGGATCTTCTCAAACTGGATCCTGCAGGCGTTCAAACCCTCCTTCGCAGTGTCGATAAAGACCGGTTGGGAATTTGTATGAAGGGCGCTTCCGATGCGGTGCGCGATCTGTTTTTCAGCAATATGTCTGAACGGGCTGCCAAAATTCTTCGCGAAGATATGGAGGCCCTCGGACCAGTTCGCCTCCGTGATGTTGACGAAGCTCAGATGGAAATCGTGAATATCGCAAAGGATCTTGCGGATAAGGGTGAAATTATGCTGGCCGATAGTGGCGGCGATGACGAGTTGGTTTATTAGGGTAGCGTGTAATGAGTGTAAGTTCAAAATTCCTGTTTGATACAGAATTTGGCAGCCAGTCCAATATCCGTAAAAAAGCTGAGCAGGAGCCGGAAGCGCCGCCAGCCATCTACACGGAAGAGGATAAAAACCGACTGTGTGAGGAAGCCTATCAATCAGGTGCGACCGCCGGAAAAGCGGAGGCATTGCAAGACATTGAAGCCTCTACCGCAGATGTCCTGAATTCCATGGCTAGTCAGTTGCAGGTTTTGGGACAACACCATAGCAGTCAAATTGAAAATATCAGATGTGAGGCCGCGAGCCTCGCGTTTGCAGTTGCAAAAAAACTGGCGAATGCGTTGATCTCTCGTCAACCCGAGGAAGAAGTCCTGAAAATGGTGGAAAGCTGCCTTGAGGATCTACATGACGAGCCAAGAATTGTTTTAAGGGCAAGTGAGCCTGTATGTGACGCATTGGCCGACAAAATAAACGAACTAACGCAGGCAAGTGGTTTTCAGGGAAAAGTTATTCTGCTCTCTGATGACACCAAAACACAAAGCAACTGCCGCATTGAATGGGCAGATGGTGGCGTGGAGCGAGAACTTACCGACACCGAACAGAAACTGGAAGAAATCGTCAATCGATTTATCAGCACCGGTTCAGCAGATTAACCTTTGGACACAGTCCTGCTGATGCGGACAATAATGGAGAGTTAAAGTGGCAGAAAATGAAGATTTAGAGCTCGATGATCTGAGCAATCCTCCAGCCGAAGAGGCCGAAGGTGGAGCTGCTGAAGGTGCTGAGGATACGTCTGAAAACAATGATAGCTCCAGCATGCAGATGGAAGATGACTCCGACATCGCACGTACTGCTGCTGATCTGGAAGCCGTATTTGACATCCCTGTGCATGTATCAGCCGTACTTGGCAAGTCACGTATGCAAGTAAGCCAGCTTTTGAAATTAGGGCGTGGTGCCGTCGTTGAACTGGATCGTAAAGTTGGCGAAGCCATCGATATATATGTCAACAACCGACTTGTCGCGCGCGGTGAGGTAGTGGTGGTTGAGGATCGCTTAGGTGTCACCATGACAGAGATTATCAAATCAGACCGCAGATAACGGAACCCGTAAAAAATGAAGCTGGATTTTGCGACAATAATAGGGCTGTTTGGCAGTTTTGCAGTAATCACCGCCGCTGTTTTGGTGGGTGGCTCGGTTACTGCATTCTATAATCTGCCGTCGGTTCTTATTGTGCTGGGGGGCACTTTCCTGGTCACAAGTATGAGCTATTCCCTTTGGGAAGTATTACGTTCACAAAAATTGATAATGAGGACTCTGTTCGTCAATCGCGACCGCCCTGTAGATATCGCCTTTGACATGATTGAACTTGCTGAAAGATGCCGCGGGAAAGGTATCCTGAAACTACAGGACTATATTGGTAACAGCAACCCGGACAGTTTCCAGAACAAAGCCCTGCAGATGGTGGTAGATGGATTGCCCGCGGACGATGTCAATCGGATCCTGTCCAACGAGTTAAAAGCCATGGCTTCGCGTCACTCGTCATCGGCGGGCATCCTTCACCGGGCAGCAGAAGTTGCCCCCGCAATGGGCCTGATTGGTACGCTTGTTGGGCTTGTACAGATGCTCAGCAACCTCAACGACCCGTCTACAATTGGTCCTGCAATGGCTGTCGCACTACTGACAACCTTTTATGGTGCAGTCCTAGCCAATATGTTCTTCAGTCCGCTTGCGACCAAGCTTGAGCGTAATTCAGCGGAAGAAGTGCTGATCAACAGAATATACATCGCGAGTGCTACATCAATTGGCCGACAGGAAAATCCACGTCGCCTTGAGATGGTTCTCAATACCTTGTTGCCGCCCACAGAGCGCGTGCAGTTTTATAATTAGTCGTAGGAGATAAGCAGATGCGTTTGCTTATAATTGGAGCTTTGGACGGACAAATTGGTGCAGCAAGCCAGATTGCCATGTCGCGTGGAGCAAAAGTCAGTCAGGTTGATGATATCGAAGCAGCGTTGATTTCCCTGCGCTCAGGCCGAGGTGCCGATATGGCGATGATTGACGTTGGTCAGCCTATCAGCCAACTGGTTGAGAGCCTCGCCAACGAGCGAATTAATCTTCCCATTATTGCCTGTGGTGTAAACACGGATGCAACCGCAGCTGCAAATGCCATACGGGCAGGTGCAAAGGAATTTTTGCCATTACCACCGGATCCTGAACTTATTGCCGCTGTTTTGGAAGCAGTCGCAGAAGAAAACACTCAACTGATTTTCAGTGACCCTGCTATGCAGGAAGTAGTCAAATTAGCGGACCAAATTGCGCCATCATCTGCATCAGTGCTGATCAACGGCGAAACTGGTACCGGTAAAGAGGTGATGGCGAGTTACCTCCACAAGAAAAGCAACCGATCCGACAAGCCTTTTGTATGTGTCAACTGTGCGGCAATTCCTGAAAATCTTCTGGAGTCAGAGCTTTTTGGTCATGAAAAAGGAGCCTTTACAGGCGCCATCGCCCGTCGGATCGGAAAGTTCGAAGAAGCAAATGGCGGCACTTTATTGCTGGACGAAATCAGTGAAATGGACATTACACTGCAAGCCAAGCTGTTACGCGCCATTCAGGAACGGGTCATTGACCGGGTTGGCGGCACTAAACCGGTTCCTGTGGATATTCGTATTCTCGCGACGTCCAACCGGGATCTGGCAGAAGCTGTCCGCGAAAAAACGTTCCGCGAAGACTTGCTGTTTCGTCTCAATGTAGTGACCCTTAAAATTCCACCGCTTCGGGAACGGCCTTCGGATATTGTCACCCTTTCACATCATTTTGCCAAAAAATACTCTGAAATGAACGCTATACCGTTGCGTCAGATCAGCGACGCAGCAATGGAAAAACTAAAGCGAAATGTGTGGCAAGGAAACGTACGTGAACTTGAAAACACAATGCACCGCGCAGTATTGCTCGCACAGGGAGACGATATTGGCCCTGAAGCAATACTAATGCCGGATGGTAGTGCCGTTCCAGATACGCCGCAAACACAGTCTGCTCCGCCCCAGCAAATGCAAACAGCCGGCGCCGCAGCGGAGGTTCAGGGTGACAGCGCAGTAATGGTCGGACGTACAGTGGCAGATGTTGAGAAAGATCTCATTCTCAATACGTTGGAACATTGCCTAGGCAATCGAACCCATGCGGCCAACATTTTAGGTATTTCAATTCGAACATTGCGCAACAAGCTTAAGCAATATTCAGGTGAAGGTGTGGAAATACCCTCAGCGGGCACAAGCAGACCAGCGATCTGATCGGTATATTTAAAGGGAAATAGTCACGAATTATGAGTGATAGCCAAGAACAACAACAGGCTGCCGTCCCACAGGGGTTCCAGTTTGGAAATATAGCCAAAGCGATTGCACAAGGCGACATCGGGCTGGCACTAGGCGTTGTTTGTATACTGGTGGTCTTGGTCTTGCCAATGCCAAGCTGGTTGCTGGATTTTAGCCTGGCTCTTTCCATCACGTTCTCGGTTATCATTCTGATGACCTGCCTGTTCATAGCGAAACCCTTGGATTTCAGTTCTTTTCCGACGGTCTTGCTAATCGCAACGATGCTGCGATTATCACTTAATCTGGCATCTACAAGGCTTATTCTCTCAGAAGGTCATACGGGCCCGAATGCCGCTGGCAGCGTAATTGAAGCATTTGGAAATTTTGTAATGGGCGGTAATTTCGTGATCGGAATTATCGTATTTGCCATACTGGTGATCGTGAATTTCGTCGTGATTACCAAAGGTTCCGGACGTATCGCCGAAGTGGCCGCACGATTTTCACTGGATGCAATGCCAGGAAAGCAAATGGCAATTGATGCCGATTTATCTGCAGGCATGATTGATGAGGAAACAGCTCGCACACGACGTAAGGAGCTGGAGGATGAAAGCAGCTTCTTTGGCTCAATGGATGGTGCGTCCAAGTTTGTACGCGGCGATGCTATAGCCGGGCTGCTCATAACATTCATCAATATCATTGGAGGTATTATTGTTGGCGTCGCCCAAAATGATCTGACCTTTTCACAAGCTGCTGAAAGCTACACTATTCTGACAGTTGGCGATGGACTGGTGAGCCAGATCCCTGCCTGATCGTATCCGTGGCGGCGGGTATGCTTGTATCACGTGGTGGTGTTACCGGTACTACTGACAAAGCCCTGATCGCCCAGTTAGGTGGTTATCCACGGGCGCTTGCAGTAAGTTCGTTTCTATTGCTCTCCCTATCGCTACTTCCGGGAATTCCCATGATCCCGTTCCTGATCCTTGCGGCAGGTACCGGATATGCAGCATTTTATCTCAATCGTCAGCAGCGGCAGGCGAAACTGGTAGCGCAGCAACAAATTGTAGAAGAACAAAAAGAAGCAATTCCTGCTGAAGAGCCCATATCAACCGCATTGGCAATTGACGATTTGCGCCTCGAGCTTGGGTATGGCCTTCTGACATTAATCAATGACAATGAAGGGTATCGCCTCACAGATCAGATTAAGGCATTGCGTCGCCAGATAGCGGGAGACATGGGCTTTGTAATGCCCAGCGTTCGAATCCTCGACAACATGCAATTACCTGCCAACAATTATGTCGTGCGCGTGAAAGAATTGGAAGCTGGTGAAGGAGATGTCCGCCCCAATCAACTGTTGGTGATGGACCCTCAAGGATTACCTATCGACCTGCCGGGTGAAGAGACAACCGAGCCGACATTTGGTCTGCCTGCTGTGTGGGTAGATGAAGGTCAGCGTGAAGAAGCTTCCTTTAGAGGATATACTGTCGTAGATCCTGCTACCGTTGTGACAACACATCTGACAGAAATCCTGAAAGATCATATGGCGGATCTGTTGTCTTACGCTGAAACGCAAAAACTGCTTGATGAATTACCTGCAGCCCATCAAAAACTGGTTGCTGATGTGATCCCTAACCAGATCACCGTAAGTGGCATTCAAAGAGTTTTGCAAAACCTGCTGACGGAGCGAATTTCAATCCGTGATTTGGCGTCCATTTTGGAAGGAATTTCCGAAGCGACTGGTTACACTCATAACATCAGCATGATAACCGAACACGTGCGAGCACGCCTAGCGCGGCAAATCTCAGCGACCAATACAGCACCCGATGGTTTTATTCCGCTGGTGACGCTCTCTCCTCAATGGGAACAGAATTTCGCGGACGCAATTATTGGACAAGGTGAAGAAAAACAACTTTCCATGGCCCCTAGCTTCTACAGGAGTTCATATCACTCATTCGGGACAATTTTGACCGACTGGCACAACAAGGACATAATCCGGTACTTTTAACCAGTCCCGCAATCCGCCCGTATGTTAGGTCAATAGTTGAACGTTTCAGACCAAGCACTGTGGTCATGTCTCAAAACGAAATTCACCCAAAAGCGAAGTTAAAGACTTTGGCGCAGATATAGGGCTTGGCTAGATGCGGATAAAATCCTTTAACGGACAAAATATGGCTGATGCGATGAATAAAGTGCGTCAAGAGCTGGGCGACGATGCGATAATATTATCTACGCAGCAAACCTCTGAAGGCGACGTTCAGATTACGGCCGCTATTGAAAGGAGTGACCCGGATCCAAGCCCGATAACATCTTCTCAGGCAAACGGAAAAAACCGCAAATGGGCACTGGACTGGGACACCGACTGGCGATTGGAAGCAGAACAACCACATGAAAAAAAGCAGCTCAGAAACAAGAAAAAAAACAACTCCAAAGCAGCCCAGAAACCTACAGAAAAGCTGAAAGCGGCATTGAACGCGCCAATCCCTGACGAAGATCAGGTACCCAAGAAAGAACCCAAAACAGCCCAAGCCACGTCAGTTGATTCATCAACTGCAAATTCAGAGCCCGAAAAACCAATTAAAGTGACCCCACAGGTTCAAGTTCTGGTACAGGCAATGGCGTATCATGGAATTCCGACGTTACTTGCAGAACGAATTTGCAGGTCAGCACTAGCTGCACAAACCGAAGATACGACGCTTGCATTGGCAGCTGCCCTCGATATGCATTTTTCTTTCTCTCCCAAGTTCAATAACAGACATAAACCTTTGATGCTGGTTGGACCACCGGGTGTGGGAAAAACCATGACAATTGCTAAAATGGCGGCTTCAGCGACAATGTCAGACCGTAAGGTACACGTGATCACTACGGACAAAAGTCGTGCAGGTGCTGTTGATCAGTTGAAAGCCTTTACCGACATCCTCAAACTCAAATTATGGGTTTCCAACGGGGCTGACGATTTACCCCATATCCTGAATGAAAAAGAACTCTCTGATGGCGCTCACGTTCTTATCGATACAGGTGGAATCAACTGTTACGAGACCAATGAGCTTGAAAACCTGGCGGAATTGATCATAGCTGGTTCCGCAGAAACCATGGTGGTACTTCCCGCGGGTAATGACCCATCTGAAATGAGTGACACCGCAGAAAAATTTGCCGCCATCGGGGCCAAACGCATGCTGGTTACACGTTTGGACACAACGAGGCGCTATGGTGGTGTATTGACAGCCGCTGACAAGGCTAACCTCAGTTTTTCATATGCAAGTGTTTCACCTGCAGTGGCCAATGGCCTGCATGTTTTAACTCCTGTTAATCTCGCTCGGCTAATATTAAGAGACCCTACCCTTCAGGGTGTAAGCAACGAATTCGACAAGGTTCAAAAATGACAGACACACACAGCCCTTTAACAGACAGGCCAAGTGCACATCCAGCAACCCCCGATGCTGGCCGGAACCTGATTACCATCGCCTCTGGCAAAGGGGGCGTTGGCAAGACCATTTTGGCAACAACACTGGCACATGCGCTTGCAAACGAGGGAAAGAAAGTCCTCTTGTTTGACGGTGATGTTGGATTGGCAAACGTAGATATTCAATTGGGTATCCTGCCCGAGCATGATCTGGCTACAGTTATTTCCGGCGAAAGAAAGCTCAAAGACGTGGCCTTTGAATACGAAACAGGCGGGTACCATATTATTGCGGGACGCTCTGGTTCTGGATCACTTGGAACACTGGATTCTACTCACTTAAGGGCCGTTCATGAGGAATTGATCGAGCTGGGCAAAGAATATGATTTCATCATTCTCGACTTGGGAGCGGGTATTGATGATGCTGTTCGCACACTTGCCTCTGCTAAGGGCCCCAAGCTTGTTGTCACCAACGGTGAGCCCACATCTTTGACCGATGCATATGCCTTTATCAAAGTGGTAACTCAGGCGCAGGAAAATGCTGATACCAGAATTCTGGTAAATATGGTAAAGTCACGTAATGACGGTCAGAAGGTTTATGAAAAACTTGTGACCGCCTGCCGGAATTTTCTCCAGCTTGAGCCCCCACTCGCAGGTATCATTCCGCAAGATGACAGAGTGGCTTATGCGATCCGTTCACAAGCAGCCTTACTGAGCAAATACCCTGCCAGTGAAGCCGCATCAGAAATCGAAGCATTGGCCCGCTATTTGATCAGAGGGTCTGCTTAAAGGTAGCAGAAATAATGGATGAGCGGAATAAAGTCCACATCCGGCTCAACGCCCCCAATCCCGGTTGATTCCGGTCGTGGGGCGACTTCGTCAACTCCTCAAGTCACTCCGGTATCACCCTCAAACCCGACAGGCGGTCAATCTAATCCGCCCGTACCTCATGCCAGTAGTGTATCCTCACTCAATGAAGGCTCCATGCTGGCTGCAGTTGTAACCGCACGAGCAACCGGCGGTGATACGATTTTACATACAGAAGTTGGCAATTTTCGAATGACATCACGCTCCCCTATTCCAGTGGGCAGCCATGTGGTACTCGAGGTTGAAGCGGTTGACGATTTGATCACTGCGCGGGTGCTTGCTATCAACGGTGAAAAGCTGGCATCTCCGCCTGCTGTTACATTATTGCCAGTGGTGCAGGCAAACTCCAGCAAACCCGATCTTTATGCATTGGCAGCTAAACATGCCCGCCCAGAGCGAACCGAAGTTCCAGCTCAAAACGTCACCGCAGCACTTGGGCCTTCGGCTAAGTCGCCAACCTCACAAAGTCCAACTACACCGCAACAGGTGACTACCTCTCCAACGTCACCCTCTTCAGCGAATACTGTTCATCAATCACCTGCACATGCGAATGCTTCCGCGACCAATAACTCACTGCTTACAGCGTCACTGAGCGCGGGAGAACATCGCACCGGTGCACGTGCAGCTTCATCATCCGCTGCAGCTTATTCACACACGGCTCATCCCGGGCCTAAACCCAGCACAGCTCCTTTGGCACCAACCACCCCAACTTCCAGTCAACCAGGTTTGTCAAACCCAACAAGCAATGAATTGGCGCGCCTTACTATTGACACCCCCTCCCTCAACCAACGACTGATCAGTGAGGCCGGTATAAGTCGGCTGAACGCCGGGTCCCGACTTTCCGCAGTGATCTCTACAGCTCAATCTCCCGCCACACTTTCGAGTGACTTGACACAGCATATTGCAACAGGAACTGTTATCAGCCATTCGGGCCAAAAAGGAGCCGCTGGTGCTGGCAGAGTTACGCAAGTCCACCTGCAATCACCGGAACTTGGCTCGATCCGCTACAGTACAACAAATCCACCCCCTATCGGGTCACAGGTTAGTCTCTTCTTCACGGACAAATTACAGCCGTTTCCCTTGCTCCCCTTTATCCCTGAAAGCGGTGCCTTTAAAACACCACACATACCTCTGCTTTCCGATTGGGAAAATTTGCGGCTGGCGCTCAATATTATTGCCTCGCAAGAGCCGGAACTGGCTAATTCTTTATTGGTTAGCCGAATTCCTTCGGCCAACTCAGCGCTTGGCGCAAGCCTGCTTTTTTTCCTATCAGCCTTAAATGGAGGCGGCCTTGCGAAATGGTTTGGAACTGATTTTAACCAAGCACTTGAACGGAGCGGAAACGCTGACCTACTCCGTGCGCTTACCGATGATTTCAACACATTGGCGCGCTTGCATTCGGATCCAGGAGGCAATGACTGGAAAGCCCTCATATTCCCCTTTTTCGCTGAAGACAGATTACATCAGCTGCGCATGTTCTATCGCAAACACGGCAGAAATACTGAAAACGGGGAAGAAGATGAAACGCGCTTTGTTATTGAATTAGAGTTAAGCCGTAGTGGTCCTGTGCAGCTCGACGGACTATTCAGGCCCAAACATTTTGACCTGGTTCTTCGCCATCAATTGGATCTATCCGACGAACTTCGCACCAACATCGGTCACATTTTCACACAAAATCTGGAAATTACGGGCCTCAAAGGCGGGCTTTCATTTCGCAAGATGACACCCTTTCCGATCCACCCCACCGAAGAGTGGGAAACGCATCAGCACCGCCGAGAAGATGCCTGACCGTTATCTGCTTTTACGACGATAAGCCTCGATTGAAAACGCGTCCATTTCTGCCTGCTGTTTTTTCATTTGCTGTTCTTTGAGCAGACGTATCCGATTTTCTTCAGAGATTTCATATTTCTTCAGCTCCTGAAACGCCTCAGCCATTTCAGATCGGGCAACTTCAATTTTTGCTTCCATATCCTGAATACTATTCATCAGATTTTCTCGCCTGAGGGTCGCAGCCTTTGCATAATTGGCATAAAGCAAAGCTGCCTCGGGATCATTGCTGGCAAGTTCCTGTTCTTTCACCTGTTCCTGATTGAGCTTCGTAAGTTGCGCATTGAAGTTTTCAAGCAGATTTTCCAAATCCGTTACTTCCCGGCGCTTTTCATCCAGTTTCCATTTATGGACACGTATGAGATTTTGCATCCCTGCCATATGTTATAACCCCTCTAACTTACGATTACTCAACAGGCTGCTCAGTCTGGTCCGATGCGTCGGCCCCGGCGTTCAGAATTTGCGCAAGCTGTGCGTAACATTCGTCAAGACTGGTGCATTCTTCCTTCTGTTGGCTCATGAACTGCTCCAACAAAGGATAATAATAAATTGCCGCATCCACATTTTGATCTGTCCCTTTGCGATAGGCTCCAAGGCGGATCAGCTCTGACATATCCTCATAGGTTGAGAGCAGTTGTTTGGCGACAGAAATAATCTGATTTTCTTCATCTGAATTACAGCCTGGCATGGTTCGTGAAACAGACTTAAGAACATTAATCGCTGGATATCGACCGCGTTCAGCAATCTTGCGCTCCATCACGATATGCCCGTCCAGAATCCCTCGAACAGCATCTGCTACCGGCTCATTATGATCGTCACCTTCGACCAGAACAGTAAACAGGCCGGTAATGGTGCCTTTCCCAGGCCCCGGTCCCGCCCTCTCAAGCAATTTGGGTAATTCACTAAAGACTGTCGGCGTGTACCCCTTACTCGTTGGGGGCTCCCCACCGGAGAGACCAACATCACGCTGGGCCATTGCAAAACGCGTTACGCTATCCATCAGGCACAAGACGTCTTTTTCAAGATCTCTGAAATATTCTGCGAGTGCTAACGTTAAATATGCCGCTTGCCGGCGCATTAAAGCCGGTTCATCTGATGTTGCCACCACGACAATACTACGTGCCAGTCCCTCAGGCCCCAAATCATCCTCAAGAAATTCCTGAACCTCCCTGCCTCGCTCGCCGATCAGACCAATGATATTTACATCAGCTTCTGTGTAGCGAGCCAACATGGAGAGGAGCACGGATTTACCAACGCCAGAACCCGCGAAGATGCCCATCCGCTGCCCACGACAACAGGTTGCAAAAGAATTGAGTGCACGAACCCCAAATCGATTTTACCGCCGACCCGTTGGCGAGAATGCGCCGGCGGCGCCATGTTTTTAAGAGGAACAGCGATATTCCCTGTTACGAGCGGTGGCCCGCCATCAATCGGTTCACCCATTGCATTGACAACCCGACCAAGCCAACTCTTGTCCGGAAATACAACGGGATCAGGCTCGGCAATCAGGGCTTTGCACCCCATACCAACCCCTTCCAGCGAACCAAACGGCATTAACAAAGCACGTTCATTTCGAAATCCAACAACTTCACAGGCAACTTTACGATCACCACGGGCAAGCAAATCTACGCGACTGCCGATACTCAAATGGCGTTGGATACCGCCAACCTCAACCAGCAAGCCCTGAATAGCAGCAACACGGCCATAAAACTGTTGGGAGTTAACCCTGCCAATTTCAGAAATTACACTTAACAATTGGACGCTCCGCGTTCGACTGAAGATTATTGAGTATTGGTACCTGATACCAATTTGACCGAGAGACTTTAAAGTTTCGTAAAAGAAAGAACTACAGTTAATAAAAAATAAAAATGCAGGGACAGGTTTAACGATTCAATGATACCTGCGCACGTTAAGCTTCGTTAACGGCATCCGAGGCTGCGCGAGCATTATTCTCGAGAAATTTACGGAAAAAGAGCAAAAAATGGGGCTGGTACATCAACTATATCAAAATTAGTTAACTTTTTATCTTTGGTGTTAACCATTTGTTAGGGTAGAATATTAACAATATCGCCTAATTAGGAGGTTGACTCAATGCGGGTATTATTAATCGAAGACGATAGTTCAATGGCACGTGGCATCGAATTGATGCTGAACGCTGAAGGTCTAAATGTTTATACAACCGATTTAGGCGAAGAAGGCGTGGATCTTGGAAAACTTTATGATTATGACATCATCATCCTGGATCTGGGTCTACCTGACATGTCAGGATATGATGTTCTCAAAAAACTTCGGACAGCCAAGGTTTCCACACCCATACTGATCCTGTCCGGCATGTCTGAACCAGATGACAAGGTGAAAGGCCTTGGGTTTGGTGCTGATGACTATCTGACAAAGCCCTTCAACAAAGATGAGCTTATTGCACGTATTCACGCGATAGTTCGCCGGTCCAAAGGGCATGCACAGTCAACTATCACAACAGGCAAATTGACAGTTAATCTGGATTCAAAATCAGTTGAAGTAGATGGCCAACGCCTGCACCTGACTGGTAAGGAATATGGCATGCTGGAACTTCTCAGCCTGCGCAAGGGAACAACTCTGACCAAAGAAATGTTCCTCAACCATCTGTATGGTGGCATGGATGAACCTGAACTGAAAATCATTGATGTTTTTGTCTGCAAACTGCGCAAAAAACTGGCGTCGGCAACCAACGGTGACAATTACATCGAAACAGTTTGGGGGCGTGGATATGTGCTGCGTGATCCTGACGAAGCAAAACGCGCGAAAGCCAGCTAATACGAATTTTCTCAACTCAATAAAAAAGCCGCCCGGGTTTGGGCGGCTTTTTTTGTTAAACTTAAGGACTAAATGACTAGCCTGCCGCTGCCAGCACACCACCTGTGGCAGGTGTATAGACACCTTTCAAGCCGGAAATCGGGTTCAAATCATCGCAAATCCCTAAAACAGTCTCCGCACCGCCAAGGAACAGAGCACCATCCTTAGCCATAATGTTGTGCATTTGTTTCAACACTTTCGCTTTTGTTTCATGATCAAAATAGATCAAGACATTGCGACAGAAAATGACATCAAATCCACCAAGTGTCGTGAAATTTTCAAGCAAATTGACTTTTTGGAACTTAACCATCGCCCGAATAGAACTGTCGATCTGCCACATTTCACCCATCTGTTGGAAATATTTAATCAACAATTGAATTGGCAAGCCACGCTGAACTTCAAACTGGGAATAAAGCCCAGACTTTGCTTTCTCCAGTACTTCATTGGAAATGTCGGTTGCGAGTATTTCAACACGCCAACCAGCCATTTTGGCAGCCTCCTCTTTCAAGAGCATCGCAACAGAATACGGCTCCTGTCCGGTTGAGCAGGCGGCATTCCAGATACGCAAGGATTTCTGAGTTGCCCTTGTTTCCAGCAAATGCGGCAAAATGGTATCTTTGAAAATATCGAAAGGCTTATTGTCTCTGAAGAAAAACGTCTCATTAGTCGTCATTGCTTCAGTGATATCTTCTTTCAGCTTTTCATCATTAGTTCTGCGAAGTTCATTGGCGAGATCTTCAAGCGTATTTAATCCTCGCTGGCGAGCCAAGGGGACCAAACGGCTTTCCAGAAGATAAACCTTGTCTTCGGTTAATATCAAACCGGACCGATCGCGTACTAAAGTGCTAAAAAGCTGGAAGTCCTGACTATTCATGAAGGCCTCCCTGATAATGCATTTTCTACTGCTGCTGGAATGTCATTAAGTGAAACAACTGCGTTGGATAACCCCGCAGTTGCGACTGCACCTGGCATCCCCCATACAACACTAGTTTCTTCATCTTGAGCAATCACGTATCCCCCTAAATTCGCAAGTTGCTCACAACCAAGTTTTCCATCTTGCCCCATACCCGTAAGGATGACGGTTAAAATTCGACTGCCATAAACTTCGACTAAACTGCGAAGCATTGGGTCAACTGCCGGACGACAAAAATTCTCTGGCGGATTTTGATTGAGGCTGATCTTTTCACCATCAGCCCCTTTAACAACTGTCATATGCCAATCACCTGGTGCCAGATAAATCCGTCCACCCTCAATTTTTTCACCGTCAACTGCTTCTGCACATTTCATTCCGGCTATCTTTGTTAAATGTTCAGCCAGGATTGCTGTAAAAGTCGCTGGCATATGCTGAGTAATGAAAACAGGCAGGGATAGTTTTCCTTTTAGTTTCTCAAATACTGAGAACAATGCTTGCGGGCCACCAGTGGAGGAGCCTATTGCAAGAACTTTGGGAAACAGCCCCGCATTGTGAGAGCGCAGTTTGATTTCTGCGCCCTTGTATATTGTCGGAGCGCTTGAAGCTTGTGCTGCTAGTGAAGGCACAACAGCTGCTCCGCCGCCTACGGAAGGGAGGTCTTCCCCCAGTTTACGACGCCGAGTCGCGCCAAGCGCGCGAACCTTTGCAATCAAGTCACGGTGAAAGACTTCCTTCTCTCCAGCCTCACGTGTACTTTCCGGTTTTGGAACATAGTCAGCGGCTCCTTTTGCAAGAGCCCGCATACTGATATCTGCGTTTCTCAGCGTCAATGTAGACGCCATAATTACTTTTACATTCCGATCAAGTTCTATCAATTTCGGTAAAGCAGTCATGCCGTCCATTTCCGGCATTTCAATGTCCAGCACCACAATTTCCGGATGGTGCTTTTCAAACTCCTTAAGCGCAATCGCTCCATTGCCCGCGGAGGCTACGACTTCAATGTCATCTTCTTCTTTCAGCCATCTGGTCAGAAACCCGCGAATTACGGCAGAGTCATCAACAACCATTACCCGATATGGACTTTGCATACTAGATCTGTCTTCCTTAACTTGTGACGCGCCAGCGAGTGCCACTAAAGCACTCCTACCTGAGAAAATTTGGCTTCAATAATTGCCCTATCAAAAGGCTTCATGATGTATTCATTCGCACCAGCTGAGATAGCTTCGCGAATGTGGGCCATATCATTTTCGGTGGTACAAAACACAACTACCGGCTTTTCGCCACCAGCTGTTTTTCGAAGTTCCCTAAGAAAATCAATTCCACTCATTACCGGCATATTCCAGTCGAGCAGAACCACATCGGGCATTTCTTCAAGGCATGTATCCAGCGCAACCTGCCCATCTTCAGCCTCACGGCATGAAAAGTTCAAATCTTGCAAAATACGGCGTGCCACCATTCTCACAACTTTGGAGTCATCAACTATTAAACACGAGGTCATGTTATTTTTACCTCTTATAAATTATGCAGCAACCGAACTACCGGCAAAATCCAGTAGACGATCTATTTGCAAAATAACCAGCAACTTTCCTTCCATCCGGTAGATACCTGATGAAACTTCGCGCCAGCGATGGTCGAGCGTTGCTGGATTCATTTCCAACTGGTCGGTCTTAAGGCTTAAAACTTCGCCCACATTATCAATGAGTAACGCATAAGGTTCACCGTGATGTTCAACGACAACGCTCATACGTTGACTTTCTTCCTCTGAAGAGGGAAGTCCAAGACGTTTGCGGACATCAATACAAGTCACGATCCGCCCCCTGAGATTTAGAGCTCCGGCAACTTCATTGGGTGCCAATGGAATGTTCGTCAACTGGATGCTTCCCAATACATCATGAACCTGAAGAACCGGTATTCCAAATAATTGCCCAGCAATTGTAACGGTTACGTATTCCTGTACGTCGCTGTTACTCATCTAGCACCTCCACCTGCACGCAAAGTTTGAGACAAAGTATTCATTAAGGCGTCGCGATCAAATTTCGCAACATAGTCCGAGAATCCCACTTGGCGACCCCGATCAAAGTCCTGCGGTGTCGTGTGTGAGGATAAAGCGATGATCGGCGTATCTGCCCAACGATCATCATTCAAAACTTCTTCGGCAAATTGGAAACCATCCATCTCAGGCATTTCAATATCACTCACAATGATATCAAACTCACGGCCTGCATCTCTCATTGCAAGAGCTTCCATCGGGTTTTCTGCAGTACTGACATCGTAGCCAGCGACTGAGAGCAATGGTACCAGCATATTTCTGAAAAATGGGCTGTCATCCACCAACAAAATACGCTGCGAACTGTGAGAGGACCCGTATGCAGTTGACTCACTGCTACCGAACCAGTCACCGAAACATTTTTGCAGATAGTATCCAACATCGATAATATCGGTTGCTTTACCGCGAATAACAGCGCTGCCGATCATACCTTCGACATTGGAAGCCATTTCTACGTTGAGCGTGTCTTCGACAATGTCGACGATTTCTTCAACGACAAGCCCCATGGTACGTTCGTTATCAGAGAACACCAGTATTGGCTGGCGTCCGGTTTCGACAATTTTCGAGTCTTCGCTCATTGTCACCAGAGGCATGATCTTGCCACGGTACTGAACCACCATCTGCCCATTGGTATGTTCGATGGTATCAACTTCAATTTCTTCCAGACGGGCAACCAGTGAAAGCGGAACGGCTTTAGGTTCTTCACCGCCTGCACGGCAAATCAACATGGCAACCTTATCCGTTTCAGCTGCGTTCCGAGTTGCTTCCTCTTCATGAGTATGATCACCGATCACATTTTCACCTGTTTGCGAAGCGATACCATTCGGATCAAGGATCATGATAACGCTACCGTCACCAAGAATGGTATTTCCTGAGAAGATCGCCAGATGGCGCAGGATCGGAGCGACGGGTTTCACCACGATCTCTTCGGTGTCAAAAACGCGGTCGACCACAATACCAAAGGTATAGGCACCAACTTGCGTGACGATGATAAATTCTTCTTCCCCTTTAACATCGCTCTGTTCTGCAACCTCATCCGCGGCTGTTTCCAGTCGTAGAATATCATTGAGGTGAACAAGAGGTAGCAAGCGATCGCGCAAGCGCAAGACTGGCGCTTCATTAATCATTTCAATAGTGTTATCGCTGCGTTTATCGGTAGAGGCACGCACCAGTTCCACCACACTGATCTGCGGGACAGCAAATCGTTCACCAGCGCATTCAACAATAAGCGCAGAAACAATCGCCAGTGTCAGCGGGATTTTAATAGTGAAGACGGACCCTTTTCCTTCTTCAGACTTAAGCTCAATAGTACCACCGATTTTTTCAATATTGGACCGAACAACATCCATGCCAACGCCACGGCCAGAAACGTTCGTTACTTTCTCAGCGGTAGAGAAGCCAGGTCGCATGATAAAGCTCTGGATCTGCTGAGTACTCATACCCTCAAGCTCGGACTCAGTCGCCAGACCATTTTCAATAACTTTTTTCTTGATCTTGTCACTATTCAGACCACGACCGTCATCTGAAATAGTGATGATGATATGTCCACCTTCGTGATAAGCGTCGAGTACAACCCGACCGGTTTCCTTCTTGCCCGCTTTTAGCCGCTCATCAGGAGTTTCCAATCCATGATCCGCAGAGTTGCGAACCATGTGAGTGAGCGGATCCTTGATCATTTCAAGAACCTGACGATCCAGTTCAGTCTCAGCACCATGCATGACCAGATCAATTTTCTTACCAAGATCATGGCTGAGGTCGCGAATAATACGTGGCAGTTTGGACCAAGCATTACCAATTGGCTGCATTCGGGTCTTCATCAGACCTTCTTGCAGTTCAGTTGTTACATGGCTCAAGCGCTGCAAGGGAACGGTAAATTCGTTATCGTCCATGCCGCGAACCATCTGCAATAGCTGATTACGTGTCAGAACAAGCTCACTGACCATCGTCATCAAATCTTCGAGCAGTTCGACATTTACCCGAATACTCTGGTTTGCGAGTGTAGTTTCTTTTTGGGCACCTTCTTTAGGCGCTTTCTTATCTGCTTTAGCAGGTAAGACTTCATCGCTTGGTGCGACTGGTTCCGCGACGAGTTCAGGCTCTGCTTCAGGAGTTTCCGTTTCTTCCGGACCGGTGCAGCCTGGAATGCCGCTTCAAGCTCATCCAGCGATACTTCGCCAGGCTTTAACCCTTCGTCGGAACTGGCTTCCGGCTCAGGTGCGGCATCGTCTGGCCCTTCTGCAGCCTGGAATGCCGCTTCAAGCTCAGCTTCACTAACTTCCTCAGAAAGTTCGATGACATTGGATGGTTCAGCAGCAGGCGCTGGAGCAGCAGGAGCATCTGCGGGGGCGGCTCCTCCGCCATAAGCCACAGCATTCAAGCGGGCTATCAGATCCGCGTCATTTCCTTCTGGCTCTTCTTCGGTCTGCTCCAAAGTTTCCAGCAGGTCCTTGATTACATCCATAGCTTCCAGAATGATGGTCACCACATCCGGATTCACGCTAAGCTCTTTGTCGCGTATTTTACCTAGAACATTCTCACCGGCATGGGCGACTGCCTCCAGCCGGGGTAGTCCCAAAAAGCCGCATGTCCCTTTGATCGTATGAACAAGACGGAAGATATTATCAATTTGGCTTCCATCGTCCGGATTTTGCTCAAGCGCTACCAAAGCCGCATCTACAATACCAATATTCTCGTTGGTTTCGGTCAAAAATTCGCTTAACAGATCATCCATGGTGTCGTTTTCTCCCCGCACTTTGCAGGCTCACTAATTATGAACTCATGCCACCTAACTTGCGCCAGAATGAGCGAAAGAGGTTAACAAGCAGTTACGGTTAACAAGCTTGTGGGAAGAAAATTGAAAAGTTTTGGAAAATTTTATGCAAGAAAACGCATATAACGAAAAATCAGGCTTTAAAAATAATATTATTTCACCGGAGCGCCAGATAAATCACTCCGGTTTGTTAATTTGCATTAGTAAAAAGTTTCAGGAATTGGAGGCGCTCAAAACAACTATATCCTCTTCCATTTTGGAAATGGTAATATTGTATCCGTTATTGCTGGCGATCGCCATCATATACTGGGCGCCCACATTCTGTGCTGTTAGCTCTTCTTCGTTGTAACCCTCAATCAGCGCCTTGGTTACATCCTCTCGTAGACCTGCCCTTGGACCACTAGCTGTAAATTCGAACTGCCAGCTTCCATTTTCGATATTCCCTGAAACAACCAGCTTCCCTCCGCGAGTCAACGCACCTGCTGCAATTGAGGCAAGGTTACAAAGGACCTTGATTGCATCTTTTGACAGATTTTCAGCACCGCCCGCAGCATCCGGCCAGTCGAGTTCGACTTTGCTGTACGCCATATAGGCTCGACATAAATCACGTGCATCGCGGATCGAAACTTCTTGTCCCATTCCACTGGCAAGTCCAAAGGCCAACCGATAGAACTGCAGTCTGGCCGCTGCTTCGCCAGCACTCTGACTGACAAGAGCAACCGCCTGCTCACGCATATCAGCGTTGTTTTCATCCTGAAGAAGCTCAATCCCGTTATTAACCGCGCCAACCGGACCGATCACGTCGTGACACAATTTGGAACTCATTAACGCAGTCAGTTTGAGATCTATCATTTCCTCAGCCTTTAATACAAGTTATACACAAGGAAGCTTTGGCCCCCGACGAACAGTTTGCTACACTCTGACCCCAACAATCAACCAAGTGATTCAATATGATGGCATTTTTTTCTCCAGGACAGTATGTGAGGCATCCGGATCGCCCCGATTGGGGTATCGGTCAGGTGCAGTCCTCGGTCGCTGATCGCGTTACGGTAAATTTCCAGCATGCTGGAAAACAGATGATTATTGCGAGTATAGTTGAATTGGAAAGCCTGAGCGCTGAACAGGCTCAGGAGCTCTCCAGGGGCAAAAACAACTGATAAAATATTCAGGCCTTTCAAGAAAGAGGCCGCAAAAAAGCTAGAGAAAGTCGATCTTGATCAAGGGGAAAATGCAGGTTTACTCCACACTATCAAGCCATCGGCAAACAGGTAAGGGTATGAGCAAGTGAGCAATTCATCAGTGTTCGAGAAAACAACCGTTGCGCCCGGTAAAGCGAAACACAAACGAAAAAGTCGCTACAAACCTCGTGGCAGGCAGGCGAGCACTCGGGCCACTGCTGAAATCAATCAGCTTTTTGAAGGCAAATCTTTGCAGCGGGACCTGCTGATCGAAAACCTTCATATTTTACAGGATGAGTTTGGATATCTTGATACCGATCATTTGGCTGCGCTTGCTGAGCTTATGCGTCTCCCACTTTCTGAAATTTACGAAGTCGCCACTTTTTACCACAATTTCACGGTCCATGAATCTACACAGGAAGCTCCAAGGCTTACGGTAAAGGTCTGTGATAGTCTAAGCTGTGCTCTCCGTGGTTCAGCACAATTGCAACACGAGCTTTCAAATGCATTCGACGGACAGGTTAAAGTCACGCATGGCGCTTGCATGGGCCGATGCAATCTTGCTCCAATTGTTCGAATTGAAAATCAGTATATTTCGCAAGCCACCATCGATGCTTCGGCGAATGCCATAAAAAAACGCTTGTCTGGCCACGAACATACAGGTCCCGAGCATGACAGTTTGTCCTTAACCGACTATCTGGAAAAAGGCGGCTACCGCATATTAAAAGACCTGTATGCGAGACGAACAACACCGGCCAAGATTATTGAAGAGTTGAAGGAAAGTGGTCATCGCGGGCTTGGAGGAGCAGGCTTTCCCCACGCGATGAAAATTAATTCAGTTCTGTCAATCGACGGCCCCCGGCTGATGGCAGTCAACGCCGATGAAAGTGAGCCGGGAACCTTCAAGGACAGATACTATATGAATACGAACCCTCATCAATTTCTTGAGGGAATGTTCATTGGTGCTGAATTGGTGGAAGCTGAGGAGATTTACATCTTTCTTCGAGATGAATATCCAGATACAGCCCAAATTCTGAAATCCGCGCTTTCAGATGCAGAGATAGCTGGCCTCAATAATGGCAGGCGTGTACATTTGAGGCGTGGTGCAGGCGCTTATATCTGCGGAGAAGAAAGCGCCATGCTGGAAAGTATTGAAGGCAAACGCGCCTACCCCCGGCAAAAACCCCCCTTCCCTGCTCATGTTGGACTATTTAATCGACCTACTCTCATCAATAATGTTGAAACCCTGTACTGGCTTCCTCAGATCCTTGAAAAAGGTGCCGATTGGTATAGGGAGGGGGGTAGAAGCGACAGCCAAGGCATGAGAACTTTCTCTCTTTCGGGGCAAGTGAAGAAGCCAGGTGTTTATCGGGTACCTGCCGGAATAACTGCACAGGAACTCATCGACAAATATGGCGGCGGAATGCTGGAGGGACATCAGTTTAAAGCATATCTGCCCGGCGGAGCCTCAGGCGGAATGCTACCGGCGCATATGGCTGATATACCTCTGGATTTTGGGACACTTGAGAAATATGGATGTTTTATCGGCTCAGCCGCTGTCATCGTTCTGTCCGATCAGGATAACCTGAAAGATGTGTGCCGAAATATCATGCATTTCTTCGAAGATGAAAGCTGTGGCCAATGTACTCCATGCCGAATGGGAACGACCAAAGCACTCAAACTGATGCAAGCAGAACACTGGGACCAGGACTTGCTGACGGATTTGAGTGATGTAATGCGTGATGCATCTATTTGTGGCTTGGGGCAAGCTGCCCCAAATGTTTTGGTCAGTCTGATGAAATTTTTCCCGGAGGAGCTGTCATGAGCGAGACTTTTTCCTTCACACTTAACGGAGCCAAAATCGAAACTGATGGTCAGAAATCCATTTGGCAAATTGCCAAAGACGAAGGAGAGACTATTCCGCATCTTTGCTATGCCGACCGTCCCGGTTTCAGGGCCGATGGGAATTGCCGCGCCTGCATGGTGGAAATTGAAGGGGAGCGGGTTCTAGCCCCTAGCTGTATGCGCAAACCAAGCGAAGGCATGGTCGTCCACACAAAATCCGAGAGGGCGACAAAAGCGCAGACAATGGTACTGGAAATGCTGGTTAGCGATCAGCCACCAAGAGACGACAGTCCAGATCCGGAAAGTCACTTTTGGACTATTGCAGATCAGCTAAATATCAAAGATAGCCGGCTTCCCCCCGAGGAGCGTCACCATGCTAAGGATGCATCACATCCTGCAATGACAGTAAATCTGGAGGCTTGCATCAATTGCGACCTTTGCGTCCGCGCCTGCCGGGAAGTTCAATCCAATGACGTCATTGGAATGGCGTCACGAGGTGCAAATGCCAAAATCGTCTTCGATTTTGATGATCTGATGGGCGATAGCACCTGCGTTGCCTGCGGTGAATGTGTTCAAGCATGCCCAACCGGAGCATTGCTGGAAAAATCCTGGGTTGCCCCGTCCAAGATTGACCGCCAAGTCAACAGCGTTTGCCCGTTTTGTGGTGTTGGCTGTCAGCTAACCTATAATATTTCCAACGAAAAAATTGTCTCGGTTGATGGCCGCAACGGCCCAGCCAACGAAGAACGCTTGTGTGTCAAAGGCCGGTTTGGATTTGATTACGTTCACAACCCGGAGCGCCTGACGAAGCCGTTGATCAGAAAAGAAGGTATTTCCAAATCAGATATTGAAACTCTCGACCCAGCCAATCCCTATACCCACTTTCGGGAGGCAAGCTGGGAAGAGGCTCTTGATACTGCAGCCAAAGGGCTCTTGAAAGTTAAAGAAGAAAAAGGTCCAAGGGGGCTTGCTGGCTTTGGTTCCGCCAAAGGATCAAACGAAGAAGCCTACCTGTTTCAAAAACTGGTCCGTACCGGATTTGGAAGTAACAATGTGGATCACTGCACCCGACTATGTCACGCTTCCTCTGTAGCAGCCCTGCTCGAGACGGTAGGATCCGGCGCCGTATCCGCACCATTCAACGAAGCCGAAAATTCAGATGTTATGATCATCATCGGGGCCAACCCCGCGATCAATCACCCTGTCGCTGCAACATTTTTTAAAAATGCTGCTAAAAACGGGGCTAAACTTATCATTATTGACCCGAGGAAACAGGCACTTAGCCGATACGCTGCATATCATCTGCAGGAAAAGCCGGGCTCCGATGTAGCGCTCCTTAATGCAATAATGAATGTTATCGTCGAAGAAGGGCTTGCAGATCAGGATTACATTTCAAATCATACTGAAGACTTTGAAACCCTGAAAGCTCACCTTGCCGACTACACACCTGAAAAGATGGAAACTCACACTGGCGTGGCCCCAAAAGACATCCGCGCCGTTGCCCAATTATTTGCGAAGCAAAAGCCGGAATAATTTTTTGGGGGATGGGCATCAGCCAGCATGTCCATGGAACCGACAACTCCCGCTGTCTGATTTCTCTTGCGTTGATGACCGGTCAGATTGGCAGGCCGGGAACAGGGCTTCATCCCTTGCGCGGACAAAACAATGTTCAAGGGGCATCCGATGTCGCTTTGATCCCCATGTTTTTACCCGATTATCAATCGGTAGAAGATCCAGCAGTTCGTTCAAAATTTGAAACCTTCTGGAATGCTGAACTGGATCCAGAAAAAGGATTGACCGTGGTGGAAATCACGGAAGCAATCCACAACGATCAAATTCGCGGAATGTATATCATGGGTGAAAATCCGGCCATGTCAGACCCGAATGTCACCCATGCCAGAGAAGCGCTTACCCTGCTCGACATGCTTGTGGTTCAAGACCTTTTCCTTACAGAAACAGCAGCCTATGCGGATGTTATTCTCCCCGCCTCTGCCTGGCCGGAAAAAGATGGGACTGTAACCAACACCAATCGGCAGGTTCAAATGGGAAGGGCGGCCATTACACCCCCCGGCGATGCTAAACAGGACCTATGGATCATTCAGGAAATCGCGAAACGCATGGGCTTGAAATGGAATTACAATCATCCTGCGGACGTATTTGGTGAAATGACTGAAGTTATGGACAGCATAAAAGGTCTGAGTTGGGAGCGCTTACAAGCTGAGGACTCTGTAACTTACCCATGCACCGATAGAAATGATCCCGGCCAGCCCCTTATTTTCCAAAACGGTTTCCCAACGTCATCAGGGCGCGGCAAATTTGTGCCGGCCGATCTTATTGCACCTGATGAGATTCCGGACAGGGAATATCCAATCGTTCTGACTACGGGCAGATTGCTGGAACACTGGCATACAGGTCGATGACAAGACGCGCAACAGTTCTTGATGCTGTTGAACCGGAGCCTACTGTACAGATGCCGCCGGCAATGATGGAAGAGCTGCAACTGTCGTCTGGTGATTATGTTGACGTTTCATCCCGGCGTGGGCACCTAAGGCTCAAGGCCCGGTCAGATGCAGCAGTTCAACAAGGAATGGTTTTCATCCCATTTTGTTACGCCGAAGCTGCCGCCAACCTCTTGACCAATGATGCGCTTGATCCATTTGGTAAAATTGCAGAAGTTAAATTTTGTGCGGTAAAGCTGTCGAACCCGCAACTGAGTACGACCTGATCGGTATATAGGAACCTATGAATTGAGAAAAATTGGCATTCTACAGACCGGCATTATCGGAGGTGACCTTGCGGCGAGCTTTGGCGAATACCCTCAAATGTTTATGAACATGCTAGGTACCGATGATTTCTCCTACACAGTGTATTCAGTGACAGAAAATGTGCTTCCTGAATCCGCCGATGAGTGCGATGGTTGGATTATTACGGGCTCCAAACATGGTGTATATGAAGATCATAGCTGGATTACACCCTTGGAAAACTTCATTAGACGTCTCGTTAAATCAGGCAAGCCTACCCTTGGTATCTGTTTCGGGCATCAGATTATGGCACAGGCTTTAGGCGGGAAAGTCGAAAAATCCGACAAAGGCTGGGGTGTCGGCATCCATGAATATCTAAACTTGGAAACTGGGGAGACGAACAGATTACTCGCCTTTCATCAGGATCAGATTGTAACGCCGCCCCCCGGCACAGAAGTCACACTTAGATCCGACTTCTGTAAATATGCGGGTCTGCGTTACTCAAATAACTGCATATCATTGCAACCCCACCCCGAACATACAATCGGCTTCACCAGAAACCTTCTAAAGCTTCGAAAGGGTGATGCGATCCCCGAGCCTGTTGCAGATGTCGCGCTCAGCTCTTTGGAAACACAAAACTCCCATGCACTGGTCATAAACAGGCTTAAGTCATTTTTCCTGAATTCTGCAATTTAGCCATAACCTTACGTTCACGATAGAAAGTGTAAATTCCCATTGAAACGACAATGGCGCTACCAACCAACATCCAGACATCCGGAATGTCACCAAACACAATAACGCCAAGCAACATAGACCAGATCAGGATCGTGTATCTGAAGGGAGAGACAAACCCGATTTCGCCCACACGCATGGAGCTGACACTCAGCACATAACCTGCAATTACAAAAATTGAGGCAGCAAAAAGAATTGAAATATTTTCCAATGTGACTGGCTGCCAATCCACAAACAATAACATGACAGCCGAGCTGATCGTAATCCCTACTGAAGTTATAAAAGATACCAGAAATGACGGGACGGCTTTCGATATTCGGCGTGTCGCGAGATCCCGCGTCACAATAAATACAACGGCTGCCAGGGCATAAAAGGAATAATGGGTAAACCCTTCAGTTCCAGGCCGAACAATGATCATTACCCCAATAAAGCCGATTATAACCGCGATATAGCGCCGCCATCCGACAGGCTCTTTCAGGAATATGGCAGCGCCCACGGTGACTGCAAGTGGCATCGACTGAAGGATTGCTGTAGCGTTGGCAAGCGGCATATTAAATACGGCATATAAAAAGAAAAACGCACCTATAATTTCACCTGCACTTCGCAACAGGATCAATTTCCAGTCAGCTTTGGATATTCCCTGCAATCGTACTTTTTTACGGAGCGCCATTAGACCCAAAAAACCGGTCGTGAACAGGGACCGCAAAAAGATTGCCTGAAACAGAGGAAAAAAAGCAGATGAGGACTTTATCAATGCATCATTGATAGCGAACGAAGCCATACAGGCCGCCATCAAAATGGCCCCTTGCATATTGTCAGATAGTTTTGTTTTCATAAATTTACTAAGAAGTAAAACTCATCGGCACGCAAATAAAATTTGCGACGGTCAGCCATGCAATATATGAATAACCGCATCAAAAAGCCGGAGTGCAACACATGCCCCTTTCCACAATTGCCTTTGATGCAGATGACACGCTCTGGGAAAACGAGAAAATCTTCAAACTAACAGAAGAACGCTTCAGGTCCCTGCTCTCTCCCTATTGTGATAAAGACGAGCTATACGACCATCTTCTTGAAACAGAACGAAAAAACCTTTCATATTACGGCTACGGGATCAAAGGCTTCACCTTATCCATGGTGGAAACCGCCATCAAGATAACCGGCGGCAGCATTCCAGCATTTGAAATACAGGAAATCCTGAATGCAGGCCGGGCAATGCATGATCACCCTGCTGAACCTTTCGAGGGTGCGCAGGATGTTCTGGCATCACTTTCCGAAGATTATCGCATCGTTCTGATTACAAAGGGTGACCTGTTCGATCAGGAGCGTAAACTCGCGCAGTCTGGGCTGGGAGATTATTTTGATGCAATTGAAATTGTGTCAGAAAAAACAGAGCACACATATAGGCGAATTTTTGACCAGTTTGGCGACGGACCATCACGCAGCATGATGGTGGGTAATTCACTCAAATCAGATGTCACACCTGCCATCAACGCTGGCGCGACAGGTGTCTATATACCATCCGAAGTCGAATGGGCATTGGAAGCAGCTGAAAAACCTCAATCTCACGAACGTTTTTATGAGCTTACTTCTCTGCAAGAAATTCCTGCGCTGGTTAAACAGCTAACTACTTAAGTGCAGTTACCTCAATTTCGATTTTCATTTCTGGGTTCATCAATTGCACCTGAATCATTGTTGCTGCGGGTTTTGCCTTCGCAAAGGCAGCTTTAAGCGCAGGCCAGCAAGACTCAAAATCCTTGCCATCAGGCAGGATATACGTTGCTCGCACCACCTTATCGAGCGACGAGCCCGCTTCCTGCAAAGCGTGTTCAATATTCTTCAAACATTGTACAGCCTGATCATAAGCAGATTTCGCTAATTGCATGGTAGAATAATCATATCCGGTCGTACCGGCCACATGCACATAATGATCATCTACAACAGCCCGGGAATAACCGATCTGTTCTTCGAATATTGATCCGGAAGAAATATGTTTCACCATTCAGCTCACCTCAAAAAAAGGCCATGATTTTCATCATGGCCTGTGTTGATTAACTGTTTCTAATCATATTTATGATGCCAGAGAAATCCATCTGCGCACCGTCTCCTGAAGCATATTTTTCATATAGCTCCTTCGCAGCCTTACCAAGCGCGGTATCAGCATTGATGCTATTCGCAGCTTCCTGCGCAAGGTTCAGGTCTTTAAGCATATTCTGCCCTGTGAAACCCGGTTTGTAATCATTATTGGCCGGTGACGTTGGAACCGGACCAGGTACTGGACAATAAGTTGTCAATGACCAGCACTGACCTGACGCAGTAGACGCAATATCAAACAAAGTCTGATGATCCAATCCAAGCTTTTCACCCAATACGAATGCCTCAGACACCGCTATCATGGAAATGCCCAAAATCATGTTATTGCATATTTTGGCAGCCTGACCGTTGCCTGACCCGCCGGTATGAACAATGTTTTGTCCCATGACTTCCAGTATTGGTTTTGCCGCTTCAAATGCACCTGCTGGACCGCCAACCATAAAGGTCAGTGTACCTGCGGCTGCACCGCCAACGCCGCCACTAACTGGGGCATCAACCATCATCATACCCTTGCTAGCTGCGGCAGCCGCAACTTCGCGCGCTGTATCTACATCAATTGTCGAACAGTCAATGAAAAGCGTACCTTCATCAGCAGCAGCTATCGCGCCCTCGTCCCCCAGATAAACACCACGAACGTGATCACCTTTAGGAAGCATGCTAACAACGATATTAACGCCCTTGGCAGCATCGCTGGCACTTTTTGCAGCCTCACCGCCAGCGTCCACACAGATCTTGACAGCAGCTTCGGACAGATCAAAAACCTTTACATTATGTCCGGCTTTAAGAAGGTTGAGCGCCATTGGCCCACCCATATTCCCAACACCGATAAATCCGATTTTTGCCATTTCTTCCTCCTGTAAAAAAGCGTCCTCAACAACTTGAAGACGCTTTTCCTTATTTTATTTATGTGTTGGCATCACAAATTCAGCACCTGCCTTAATTGAGTCAGGCCAACGTGAAGTCACTGTTTTAACTTTAGTGTAGAAGCGAACGCCTTCTGGGCCATGTTGGTTATGGTCACCAAATGCAGATGCTTTCCAGCCACCGAAGCTGTGGAATGCAAGCGGCACAGGGATCGGAACGTTCACACCAACCATACCAACTTCAACATTGTTTGAGAAAGCACGAGCGACATCACCATTACGAGTGAAGATAGACGTACCATTACCAAATTCATGCTTATCAACCATTTCGATGGCTTCGTTGAAATCTGGTGCCCGAACTACAGAAAGTACGGGGCCAAAAATTTCTTCTTTGTAGATGCGCATGTCTGTTTTCACGTTGTCAAACAGGCAACCTCCCATATAGAAGCCATCCTCGTAACCCTGAAGCGAGAAATTACGACCATCTACAACAAGGTCCGCACCTTCTTTCACACCAAGATCGACATATCCCTTCACCTTCTCCAAATGCTCTTTGGTTACCAGTGGTCCCATGTCTCCATCATCAGCAGATGGACCAACTTTCAACTCCTGAACACGTGGCGCCAAACGTTCCACCAACTTATCGCCAGCGTCCCCTACGGCGACTGCAACAGAAATAGCCATGCAGCGCTCACCAGCTGAGCCATAACCGGCACCGATCAACGCATCTGCAGCCTTATCCATATCTGCATCTGGCATAATTACCATATGGTTTTTAGCGCCGCCCATGGCCTGGACACGTTTACCTGCTGCTGCAGCACGAGCGTAAACGTATTTTGCAATTGGGGTGGAGCCGACAAAACTAATGGCTTTAACGCGCTCATCATCAAGCAATGTATCCACGGCCACTTTGTCACCATGGACCACATTCAGTACACCTGCAGGGGCACCAGCCTCAAGCATCAACTCACCCAGACGAACCGGTAGGATGGATCTTTTTCAGAAGGTTTCAGGACAAAGGTATTGCCGCATGCAATGGCAACCGCAAACATCCACATTGGAACCATGGCTGGGAAATTGAAAGGCGTAATACCAGCAACCACACCCAAGGGCTTGCGCATGCTGTACATGTCAATGCCGGATGACACATTGTCTGAAAATTCACCTTTAAGAAGATGTGGAATGCCACAGGCGAACTCTACGACTTCCAGGCCACGGATAATGGAACCCTTGGCATCGGAATGAACCTTGCCATGTTCGCTCGACAATAGCGCAGCCAGTTCTTCGATATTTTCTTCAACAAGTTGCTTGAACTTGAACATGACACGGGCACGTGTAATTGGCGATGTGTTTGCCCATTCAGGGAATGCTGCAAGGGAGTTGGCAATTGCGTCACCCACTTCAGCTTCTGTCGCCAATGGGCAGTCTTTTGTCTGCTCACCTGTGCTTGGGTTGAAAACAGGACTGAAGCGCCCTGATTTACCTTCTACGTGTTTACCACCAATAAAGTGCTTAATCTGGGTCGTCATTTGTGTCTCTCCCAATATAGTCATTTGATGCCAGACACTTTACATGGGTATAAATGCAAAGTAATCAGGTAAGATTGCAGATACATTGTGCAAAAATACACAGAAATTACAGAGAATGTTTGATTGGAACGATATCCGCTTTTTTCTTGAGCTTAGCCGTAAAGGTCGGCTAACGGAAGTAGCAAAAGCGCTAAAAGTTGACCACACAACGGTAAGCCGCCGGATTTCTACTCTTGAGAAAAATCTGGATGCAAAATTGTTTGAAAACACCACTCGGGGCTATGTATTGACCCAAGCTGGAGAACGCCTGCTGACACAAGCCGAAGTCATGGAGAGTGCCTCTGCGACGATGCAAGATATGATTGGCGGAGAAAACAGAAACCTTACCGGGGTCGTGCGCTTGGGGGTACCCGAAGGGTTCGGTAGTCAGTTTTTATCTCGAGACATGCCGTTATTTCAGGAGCTACATCCGGAAATTGAGCTTGAATTTGTTGCCAACGATCGCTTTGTAAGCCTTTCCAAAAGAGAAGCGGACCTTTCCATTACGTTGGAGCGTCCTCGTTCCGGCCGGCTAGTTTCAAAAAAACTAACGGACTATACCCTGCGCCTCTATGCCAGCCGCAGTTATATCGACAAGCATCCACCCATTCATTCCGTTGCAGATTTGAAAGACCATAATTTTGTCTCCTACATCGATGAACTCGTCCCCGACCCGCAAATGCTTTATCTAAGCGAGTTTGTCAGTAACCCCAACGTGACCTTGAAAAGTTCCAGCATTGTGTTTCAGTTTCAGGCTGCTTTGGCCGGGGCCGGTCTCAACATTATGCATTGTTTTGTCGCCGATCAGTATGAAGAGCTTGTGCAAATACTGCCTGAAGACATTCGTGTTGACCGGGAATACTGGCTGAATACCCCTGAGGAAATTCACGATCTGGCTCGGATAAAAGCGGTCAGCCAATTCCTCACCGAACGGGTTGCCGCGCGCAAAAATGAACTGCTCGGGATAAAATAACTGATTGGGATCATATTTAGTATTTCTTTAACCTTTTATTTTAGATTTTTCTGAATTAAATTTAAAATCGGTTCAGGAATTATCAGATGTTGGAAATAGCGGTCGAAAAAGTCTGTGATGTGATCATAAATTCCCTGGCACTGAATGCCAGTCTGGAAGAAGGTGGTGATGATTTTTCTGAGCTTCCTGATATTGATGAGGATCTGGAATACAATTCTGCGAGTGATGGTCGTTTCGAAGAACTGAAACGCGTCATCAACAAATTCAATATTGAAGAACGCCAACATCTTGTTGCTCTGGCGTGGGTTGGCCGCGGAACTTTTTCTGCTGATGAATGGACCGACGCGTTGGAGGAGACGGAAAATCTGGATCCAGAGCATATTGCTGATTATCTGGTGAATATGTCTCAGCTTGGTGATTATCTGGAAGAAGGACTAGCTGAACTTGGTTTTTCTTCCGAAGAATTTGAAACCGGTATTCGTTAAATCTTAGGCAATGCGCGTGACCGTCACCTCCAAAAAACCTCTATTATTGTCGTAATAGTCGGCTAAATCGTTGGGGAACAAAAACAACTCCCCGCTCTGCGAAACCATAAACGGCTCGTCTATACAATCACAAACTCTAAAAATTGTTGCATCATTCCTGTCTATATTTCCAAGTAGCTCAAACCAGTTGGCCTCTGGATGTCTCCTGTCTCCTTCTTTCATTGCAAAAAACGGGCGCTTGAAAAAGCTGATGACATCCGCAGCTTTCCAACCGCTTGCACCACATTTGATGGTCTTATCCACCCATTGAACAGTATCCTGAACCTGAAATTTGTATTTCTGTCCCGCGACAACTGAAATACGCGTTGGACAATGCTTTTGGGTTGCATGCGACTGAACAGTAATAGCCGCCCCTATATCCAACGTGCAAAGATCTCTTGGCCAGTTCTGTTGATAGTCTTCTACATTAAACTCTTGCTCAGAAGAGATAGAAAGGTCCCGTCGATAGAGCGATGCACGATACCATCAAATAGCGCCGCGGTGCGATAACTTCGATCATCGGCAATTCGATCAAATACAGATTCGTGAACCAGCGGAACAGGATTTACTGCTGCGTTATTCTTACTTGCGCAGATACGCGGGTCCCGATCGCTGAGAAAAATATCACCAAGTCGCGTGTGCCAATGGATAGTCGCCAGATGATCAGGATGAATTTTGATATCGTTAAAATCCAATCCGAATTCCCGCTCGCTAAACTCCGCATTTGCTACTTCCTGCGGCGTTCTGAACTGTATTTCAGCAAATCGGCTCTTCACCTCATCAATCATATGTTTCAAGGCAATATTGGAAAGCCCATCATAATAATAACCGCCACCGACATCTGAATGCACGCCGGGAAACCAGATTTCCGTCACACGAGCCTCATCTGCCATCAAAGTTGGACGAAAAGCGTTTCGCCGATCATCCAGTGAAACCAGATGCAGCGCTTCCCTCACATTGTCAGCGACTCTGTTTTTGTCTTTAAAAATAACTGTCTTTTCGGGAAGCTCACTGTCTTTGAGATTTGGAAGACCAAATGAAGCCACCGTGTCAAAGACACCTAAAAAATGAACTGGTTTTTCATCCAATTCCAGATCATGTTCCGAATCCGTGATCACTTTGGAAAACCGCCGCGCTATGGCTGCACCGCGACTAAACCCAAAAACAAATATTTTATCCCCAGCCGCATAATGGTTCCGCAGAACCTCAATACCACTGCGAATTATTTTACTTACATCAAGAAGCCTTGGCGCGAGTGCCGCGTTGAGTAATTTACCGACTGGCCCGCCATAGGTACCCACACCCTGAAAATAGAAAACGGGCTGGCCGTCAAAGGCACTTTGCAAAAGGGGATCATCCGCATCTGATTTAATCTGATTCAGATTTTCAATACGGCCACCAAGCAGAAAATACAATTTCAGGACGTTGCTAATGCCGTCATCTTCAACGCCACCTTCATCCAAAATTTCCTGATCGGCATCTTCGGGATCATTACGGGTTCCGTCAAAGCATATGATGATATTCTTCGCCATGACGCCCCCCAAACATAGCTGATAAATTAGATTATACTAAATACGCGAACAAATATCAATCTTTAATTGAATTGTATTTATTTTATCAGCGTTCTTTTATTTTTTCTCCGACCTTTGCAAAGCATCCGCCGCGACCAGATCCTCTGGCCTATTAATGTTAAAAAACGGGTCCAGATCGCCTGCCTCCCATTCTGCGCTGCGCAAACTGTAGCGTTCCGCAAACACTAGGATCTTCCTCAAATCTTCTTGTTCAAGCGCATTTCTCAGATCATCAAGCAATGAAAAAGGCCAAAGTGAAACCACCGGGTGAATTCGATGATTTGAATAAGCCATCGCAATCGAATAGCTACTGCCACTAAGTACATCGCTCAGGCGATCAACTAGATCCAGTGGTATAAATGGGGCATCTGACGGGACACATAGCATGTGAGTAGCTTCTGTCCCAATTTCAGAAAAATATTCCAAGCCTGTTAATATTCCGCATAGCGGCCCTAAGTTGCCAGCAAAACTATCCGCTCTTACAGGATATCGAGTTTCGTCAATATTCGTATTGCTATTGATGAGAATATCACTCACCTGCGGTTTCACCGCATCAATCACGTGCTCCAAGAGGGACTTTCGGCCAAGAGGCTTTAGAAACTTGTGCTCGCCCCCCATTCGACGTGACAGACCGCCTGCTAAAATAACACAAGGTGGTTTTGCGTGATTACTCATGACTGCCTTTTCGCTGATATTTTGCATCTTCGTCGCGAATAGTTGAAAGATCCGCGTCAAATTCAAGTCTTTCCTCTCCCGCCAGACATAAGAAACGCTTCCCCTTCGCCCTGCCAATCAGGGTCAGGTTCGCATCACGGGCGAGTTGCACCCCCCATGCCGTGAAACCACTCCGCGAAATCAGTACGGGAATTTCCATCTGTACAGTTTTAATGACCATCTCAGACGTCAGCCGGCCAGTCGTATAAAATATTTTGCCCTTAGGCGAGACATTGTGGGCATGCATATAGCCCGCAATCTTGTCGATTGCGTTGTGACGGCCGACATCCTCCATGTAAATGAGCGGTCGATCCTCCTCACATAGAACGCATCCGTGTATCGCGCCGACTTTCAGATACAAAGAAGGTTGCTGGTTTATCTTACGGGAGAGTTCATAAATCCATGAGGTTCGCAACACTGCCTCGCGATCCAGAATTATCTTTTCGAACTTTTCCATCACATCGCCAAATACTGTACCTTGAGCACATCCCGAAGTCTGGATTTTTTTTCGAAGCTTATCTTCGAAATCAGTGGCATTTGGCGTCCGGACCACCACAACACCCAAATCTTCATCATATTCAACCGAGCTGACCTCGTCCGATGCAGATAGCATGTTCTGGTTTAACAGATACCCGATCGCTAGATACTCCGGATAATCGCAGATTGTCATCATCGTAACGATCTCCCTGGAATTTAGATAAAGCGTGAGCGGTTTCTCCTCAATCACCGGTGTGTCAACAGGACGTCCATGCTGGTCAATGCCCTGAATATTCTCAAAAAGTCTTGTGTCTTGAGTATTTGGAGTGACGGTAAAATCTTTCATCTCTTCACTATCCTCTCACATATTCCACTTGTAAAGAGACGGAATTAAATGGGTGACAGGTTCAGCAATTTGGGTATTGTTGCGACAAATTATACAGTCCACAAGGATGCAGCATGATTGAGAACAGAGAAGCCCTGTGCGAACAGATTACGCTAACCGCGATTGACGCAGGTAAGGTTATACTTGAAATCTACAATCAGGATTTCGACGTCAACTCGAAAGGTGATGACTCACCAGTAACTGCGGCAGATGTTGCTGCTGAAAAAGTAATTCTTGACCGACTTAAGGAACTCACACCGGACATTCCAGTATTGGCTGAAGAAAGCGTAGATGCAGGCAGGATCCCTGATCTGTCAGGCGGTACTTTCTGGCTGGTTGATCCCCTTGATGGAACAAAAGAGTTCATTCACAAACGTGGTGAATTTACAGTCAATATTGCTTTAGTGGAAAATAACAGACCTACAATGGGTGTTATTCATGTTCCTGCGAAGGATGAAACCTATTTTGCCTATTCAAAGGGACAGGCCTATAAGGTTGAACAAGGTGGCAATAAAATCAGGATATCAGTTCGTGAAGCCCCTGAAAGTGGCTTGACGGTTGTCGCCAGCCGCTCTCACAGAACACCTGAAACAGACGATTATATTTCAAAATTTGATGTCGCGGACCTGATCTCCGCGGGCTCATCCTTAAAGCTATGCCTGGTTGCTGAAGGCAAAGCTGATTTATACCCTCGTCTAGGACGCACAATGGAATGGGACATTGGTGCCGGGCAAGCTATTTTGGAAGCTGCAGGTGGCCGCGTTGAAACACTTGACGGAACACCCCTCGGCTATGGCAAGGACGGACACGACAATCCGTATTTTGTTGCAAAAGGGAATGTCTGAGACATTCCCCAACCTTTAACGTTACTTAAAGCACTCCTGAAACTTGACAGGTTGTCCGGCCGATGTGCCAATCAGTTCACCATCGCGCATAACCTGTCGGCCCCGAATTATAGTACCAACGGGCCATCCTTGTACGACTTTCCCTTCAAAGGGAGACCAACCACATTTTGACGCTAACCAATCACTTGTAATTTCCTGCCTGCGCCCCAGATCGACGAGCGTCAAATCACCATCAAAACCGAGTGCAATTCGACCTTTGCCCGCCACATTGTAGATACGTGCAGGTCCAGCTGATGTCAGATCCATAAGATGGGTTAGTGACAACGCCCCTTTGCTGTGATGATCTAAGAGTAATGGAAGCAACGTTTGCACACCCGGCATTCCGGATGGACTGGCCGGATACGGATTTGCTTTTTCCTCTTTCGTGTGTGGCGCGTGATCAGACCCGATTACATCGACAACCCCATCTCGTACACCTTGCCATATTCCGAGACGATGATCTTCCGTCCGAATGGGAGGGTTCATCTGCGCATAAGACCCCAGTTCATCGTAACATTCCGGAGCGGAAAGCGTTAAATGCTGAGGGGTCGTCTCAACGGTCGCAATATCCTTGTACTGTGCGAGAAGAGCCATTTCATCTTTGGTCGTGATATGCAGCACATGGATCCGCCTTCCAGTCTCTCTGGCGATTTTCAGAACACGCTCTGTCGCTTTATATGCGACAACTTCGTCACGCCACACTGGATGATTATGGACACTATCTACCGCCAGATGCCGCCGTTCCAACAAACGAGGTTCATCTTCAGCGTGAATGGCTACCCGACGGAAACCGGACTTTAACACCCGCCGAATATCTTCATCATTGTCAACAAGCAGGCTGCCAGTCGAGGAACCCATAAAGAGCTTCACTCCGCTAACCCCTTCCTGACGTTCCAGCATCGGTAGCTGATCAACGTTTTCCGCGGCGGCACCAATGAAAAATGCGAAATCGGTCCATGCTTTTTCACGTCCTCGACGCACCTTGTCGGCCATGTCGGCGGCGGTCAAGGTAAGTGGATTCGTATTTGGCATTTCGAAGATAGCTGTAACACCTCCGAGTGCTGCCGCGGCGGTACCTGTAGCCAGATCTTCTTTATGTTCAAGCCCCGGCTCACGAAAATGAACCTGGCTGTCAATTACACCCGGCAATACATGCAGACCCGTTGCATCAATTTCTTCAGCCGCCGCAATATTTGATAGAGACCCAAGAGCCACTATTTTTTCATCTTTGATAGCAATATCAAACGTATCAATACCCCTGTGAGAGACAACCGTGCCGTTTCGAACAATAAGGTCTGCTTGCATATTTTGGCTCCTTGTTAGATGGGGTCTTTCTAGACTTCATTTAGCGTCTTGCCAAGACTTGACCACTTGAAAGACTAAACATACCTGTTAGGATACTCGACCAAGTTAGTCTTTTTTATTTTTCCGTTTCAGAAGCAACCAAATGAAATCAGCGCAACTGACGAACCGTTCTCTGTTAAAGCTTACCGGTGCCGATACACAGGATTTTTTACAAAACCTTGTTAGCAACGATTTAGAAGATCTGTCATCAAACAAGGTCATTTATTCGGCGCTGCTTACACCACAAGGTAAATTTCTGCATGATTTTTTTGTCGTGAAATGGAATGACGCTGTCATTCTGGACTGCCTGAGCGACAGAATGCCTGACCTGCTACGTCGACTGACTATGTACAAGCTACGCGCAAATGTATCGATAGAAGACATTAGTGCTGAGTATTCTGTTTTCGCCCTATTTGATGGAGTGAGTGATAAACTCCCCCAATCCAACGGGGAGGCAAAAACCACTGAAACTTCTGTTACCTATCGGGATCCAAGACTTTTCGGGTTAGGCGCTCGATCAATTTGCGCAAGCAACCAGACCCCTCCGATAAAAGCTGAGACTGCCTTCTCTGGATGAATATGTCCATTGGCGCATGGCTTTAGGGGTCCCTGAAGGCGGTATTGATATCCTACCTGAAAAAAATTTCCTTCTGGAAGTCAATTTTGAAGAATTGAATGGCGTCAGCTTTTCCAAGGGGTGTTACGTTGGACAGGAGCTAACGGCGAGAACTAAATTCCGCGCCAAAATCAAAAAGAAATTGTTTGCCTTCACTTTTGACGGAGAGATAAATCCTGGCAGCTCGATTACGCTCAACGGCAAAGAAATTGCTACCGTTACGTCTTTTGCGAAACCGCACGGACTGGCCTTAACCCGTTTGGCTGAATGGAAAGAGCTGGGCATCGCATCTACCGATCTTGAACCCTCAGGTATTCAACTGTTCAAACCCGAATACGTAACACTTCCCGAAACTGTAGACTGAGAATCTTTCTTGCAACTCTCACAGCATCCCGCTAGCCTACCCAGAACAAAATAGGAACGGAAATTTTTATGTCTAACGGGTTGATTATCGGGGAGGATGGAAAAACAAGATGCGCTTGGTGCGGGCATGACACACAGTATCAAAACTATCATGATACTGAATGGGGGGTTCCCATTTATGATAGTCGAGCCCTTTTCGAAAAATTGATTCTGGACGGATTTCAAGCAGGTCTTTCCTGGATCACAATCCTCAAGAAAAGAGAGAATTTCATCGCTGCATTTGACGGATTTGAGCCAGAAGTTATTGCAGAATACGGACCTGATAAAATTGATGCCCTTATGAATGACAAAGGGATTGTCCGAAACAGGGCTAAAATTGAGGGAACCGTTATAAACGCCCGCTTGTATCTGGAGATTGAAAACAAAGAAAGTGGTTTCTCTCAATTTTTATGGAATTATCTAGGAGGCCACCCCATACAGAACAATTGGAAATCTCTCGAGCAGGTACCGGCGGAAACAGAAATTAGCAAACAAATTTCAAAAGATCTTAAATCGCGTGGATTTAAATTTGTTGGACCGACAATCGTCTATGCTTTTATGCAGGCTGTCGGCATGGTAAATGACCACCCGATTGGCTGTTTTCGGCACGATCAGGTGAAAAATATGCAGGATCCGAGTTGATGCACACAGATAGCCTATTCATGGCCAGGTATTATATGGAAAAATATGGCGCTGACGTAATCCGTAAACTTGAATGCGACGCCGGCATATGTGAAACGCAGGGCAAACTTCACCAACGAAACAGATTTTTACGCATCCGAGATACGATCCTCATGGAATTCGGAAATGAACTGCAACAGGAGCAATAACACCGACCATGACAACCAGATTAAAAGCAGAAATCTGGGTCAAGGCCCATTTACGTACCTGTAATTTTATGAATATCCCCGCCTTTGTTGTCCGCCGAGGAGACAACACCGCCGGAATAGTATTGATAAAAATTAACCGGTTAAATGATAATTGTATGGTATTAACGCCAACCACTGATTTTCAAACGGGCAAAAGACAATGGCTCAAAGGAACGGGTCCAGAGTGGGTGTCTGAGGAGCTTGCAGACAGCTACATCGAAAAGCAGATAAAATTTGATAGTGATCTATGGGTTTTGGAAATTGAAGATCCTGAAGGACGACACCTACTGCAGGATGAAGTTATCGATTGATGCAGTCATTTGGCAATATCTTTTGCAGACGGCTGGCCAAAGCCTGATCCAACTCATTGCGCCGGGTGATTAGATTGCTTAGCCATTGATACCTGGATTGGCAGTGGTCACTAAGCATGCGGTTACTTTGGACATACTCCCTCCCCTTTTTCTGCTTTTCCAATCTGATATCCGGATTATTAACCAATTTTATAAGCGCTGATACAAATTCGTTATCTTCAGAACAAATTTCGCTAAAATCTCTTTGCAGGTCTGTTTGTTCATAAACCACAGCACTTGCAATAGGTACGGCACCGCAGCCAGCGGCTTCAACCATTTTCAAATCAGATTTCAACCTATTGAATTCAGTATCAGCCAAAGGCATAAGAGCAATATCTGCCTTAATAAGGACATTGAGATATTCCTGATAGCTCCCTCTGGGATGAAAACTTTTGTGATCTGTTCTCAGATTTTCAAAGAAATACTCATCTCCGACGACATGGAAATGAAACCGTTCTTTAAGCTCGTTAAGCGCACCATTTATACAAGGGAGTAACGTCTTATAATCTTCCTTCCTGTTCAGTGCTCCAAAAAATATCCCTGCGGCCTCTGCTGGTACGGTCAAATCTCTGCTTGGAAAGTGGTGTAGCTGATTTGGGAAAATACCAACTTCCGGATTGTGGTTTCTGATGAAATTTGCCATTGACTGATTGGTGGTTTGCACTGCATGGGCGCCAGCGAAAGTAAGATAATTATTCTCTTCTATGGCTGGCCAGGGAGATGTGTGATCGTCAAATTCAACAATGATCAGATATCCCGCAGCCCTTAGCTGTTGAATAACTGGCACAGAATGTTCAAAGGTCATTACTGGCCGCTGCCACAAAAATACCTTCTCAATTCCCTGCTGTTTAACAGCTTTTATTGACTGGTTTTGCGAAATATGAATTTGCACGCCCGGAATTGTTTGTAACGCAGCGAGAGGAAAATTTACTCGAACGTCATTGACCCCTCCAACCGGCTGGAGAATTTTAGCCTGTATCCTGAACTGAGGATGTTTGATCGGTGTCAATCGAAACAGGAAGGCCAATGAACTACAGACCTTTGTTAGCCGTTGGTAGATTTTATCTGGCAAAGCCTCCCTTAATCCTGAGGAATTAATCCATTCCTGTGAACGGTTATCCTTGACGCGAACCAGACGATCAATTTCATATCCGCTAGCCTTGAAAGCTGCGGTTATTTTCTTCGAGTAATTCTCCGCTTTGGCGAGTATTGCCTGTATCAAGTTCGGGTCGGGATTTGAAGACAGGTTCAGCTTTTGCTCCAATTGTTTGAAATGATAAGGATTTCGACATTCAAATATGAGTACTCCGGCCGTATCAAGGACCTTAATGAATTTCGCAAGCAGTTGGGAAGTTTCGGTGAATTGCGCAATCTGGCCAGTCACAATGATCGCATCCCAGCTTGTTTTTGTTTTATCCTCAGTAAACTGCAAGAACCGGCGAGTGTTTGGAAATCTTGTTTGCTGGCAATTAGGTGAAAGGTGGGAATACTCCATCCCGATCTGCGCAGCATTTTGCCCTACCAGAGCAGCGGTTTTTACTGCACGGGGGATTAACGCGAGTGTCGCTTTTGATATTTCATTAAGCTTCGATTGCACAGTTAAACTCCTTCTTGCCAGACCCGTTAATTTTCTTAAAAATTGCAAAGCGGATCGTGGCAATTCCTGTTCAAACACTTTATGCTGCCCCGGAACGAAACCCAAATAATAGTTTCATTGAAAAGAGTATCACTTTATGCAGCAGTATCTGGACCTTTTAAAAAAGATCAGGCAGGAAGGCGCTTATAAATCTGATCGAACTGGCACTGGCACCTATAGTATTTTTGGCCACCAGATGCGGTTTGATCTGTCTCAGGGTTTTCCAGTTCTGACAACCAAGAAACTGCATCTTAAGTCCATTATTCATGAACTTTTATGGTTTCTCGCAGGTGATACGAATATCAAATACCTGCAGGAAAATGGTGTACGAATTTGGGATGAATGGGCGGACGAAAATGGTGACCTTGGTCCTGTTTACGGATATCAGTGGCGATCTTGGCCCGCACCAAATGGCGACAAAATCGATCAGATCAAGAAGCTCATAGACCAAATCAAAGACAACCCTGATTCTCGCCGCCATATTGTCACAGCTTGGAACCCGGCTGACGTCGACAACATGGCGCTCCCTCCCTGTCATTGCCTTTTTCAGTTTTATGTCGCTGACGGCAAACTCTCCTGCCAGTTATACCAGCGCAGCGCAGATGTATTTCTGGGCGTCCCTTTCAATATTGCCTCCTACGCGTTACTTACCATGATGATCGCTCAGGTTTGCGATCTGGAACCCGGTGACTTTGTTCACAGTTTTGGTGACACCCATTTGTATGCCAATCACATTGAGCAAGCCGACCTGCAACTGACACGCACTCCCGGTTCCTTACCAACAATGCAAATAAACCCAGACATAAAAGATCTGTTCGCTTTCAAATATGAGGATTTCAAACTTCTCGATTATGTGGCCGATCCGCATATTGCTGCACCAGTTGCTGTGTAAAGGTGGCAAAAATGAAAGTAAGCGCGATTTTGGCTGTGTCTGAGAATGGGGTCATAGGGTCCGACAACTCGCTACCCTGGCGTTTATCCAATGATCTGCAATGGTTCAAGAAACACACACTCAATAAACCGATGATAATGGGGCGCAAGACTTTCGCATCGCTTCCCGGCACTTTGAAGCAGAACCAGCATTATTCTGAGCCGGGACGCTTCTTTTACCGCGAGCGGAGCGCTAGTGGCGGACAGTAAAGAAAGTGCACTCAAACTGGCGCGAGAAGATGCCGCACAAAGATCTGCCGAAGAAATTATGATCATCGGAGGCGGTGAAATTTATAAATTATTTTGCGGTGATATCGAACGATACTACATAACCTTCGTTCATACAGAAATGGTTGGAGATACGTATTTTGACCCTCTACCGGGCGAGGCGTGGAAAGTAATATTTGAAGAGGCACATACAGCGTCGGAAAGAAACGATTACCCCCATACATTCAGAATACTGGAGCGAAATAGCGCCCCTTAAAATATCTTTACAATTGGGGCCTTTCAAAATGACCAACGAATGTTTATATTAATACTGTTGGGCAACCAACTATGGCGATAAACGTTTCGTGGAATAAACGTTGCGGACCCGGGGGCGGTACCCGGCGCCTCCACCATAATTTCATATGGGGGCGAAATAGGTTCGACGCGCGCAGTAAAGACGTAATTTTCGCTCGGTGAGATACCACCGTTATCGGTTCAAACTTTACAAATGCAAACGATAACGAAGCATTTGCCGTAGCTGCTTAATTGCACTACACGGGGTTCGGAGGGGCACCTGGCAACAGAAGCCCCTTCACTTTCGATGAAGAGAACAGGCTCTTCGACCACAGGATTTTGCGACCGCTTAGCGGCACGATCTAAACCGACATCATGCGGGAGTGATATTAGAAACATGTCTGGCGAAATAAATTACAATTTACTCGTAGAGCGTGCCCTGATTAATGTAGTAAGGGATTCGCTTCGTCACGCAGCGGAACATGGCCTCAGCGGACAACAACATTTTTATATTACCTTTAAGACTCACTTTGACGGCGTAGATATTCCTGCTCACCTCAAAGAACGCTACAAGGAAGAAATGACGATCGTCCTGCAGCACCAGTTCTGGGACTTGGTAGTCGACGAGACAAAGTTCAGCCTCGGCCTGAGTTTTAACCATCAGCGGGAAACCCTTGAAATTCCGTTTGACGCTGTAACTGCATTTGCAGACCCGTCTGTACAATTCGGACTTCAGTTCAATCTGACGGCTGGCGGCAATGCCAAATCGGCAACTGCCTCTGAAAGCTCTTCAGATGCGAAGTCAGACGAAGAAAAACCATCAGAGAATAAAGCTGGCGAAGTCATTACGCTGGACGCCTTTCGCAAAAACTGACAAAACGGCTCCCAACTCTTAAAATAGGTTCGAGGCCATCATTTCCTGAAACTGGCGGGGAGCGTGGAAGTGATGTGTTCTCTTGCATTACTCTAGGTCTGAAAGAGCACTTCAAATGCCGGAATTTCATTATCAGGATATTATTTCAATCGGTGAAGACGATACTCCTTACCGGAAGGTTACGGACAACCATGTCTCAACAATTGAGGTAGACGGAAAAGAAATATTGAAAATCGAGCCTGAAGCGCTCGAATTACTATCAGCAGAAGCAATGCGCGATGTCGCCCATCTGTTACGCCCGGCTCACCTGCAGCAACTTGCTAACATTCTCAAAGATGATGAAGCGTCAGAGAATGACAAGTTCGTTGCTACAGAGCTTCTCAAAAATGCCAATATCGCTGCCGGGATGGTACTGCCTGGCTGTCAGGATACTGGAACGGCGATCATCATGGGCAAAAAAGGTCAGTATGTCTGGACAGACGGACAGGATAAGGCTGCTCTGTCCAAAGGTGTATTTAAAACATACACCGAAACCAACCTCAGATACTCCCAACTGGCGCCGCTCAGCATGTTCGATGAGAAAAACACGGGAACAAACTTGCCGGCGCAAATTGATCTCTATGCAACGGATGGCAACGCTTATGAATTCCTCTTCATCGCCAAAGGCGGTGGGTCTGCCAATAAATCTTTCTTGCATCAAGCTGTTCCAAGCGTCTTGTCACCAGATCGTCTTCTTCCCTTCATTGAGGAAAAAATAGCGGAACTGGGAACCGCAGCCTGCCCCCCCTATCATCTGGCAATCGTCATAGGTGGCACGTCTGCTGAAGACACAATGAAAACAGTTAAGCTGGCATCCACAAAATATTATGACAATCTACCAACAACCGGAAACGAATATGGCCGCGCGTTCCGTGATATGGAGATGGAAAAAGAAGTCCTGAAACTGAGCCAGAGCATCGGAATTGGTGCCCAGTTTGGCGGCAAATATTTCTGCCATGATGTCAGGGTCATCAGAATGCCACGACATGGCGCAAGTGTCCCGATTGGTATCGGGGTTTCCTGCTCTGCGGATCGCCAGATCAAAGGAAAAATTACCAAAGACGGTGTTTTCCTAGAGCAACTGGAAAGAGACCCGGCAAAATATTTGCCTGAGGTAACAGAAGAACACTTGGATGACAATGTGGTCAAAGTGGACCTCAACAGGCCAATGAAAGAAATTCTGGCGACACTTAGCCAATACCCGATCCGCACAAGGTTAAGCTTGACTGGCACCATTATCGTCGCCCGTGATCTTGCGCATCGTAAATTGCGTGAACGCTTGGATGCCGGAGAGGATCTACCGCAATATTTCAAAGATCATATAATCTATTATGCTGGCCCCGCAAAAACACCCGAGGGCTATGCTTCCGGATCTTTTGGTCCAACAACTGCCGGGCGCATGGATGGATATGTCGATGAATTTATGGCGAAGGGCGGCAGCATGATCATGTTGGCCAAAGGGAACAGAAGCAAGGCAGTTGTAGACGCCTGTAAAAAACACGGTGGCTTCTATCTTGGCTCTATCGGTGGTCCTGCAGCAATTCTCGCTCAGAACAACATCAAGAAAATTGAAGTTCAGGAATTTGAAGAGCTCGGAATGGAAGCTATCTGGCGAATTGAAATTGAAGACTTCCCCGCCTTTATTGTCACTGACGACAAAGGCAACGATTTCTTCGCCCGTAAATAATATTGTTGCCCCGGCATGACGACTGAAATTATCAAACATTCAGTTAGCATTTCGGGGCACCGCACAAGCATATCCTTGGAAAAACCATTTTGGGATCTGTTTTGCACAGCGGCCAAAGAACGTAATGTCAGTATAAATGCTTTGATCTCTGATATTGATGAGCGCCGGCAAGGAAACCTCTCCAGCGCTATTCGGCTGTTTGTACTCGAAGAAGTTCTTACTGGAAAATTACGTCCATCACCTTGAATTTGGCCGTAGTATTTACCAAATTCTCTACAATTAATTTTGACCGAGGAGGCTTGAAATCATGAGCAATGTGGTCAATTTGAACAAATTTCGCAAAGCGAAAAAGAAGGATGCCAAAGAGAAACAGGCATCTGAAAACAGAGTCAAATACGGCCGAAGCAAAGCCGAAAAAGTAACAGAGTCAAAACAGAATTCTAATGCTATTAAGGAACTTGATGGCAAAAAACTGGATGAAAGCCCAACGGAGACCTAACCGTTATTTACTAATTTTGTAACAACGGTAACAGCTAACCAATTGATGCCATTGAAATACAACAGTTGCGTCATACTTCTGCAGCAATTGAAATTTATCTCCATTGCGTAATTTCAAGAACCAAGGAGTAAACAATGCAAGAAGTTAAAGTAGAAACAACTGAACCCGACATCGAAGATCTATTGGCAGATCCGGTTTTGCTGCTATTGCTTGACCGGGATGGGGTAAGTGTGGACGAGCTGCGCACAATCGTTGCCCAATACAGAGAGAAACAAGAGCAACAGCCTGTCTCAATCAATTAGAGACCAATCTCCACGACAAGAAATTTTGCATCCGGGCCATCAGCGCTTATACTCACCTTTGATTTTATCGACACCACAGCCCAGAGGCAGCAATGACAGCTCAACAAAAATACAAAAAAGAGTTCGCCACAATTCGTGGTTTGAAAATGTCGTATATTGAAGAGGGTGAAGGTGATCCAATTGTCTTCCTTCACGGAAACCCAACGAGCAGTTATTTGTGGCGAAATATTATGCCACATTTGGAAGGTAAAGGCCGCCTGATCGCGCCCGACTTAATCGGGATGGGTGATTCCGAAAAGTTACCCCAAAGCGGCCCTGGCAGCTACACATTTGCAGAACATAAGAGTTTTTTGGCCGACCTCCTTGATTACCTAAATGTGAAGAAAAACGTCACGCTGGTACTCCACGATTGGGGGTCCGCCCTTGGCTTTGATTGGGCAAATAATAACCGCGATGCTGTTAAAGCTATTGCCTATATGGAAGGGATCGTCCAGCCAATACCAAATTGGGATGCATGGCCTGAGAACGCGAGGAATATTTTCCAAGCCTTTCGTAGTGAAGCAGGCGAAGAACTGGTATTGGAGAAAAACATCTTCGTTGAACGGGTGCTGCCGTCATCCATCATCCGTGAACTTGAAGAAGAAGAACTTAGAGAATATATCCGGCCATTTCGTCACGCTGGCGAGGACCGGCGACCGACGTTGACCTGGCCAAGGCAGATACCAATTGCAGGCGAACCAAAAGAAGTTGTCGACATTGTTCAAGCCTATGCTAACTGGCTTAGCAGCTGCAATTTGCCAAAATTGTTCATAAACGCTGAACCGGGCTCCATTTTAATCGGTGAGCAACGTGAATTCTGCCGAACCTGGCCAAACCAGCAAGAAATTTCCGTCAAAGGATTACATTTTATTCAGGAGGACTCCCCAACTGAAATCGGGCAAGCTATAGATAGCTTTTTAAACTCTGTTTCCTGAAAGCAAGTCATGGCCAAAAAACCTAAAGTCAAACTCAATCCACTTCAAAGTAAAACACTTGCTTTACTGCAGGTTCTTGCGAAGGATCCTGACAGTTCGATGCCGGTACCAGATAGTGACGATATTCGTATCACAAAAATGCCTCACGCCCATGGAAATCATATGCACGTTGGGGAATTTGTGGTTCATAGCAAAGATGCCAGCGGCCTAGAAAATCCCTCCGTGTGGGTGGCTTTGGCACGCAAAGGGCTCGTTCGGGATACTTACCCACAAGAAATCATTATCACAGCAATTGGGCTTGCCCACTCAACCGGCCTCGAGGATAAATTCATGAGTGTATCGGACCACTAAATGACGGAACAGAAAACATCTGCAACAATGGAAAGAAAACTGACTACAGTACTTTGTGCAGATGTAGCAGGTTACAGCCGTCTGATGGAAGAGGATGAGGTCGCTACATTTGAAAGCCTTAAAAAGGCGCGGGAGATTTTCAAATCACATATAGAGGACCATGGTGGGCGGCTTATAAACATGGCGGGCGACGCCATCATAGCTGAATTCTCAAGCGTGGTGAACGCAACAACTTGTGCAATCAACGTACAGGAAAACCTGTCTGAAGTTGTAAAAAGTGGGATGTTAGAGGTTCCCCTGTCCTTTCGCATTGGACTGAACCTTGGCGACGTCATGGTTGATGGCAAAGACATTTTTGGCGATGGCGTCAATATCGCAGCACGCCTGGAAGGATTAGCGTCACCCGGTGGAATTTGCATTTCGGGCACCGTGTATGATCACGTGAAAGGAAAACTCTCTTTCGATTTCAACTTTATAGGTAATAAGCAGGTTAAAAATATCAAAGAACCTGTTTCTGTTTACACGCTAAGCACGTCACCGATCCAAACTACCGATTTGAACACCCATAAATCCGAGATCAACTCTGATGAAATGTCAGCAGACGAAGCGTTCATTCGACGTCAAGTCAAGGAGCAGGCAAAATTTTACAAGCGATGCATGACTTTTGGAGCCATATTCCTGTTTCTTCTAGTCCTCAACCTTGTCACATCACCGTCCTATCTGTGGTCTCTTTGGCCTGCTGCTGGCATGACAATTCCACTGGTGATCAGCGCTTTTAAACTGTATGGCGATAGACATTTCTCCAGCGACTGGGAAGAGCGGAAACTTGATAAAATCAAAAACCGCAGGCACAAATAAGCTTGTACCTAAAAGCCTTTTTCCTTCGCAAACCTTCCCATACGATCGCAAATATTATGAAAACCCGTCACTGTTTCTTCAATAATTTCCGCGACTGATTTTTGCCCGTGAATTAACGCAGCAGATTGCCCCGCAAGACCCGCGCTCGCTTCCATATCACCCCCGAAATAGAGGTCCCTAATTTTTGCAAACATGTCTTTGGGCATGACACCTTCTTCAAAAATTTCCAAAGTCTTGTTCGTTTTGAGTGCCCGAATACAAGGCGTGGATTTTTTATTGAGCACAACTGTTCCCACATCTTCAGCCCCGATAATTGCATTCTTGTAATTATCGTGCACGGGACTCTCCTTGGAAGATACAAATCGGGTTCCCATCTGAACCGCTTCCGCCCCAGCAGCAAAAGCGGCAGCCATACCACGTCCATCAACAATGCCACCCGCTGCAATCATTGGTACATCGACCTTTTCCCGTATGGCTTGCAGTAAGACAAGCAGCGATACTTCTTCGGGATTTTTAAACCCACCACCTTCACCGCCTTCCACAACAAGACCATCGACGCCGGCCTCAACCGCTTTTAAGGCAGCCTTCACTGTGGGAACTGCATGGTATACGATTATGTCATGTTCTTTCAAAATATGGATCAGCTTTTGTGGATTTCCTGCTGAAGTTGTTACGAACTTGACGCCGGATTCCGCGACAAACCTGATCATATTTTCGTCCCTCAGGAAAAGTAACGGCAGATTTATCCCAAAAGGTGCATCCGTCAGCTCTTTCATTTTATTGATCTCGGCGATACAATTTTCTGTCTCCCCAGAGGACGTTTCAATGATACCAAACCCACCGGCATTACAGACCGCCGAGGCCAGTTGAGAGCGTGCGATCCAACCATAGGTGCCTGAACAATCGGATACTTTGCTCCAGTATGCGCAAGAAATCGGTTCATATTTCTTTCCAGTTTTGAATGCTTATTTGAAATCTTGGTTCAGATGACGCCCAAGGTCATCAAGGGCCTGATCCTCAGACACAACTTTTACAGTTGTCATTCCCATGGCTGCGGCCGGTTTAAGGTTGATACCCAGATCATCAAGGTACAAAATTTCCTGAGGCTGAACCTTCATTTGTTCACAAGTGTAAGTATAAATTCGCGGATCTGGCTTACGCATTCCAATTTTGCTTGATTCAATTACTTGCTCAAACAAAGACATGACCTCTTTCACTGCTCGTTGCTGCTCTTCTGAGCGGCTCATGCCCGGTCCTTTGCCGGCAGATACATTATTAGTGAGGCAAACACACTGATAGTCCTGTGATATTCTTTTTAGGGCGCTTACCATCTTGGGACGCAGATCGCCGGACAGCAATTTAATGACATCTTCCCCGGGAACCGGGTGTCCTAATGCCGTACTTTCTGCAAGAAATCGGTCATTAAATTCATTGGCATCAATTTCACTCCGCTCAAACAATGCCCATGCATTCTGATCAGGATTAGTTGCATTAACGGAGCGCAGAAAGTTTTTAGGAAGACCGTTTTTTTCTTCGTACCGCAAAAAATTTTCAAACGGACTGGTCGTTAATACGCCACCGAAATCCCACAAAACAGCAGAAATCATTACACACCTTTTTTAGATTATCCGGATAGTAACCCGACAATTGCCTTTATTCTTCATTATTTCGACTGATAGTGGCAGTATGAAAAAAAGATGTCAAACCTAGACTGTTAGGGTTTTAGTTCTTATCTGTAGATTTGGAAAAGTTGGATAAAGGCGGGAAAAGAACATGAACAAGCTAATCCTATCCATTCTTGTGCTTTCAAATGCTTGCGCTATTTCATTAGCAGCAGCTTCCGATGATATGGATAAATTCAAACGAACAAACACCTGTATAGATTGTGATTTACGCAACAGCAAAATGCAGGGTGCGGACATGACAAACGCCAATTTGTCCAAATCCAATCTTCGAGACAGTCTGTTTAAAAACACCAAACTGGACAACGCAAATCTTGAACAAGTTGACTTGCGTAGAACTGACCTGGAAAAGGCGTCTTTACGAGGAGCTGACTTAAGGGCAGCAATTTTGCGCGATACGGACCTTGAAAAATCGATACTTAACGATGCCAATTTTGAAAAAGCGGACTTAAGGGATGCAGATCTTGAAAACGCCGTCGCCAATAAAGCCAGCTTCAAAGACGCAGATCTTCGCAAGGCCAATCTGAAAAGAGGTAGTTTTATTCACGGAAATTTCGAAGATGCTCAACTAACAGAAGCAAACCTGAAACGCTCAATTGTTCGCAAAGCCAACTTTAAAAATGCGATCATGAAGAACGTCCGCCTGACCCGAGCCGATCTGACGGGGACAAATTTCGAAGACGCCAATCTGACTTTTGCAAATTTTTACCGCGCAGACCTTACCAATACCACATTTGAAGACGCCAATCTTGACAATGCAACTTTCTGGAATGCAAACCTGTCAGGTGCTGATTTATCACAGGCCAATGGACTTGACGCCGAACAACTCACCGGTGCCTGCGGGAATTCGAAAACACGCCTTCCCCGCAAGCTAAAAGTTCCTGAATGCGCGGAATAATTGACTAAAGAATTTTACCCGGATTCATGATGTTGTCTGGGTCCAATGCGGATTTGAGGGCTGCCATCACTGATAACGCTCCCTCTCCCAGTTCACTTTGAAGGTATTTCTTTTTGCCAAGTCCGACGCCATGCTCGCCGGTACAAGTCCCATCCATCGACAGTGCCCGTGCTATCAATTTAGCGTTTAGCTCTTCTGCTTCTTTAAGTTCGTCAGGGTTATCCATATCCAGTACGAACGACAGATGAAAATTCCCATCCCCGACATGACCGACAATCGGTGCGACCAAATCACTCTTATCCAAATCCGCTTTGGTTTGCATGATACAATCTGCCAGCTTTGATATTGGAACGCACACATCTGTCGCCCAAATAGATGCGTTAGGCCGCAACGCCCGTGCTGAATAAGCTGCGTTATGACGTGCTTCCCATAATTTTGAGCGGTCTTCAGGCTTCGTTGTCCATTTAAAATCATCTGCGCCAAACTCTTTGCAGATTTCACCTACAGTTTGTGACTGTTCTTTTACGCCCTGTTCCGTACCATGAAACTCCAAAAATAAAGAGGCTTGCACAGGAAGATCCAAACCGGAATATTTGTTAATGGCATCTACCTGCACTTCATCCAGCAACTCTATGCGCGCTATCGGAATCCCGCTTTGGATGGTCAAAATTACTGACTGCACTGCGCTTTCTATATCTGGAAAAGAGACTGTGGCAGCAGATATTGCTTCCGGTATTCCATAAAGGCGTAGCGTAATCTCGGTAATAACACCGAGAGTTCCTTCTGATCCGATATACAGGCGAGTCAAATCATAGCCAGCAGAACTTTTTTTAGCCCGGCCTCCGGTTTTAATAATTCGCCCATCAGGCAGCACAACTGTCAGGTTAAGAATGTTATCCTTCATAGTTCCGTAGCGAACTGCATTGGTTCCAGATGCCCTTGTTGATGCCATGCCGCCAATTGTTGCATCGGCACCCGGATCAATAGGAAAAAACAGGCCAGTATCGCGCAAAAATTCGTTGAGCTGTTTGCGTCTTACCCCCGGTTGCACAACACAATCCAGATCCTCTTCATGAACGGAAAGAATTTCGTTCATCTGTCCCAAATCGATAGAAACACCGCCTTCGACCGCGTTAATATGACCCTCAAGTGACGTGCCAGCACCAAATGGAACCACTGGGATTTTATGTCGAGCGCAGATCTTTATAATCTGGGAGACTTCTTCGGTACTTTTTGCAAAACACACCATGTCAGGAGAACAGGTTTCGTGCCAGCTCTCATCCTTACCATGCTGATCCCGCACGGCCTGAGCTGTTGAACATCTCTCCCCAAGAAAAGCTTTGAGTTCATTTTCTGCAATATTCAATATTTCTTGTGACACCGACATCAGACCCTCACATCCTGCGACCACTGACCAAAATTTATTTTTTCCCTAAGGTCTCTTTATAGATCGGGTTGATGTATATCTAAAGCATTTACAGCGTTCTTTTTTTCGTTACTGTATATGCATGATGAAAAAAAATAATAATGTTCTAAAATCTTTCACGATATTACCAGACTGGATTGACCATAACGGTCACATGAATGTGGCCTATTATGTGCTCGTCTTTGACCAATCTCTTGATGTTCTTCTGGACAATGTAGAACTAACACGTGACTACCGAGCTCGCTCCGGCAATACGGTTTATGTGCTGGAAACACATGTCTGCTATTTGCAGGAGGTCAAAGAAGGAGATCGTGTAAATATCTCTTGCCGAGTGATTGATTGCGATGAAAAGCGCATACATCTGTATTTGGAAATGCATCATGCGGATGAAGGCTTTCTGGCTGCGACTTCAGAGCAAATGATTTTTCATATTGACGCATCCGGGCCGAAAGCTCATCCAATGCCAGATCATATTCGACAAAATCTCGAAACATTAAAGGCGGAGCAGGCACATCTGCCGCGCCCGGAAAAATTAGGCTCTCAAATTGGTATCAGACGGAAATAAAACTGCAATGCAACTTCACTTCGCCAGGTCTGACATGCTCCTACTTGGCAGCTCTGTATTGTTAGCAGTGTCCTATTTGTTATTTCCGTTAGCTGAAGGAAGTATCGGTAACATCGTACAAAAAGCCAGTGCTTCTATCCTACTTGCATTGCTTGCTTTTCGAACCTTAGAGGATACGCACGTAAAAAAGCGGCTGACGCTGGCTTTGCTTCTGTCCGCATTAGGAGATATTTTCCTTGCAATACGTCACGATGACTATTTTACACATGGACTGGGCGCTTTTTTGATTGCCCATCTGGTCTATATTTCCATTTTTGCGCGGCAGCTTAGCGACAGGCCACGAAAGCCAGCTCTGTCCATTATCTGTGCAATGGTGGTCCTATTTGCTGGATTAATGATGGTTCTGCTGTGGCCAGAACTGGGTCCTTTAAAAGCTCCAGTCTTCCTATATATCATTGTCATTTCGGCCATGGCCATAATGGCCGTGCTATCCGCTTTTCCAACTGTAATGGTCAGTTTAGGCGCTATCAGTTTTCTGATTTCGGATGCGACCATTGCCATTAACAAGTTCCTTATCCCTTTTCAAATGGCTGGGTCGCTGATCTGGATCACATATATTGCCGCACAGATTTTGCTGACGCTGTCAATCATATCTGGCTCAAGCACAAAAAATGCCGGCAGAATGCCGGCATCTTAAAAACTCGTAGCTATGGCTAAGCGGCTTCTGTTTTGCCGGAATCACTGCTACTGATTTTAGATATCAGATAATCCACATTTTCAGCATCAAATCGATCCTCAAAATGAGTCAGAATTCTCTGGATTACGTGATCACGGAAGCGCTTACGGTCTCCGGGGTCTCCGTCGTACTCAAGCTCGCTCACCACATCAATGGCAACACGGATCATTTCCACCAGCCCAGCCGGTATTTTGAGCTTTTTGCAAAGTTGTTTCAGCCCCTCACCGCCCGCATCATGAACCAGCATATGAACGTTTGAAACTGAAATATCAGCGCCCTTGGACAATGCATGTTCAAAGAAATCAATATCTCCCACACATAACGCGCGAAGAATAATGGTTGGGGTTAATCGGCCATTTTCATATAGCTGGTCTATCAAACGAACCAATTCGCCTTCGCTAGTTCCCTCTTTGAGCAAACCAATCATGGTTTTCTCGCGACTTGCAAGAATGAGATCAGTCGCTGTTTCTGGCGACATGTCATGATGGCTGACAAGATGTTCACGCAGTTTGTCTGAGACCAGACTGACCAGACGCTCTGTCACTGTAATTGGTAGAGAACTGCGCTGCGCCATGGGAGCGTTGACTTTTTCGCTCTCACCGAATTTGTCGAGCACTTTTTCAAAGGTTTTCTCTGAAATTTTCGCAGTATCATTCTGCATAAGCGTAGCAACGACATCCTCGTTACCAGTGTCAGCCAGCTTATCAGATATGGCTTCTGAAACATTTGCTCGTCCGGCAATGGCCGCCTGATGCTCTGATGACTTCGAGCTAATAATTTCAGCAAGATCATCGTCACTCAACGCTTCAGAAAAGCTCAACATAGGCGTTGCAACATCTGAAATGTCATTCGCCAATGAATATGCGATGTCATGAGGAAGTTCAGGTAAGGACTTCAGTGTTTCCGCAAGTGTCTGACGAACCAGCACTTCTGCGTCTGACACCAATAACCTGAAAATCTGTTCTGCTTCCTGGCGTTCTTTATCGGTGAATGAATGACCTGTAAGGCCGCCTGCTATTTTTTCAACCGTTTCCGCTCGCGCTACCGCTGAACGATCCGTGAGCAAACGCTCAACATCGGCTGGACTTAGAGAACCGTTTTCAGACACATTGGCTCCATACAACTAGATTTATCCTGCCATCATCTAAAATCATTTATATTAAGATACTGTTAACCGCTAAAGCACTTGAAAGCCTTATTCACGATCATTGCGACATATTGCCTCACAACCAGTAAATAACTTAAAATTAACCGCCAACTCCTTATATCCTGTTCAGGAATTCGAGCTAGAACATCGGGATGGAGAGTATTTATGAAAACCAACCACTGGATTACGCTATGCGCCGCCATCGCGCTAAGTACTTCGGCTTCTATTGCCAGCGCCGCAGGTGATGCTGCGAAAGGCGAGAAGGTATTCAAGAAGTGCAAAGCGTGCCATACAGTCGAAGAAGGCGGTAAAAACAAAATCGGCCCTAACCTTCATAATATTGTCGGTGCCGCTGCTGGCCAGAAAGAAGGCTATAAATATTCCAAAGCCATGGCAAATTCTGGCATCACTTGGGATGCCGAAACTTTAGACGCTTTCCTGAAAAAGCCAAAAGCGTTCATGAAAAAAACAAAGATGAGCTTTCCGGGCCTGAAAAAAGAAAAGGATAGGCAGAACGTAATTGCTTATCTTGAAACTCTGAAATAATCAAAAAAAGGCGGCTCCGAGAGCCGCCTTTTTTAATCCCGAATAACCAATACAGAACAGTTTGCATGCCGCACAACACGTGCGGCGTTTGGCCCCAGAAGATAGTCTTTCATATGAGGCCTGTGTGAACCAATAATAATCAAATCACAGCTCAGCTTTTTCTGCATCCGCAGAATTTCTTCATAAGCATTTCCGTAGCCAACAATATGCTGAACCTTAATGCCCGAAGGAATATTGTCGCTTACTATTTTGTGAAGTTTCTCATTGGTTTGCGAAATCATTTTTTCCTTATGATCTTTTGGAAAAAACGATCCGACCAGTGAGGTTCCAAAATCAGGTACAACCGTCATCACATGAAGGACAGAGCCTTCCTGTGATGCGTAAGCAATTGCTTCGGTGAACATTTTTTGCCATGTCTCTTTGTGATCAAGATCGATAGCTACAAGAATATGACTAAACATCTTTACATCTCCGATCTGTGTTAGGATGCCATCACTTGAGACAAAGCTGCTCCGTTTCGCCGGCGCTGCATAACAATAACAAAACCAAGTAGCAGCAGAGCCGGTATATAAAGCAACTCTTTGGCCGGTTGATCAGCTGGTATCAGAACCTGCTTGATCTTCTGATCAAAATCGAGACCCGCATTTTGAGACACGCTGTCAAAAGCTGCGTTGTCAATTATGACCTCATCTCCATCAACCAACAGTTCCAGCCCCAAAGCTTCCAGTCTCTCTGCACCGGTTCCATCACTTTCAACAGGTAGTATGGCTGTGATCGAAATCGGATCCCCAATATCATCTTCACCCAACACGATCAGACGAATTTCAGATCCGGTTTTTACGTTGCCCAGCGCCTCTTCAAACTGTGCCGGTTCCTTAATTTCGTAAGGCGGCACCAGCATGTCCATCCAGAAACCGGGACGGAACAGAGTGAAAGCGATCAGAATAAGCAAAACAGATTCCCAAACTTTCGATTTGGATACAAAGAAACCTTGCGTTCCCGCCGTAAAGAGCAGCATCGCTGCGGTCGCGACAATGAAGACAAGAACACCCTCCAGCGGTGTAACGTCAATTAACAAGAGTTCCGTATTGAAAATAAACAGGAAAGGCAGGATGGCGGTTCGCAGTGAATAGAAAAACGCCACAAAACCTGTTCGAATGGGGTCGCCACCCGATACGGCCGCCGCTGCGAAAGATGCAAGTCCAACCGGCGGAGTTACATCAGCCATAATGCCGAAATAAAAGACAAACAGATGTACCGCAATTAATGGAACAATCAGGCCATTTTGCTGCCCCAAACTGACAATCACCGGCGCCAATAGTGAGGATACAACGATATAATTGGCCGTAGTGGGCAACCCCATCCCCAAAATCAAACTCAGGATAGCTGTGAAAATGAGCATCAGAAGGATTTGCCCCTGACTAAGGAACTCAACCAGCTCCGCAAGAACCAGTCCAACACCAGTTTGTGAAACCGTCCCTACAATGATGCCCGCAGCGGCTGTTGCAATGCCGATACCGATCATGTTTCGAGCGCCGGCAATCAACCCTTCAATCAGTTCAAGTGCCCCCTGCCTAATGCGGCCCTGTTGGCTTTCCTGCCGGAAAAATGCAAATAACGGTCTTTGCGTCAGCAAGATGAATATCATAAGTGCTACAGCCCAGAACGCTGACAACTCCGGTGACAATCGTTCAATCATCAAACACCAGATCAAAACAGCAACTGGCAGAAGGAAATGCAGCCCCGCCAAAATCGTTGGTTTGGGTTCAGGTAATGCCTCGATCGGAGCATTAGGATCATCCATTACCAGATCTGGAACTTTTGCGCAGATTGAAACCAAAACTACGTAGGTTGTAATGATTAACGCACCAATAATCCATGGCGCCAAAGTTGGACCTGCCATTTGGGTAATAAACCCAATCAAGAAGAACACTCCAAAGGCGACGATTACCGCGTTACACAAAACTATCGCGCCCGTGGATATGATACCTAACAGTCTTTGCTCGTCGGTAATGTTTCTTTTAACACCAAAATACAAACCCAGTTCAAGAGCAATCAAAACAAGCACTGCAAGCAGCTGCATAAAGTTGGTTTCGAGAGCCTTGAACAATTCAAAGAGATAATAAACACCGCCGCCCAGAATAAGAATTGATGACAGCGTAATCCCCATGGAGAGCAAAGCGAGTTTGGCTGGTTTTGCCTCAACCGCGCGCGGTAAACCTTGCATATTCTTCTTCAAGGCTTCCAAGTGAACAATATACACCAGCGCAATATAGGAAATAATGGCGGGAATAAATGCGTGTTTCACAACTTCGAAATAGCTGATGTCCACATATTCCACCATCAAGAAGGCAGCAGCGCCCATAACTGGAGGCATAATCTGTCCGTTCACGGAAGAAGCAACCTCGACAGCGCCACTTTTTTCAGATGAGAAACCAACCCGCTTCATCATGGGGATCGTAAAGGTTCCAGTAGTAACCACATTGGCAATGGATGAGCCCGAAATAAGGCCGGTCATACCTGAGGCGACAACAGCAGCTTTGGCTGGTCCGCCGCGCATATGCCCCATAAGAGAAAAGGCGACTTTAATGAAATAGTTCCCGGCACCTGCCTTATCGAGCAACGCACCGAACAGAACAAACAAAAAGACAAGACCCGTTGAAACCCCGAGTGCAATGCCAAACACACCTTCTGACGAAAGCCATTGGTGATCAGCAACCGCCCCAAAGCTCGCCCCTTTCCAGGCCAAAAAGCCCGGCGCGTAAGGTCCAAGGAATGTATATCCCAAAAACACAATCGCAACGACCATCAAAGGCGGCCCCAACGCCCGACGAGTGGCTTCGAGCAGCATGACGATACCGACACTGGCCACGACGATATCAAAATTGTTTGGGTTACCCGGACGATCACTTAACCGCGTACCCAACAACCCATCAACAAGGGCACTGTCCGCAATGAAAATATACAGCGCGCAAAGGGAACCAACTATTGCAAGAACCCAATCAGCAACAGGGATTCGGTGCCGGGGAGAATTTTTAAATGCAGGATAGGCCAAAAAGGCCAGAAAGATTGCAAATCCCAAATGAATAGGACGGGCTTCACGTCCCGAGAAAACACCTGTTTCAATCAGGTAAGGTAGCGGTGATGCAATCCAGATTTGCCATACAGACCAAACCAGCGCTACTGCCGCCATAAAAAATGCGATGGAGCGATTATCTGGTGACCGCCCGCCAGTATCTGTGGAAGCAACCAGGTCCTCAAGCTCGCTTTCGCTTAGCCCGCCTGTATTTGATGAAGTATCCGTCATAATCCCCCCAGCATCGAATTTTCGGAAATTTCTGCAGTTGGCGATATTGTTTCGCCAAATAATAAAGGGTGAGCATTTCTGCTCACCCTATTAAACTGGCTTACATCAAGCCTGCTTCTTTATAGTAACGCACTGCGCCTGGGTGCAATGGTGCAGACAGATTATTTGAAATCATTGCCTTTTTATCCAGGTTGGCGAATGCAGGATGCATTTTTCTGAAGCGATCAAAATTTTCGAATACCGCTTTTACAATCTGGTAGACAGTTTCTTCATCTGTTTTGGTAGAGGACACAAAGGTTGCACCCACACCAAAGACAGGAACATCAGCATCATTGCCTTTGTATGTGCCGCCTTTAACATCTGCTTTTGCATAATAGGCGTTTTCTTCAACCAGTTTATCAATCGCAGGACCGGTTACCGGTACAAGTTTCACATCACAAGTTGTAGCTGCTTCCTTGATATTACCTGTTGGATGACCCACGGTGAAGACGAAAGCGTCAATTTTATTGTCACAAAGGGCGGCAGAATGCTCTGAGGATTTCAGCTCGGATGCGAGCGCAAAATCATCCATTGTCCAACCCATTTTTTCCATCACGACTTCCATTGTGCCGCGCTGACCTGAGCCAGGATTTCCAACATTCACACGCTTGCCTTTAAGGTCTTCGAATTTTTCAATTCCTGCGTCCGCACGGGCAACAACGGTAAAGGGTTCAGGATGTACGGAAAAGACAGCCCGTAATTCCTTAAACGCACCATCTGGGAATTGCTTTGGCGCAGTCCCATGATAGGCGTGATACTGCCAGTCAGACTGAGCTACACCCAAATCCAGATCACCTGCGCGAATACCGTTAATATTTTTCGTAGACCCGCCAGTGGTGTGCGTGCATTTGATATTGTGGTCTTTTGCGCCCCGATTAACGAGTTTACAGATCGCACCGCCAACCTGATAGTACACACCTGTTTGTCCACCTGTTCCGATTGTAATAAACTTTTCAGCCTGAACTGGTGCTGTTGATGCGAGAACCCCCGCATAGGCAATCACGGCTGTCGCCGCTACAGAAAAAATACGTCTCATATTAAACTCCTCAACCTGTCAATTTCTTCAATAAATAAGCTCACATCATGGATTGACTATATCTTATCAAACCCAAGCGATGCTAATGCAAGATTGACATCGCAAAATACACGATGCTTCACTGTTACATGTTACCTGATACTAAATTTTCGAGTTGCTCGGCAGTCGCTAGTGGACGCCCGATAACTCTTGAGACTTCCGATACCTGCTGGACAAGATCAGCATTCGATGACGCGACCTCACCACCTTTAAGAAGCAGATTATTTTCAAAGCCTACTCTGACGTGCCCACCCAATGCAATAGCTGCGCTTGCAGCAACATTCTCCAAAGGGCCAAAAGCACATACTGACCAATGGTCCCTAGGGTCCCGTACGGCCAGAAACGGCAGCAGATCCGCAGGTTTGGAAACCTGACCTTCTGCATACCGACCCAACACAAAAAGTAGAAAAGCAGCTTGATCAGGAAGCACCCCTTCTTCTCTTAAGCGGTTGAATCTCTTCACATCCTCTGAATCATAGAGGATAAACTGCGGAATTACCGACAATGAGTGCAACTGAGTGAAAAATTCAGCAGCTGCACTTTCACCGCCGATTGGAACAAGCTCCCGGATTGCTAAAGAAACAGACGGAGGCTTTAATTTGAGCACCATATCCATTTGCTCATTAGCTGAATAAATACCAACCGCCTCCGACGTCGCTTGCACTAACATGCCAGCGCCGCACTTCTCCTGAACCGCTGCAATAGCATCCTGATAAAGACCTACATCCAGAGAATGTTTTCCTTCGGCATCACGAACATGTAAATGAATTGCGCTCGCTCCGGCTTGCATACAATTATAGGCCTCGTTCGCAAGTTCATCTGGCGTCATCGGTAGCGCCGGATGATCTTTCTTCATCTTTCGCGCACCATTGGGAGCCACCATAATAGAAAGTGGATCAAGCATTGGTGTTATCATTACCCCACCTCGGACAAGCAGGAGGAAAAGGCTTTGCTGAATTTTTCCACAATTTCAGACACATGATTGGACTCAATTATAAACGGAGGAGCGAACAACACATGATCTCCTCGACGACCATCAATTGTTCCCCCCATTGGATAGCACATGAGGCCAAGCTCCATCGCTTTTGATTTAATACGTGCATTCAGTTTTAATTCTGGTGCGAAAGGCTCTTTTGAGACGCGATCCTCCACAATTTCCAAGCCTAAAAACAGGCCTCGACCTCGAATATCACCAATATGTGGATGCTGAGCAAACTCCGCACTCAATGCTTCGTTCAGTTCCTGCCCTCGTGACTTCACATTTTCAAGTAGCTTATTTCGCTCGATATACTGCTGGACCGCCAAAGAAGCCGCACATGCGATGGGGTGCCCCATATATGTATGTCCATGCTGAAAAAAGCCACTACCGGACGCGATCACTTCGCAAATCTCACGAGATACAAGCATCGCACCGATTGGCTGATATCCTGCCCCCAGCCCTTTGGCCGTGACCAGAATATCTGGGGAAACCCCTTCCTGATCAACTGCAAACAAGGATCCAGTGCGTCCCATTCCGCACATCACTTCATCCAAAATCAATAATATTCCATATTGATCGCAGATTTCCCGAATTCGCTTAAAATATCCATCCACTGCGGGCACTGCACCAAGGGTCGCTCCAACAACCGGCTCACATATGAAAGCACAGACATTTTCTGGCCCCGCTTTTAATAGGGCTTCCTCGAGCTCACCCGCTACACGTTGACCAAATTCTGCTTCACTTTCTTCGTCTCTTTTTTCACGATACTGATAGCAAGGGCTAATAAGATCGACAGGCATTAGCATTGGTGAGTAGGGTTCGCGGCGCCACTCATTGCCCCCAGCAGCAAGCGCACCCAACGTATTGCCATGATAACTCTGACGGCGCGAAATAAACTGTTTTCGCGTGCTTTCACCTTTCTCAAGAAAATACTGACGTGCAAGCTTCAAGGCCGCTTCAACGGCTTCGGACCCGCCAGAGACAAAATACACTTTTTGAAGATTTCCTGGAGCACGTTCAATCAGAAAATCCGCAAGTTTTTCCATTGCATCATTGGTGAAAAAGCCGGAATGGGCGAATGCGATCTTATCCAATTGTTCGCGAATTGCGTCGTTGACCACCGTGTTACTATGGCCCAAACAGGATACTGCTGCACCACCGCTTGCGTCCAGATACCGCTTTCCATCAGTATCCACGACATAAACACCGTCACCTTTAATGGCCGTTGGATAACTGGCGTTAAGAGATCGATGAAAGACATGTGTCATTGGGTTTAGCCTTGCCAGTAAGTTTGAGTATTTCGAAGGGTTTGATCGGATTTTTCAAGAGCAGCAACCCCCTCATCACCCAGATGAGTTACGATTGCGGCTACTAATGCCTGAGCAATTGCCATAGCCCCTAACAATGAGCGATAAAAAGAGGGACTTCTGTTTGCGACCACAAATAAATGATCTGCCGCCACATTTAATGGGGAGACACTGCTATCGGTAATAACAACAAGCGTTGCTCCGACCTTGGATGCATGTCTTGCCGCAGCTACAGTTTCACTGGTGTAAGGATCGAAAGCAATGGCCAACAGAATATCGCCAGAATTTATGCGGTGAATTTCTTCAGAAAACAGACCCGCATTACCAGAAATTAACTGAGCCTGCGGGAAAAACACCCGCGTTGCATACTTAAAAAAGCCAGCGACAGACGCACATTTTCTAAGTCCGATGACATGGACATTGTTAGCCCTTATAAAACTGTCGGCAGAGGAAAAAATGTCTGCATCAGAAATCTCGCTAAATGTTCTTTGCACATTATCGAGCTCAGCGTCCGCCAACTCCTTCACCAAAGAAGAGCGAGAAGCATCCGACTGTCGCATCTGCAATTTTCGGGCACGCGCCGCATAGCCAGAAGACGGCTCGCTTATTCTTTCCCGAAACCCCTGACGAAAATCATTGTAAGTTTCAAATCCAAGGCGATTTGCAAGGCGGAGCATGGTTGCCGGTTTGACCGACGCTCTTTCTGCAACATGGCGCATCGAATATAAAGCCACTTCATCAGGGCTACTTAACATGTAACGAGCGGCAAGCTGAAGCTGGGGGCTTAGCTCATTGTAATTACGCTCTACCAAGTCAAGCACATCGTTCATCGCCATACCGCTGCTCAGATTTGACTGTCTCGCGGATCACCGTAAATGGATCCATGCACAAAAGCAACAAATGAATCATAATTGTAAAATTAGATACAAATGTATCTCTATGACATTTTTGCTATTATTTTGATAATTGTCTGGCTGATTAAGACGTTGTTTACACACTCCGGTTTATTTTTAGCTGATCAGTACTCGTTTAATCTCTTGTCAGTAATTTTGCTAGTTGAGCTTCATTTTGGTATCTCTGCAAACATCATCTCTGGTTTCGAAAATTGGGTCTCGAATGGATGCCAGTTTGTTTGAAGGTAGTAACACACCTGTGTTACCTGACCTTTCAAACTTCTTTCCCATTGTGCTTGAAAATTCAGAACGTTTGTCGGAAAAGCTTAAGACACTCAACATACTGCCCGGCATGGTTACAAATTCACTGCAAAGCGGCGTGGATCTCTTTTTGTCAGAGGGCAAAACTCAATTTGCACTCATTGACTACCAGATCGGGCTTGAAGACATCCAAGAATTTTTAGATCGGTATGTTTGCAACCTCCCTCATATCTCGACAATTATTGTAGATGGTCCGGCCAAACTATTGAATCAGGGTGCAACAGATTGCATTGCTTTTGAAGAATTGAGCAGAGAGAGGCTTGAAGTTGCACTAGGACATGCAGGGCGATTTCAAAAGCTTGTCTCTCTTTTACCTGACCCGTCGATTACTGGTGAAGGCCACAAGGAGATAGATAAGCTTACTTCGTTGATAAGCCGATCTGACTTTAAAAACCAGCTTGTTTCGCTGTCCAAAACTGCGCTCGAAAAAAATGAAGAGCTTTCTCTCATCGTTCTTGATATCGACAGTTTCAAGGGCGTGAACGAGAGTAAAGGTCATGAATTTGGCGATTTGATTTTGAGTACTGTCGCAGAAAGGCTCCGTCAATTCGCGCCCACCGGCTCTGTTCTGGGGCGTATTGGTGATGATGAATTTGCAATGCTGTTAAATCACGAAGGCCTGTCCAAAATTTCGGATACAACAATAGCAGCCCGTCTATCGCACGAGCTTCGTCAGCCCTATTTTATTGACGGGCAGACAACAAGCCTCAGCGCGACGATGGGCATTGCAAAACTGGACAGAGAAGACACTCCTGACAGCTTGCTCCATAAGGCATTATCCGCCCTATACACGGCGAAACGCGATAAAAACCGGTTTATGGTGTACACGAAGCAGGAGGATGCAGAACGCCGGCAGCAACTAAAACTTGCGCAGGAACTACCTGATGCGATTGAGAAAAATCAGCTGCGCCTTCACTATCAACCCATGATAAGAATGCATGACAGCACGGTTGTTGGTGTGGAAGCTCTGGTTCGCTGGCAACATCCCAGCAAGGGCCTTCTGTTCCCTGACAGCTTCATTCATCTGGCGGAAGGCTCAGGTTCAATCGAAGCACTCACAAGATGGGTGCTGGACGCTTCAATCCGTCAGGGCGCAGAATGGCTAAAATCTGGGCGAAAACTGACGGTGTCAGTGAACATCTCTGCGCTGATCCTGCATAATCCAATTTTCCCTGATATCGTTAATCGCTTACTTGAACAGTTTGCGTTTCCAGCTGAACTATTAAAACTGGAAATAACAGAGAGCGCGATTATTTCGGATGTTGTTCGGGCGACAGATGTTGTAACCAGATTACATGATTTAGGGGTAAAAGTTGCCATTGATGATTTTGGCACCGGCTATACGTCTCTCGCCTATATCCGTAAATTGCCCGTAGATGAAATCAAAATCGATAAGAGTTTTGTTCTAAATATGAACACCGTTTCTGACGACGCTGTTATCGTCAGGACGCTGCTTGAACTTGCCAGAAACCTTGACCTGTCAGTGGTTGCTGAAGGTGTCGAGGATCGAGAAACCTGGTACATGCTCGCGGGATTGGGATGCCATGTGGCCCAAGGCTATTACATGAGCCGTCCTATTGAGAAAGAAACTTTCGAAAACTGGCTTTTGGACTCTCCCTGGTCCACCTCCAGATAAATAGAAATTAGCCCCACTCACCAGTCATTTCTTAACGTGTAACATCTGTTTGACGCGATGAAGTCACCTGTTAAACTGCGTATCAACATTTAAGTAATTCCGCCAGATTAACGAGAAGGATTACCATGACAAATATGGGGCCAGACGTCACGATTGATAATGCAGCCTTTATCCATCCAACGGCACTTGTTTATGGCAAAGTGAAAATAGCTAAAGGCGCATCACTTTGGCCCTATTCAGTCATTCGTGCTGAAACCCGTGACGTCACGATCGGTGAGTTCACCAATATTCAGGATTTTGTAATGATCCATATTGGCGATACTACTGGCACACATATTGGGTCACACTGCTCGATCACTCACCACTGCACTATTCATGGCTGCACAATTGGAGACCACTGCCTGATCGGCATTAACTCGACAATTATGGACGGCTGCGTCATCGGGAATAACTGCATCATTGCTGGTCACAGCTTTCTGAAAGAAGGCACTGTTATACCTGATAATTCAATTGTTATGGGCACGCCAGGCAAGGTAGTCCGAACTCAGAATAATTACGTGAAGTGCAGAATGAATGCCTTTATGTACTATCGCAATGCACTTGCTTATGGTAAGGGTTCGCATCGGGAATGGGCCAGTGAAGAATGCCTGCAAGCCATGAACAGCGAGCTGGAAACCCTGCACGAGGAATTTTCCAAAATTCAACAGTCAGAAGAAAACGCCAGTTAGATGGCCAATTGAGGTATTAGATGCAACAACCATATTTGATGTATTTAGGAGATGTCCCTGATCAGCTCGGCGCAAAGACGGCGAAAGGTATTGTTGACTGGCGCCCTGAATGGTGTCTGGGGCAGCTTAAACTCGAGGGTTGCAAGGCAGATCTTGGAATAGACAACATTACCATTGCAGAGGCTGCACAAAAAGGTGCCAAAACGATGGTTATTGGTATTGTTAACTCAGGCGGTTTCCTGCCCAAACACTGGATTGCAGATATCATTGAAGCTATGAAATCAGGCCTTGATGTCGCCAGCGGTTTACATATTCGGCTCTCTTCCATTCCCGAAGTAAAAGAAGCCGCAGAAAAATACGGGCGCAGCCTTTTTGATGTTCGACATCCAACTCAAGACTTGCCAACTGGTAAAGGAACTCCGCGTTCAGGAAAGCGTCTTCTTGCCGTCGGAACGGACTGCTCCGTAGGCAAAATGTATACAACTCTCGCCATTGAGAAAGAAATGCTGAAACGCGGCATGAAGGCGGACTTCAGAGCAACAGGTCAGACGGGCATTTTCATTGCCGGGAGCGGTATTTCCATTGATGCTGTTGTAGCTGACTTTATTTCAGGTGCCGTTGAAATTCTCTCTCCTGAAAATGAAGAAGATCACTGGGACATTATTGAAGGGCAAGGGTCATTATTTCACCCTTCTTTTGCGGGTGTGAGCATGGGCCTGCTACATGGAGCACAGGCTGATGCGCTAGTCTTGTGCCATGAACCAACCCGCACGCATATGAGAGGCTTACCCCATCAACCATTACCCGGTTTCAAAGAATGCATGGACATGAATTTGCAGGCGGCGCAACTGACAAATAAAAATGCAAAATTTGTCGGCATTAGCATAAATACATCTGGCCTCTCTATCGAAGAAGGGGATGCTCTGCTCAAAAAAATAGAAGATGAATATGGCCTGCCAACCGTGGATGCCTTCAGGACAGGCGTTGCTCCCATTGTAGACAATCTGTAATGCCCACAAGATCACTTGTTGCATATCAGGAAAGTTGGCCGATTAGAGGCAGCTTCAGGATCAGCCGCGGCGCTAAAACAACGGCAGAAGTTGTCGTGGTGGAAATTTCAGATGGCAAACATAAGGGTATGGGAGAGTGCGTTCCCTATGCCCGTTATGGAGAGAGCCTTTCAACCGTTCTCGATCAAATTTCCACTGTACGTGATGCTATTAATCATGGAGCGGGCCGCATTGATTTACTCAGCCTGCTCCCAAGTGGTGCTGCGAGAAATGCCATTGATTGCGCACTTTGGGATTTGGAAGCCAAACAATCAGGCCAAACTGTTGCAGAACTTGCGGGAATAGCAAAACCGGGGCCCTTGATTACTGCCTATACACTATCACTTGACACACCGGAGAAAATGGCGAGTGCGGCACAGGTAAATGCTCACCGACCGCTGATGAAATTAAAACTGGGTGGTGAAGGTGATATTGATCGGGTTACGGCAGTGAGAAAAGCCGCTCCCAAGAGTCGCCTGATAGTCGATGCCAATGAAGCTTGGTCGCACGATATGCTTGAAGATTATATTCAGGCCATGGCGGATCTGGGCGTGGAGTTAATAGAGCAACCCCTCCCCTCATCAGATGATGAAAATCTTTCTGAAGTTGCACGCGCTGTTCCGATTTGTGCAGATGAAAGTTGCCACGACACAGCTACCCTTGACAGGGTGGCCAGTAACTATGACTTTGTAAATATCAAACTCGACAAAACCGGCGGATTGACTGAAGCCCTACAAATGGCTGAGGCTGCCCGCGAGTTTGGCCTAGGAATTATGGTGGGTTGCATGCTTGGAACCAGCCTAGCGATGGCACCAGCTATGCTGCTTGGTAATTTCGCGCGTTTCGTGGATCTCGATGGTCCGCTACTGCTGGATAAAGACCGAAACAACGGAATTGAATTTGACGAGAGCGTTATGCACCCCAGTAAACCCCAATTATGGGGTTGATATCCTTAGCGAAAACTATGACCGTGCAACCAACCTGATATGAAATGGCGGGTTCCTCTGGTTACAGGAGTAATGCGGTGCAGCCAGTAAGAAGGGAAAACGATCAGAGTTCCCTGCTGGCGAAATCCTTGCGTATCCGTGTTCATGTTATGCAAAATTACATCCCCTCCGTCATAACTGGATGGGTCGGAGAGCTGTAAAATAAAGCTTAGCTTTCGCGAGGAAGTGAAACCGGGGCCAATATCAACTTGCCAGTCGTCCTCAGAATAGTTGCCTTTTTTTTGCCGCGAAAGCCACGGCATATCATCTGCTGGAACGCCCGTCAGTTCAAAACGCCACGCATCCGAGTTCACCTGGCAAACTCCGAAATTAATCTGATCCAGCGGGTAACCATTTTTTCCCAAAGGTAGACGTTGCCGTTCAATCGCTTTGACCTCTTTAGTATCAGGGAAAACCGGCACGTTTCCCGGCCCTAAAGGCAATTTGCAATTCCATGCAGACATGTTGGCCTGTGCCACAATCTGCGCACATTCCTTGGGAGCTAAAACCTGCCAGTGCATTGACAGGGAAACATTGGAATTACGAAGCGGTAACATTGATATCTTGTTCATTATTTTCTACCTGAAGCTGGGACCATGGATCCAACCGACGACCACTTTTCTCGCCCCCTTCGTCATAGGAGCGATACGGTGAAGCCAAAATGCGGGAAACACGATCAAGGTTCCCTTGCCTGTCAATTGCTCTCGCTCTTTTCGATACGGTGAAACCCAAAATCGCCACCTTCATATTCGGTACCTTCCGTCAATTGCAGTGAAAAGCCCAGCTTTCTCGACGCTGTTTCTCGCTGCCCCAAATCAACATGCCAGTTGTTATGATCCCCTTGCCGAAAATAGTTCATTACCCAAGGCAAATCATCTTCAGCAAATCCCCCAAGATCAAATCGCCATAGTTGGGAGTTTGCATGACTGATCTCCTGCGCAATGCGATTTAACGGAAAACCGTCCTCATTCACCGGTATTTTTTGCTGATAATTACTGCGATAATCTTTCTCAACAGTGAAAACGCCGCGTTCCACGACACCGCCCACCATTGCTTCTTCCCATTTATCTTCATCCAGCGATGCTAGAATCTGGTTACATTCTTCTTCTGTGAACACCTTATTCACATAGATGGACGCAACCGAATTATTCCGCATTGGTGCTGATGGAATGACGATCATACTCTACCTCCCAAAAATCGTCTCAGCATGACCGGTCAGCATTAATACCTTCTTTGTGACCGCGATCACAATGTGACGCATGTCACATTGTTAGGCAGAATTAGAATTGATTGCAAGTGCTGTTCACCGAACAAGAGGCTTCACATCAAATTTGCAATAAAAGCGTTGAACAGGGGGCGCAAAACTATGCTAAACAAAATCAGCGAGTATCACTAATCAATAAAAAAGAGTATGACCGATGCCTCTGGAAACAATCAGCCTTGAAGATATTTCCTTTCATTTAACAGAAATGCTCGATGTCAAACGACTTTGCTCTCGGGACCGTTTCTCGGAACATGATGAGGCCGTTTTTGACGCGGTTTTAAAAACTGCTGAACAGATCGCAGGGGACTTGTTTGCCCCCCATAATCAGAAAGCTGACCAAAATGAACCAACATTTGACGGGGAAAAAGTTCACATAATTCCCGAAGTTAAGGATGCATTGGCAGCTTATATTGATGCTGGTTTTATGGGTATTCAGCATGATTATGATGTTGGTGGAATGCAGTTACCGGCTTCAGTAGCGATGAGCTGTAGCGCCATTTTCAATAGTGCAAATGTTGGAACCGCAGGCTATCCATTTTTGACCATCGGCGCATCGAATGTCTTGCGAACCTACGGAAGTGATGAACAAAAACACCGCTTCATGGAACCTATGATTGAAGGTCGCTTCTTTGGAACCATGTGCCTATCTGAACCACAGGCTGGATCCTCTTTGTCGGATATCAAAACACAGGCGGTTCCACAGGATGATGGGACATACCGCATCACAGGAAATAAAATGTGGATATCAGCAGGTGAACATGAGCTGTCTGAAAACATTATCCATTTGGTCTTGGCGAAAGTCCCCGGTGGCCCAGCCGGAGTAAAAGGGATATCCCTTTTCATTGTCCCCAAATTTCTTGTCAATGATGATGGAAGCATTGGAGAGCGGAATGATGTCAGCCTTGCTGGCCTCAATCATAAAATGGGGTATCGTGGAACCACTAATACACTTCTAAATTTCGGAGAAAATGAGGGGGCCGTCGGATATCTGATTGGTGAGGAACATAAAGGGTTATTCTATATGTTCCATATGATGAACGAAGCCCGTATCGGAGTTGGCCTCGGTGCGGTAAGCCTTGGTTACGCTGGCTATCTCTACAGTCTTGAGTACGCAAAGAATCGACCTCAAGGGCGACACCCTGATGGAAAAGACCCGACCTCAGATCAACTGATGCTGATCGAACATGCCGATATAAAACGCCTTCTGTTAGCTCAGAAAGCTGCAGTAGAGGGTGGGTTGGCTCTTTGTCTCTATGCAGCAGATCTTGTGGATGATGAAAACACGTCACCCAACGAAAAGGATCGCGCAGAAGCGTCCCTGTTACTGGATACATTAACGCCAGTGGTAAAGTCTTGGCCAAGTGAGTTTTGTCTTGAAGCTAACAAACACGCCATTCAAATCCTTGGTGGATATGGATATACGCGCGATTACCCTGTTGAGCAGTATTACAGAGACAATCGATTGAACTATTCATGAAGGTACTCACGGGATACAGGGACTTGATCTGTTGGGTCGTAAAGTCATGATGAATAACGGAGCAGGCCTTAAACTGGTCGCCCAAAAAATCACTGAAACAATTGAACAGGCTAACAAATACGACAAGTTATCAGAATTTGCAGCGACCCTGAAAAACAGCCTCGACACCATTATCGAAACCACACTGAAAGTCGGCAAGGAACTAGAAAAGGGCCACGTCAATCTGGCGCTTGCGAATGCAACTCTATACCTAGATATGTTTGGCCATATGGTAATTGGGTGGCATTGGTTGAGAATGGCAATTGTCGCGACTGAAAAGTTATCTGACAATGATGCTAAAAATCCTGATTTTTATCATGGGAAGTTGGTGGCCTGTCAGTATTTTTACAGATACGAAATGCCGCGAATTAAACCATGGTCTGACCTGATCAAGTCCATTGACGACACAACATTCAAGACCAGCGCAGAAATCTTTTGACCCTTTAAAGCACTAAAAAGCGTTCAGGTTCATCATTCTTTCATCAGAGCTTGCTATATATAGCTTCGCCGCTATACTGCGCGCGCATTTTTAAATTAGTGATTGCGTTAAATATCATGGAAATTCGTAACGTTGCCATCATCGCCCATGTTGACCATGGGAAAACCACTCTTGTTGACGGCCTTTTAAAACAGAGTGGAACATTTAGAGAAAACCAGCAGGTTGCTGAGCGGGCAATGGATTCGAATGATCTGGAGCGAGAGCGCGGCATTACCATTCTGGCAAAATGTACTTCTGTTGAGTGGAATAATTATCGCCTTAACATTGTTGATACACCGGGCCATGCTGATTTCGGCGGCGAAGTTGAGCGGATCCTGAGTATGGTGGATGGTGTTGTGGTTCTCGTGGACGCTGCTGAAGGCCCCATGCCACAAACCAAGTTTGTAACCCAAAAAGCACTGGGATTGGGACTTCGCCCAATTGTTGTTATAAACAAGGCTGATCGGCCCGACGGGCGCCCCGAAGAAGTTCTGGACGAGTGCTTTGATTTGCTGGTTGCACTGGATGCAACGGAAGACCAGCTGGATTTTCCGGTTTTGTATGCTTCTGCAAAAGAAGGCTGGGCAGTCACTGATCTCAGCGAAGAGAAAGCAAACCTCAACCCGTTGTTTGATTTGATCGTTGAGCATGTTCCCGCGCCGAAAGTCGACGAGAACGCGCCATTTCGAATGCTCGTTACAACGATTGAAAGCAACCCTTATCTGGGCCGTTTGCTCACAGGCCGGGTAGAATCAGGCGTGCTTAAAACCAACGATCCGATCAAGGGCTTAAACCGAGGCGGCAAGAAGGTCGAAGACGCACGTGCGTCGAAGATTATGGCGTTTCGGGGATTGGAACGAGAAGCAATTGAGGAAGCTCGAGCTGGTGACATTGTATCCGTTGCAGGATTAATGAAAACTACGGTGGCTGATACTATTCTAACACCGGAAGGAACAGAGCCCCTCGACGCTCAGCCAATTGACCCGCCGACCATATCTATGACATTTGCCATAAATTCTTCACCGCTGGCAGGAAGAGACGGCGATAAGGTGCAAAGCCGGGTTATTCGTGATCGCCTCATGAAGGAAATAGAAGGCAACGTGTCCATCCGTGTGGAAGACAGTCCAGAGGCCGATAGTTATATTGTTTCTGGTCGCGGAGAACTGCAGCTTGGTGTTTTGATTGAAACCATGCGCAGAGAGGGCTTTGAGCTCTCCATCAGTCGCCCACGAGTGCTTTTTAGAAAAGACGAGGAAAGTGGCGCAACACTTGAACCTATTGAGGAAGTTGTCGTAGACGTAGATGACGAATTTTCTGGTGTCGTTGTTGAAAAAATTGCACTTCGCAAAGGAACCATGACGGACATGCGTCCCTCCGGCGGAGGCAAAACCAGAGTGACGTTCCTTTGTCCTACACGCGGGTTAATTGGCTATCACGGGGAGTTTCTGACAGATACTCGTGGCACCGGCATCATGAACCGACTCTTTCACTCCTACGCACCTCACAAAGGTGAGATACCCGGTCGCAGAAATGGTGTACTTATTTCAAACGCTACAGGTAAAGCTGTTGCCTACGCAATCTGGAACCTCGAAGCCCGAGGCGCCTTCTTCATCGGTAGCGGTGTGGATGTATATGAAGGTATGATCCTTGGTGAGCATAACAGACCCAACGATCTTGAGGTAAATCCGCTAAAAGCCAAGCAGCTTACCAACATTCGTGCCGCAGGATCGGATGAAGCCGTTCGTCTGACCACGCCACGCAAGATGTCATTGGAACAAGCAATTGCTTATATTGATGATGACGAACTGGTTGAAGTCACGCCCAATCACATTCGATTGCGCAAACGCTACCTCGACCCGCATGAAAGAAAAAAAGCCTCTCGCGCCGCTGAAGCTTCCTAAACTAAGTGACGAATTTCTGTTTGGAAAATTGGCTGACATATGAAAACATTATGTCAGCCAATAACAATCAGAAAAAGAGGTCAACATGGCAGTCATCGATATTGAAAGTGAAATTGCGGGCAAAGTCTGGAAGATCGAGACTGAAATTGGTCAAAAGCTTGAGGAGGATGATAGCATTCTGATTCTGGAAAGCATGAAAATGGAAATACCGGTCGATGCACCAGAAGATGGTACGCTGATTGAGATTCTGGTAAAGGAAGGCGATCCGGTCAATGAAGGGCAAGTTGTCGCCCGACTGGAAGTTTAAATTCAAAACCCGCCAAATGGCGGGTTTTTTAATTATATATAGATCACCATGTCCATGTTTTAGGATCAGGAACAGGAACCTGCTGGTCAAGATATTTTAATCCTTTTACACAGCGCAGTATGTACCAGACCAAAAGTGCAAGCAGAACGATAAAGCCGATCACAACAGCCGTAAGCGCTGCTCCTATGAAGCCAAGCAGGAGGGATATCCAAAAGGTACGGATTTGAAACTGGTAATGGCTCTGCATCCATTCCGGCCCGTCCCCTTTGCTAACATAAGCCATGATTACACCGACAACACTTGCAAACGGTATCACTATTGCTGCCAAATAAAGAAAATACACAATCTGTGTCATCTTCCCTGCGCTTTTATTCTGCGCTGCTTCTACTATCTCATTGCTCGGCTCTTCGCTCATGCTATGTCCGCCCCTATAATTAAGTGCTACTGGCAAACGCCTAATCTGTACCTAGAGCGTCTGTCAGCATTAAATATACCTTACCAATATCCGAACTTGAATAGGTATCAAATAACAACTGAGAAAATTCAGAATGTTCTGTCTCATCAAGCAGTTGGTTGAATGATGATCTGTATTGATCCACATAACGCCTAAAATCACCACTCTCCCTGTAGAGTTTGCGAATGAGCTCCTGATCCTTATTTTTGAGTAATTTTTTAGTGAATATGCTCTTTTCACCCCGACGATAACGATTCCACAATTCTTCGGGCAGTGTATTATCCAAAGACCTTGCCAAATCAATGGAAATTGAATGCAAACCGTCAATGATCAGCGCAGATGCTTTGCGGAATGCTTCACCACTGTAAGCCTTTTGGCGTTCTTCTATTTCCTCAGTCTGCCGTTTTACCCTCGCTGATGCCTCTTTTAGGCGATCGGCCTGCTGCTGGAATTTCAAGCTGGCTACAAGTGCTTCTTCTGCAGCACTGTTGGAAGCATTTCTTAAATTCTTGCTCTCCTCACTCAATATACCTGATGTTTCAGTCAAAGAGTTCTCAACCTGCTTTGATGTCACTTCCAGGCGTTTTTTCTGTTCTTCAAACTGCTTGATTAACTCTTGCGATCCCGCTTGAGCCTGTTCAACAAATTGTATCAACTCTTTTGCTTTTTCCCGGAAAGATCTTGTGACCTGATCCGTTCGCGCATTCGCATGTTCGCCGGCTTCCGCCATCTGTCGGGTCAAACTATCCAGGTCCACTTGGAAACGCGCCCGTGTGTTATCAATTTGCTTGCGATGCCTGTTCAGGGCTTCATCTGCAGACTGCAAGCCGCTCAACATCAATTCGCTTGCCTTGGCAAGTTCAAGTGTTTTACGTCGATAGGCGTCACCAGCAACGTTGGATAAGCCTGTTGTTTTTTGCAGTAACCTTGCACGCTCGCTCAACGAATTTTCGATATATTCCGATTTATCAGCCAGTTCACGTGCCACGTCGGTAAGGGCCGCCGTTTCTTCTTTCAACATTTTTTCCATAGTTTCGGCGTTTGTGCGTGCCTGTTCCGACAAAGAAGCCAACTCCTTAAACTGATCTCTTGCAGACTGACTTGCCTCGCCTAGCTGCTCCACATTTTCCTTGGCATTCTTGGAAAGATGCTCACCTTCGCGGTTCGCTTTTTCAGCGGCAGATGTTAACTGGTCCACATATTCGCGGGCTTGATCACCCATCGCCCTTAACTCAGCGGAAGCTTTTTCCGCTATTCTAGCAAGCTCTGCACTTTGCGAATGCGCGCTTTCACCTGATTGACGGGCCTGCAACGTCGCTCGCTCCGCACTGGCCATTAGATCCTGATGCTGACGGACAGCTTCTTCGACAGCCATTGATAGTTTCGACCCCGATATATCCGCACTGGCGGCCAGATCTTTTTGCTTCTGTTCCAATTCAGATACAGCATCTTTAATGGAACGACTGGTGCGGGCACCAGATTGCTCAATATCCTGCGTTTCTCGCTTTAACCCTTCACCAGCATCCCGAATTTCTTCAGACATACGTGTAGTCGCTGTATTCAATGCTTCTGCCTGACGCTGAAACCCGTTTCCAATGCGCGTTAATTGGTTGTTGGCTTCCAGACTGGCCGCAGAAAGGTTATCAATATTCTCATCAAGTCTCGACGAAATATCCTGCGACATTTCATCAATTCGTTCCGCAGCATTTTGTAGAGCATTGAGCTGTTTGCGAAACTTCTCTTGTATCTGTGCTGTTCTGTTTGCAGTACGTTCACTACTTGAATCAAGTTCGCTCGTGTAATCGTCCAAACGCGTTTTCAGGGTCTCAGCATTCTCCAAGGACGTTTCACCTGCTTTAGCAAGCAACTCCTGTCCCCGCATCAAGATATCCTCCACCTGATCAAGATCAGCTTCAGCCACTTTAAAAGATTTTTGAAGTTCATTCACTTCTGTCCTGAGTTTCTCAGATGCCAGAATTATGTCTTCAGAGAGCTCACCAGATAACGTTGCAAGGCGGGCAGCGTCAGTACCCAGCACTTCGCTGGAATGGCTAACATCCTGACCTATCTCATGGGCGGTGGAGCGGAATTCAACCTGCTTTTGCTGCAAACTTTCAATAGCACGATCAAGTTGTCCTATGCCTTCACCAAATTGATTGCGCAGATCTGACAAACGCTCCAATGTTACCGAACTGCGCTGTGAGAGTTCGGACACCTTGTCCGCCACTTCATCGCTGGCAAGAGTGAGGGCCGACTTCGATTGACCTGCTGCAGCCTCAATTTCTTCAATTCGAACTTTGAATTGATCACTACCACGATCCAGCTTTTCTCTCGCATTGTCCGCAGCATTATCGAGACTTCTAATTTGACTGCTCAAAGCCTCACTACTGCTGTTTGCTTTCTCAAGTGTCTGGTTGGCGATACTTTCAATGGAGTGACTTGTATTGTCCAACAACTCGACCATAACAGAGGCTTTTTCTTCAGCCGCTTTAACTGCTTTTTGTAAATTTTCTATCTGATCTTTAAGCCGCTCACTAATCTCGGCACTTTTCCTCTCGGCAAATCCATATGCTTCTTTTAACCGCTCTTCCTGTTCAAATGCGACAGTGTCAAGTTCATCACGTTGCCTCTGTGCATCTTGAAGAAGTTGAGAGATCTTATCCAGGCGCACTTGCATCTGCTCTTGCAAATCATCAGCGTTCGCTATTAATTTGCCCACAGCTTCGCTCGCGACCAGTTGCTGGCTATCTAATTCTGCATTGACTGCCTGCAATCGTGTCGCAGCGTTTTCCGTTTCACTTTGGACTTCGCGTGCATGCCTGCGTAACGTCGAAGTAAGACTGGCAACCCTCGCTTCTGCCTCGGGACTTGGGTAGGAGAGCTCGCGCATTAACGCGTCAAGTGCACCTGCTTGAAGACGATTATCTATCCCACGCCGCAAAAATGCGCCCAACAACCACAAAAATGCCAAAGGCGCAAATGCACCGGCAAAAAATGCACCAATTTCATGGGGTAGCATATGCAGAATATTGGTGTAGCCTATATGCCGGTCGGCATAAACAGCTACGCTTGCAAGCCAAAGAATTGAAACCAGAAAAAGAAGACCAAAGAATAATTTGGAGGCGAGCCCCGACTTCCTTACCGCTTTTACCTGTTCGTGCCCCCCCAGAACCAGTGGAGCTTCTTCCCTGTCATCTGCATTTGGATGTTTAAGCAGCATTGCCTGTCCCCTTTACAACCATGGTTAAGGGTCTCGCAAATCCGACCAAACGTCAAGTTTTTGAAATAGTGTAGTTTTATCGGTCAGGCACAGATTGGAGCCTGACCGATTAAGACACCCTATCTGATGACAGATTTATCTTTTAGACTGGCGATTTCTGCAACTTCAAATCCCCAATCGGCAAGTGCCTCATCAGTATGTTGACCTGGCGCACAAGGAGGTCGCTGAATTTCACTTGGCGTTCTGGAGAATTTGGGTGCAGGTCCCGGCTGCAGAACTCCATCAACCTCAACAAAGCTTCCTCTCGCCTTGTTGTGGGGGTGATCGGCAACTTCGGTAATAGACAGCACGGGTGCAAAACAGACATCACTTCCTTCCATGATATCGCACCACTGATCCCGCGTTTTCTGTTTGATTACCTTCGCCAGTTTTTCCTTTAGCAGTGGCCATTGGCTCACATCCATTTGATCTGGCAACTCTTCTTTATCCAGACATGTCTTTTCAAGAAGCAGTTTGTAAAACTTACCCTCAATTGAACCGATAGACACATATTTGCCATCTGCTGTTTCGTAGACATCATAAAAATGGGCCCCGCTATCGAGGATATTTGTTCCCCTCTCGTCAGTCCAACGTCCGGCGGCTTTCAACCCAAAGAAAGTTGTCATCAAATTGGCCGCACCTTCAACCATGGAAGCATCAACCACCTGCCCCTTACCTGACGTTTTGGCTTCTAAGATAGCCGCCAACAGTCCCATCGCCAAATAAAGTGCACCGCCACCAAAATCGCCGACCAGATTAAGCGGTGGTGTAGGCGGGCCATCTTTACGGCCAATGGCATGCAACGCACCGGAAAGTGCAATATAGTTCAGGTCATGCCCTGCAGCCCTCGCCAAAGGACCATCTTGTCCCCAACCGGTCATACGGCCATACGCAATTCTTTCATTGCGTTCAAAAACGACATCAGGCCCCAGCCCCAATCGTTCCATCACGCCGGGTCGAAAGCCCTCTATGAGTGCATCCGCCTGCTCAATCAATTTTAAGATAACCTCTCGACCGGCTTCAGATTTACTGTCTACTGCGATTGAACGGCGTCCCCGCATTAACAAATTGAACTTTGGATCTGTGTGAACGCCCAGCCCTGTTTCCTGCAATCGGTCGATGCGAATAATCTCCGCCCCCATATCTGCAAGGAGTAGCGCACACATCGGGCCCGGCCCTATGCCACCCATTTCTACAATTTTTATTCCCGCCAGTGGTCCCATTTTTATTTTTCCTTTCTGATGAGGAGTTTTAAACTCCTGCAGTCTAAACACTCCTCTAACGCCTGTCACCAATTGAAAACTGTACGCAGTAGAAACATTTCTATAAATTCGTATGGATATTCAGTCGATTTTACAATTGCTTAAAATGCAGGTCGCGGGCAGTATCCAAAACGCAATTACTTTATTCTAGAGGGGTCCAGATGGGTAAAATTATTGGTGGCGCAATTGCCGTACTAGTGATCGTCGTAGCAGTTTTTGTCGGAGTGGTTTATTTCAATCTCGATAAAATCATCATCGCTGCTGTTGAAGGTTATGGCTCTGATGTAACGAAATCAGAAGTTACACTTGCTGAAGTCGATATTGACATGACTTCGGGGAAAGGAGGGTTGAAAGGCCTGAAAGTCGGTAATCCGGCTGGGTTTGAAGAGCCATCGGCTTTTGAGCTTGGTCAAATTTCCCTTGCACTCAATGTTGAAAAAACCACTGGAGATGTTATCCACATTACATCCATCATAGTAGATGCTCCCAAGGTAACTTATGAGTTAAATAATGTTACCAACAATCTGGACACAATTAAGAAGAATGTAGATGAGTTTATCGCAGCGAATGGAGGCGCAAGCGACTCTTCCTCCAATGAGGAAAGTGGTGATGGCCCTAAACTCATCATTGATTCAATCATTATTCAAAACGGGCAAGTCGTTGTAAAGGCTCCGATTACCATGAACAAGCGCATTGAAGGCAGCCTGCCAAAACTTCACCTAAAGGATATTGGCAAGGATGAAGGCGGCGCCAGTCCGGGTGAGGTAGCGGCAAAAGTTGTTGATACTATCGCCAATAGCGCCATGGGTGTAGTGACCAATCTGGGGGTTGGGAAAACACTTGAATCGCTTTCTGGTGTGCTTGGCAATGCAGCAGGTTCTGTTACCAAAAGCATTACTGAAAGTGGGGCCGCTGAAGGGGCAGGAAAAGCGCTTGAAGGAGCTGCAGGAACTGTCAAAGGTTTATTTAAGTAAGATACGGCGGGCCTAATGATGGATGGATTAGAAGAAAATTTGGAAACCGTAAACAAGTGGCTCGACCTATTGGTTGAGTTTGCTATCAAATACGGCTTTCAAATTCTTGGTGCGTTAGCGTTTTTACTGGTCGGCATGATGGTTTCCAACTGGATTGGAACGCGACTGACCAAATTGGCAATCGCCCGCGGTATAGACCAAACCCTGTCACAGTTCATTGGCAGCACCATCAAATTTGTTCTTCTAATCCTACTTATCATCATTACGCTAGGTAATTTCGGCATCAGCATTGCGCCATTAATCGCGCTCGCAGGTGCCGTTTCTCTGGGAGCAACCCTTGCCCTGCAAGGTCCGATCTCCAACTTCGGTGCTGGAGTCGCAATCATACTGACCCGGCCTTTTGTTGTCGGCAATGTGATCACTGTTCTAGGTGTCAGCGGGGTTGTAAACAAAATTACGCTCGGCATTACCTTTCTAACCGGCGAGGATGGGGAGGAAATATCAATTCCCAACAAAGAAATTGTGGGACAAGTCATTGTCAATTCACATGACACTCGAATTCTTGAGACGAGTTTTAGTGTCTCAGCAGAGACAGATACTCAGGCCTTAATACAAGGCATTCTTGAGATTCTTGCGGATCATCCCGATATCCCCAATGAACCAGAACCTCAAGTAGGCATACATGATTTTACGTATGGTGGTTATGTAATTGGTCTAAGGTCATGGGTACCGGGTCAAAAATATTTTCAAGTTCGATATGATATCAACCACAAAATTCAACAGCTCTTGGACAAGACCGGTGTCGAACTTCTCACCCCTTCAGGCTTGGCCATTGCGATGCCAGCACCCGGCAAAGCCCCGTCTGTTCATATGGGATCTGGCGCGGGTGCTGACGGGACGTCAACTTAATGGCGGACCATTCGGAACCCCTCATCCTCACGAGGGGCTTCGAAATATCCGGTTACCATCATAAATTCCTCAGGTGTCGTGAACTTTGACCCTTCAGGCTTTTCACGGTTACGTTTTTTTAGCTGCACTAGACAGTCGGCATTAGTTCGATCAATAAAATGCAACTCATGCTCTGCCCCTACTTCTTTTAGTAGGTTTTTAAACCACGCCCGCTGAGCTCGTGTGTTACCTGGAAAATCCATGACGACATTTGCACCGGATTTAAGCAGATCCTTGACATGATCCTGCAAGATCCTTTTCAAGCGCGAAGACATGGTCAAATATTGCTCGAAAGTTTGAATTTCCTCTGGAAACAGGCGTGACAACCAAAGGTCCTCACTGATCAGTATAGCCTCTTCCTTTTCGGCCAGTTGACGCGCAAGAGTGGTTTTTCCGGACGCAAGCTTACCGCAGAAAAAATGCAATTTTGGTTTTGTTGATCTTAAAGTCATTTTCTTCTCCTCTCGGTGCCCCGAGGGGAAGAAAACTTGCACGACGATCCGACCCCTCAAGGGCGGACATCTTAATCTTCTTAAAACTCCGCCATTCTATGTCCAAGAATGACGGCCACAATAGTGTTATGTGTACGTGCGTGTTTCATGCCGCGGATGTTAGCGAGCAAAAATAACGCTGTAAAGCGAAAAAATCAGTAAACTTAATTGAATAGGGAATGGTGGGTGTAACAAGATTCGAACTTGTGACCTCTGCCATGTCAAGGCAACGCTCTAACCAACTGAGCTATACACCCACATCGTGCAAGCACGTGAAGTGCGCGTCTTATAATCTGCGAGTAGAAACTTGGCAACCCTCTTTTTTAGGCAGCATGAAATTCAGGACGCTTCCTTGGCTTTAAGTGCTTTATGAACAGCTTCCACCAGAGAACTCAGATGAAATGGCTTTGAGAGCAACTGACTGATACCACTTTGTGCTTCAGGCTCCTCAACTGACACGGCTGAAAAACCGGTGATGTAAATGATAGGAACACCAGGATTTGCTTCCTGTGCTTTCATGGCAAGTTCCAACCCGCCCATGCGTGGCATGACGATATCAGTCACCAGAATATCAAACGGTCCCGCCTTCAAAGCAGGAAGGGCGTCTTCACCATCAGCGAAAGCCAACACCTCATGACCAGCAAGCTCAAGACTGCGTGCCAAAAAATGCCTTACCGAATTATCATCTTCTGCGAGCAGTATACGGGCCATGTCAAAATTTTACGCCAATCTTTATCAAGCATTGTAATCTTTACCCTAGCCTATACTATTGTGCTGGTTAAGGCAAAAGCCCAACCACAAAAATCTTATATTTGTGACAAACACCACCTGCATCCGGTGTCACGACGGAGAATTCAGTGAAAAACCCTGAACAGAGCCCTTATTGTATCCAACTACCGGATCAATGGACGTTACCTCTGATTTTTTCGTCTCCGCATAGTGGGAATCACTATTCAGAAAAGTTCCTCCACCAGACCTGCCTTAATCCAGAACAACTACGCCTTTCAGAAGATTTTAACGTCCACTATCTCTTCAAAGATGTGCCAGCATTCGGTGCTCCTCTTATCCATGCAAATTTCCCTCGCGCTTATTGTGATGTCAATCGTGCAGCCAATGAAATTGATCTGGAAATGTTTGTATCAGCTCCAACTGACCAATCCTGCCACTCCTCGCCTCGCGTCCTTGCAGGGCTGGGCACTATTCCAAAACTAGTGTCCGCAGACACTCCTATTTATGATCGTTTACTTCCCTATAGTGAGGCAGAATACCGCCTGAATAGTTGTTACTATCCCTATCATACTGCTCTGCAGCGTCTGATCGCACTATGCCGAAAAAAATTTGGACGAGCATTTGTAATTGATTGTCACTCAATGCCCGGTAATTCTGAAGCTCAATCGTCCGACCTAGAACTTGCTGATATTGTCTTGGGCAATCGCTTTGGCCGAACCTGCCCCTCGGAATTTTCTGAATTTATTGCGGGAATTTTGGACCAGACAGGCTACACCATCAGTTTCAATGCGCCATATGCCGGAGGGTATATAACTCAAAACTATGCAGATCCGTCTCTTAAAACCCATACATTGCAGATTGAGTTGAACAGAGACCTGTATATGGAATCCGACCCTCTGCGATTACATGATGGACATACTGAACTGATGTCTAGAATACGAAAACTGTTAATGCGGCTTGAAGTTTATTTCACCTCTACGTTTTGAGGCCCAGTTTCGGCACAGCGTTTGCATATCCTATACCAGAAGCGGTAGCAGGAGAACCCAAATGCCCAGATTTATATTATCTTTATGTTTAGCAACATTATGGTTAGCAGCAACAAATGCCGCTGCAGCGACCTTTCCGGCAAATGACACCAAGCATTTGAAAACATGTAAAAAAGCGACAGAAAGTAACGAAAAATCCTACCGCTTACCTAAGCGCCTTTTAAACGCAATATCATTAGCTGAGACTGGTCGTTGGCACTCCAAAAGAAAGGAAATAATTGCCTGGCCGTGGACAGTTTATTCCGAGGGGCGAGGAAGATATTTGCCGACGAAAGAGGCCGCAATCGCCGAAGTAAAAGCACTTCAGGCCAAAGGAGTTAAAAACATAGACGTTGGATGTATGCAGGTAAATTTGTATTGGCATCCAAACGCATTTGACACACTTGAGGAAGCCTTTGATCCCGTCACGAATGCAGCTTACGCAGCGAGCCTGTTGAAAAAGCTACGCAATAGCACTCGTTCCTGGACGTTGGCGGTCGCCTACTATCACTCCCAGACAAAAAAATACTACGTCCCTTATCGAAAGAAAGTTCTAGCCCTTTGGCAAAAAGAGCGTCGAAAAGATACAAATGCCCGCATGGCCAAAGCACGCGAAGAATATCGCAAAAGACGCGAAGCCATCCGTCTCAAAATGGAAGCGCAAAAACGCGAGCGGATTGTGAGCCAACCGGCTTCTTCAAACAGTTGAAGGAGAGTTAGCCGATATTTTTTCTTCCCACTTCATGAGAGCTGCTTTGCGTTCGAGTCCCCACCGATAACCATGCAACTTTCCATCGCTTCCCATTACCCTGTGACAGGGAACAACTAGTGAGACAGGATTTGTGGCACAGGCCCGACCAACCGCGCGGGAAGATTTTTCACGTCCCAATTGACGGGCGATCTGCTGATATGTCTTTACATCCCCCGGTGCGATTTTTAAAAGCTCCTGCCAGACCAGTCGCTGAAATGCGGTCCCGTACATATCAAGCGGGATATCCAGTGTGACCTTGCCTTCCTTTTCAAGATATGTCGCAATTACCTGAGCCCAATGGTTTAGTTCGCCCAACTCCACACCTATTTCAGCCTTGGGAAATTCCTGCTCAAGCTCGCGAACCAGTTCCCCGTCATTATTGCCAAAATAAACAGCACAAACGCCTTGTCGTGTACCACCAACCAACATTCGCCCCAAAAAACAGTTGACGATTGTGTAGGCGATTTCTGCCCCCCTGCCTCCTTTTGCATATGACGCTGGCGACATCCCCAAATGTTTAATAGCGCGTTCATAAACCCGACTGGATGAACCATAGCCAGCTCCATAAGCTGCCTCCGTGATGGTCCGGCTTTCCTTTAGCTGTTTCTTGAAGTTTTGGCTTCTAAGCTCATCAAAGTAATCAAGAGGGCCCATACCCATCACTTTACGAAAACTGCGCGACAAGTGATCCTCGCTGAGCTTCAACTCTTTTGCCAACATCTTCAGTGTCGGCTTACCTTTCTCTGGCGCGGCTAAATAATTTTTCAGGATTAAACAAATCCGTCTTGCCAATTCAGCTTTGGGATCCGAGGGGCCCAGTTCGTCGGGTCGACATCTTTTGCATGCTCGAAACCCCTTCAATTTTGCTTCTTCTGAGGTTTGAAAGAACAGGATATTTTCTACATTAGCCTGCCGGGAAGAACAGGAGGGTTGGCAGTAAATTCCTGTCGTGCGAACGGCATAGACAAACTCACCGTCAAAACTTCCATTTCGGTCCCGAACAGCATCCAGCATTTCAATTTGCGTCAACATTCAAACATCCCCTTGCATCTACAGGAATGTTACTATCGAAATTTTACAGTACAATCCATCCGGTTTCCGACACGTAATTCGGATGAGCTCAGGCCGCTGTTTCTTCAGGTTTATTCTGATCAGGTTCATCACCTTCAGAATCTGACTTATTTTTACGGCGAATAATAATATCACCATTTTCGAGTATTTCCGGCGCCGAGTATTGAGGGATAGTACTCACGAACAGACTAAGTGCATCCATAAGTTTGCTGATCCCTTCTATAGCTAACTCATCAACAGATTTTTCATCAGCTGAGGCATCCAGAGGCTGCTGCATCAAAAAAAATGCCCCAGCAATTGCCGCAAACAAGGTTCTTCGCATCTAGTTACTCCCCGTATAAACACTTTAATAAGGATGCTCGCGGATTTTGTCATTTTCAAGGTCCACATAATATTCAGCAATAATATTAGTGTCTCTGAAGCAGCATTTCCTTGGTTGGTCTAAACCCTTCATCAATCCAATACTGTTCAAGCTCCTGCAGTTTTATTCGTATTTCCGGTCCTGCAACCATTTCTTTATCCAGTAGATCCTGCCCTGTTACAGGAAATTCAGGGATTTCCCAGTTTTGAGCGAATTCTATACTGGACAGTAGTTTCACATCCGGCTCTTCCTGAGAAGCCAGCAATAACGTAACCTGATCCAGATAGCGCCCCCTGCCCAACCGATAGATCAACTCCGTTGTTTCGCGTTGAGCGGAACTAAGCTTTTTAAAATCCCACAGATCTGCCAGCCTATTTATTTGTGCCTTTGACAACCTCAAGGTAGAGAGGACTTCTTGTGGGGACCTTTGCTCATCAGCAATCAGGCAGCCCAGCCTCAAAATCGGATCCGGTTTTTCAAGCTGCAGTTCCAATAATCGTTGCAAGTTTGACAAAGCAGGCGGTTTATCAAATAGAAACTCCCAAACCTGTGTTTCATTCATCAACCTCAATGCTAACATCGGGCTTTCTGCACACAACAACCCAATAATCTCTTTTGTAACTCTCTCTCTTGAGAGGCTTTCAAGCCCAGTTTTAAGAGCTCCGCAAGCCTGTAGAGAAGCTTGATGAAGGTCTGAACTGGAATATCGCGCCAGGAATCTAAAGTATCTCAGAATTCGTAAGTAATCTTCCTTAATCCGGCTTTCCGGCTCTCCTATAAAGCGAACCAAGCCGGATTTTAGATCTTCAATCCCTGTAAAATAATCGTAAAGATACCCGGATGCATCGACCGAAAGTGCATTAAATGTAAAATCCCGGCGCGCCGCGTCTTTTTGCCAGTCATCTGTGTAACGCACCGTTGCGTGACGGCCATCAGTTTTGACATCCTCTCGAAGCGTCGTAATTTCAAAATGCTGTCCATCAATCACCGCCGTCACAGTTCCATGTGCAAGCCCGGTCGGAATAACCTTAATGCCCCTGTTTTCGAGTAGCTTGATAACTGTTGCCGGTTTTACTTCCGTGCAGATATCAAGATCTTCACTTGTTGCCCCAAGCAAGGCGTCCCGCACGCACCCTCCCACGAAACGCGCTTCTCCACCCGCTTTTCTGATAAGGCTCAGAATACGCTGGCTTCTCTCATCAACCAACCATGCGGGCGTCGTATTTAGATACGTGCTCAGAAGTTGCTTGTGCAAATGGCGTCTCAGTCCTTCTCGTCGGGTATTATTTGGGGATCAATCAAGCGACCGTTTTCAAAGCGTGGTGGAATGTATTTTCCATCTTTTGGAGGATCCTGAACCGCCCATAACACAACAAAGCTTGCAGCCATTAATGTCAGGCCGATGATTGTCACAATTGCCGTAGATTTACCTTTCCAGGTTCCCTCCCCGCCTGCGCGCTTCAGAAAATACAGATAAATCCCATAAACGACGAAAGGAATTAACAATGGGATCAGATGAAATAAAAACCCTCTCAACATATGGTCTTGGCCCTTTCAGACAAATCCTTGAGCATTCCGGCAGTTGCCCCCCAGATATAATAATCGTTGTAAGGCATGGCGTACCAGAACCTCTCAATCCCGTTATGAAAGCCACTGTGTTTTTGGTGATTTCTCTCATCCATCAGAAAATCAAGTGGCACTTCAAAAATTTCGGCAACCTCGCTTTCTTCTGGCACCAGATCAAAAGCCGGCTCAACTAAGCCTACCACGGGGATTACCGAATATTGAGTAACGGTAACATAGGGACTCAAACTTCCGATCACTTCCACCAAATCAGGGTCGAGGCCAATTTCCTCCCTGCTTTCACGAAGGGCTGTGCATACTGGTGTGTCATCCTCGTCTTCTGCGCGACCACCCGGAAAACTGATTTGCCCCGCGTGTTTCTTCATATGAGAAGACCTTCGCGTCAAAATAACTGATAACTCGTCATCCCGTACAACGATAGGTACCAAAACGGCAGCAGGTTTAAAGGTCCCAATTTTACCCGGAAAACTCGCAGGGTTAAGATCATGGTCACCCTTGAAGCTGCGCCGAAGGACTTCTTCATGAGCTTCACTCGTTGGCGCGGGGTCTAAAAAAGCCCCAAAACTCTCTCTCAAGATTTTTCTATTGTTCACCAAAAAGTTCATCTACTGACCCAAACTCATAAAATTCACCGCTACTCCAGACACCGAAACGAGGCTCCCCTTCAATGGTCTCCTCTACTGCCAGTTCCACCAGATCATAAAATACAGACCGTACGACCAACGCTTCCAGATTACTTCTTACAAGCACATACGGAGAAGGCTCTCTCGTTTGCTCTTCAAAATCCATTCGCAATGGGTGTTCTTTATCTACAATCACATATTCATCTACATGAGTGCGAAAACTTATGACCTGATTACGCCCTTGGCCCTCTACATACATCTGAACCGCGACAAATGGCACATCATCAACAGTAATTCCAATTTTCTCTACTGGCGTCACAAGATAGTATTTGCCATCTTCATCATATCTCAAGACACTAGAGAAGAGTTTCACCAACGCCTTACGACCAATGGGCGAACCTAGATAATACCACGTTCCATCACGCGCAATCCGAATATCCAATTCACCACAATAATCCGGATTCCACATATGCACTGGTGGATGCTTTTTATCTTTTATTTGCTTAATAATGTCATTAAGCGCATCGCTCGACACAGTACTTGTCATATTTTAGCCTTATCCTAGCTTATTCTGTATTATGGATCATTATGTACACTCGCGTCACTGAATTTCAAAAAATAAGTTGGAGATCTGATGGAAAATCTAGAAGCAACAGATGAAAATATACGCGAAGAAATCAAAAACCTCTCGAAGAAATTCGCATCTCTTACAGAGGAAATAAGCAGACAGATTTTTGGTCAGCAACAAGTGATCGAGCTATCGATTATAACTCTTATGGCTGGTGGGCATGCGCTCTTGATTGGCGTACCCGGACTTGCGAAGACAAAACTGGCAGAGACATTGGGCGGCGTCTTCGGACTTGATGAAAAACGGGTTCAATTTACACCTGATCTGATGCCTGCGGATATCCTCGGATCTGAAATTCTGGAAAAAGACGCATCTGGACAGCAGCATTTTCAATTTTTGAAAGGCCCGGTTTTTAGCCAACTTCTTATGGCGGATGAAATCAATCGAGCCAGCCCGAGAACTCAATCTGCACTGTTACAAGCCATGCAGGAAAAGCGTGTGACAATTGCTGGTGCCACTTATGAACTGCCAGAGCCATTTCACGTCCTAGCCACTCAAAACCCGATTGAACAGGAAGGGACTTACCCCCTTCCAGAGGCTCAGCTAGACCGGTTTCTGCTCCAAATCAATGTAGACTACCCCGACGAAGCAACTGAGCGCAGAATTCTGTTAGAAACCACTGACAATCGTTCACATAAGGTTGAGACTGTTTTAAGCCCGCAAGAATTAATCGAAGTTCAAAAACTGGTGCGCGATATTCCGGTAACAGACCAGACAATTGATGCAATTTTAAGCCTTGTTCGGCAGGCGCGTCCGGAAAGCACAGACAATAACCTTGTTAGATCTCACGTTGCATGGGGCCCTGGGCCACGCGCCAGTCAGGCGCTTATACTGGCGGCACGCGCTCGAGCCTTTTTACAAGGGCGTTTCAGCCCATCCGTTGACGATGTCATTGCATTGGCCCCCGCTGTTCTGCAGCATAGAATGTCTGTAAGCTACTCGGCCAGAGCGGAGGGTGTAACAGTAACAACAATTATTAACTCATTGCTCGAAGAACTTAAATAAAATGTCATTATCTGACAGCTCGCTATTTTCAAAAATCAAGCTTCGCGCAAATGCCGAAGAACTAGCGGGCAGTTTCCCAGCACTACTGATAAAGGCTGAACAGATTGCGGCAACTATTGATGTGGGGCAGCATGGCCGAAAACGGGCTGGTACAGGTGAAGATTTCTGGCAATTCAAACCTTATTCAACGGGTGATGAAACCTCTGAAATCGATTGGAGGCAATCAGCAAAACGTGGTGAAATCTTTATCCGGCAAAAGGAACAGGAAAGCTCTGAAACGGCATGGTTCTGGATCAATCAGGACGACACCATGCATTTTCAATCTTCATTAGCTGCGTACAACAAAATTGAATACGCCAATCTGCTAACTCTCGTTCTTTGTATCTTGCTCAATAGAGCGGATGAAAATTTCGGTATATTGGGAGAGATGGAGACCGCTGGGCATGGCTTATCGCATTTGGAAAAAGTGGCCCACACCCTTCCATCTGCAAGAGATAAAGCCCCATCACAAGCAGGTGAAAGCACCCATGCGAAAGCAAAATCGAAATTCTTACTAATCAGCGATTTTCTTTTGGATATAGCAAAGCTTCAAAAAGAAATCAGTGCAATCTCAAGCGAAAAATCTGACGGTATTATCATACATCTCGCTGACCCTGCAGAAGTTGATCTACCCTATTCGGGCAGAGTGTATTTTCAGGATATGCAAGGCAGGCCTGCCGCAGAGTTTAAGCAGGTAGAGAATATCAGGAATGATTACCACTCAGCATACTCAAAGCATCAAAACAACCTGAAGAACCTGGCTGTCAGGTTTGGCTGGCAATATGTATTCGTGCGGACTGATCGAAAAATCGCTGAAACAGTTATAGAACTCTACAATTTAATTCATGAGGGCCGCTAGATGATTTCTGCGCTTTCCTCTTTGACCTTCGCTTATCCCTGGGTTCTTTTCCTGCTAATAACATTGCCACTTTTCTATTGGTTGATCCGAGTTACACCACCCAAACCAAAAATCATTACTTTTTCTGCAGTTCAATTTTTACTTGGGTTATCTGATCGACAAGAAACCACCATCAGCACGCCATGGTGGCTGTTAATTCTGCGTCTTTTGATTGCTGGGCTCGTTATCCTTGCAATAGCGCAACCACGCCTTTATCCCAACACGCCCTTGGATGGAAGTGGCCCCATTACCATCCTTTTGGACAATGACTGGGCGAGCGCTCCTCACTGGACCGCCATTGAGCAAAAAACGAAAGAAATTGTTACCAAAGCAGACGCTGATGGTAGACTGGTAAACCTGATACCACTTGCTGGATGGCCGACTAAAAAGCCTGCAAAATCTAACCCGGAACCTCCAAAGGAATTGCTTGAAAGTCTGGGTTTGATCCAACCAGTTGCCTGGAACCTGTCCGAAACCAGACTTGAAGATATTTTTCAAAATATTTCGGATAACAGAAATGGAAGTTTCCATTTGCTAACAGACGGAACTTTAACTGGTATTGATCCTGAACGGTTCAGAAAATTCCTTCATGATGTCGAGTTGAGGGGGAGCCTCTCAGTTTACAAACCGGAAACGATTGAAAATATTCCGCTTATAGGCCCGCCGCGATATGAAAATGGTGGATTGCTAATCCCCCTTACAAGGGTGAACGCAGATCAGGCCCAGAGTGAGAGTTTACTGATCAAGTCAATAGAAGGGCATATCCTTACGCAACAGGAACCTTTCTTTTCAGCGGGCGAGAGAGAAACTCAAGTCTCCCTGAAACTGCCAGGCAGTGTACTGAACAAAATAAAAAGCCTTCAAATTGCAGGTAAAAACTCCGCGGGGTCCCTTTACCTAATGGACACCCGAAATCAGCGTAAAAATGTGGGGCTGGTGTCCTCGGATCAGTTCGACCCGACACAGGCCCTGCTATCAGAACAGCATTATCTATCTAAAGCGCTTGCGCCTTTTTATAACGTAAAAACCGGCGAAATTGACGATTTACTGACCAAGGATACGGCTCTTATTTTTATGGGTGATACCGGAAACCTTCTGGAAGAAACCGAACTAAAAATTTTCCAATGGGTTGAGAGCGGTGGTGTCCTTGTCAGATTCGCGGGAGTGAAGCTAGCCAACGCAAAAACGAGTTTAACACCAGTTCCATTAAGACAAGGCAGCCGCAATCTTGATGGCAGCATTTCATGGACCACACCTGCAAAACTTGGTGATTTTAGCAAAGAAAGCCCTTTCTCAGGGCTCGCACCCACATCTGAGATAACTGTAAACAAACAAATATTGGCAATACCATCACCTGATTTGGCCAACAGCACATGGGCCTCCCTATCAGATGGAACACCGCTTGTTACAGGAAAACGTTTTACTGATGGGCATATCGTTCTTTTTCATACAACTGCCACTCCGAGTTGGTCAAACTTGGCTATTTCCGGTCTTTTCGTAGAAATGTTGCGAGAAATCGGTCAATTGGGGCACTACGCTAAAAACGCGGAAACCATGAATACCCGCATGCTTCCTCCCTACCAACTGATGGATGGTTTCGGATATTTCAATTCCGCGATGTCAGAGGCTTCTCCGATAGAACCTGCGGCCACATCAACCGCAGTGTCGCAAAACACACCGGCAGGTTACTATGGTGACGCAACTTTACATGTAGCGCTGAATATAGGGGACTCAGCTTTTCCCTATGAAGTCATCAATCTGGATTCTGTAAACGCCACCGTTAGCAGTATTACTGTTGGCAAGGAAATCGACCTGAGGCGCAACTTACTTTTAATTATTCTCTTGCTTGCAGTATTTGACCTATGTGTGCTTCTCTATTTTAAAGGTGTTTTCGAGCCGTTCAGACGTCCAAATACTAGCTTGTCAGCAAGCTTTTTGGTAATTTCTATATTCCTGTTTTTCTTCACTTCAGCAAGCTTGGCAGAAGAAAACGTGGAACGCCTGTTGGATGCAACGCTGGATACAAGACTGGCGTTTGTTCTCACAGGTGATCCGGAGGTGGACAAAATAACAGCGGCAGGTCTTGCAGGTCTAAGTCAGACACTGTTACGGCGAACATCCGTGGAGACAGCGCCTCCGATGCAGGTTGACCCAGAAAAGCACGAACTGCTGTTTTACCCCTTCGTCTACTGGCCAGTGACTGCCGATTTTCCGGAATTGAGCTCTCGTGCCATTTCGCGAATTAATCGCTATCTAAAAGAAGGTGGCACGATTGTCTTCGACACACGCAATCAGCATAAAGTTGGCCGCTATGGCGGAAATATCTCAAACAGTCCTGAGAATATCCGACTACAAAAGATAGTTTCAAAATTGCAAATACCTTTGCTGCAAATAGTACCGGTTGACCATGTGCTAACTCGTTCATTTTACCTTATGCAGAGCTTTCCCGGCAGATATGAGTCTGGCAATGTATGGGTTTCTCTCACAAGTGAAGGCGATGGAAATGATGGCGTTTCTTCAGTAATTATCGGATCAAACGATTGGGCCGCCGCTTGGGCAATTGATGAACAGGGACGAGCGATGGTCAGCGTCATTCCCGGGAACGAAAGACAGCGCGAACAAGCACGCCGATTTGGCGTCAATCTGGCGATGTACACACTTACAGGAAGTTACAAAGCGGATCAGGTGCATATACCAACCATTTTGAACAGGTTAAGCCAATGACCGCGTCGCAATATTACGCGGATATTACCTTTTCTCCCCTCATCGCAGGAGAATGGATTTTTGTAATTGCTGCACTGACGATTGCCTCGCTTGGTTTTGCAGTTTGGCAAGAGGTTAGACCGATATATTTCAGGGGCGCTTTTTTCGCGTTCGTTCTGCTTCTCCTGTTAAACCCGCAACTTGTTGAAGAGCAGCGTAACTATCTCAAAGACACCGTATTAATACTTGAAGACGTCTCAGACAGTCAAAACACAAACGATCGCTTGAAACAGACCCTCGCGACAAGTGAAAAAATTCAGCAAAAGCTTGCACATTTTGAGAATGTGGAAGTTCATGTGCTGAAAGTTGGCGGTGAAAATAATCAGCTGGGTGAGCAAAGCCAGGGTACCCAGCTATTTAGGGTCCGCGACGAATTTCTATCCACATTTCCAGTAAATCGGCTGGCAGCAACAATCTTGATTACAGATGGTCAAGTTCATGACATTCCCTCTGACATGTCCCGTTTCGAGAATAGCTCCCCCGTTCATACGTTGCTATCCGGTGCGAAACATGAAACTGACAGAGTTTTAACCATCGAGAAAACACCGGGATATGGAATTGTCGGAAAAAGCGTCAGTTTTAAATACAAGGTGTCAGACTATGGTGTACCGAACGAAAACAAGACTGTGGTTGTATCCATAGAAATGGACGGTGAAATTGTTAAACGTCAAGCAGCTCGAATAGGAAAGACACAGACGGCAGTTCTGGATATTCCTCATGGCGGGTTAAACCACATTGTTCTTGAAGTGGAAGCACTTCAAAATGAGTTAAGTCTGAAAAATAATGTTGCCATCTTCTCTGTGAACGGTGTTCGCGACAGACTTAAAGTGTTGCTGGTGTCAGGTGAACCACATATGGGAGAGCGAAGCTGGCGCAATATATTAAAGTCTGACCCTTCAGTTGAACTGGTTCATTTTACGATCTTGCGTCCTCCTGAGAAACAGGATGGTACCCCTTTAAAAGAGCTTTCATTGATCCCTTTTCCTATTGTGGAGCTGTTTGAACAGAAGCTTGAAGAGTTTGATCTGATTATTTTTGACCGATATAGACGCCGTGGCGTCCTATCTTCGCATTACCTTGCCAATATCGTCAAATATGTTGAAAACGGGGGAGCATTGCTCGAAGCCGCAGGCCCCTCCTTCGCAACACCATTGAGCTTGTATCGGACACCACTCTCTGTTGTGTTACCGGGCAAACCAACAGGCGAAATTTACGAGGAGCCTTATATTCCTGCCGTTAGCGAGCTTGGGAACAAGCATCCCGTAACTGCAAGCTTGGCTCAAAACGGACCCGGTAAAAATTGGGGGCGTTGGTTTCGGCTAATTGACACGCACGTGGTCCAAGGAAATATTCTTATGACTGGACCGGTAAATAAGCCACTATTGGTGCTTCACAGGCAAGGTAAAGGCCGTGTCGCGCAACTCATGTCGGATCATGCCTGGCTTTGGGGGAGAGGTTTTGATGGTGGTGGGCCGCAAAGTGAACTGTTTCGGCGTACTGCTCACTGGTTAATGAAAGAACCTGAGTTGGAAGAAGAAAATCTGATCGCAACGGTTAAGGCTGGTACACTGGAAATAACTCGGCAAACGGTTGACCTTCCTGATGACAACCTAGAGATAACAATGCCTGACGGTCAAATCGTAAACACCACGCTTTCACCTACAGAGGATGGCCGTTACACAGCCTCAATCCCACTAAATGGAAAGGGACTATACAGGCTACGCACCACCGGAGTATCCAGTGTCGTTGCAGTTGGGGAGCTCAACCCTCTGGAAGAGCGTGACGTAAGAGCTACTGAAGAGAAAATCAGACCTGTTGCTGAACGTAGCGGAGGCGGAATTCACTGGATAAATCAGGCGCCCTTGCCTGATTTCAAACGAACAACCTTCACTGGCAATCAATCAACAGATTTGTGGTGGGGGCTGGTTGCCAACAAACGTTATGAAATAACTGGTTATTCCAAACGTACTTTGCTCCCAGAACTTCTTGCGATTGTTATCCTGCTTGGACTGTTGTCACTTATGTGGTGGCGAGAATCCCGGTAACGCGAATTAGTTCAGAGCCAAATCTGAAAGGGCCTTATGCCCAGTCACTAAACCTTTCACATTATCAAGTGCACCATCTTCAAGTTCACATACCAAAAAGCGATGAGCTTCTACTGGCCCCGGTAACTCAAGCCCTTTTTCAAACGCTGAGCTAAACCCGAAACGCCCGTAATAGGCGGGATCACCAACTAGAATGACGATCTTGTGCCCTAAAGATTTTGCAAGCTGCAATGTATCTCGAATGAGACCAACACCAATTCCCTCTCCCTGACGCTCTGGTTGTACGGCAATAGGTCCGAGAAGCAGCGCTGGCACTTCACCTGCAATCTTTAAGTGCCAATATTGAATTGACGCCAATAGATTTCCCGCCTCTCGCGCAACCAGACACAGTTCAGGAATAGAATTTGAATTTTGCCGAAGGGCATAAGCTGTTTTCTTAAACCGGTCTTCACCGAAACTTTTATCCAGCAATTTTTCAATAGCCGCATGGTCTTGCGGCTGTTCTGGGGTAATCTCATACATAACGACATCCTGACAAAATAGGGAAACACCCACCAACCGGTCAGCAAAATTTTTATGGAAAAAGAACAGGCAGGCGGAAACACCAGCGCATTAATGCGCTGTCTTTATCGTCGTCGTCGTATAATCAATACCTGTGTCATAGGAATTGATCTATCACACTCGTTCCATGAAATAAAGCAATTTAAAAAGCTACTTGCCACTTGCGCGGATTGAACTGTATTTTCAACCTAACGCAGGGCGCGCACCAAAAGTAACCCAAAGAGGCCGATTTTGTATTACAACACATCAGATCACCACGGACTGAAACACAACCCTTTTAAGGCACTAATTGCACCGCGTCCAATAGGTTGGGTCAGCAGCCAAAACAAGGCTGGTGAACTAAATCTGGCGCCATTCAGTTTTTTTAATGCCATGTCAGATGGACCGCCAACGGTAGTCATGGGTGTGAACGGAAGCCATAGCGAAGGCGGTTATAAAGATACTCTCGAAAACATCCGTGAAACTGGTGAATATGTAGTCAACATGGTTACTTATGAAATTCGGGATGCGATGAATGCGACATCAGAAATGGTGGAAAGGGCTGTTAATGAATTTGAACTCGCAAAACTGACCGCAGCCAAAAGTAACGTCGTTTCAGCCCCCCGGGTTGCTGAAAGCCCCGTTAATTTGGAGTGCACGCTCATCGATATTATAAACCTTCCATCCAATAACCCCGAACATCCCAATACAATGGTTGTGGGTCAGGTCGTCGGCATTCACATTAGCGACGACATCATAAAAGACGGAATGATTGACATGAAAAAATATCATCCGCTGGCAAGACTGGGATACCGTGACTATACCGCTGTCAAAGACGTATTCAGCTTGGCTCGCCCTGATCAGGAAGCACAGGACAAAATCCACAAGTAACCCTACATTCCGATAAACTCACCACGAATTTCCCGTGCTAGCTTCTTTTGGATAGCGCGGGAAAAATCTGAATAATCTCGCGCCTCCTCGGTAAAAGAACCTATTCCTCCAATTACGAAATTCTTGTAATAAACGCTCAGATCCGGCTCTTCATTCGATATGGGGAGGCCATTTATAATAATACCAAAATCCAATATATCTCCTCTGACCTGAGAAGGTTCCGCTCCCATTGAAACACGGCCATCCCCGGAAATATCGATGACTTGACGGGTCGCTAGTACGGGATCAGACTGAAGTTGTTTCAATGCCAAGCGAAGTGCTGGTGCAATGGCAGTGCCCCCATAATCGAAAGCCCTTGGCAGATACTCTATTTTCTTTGCAAATTCATCAGCGTCAGATGCGGATTTTATATCTGTCCACCCAATGCTAACTTCCTGTTGTTGACTACCCGCCCATTGAATCAAGCACACTCTGATATGACCGAATAACCCAGATGATATCGCCTCTTTCACTTCACGACTTCTGAAGGCTGAAACATAACCGCGCATCTGCAGGTCAAATTCATCATAATTCACACTTGAAGACACATCGACTGCCAATACAAGCTGCAAATCTATGGTCGCATTACTTGCAAGCGCCGGACGCAAACTCAATATCAATGGAGTTAGTATACAACATATAGCCCATAAAACTTTCATCCAAAGACCTTCACATCCAAAATCCAAGGGATGATTATAGTGTCGAAAGTGACCGAAGTTAGGCTAAAAAAAGGGGCGCTCCAGAGCGCCCCTCCATGGTTATCGATATCCTCTTAGATGATCTATATATTCCGGCAGGAACAAGGATATTTGCGGAATATAGGTGATTAATATTAGGAAGAACAGCAATATGCCGAGCCAGGGAACGGCTGCCCTAACAACCCATAATATGTCGCGCCCCGTTATCCCGGCTGTGACAAATAAATTCAGCCCAACAGGTGGCGTGATCATACCAATTTCCATGTTTACAACCATGATAATCCCAAGGTGAATGGGATCAATTCCATATTGCATGGCGATGGGGAACAGAATAGGTGCCATGATTAACAAAATGGCCGAAGGTTCCATAAAGTTACCAGCCGCCAACAACAGCAAATTCATGACAATCAAGAATCCCCACGCTGGCAGCCCCATGCCTGTAATCGCTTCACTCAACATATGAGGAATACGTTCGGTGGTCAGCACATGGGCAAACAACATCGCATTGGCGATAATGAAAAGCAGCACAAAACTGACCTTTGCACCATCGAGTACGACCTTCTGAACATCACTCGAAAATACTGCTTTGGGTATGGATATTATGGAAATTCGCAAATTCCGAGCAATACTCCCAACAACACTCTCACCAGCAATTTTCCACGGAACCCCTTTTAATGGCCCCATATCCCTGTATCCAACAACCGCTATTAAGAAAGCATAGACTGCAGACACTGCTGCTGCCTCAGTTGGACTTGCGATACCGCCATAGATGGCACCAAGAATTATCACAATCAGCAATATGCCCCCAGATGCACTAAAACCAGAAGATAAAAACTCCTTCAGCGTTGCACGTTCCTGCGCTGGCAAGCCTTTAATGCGCGCATAAACATAAATCGCCAGCATCAACAGAAGGCCCATCATGATACCGGGTATAAAACCGGCCATAAACATTCGCGCAGCGGAAACCTCAGTTGCGGATGCATATACCAGCATCACAATTGAGGGAGGAATCAAAATACCCAAAGTACCTGCATTGGAGATCACGCCCGCTGCAAATTTTTCAGGATACCCGGTTTTAACCATTCCAATAATTACGATGGATCCGATCGCTGCAACTGTCGCAGGCGAGGATCCTGAAACAGCTGCGAAGAGCATACATGCCAAAACCGAAGCCATAGCAAGACCGCCACGAATATGCCCCACGCAGGCAACCGCAAATCGGATTAACCTCTTGGCTACACCGCCAGTCGATAAAAATGAACTTGAAAGTACAAAAAATGGGATCGCTAAAAGCGTGTAGTGCTCAGTCAAATTATCAATAAATTTAAGCCCCATGGAGGCAATGCTGTCTCCGGAGAAAAAATAAATTGTAACCACACTTGAAAATCCCAAAGCGATTGCAATGGGCATCCCCATAAACATGCACAGGAACAATATAATAAATAGTGCTGCAGCGGTCATCTGGCATCCCCCTTACCATCAGACTTTATATCAGCCCCCAAGTCTTTTAGTACTTCTTCGGCTTCATCAGCCAGATGAAAGCCGATCTCTTCGCCCTTGACCATCTTCCAAAGAAGCTGAAGAAAACGAAAAAACAATAACCCAAAACCGATAACCAGGATTGAATGGGCCATCCATTTTTTGATAGTCATATCCTGCATCTCAAGACCGATTTTATGCATCTTCTCAAGATATTCCCAGGATCCTACAAACAATAATCCGCAGTAAAACAGGCATAGCAACACCGCGACGATTGAAATGGATCGTCGGATGTTGTCAGGAAACAGCTTTACAAAGGCATCTACACCGATATGCGCCCCTACTCGGACCCCATATGATGCTCCTATCAGCACAAACCAGGCCGAAACCAACAATGTCAGTTCCTGTATCCACAACACACCGGAACTAAACCCAAACCGCATCACGACTTCTACAAACACGAGCCCGGTCATGATAACGAGAAGGAGGGAAATTACTCCCTCCTCCAGCTTTCCAATAATATGACGCACAGTTAATCTCCTATGTCGTCACCCGAATTTTCGGGATTGAAATTAGTTGTTTGAAGCAACAGCTGCGTCAATCAGATCCTGTCCGATTTCACCAGCAAACTTATCCCAAACCGGCTTCATTGCTTTTACCCATTTGGCACGCTCTCCATCTGATAATTCCAGAATGGTTGACCGACCAGATTCAGCAATACGTTTACGATCGCTTGTTGCCTTGTCTTCTGCAATTTTATTGCCGTGCGCGATTGCTTCTTTCATAGATGCATCAAGAACCGGACGAATATCGTCAGGAAGACCATTCCAAAACTCTGCTGAAGTCACGACCAAATAGTCAATAAGACCGTGGTTGGAGGCAGTAATATGTTCCTGAACTTCAAAGAACTTTTTGGAATAGATGTTGGACCAGGTATTTTCCTGTCCATCAATTGCTTTTGTTTGCAGCAGTAGAAACACTTCAGAGAAGGGCTTTTTCAAAGGTGTCGCACCAACAGCCTCAAATTGCGCTGCAATCACGTCTGAAGACTGAATACGGAATTTCAGGCCGTTTGCATCTTCAGGATTGCGCAACTCGCGAGTTGCTGACAACTGTTTCAGGCCATTGTGCAAATACCCAAGACCAAGCAACCCCTTGCTATTCATGGAATTCAGAAGTTTTTGGCCTGCGGGTCCATCCTGGAACTTAGCCACAGCGTTCATGTCTTTGAACAAAAACGGCAGATCAAAAACCTGAAGCTTTTTGGTATATTTGTTGAATTTCGACAAAGATGGTGCAGCCAAGTGCACATCCCCCAGCAACATGGCTTCCAGAACGTTGTTGTCGTTAAAAAGCTGAGAGTTTGGGTAAACTTCTACTTCAACCTTACCAGGCAAGCGAGATTCAGCTAGTTCCTTAAATTTAAGAGCCATTTGCCCTTTTGGGGTATTTTCAGCCACCACATGGGCAAATTTGATCTTGATAGCATCGGCTTGGGCTGCAGTTGCTCCAAGCATTAAACCAATAGCAGTTGCTGCTGCTGTCAATAAACGCATTCGTTTCTCTCCTCTGTTTTGTTGATTTTGCGCCCGTTTGTCCGAACGTTCTGTTTTCGGTACTTTGCCAATGGCATTCCGTGTTTCTCTACATTTACCCTAAATCAACTTTCAAAACCATGTTGAAGTTTGAGAAAAATATGATTTTCTGTTTTGCATTGCTGGTGAGCTTAACTAAGGTGTTAAAAATAAACATCTTCTGAATTTTATTGCCGCAATTCAAACTTCAACTGAAATCAATGTTTAAAAACAAGGCTCCCCTCTATGTTATGGTGTTTGGCTCTCTGTTCGGTGCCACCATCAGCTTCGCGAAATTGGGAGCGCTCAACGGCCTTGATCCGCTAACTCTAGTGTTCTGGCAAATGTTGATCGGTGGCATTTTGTTATGGCTTACAGCCAAAGTACTCTCACAACCGGTGCGAACGGACATTCGACATACCCGCTACTATCTGATCGCCGGTTTGCTGGGAAATGCCGTACCAACCACCCTTGCTTTCATGGCATCCGTGAATATAGGCGCTGCACTAACCGGACTTGTTTATCCGTTGTCTCCGGTTTTTACCTTTGCCTTTTCCCTGTTGATCGGAATTGACAAGGCCAGCCCCCTCAAAATTACAGGAATGATATCTGGTCTCGTCGGTGCATTTTTGATTGTGCTGCCTCCCGCCCTTGATAGCACAAGTGATGGCACCCAAAACATTTCAGCCATTTGGCTGGGCCTTGCGTTTCTAGTGCCGATTTTTCTAGGTCTTGGGAACATCTACAGAAGTATGGATTGGCCCACGGGCACCAAACCGATCCCTTTGGCATCTGGAATGCTAATCGCTACAAGTTTATTACTTCTGCCAGTACTTTTATTTAGCGATGCCCAAGTTTGGCCCGATTTTAACAACAATATAGCGATCACCGTATTCCTTGGTAATATTGTAATATCCTATGTCGGCTTTATCTTTTATTTCGAGTTACAGAGGATTGCAGCCCCTGTATATTTCAGCCAGATATCCTACTTCATTACAATTACCACATTAATATTTGGTGTTTTATTATTCGGCGAAAGCATTAAATGGTACATGATACCAAGCATAGTTTTGATATTTGCAGGGTTATACTTGGTAAGTAAGAAACAGAATTAACCAATTTCCGAGAGGCGCATGATGAAAAAACTGGCCTATGCGATAGGCGCTATCGTATTAATTCTCATAGTCGCAGTTATTGCAGTTCCCTTTTTAATTCCAGCGGAACGTATAAAAACCGAACTGATGATCGCCGCGAATGATGCGACTGGACGCACGCTTAGCATCGACGGAGATTTTGGCGTCAGTGTTTTTCCTGTTTTGGGTTTGAACGCCAGTAAAGTATCTTTTTCCAATGCGCCAACAAGCAAAATTGCCAATATGGCAACAATTGAGAATCTGACTGTTGAACTTAACTTAATTCCGCTGCTTTCAGGGAATGTTTCTGTCGATAAGTTCATTCTTGATAAACCGGTTATCGTTTTGGAGGTAGACAAAAACGGTAAAAAAAATTGGGAATTTGAAACTGCAACAACGGATACTGCACCCGAAAAAGATACGAAACCTAGCGAGACATCAGGTGCGTCCGACCTGGGAATACGGGATCTGAATTTAGGTGACGTCCAAATTAAAAACGGCTCCATTACATATCGGGATGAGAAAGCCGGCGTCACTCATGAGATTACCGAAGCCAATGTATCATTAGAACTGCTTGGGTTGGATGAACCATTTAAAACCAGCGGATCCGCCCTTTGGAAAGGGGACAAGATTGAGCTTAACACAGAGGTTGGTGCACTTCGAGCCATTCTTGAAAACAAAGCAACGACAGCGGATCTGTCTGTTCAAGCTCCCAAGGCAGCACTTCAGTTCAACGGAAATGTGACAACTCTGACCCCGCTGAATGTTAGCGGAAAGACTGAACTCGACGTTCCGTCACTTAAAAACCTTGTTAGCTGGATCGGCGATCCCTTGGAAGCTGCCGACGGAACAATGGAAAATGTGAATATTAAAGGCAAGGTAGGCGCCAAAGGTAACACATTTTCTTTTACAGAAGCAGAACTCACATTTGACAAAATTTCGGCTAACGGAAACTTTGTCGTAGATATCGGCGGCGCCATTCCTTCTCTCAAAGGAGATCTGGATGTACCCGTCTTGAATATAAAGCCTTACCTACCGAACAGGCAGACGGGACGCAATCATCCAAAGAAACTGCCTCAACCTCAACTGACCAAGGCTGGGATGACACTCCCATCGATTTTAGCGGGCTTAAACTTGCAAATCTAGACTTTAGGCTGTCCGTTGGGGAATTCCTTGTTCAGAAAATGAAAATCGGCAAAACCAGTTTACTTGCACAACTGAATGACGGTCTTCTTACACTGAATCTCAGCGAACTTGCGCTTTACGATGGTAAAGGCAAGGGCACGGTATCTGTTGACGCCAGACGTGAACAGGCCCGCATCACGAAAGTATTTTCTCTGACAGGGCTTCAACTGCAGCCTTTTCTGACTGACGCTGCAGATTTTGATAAACTCGAAGGAACAGGCAACTTCGAACTGGATATATCCACAACAGGCATTTCGCAGAAAACATTTGTGGGGGCCCTGAATGGAAACGGCTCCATTCTCTTTTCAGATGGCGCAATCAACGGGATTAACCTTGCCGCAATGGCTAGAAATGTTACTAGCGCTTTCACTGGAAGTGGCGAAGTCCAGAAGACAGATTTCGCTGAACTTTCAGGAACATATACAATTAAAAACGGCCTTCTTGAAAACAAAGACCTAAAACTTCTCAACCCGTTCATTCAGGTATCAGGGAGTGGTCAGGTCAACATACCTCCTAAAACACAAAATTATCGGTTGGAGCCAAAACTGACGGCTTCTGCACAAGGACAAGGAGGTTCTGAAGCTGCGGGTATTGTTGTTCCGTTAAAAATTACTGGCACTTGGAATGACCCCAAATTTGCACCGGATCTAGCAGGCGTAATCTCAAATGTTGCCGACCCAAATGCCCTGAAGGAAAAGATTGAAGAGGCAGGAAAGGAAAAGCTTCAAGAAAACCTGAAAGGCGGACTTAAAGAAGGCCTTGAAGGAGGTCTCAAAGGCCTTGGCGGCATGTTGGGGGGCAAGAAAAACTAAGTTACTCATTATCTTTGCTTCAAAAACGCCAGTGGTAACACTGGCGTTTTTTTATAGAGTTTTGAGGAAACTAACTAAATCCTGCTTTTCTTCATCACTAAGCCCCAACGGCCTCAATAAAGCTTCTGTATCCTGATGTATTCTTTCTATATCCAGTTCCGAATAATGAGCGACAACGTCCTCAAGTGTCTTTAAAGATCCATTATGCATATAGGGTGATGTGTTTGATACATTTCTCAAAGAAGGTATTTTAAATTCCCCAAAGTTACGATGAAGCAACCGAATATGGCGTGTTCGGACTCCCACCGTTCCTGTCAGGTCATCGTTATATTTTCCAAGAAGATTATAGGGACTGGCAAGAAGTGTCTGAATTCCGGTATACCGCCCTTTGTCCACCGATCCGTCTGCATTAAACTGACTCATGCCAATATCCGCAAACTCGCCAGTGGTAAATAAGGGCCCGAAATGACAGAAATGGCACCTCCCCTTACCCAAGAAAATCTTCAAGCCACGCTTGGCGTCCTCGGGATACAGGTCGATTGCTCGCTTATCTCCAGCAAGCAATGCATCCCTGAACTGATCAAAGCGCGATCTGGGCGAAATAAGAGTTTCCTGATAGGCAGCTAAAATTTTTCCAAATTGTACATACAGAAGTTCACCATTTAAGTTGCCTGCATCTCCAAAAATACGTTCAAATTCCTCATTTAAACTACGATCATTTTTAATAATTTCCCCAACCTTCGCCACCGTCATATTCATTTCATCCGGCGAAATTATAGGGCGAAGGCTTTGCATCCATAAACTATCCGATGCCCCCGACCAACCGAACCAATTGCTCCAACGTAAATTATAAAGGCTAAGCGTGTTTCGCTTTAATGGTGCAAACCCTCTATTCAAAGAAACACTGTCTGCAAAGCTAAATTCAGGCTGGTGACAATCTTTGCAAGAGAGTTTGTTACCCTTGGAAAAACGTCGATCCCCAAAAAGTTGCTCGCCAAGCTCTATCGCTTCAGGATTTCCCGAGGCTTTGTTGCTGACATCTGCCTGGCTTACAGGAGGCCAAGGGCCAAAACGACTGATCACTATTTTTTCAGCTTTATTAAATGTAACGTCTGCAGATACATCCTGAGCACCGCAAACCATGACTAGAAAAAACAACAAGCATTGGCGCACAAATTTCATTTGAGCACATAATCCAATTTCAGTTTTTCAAAATTGTCTCGCTCTTCCAGTTCTATAATAAATTGCCATTTTCCTGGCATATGAAAGATCAGCCCCACGGCATGATAAATGGCATCTTCCAACTTTCTAACAACTGGCAGGTAATTCATTCCATGGCCATGTTCTGGCATCTTCGCATCCAGCCTCAACCGTCCATCAAATTTTTCGTTATCCTTTCTACACACAACTATTTTCGCCGAAAACGGTTTGGCGACTTGAACCTTTTCTGGCTCTGTGGAGAGGGTAACTGTGTAAATGTCATTATGAGCTGATATAGTCGCCGCCTGCTTTTGTATCGGACAGGCCGCCACATATGGCACCGGAACCATCAGAAAAGCCAAAAGTAAGATCAGGGCAGACCAACCATTCATTTAGACAGCCCCCAGTCCTTTAATCTTTCTGCATTTCTATACGCGATATTTTCACGCACTTGATCGGGCAAAGTCATTAACCATTCACGGCTCCAGTTGGCATGGTCTTCAACGTAAAACCATCTTTCTGGGGTGTATGTATCGGTACCCACAGTAATTCGATCTGGAAACTCCATAAACAGAGCCTGCCACTGCGGGTCAATCTCTCCATTAACGGCATGCTCATTACGAAAAGCAAGATCAGCCATTAAATTCTCGTATGTTGACAACATTCTCCGAATTTCCGTTGGCTGTTCAAATCCGGAATGAGCCCATAAAACGCGCGCTTGGGGCTGAATTTTAAAAATATTTTCCACCGCTTTAGAATCCGAATGAGCGTGCAGAAAAATACCATAGTCATGAGCCAACTGGATTACTTTGCGCATAACTGGCAAATTCGTATCGTCACCAAAGACATGAAACTCCCCAATGCCAGCGTACTTATACTTTTCCAGCCGTCTCTCTAGCATTTGCGGAACACTCTCGTCATATAACCAGCTGCTTAATTCCCCTCTTTTTCGATAGGGGCGCAATACGGGAATAACAAGATTAGGTGCCGCGTCATAAAGCATCTGTGTTCCGTCGTCACTGGAACTTGAGACAAATGCATATTTCAATCCCGCTTTACGGAGCAGTCCAACGGCTTTCTCGGGCGGCAACATTTCCCAAGCGTCATGACTGTAGTGGATATGAGTATCTACGAGTGGCAATTCTTCCGCCGAAGAAAATCCGGTCCAACAAATCGCTAACAATACAACACTGATGATCCCGTATTTCATGCCACTCTCCAGTAGTTATTAAAATAGTCTATTTGGGTTTCTTTTCTTCAACTTTTCCCCCCGCTTCGCGCCAGGCGCCGAATCCCCCGTCGATATGACACACATTTTCGAGCCCCATGGACTGAACTGTGGCGGTCGCAAGTGCGGATCGCCATCCGGCTGCACAAAAAAACACAAACTTTTTTTCTTCGGAAAACTCGGCTCGATGATAGGGACTTTCCGGATCCACCCAAAATTCCAGCATCCCCCTAGGTGCATGCATTGCTCCGGGAATAGCTCCTTCCTTGTAGAGTTCCCTTACGTCACGTATATCGACGAACCTGACATTTTCCTGACCATAAAGCTCAAGCGCCTGTTCAATAGTAAGCGTTGTAATTTTGCTATTCGCCTCTGCAACCATTTCTTTTACTGTTTTTTTCATTTCTTCTCCGTGAAACTGGTTGTATGCTTCGTCATCCCATTAATGACAAATTATCATTATGCTACAATTTACGCTAGGACAGCGCCAGTTGGAAGATAAGTAATAAAAATAAGAGGAAAGCATGGATCTCTCGTTCACACCCCAAGACAACGCATTTCGTGAAGAAGTTGTTGACTTCATAAAAAATAATTTAACGGATGATCTAAAACAAAAGATGGCTGAAAACAGGAATAGCTATCTACCTAAAGAAGATCATGTTCGTTGGCAAAAGGCGCTGAACGACAAAGGCTGGCTGGTGCCGGACTGGCCAACTGAATACGGTGGCCCCGGTTGGACAACGACCCAGAAATACATTTTCGATACAGAAATGGCCAATCATAATGCACCCGGTGTAATGCCGTTTGGTGTTCGTATGTGTGCTCCTGTAATCATGAAATTCGGCACCGAAGAGCAAAAGAAGCGTTTCCTTCCGCGGATGCTTTCTAACGAGGACTGGTGGTGCCAAGGCTATTCAGAGCCTGGTTCAGGCTCCGATCTGGCGTCCCTTAAAATGAAGGCTGAAGACAAAGGCGATCATTTTCTGTGTAACGGATCAAAAATCTGGACCACTCTCGCCCAATATGCGGATTGGATTTTCTGCCTAGTACGCACGAGCAACGAAGGTAAGAAACAGGAAGGCATCTCTTTCCTGCTGATCGATATGAAATCCCCTGGCATCACCGTAAAACCTATTCAAACCTTGGATCTGCCTGCTGAAGGTGCTCAGGAAATCAACGAAGTCTTTTTTGAAGATGTTGTAGTTCCAAAGGAAAATCTGGTTGGTGAAATCAACAAAGGCTGGACATGCGCCAAATACCTTCTCGAATTTGAAAGAGGGAACGCCTACGCTGGTAGACTAAAACGCGGTGCACAGAAAATTAGAACTATCGCAAGTGCGGAAATTGCAAATGGCGAGCCCGTCATTAACGACCCTTCTTTCCGCGCTAAACTCGCGAAGCTGGAAGTAGCAATTCAGGCGCTCGAAATGACTGAATTGAGGATCTTAAGTAAGCTTGCTTCGGGTCAGAATATGGGGCCGGAAAGCTCTCTCATGAAATGCCGCGGGACAGATCTTTACCAAGAAGTGGTAGAGCTGGCACTCGAAGCAGTTGGAACGTATGGCATTCCCTTTATTCCACTTGCACATGGTCAAAATGATGGCGTTGGACCTGATTATGCAAATGGCGCGGCGCCAGATACTTTAATGCCCGCAAAGTATCGATTTATGGCGGCTCAAATGAAATCCAGCGCAATATTATGGCAAAGCTGATTTTGGGTCTGTAATTAAAGTGTAGGAGAGGCCGACAACGCCTCTCCGAATTTTTAGGAGGAATATGCCGGTGACTCCCATCTCTCCCATACGCCTTTCCATGTGGTCCGGCCCACGTAATATATCAACTGCCCTCATGCGATCCTTTGGAAATCGCAACGATTGCCAAGCCATCGACGAGCCTTTTTATGCCTACTACCTGAATGAAACTGGCCTTGCACACCCCATGCGGGAAGAAGTCATACAAAGCCAGCCAAACGATTGGGAAACTGTCGCGGAGGCGTTAAATGGCCCGGTAGAAGGCAACAAAAGCCTTCTTTACATCAAGCATATGGCGCAGCATATGTTACCCCCGATCAACAAAGACTGCTTTCTAGAACATGTAAATTGTTTTTTAATTCGCGATCCTAGGCTTGTGATTGCGTCATTTGCACAGAAATGGGATCAGATAGAAGCATCAACAACAGGCTTTCCTCAACAAATGGAATTATTTGAGTATTTTAGCGAGCATGGTAAATACTCCCCGGTTGTGATCGAAGGTGAAGATATACTCAAGGCACCCGAAACAATGTTATCTCACCTGTGTACAACTATAGGAATTGATTTTGATCCATCCATGCTGGCATGGGAAAAAGGGCCTCGCAAAGAAGATGGCGTTTGGGGCTCCCACTGGTATAGCGCAGTGGAAAACTCCACTGGCTTCCAAACCTATGAAAAGAAATCCGTAATTCTTACGCGAGAACAGGAACAGCTTGCAGGTGAACTGCAGCCAATTTACGAGCTTCTGAGAAAAAAGAAACTCGTCCCCTCCAGTACATAGGAACACCAATGCTTAAGCGTGAGGATTTCACCGAAGAACGAATTGAAATGTTGATCGCAGAGGCACGCAAACATGGCCCGTTTGAAGCCCTCACCCATGAAGAGCGCGAACGAAGTCGGCGAGACTTTTTGTCAAATATTACGACTGCAGATGAAGGTTTATGGGTGTTTGGGTATGGGTCACTTCTCTGGAATCCAGCGTTTGATTATGTAGCCTCTAAGAAAGCAAAACTATTTGGATATCGCCGCCACTTTTGCCTCCATCTCACTATGGGCCGGGGGAGCCCAGATAAACCCGGCGTAATGCTGGCCTTGAATAACGGCGGCTCCTGCAATGGCAGAGCATTATTAATAGAGCCAGACAAAATTGAAAGCGAAACCAGAATCCTTTGGATGAGAGAAATGCTGTCCGGAGCATACCTTCCCCATTGGGGAAGTCTTCAATTTGAAAATGGCAAACGCGTTAAAGGGCTCGCTTTTGTCGTTAATCGCCAGCATAGTCGGTATATCCCCAATCTCTCTATCGAAGAAACCGTAAAACGCATCAATCAAGGCAATGGTTATCTGGGAAGTTGCCGGGATTACTTTGAAAACACGATCGAGCACCTGGATGACATTCAGGTTCAGGATCGATACCTGCACACGTTGCGCAAAAAATTAAATCCATAAAAAACGCCCAAACGAAATGACCCGGCACGAGGGGTATGTGCCGGGATCATAACATCTACTGATAAGGGTAACCCTATCAGCGGGGTACTAGGGTACATGGTACAGTTACACACAAGATACATGCTACTACTTGGTACTAAGTTCGAATATCGAGGGGGGGATGATATTCTGCTGACCGTGTGTGCTCCCGATCAATGAGTGGAGTATCAGGTTAATCGCGAGGTTATTCAAGTAAAAATAAAATTTAATACTTTAACGAGAACAAACAGATATTAACAATGATAGTTATATTTCAGTCCAATCTGTTCATTACTTAAGTGAATATTATTGTTGTTTATGTAACAATAATATTTAAATTATATCAATATTTGTAATTTTTTTTATTTCAAAAAAGCGAATCAGTGGAAAATTTTGAAGACGCATAAAAAAGCGGCGCCAAAAGCGCCGCTTCTAAAACATCAATGAAGAACTAATTACGCTTTGCGGCGCCGGCTTACCCAACCTAGTCCTAACATCGCTGCTCCGAACAGAAGCACAGCAGGTGGCAGAGGTACAGCGGAAATCTGGACATCATCAATGTAACCGCCCAACGTGTCGTCAGCGCCGCCAGCCCAGAATTCAAGCGTATAAGTACCTGCAGTAAGGACATTGAAAAGAACTGTCACAGTTTGCCAACCATCTGATTTTACACCTGTCACATCATCAACAAATAATCCGGAGGTATAGGTTGTACCGTTAGTTACACCACCATCCTCAAGCGCATAATGAATTCCATTCGTACCACTGTTATTCGTACGACCAAGATACTGGAATGAAAACTCGTGAGAACCGACACCCAAAACTAACTGTTGGTACATACCGGAATTCGTGTCAGTACCACCGTGGCTGTCTAGTTCCACCTTGTTTTGCCCTTCATAGGCAGTAGAACCACCAACATTGCCAGTTTGAATTTCAATACCAGCGGTATCATCAAACTTTGTCCATCCTGGAATGCTGTCATAAACCTCCCATGTTCCACTTGCACGAACAGGGTCTTCAAATCCACCATTTGTTACGATTGCTGCGGATGCTGATGATGCACCAAATACGCAGGCTGACATTGCTACTGCTGCAAGCCAATTTTTAACAGCCATTGTTGCGTTCCTTCTATATAGCGTTCAGTCAAACCAGACAACCTGCATGTGATTGTTCGGTCGCGGGGGTACAGGCTACAATAATTAAGAATTTGTTAACTATTTGTTTAAAATTAGATCCGTACAAAGTCAATCATTGTTAGTGAATACTACGGTAATTCTGCATTTTCAGCCAAGAACACGGCATTTTTTTCTTATTTTTGTTAACAATTATGGTTAATGAGGTGATCGAAATGGTTAACAAGTCACCATCAAAAGAATCATTTTTTTCTAATAATACAGGAGCCGACAAACCTGCCGGCTCCTGCTTATACGTAATTTACGGCAATTACTTTTTGAGCAAATATTCAAATGCAGTCAAAGCTGCCTTCGATCCTTCGCCCATTGAAATCACAATCTGTTTATAGGGAACGGTCGTCACGTCACCGCAGGCAAAAATTCCTTCAACATTCGTTTCGCACTTCTCATTGACGATAATCTCGCCGTAAGCAGATAACTCTACAAGCCCTTTTACGAATTGACTGTTTGGCAGCAAGCCGATCTGAACAAAAATTCCGTCAACATCGAGAACCTTAACCTCTTCAGTTTCACGGTCCATATATTCCAAGCCTTGTACTTTGCCGTTTGCAGCCATGACCTCACGGCTCGCGACATTTCTCAGAATTTGAATATTGTCCCTCTTTTCGGCCTGATCAACCAAGACTTTGTCAGCTTTTAACTGTGGCAGGAATTCAAGCACTGTCACGGATTTGACAATTCCCGCCAGATCCAGTGCTGCTTCGATCCCGGAGTTTCCGCCACCGACAACCGCAACGTCCCTACCTTTAAAGAACGGTCCATCACAGTGCGGACAATAGGCAACACCATTTCCAATATTTTCTTTCTCTCCAGGAATACCAAGCTCACGCCATTTCGCACCCGTCGCCAAAATCACTGTTTTGGTTTCGATGACCTCGCCAGATGACAGGTAAATTTTCTTGGTATCTCCATCTTCAATTCTATCAACTCGAAGATGTTCTTTTAACGTCACCTCATAATCATTCAAATGAGTAAGAAGCGCATTGGTGAGCTCGGGCCCTGTTGTTTTGGGAACAGAAATCAAATTCTCAATGCCCATAGTATCTTTAACCTGCCCTCCAACACGATCGGCAACGACAGTTACGTTCAAGCCCTTACGTGCTGAGTAGATGGCAGCAGAAATACCCGCTGGACCGCCTCCAATGACCGTAACATCTTGCAAGGGAAGCTTTTCTGCCTCTGCAGTCATGTTCTCGGTTATGGATGGATATTTATCCATTAGCTTTTCAAGAAGTTGCGCGGTGTCAATCTTGCCATTTGCAAAGACTTCACCATTAAGAAAAACTGTAGGTACTCCTTGAATGTTTCTCTCTTCAATCAAGTCCTTGTATAGCCCGCCATCAATTGTTTCTGTCGAAATATTCTCGTTCAAAACAGCAAACTGATTTAGAGCCTGCACCACATCAGGGCAGTTGTGGCAACTCAAACTCACGAAAACCTCAAATTTCAACTCGGTCGCAACACCCTTGATAATATTCTGAATTCCACTATCAAGTTTCAGGGGCGTGCCTGATGACTGCAGTACAGCGAGCACCAAAGAGTTAAACTCGTGACCACCTGGAATGCCTGAGAAAATGATCCCATTTGGATTGCCATCTACTTCAAGCATAAAGCTAACCGGGCTGCGAAGCTTGCCCATTGTGTCACGCTCTTCGACAGAAATGCTCTCGGAAACAGACGCAAAATCATTTAGAAACGATAGGAGTTCTGCCCTTTTCTCATGCTCACCGGTTTGAACGACCAATGTCACAGAGTTCGACATATTTGCGGTGTAGCCTTTCAGGGCATTCAAAATATCTGGTGTTAACATGATTTCAGCTTTCTACTCTACAAATTGTGGGGGTATATGGGGGTATAAGAGGCAGCGGAACATGTCCGCTGCCAGCGCCATAAGGCTGTTTTAGATTTTACCAACAAGATCAAGGCTTGGTGTCAGTGTTTTCTGACCTTCTTCCCATGCAGCCGGACATACCTCACCGTCGTTAGCAGCAACATACTGTGCAGCCTTGACTTTACGAACCATGTCTTTCGCTGAACGGCCAATGCCCAGATCATGAATTTCAGCAACTTTGATAACACCGTCTGGGTCAGCCAGGAATGTACCACGCAGAGCCTGCCCAGCTTCTTCAATCATGACGTCAAATCCACGTGAAATTTTACCTGTTGGATCGCCGAGCATTGGGAATTTGATCTTGCCAATTGCTTCTGATGATCCGTGCCATGCAGCGTGTGCAAAATGTGTGTCAGTAGACACTGAATATACTTCAACACCAAGCTTTTGCAGTTCCTCATAGTGGTTGGCCATATCTTCAAGCTCAGTTGGGCAAACAAATGTAAAGTCTGCAGGATAGAACAGGAAGATTGACCATTTACCTTTCACATCTTCTGAGGAGATTGTTTTAAGCTCACCGTTATGGAAAGCGTCAGTTGTGAATTCTGGAATAGTCTTGTTAATAATAGCCATTTTCTAAATCCTGTGATGAACGTTAAAGCTAAATTTCGTGACACCACCATTGGTGTCGGGGAGGAATTTAAGAAGTTGCATCGATAAAGTAAATTGAATAATATTGATAACATTGATCAATTTTTTAGAATGTAAAATGATCACACTCAAACAATTGACTTATGCGCTCGCAATCGCAAAAACTCGCCATTTCAAACAGGCCGCGATCGAGTGTGGTGTTTCACAGTCAGCACTCAGCACCGCCCTTACAGAATTGGAAGGCCAATTAGGCATTCAGATTTTTGAGCGGGATAACAAAAAAGTCCTCATCACACCGTTGGGTGCGAAAGTGCTGGAGAAAGCCCGCAGCATAAAGCTGGAAGTTGATGATCTATATTTACTTGCCAAATCCGAGAAAGCTCCTCTGAGCTACCCAATGACCATTGGAACGATCCCAACCATCGGCCCTTATCTGTTACCAAAAGTCCTGCCTGAGTTGCGACGGCAATACCCTTCCTTCAAACTTTCCATTATCGAAGAACAATCACATATTCTGGTTGAAAAAGTTCGAAATGGCGAAATCGACACTGCAATACTAGCTCTGCCATATGCACATTTAGGGCTACATGCTTTTGAATTCTGGCAAGAAGATTTTTATATCATTGCCCATGAAGACGACACGAAACCCGGACAGAGTGAAATATCCGGATCGGAAATCAAAGCGTCAGAACTCCTTCTTCTCAAAGATGGTCATTGCCTGAAAGATCATGCGCTATCTGCGTGCAAGCTTCCCCCAACAGATGTTGACAACTCGCTGGCAGGAACCAGCCTCAATACACTTGTGCAAATGGTCGCAGGACATATGGGAACAACATTAGTTCCGCAGATGGCGTTGGACCAGTTGCTGCATGAAAACTCGGAACTGCGCGCCCTGCATTTAAAAGATCCGGGTCCCCACAGAACTCTCGCCTTCATTACAAGGCCGAATTTTGTAGGATTGTCGAACATTGAGATTCTAATGGAAATTTTCAAATCCGAGCTGTCCAAATACTGCGCTCAACACTAGTTCCGATCACAAATACGCAAGAATTGCGAATATTAATTGAGCCTGTGAGAGACAGGTTTTATAAATAGATACCCTCAACAGGGAGAGGGCGACACACCCAAATAACAAATAAACATCTAAGGAAGAAACAACATCATGTCAGAAAAAGTATGGTATCAGCATTACGGATCTGAAATTCCCAAAGAGGTTGACGTCAAAGCCTATCCGAATGTAGTCGCAATGTTTGATGAGGCGATCGCGAAATTCGGACCGCAAATCGCATTCCAAAATTTCGGATTTGACCTCACCTATTCTGACCTTGATGTCGCTTCCCGTAAAATAGCCGCGTATCTGCAATCTGCGCTCGGTCACAAAAAAGGTGACCGTGTAGCCGTTATGATGCCGAACATCATGGGCTTTCCCACATCAATGCTGGGAATTTTGCGTGCGGGTCTGGTTCAGGTCAATGTTAATCCGCTCTATACACCCAGAGAACTTAGACATCAGCTGATCGATGCAGATGTTGAAACCATCATTATCTTCAGCGGCTCCACACCTGTCCTGGCGGAAATATTAGAGGAAACACCTGTTAAAAACATAATTACTGTCGCGCTCGGCGATCTTTGCAATCCGAACCTGCCAAGCCCCCCTGTTGACGCGCGCATTACAAATGCAATCGACTTTCAAAAGGCTCTGAATGAAGGTGAAAACCTACCCTTTAACCCAGTCGACATTAATCAGGATGACCTGATATTTTTGCAATATACTGGCGGGACTACTGGCCTTTCAAAGGGCGCCATGCTTACCCACGGCAATCTGGTCGCCAATGTCATGCAATATCGATCTTTTGCAGGGAGTCTCGTGCAGGAAGGCAACGAAATCGTTATCACCGCCCTACCCCTCTATCACATATTTGCTTTAATGGTGAATTTCATCACTTACTTCCTTGCGGGTGCGAAAAACGTGCTTATCACCAACCCACGGGATATGCCGGCGTTTGTTGAAGAACTTAAGAAGCACAAGTTCAGTGTCTTTACTGGCGTGAACACGCTGTACGCGGGATTGTTGATGACCCCTGGCATAGAAGAATGTGACTTTTCTAACCTGCGCAACGCTGCTGGCGGTGGGACGGCTGTTCAAAAAGCAATTTCTGATCGCTGGAAAGCCTTGACCGGCTCTCATATTCGCGAAGGTTACGGCCTTTCGGAGACTTCGCCCATTTTGACTTTCAATCCGCCGAACGCCACTGAATTCAGAAGCTCGATCGGCATCCCTCTGCCCATGACAGACATCGCCATACGCGACGATCAGGGAAATGATGTCCCTCAGGGTGAAACGGGCGAAATCTGCGCGCGCGGACCTCAGGTCATGAAGGGGTATTGGAAGCGTGATGATGCGACAGCAGAGGTTATGACAGAAGATGGCTTCTTTAAGACCGGTGATGTCGCCTATATGTCGGAAGATGGGTATTTCCACATTGTTGATCGCAAGAAAGACATGATCTTGGTATCAGGCTTCAATGTTTTCCCAAATGAGATTGAAGCGGTAGCCGCCGAAATTGAAGAGATCGCTGAATGCGCCTGCATTGGCGTTCCGGATGAACGCACCGGTGAAGCGGTCAAACTTTTTGTTGTTAAAAAACCGGGAACAGAAGTAACCGCGGAAGCAATTGAAGACTACTGCCGCAAAAACCTTACCGCCTACAAAGTTCCTAAGCATATCGTGTTTACGAACGAGATTCCCAAATCAGCGGTTGGTAAAATTCTGCGCCGGGAACTCAGGGATGCCAATTAGCGCATAACTTTCCACAAAAAAGCGGGTAGAAATGCCCGCTTTTTTCTTGGCTAATTCGAAACACAATTTAAGAAAAATCTGTTATAGTGCCGTATGATCAACCCAATTGAACAAACGGGCAGCAAACATATGACAAAACCTCAGATCGCGGACAGGAAACCTAAAATTCTCAAACTGGATATGGGGAAAACATACTGGTGGTGCCAGTGCGGGAAATCAGCAAAACAACCTTTTTGCGATGGATCCCACAAAGACACTCCTTTCGAACCTGTTGAGTTCACTTGCAAGCGTGAAAAACCAGTAGCCCTGTGCCTTTGCAAACAAACGAAAACGCCCCCTTATTGCGACGGCACTCACTCCAAACTGTCATAAAAAGAATTCTTACAGACCGGTATTTTCGTCCAGTTGCAAAACATCAACGACAGCGAAAATATGCTGCATGTCAGCCAGTATCCGCCTCGCGTCATCCATAAAATCCTCAGGCATAAAAATGGATCCGGGCTCAAACAAATCTTCCCTCATGGAGAGTTTGATCACCAATTGCTCGCGGTAAAAACAACATTCCAAATCGCGCCCGCCAAAATTCTCACTAAGCGCTTTCAGCCGCTCCATAAAGGAAGGGGTCAATAAATACCGGGCTTCAATCTGGTCATCACTGTAAACCTCAAAAATTTTTTCAAAATGAGGGTCCTCCAGCGCGACCCGCTCCAGTGAGCCAAAAGTATTCTTAAACCAGTTTCCAACACGCCCCTTGTCTTTTTGAACAAGTGTTCGCCCCCGGAAAGGTTTTTGAAAGGACAGGGAAATAAAAATGCCGTCGAAAACCGTCGTATATTTTGTTCGCCCTTTACTATCCTGAGTGCGTCTCTTTAAGAGCGTTTCGAAAAAATCAATCGCGACCCCTTTGTAAACTCCACGAATTTCATCTTCGCTCGTCTCCCGATCATGGCTGGGAACAAGGCCGGTTGCCTCTAGACCCTTTACTCGGCCAGGGCAACTGGGTGAATAAGAAAAATCCCCTAAAAATGAGATGATGTCCGGAAACACGCCAGTCTTGACATTTCTCTTATAGCAACGGATTGGATAATATACGACAACGGCAGCAAACCCCATCGGCACCACAATAAACAGAATAAGATCTTCCGGGTCCGACATGTGGGGCGCAACAAACACAAGCAACAGCGGAATGACTGTCAGAAACAGCATGACACTTGCCCGGCAACGGGTCGTTGCTGCCTTTAACGCCTTTAGACGGTTGGCTTCATACTGATCCACATGAGGCCGTACATAGGCGTCATAATGAGCGGCAAAACCCGCCTCATAATCCCTGGCTTCGGTGAAGTCGACTGGCAAACCGCTGAACGTGCGATATTTCCCCGTCAACAGGCTCAGAATATTATTAAAATGCCCCATGGATTACAGATAATCGCTCGCATCTACAGGCGCTTTTGCCCCATCATCCGCCTCGTAGAATGGCATTGGCTCAACACCCGCCATCTGCGCGATAAACGTGCCCGGAAATATTTGAATTGATGTATTTAGCTGAGAGACAGACGCGTTATAAAACCGACGTGCGGCCGAAATTTGCGCCTCAACCTCATTATAGGTCCGCTGCGCCTGCACCATGTTGTCACTGGATTTCAAATCCGGGTAAGCTTCCACAGCGACCATCAGCTTCCCCATAGCACCGCCCAATTTTTCAGCGGCCTGCAAATGCTCCCCGACCGCGTTTGGGTCGCGCGCGTCATATCCAGCCTCCATTCGGGTACGAAGCTCTGTCACCTCTGTGATCAGCTCTTTTTCATGCTCCATGAATTTCTTGGCAATTTTCAGGATACTTGGGATCAAATCGGATCGCTTCTGCAATTGCACATCAATCCCTGACAACGCCTCAAGAGCCTTGTTGCGACGCGAAATAATCGTTGCATACCAGCCATATACCAGCCCCAGAACAACACCCGCGACAATAAAAAACGTCAACACAACCCGCCCTCACAATATCAATAAGTAGAAAAGTCCCGCAGTCTAACGCCTTGCCCCCCAGATGAAAAGGCCGAACACATTCCATTGCGGAGAAGGCAATTACAGTACATTGCGCTTTGAATTTACTACAGGAGCGAACTCTGAATGGAAGCTTACCTATAACTAATAGTTAAGAACAGTGGCAGGAACTGCCTCAAGCATAAAATTACCTCTTAGTTGGCGCTAGTATACCAAAGTCGCGAACCAATTAGACCACCTAGTACGCTCTATTAGGTACTCAGGAGACATTGTAGAGACCTCAAAGGGCAACGAAGATAGCCAAAGAACTTAGAATTGGAAGAGCATCAGTATACAGAATACTCAATTCTTAATTGCACAACACCTACTCGATATGACAAGCTTGGAAAAATTACTGTAGTTAACAAGAGAAGTTGATTTTATGACCTCTTCGTACTGCCCCTTTTGAGTTGGAGAATTACATTGAAGCTGCTTTATCCCTTCGTCATGCTGTTATTGTTGACAAGCTGTACTACTTCGAGCGACACGAATGGTACCCATAAATCTCATGCAGTTTCTAAAACGGCAACAGCTGAAACAAATGAACGTTTGAGTCCGCTTGTGGCAAAGTATCTCAAGGATGCAAACAGCAACCTTCCAAAAACTGTTGATGTTCTGACTATTCAAAGCGTTGACTTGGTGGGTAATGATATCGTCACAACTTTTGTGTACGACAACTATAAGTCTGCGATTGCCAGTGATAGGGTTTTCTACACTTACGAACTCCGCAAGATATGCCTGAACCCAATGTATCTAGCATTGCTTAAAGAGGGCATTAACTTCTACACCAGAACTGTAACTCGAGACCCCAACGAAAAGGATGGAAGGTTATCACCTGTATTTCGTGACTACTGTGCACGACAACGTTAACCCTTAGCTACCCTATAATTTCTCTTTATTGGAAAAGGGGAGTTTGCTCTTATGCTTAAAGGCAACGATGTCTAACCATCCTTACAAAGACAAATTACTTGCTTCAATAAAACCATCTATTCGCATCGTAAACCAAAATGCGTGGATGTGCTTACTCACGTGGCTACCCTTTACGATAATAAGCAGTATTTCACTAAACTCGATATATCCAGACCACAAGATACTCGGCTTGTTTGGACAAATAAGCTTTGTCATCTATGGTCATGCAATTGCATTTTCTTTCAGTTTGTTAGTGTGGTGCCTTTTTTTATTGAAGCAAAACTTAGCGGCAAAACATGGCCTTCGCACTCAATACCCCTTATTTTCGCTTACTTTAATACCTCTAATTGTTGCGATCTCTGTAGCGTTCTGCCTAGCATATAAAAGTATCTTTTCAAATTTACCCGTTCGTGATGACCTCACCTACTACCTCAATCTATTGAGCAACCAAGGTCACTTGCATACCATTCCGATTACCGTGACGCTCACTTCATTGATATTCGTCATTAAGAATGTGAAGCCTAGCAATCTCCCCAAATCAATTGGCTTGAATGAAACACTTCCAATCCCGTTCTTGATGACTTTCGTAGCGATATTCGTTGGCTTAGTTATGCTGGTTAGTATTGAATTTTTGTTTGCCATTGGAGCTGTGGAACTCGCTCGTGCATTTAACTTAACAAGCAAAATTGGATATGACACAGTCTATTTTTATTTCCAACCAGTTAGACAAACTATCTCATTCTTCTTCTATGCTGTTTACACCTCAATTTCAGTCACGTTAGTTCTTGGTGATTTTGGCTTCAAATTGACAGCGTCAGAAGATGATCCCTCTAATCAGGAGAAACTTTAGGGCCATCTTGAGTTTGACATGCTCCCACAATGTTCCCGCAATTGGCAGTGAACAAGCCTAAAACTTGGTTATCGAGAGACCTTGAATGGCTGAATAGTGCGATTTGGAAGGTTGGCTGGGGTGGCAGGATCCGCAGTAAAAAACGCGAAGCGGCCTAAAACCTCAGAAAAACTTACCTGTTCAAGTCCAATGGCAACACCATTGAGCGCCAGATGTGGTACCATTGTGTGACCAATTTTTGATCGTTGTCAATAAATTCAACGCTGAATTGTCTTATCCAGAAAAAATCATAGCGTCAGCAAACGAAATCGGAAACAGTGATTTAAGCTTTTCGCATATCTCCTAATTAGTGTACAATTAGAGAATGGAAGCAAAAGCAGTGAAGGATGCAAAGGGGCGCTTGAACCGTTCCAAAGAAAAACTTGAGCAAATGATTAAAGATCGCTCATTCTCTTTCGAAGAATTTGAAGCTTCTTGGGAAGATTTTCTAAATTTATTGAACACTATTTTTTCAAAACTAGAGCAAGGCGCCAAAGCAGATAGCAAAAGTAAGGCTTGGTATGACAAGATCAAACATGAAAGGAGAACTGATCCACTTCTCTCATATGTTCAACAAGCACGTAACTCCGAAGAGCATACGTTGATCGGTACAACTGATAAGACCGGATTCAGAATTGAAGCGGTAGGAAAAGGTGCCAAAGTAGTCAGGTCAGGCCATAAAGACAATCGATTAGAAGTGATAGCTCCCGCGAATGCTAAAGCTGGTGAAGAGCTTTTTAGGATTCACGCTCCAGGAATCTACCTTGTGGATGTGACTTGCCAACGTTCAAAAAAAAGATTTCCGGTACCAACTTCTCATTTAGATACAGAGCTATATCAAAATGATCCAATTTCAGTGGCAAGCCTAGCGATTAATTATGCTGAAGAAATGATAAATATTGCAGAAACTATGATTGTAGAGAAATGAAATCGTTTCTTTCTTATTCGCATTGGGTTCCCTTATTACGATATGCAAGTGAGTGGATGAATGCCATCACCTGAATGGAAGCAGTATCAAGAAGACACTGCAGGGTTCTTTCAGTCGCTTGGTTTGGAAGCAGCCACCGATGTTACAATGAAGGGCGCTAGGACAAAGCACGACGTTGATGTGCTTGTCAGATCGGAGCATTTAGGTTTTGAAGTTACTTGGATCGTGGAATGCAAGTTATGGAGCGCACCAATTTCCAAACTTCATGTACTTGGATTGCGAACCATTGTTTCAGATTTGGGTGCGGACCGAGGCATATTGCTATCTGAGTCTGGTTTTCAGAGTGGTGCTCTTGAAGCAGCAAACTTAACAAACATACAACTTAGTTCTCTGAAAGGCCTCGAATCTAGTGCAAAAAACGACATTTTCGCTATGCGAATGAGAGAACTTCATGATCGGCTAGATAATTGTCATTCTGCTTATTGGGACATTTCGAAAGAAAATAGGATAAGATTTGGATTGCGTCCAGAAGTGGGATCAATAGGTTATTCCGGCAGCCATATTTTAGAATTCTGCAGCGATATATTAGCGAGAGCTTTTAGGGGAAACTATCCTTTCACGGCAGATAATGGCTTGTGGTTTGAACCCCCGCGAGAATTCATTTCCCCTGAGAATGTAATCACTCAAGTTGAGCAAATGGTCGAAGAGTTAGAGAGTAAACTTGCTGCTGTCAGTCGAACATCCTGACGCAGCCAATGCATCAGCTCTCTCATTTCCGGGCACCCCCGAGTGCCCCTTTACCCACCTGAAGGACACCTGATAGTTCTCCTTCGCTGCCTCCAGCCGTTGCCACAGGTCTTGGTTCTTGACGGGGTCACCACTGGAGTTCTTCCAGCCCTTCTTCTTCCAGTTGGGACTTTCTTGAAGTTAGTTGAAGGTTTTCCGTATGCAAGAGACATGGACACGCCCTCAGAGTCCCAGAGAGAGTCGCTGAGGGGGCATTGAGGTGATTTCGAGGTAGGGGGTGCTCAGAGCTGCCAGATGGACTCACGGAGTCTCTGGGGCGGTTTTAGGATTCATCTGTTTTTTCTAGGTAAAATGATCGAGAGAGATAGCTGCCAATTCTTACCACTCCCCCTAATGAGGGGTGCCCTATAGATTTATATAGGGTGTCTTGAAGGGACCCTGAAATTTATTATTATTATTATAATAATATCATAAGGAGGAGTATCCCTCTTTATGCTCTTACAGAAATATATAAAGGATGTCTTTTAAGAGTCTTTTAAAGGCCATGTACACTTTGCTGAAGTAACTTATGAATTCATTGTCGTCAGACAATTAATCCAATGGAAAACCATAAGACGGAAGGGTATTCCTTTTTATCCCTCTCAATCATCCCCTACACTGACAGATACCGAACCTTGGATGCCTGTCAGGCCCTTAAATTCTTCAAGCATAATCCTTGAAGTGATGTCTACAGTTGAACGAGGCACCAGCACAGCATCATGAATGGGTAGAGATACGATGCCTTCCTCTCTGAGCTTCAAAAGGACCTTTACCAAGATGTCACTTTCAATCCGTTGAATATGATGACCGATGCCCGTTCCAAAGAGGTCTTCAATGGGCTGATGTTTTTGGATAATGGCTTCCTGCAAAGAGGAAACGGACTGATTGACAGGTAACATCTTCTTGGTCCCGTAAGGTTTCCTTCTTAGAGGCCCGTAATTGAATAGCATGGCATTCAACAATTTCTTTATTCCCTGTCGGTAATTCTCAAGCCCGGGTATTTCGTACAAGTCATCTGAAGGGGGATGATGATCTGCGAAACTGTACGCGATCCGTAAACCAACTTGTCCATAGTCGACTTCAGCAATCCTTTCTCCCTGTATCGTCAAGCCCTCAAATCTTTCTGTCTTTCTAAGTTGTTGCCAAAATCCCCCATAAAGACGCCCTCCAGATTCAAATGAACCATGTGTGAAGATACGCTTAAGGAACCTTTCTTCGTCATTGATCCAGTTGTTTGCTGATTGACTGCATGAGTTGGAGGTAAGTTGCAAGTCCGCTTCTTGAAGCCACTCATTGATAGAACGCATTTCCTCTCGCAATGCTTCTGTCATTTCACTGTCGGTGTACTCGATGGGTTGCCCTCGGGAAGAGGCTGATCGGTCTTTAGGTTCTCTCAACTCGATGCTTTCTCGATCAAGGCTCTCATCGATATCCTGCAACGTGAGACCCATCTCATGGATCAGATGCTTCAGTTGAGGCCCGATACTAACGGAGGTCTGTTGACGGCTTTTTCCTTTGCCGTTCTCACCAACTTGAAAGATGACGTAATTGAGTTCAGGCATCGAGAGGCGCTGGACGACTGTTGGGAGAGTTTGCGACAGAACCTCAGGACGATACCTGCTTTTCACCCCAAGGCGACTGTTGGAGAAGCTCATGTGGATCCCTTGATGGATGCCGATCAAGTGACAGTGAGTAATGTCCATGATGATGGCCTCTACGATATTCTCAAATGTCAATTGATCTGCTGCTCTTCGCTTTCGGGTTCTGAGTTTTTGAGCTTTCTCGTGTTCTTCTATGGTTTTAGTGATCAGTTGCACGAGGGTCTTGGCGCTCTCAGATTTGGCTCTTCGCCATGGATTGAATGCCCTTTGAGGAGGTTTCATGGGTTCTCCTAGTGTAGGTTTGAGTTGTGAATGTCTTTACGTAGAACGAGAATCTTTTCGGGAGTGGTAAGCGGTTCTACTAAGGTGGGGGTTTATTCGGAATGATGAGAAAAGACTGGAAACAATGGTGGCGAGACAAGGTGGGAGAAGCAGGGCATTAAGTGTCCTCCCCTAAGGGGGATACTTATTAAAGAATGGAAAATTTGGTGTGTTAACTGCTTATTTACGCACTCAAAGGTAGCGTATTGTTATTGGTGAAAGACTTCGGGGATGAATATGAAAAAAGAGCTCATTGGAAAGCATCTTTTGGTAGGGCTTACGTATTTTGACCGAGAAGGGGAAATCACAGAAAGGCTCCAACTGCACGGCAAAATTACTGCTGTGGGTGAAGAGACTGTGTGGTTTATGAGAGAAGATAATGGAGAAGAGTTCTCCATTCCTTTCGATGAAGAAGCCATCCATCCAGCGGAGCCGGGAGAGTATCAAATGAAGGACAGTGATGAGATCGTTGTGGACCCAGACTTTGTATCCACTTGGTCAATTCAGCAAGGACCGGATGAATTAAATGAAGTTTAGGCAAACTAATTTGATTTTAAAGTCGATCTAGCATTTTTGAGAAACTGGCAGGGTACCATGGGTTGCCCTTCTCAGTGACGGATCCACCGGCTTCAGGAGCCTGTTTCAGCTCCCTGTATGGCTTTCAGATTTCTCTCGGGGCGCTTATCTGTGACCCGACCAAGTGCCCTGTAGACTGCCGTTCGACTCACCCCCATCTCCTTTGCAATCGCAGTTGGACTTTCACCGTTTGCATGGCGCTGGATGATCATTTCCTTGTCGATCTTGGCAGGACGTCCCTTGTATTTTCCCTCTGCTTGCGCCTTGGCGATACCCTCTCGTTGGCGCTCTAGCATCATCTCCCGTTCAAACTGAGCAACAGAGCCAAGCAGGTTCAGCACGAGTTTTCCCGTAGGTTCGCTAGTGTCGATGCCAAGATTGAGAATGCGAAGGTGAGCTTCCTTGCTTTCAATGAGTTCTACGATTTCCCCGAGATGTTTCACACTTCGGGCAAGCCGATCTAATTTAGTGACAACCAAGGTGTCCCCATCACGCAGATAATCCAGTGCACGTTCTAATTCAGGACGTTTACTTGTAGCGCTGACTTGTTCCTTGAATACCTTGTCGATCCCTAAGGCTTCCAATTCTTTCACCTGTGCTTCGAACCCAGCAAGTTGGTCCAAGGTGCTTGTTCGTGCATATCCGATCTTCATGTGTCACCCTTCAGGTTATGGAATTGTGTTACGCTTGAATCTAAGGATACGTAACGTTTATTGTTACAAAAATCAAGAGCAATCTTATTGTAACGATTTTTTGAGTGTCTGAGAGTGTTCCGTATGATCTTGGTTAAGAGTAACACACCTGAGGGAGTTCTGGGTTGTTGAAAAAACACCTTCTGATTGTTAAGGTTGGTTGAGCTTCAATTTCGGGGGATTACAAAGAAGTTGAAATTAATTGGCGAAGAGTAGCGCGTGTATGGTGGGCCATCGTGTGGCGTAATCTGGTTGCAATGATAGTTGGCGGTGCGCTTAGAGCGGCGGTCACTTTTGTAATCGGCTTTGTGGTGGGGGCTCTTGGACTTAGGCATCCTGCAAACGAATAAGTATATGAAGCAATTGGAGCGGCGATAGGAATATAGACATCCATCGTTGCCATCAAGTTTCTGCTGGGAAGGATGTATGGTGACTTTCGCTTGGTACTTGTTGAAGCCAAACCTTCAAAAGGTGACGGCTTGAGCTAGCCAAAGGGGCAAGCTTTTATGTGTAACCGGGGGCACCCAATTAGAGGCCTATAGGAGAGCTTTAGGGGGCTACGGGGGAGATTGCTGGCGAGAAGGAGATTATTACCCCCTCAGATTTTTTTACCAGAATAGCTGCTCAACTACGTTTTGTTTGATGCTTCATATGCGTAAAATCACAAAATTGCTGCGTGATGTCGATTGTACTGAGTTCTGAATGACTTAGAGCTGAAGTGCTGCCTCTGTAGTCAATGATCTTCAGGTGGAAGCTGTAACCTGAATTGATTAGAGCGTAAAAATTTTTGTTCGTGCATGTCCAAAGGTACTCCTCACGCAATTTATCAGTGTACTCGTTTTGAGGCATTCGCATTTCTTTTGATTTTCCGGGGACAGCGTGAAGTACGTGGGTGATCAGTTCTTTGTCCTCTTGTGTGGCTTTAACAAATACGAGGGCCCTTTCCACTCTTGGAAATCTTCCGTTTGTTTCGGTCAAATACGAGTTTACCAATGACTCTGTAAGAGAGTTTACTGATGATCCAGTATTCGTTGATGCGCAACCTATCAACAAACTCGCAATTCCAAATATAGCTAAAAATTTCATATGCCTTATTTTCCTTTTTCTTTCTATACTTGTATTCAGCAGTGCTCATCAGAAATTATTTTGATCGCTTCCGCTTCTTTCAAATCCATGGTCAGCTTCCATTTTCGTTTTATGGCTACCTATGTTTCGACGTTGGCACACTTGAAGCTATCATCTACTTTGATCCACTCTGAAAGATCTTTGAACCCCTTGAAGCCATCAAAAAGAACGCTAATGTCTTTACCCATTACCTTCCCCCTTCATCTTTCATTTGATGCCACTCTTATTCATCTTGAGGCTTGATTAGCCCTCCGTCTGTTTCATATTTTTTTCTAAAGTGTTCAATGATTTTTGGGCCATTTGATCCAAGGTGTCTGGTTGCTCGGTATCGCATTTCTGCTTCTTGTCTTTGTACTCGATGGTCCTCAGGGTGCATATGGTAGTTCGACCACAGGCCAACCTCTTTGACTCTTGCCAAATATTCTTCTGGGAGGTATATCCCCCCTGCAAATCTACGTTCAGCATATGCGATACCTCTTTTGATGAGTTCAGCGCCTATGTTGATGTCACCATCAAAGCAATTGGCAATTCCAACTTTGTCGCTGCCAAGCTCAAACAGAACGTCGCAACGCACTGGTGTCTCTGGTAAATACTCCGTTGTCATTTCTGTAGAGCGTTCTAAGCAGGAGAACATGGGATGTTCCGTGTCTTGAATGCATGTTTGGTCGGCTCTAGGGAACCCCACCCCGACTATAAGTATGCGCTTTCCGTCAATGTCAAATGTGTTCAAGCCTTTTCGTTCTAGGGTACCTGACAGGACATATTGCGGGGCTCCCACCATATAAGAAACTCGTTCCGATACCGGGGAAAACTTGTACGCAAGGGTACCGAGCAAAATGAGAGGAATCATAACTCGTATTAGGAAATTCTTCATGGCGTGATGGATCTGCAGTCGCGTTTGAATTGCTTAAAATTGATTGAAGGAGTGTAGCAGTGCATTCTCGTTTCTGCAATTATAAGATGAATGATATCATTGAGCAATCTCTCAAAAATAAAATCAGGGTAAAAAGTACTTTCATTTACTGTCGTGGGCCTTCCAGACAAATCTGAACTACGCAACGCACTAAAAATCATAACACATCTCCTAGAAACGCTGTATAGTCTACCAGCTTGGAAAGAAGATTTCGGCAAAGCTAGCCAACGTAGAAAAGGACGGAAGAGACCTTCTTAGCATAGTAGTGATTAGTGACGTGCAAATGAAGTCGGGCTGCTCAACTCATAGGCCTTCGAGGCAATCCCGATGATCCTGTCTACCTACTGAATTAGCCACGCAACGAAGAGCATTGGTATACCACCGAGAACCAAAACAATAACACTTGGGATTATGAAATGCTTCCATAGTTCGATCATGAACATATGAAGCCCTGGAGAAATTCCGTACTTTCTATATTCAAGACCGTAACGTCTGGCTTCTTCCTTTTCACGTGCGACCTTGAGCTCCGGATTTTCATATTCTTTAATTTCTCGAGATAGTCGCAGCACTTTAGCTTTATGTCCGTCAACCCTATCTCGCTTCAGTTCTTCTCGATGTAGCTTAATAGATTTGACGAACTCTGAAAATGACCAGATCGAAGGTGGTTTTGGCTTCCTACCTGTCATGTGGAGCCTCGCACTTTTAGGGAGTCAGAAATTACCCTTAATTGCCTAGCATCCAATCAAAACAACTTCAATGGGTTTTTAACGCGCGGTAAAACTGTCTACTGATTAGGAAATAGCAACAAACGACTCCTAGCACTTTTGAACCTTTACAAACAGCTTCTCAACCTCAGGCCAACTCACCCGTGAAATACCTTCATGGAGCTTCTCAATGGAAAGCCCTTTCAGATAAACCTTTTCGCCTGTTCCCTGCCCTTCATGACCAACAAGTTGGTTCACCACCACTGATGCCACTCCAGCATCATGAAGTTTCGTTACTACGCCATGACGGAATGACTGATAATCAACACCTCTTTCATAGGCTCCGATCTTCTGCCGATACCGCGTGAACCATTTTGAAAAGTTTACTCCAAACTTTTGGTCAGGTCCTGCGCGTCTAAGATTAGGAAAAATCCGATCAGCAGGGTTAGGGGCGACGTTTTCGATATATTGAATAATCCCCCAATCGATCAAAGTCGGGTGCACTGGAACTCGCCTTGCAGATTGCTTGTTCTTCAAGTGGTTGCCCTCCAGTACATCCTGAATATCAAAATAAGGGATATCATTCTCCAGCTTTAGATCATTTCGGGTCAGCTGAGCAAACTCTTCCAATCGGTTGCCATGGTACAGACCAAGCAGAGGCAACCAGAATTTCTCGTCCTTGATGACCAGTTCCCCCTTCAAGTATCGCTTATTTTCAGTTTTGCAGCCCTGCCAAAGAGGAGAACCAAAAAGTTTCACGATCTTTTCACCTTTCCACTCTTGCCGATCAAACCCCAATGTCACTGATTTGTTCTTTCCACTAGGAAAAGTAAAGCCACTCGCTGGGTTCTCTCCCACGTACTTTCCAAGTTGTTTGAAGTGCTTGAACAGCCCTCCTAAAGCATGAAAATGTCGCTCCAACGTCCTCTTTGTGAGCCGTGGAATGGTGTCATCACCCTTTGTCGCTTCGACTAAGTCTTTCCATTTCATCTCTCTCCATGCAGGAACCTGTCCCCATTTTGCGGGAACTTTCAGGGCGACGGTATAGAATTCACCAAGATGCTCACGCTGATAAGACTGAATGGGTTTGTCGCCTACCAATTCAATGAACCGCTCAATCGTAGCCGTATTCTGTTTCAAAGTTTGCTGACTCCAGCCAGTTTCCGTCAACTGGTGGTCGAAGTAGTCCGGTAACAGTGTTGACAGTAGAGGGCCATTTCCCTCGCTACTTTCTGGTTCTCCACCTGTTTCCATTTCAAGGGAGTTTTTGGGTAACCATGGGACATCTCCAAAACTCTCAACCCTTTGCACGGCGATTGAACTATATTCGAGAAGCACTTTCAGTAATCCAAGTGAAAATTCAGTCTGCTGTTCAATTGGGATGTTGTGGCGTTCCATAAGCGCGAGAGCTTGTTTTTCAACGAGCCTCGTGTTTCGGTCACGTAAAGCATCTCTATAATCACCTCGCAGAAGGGAGAGTGTTTCGATGTCTACGTCTTGAACCGTCTGATCGATGTTATGGCGCCTTCCGCCGTACAGGGGCTTTCTTGGGGGCGCTTCACGATGATGATCTGCATCAACTTCAAGGAACTCTTCTAGGCACTTTTTGAGAATTGGCTTGAGGTCAACTCTCTCAAATTCATCATTACTCATTTTCAGATCGGCACTCTTGCTATTCGCACTCAGAAACTCGACGAACTTACCTTCCAACATCCTACAAAGAAACGCAGCTTCATAGAAATCTCTGGTCTTCAGTGATAATCGAATTTCACTACGACCAAGAAAGGAAGGAAGTCTTCTCCTGTAATAGTACAGTGCACCTTTCTGGTACAAGTGAGGGGGGCGCTTTGTGGTACCTTTGTGGTACCTTTGTGTGACCTTCATACCGTAATTACCCATAGCTCAAGCGTTACGAAAAGCGCTCTTATTCAGGTATTACAAGGATATGAAGAAGGAGTGGCTGGGGTGGCAGGATTCGAACCTGCGCATGACGGGATCAAAACCCGTTGCCTTACCACTTGGCGACACCCCAATGCGGCCCTCTTTCTATATAAACTGTTCGGCAAGCTCAAGCCTTAAAATGACTTTATTCGGATTTTTATCGAAAAAGCTGTCGGTCCATGAATTGCAGCAGTTGTGTAAAGGCAATTGGTTCCAGTAAAACATTCAGCGCGTAGGACTGATGCAGCGTTACAGACTGATTGTTTGTATTTACAGACAGCAACCCTTCGCAATGTTTGATAGCACCCGTCTGCTCAGGCTTTGCGGCGGTGAAAACCGTGAATACCGGGCTGTCCCCAGAAACTATCGAGGCCCCGGTGTTATCCTCAATACAGGGCCAGTTTACCAGTATACGGCCCCGAAGACTGCTATCATTGATGCGCGCGACCAAATTGGCGCTTTCTTTTTGTCCGAGCAAAAAAATATTGTTTTCATCCACCCAAGACGCCGTTTTCAGCAGCCGCATTGCATAGACCAACTCGGCCTGCTTTAATCTTTGAAACTCAGCATCCGCCTCGTCTGTTTGTGTGCCCCTTTGACAGGGGGACAGCACATGCCTGCGTTGATGACTGGAAAGCGAAATGGCAACAAACCCCTGCTCTGCGAGCGCATGCAAGAGCCGGGGTGGACTGTCTTCAGAACAAGCTTCCAGAATTAAAATGACGGGCCAGCGTGTATTTGGTTTTGCGCCCGCAAGCTCATGCAAATCGGGGCCTGAGGGATTGGTTGTAATCAGGGATCCTGCAGATCCCCGCACCGGAACAGCAATACGTCCCCCCTGCCAAACCAACGCTTCATCTGAGATTACCGGGCTGTTGAAACGGACCGGTGGCTGAAAATTGCGTGAAGGGGTACTGCAGGCAATCAGCGACAGGGCAATCAGAATCAGATTGCAGTATATCCCCCCCAATCGCCTCATAAATTCCTACCCACCTTCGATAAATGTATCCTGCACCCACCACGCAGGTTGAAGTTTCCGAATTTGATCCCCTGCCTTGATACAATCATCTGCGCTGTCAAACAGGGCAAAGCAGGTTGCCCCGCTTCCACTCATTCTCGTAAGGAGTACACCGCTTTGCTGACTTAGGACGGCCAAAACATCCTCAATCACGGGTAACAATTCAATCGCCGGAGCCTGCAGATCATTTCGCCCACAGATAATGTCATCCAAAGTTACCGAACTTAGCGATAACGATGGAACCGGTCTCGCCTTCTTTTCCAGAAAATTCAACTGCCTGAATACAGTTGGTGTTTCGACCGCATGAGCGGGGTTAACCAACAGAATTGGCAGACCTGGAAATTGTTGAAGGGGCGTTATTTTATCGCCAATACCCTCCATCAACAGAGGCTTCCCCGTGACACAAGCCGGCACGTCCGCCCCAAGAGTAGCAGCCAGTTTCAATAACTCACCCTGTGAAATGTTCAGATCCCACAACCGATTTAGAAGAAGTAGAGTGCTAGCGGCATCAGCAGACCCACCTCCAATCCCGGAAGCGACAGGCAAATTTTTAGTCAGGGTAATTTTCGCGCCCAGCCCAACGCCAGCATAGTCCTGAACTGCTTTTGCAGCGCGCAAAACAAGGTTATCTGCACCAGTACCCAGCCCTTCGGAGAAGGGTCCTCTGCATTCAAGCTCCAAGTGATCGCTTTTTGAGACTGACAGTTGGTCACCGTATTGGGTGAAAACAACTACGCTCTGCAGGGTATGGTACCCGTCCACCCGGCGCCCTGTCACTTCAAGGGTCAGGTTGATTTTCGCCCGTGCTGTTACCGAATGGGTCATTTGGTTTTCTGATCAATCGGTGGCAGCCCGTTTTTTAACTTGTTTTGAATTAAAGGGATCTGATCTGGTTCGGGCTCCAGCCACAAAGCCCGTTGCCATTGGTAACGTGCCTCATCTTTTCGCCCGACACGCCAGTAAGCGTCGCCCAAATGGTCATTAATTGTCGGATCTTCGGGTTGTAGCGATACGGCCTTTTCCAGTTGCAAAGTCGCGTTTCTGAAATCTTCCACGCGATAGTAAAGCCAGCCGAGACTGTCAACAATATACCCATCTTGCGGCCGAAGAGAGACAGCTTTGATCAAGAGTTTTTTTGCCTCATCAAGCTTCTCACCGCGGTCCGCCCAAGAGTACCCCAGATAATTCAATATTTGCGGATGATCCGGGCGTAACTCCAGCGCGGCCAATAAATCTGCCTCTGCCTTCTCCCAGACCTTCATCCGCTCATAGGCAATACCGCGCGCATATAGAAGAGACCATAACCGCCCTTTAGCATCGCCAATATTATCAATTGCCTTGCTGTAAGCACGCGCAGCGCCGCCCCAATCTTTACGGTCACGACTCATATCGGCGAGGACAATTAATGGCTCAATTTCAGCAGGGTTTTCTTTTGCGAGCTTCTTTACACTGGCGAGCGCGTTATCTTCCTGGCCAAGTTTGTATTTCAACCAGGCGACACGAATCTGTGCATTCAGAAAATAGGGGGATTTTTCTGGAACCCGCTCATAATACTCCAGCGCTTTTTCATCCTGATCGCGATCTTCAAACAACTCCGCCAACAACACATTCGCAACCGTCAGGTCCGGCCGCAACATCAAGCAAAATACGCCATTGTAATTGCAGTCGAGCTTGCCTGCTCCTGCCCGATTATCGCAGCAGAACTATAAAGCGCCTCTGCCGCTCCCTCTAGTGGGTTGGAAATCAGCGGATTAATGCTTTTGCCATCCCCCACCAGTTCCAACAGCTTGTTGATTGTGGGGCTTTGTGGAAAGCGTTTTTTGTAGTCTTCGAACAGTTTTCTGGCGTCATCAGCGCGGCCTGTTTCAATCAAAAACGTGCCATAAGATTGCACCAGTCTGACCGATTGGCCGGACGGCCCTTTCAAAGCGGCCTCATACTGCTCTGCGGCCAGATCAACCATCCCGGCCTGATGCGCCAACAACGCCAGATGATAGGATTTAAGCAACTTGAAACCATCATATCGATCAAGTTGATCCAGACTTTCGATCGCCGCAGCCTGCTCGGAACTTGCTAGCAAGACCCAAGCACTCAAAACGGGTTTCAAAAGGATATTAATGCCACGTGGATCGACTTTTTGCAGCTCACCATATGCTTCTTCAGTTCGCCCTTCCTTGATCGCGTTCAGGATCACGACCAAGCGCGCCATTTCATTATCCCGATTATCTTCCTGAAGGATTTTCTGAGCCAACGTCAAAGCAGTTTGCATATTTCCGTTGGCGAGAGCGGATCGGAATGTGTAATCACGAAGGAGTGCATCCTGATCATTTCCCGAATAGGCTTTGTAGAAAAACCGATAAGCCTGCTCGGTATCTTCCTCACGAAGAGCGTGCCGTCCGGCAAGATATTGTCCCGCCAGAGTTTCGGGAATGTCCTTGGAGACGCCACCTTCATCCATAAAGACTTCAGGAGCATAATCACGCCCGGTGCCGGGCCCGACAGCCGAACATCCTCCGCCAATTAACAGCCCAACTCCTGCTGCCAATCTGATTAGTTTGCGGCCAATTTGCTGCGACATTTATCAACTGCCCCTGTTATCAAGACGATCTTCAACTTCATGCAATAGACATTAAAGTATATCCCACCGCTTGATAACAGAGATAATTACATTTTCAGTGATAACCAGTCATAAACAACCGGTTTTATCCTACATGTTTGGATAATTTGGGCCACCTGCACCTTCAGGAACAACCCAGTTAATATTCTGTGTCGGATCCTTGATGTCGCATGTTTTACAGTGAACACAGTTCTGAGCATTGATCTGCAACCTTGGATTTGATCCATCGTCGTCAGTCAGGAACTCATAAACACCTGCAGGGCAGAACCGCTGTTCAGGGCCTGCATATTCCTTGTAATTCACATTAACCGGGACACTGTCATCCTTCAGCGTCAAATGAATTGGCTGATCTTCTTCGTGATTTGTCGCGGAAAGGAATACTGAAGATGGTTTGTCGAAACTATAAACACCATCATATTTCGGATATTCAATTTTTTCACATTCGCTGGCCTTTTTAAGTTGCGAATGATCATCATGAACTTCGAAAGTCCATGGCTCTTTACCCTGGAACAATTTAAGAGAGATACCGGTATACAGTGTACCCGCCAGCAGCCCCCAACGGAATGCAGGTTTCGCGTTACGGACCTTATATAGCTCTTTGTAAACCCAGGACTGTTTGTAAAGTTCCGGATATTCCTCCAATGTCTTAACAGGGTTGTCACCGCCCTCTTTCAGCGCATTGAATGCAGCCTCGGCTGCCATCATGCCACTTTTCATTGCTGTATGTGTGCCTTTGATTTTGGGCACATTCAGGAAACCAGCTGAACATCCGATGACGGCACCGCCCGGAAACACCAGTTCCGGAACAGACTGGAAACCACCTTCGTTAATTGCTCGCGCGCCGTAGGCCACTCGCTTGCCACCCGCGAGCATCTCTTTCATCATTGGATGGGTCTTGAAACGCTGAAACTCATCATATGGCGACAGATATGGATTGCTGTAATCAAGCGCCACCACAAATCCGACATACGCCTGATTGTTTTCCAGATGATATACGAAGGAACCACCATAGGTATCTGACTTGAGAGGCCAACCAAAGGTGTGGAAAATAGTGCCTTCCTGATGCTTTTCAGGATCGAGGTCCCAAATTTCCTTAATACCAATGCCAAATGCCTGTGGATCACAATCTTTCCGCAGATCAAACTTATCAAAAAGCACCTTGGTCAGGGAGCCACGCACCCCTTCTGCAAACAGGGTATATTTTGCATGCAGTTCCATGCCGGGCTCATAGGTAGGTTTCTTCTCCCCGTCACGACCGACACCCATATCACCGGTTGCCACACCTTTTACGCTACCATCTTCATGATAGAGAACTTCGGCAGCCGCGAATCCAGGATAGACCTCTACCCCCATTTCTTCAGCCTGCTCTGCAAGCCAACGGCACAGGTTTCCGAGGCTGATGATATAATTGCCTTTATTGTGCAGGTCTTTTGGCAACAGCATATTCGGGAACCGCATTTCACTATGTTCCGTCATGAAATAAAATTTCTCTGCTTTTACCGGGGTATTAAGCGGCGCACCCTTTTCTTTCCAGTCAGGAATCAGTTCATCCAGCGCGCGCGTTTCGAACACGTTGCCAGAAAGAATATGAGCGCCGATTTCAGAGCCTTTTTCCAAAACGCAGACACTTAGATCAAGCCCGGCTTCTGCGCTTAACTGTCGTAATTTAATCGCTGCTGACAATCCTGCTGGACCGCCACCGACAATTACAACATCAAATTCCATAGATTCCCGTTCCATAACCAGCCTCTTCTAGCATCTACATTGGACTCAATATTCAGGCACTGTTTTTCGAAGATTACAATTTTCCCATGCGCACCTGAGTATGTTTTTTTTCACCGACACTATATTTTTTTTGCGGTGCGTCAATCCCGTTTTACAAATATATCGGCAGTTTTCTGCCCTTCCGTTGGGGAATTGAGCAAAATGCAACTGTGACTTGGAACGGAAAGACAAGATACGGCTGAAATTTCTAGTAATTTACGTCCAATAGTCAGAAAATTCATCCTGTGCCAGTTCTGTTTTTTGAAAAGGGCTGCTATGCTATGATCATGAAATCAGAACTGAGCGTTAAAGAAATACTGGACTTCTACCTTTCAGCAGGTGTGGATGAAACCATCACGGACGAACCTGTGAACTGGTTTGAACGCTCCACCACTCGCCCTGTTCAATCCCCCGCGAAAGCCCCCAAACCTTCCATCAGCATCAGTGCCAAGCTGCAATCCACGCTACAAAACCGGCCTAAACCTGCTCCGACAATTAATTTCACGGCCGCAATTGAGAGCGCGAAAAAAGCAGCGATGGAAGCATCCAGCCTGGAAGAATTAAGACAAGCCATCAAATCTTTTGAAGGTTGCTCCTTAAAGGCACTGGCAACCAGTTCTGTGTTTTCAAAAGGAAATGCGCAGTCTGAATTAATGATTATCGACCGCCCACCATCAGCGGATGAAGACCGTAGCGGCGAGCCTTTTTCTGGAGCTGCAGGGGAATTGCTGACAAAAATGCTTGGGGCCATTGGTCTTAATATTGAAGAACAGTATTTAATGGCCTGCCTTCCTTGGCGCCCACCGGGGGGGCGGATGCCTACACGCGAAGAAATTACCATATGCCGTCCATTTCTTGAACGCCATATCGAGCTAAAAGCACCCAAATTCATTCTTCTCTTTGGGGAGGCGGCAGCACTCACGCTGGATAAAAAAGAAGGCATTAATAAATTACGGGGAAAGTGGGAAATGGCACATATAAATGGAAAGGATTACCGCACGCTATCACTTTTCCATCCTGCCTTCCTGATCGAACATCCCGCTGCAAAAAAACATGCTTGGGCGGATTTTCTCAAACTAAAAGCTGCACTTTTGGAGCCATCATGATAGCTAGTGAGCCATCTGAACCTGTCTTAAGTTGGTGTTGTTTTGTTTAACTATTTAACCTGTAGATTTCCCTTGCTGCTCTCATCTTTGAAAAACTCAGCAAGAATATTAGCCACACTGTTTGCGTTAACGGTAGTAATTTCTCAAAGTCAGGCTCAGGAACTTCCACGCATATTGAGCGAATCCGACGCGGCTCTTTATGCAGAAATTTTCAATCTTCAAACAAACGGCGATTGGAAAAAAGCTGACAGGCTTATCAAAAAACTGGACGACAAAATCCTGCTTGGTCACGTCCAATATCAACGCTACATGCACCCAACCAAATATCGCTCCAGCTATCCTGAGCTACATATGTGGATGAAATCCTATGCTGATCATCCATTTGCAGACGATCTTTATCGTCTTGCCGTGAGCCGTCATCTATCCGATTGGAAACCAACACCACGCCCCAAACGCAAAGGCTACCTTGGTGGTACCGGTCCGGGGCAACCTTTTTTCGTCTCTCGCGCCTATAAAAGCAAACGGAAACGTTCAGCTCAGACCAATAACGAAGTTGCTCATGCCAAACGTGTTGTCAGACGATATCTGTATCGCGGCCAACCAACCCCAGCTTCGGAATATCTAAATCAGAAAAAAATCCTGAAATTGCTGGATGGGGTCGAAACAGCTCAACTTGAGGAAAAAATCGCGCAAAGCTTCTTTCTTTATGGCAAGGACAAGCTGGCAATAGAGTATGCTGATCGAGCCCTTAAAAAGGCGCCCTCCTTCACGCCACATGCAAACTGGACCGCCGGACTTGCCGCCTGGCGTCAGAACCAGATCACAAAAGCAGCTAAGCATTTTGTCGCACTGGCGAATACCAAACGGAAAACTGATTGGACCGCATCCCGCGCCAACTGGTGGGCATCGCGTGCATTCCTTAAATTGGGAGACCCTGTAAAAACACACGCTCATCTGTTGAAAGCAGCCAAATACCCACGAACTTTTTATGGTTTGTTAGCCCTGCGGCAGCTTGGGGTCAAAAAACCATTTAACTGGGAATTACCTCCGCTTAAGGAAGCAACGCTTCGTAAACTCCTGAAGCGCCCGGCTATCCGCCGATCACTGGCACTTAGCGAGGCTGGGCAGTATCATCTTTCTGAACGTGAAATTAGAACCGAATTTGCCTCAACTGGAACTGATAACGCTGCCATGCTTCTCTCGTTTGCGGAGCGAATTGGAGTTCCGTCAGTTGCTATGAGAATGGGATTATATTTGTGGGAATGGAAAGATCAGCCATGGGATGCAGCAATTTACCCACTGCCACAATGGGCACCAAAAAATAGGTTTAAAGTTGATCGTGCGCTTCTCTATGCTTTCATGCGGCAAGAATCTGGTTTCTACAGCAGAGCACAAAGCCCTGCTGGCGCCAAAGGCCTGATGCAACTCATGCCAAGAACAGCCAGCTATATCGCGGGCGACAAGTCTTTGCGAAACAGAAAAAACAATCGATTATTTGATCCTTCCTACAATCTAGAGCTCGGGCAGCAATATCTTTTGTATTTGATGCGCGACAATACGGTAGAAAATAATCTTTTTACCTCGCTATTGCATATAACGGTGGACCTGGAAATTTGATAAAATGGAAGAAGCGCGCAAAAGGTAGCGAAGATCCATTATTCTTTATCGAAGCCATGCAAAGCCGTGAAACACGTGGGTTTATCAAACGTGTCCTGACCAACTTCTGGATTTACAGGCATCGCCTTGGACAAGAACTTCCAGCTCTTGATGATATTGCACAAGGGCACTGGCCTGAATATCATCCACTGGACATTTTAGATGAAAAGGTAGCTGACAATGCCGGGAATTGATGAAAGCCGTCCCTTTATTCCTGTAAAAATTGCCGTATTAACTGTGTCCGACACTCGCGGTTTACAAGAAGATCGCTCAGGTCAAACCTTGGTTGACAGGATTGAAAAGGCAGGACACCTTCTTGCAGATCGAAAGATCATCAAGGATGAGATTTTGGAAATCCAATCCTGCCTAAAGGACTGGATTGCATCCGACGCTGTTGATGTTGTTATTTCCACAGGCGGCACGGGTGTTACTGGCAGGGATGTTACACCTGAGGCCTTTGAAGCCCTTTATGAAAAACATATCCCAGGATTTGGCGAATTATTTCGAATGCTGAGCTACCAAAAAATCGGCACTTCAACAATTCAATCCCGCGCAACGGCCGGTGTTACGGATGGTACATATCTATTTGCGCTTCCCGGCTCCACCGGAGCAGTGAAAGATGCTTGGGATGATATCCTTGTCCATCAACTTGACTACCGTTTCCTGCCCTGCAATTTCGTTGAATTGTTTGATCGCCTCAACGAACATCAAAAAAGAAGCAAAAGCTAACTGAAAGTCAAAGCCCGTCAGCGTATTTTCCGTATGAGAAAGTTTAGATAATTTTCATCAAGCTGATCACGGAATGTTAATAAATATACGGCTAAAATGCCCCTATCATCTATTGGGGGACACTTTCGCACGGCAATGGTCAAATTTTTCACTGTGGGTAAATACCGGTCACATAATCGTAAAGACCGTAGATTTGAACTTCCAAGGTTATCGCTTGTGATGGCTGGCAAGTCCTTTCAGACCTACGACTGGAGCCTGGGAGGATTTAGAGTTCGCGACTTTACTGGTCGCCCCCCTGTTGGAGAAGTCCTAAAAGTAACAGAGCTATCCTATGACCCTAGCCACCGACAAGCAGTTAACTGCAAAGCTACGGTAACACGGATAATTCTTGGCAAAAATCAGGTTGCCTTTTCTTTCAAAGAACTGGATGAAGCGGCGTTTAGTTTCCTTGAAGCAGCCAGCATTCATCGTCTGTCTATTTTATCCAGCAACGCCTAAATTTGTTCTTCATTTGTTCTTTTTTTACGCTATAATATGGATATGGCGTTTTTTCTGGCAGATAAAGCTAACACCCGGCGTGTAAAAGGTCGCGGTACTACGCAAAATCCTTCGGCGCGTTTTTTACAAGAGGAACGTGAAGTATTTTACGATGGGTGGCAGACTGAAATTTCAGAAGAGAGTAAACTTAAAACTCACGTCACAATCGAACACCCAAAATCGATAATTACTCGCAATCACTCACCTGATCTTCCCTTTGACCGATCCATCAACCCTATCGCGGCTGTGAACACGGTTGCATTTACTGTTTTGCGAGGCCGACACACGCCTATATGGATCTTTCAGCAGGCGTCGATTTTGAAAGTCAGCTATTTGCCAAACCAAATGCTGCCAACCTACTTCGCAAGGAACTCAGACAGAGAAATTATGTTTGCAGACCCATAGCGCTGGGAACCAACACCGACCCTTATCAACCAATTGAAAGACACCATAAGATTACACGGCAGGTTATTGAGCTGTTGGCAGATTGCAATCATCCCTTTACAATTACAACCAAATCAGATCTGGTGTTAAGAGATCTGGACATTCTGCAACCCTTGGCTGGCAGAAATCTAAATTGTGTAAGCATATCTCTGACAAGTTTAGACAACCGCCTGTCCCGAATTATGGAACCTAGAGCAAGCGCTCCCCATAAACGCCTGAATGCTATCAAAAAACTATCAAACGCGGGGGTAAGGGTCATTGTCCAACTGGCCCCCATCATTCCCGCAATCAATGATCAGGAAATTGAAGATCTGTTGCATGCAGCGAAAGAGCACGGAGCCAGTCAGGCGACAATGCTTCCCCTTCGCCTGCCATATGAAGTTGCTGGATTATTTGAAGAATGGGTCGGTGTGCACTTTCCTGACCGAGCAAACAAGATCATGAAGTTTGTTCGCGAAATGAGAGATGGCAAAGCAAATGATCCAAACTTTCATAGTCGAATGAGTGCGAAAGGCCCATACGCAGAAATCGCCCGAGCCAGATTTAACAAAACATCTAAAAATTTAGGATTTAAAGGCCGTAAATATGAACTGGCAACTGACCTGTTTGTCCCACCTGAAGGTGATGCAAATCAATTGGCTCTGTTTGGCAATCACCCTTCATAAAAATAGTTCCGTCTCGTTGCAGTAAGTTGAAGTTACAAACATAAAGCAATTGTCACTTGTTATTTTTTAGACGATCGGTCTATAAATACAGTCATGACAACAAATCAAACCATTAAGCGGAAAAGAGGCCGCCCACCAAAGCTCGCCGAAAACAGGCTGGAGACACGTGAACGGCTGATAAGATCGGGTATGTCCCTTTTGACAGAAAAAGGGTTTATTAGCACTGGTTTGACCGAGTTACTTTCAGATACGGGTATCCCAAAAGGCTCTTTCTATCATTATTTTGAGAGCAAGGAAGAATTCGGCCATGAGGTTCTTAAAAGATATGGCCAATATTTCGAAAATCTGCTGGATAAATATTTAACTGACGAGGCAGAGTTGCCCCTCGCCAGAATTGACAATTTTATAAAAGGGGCAACTGATTGGATCGAAAAGCACCGATTTACCCGTGGTTGTCTTGTTGGAAATTTGGGTCAGGAGGCATCTGGCCTGAATAAGGATTTTTGCGAGAGACTGGAAAATATTTTTCAGTCCTGGCAGGCGCGAATAGCAACTTGTCTGGAACAAGCAAAAGAGCAGAATCAATTATCTCCAGACATACAATCAGAGCAAATGGCTGCCTTTTTCTGGATTGGCTGGGAAGGCGCGATCCTAAGATCAAAACTTGTTAAATCACGTGCCCCACTACTTCTTTTCAGAGAAGTCTTTTTCTCGCAAATAACTCAAAATAAAAATCACTGACAAAGGAAAGGTCAAATGAAAGCAATACTGATCACCAATGATAACGATACCTATAATGCCCAGTTGACAGAAGTCGCAGAAGACCAATTGCCTGAAGGTGACGTAACAGTATCCATCGATTATTCCACATTAAACTACAAGGATGGTTTAGCCATAACTGGCAAATCACCGGTTGTTCGTAAATTCCCAATGGTGCCAGGTGTCGATTTTGCAGGCACCGTAGAGCAAAGTGCTCATCCAGATTACAAACCGGGAGACAAAGTCGTCCTCAATGGCTGGGGTGTGGGCGAAGTCCATTGGGGTGGGCTTGCCCAAAAGGCGCGGCTTAAAGGTGATTGGCTTGTCCCCTTGCCAGATCGTTTTGACAGTCGCCAAGCAATGGCAATCGGAACAGCCGGCTATACTTCAATGCTTTGCGTGATGGCATTAGAAAACCAAGGAGTTACCCCCAATGATGGCGACATACTGGTAACCGGTGCGGTCGGTGGTGTAGGTAGCGTTGCCGTTTCATTGCTGGCAAAGCTGGGATACTCAGTAATTGCGTCCACAGGCCGCCGCGAAGAGGCCGAGTATCTCAAATCACTTGGCGCGAAAGAAATCATCGACCGCTCAGAACTTTCTGAAAAAGGACGCCCCTTAGGAAAAGAACGTTGGGCAGGCGCAATTGATACAGTCGGAAGCCACACCCTCGCCAATGTATGCGCAAGCACCAAATACGGTGGTACGGTTGCAGCTTGCGGTTTGGCGCAAGGATTTGATCTTCCAGCCACAGTTATGCCGTTTATTTTACGTGGCGTCATATTGAACGGTGTCGATAGCGTAATGTGCCCACGTGAAAAACGTATCGAAGCCTGGAATAGACTGGCCAAGGATTTGGACATTTCGCATCTTGAAATGATGGCCTCTGAAATCCCCTTAGGCGACGCAATCGCAACAGCCAAATCCTTATTGGACGGGTCCGTTAAAGGGCGCGTTATCGTAAACGTAAATGCCTGAGGAAAAACAGATGACAGATAAAAAAATAAGCCGCTATCCAATTCCAGACGTTCTTGACCTCCCAGAAGACCTCAAAGAAATGATCTTGGGTGTTCAAGAAAAAGCAGGCTTCATTCCCAATGTGTTTCTCACCTTGGCTCATCGCCCCGAAGAGCTGAGAGCGTTCTTCAATTATCATGATGCAATTATGATGCGTGACGGCTCAAACCTGACAAAGGCTGAGAAGGAGATGATTATTGTCGCAACTTCCGCTGATAATAATTGCCTGTACTGCGTTGTCGCGCATGGAGCATTGCTGCGTATTTATGCGAAAGAGCCATTAATCGCGGATCAGATTGCAGGTAATTATCATAAGGCAGATATAACTGATCGACAGAAAGCCATGCTTGACTTCGCACTACTCGTCTCAAATGCAGCTCATACCATTAATGAAGACGACTTTGAAATGATGTATGCCCATGGCTTTAACGACGAAGACATTTGGGATATCGGCGCAATTACTGCTTTTTTTGGTCTTAGCAACAGAATGGCAAACCTCACCTCCATGCGCCCCAACGATGAATTCTTCAGCATGGGACGAGCCCCTCGATGAAAATGACGCCCGACTTTACCTATGAAGAAAATCTGATAGGAACAGTTGCTGGCGTAGATGAAGTTGGACGGGGACCATTTGCGGGCCCCGTCATCGCAGCTGCAGTTATACTTGACCGGGATAACATTCCAGAAGGCCTTGCTGACAGTAAAACGCTGTCAAAAAAGAAGCGGGAAAGCCTATTTGACCAGATCAGGAACACAGCTCAGGTGGGGCTTGGAGAGGCAAGCCCCGCTGAAATTGATGAACTTAACATCCTGCAGGCAACTTTTCTGGCTATGCAAAGAGCTGTCGAAAACTTGCCCAAAAAACCAGATCATTTACTCATAGATGGCAACAGAGATCCCCAAATTCACTCCTCAACACAACTTATAGTTAAGGGAGACTCAAAGTCTTTCTCGATTTCAGCAGCATCCATTGTTGCAAAAGTGACACGCGATCGGAAAATGTCAGTCTATGCAGAACGCTATCCGCACTACGGTTGGGAGCGAAATTCCGGTTACGGCACTGCCGAACATCGCAAGGGCTTGTTAGAACACGGTGTCACACCACTACATAGGCGAAGCTTCGCGCCCATTCGTAAAATGCTGGAAAGTTCATGAGTCTCAAAATTAACAGTACGCCATAACTCACTGATTCCACAAAATTATTGACGCAGGGAATCGGCAGAATCAAAATTGTCCCCAAAGCAACCGATATAACAATTGCATTGATTGACATGAAAAAACTGCCACTGAACAAAATTCTTCAAGGCGACTGCGTAGAGTTAATGAACAGTCTTCCTGAAAACTCTGTTGATATGATCTTCGCTGATCCTCCGTACAACATGCAGCTATCTGGCGAACTTCGCCGGCCCGACGATAGCCGCGTTGACGCAGTGGATGATGACTGGGATCAGTTTGAAAGCTTCCGCGCATATGACCGTTTTACGCATGATTGGCTGAAAGCGGCAAAGCGTGTGCTTAAAGACAACGGAACAATCTGGGTTATTGGCTCCTATCACAATATTTTTCGCGTAGGAACAACATTGCAGGATTTGGGATATTGGGTGTTGAATGACGTAATTTGGCGCAAATCAAATCCAATGCCCAACTTTCGCGGGACACGTTTCACAAACGCGCACGAAACACTGATCTGGTGCTCAAAAGATCAGAACGCGAAAAACATTACCTTTAATTATGACGCCCTCAAAGTCATGAACGATGATGTGCAAATGCGCTCGGATTGGCATCTTCCGATCTGCAGCGGTGGAGAACGCCTAAAAATTGATGGTGAAAAAGCACACACGACGCAAAAACCCGAAGCACTTCTTTATCGAGTCCTAACGGCTGCCTCCAAGCCCGGTGATGTGATTTTAGATCCTTTTTTTGGTTCTGGTACAACTGGTGCGGTTGCAAAACGACTTGGTCGTAACTACATAGGTATCGAACGCGAAAGTAAATATATCGAAGTTGCAACCAAACGGATCAGCAAGGTTCAAAAGCTGGCCAAAGAAGATCTGGAGTACACAAAGGGAAAAAGACAGGAACCGCGTGTACCATTTGGTTCGGTTGTCGAACGCGGATTGCTATCAGCAGGTCAGGTTTTGCATGACAGTCGCAAACGTTATAAGGCGAGGGTTCGTGCTGATGGCAGCCTCGTAGCTTCCGATATCACAGGTTCAATCCACAAGGTTGGCGCGCAGCTTCAAGGTTCAAGTACATGTAACGGATGGACATTCTGGCATTTTGACGCCGAAGGACAATCAGTTTCAATTGATGTTCTTCGCCAACAAGTCAGATCTGAAATGAACTAGGAAAGGGAACACCCCTTTCCACAAGATCAAAGGGGGTTCCAATGAAAATATATTCTATTGCTGTTGCGACGATTTTGTCGGTGAGTGCTACCAGCGCTGCTTGGGGTTTTATGCCCTCGCAATTTATCGGCATCGATCGCAACGCCGACAATATGGTGTCCCGTGAAGAAGCTCATGATTATCGCCAGCGCTATTTCTATTCGCTCGATGGCAACAGCGATGGCCTGGTGGAATTTGAAGAGTATGTTCAGGCAAAAAACCTTCGCAGCGCAGTGGCAAATCCCGGTGCGAAAGTCAAAGTAACAGATGAATATGCTGAAGCAGACAAAAATGGGGATACAAAATTAACGCCTGAAGAGTTCTTCACAGTTGGTGAGAAACGTTTTAACCAACTGGACGTGAACAAGGATGGATTTGTATCCCAAAAGGAATTTGTCGCCCCTGGCCTCTAAGGACCTACAACTTCAATTCGTTTTGCCCGCTTAGCACTGAGCGGGCAACTTTTTTCATTAATGTTGGAAGAGCAAATTGATCAAGCTTGTCTTTCTCAATCCAGCTTAGATGGTTAGATTGAATGCTATCTCGCTCGTATAAACGATAAATACGAGGCAATAGCTTTAGATGAAAATGCGTGAATGTGTGTTTGACTTCCGGGGCTGAACCGCAATCATTCAATTGATCCTCGCCCCCCAGGGAATTTAGCAAATCACCTAATTCGGCGGGGCTTGCATGTGCTTTTTCAGTCCATTCGGTTGAAGGGAACTCCATCATGCCTCCCAACAATCCTTTTTCCTCCCTTCTACGCATAAGGACGCGACCATCAGCATCTTCTATCCAGACAACAACAGCGCCCTTTGTTGGCTTGGCTTTTTTGGGGGCTTTCTTTGGGTAATGTTCCGCCAATCCGCTGTCTTTTACGGAACAAAGATCTCCGACCGGGCAACTCGCGCAATCAGGACGCTTTGGTCGGCAGATCGAAGATCCGATATCCATCAGGGCCTGCGCATAATCTCCGGATCGCTCTATGGGGGTAACTTTGGCCGCATGGTTTTTGATAGCAGGTCGACCAGCGGGCAGCGTCTCTTCCAACTGAAAAACCCTGCAAATAATCCGTTCGATATTTCCATCAATCACAACGCAAGGTTTATCAAAAGCGATCGCGGCGATCGCGGCAGCGGTGTAGGGGCCTATTCCTGGCAAATCAAGCAATGCTTCTTCTGTATTTGGAAATTCGCCGCCATATTTATGCCAAACTACCCCAGCACATTTATGAAGATTGCGGGCACGGGCATAATACCCCAACCCAGCCCAAGCTGTCAGAACATCATCTAACGGGGCCAACGCAAGATCTCTCACGGTTGGCCAATTATGGAGGAACTTTTCAAAGTAGGATGTCACAGTTGCAACAGTTGTCTGTTGGAGCATGATTTCGCTTAGCCAAACATGGTAAGGATCGGCATATTGCCCGCCTTTTTGGCGCCACGGGAGCTCTCGACCGTTCTGATCATACCACTGAAGAATCTGTTCAGGAAAACGTGAATACTCGAAATTGTGACTGGTCATCTAACCGTAAATAGAACATGCTTTTGAAGATTGCTGTTTTTATATCACATGGATCAATCAATCTATTAAAGAGAAATCTTGAACCTTGAGGAAATTTGCAAAAAAAACCGGACCGCAGGCAATTGGCAAGTTTGTCGCCAAATCCACTAAGGCAGCGCTTATAAAGCGTGGTTTTGCCCAAGCTGATATATTGTCAAAGTGGAAAAATATTGTAGGCCCAACTCTTGCAAATGTTTCCAGCCCTGAGAGACTTAACTACGGGCGTAGCAAAAACCACGAAGCAACTTTAAAAGTGCGCGTATCCCCTGGGTTTGCGCCCGAGTTCCAACAATTTGAACCTTTGATTATTGAGCGAATCAATAGTTTCTTCGGATATCGAGCGGTCGCCCGTCTGCAATTGATACAGGCACCTGTCAAAACCGCAGAAAACAGCAGAAAACCTTTAAATCTGCCTCTAAGTTCAGAGCAGGAAGCATGGCTGAAAGAGACTTTGAATGACGTAACCGACGAAGAGCTGAAGGAAAAATTATTTGCTCTGGGCAGTAAAATCATTACTCGTGCAAGCCATAGCCAGCGCTTAAAATCATGAAAAATCAATATATTAGGTCAACACAATTTGATTGATCAGAAATATTTGAGGAATCACAAATGAAATTATATAATCACACAACATCTAGTATGAAAGACAGAAAATTGAACATATCTCGTCGACATTTTGTATCTGCAGCAGGTCTCTCACCACTTGCCTTCGCGACATCCTCATTGTTTGCAGCCAAATCTGCGCGCGCTGATGTCATGGCTATCCGCGAAGATGACAATGTTCTTGGCGATAGAAACGCTCCTATTGCAATCATCGAATACGCTTCATTGACCTGTCCGCATTGCGCTAATTTTCATAATGAAGTGATGCCTCAGTTACAGGAAAACTATATCGATACTGGCAAAGCATACCTTGTCTATCGTGATTTTCCGTGGGATCAGAACGCCTATCATGCGGCTGTTTTGGCCCATACTGCTGGCGAAAAACGATTTTTCCCAACGCTAAAAATTCTGTATTCACGCCTCAATCAATGGGCCTCTGCTCCGGATGTGATTGCGGCGCTTAAAGACATCGCCAAACTTGTTGGTGTTCCTGCTGCGAAGTTTGAAGCTGCACTTCAGGATGAGAAACTTGGGGAGCGGATATTGATGGACCGTATGGTTGCGGCCAACGAATATGACGTCACAGCAACACCGACAATCTTCATAAATGGAGAACGCTTCGACGGTGACAGCGCGTCCTATGAAGCGTTCGACGAATATCTCAAAGGCCTGATGTAATGACGATGGAGGGGCCGTGAAATTTTCTCAATTACGCCTGTCTGGTTTCAAATCATTTGTTGAGCCGACAGAATTATTGATTAAAGACGGCCTCACAGGCATCGTTGGCCCCAACGGGTGTGGTAAATCCAATCTGGTGGAAGCACTCCGTTGGGTTATGGGTGAAACATCGGCTAAAAACATGCGCGGCGGTGCAATGGATGACGTCATCTTCGCGGGCACCACAAGCCGACCACCGCGAAATATGGCGGAAGTCACCCTCGGACTGGACAATAGTGACCGAGCTGCTCCACCTGCCTATAATGATAGCACCGAGCTGGATATTACCCGTCGCATACGACGTGAAGCCGGCTCGGACTACCGCATCAATGGTAAGGTCATGCGGGCCCGCGATGTCCAATTACTTTTTGCCGATATGGCAACCGGCGCTCATTCAACAGCAATTGTCAGTCAAGGGCGCGTTGGCTCACTTATCAATGCAAAACCAAAAGATCGTCGGCATTTACTAGAAGAGGCAGCTGGTATATCTGGCTTGCACTCTAGGCGCCATGAAGCGGAACTCCGCCTTAAAGCTGCTGAAACCAATCTGGAAAGAGTAGATGATGTATCTGGCCAGCTTGAAGTACAACTCGCCAGTCTTAAACGCCAAGCACGGCAGGCAACACGGTACCGAAATATATCCAGCCATATTCGAAAAGCTGAAGCGATGCTTTTATACCGCAAATATGAAGTCGCGGCAGCCAATGAACAGGCTGCCAAAGACAAACTAAAAGAAGCATCGGATGCTGTTGCGGAACTCACGCGCCAGGTCGCACTTGCGCAAAACGCCAGCCTCAAGGCTTCAGAAGCTTTAACGCCTCTTCGCGATGCAGATGCCGCTGCTGCAGCCAAACTGAACAAACTTGTCTTGCAAAAAGAACAGCTCAGCGCTGAAGAGGATCGACTTGCTAGGGCACAGAAACAGCTGGAAGATCGAAAAAATCAGATTTCCAGTGATATGAAACGTGAAAAAAGCCTCGAGCAGGAAGCTGCTGAGGCCATCGAACAATTAGGCGCGGAAATAGAGAAATTAACAATCAGCGCAGAGGATGACGCCCCAAAACTGGCCATCCTTTCCAAGGATATTGAGGAAAAGCAAACAGCCATTCGCGAGTTACAAGGTCAGCTTGACACAAAAACAGAAGAGCTGGCGGCCAGCCGTGCAGAACATGGCAGCCTTGCGCAGCAATTGGCCTCCACAGAGCAGGATTTACAAAGGCTACGTAGCAAGGAAGAAGGGAACCGCAAAGAATTACTGGTCGTTCAGAACAGTCTGGATCAGTTGACGAAACAGGATTCGGTAGCCAATGAGTTACAAACAGCGTTAGCCGAGCATCAGGCAGTGACGGATGAACTTGAGCGTGTTGAACAACAGAAAAATAATGCTGAATTAGCTGAACGAGACGCCAGAGTTCAATTGCAGTCCGTCGAGAAAGAGGTAACGACTCTTAACGCCGAGATTCGCGCGATTAGAGCCATTCTACAAAATGATGAGGTTGGAGAATGGACCAATGTGATCGAGGAACTGAAGGTTCAAAAGGGATATGAAGCCGCGTTAGGAGCTGCACTTGGTGATGAATTAAACGCTCCCTGCGATCCTGATGCCCCCACATATTGGAGTAATATAACAACCGAACAGGGTGCGTCCGCATTTGAAGGCACAACCGAAACATTAAACCAGTTTGTTTCAGGTGTGAAAGCACTGGAACTCCGTCTTTCACAAGTCGCTATTATCGACGCCTCAGATGCTGAAAACATCATAAAACAGCTAAAGCAGGGCCAAAGAGCCGTAACCAAAGAGGGAGCGCTGTTTCGATGGGATGGATACTGTCAAAAAGCAGACATAAAATCTGCTGCGACCGTAAGGCTGGAGCAAAAAAACAAACTGTCCGAGCTCGAAACAAAATTAAGCGAACTTGAAATTGCCGCGAATGTGCGCAAGCTGGCTTTGGCAGAGTGCGAAAAATTAATTCAAAAACTTCGAAATGAAGAAAAGGACTTGCGCCTTAAACGACGTGCACAAGAGACAGAATTAACCAGACTCCGTGCAAAACAAGCAGAGCAGCAAAGAGAAAACGCCGCTAAAACATCCCGCCTTCAGGTTCTCGAAGAACAAGCTGCATCTCTTAAAGATGACATTAACAGCACTTGCGCAAAGCTCGAAGAATTGAAGCAAAAGCGAACAAGCCTGAGCGATCTTGGCTCGGAACAGGCGGATATCGAAAAATTGCGAAGTGAATTGCGTCATCGGCGTGAAGATTTGGCAGCGAAGCGCGCAGAGCATGATCAAATCATACGGACTTCGGCAATTCGGAACGATCGAATTAAATCGGCAACACAAGAGAGAGAAAACTGGATCAGACGCAGTAGCGGAATGGCAGATCACTTCGCTCAATTGGAAATCCGATTCTCTACAACCGAAGAAGAGCTGAAAGAACTTGAAAACAAGCCCAGCGAACTGCAACGCCTGCGCGGGGAGCTGATGGACGAAATCGCCCGAGCGGAATCCGCCAGAAAATCCATTCGTGATCAGGTCAGCGAAGCAGAATCAGTTCTTGCGCAATGTGATGCAGCATTACGGCAAGCGCAAGAAGCCCTGGCAACATGCCGTGAAGAACGCGTCCGCCATCAAGCAGATGTAGAACATACCGCTGATGTTCTAAAATCACTCGCCGGCCAGATATTCGAAAAACTTGAATGTCAGCCGGAAAACATCAAAGTGGCTGGCGGAATTGAAGAGACAGAGGAAATTCCGCCCATTGATGTCAGTGAAAGAAAAGTTGAAAGATTAAAAAAAGAACGGGACGGCATGGGCCCTGTTAATTTACGCGCTGAAATAGAAGCGCAGGAAGTTGATGAACAACTCAGCACACTTTTGGAAGAAAGAGCCGATCTGGAAGCCGCCATTGCACGCTTAAGACAAGGCATTGCGAGCCTGAACAAAGAAGGGCGAGAGCGCTTGCTCGAGGCGTTTAAAAAAGTGGACAGTCATTTCCAGGAATTGTTCAAACAAGTATTTGGTGGCGGGTACGCACATCTCAAGCTTACGGAGTCAGAAGATCCGTTAGCCGCCGGACTTGAAATTATGGCGAGCCCACCGGGCAAACGTTTACAGCTCATGTCACTTTTATCAGGTGGAGAACAGGCTCTCACGGCAGTTGCCCTTCTGTTTGCTGTGTTTTTAACGAATCCAGCTCCGATTTGTGTGCTGGATGAGGTTGATGCACCGCTAGATGACGTAAATGTTGAACGTCTATGTAATCTTCTTGACCGGCTTTCAAAAGATTCTGACACCCGTTTTCTGGTTGTTACCCATCACCCGATAACAATGGCACGTATGGATCGTCTGTTTGGCGTCACAATGGCGGAGCGCGGAATCTCGCAGCTTGTATCCGTTGATTTAACACGTGCGCAGCTCATGACTGACGAGACGGTTTAATGACCTCAGAAGTAAGATTTTGACACTGATTCAGCTATTCTGGAAATGAGCAGCAAAAGCTGTCGTTTGTAACTTGACACTGCTGTAGGCAGACCGTATGTTTCCCGCGCTTTGAGTAGGGGGAATTGGATGTTCTTAATTTTCCGTGAACGGAACGAAAATGACTAATTCCGACCCGGACTCAAAGAAAGAATTTAAAGCTCGGCTTGAAAAGGCACGCCAGAAACATGACGATTCTTCATGGGATGGACGCCTTAAGGTCGAGAAAGCTGGCGCAGCAGGAAGAGCCTGGCGATTGTCTGTTGAGATAATAGCAGCTTTTCTGGTATGTGGTGGTTTCGGTTGGTGGCTGGATGGTTTTTTGGACACAAAACCGATATTTTTGTTGGTGTTTGCTGTTTTGGGCATGATCGTTGGCGTATACAACGTTTATAAAGTGGCCAGGGCAATGAACCCAGAAGATTTTGAAGATTGAAGGAAGCGTATACGCTTCCTTTTGTGTGAAACTAGTCAAGCGGGATTAAGTATCGTGGCAGAAGGTCAGGGACTCGTAATCGACCGATGGGGCAATTCCAAATCAAGCGTTTGGTTGAAATGAATATTGGCGGAGTCGATGTTTCCTTCACCAACTCCTCGCTGTTTATGCTCATCGTAATCGCAGCAATTACACTCTTTTTGACATTCAGTATGCGTGGCCGTGCCATGGTACCGGGTCGCATGCAGTCGATTGCTGAACTTTCCTACGAATTTATTGCCAACATGCTTAAGGAAAATGTCGGGTCTGAGGGACGCAAGTTCTTCCCTTTCATTTTTTCCGTTTTCATGTTCGTTCTGTTTGCGAACCTGATCGGGATGATTCCCTACAGCTTTACAGTCACCAGCCATATCGTGGTTACTTTTGCGTTGGCGCTAACTGTATTCATTCTCGTCACAATTGTTGGTATCCTGCGCCACGGTGTTAAGTTCCTTACATTGTTCGCACCCAGCGGAGTACCGGTATTTCTGATGCCGATACTGGTTCCAATTGAAGTGATTTCCTACTTTGTCCGCCCCATCAGCCTTTCAGTTCGTCTGTTTGCAAATATGCTTGCCGGCCATGCGCTACTGAAAGTGTTTGGCGCGTTCGTGGTTGGACTTGGTTGGTTGGGCGGCTGGTTGCCACTCACCTTTATCGTAGGCCTGACAGGCCTCGAATTCCTGGTTGCATTCCTGCAGGCCTATGTATTCGCAATCCTGTCTTGCCTTTACCTGAACGATGCAATTCATCTGCATCACTAATTTTTCAAACGATTACGTTGTTCTTGTTTAAAGAAGGAAGAATATCATGGAATTAGAAGCCGCTAGAATGATTGGTGCCGGCCTTGCAACTATCGCCCTTGCTGGTGTTGGCCTTGGTCTTGGTAACATTTTCGGTTCTTACATCTCAGGCTCACTTCGCAATCCAGCTGCAGCACCAAAAGTATTTGGTAACGTTCTGCTTGGCTTTGCTCTGACTGAAGCTGTGGCTCTGTTCGCACTGGTTATCGCTCTGATCATCCTCTTCGTTTAATCTCTTTAACTCCTTAAAGTTAAAGACGACTTGAACACTAGGATTTAGGAACGGTTATGCCGCAATTAAATATTGCAGACTTTCCGCCACAGCTTGTGTGGCTCGCGATCAGCTTCGTGATACTTTATATCATGATGGCTAAGGTTGCTGTGCCACGCATCTCTGAGGTTCTGGAAAGCCGACAAGACCGAATTGCCCGGGATTTGGATGAAGCCAAACGCTTGAGTGAAGAATCCGACAAGGCAAAAGCGGAATATGAAGCTGCACTGGAAGAAGCTCGCTCAAAAGCTCATGGTATGGTGACTGAACTTAAATCAGAACTCGCCAAAGAGCAGGCTGCCAGCCAGGCCGATCTTGAAGCCAAACTTGCCGAAAAAGCAAAAGCAGCAGAAGCCAGTATTGCCTCAGCTAAAGAAGCAGCACTGGCAAATGTACGCTCTATTGCTGGCGATGCTGCCAAGCAACAGTAGCCAAACTGATTTCTGCCGATGTGGCGGATAAAGAGGTTGAAGCCGCTGTTGAAGCCGCAGCGAAAGGACGGGCGTGATGCAATTTGACGCAACATTTTGGGTAGCAGTCGCATTCATCGCTTTCATCGCTGTTGTCCTTTACTTCAAAGTACCGGCCATGCTGGCGAAAATGCTGGATGAACGGGCAGATCGCATCAAGAGCGAACTGGATGAAGCACAAAAACTGCGCGAAGATGCGCAGGCTATGTTTGCTGATTACCAGCGCCGTCAACGAGATGCTTTGGCAACCGCCGAAGAAATCGTCGCCAAGGCAAAGGAAGATGCTGAGATCATCCGCAAGGAAAGTGAAGCGGAGCTTCAGGCTACCCTGAAACGCCGTCAGGAACTGGCCGAAGCTAAAATCCGCCAAGCTGAAGAGAAAGCTCTGGCAGAAGTTCAGAGCATCGCCGTAGAGGTTTCAATCGCAGCTGCTGAAAAGCTGATGAAAGATAACCTCAAGGCAAAAGAAGCTGGTGCGCTCATTGACCAATCTATCAAGGATCTGGGTTCCCAATTGAACTAAATTCGGTGTTCCCGTCAAAAAATCAACCCCGCTGAGGTATGAAACCTAGCGGGGTTTTTTTATGCCTTGTCATGTCACTCGTGAAAACTATTCCGCTCCTCATAAAAAAAGCCCCGCACATATGCGGGGCTCATTTCAGGTGTTTTCAGGCGGTGAGTTAATCAGGCCGCATTTTCTTTACTCCAACGCAGCACCGGCTTGCGTGCCGCTGCAGTTTCATCCAGACGACGTCTAGGGGAATATTTAGGAGCCTGAGTGAAGAAGTCTGGATCATTACCTTTTTGCGCCTTCTCAATCAGGTGACGCATACTGCCAATAAACAGATCCAGTGTTTCCTTTGTCTCACTCTCTGTCGGCTCAATCAACATGGCTCCGTGAACCACGAGCGGGAAATACATGGTCATTGGATGATAACCCTCGTCGATCATTGCTTTAGCAATATCCAGCGTGGTCACACCGGTATTCTTCAATGTGCTATCGTCAAACAGAGCTTCATGCATACAAATTCCATCAAATGGAGAGTGAAGCAAATCGTTCAACCCGACCCTTACATAATTTGCATTAAGGACCGCATCTTCGGCAATTTGGCGAAGCCCGTCAGAGCCGTGGCTTAACATGTAAGCCATTGCCCGGATGAACATTCCCATCTGACCATGGAAGGTTTTCATACGGCCAAAGCTTTTGCCTGCAGATCCGGTAACATTTTCCTGCAAGCTATATCCCTCATCGCTTTTCACAACGTATGGAACAGGCGCAAATGGCGCTAAAGCTTCGGAGAGCACGACCGGCCCTGATCCGGGGCCACCTCCCCCATGCGGCGTGGAAAATGTCTTGTGCAGATTGATATGCATCGCATCCACACCCAGATCACCCGGACGGGTACGACCCAGAATTGCGTTCAGATTTGCACCATCACAATAGAAGTATCCACCAACCCTATGAATGAGCTCTGCGATTTTTTTAATTTCATTTTCAAAAAGACCGCAGGTATTCGGATTTGTCAGCATAACGCCAGCCACTTCAGGGCTTAGTGCAGCTTCAAACGCCTCAATATCCATGCGTCCATCTTTTCGTGCAGGAACGGATTGAACCTTATACCCACAAAGAGCCGCAGTGGCGGGGTTGGTACCATGAGCTGATTCAGGCACCAGAATAATGCTTCTATTCTCTCCCTTGGCATCATGAGCGGCTTTAATAGCCATTACGCCGCAAAGCTCACCATGCGCACCTGCAGCCGGTGACATAGCCACGGCGGGCATTCCGGTTATGGTTTTTAGCCAATGGGCCAGATCATCAATAAGTTCCAGCGCACCCTGAACCGTACTAACGGGTTGCAAAGGGTGAATATCACCAAGACCTTTCATCCGTGCCGATTTCTCATTAATGCGCGGATTGTGCTTCATGGTACAGGAACCAAGAGGATAAAAACCTGCATCAATTGAGTAATTCTGGCGGCTCAAACGCACATAGTGGCGTAGCACTTGTGGTTCGGATAAGTCAGGCAAGCCTATATCTTCACTTTTCTCCAAGCCACCCAGGCGGTTTTTAATTGCCCGCGGCTCAGCCATATCAACGCCAATTCGCCCTTTAACACCCTGTTCAAAAATCAGCGGTGTTTCAAGATTGAGAGCCTTATTCCCCGTAAATGTTTCTTCCATCAACAGGTCATCATGATTTGCCGCATCTGGTCGGGTAGGACGTCCAACATTATTAAGCATTGGCAATCTCCTTTAAGGCGTCAACGAGCTGATCTACTTCTTCTTCCGTATTTGTTTCCGTCACGGTCACAAGAAGTAAATTATCAAATTCTGCATGCTCAGGAAGCAACCTTGAAACCGGGATGCCGCCCAAAATATTCCGCTCCGCCAGTCTTTCAACAGCCTGTTCGGCCTTAACCGGCAACTCCACGGTGAACTCATTGAAGAAGGTCTCGTTCACAACCCGAACACCTTCAATCGCGTCAATTTTCTCAGAAGCCGCCACAGCTTCCCCATGATTGAGCATGGCCAGCTTTTTAAAGCCGGTCTCCCCCAAGAGGCTCATGTGAATACTAAAGGCAAGAGAACATAAACCGGCATTTGTGCAGATGTTGCTCGTGGCTTTTTCCCGGCGAATATGCTGTTCCCGAGTTGACAAGGTGAGGACATACCCACGTTTGCCTTCCTGATCTACTGTTTCACCGCAAAGCCGGCCGGGCATTTGCCGAACATATTTCTGCTTTGTCGCGAACAGACCAACATACGGTCCGCCATATGACAGAGGCACACCAATTGATTGCCCCTCACCGACGACGATATCGGCGCCCATTTCGCCAGGTGATTTAATTGCCCCAAGTGAGACAACTTCAGTCACGACAACGACAAGCAATGCACCTACTTCATGGCATTTTTCTGCCAGCTCAGCCAGATCCTGCAATCGGCCAAAAAAGTCTGGATTTTGGACAACGACACAGGCTATTTCCTGATCCAGCTCTTCACTAAAATCTTCAGGACCCTCAACAACAGGAGACTTGGAGTTCACCTTGAACTCGGTGTACTGCACAGTCGTTTCTGTGACTTCGCGGTAATGCGGATGCAGGTTTCCTGATAAAATGGCCTTTTTACGTCGGGTAGCCCGGCACGACATCAATACCGCTTCAGCGCAGGCTGTTGCACCGTCATACATGGACGCATTTGCCACATCCATCCCGGTAATCATGGCAACCTGTGTTTGGAATTCAAACAGGGCCTGCAAGGTTCCCTGACTGATTTCAGGCTGATAGGGTGTATAAGCTGTCAAAAATTCGGAACGCTGAACCAGATGATCCACGACTGTTGGGACATGGTGACGGTAAGCCCCTGCTCCCAAGAATGAGGGAACCTCGGCAGGCGACAGGTTCTTAAGCCCATAAGCCTGCATTTTTTTCTCAACAACCATTTCTGGCGCATGTGTCGGCAGATCCAACAGGTCGTTCAGACGGGCTTCTTCAGGGATGTCAACAAACAGCTCGTCTACAGAAGAAACCCCTATTTTTTTCAGCATTTCCGCACGCTCTTCGGCGGTATGCGGCATGTATCTCATTAGGCAAGACCTTCTGTATATTCTTTATAAGCAGCTTCATCCATCAAATCGTCAAGTTCGGACGCATCGGATATTTTAACTTTTGCGAACCAGCCAGAACCTTGTGCATCTTCATTGACCTGTGATGGATTGTCTTCCAGATCATTATTGACTTCCAACACTTCGCCGCCAATCGGCGCATATACTTCTGAAGCGGCTTTCACACTTTCGACAACAGCCAGCTCATCGCCTTTGTCCAATGTGCGGCCCACTTCCGGAACTTCGACAAAAACCACATCTCCCAATTGCTCCTGCGCATAAACGCTAACGCCGACAGTCGCAATGTCATCTTCAACAGTGACCCATTCATGATCTTTCGTATATTTGATGCTCATAACAATTTTCCCAATCATAAAAGGGGCTTTCAGCCCCGGTAATAGCGTTGTTCAACAAATGGCATTTTCACCACTTTGGCGGCACGCGCTTTTCCGCGAACCATCAGCTGAAGTGGTGTATCTGGTTTTGACAGCTCAAGCGGCACATAACCCATTGCGACAGGGGCCTGCAATGTTGGCGCGAAACCACCAGAGGTCACTTCACCGACAATATTACCATCCATATCCGCAATTTCTGTATGTTCGCGAGCTGGCGCACGCCCTTCGGGCAAAATACCGACGCGCTTCATTTTTGGTTTGTTGGCAATCTCCTCGAGAATGACTTTCTCCCCCGGAAATCCCCCCTCCTCCCTGCGACGCTTACTAATTGCCCACAGGAGGCCAGCGGATACAGGAGTTGTGTTCTCGTTCAAGTCATATCCGTACAAACATAAGCCAGCCTCCAGGCGAAGAGAGTCTCTCGCACCCAGGCCAATCGGAGCAACCTCACTCCCAGCCAACAACTGCTTGCACAGCGACACTGCCTGATCATTGGGGATCGATATTTCATACCCATCCTCTCCAGTATAGCCTGAACGTGTTACAAAGCAGGGCACACCTGCTATTTCCAGCTCTCTGTAAGTCATAAATGGCATCGTCGCCACATCTGGATTATATCTTGCCAGAACCGACGCCGCCTTTGGTCCTTGAATAGCCACTAGCGCTCTGTCATCGAGAACGATGACTTCCGCTTCTCCAGCCAGCTTTTCCTTAAACAGTGCAATATCCTGATCTTTACAACCTGCATTAACCACAACAAACAGATCATTGCCTCGTTGCGTGATAATTAAATCGTCAAGGATCCCGCCAGCTTCGTTTGTGAGGAAACTGTAGCGCATTTCGCCAGCTTTTAAGGACTGAATGTCACCCGGAACGAGCTTTTCGATAGAGGTTGCTGGGTTGGCGCCACTAATAACCACCTGCCCCATGTGGGATACATCAAACAAACCCGCATTTTCGCGAGTATGTAAATGCTCTTTCATGATACCGTCCGGATATTGAACCGGCATATCATAGCCCGCAAAGGGCACAATTTTCCCGCCCAATTCCAAATGCAAATCGTAAAGCGCCGTGCGCTTTGTCTGTGAGGATTCGTTCATATGTCTCTCAATCCACAATACGGTTCAGCCTCCCGAACTGTTTCAGGAGACACCCCCTCTGTCTTATGGACCTGAGAGATTTGACAAAAACAGATATAAGCTGTCTTTGCTTACCCCTTCGGTGAAATCGATTACTCGATTTTCTTTCCAGAGCTTCATCCTCCTGCGGTCCGGGTGCCTGAGAGTTTCCGGGGTGGTTGCTCCTTCGGCGTCAGAATGAACTGACTCTCCCGCAGGGATCTTCTGTATGAGGGGCCGATCATAGCCAAGCATTTTGTTCTGTCAAACACCAAGGCCCGCTAATTGAAGTTTATGGTGGGAAATTAACGAATTTCCGATCAATAAAATGGATTTGGTTACCCTGTGTTAACCATTCAGGGCCATAACAAAATGAATGGAAGCATCGTATGCGCATTCCGCATTTCACATATAATGGTAACAAGTTAATGAAAAACGCATCCCCCCCAACAGGCGTTGAGCGCTTTCTCAATGAAAAAGAAATTATTGTCAGTAAAACCGACCTCAGCGGAAAGCTCACTTACACGAACAGAAAATTTCTTGATATATCTGATTACGAAGAAGCAGAAGTTTTAGGCAAACAGCATAACGTGATTCGTCACCCCGACATGCCACGAGCTGTTTTTCAATTCATGTGGGACCAGATCGGGTCCGGGAACGAAATTTTCGCTTATGTTATTAATTTCTGTAAAAACGGAGATCATTATTGGGTACTGGCCCATGTGACACCATCCTTTGACAGCACTGGAAGCATAAGCGGCTATCACTCCAACCGCCGCGCTCCAAACAAGCAAATCATTCAGGATGTCATCACCCCACTTTACCAAAAACTCCGCAATGCGGAAAAAGCTGCCAGCTCGCCCAAAGACGGACTTAACGCGAGTATGGATATGCTTACAAAATTCATAACAGACGAAGGAGGCGACTATGGGCGCTGGATTTTCTCTCTTTAAAAACCTACTTCCCACTATTGTCGCTGTTGTGATAACGGCAGCCATATACATGGGTTTCAGTTACACCAATGACGACTTGACGTATTCTCTGGCGCTATTCGCGACAGGTATTGGGTTTGCTGCAATATTAGTTGTAGCCCTTTACACAAAAGGCAAAAAAGCCAGTCAGGAGCGAGACAATATTCGGTTAATGCTGGAATCACGTGCTGCAGAATTCGCAGGTGCTGAAGGAAGCAGCCTGTCCTCTGAACTCATGGAAGAAATTCAGGGAACTGCATTTATATGCAAAAAACTCTCTGAAGGGGATTTTGATAAACGTGTGCTTCACATTGATGATGCAAGCCCACTCGCACCACTGCAGTTATCTATAAACGAGCTTGCTGATCGAGTGGATGCGTTCCTTCGCGAAGCCGCAGCTTCCATGCAACATGTCGCGGACCAGAAATATCATCGCAGAATTATCGATACGGATATGTCAGGTTCATTCCAGCAAACGGCTCAGTCAATAAACGCCTGCACCCAAGCTTTTGAAACCCGAACTCAAATGTTCAGCGACATCATTAAGGAGTTCGAAGCACAGATCGGTGACGTCTCAAGTGGCATTGCAAGCGCATCTCAAAGCCTGCAGAATTCAGCCAATACATTATCTACCAGCGCTGCTGGCACTGCCACCCAGGCAAAAACCGTCAGCACCGCAGCGCAGAATGCATCACAAAGTGTTCAAACCGTCGCTAGCGCTGCTGAAGAAATGTCAGTGTCCATTCAGGAAATCAGTCGCCAGATCAAAAGCTCTCTTTCCAATACCGCTACCGCTAAAGAAACGGCCAATAGCGGAAACGAACGGATTAAAGGCTTGGCAGAAGCAGCACAATCAATTGGTGAAGTCGTAAAGCTGATCGAAGATATTGCAGGGCAGACCAATCTTCTGGCGCTCAATGCGACCATTGAGGCTGCACGAGCTGGTGATGCAGGTAAAGGTTTTGCAGTTGTTGCCAATGAAGTTAAAAATCTGGCGAACCAAACAGCAAAAGCCACAGAGGATATCAGCAAGCAGATTATCGATATTCAGCAGGCGACCGGTGATGCCGTAAATTCAATGGACACTATTAACAGTTCTATCGAAGACATCAGCAATGCCGTTGCAATGATCGCAAGCGCTGTCGAAGAACAAGGTTCAGCTACGCATAAAATTTCACAAAGTGTTCAAAGCGCGTCGCAAAACACCCAGACAGTGTCTGAAAATATCTCATCTGTGGAAACCACTTCTGCCAGTACATCCGGAACCAGCAACGACTTACTTGAACAGGCAAACCAGCTTCAGGAAAAATCCAGCGCACTGGAGACCAATGTTGGGCATTTCCTCGAGGAAGTCAGAAAAGTCGTATAAAAGTCTCTAATTGGAGAAAGCCCGCTTCACAGCAGGCTTTCTCTAGTTGTTCTGGCGATTATATTCAAGCTGCTCCGCAGTTAGCTGGAAACCCAGAACAATCGTATAGTCACGCCCGTCACGTCCGCTTAACACAGGAATTCTATGAATCATTTCCTCAAGTGCAGCACCGCGACGTTTACCTTCTGGAATTTCAATCGGACTATCAAAGACTCGCTTGCTAAGAATCTTCTTATCGCGATCAACAATTGAAATAAAAAAGGGCAATTTTACGCTGTTGGAATTGGACGCAGGTCCTTTCACCACATTGAGCTGCAGAAATAGCTCAGCCACAATCAGGCTATCATCATCTTCATAAAGGCATTCGCCTTTCAGTGGTTCAATTGAACCTTCAAAGGTCACATCGACAAGATCACGGCCTGGCCCTTCCCTGAAAACCGTTATAGTCTCGGCTCCAGGTAAAATTGAAACTGTCGGACAGGGCAGCACCCGCTCTTCCATGCTGAAAATATCTGTACCAAAATCCGTACTGCAGGCGCCAGCAAGCAGCGGTATCGAAAGTGCAGCAATCAATTTTAAGACCGACTTCATTACGATTTTCCATTTCTTTTCAATGCAGGATCCAAGCATCTATTGCGTCTGCACTGGTAATCAGTAGAATTTTGATGTACTAATCCGCCGAATTTAGGATGCCCAGTTTTTTTTAGCAACCCAAGGCTTTTGCTTTAACAAATTTAGCAAGCAACTGCGATATTTAGGCAAAATTGAAAATAGGTTTCATGTAATGAGCGCACCGGACTTAAAACTGTTACTGGCAGCCCCTCGCGGGTTTTGTGCCGGCGTCGACCGAGCGATTCAAATAGTTGAAAGAACGCTGGAAAAATATGGTGCTCCTGTCTATGTGCGCCATGAAATCGTTCATAACCGCTACGTAGTTGAAAATCTTGAGAAAAAGGGAGCCGTTTTCGTCGACGAACTCTCCGATGTTCCCAAAGACGTCCCCGTGATATTTTCTGCCCACGGCGTTGCAAAAGCCGTTCCGCAAGAAGCTGAACGGCGGAATATGTTTTACATTGATGCAACCTGCCCTCTTGTCAGCAAGGTCCACCGCGAAGCCGAAAGGCATGAAAAGGATGGCATGGAAATTGTCTTGATTGGGCACCGCGGGCATCCTGAAGTCATTGGGACAATGGGGCAGCTTGAAGATGGACGGATTTCTTTGGTCGAGACGGTGGAAGACGCAAAAGAATTTCAGCCCCAAAACCCCACGGCCAAACTCGCTTACCTTACGCAGACAACTTTATCCGTCGATGAAACGCGCGATATCGTGGAAACATTGCGATCCCGTTTCCCTGATATTGCCTCCCCCAAAAAAGAAGATATCTGCTACGCTACGACAAATCGGCAGGCTGCTGTGAAACAGCTTGCAAGCCACTGTGACGGTATGCTTGTTATAGGCGCCCCCAATTCTTCCAACTCCATGCGTTTGGTTGAAGTGGCGAAAAAGAGTGGATGCCAAAATGTAAGCCTTGTTCAGCGCGCATCAGACATACCTTGGGAGAAGTTGCAAAACTGTAAGAACATCGGCATTACAGCCGGCGCTTCTGCTCCGGAAACTCTTGTTGAAGAAGTTGTGGATGCCTTTTCAGCGCATTACACTGTTTCGGTCGAGGAAGTCGTCACCAGCGAAGAACATGTCACGTTCAAGCTCCCTCGCGTCCTAGAAAACTAATTAAACACCAGCAGGCAGCAACATGGCGGTATATACCGATATTTCGGACGAAGAGCTCGACGACTTATTGCTTCAGTATGATCTGGGCGAAGTTCTGTCCTGCAAGGGCATTGCCGAAGGTGTAGAAAACTCAAATTTTTTACTTCACATGGAAGCTGGTTTCTACATTTTAACGCTTTACGAAAAACGTGTGGAAGAAAATGATTTACCGTTTTTTCTGGGCTTGATGGAACATCTGGCGGCAAAAAACTTTGTCTCCCCCACACCAATTGCGACCAAATCAGGACAGTCACTTACGAGAGTGGCAGGGCGTCCTGCTGCCATTATTCAATTTCTGGAAGGGCGTTCCATTCGCCGGATCACGCCTGACCATTGTGCGCTTTTGGGCGATACACTTGCAGACCTTCACCTTGCGGCACAAGATTTCAAGCTGACACGTAATAATGCTCTTGATGTCACAAGTTGGCGCAATCTGTTCAATAGATGCAAAGCGTCAAATGCCGAGGGCCAGTTTTCAACAGCTGAACTAAAAGAAATTGAATCTGAGCTGGAGTTTTTGGAATTGCACTGGCCTCAGGATTTGCCCACCGGAGTTATTCATGCTGATCTATTTCCGGACAACATCTTTTTCCTCAATAACGCAGTAAGCGGTGTAATTGACTACTATTTCGCCTGCACCGATTTTCTGGCATATGACTTGGCGATCTGTATGAATGCCTGGTGTTTCGAAACAGATAGCAGCTTCAATATTACAAAAGCGCGCAAGTTATTAAACGCTTACCAAAAAAGAAGGGAAATCTCTGTTCAGGAATTAGGTGCCTTGCCACTCCTTTGCAGAGGGGCTGCCATGAGATTTTACCTCACCAGATTATTTGATTGGCTGAATCAGGTTGATGGCGCCTTGGTTAAACCGAAAGATCCGTCAGAATATCTTAAAAAAATCAGATTCCATCAGGACGTAACATCTGTTAGCGCTTACGGTTTAACATCTTAGTCAAACAATGCGTCAATTTCATCCTGTGAAATTTCCTGACCTTCCGCACGCGGACCGCTCAGTTCAATGTCGCCATCTTTCTGAATTTCCTGCTCGATACCTTCAAGTGCACTGAGCTGATCTTCGCCGCCAAGAATTTCAATCATGGCCTGAATACGATCTTCGACAAATTTAAGCGTTCCTACAACTTTGGAAATTCTCTGTCCTGTAATGTCCTGAAAGTTACAAGCTTCATATATTTTCATCACGGCCTTGCTGATCGTCTCTGTAATTTCCAGCTCATCGGGGTCCGTTGCATTCAACTCAAGACTTTCATTCTTATCCTCAATCGTCTCTACAGCGGCAAGAATCTCATTAGTTGCTGTCTCTGTATCGGCAACAACAGCATCAAGCTGATCTGTCATCGCGTGAATTTTCGCGCCTTTATCATTAGAATTGATTGAAGTTATCTCCCGGCGCGTATCCATGATAACTCGAGACAATTCTTCAAGTTCCGACTTAAGCTCTAGTGAGTCTGCAAATTCTTTTTTGAAGTCCTCGAGCATTTTTTCGCTCATGGACTGAGGTGTTTCTTCAACCTTCGAAGCATTTTCCGCGATATCGGCTTTTACAGAGTTAATGGCCTCCAGCAATTCTTCATATTGCTCCTGACTTATACCCCCGCCCTGATTTTCACCATCCGAATTACCAGAAATCCCGTTTTTGAGTTGCTTGATCTCAGCAGAAAACATCTTTTTTGACATGATAAAACGCGCGCTCCTGGTATCCTTAATACATCACAGATTTCTCATCCTGCCTGCAAGCACCTAAAATTCAGTTAAAATGCAAATATTTTACTGACTGTTTTGCAAGGATAGCTATGCTGCGTTTCAACATTGAATGTAAGCACACGATTCAGGTGAGATTTTGACCGATACAGCGGTAACAATTTATACAGACGGCGCATGTTCAGGGAATCCGGGGCCGGGCGGTTGGGGTGCCCTTCTGGAGTATAAAGGCAAGCAAAAAGAGATTTATGGCGGAGCCGCCGAAACTACAAATAATCGAATGGAATTAAGTGCCGCGATAAATGCTTTAAACGCCCTTCAACGCAAAAGTAGCGTCGATTTACATACAGACAGTACTTATGTACGCGATGGCATTACCAAATGGATGGTAAATTGGAAAAAAAACGGCTGGAAAACTGCTGCCAAAAAACCGGTTAAAAATCAGGATTTATGGATGGAGCTGGACGCAGCAATCCGACGTCACGATGTTCGCTGGCATTGGGTGAAAGGTCACGCCGGCAATCCCGGTAATGAAAAGGCAGATGAACTTGCCAATCAGGGTATGGAAAAATACAAGTGAAGGAGGAGGATATCCCCCTCCTTCATCAGTTTTTTTAAAGTTGACCCAGCAAGGTCTGCGCATCCGAAACTTCAAAACCACCAGTTTCTTCAAGATTAAGTTGAGTAACTTTACCATCTTCAACAAGCATGGAGTAACGGCGAGAGCGAACGCCCAAACCAGCGCCTGACGCGTCAAATTCAACGTTCATCGCTTTAGTCAGTGCAGCATCCGGATCAGCCATCATACGAACACCAGATGCATCCTGTGCTTTACCCCAAGCAGCCATAACGAACGGATCGTTGACAGATAGGCAGATGACTTCATCGACACCTTTTGCCTTCAAAGCATCCAGATTTTCAACGAAGCCAGGCAAATGCTTGGCTGAACATGTTGGTGTATAAGCTCCTGGCACAGCAAACATGGCAACTTTCTTTCCGGAAAAAATGTCGGACGTTGACACCTTTGCAGGGCCGCTCTCTGTCATTTCCATCAAGTCCACTGCTGGAATTTGGTCGCCGATTGAGATAGTCATTTTATATTCCCTGTTTCAGTATTTGGAGGAGTTTGAATAATCCATACTTGATCATGCAAACGGTAAAATCAAGTTACGATACATATAAGTTTAATCAATGCTGACAACTGTCTCAACTGCCCAGTCTTTATCAAAAACAGTTGCGAACAATACTCTGCCGGAAAGGCTAGGTGACTTTCGATCAGTATCCGCAGCAATGATAAAGCGTGCCTGCTGATGACTGGCTCCTATGCTCACCTCCCTCACGGTGAAAACATCACCATCCTCCCCCTCCAGTATGACGATCGGATCAGACAATGTTGTGCTGCTCTGAAGCTTTAGCTCGAACTGTTCGCTATCGATTGCACGTGCCGTAATCGCATCAACTTTGTTTGAGTTTTTCAAAGGAGTTGGACTGATTTTCAGGTAGTTTAACACTTGGTCTCTGTCATCATTGTTTGCTTTTGCCTGATGAGGTATTGCCAATGAAAACGTCTGTTCAAAGGGAATGCAAACATCGGCACAAACGCCAAAAGCAAACTGAAGTTGGACATTGACAGCTTCTGACGGTTTTTTGGGTGTAATAATTACAGGAAATATTACTTCCCTATCGTATCCCCATGTCCGAAATCCAAAACTCTCAAAGTTTTCCGGTATGGGCCAGTTTACCTTCACCCGTGCAATATTTTCGGACCCCTGCCAATTGAATTTGGGCGGTATACCAGAATCGCCGGGGTTTCTCCAATAGGTCTTCCACCCCTCTTTCAACTGCACCTGCAAACCAATCAGTAATTTTTCACTGCCGGCTTTTTCAGGTCCAGCAAAGACGAGGCGCGATCTGCTGACATCTGTTTCAACCCAGCCACTTCCGGTGTTGGCGAGGGCAATATGCCCCCAAACGGTCAGAAAGACTGAGCAAATTACCTTTGCGATCGAAAAAAATAAGATCTTTGACTTCATTTTTGAATAATTCTCACCAGATAATGTCAATGAGCTCCGCTTTGTGGAAGTATAACCTCTTCTATGAGGAACTTTGATCACAATTGAGTTAAGTCGAGTTAATCTGTTAAGCGATGAGTTATATCATGGGGAACAATAATAACGATGTGAATAACGGGTATCTGGAAGGACAAATCCTTATTGCCATGCCAACCATGCCAGATCCTCGCTTTCAAAAAGCTATAATTTTGCTCTGTGCCCATGGTGAGGATGGTGCCATGGGAATTGTGCTGAACAAGGATCTGGACGCTATATCCTTTGAAGACCTGTTTGCACAGCTTGAGATACCTTTAACCGCCGACTTTACTGATAAAAAAATACATTTTGGTGGGCCTGTTGAGTCAGAAAGAGGTTTTTTATTACACTCAACCGACATCATTCATGAAACGTCAATCCTGATCGATAAGGAAATTGCCCTGACCGCAACTGTCGACATGCTCAAATCATTGGCTAGCGGTAGCGGCCCTGAAAACACGTTGCTAGCACTTGGCTACGCTGGTTGGGGGCCCGGGCAGTTGGAAAAAGAAATTCAGGAAAATGGCTGGCTGGTTGTCGATGCTGACAGTGATCTGGTTTTTGGTAATCGCAGCAGTATCAAGTGGCAAACAGCCATCAGAAAGCTTGGAGTTGACCCAGGGGCATTGTCAGGGGATATCGGTCACGCCTGAAGCAATCAGCTGTTATTACTCGGTTGTATCCGCTTCAAAACCGCATCACCTTTAATCATCGCAAAAAGCAAATGGTCGTGCCATTTTCCGTTTATGCAAAGATACTCCCTTGCATATCCTTCCTTTGTGAACCCAACCTTTTCAAGCAAAGTAGCGCTTGGAATGTTCTCCGGAAGACAAGCAGCCTCCAGCCGGCGCAAGGAATAATGGTCAAATAAGACGGGTATCAGCGCAGTCAGCCCTTCATGCATATACCCTTTTCGGGCGAAGGGAAGGCCAGTCCAGTATCCTATCGTGCCTGTCTGCGCTACTCCGCGGCGGATATTGCTAAGAGTAATGCTACCGATCAGCTGGTGGTCCTGATTGCGGAAAATGAAAAAAGCATAACCGGAATCTGCACGTGCATCCGCAGCATAACGCCTCAAACGGTTTTTAAAACTGCGCTTGGTCAAACTGTCCGCAGTCCATTTTGGCTCCCATGGAATTAAATGCTGACGACTGATACTTCTTAAGCTTGACCATTGTTCCCAGTCTTCCAAAACAGGAGATCGCAGATAAATTCGCTCGCTGGCGATTTGATCCTTCCGGTCTCTGTTCCAAATACTCTCGAGTAGCATGATCCCTGTTCATTCCTGCGTCAACAAGGGTCAGTTCAGTCAAACCCTCAGCTAAATCTTGCCGCAAACCGCTCATAAGTTTCAAGATTTTTAATCGGTCCGAGAGAAGCAACTGCAGGCTTGGCTCCGACAAACAATCGTTCAGCCAACCGCTGCAATCGTTCAATCGAAATTTCGTCGATCAGCCCAGCAATTTCCGTAGGAGAAATAACCCGCCCGTATATCAACATCTGACGTGCATGGGCTTCGCACCGTGACGCTGGGCTTTCCATTCCCATCAAAAGACCGGCTTTGTGCTGGGCTTTTGCGCGTTCAAGCTCCGCCTCGGTAACCGTTTTGCTCACCTTTAATAATTCATCGGCAACGACTGTGCTTAACTCGGATATCTGTCCCTCTCCGGTTCCTGCATAAACAGTGAACAGACCACAATCGGAAAAAGAAGACGCGAAGGAGAAAATGGAATAACACAGCCCCCGGCGTTCCCTCACCTCCTGAAACAGCCTTGATGACATACCGCCGCCCAATAGCCCGGACAGGATTTGGCTCGCGTAAAAATCTTCATCCTCGTAAGAAACACCAGGAACACTCATTGTGAAATGCACTTGCTCCAATTCCCGTTGCTCACGATAGTCACCGCCAACGAATTTTCCAGGCTCAAACTCCCGCTCTGTTCCGTTGGACAGATTACTAAACTTTTCCTCCGCCAGAGCGACCAATTCATCGTGAGAGACAGCGCCAGAAGCACTCAACACCATTTTGGAAGCTTTGTAGCGCTCCGTCATATAGTTGGAGATCAACTCACGGCTAAAAGACCTTACATTCTCCGCTGGCCCCAATATCGATCTGCCAAGCGCCTGTTCGGGAAATGCAGTTTCCTGCAGATGATCAAATATAATGTCATCAGGCGTATCATTAGTCTGCCCAATTTCCTGAACTATAACCTCTTTTTCGCGAGTCAATTCCTGCTCATCGAATGTGGAGTTTTGCAAAATATCTGCAAGTATATCCACACCCAGCGCCAAATCTTTTTCCAACACACGGGCGAAATACGCAGTTTGGTCCCTGCTGGTATAAGCATTTAAATGACCGCCAACTGCTTCAATTGTTTCAGCGATTTCCAGCGCAGATCGCGTTTTCGTGCCTTTGAAGGCCATATGCTCGAGCACATGTGAAATCCCGTTTACATCCTTGCTTTCGTGGCGGGCACCTGTATCAACCCAAACTCCTACCGCGGCTGTCTCAAGATGTGGCATTGGGTCAGTGACAACCCTTAAACCATTGCTCAGCGTGGTAATCTGCTGTGTCATCAAGATTTTACTTTCTACTCTATCAATTCAGTATCCGGGATTTTTGCCGGATGTAATTTTGTATGGTGACCAGTTCATTGGGAAGTTCATCCAACCGCTCTTCACGTCGAATAAATCCTTCATATGCTCTGGCAACTGTGGATAATGTCCGCATGCTTTCTCAACAGCAGCAGGAAATTTTGCTGGATGCGCTGTTGAAAGTGTTACCATAGGTACTGTAACTGATGTGCGTCTTTGGCCTGCAACTTTCAAGCCCACCGCAGTATGTGGATCAACAAGCTTGGCACTAGTGGCAAGCGTATGGCGAATTGTTTCAAGTGTTTCCTCTTCACTGCACGAGCCTGCTGAGAAGATAGAAGAGTTTAATTGCTGCGGGTCCACATCAAATCCACCGTCGTCATCCAGCTGTGCCATAAAGTTACGGATTTGACCTGCATCTCTTGCACATAGATCAAACAAAAAGCGCTCGAAATTGCTGGATACCTGTATATCCATGCTGGGACTAATCGTGGGGTTCACACCTTCTTTACGATAGCGCCCCTCGTTAAAGAAACGCGACAAAATATCATTGCGATTGGTTGCGACTATCAGCTGCTCAATGGGAAGCCCCATTTTGTGAGCGCAATACCCCGCATAAACGTCGCCGAAATTGCCACTTGGCACAGAAAAAGAAATCGCCCGGTCTGGCCCGCCCAAAGACACTGCAGTCGTAAAGTAATATACAATCTGGGCCATCACCCGTGCCCAGTTGATGGAATTTACAGCAGATACGCCCAACGTATCTCTAAATTCATGATCGTTGAACATGGCTTTTACCAGAGCCTGGCAGTCGTCAAAATCTCCATCAATCGCCAGATTATGCACATTATCGTCCAGCACGGTTGTCATTTGGCGTCTCTGGACTTCAGATACACGGCCCTTGGGATGTAAAATAAAAATATCTACAGCATCACGGCCGCGGCAGGCTTCAATGGCCGCAGAACCAGTATCACCTGATGTCGCGCCGACAATTGTCACCCGTTTACCCTGCTTCCCAAGCAGATAATCATAAAGCAATCCAAGTAGTTGCAAGGCCACATCTTTAAACGCCAATGTTGGCCCATGGTACAATTCCATCAGGAACGCATTTTCATCAAGTTGCGATATGGGAACGACAGCTTTGTGAGCGAAAGTTCCATATGCCTTTTCAGTCATACCCTGAAAAGTTTCCAGCGGAATGGACCCTTCGACAAAAGGATACAACACCTGCGCAGCAACTTCGGCGTAGCTTTTACCCGCCAGTGATCTGATTTCCGATGCAGAAAATTGCGGCCACGTTTCGGGCACATATAGCCCTCCATCGCGAGCAAGTCCGGTTAAAACCACTTCATCGAAATTCAATGCCGGTGCTTCACCACGCGTGCTGATGTATCGCACTTAATTTCTCCTTTGCGAAACAGATTTCAAATTTGCTCAAGCTTTCTAACCGCCCGATCATATTTCGTACTGCTTCTATACCCTATTTTGTTGATTTAATAAGCCCTAGTCTTTCAAATAGCGTTGTATGAGATGCTTTTTAAAAGCTTCTGTTGACAGCGGGCGACCTGTTACCCGTTTCAAGACTTCGTCGGTTGTCTCGAAACTGGCACTTTGATGAATGTTATCTGCCATCCAGTTTGTCAATTTCTCAAATCGTCCAGTTTTAACATCCTGCGTCAATTCGGGAAGTTTCTCATTGGCAGCAGTGAAAAACTGCGCGGCGGATAATGCTCCCAACGTATAGGTTGGAAAATAACCGATTGCTCCACTGGGCCAATGAATATCCTGCAGACATCCCATACTATCTGTCTGGGGACGAACTCCCAAAAGCTGCTGCATCCCGTCATTCCAGGCTTGCGGTAATTGGGCTACCGGTAAATCACCACTTAAAAGCTGTTTTTCAAGTCGATAGCGCAGGATAACATGAAGTGGATAGGTAACTTCATCGGCATCGACCCGGATCAATCCTCGTTCAACACGATGATATAGTTTTTTGATATTTTCAAATGACCACGCTTCAGATTTGTCACCAAAAACATCCTCTAACAAAGGATATGCGTATTCAAGAAAGGCTTCACTGCGGGACAATTGCATTTCGACCAATAGAGACTGGCTCTCATGCAACGCCATCCCGCGAGCCAACCCAACCGGCTGCCCCCGCCACTTGAGAGGTAAATTCTGCTCGTAAAGTGCATGTCCGGTTTCGTGCAGAGTGCCCATAAGACTTTGTGTAAAATCAGCCTCGTCATATCGGGTGGTCAATCTGACATCATCGGGGATTCCTCCGTTAAGGGATGATGACTGATATCCAGACGCCCACGATTGAAATCAAAGCCAAGCTTTTCCATAAAATGCAAGCCCAGCTTCCTCTGCTTTTCTATATCAAATGGACCCTTTGGGGCTACTGCTGCTGTAGCGCCCTCCTGACGGTCCAGTACCTGTTGCAATATTGGTGGCAGAAACTCTTCCAGATCATCGAACAGAATGTCTATTTGCGCTTCAGAACAGCCGGGCTCGTACTGGTCAAGCAACGCATCGTAAGGTGATAATTGAAAGGCCTCAGATTTCACGTCAGCCTGTATTTTCGTAAGGCGAACAACCTCTTCAAGGCTATTTCGAAGGCTTTCAAAATCATTATCTTCTCTTGCCTGCCGCCAGATCATCTCGCATTTTGACGTCGCTTTGGATAACGCTTCCACCAAATCGGAACTCACGGCGGTAGCATGTTTCCAATCCCGGCGCATTTCACGCAAATTAGCCAACTGCCAAGCGGATAAATTCTGCGGCTGATCTTCGGCTTCATCCAAAAGGTCGGACACCTGCAAATCACACAACATCTCATGACTAATTACGCCAAGAGTTGCCAACTGCTCCGCACGCGCATCCGCGCCGCCAGCTGGCATCATGACCGCGTTGTCCCACCCTAAAATAGCGGCAGCTCCGGAAAGAGTTGAAATTTTATGGAACTTTTCTTCCAGCTGTTTATATGCCGATAAAATTTCCGCCATCACTGAACATCTTTCATCGCCCTGCGGCGACCATAAAGATAATATATTACCAGCAATGCTCCTGATAATCCAAACCAGGTAATCGCATATTCTATGTGGTTGTTCGGGACAGTAACCCGGGTTTGTCCGCCTTTTGGAAAACCACCAGGCACCGGCAAATCGTCCAGTTCAACAAAAACAGGAGCCACCTCCAGATTTAAATGTGCAGCCATTTGGTCAAGCTCGCCAAAAAGCCAAACATTTTTTTCAGGATCGCTATCGGGCAGAAAAGAATAACTCTTCGTCCACGCTTTACGGACAATGCCTGAAATTTCCGTATCCCCTTCAATATTTCCTTGGGGACGAGTTGCCGCGTCTTTTAAACGCTCCGGAACCCAGCCACGGTTCACAAGAACGATCCCCGCTCCATCTGCTCGTTCAAAAGGGGTGATTATATGAAATCCCTTTTGCCCTTTTTCCGCATGGGCAAACAGGTGGATTTCCTTGTCATGCAAAAAACGCCCTGTCAGAAACACGCGGCGATATTGCCAATTTTCAGGATCGATATTAACCGACGGTAACGCCGTCGCGTCTTCAGAAAGTTGCTGCTGAATATTATCCAGCAATCCGACTTTCCACTGATATCTATTGAGTTGCCAAAAACTCAACCCCAGCAAAACGATGATCAATGGAAGTGTAATCAGTGTCGGAGTTATCCCGGGCTTGAAGTTTTTCATGACTTTGAAGTCTTTTCCTCTGCGGTATGTTTACGGCTGTATTCTATTGCCAGCAAAACTCCCTTTAAGGGTTTCAGGAGCAGAACAGGCAACGCAATCAACATCGGGATCCAGATAATCAACTGCAGCCATACAGGTGGCCAAAACACAAACTGAACCCAAAAACACGCAGCTATTAAAGTTATGGACGTTATAAAAACGATAAAGACAGCGGAGACATCTCCACTGTCTAACGATTTTAGATCATATGAACATTCTGCACAGACAGGCAAAACGTCAAACTGACCTGAAAACAGTTTCCCCTTTCCACAGGCCGGGCACTTGCAGGAGATGCCCAAAAGGAAAGGGGAATATTTACGATTGGCTACAAAGGTCAATCGATACCACCGTTATCCTTATGCTGCGCCCCACCAGTAGATGGCAACGAACAGGAACAACCAAACGACGTCAACAAAATGCCAGTACCATGCAGCCGCTTCAAAACCGAAATGGTGTGTTTGCGTAAAGTGGCCTTTCATTGCACGAAGCAGGCAGACAATCAGGAAAATAGTTCCAATGATAACATGGGCACCATGAAAACCGGTTGCCATGTAGAATGTGGAAGCATAGATGCCATCATCAAATGCGAAAGCAGCATGGGAATATTCATATCCCTGTACCACTGAAAAGACCAGTCCCAGAAGCACTGTGAGAACAAGACCCTGCACAAGTCCCTTACGATCACCGTGTTGCAGTGCGTGATGAGCCCAGGTAACAGTCGTACCGGAAGTCAAGAGGATAAGTGTATTCACAAATGGCAGGTGCCATGGATCAAACACCTCGATGCCTTCTGGTGGCCAGACGGCACCAACAGCTTCTGTTGGAAATAGCGCTGCGTTAAAATACGCCCAGAACCAGGCAACAAAGAACATAACTTCGGACGCGATAAACATGATCATACCATATCGCAAGCCCAACTGAACGATCGGGGTGTGATGCCCTTGATGTTCACCTTCTTTTACAACATCACGCCACCAGACATATGCTGTGTAGCACAATAGAACCATCCCAATGGTGAAAACAGCATAGTTCCCCTGATGCATCAACAATACTGCACCAATGGCTGCAACAAACGCCGAAACGGACGCAAGTGCTGGCCACGGGCTGGGATCTACAAGGTGATAATCATGCTGTTTAGCGTGAGCATCTGCCATTTTTAACTCCTGCAATCTTACCGGTTTTTCCCGGTTCGTTTAAAATATTGACTATACTTGTTTAATTAACCGTTGAAGTAGTTATACCCACAGCGGCCGTTTCATCCACAGCATCACTTTCCTCTTCTTTGTCAGCGACGAAAAAAGTGTATGACAGCGTAATAGTTGTGACTTCCTCGGCATTTACATCTTCGTCGATCGCAGGATCAACATAAAATGTCACCGGCATGTCAATTTTTTGACCAGGCATTAATGTCTGTTCTGTGAAACAAAAACACTCGATCTTGTTAAAATACTGACCCACCTTTTGTGGTGAGACATTAAAGGTAGCAGTTCCAGTAATGGGTTTATCTGTCGGGTTATATGCTTCATAAAAAGCAATCGCCGTCTGCCCCACCTGCAACTCCATTTTACGTTTTACAGGCTTGAACTCCCAAGCCATATCGCGCGCCGTATTGGCGTCGAAATCTATCGTCATCTTGCGATCCAGAATCACATCCGATTCCTCGCTAGCGACTTGCGTTGTTCCCCCGTAACCGGTTACGCGGCAAAACAGATCATATAAAGGGACCGATGCATAGGCCAAGCCGACCATAGCAACCGCAACGCCGCAAAGCGTCCAAGCAAGCCTCTTTGATTTACGATCTGAAGTGCTCATACAACACCTACATTCAGTTTCGCGAGTGTAATCAGGTAAAACAGAATGACAATTGCAGCCAGTATCCCGCCAACGACAAGGTTTCTGGTCCGCATACGTTTCTTTTCTTCGTCTTTGTCCATCATACAATTCCCATCACTATTGCTTCTCCCAGGAGAAGGGCAAAAATCAGGAATAGATACAGCAATGAGAAAGCAAAAAGCTGCTTAGCACTTTTCTCGTCTTTCTTGAACCAGACTTTAAAAGCACCGAAGAGGAAAATCGCGCCCAGAAGAGCAGAGCCTACTCCATAAACAGGTCCCGCAAACCCCAGAAGATATGGGGACACACCTATCGGCAATAACAGTATGCTGTAAAACACGATTTGCCGGCGTGTTGCTTCCCGCCCGGAAACAACCGGCAACATTGGAACCCCTGCGTTCGCATAATCAATATCACGCCACAAAGACAAAGCCCAAAAATGGGGAGGTGTCCAAAAGAAAATGACCGCAAAAAGCACCAGACTTTCAATACTGACAGAGCCTGTTACAGCCGCCCAGCCAATCATCGGAGGAAAGGCACCTGCTGCACCACCGATCACAATATTCTGCGGCGTCCGGCGTTTCAGCCACATTGTATAAATAAAGATGTAAAACCCGATAGTCAGCGCCAGCAGCGCTGCAGCAACCAGGTTCACTGCCAACCCCATCAACACAACAGAGGCAACAGACAGAGCCACACCAATACCCAGAGCCTCACCAGCCGTAACCTTACCTGCTGGAATAGGCCGATTTTGGGTACGTTCCATAATCTGATCAATATCGGCGTCATACCACATATTGATTGCCCCGGACGCTCCAGCGCCAACGGCAATACACAATAAAGCGGTAAATGCCAAAACAGGATGTAAATCACCTGGCGCCACGACGAGACCGACAAGCCCCGTAAAAACCACGAGTGACATCACCCGCGGCTTCAGAAGCGCAAAATAGTCGCTGGCCCGGGCTGTCTGATAGACAGTCCGGGCTGCGTTATCCTGTATAATGCTTGTGTCAGACACAAGTTACTCCGTTACTTATTTAACAACCGGCAGTTCATTGAACTGATGGAATGGAGGAGGAGAAGACAGTGTCCACTCGAGTGTAGTTGCACCTTCACCCCAAGGATTGTCTGCTGCTTTCTGGCCGCGCATGAAAGCATGTACGACGGTGTAGATGAAGATCAGCACACCAAATGCAGAAATGTAGGAGCCAATTGAAGCAATTGCGTTAAATCCTGCATATGCATCTGGATAATCCGGGATACGACGTGGCATACCCGCAAGTCCGAGGAAATGCATTGGGAAGAAGATCAGGTTCACACCAATAAATGTCACCGTGAAGTGAAGCTTAGCGAGAAACTCTGAGTATGTGTAGCCAGTCATCTTGCCAAACCAGTAGTAAAAGCCTGCGAAGATCGCAAACACAGCGCCAAGGCTAAGCACGTAATGGAAGTGAGCAACAACATAATAAGTATCGTGAAGGATTACATCCAGTCCGGCATTTGCCAACACAACACCGGTTACACCACCAACAGTGAAGAGGAAGATAAATCCAAGTGCCCAAATCATTGGAGCTTTAAACTCGATAGAGCCGCCCCACATGGTCGCAATCCAGGAGAAAATCTTCACCCCGGTTGGCACCGCAATAACCAGAGTTGCACCTAAGAAATAAGCACGTGTATTCACGTCCATACCGACAGTATACATGTGATGGGCCCATACGATGAAGCCAACCCCGCCAATAGCAACCATCGCGTAAGCCATTCCCAGATATCCGAATACAGGCTTACGGCTGAAGGTTGAAATAATCTGGCTGATAATGCCGAAGCCCGGCAAAATCATAATATACACTTCAGGATGCCCAAAGAACCAGAACAGATGCTGGAACAGGATCGGATCTCCGCCCCCTTCTGGTGCGAAGAAGCTTGTGCCGAAGTTACGGTCGGTTAGCAGCATGGTAATCGCGCCAGCCAGTACAGGCAGTGACAAAAGAAGCAAAAACGCAGTTACCAGAACGGACCAGACAAACAATGGCATTTTATGCATTGTCATGCCAGGCGCACGCATGTTGAAAATTGTAGTGATAAAGTTGATCGCACCCAAAATAGAGGAGGCACCCGCGATATGCAGACTGAAGATCGCAAAATCAACGGCCATTCCTGGCTGCCCAACAGTTGAAGATAGCGGCGGATAAATTGTCCAGCCACCGCCAACACCATTTGCACCGGCAGGCCCTTCAACAAAGATAGAAATCAGCAATAATCCCAAAGCAGGTGGCAACAGCCAGAATGAAATATTATTCATCCTCGGGAAAGCCATGTCCGGCGCGCCAATCATTAGCGGCACGATCCAGTTACCAAATCCGCCGATCACCGCCGGCATAACCATGAAAAAGACCATGATCAGACCATGTCCGGTCACCAGCACGTTAAAGAAATGGAAATTACCATCCAAAAACTGATCACCAGGCATGTGCAATTCTGCACGCATGTAAACAGACATCGCACCACCAATAATTCCCGCGATAATCGCGAAAATCAGATACATGGTACCAATATCTTTATGGTTTGTTGAGTATACCCAACGCTTCCACCCTTTAGGGGTATGATCGTCGTGAGCGGCTGCTGCAGTGTAAGCCATTTTCTTGCCTCTCTCTAGCCGATTATTGTGTAACTGATGCTGCAGATGCAACAGTGGTCGCAGGTGCAATTCCAGCAAATTCTTCTTTGGCCTTTACCAGCCATTTTGCATAGTCTTCCTTGCTGACAGCCTTCACCATAATCGGCATGAAGCCATGGCGTGCGCCGCAAAGCTCAGAGCATTGACCGTAATACATGCCCTCTTTTTCTATTCTCATCCATGTTTCATTAATACGGCCCGGCACAGCGTCAATTTTCACACCAAACGCTGGCATCGCCCACGCGTGCAGAACATCTTCTGCTGTCACCAAAAGACGAATATTCGTGTCCACGGGAAGAACAATTGTATTGTCTGTCGCCAAAAGTCTGGGCTGACCTTCCTTCAACTGATCTTCTTCAAGCATAACTGCATCGAATGCGAGCCCTTCATGATCAGTATATTCGTAGCCCCAATACCATTGATAGCCGATTGCCTTAATGGTCATGTCTGCCTTTTCTACCTTGTCTCCATAGTAGAGCAGGCTGAAAGACGGGATCGCAATGCCGATCAGAATAAGAACCGGAACAACTGTCCAGACAAACTCGATCAGCGTGTTGTGAGACGTCTTTGATGGATTTGGGTTAGCTTTCCTATTAAAGCGAACCACGACGTAAATCAGAAGCGCCAAAACAAATAGTGAAATTGCGGTAATAATCACCAGCAGAAGATTATGAAAAGCATGCATTTCATGAGCAACAGGAGAAAAAGCATCCTGAAACCCAAATTGCCATGGTTCTGCCTGTCCCTGGGCTGCAACCGCAACCCCCATTGTCGCCGCAGTTACTGCGATCGCAGCAATAAGACCGACAATATTTTTTACAATAGCCATCATTAGTTCCCGTCTCTAATAGCTTTTTTGTCTATTTGACAATTCACACAAAAATAATCCGTCTAAATTTTCGCATTAAATTGCGCTCAAGACCAGATGGATCGTGCAAATCAAAAATGATTCAGATCAATTTGGTGCGGAAATTACACTATGGAATACTAAAAGAACAAGAGCCTGCGTTGAAATAAAAACAATCTGTCAGAAATGGTTGCAGCGACGCCCTTCTGAAATCTAATTAAAACCGTTAAAAAACAATAACTTAAGCTAAATGTGCAAGTAACATTAGAAGAAAATGGAATGAATTGTTTCGGGCCCAAACTGTCAAGATGTGTCATTTTGTCGCATCACAGAGACCAAATCATTCGATTGAATCATGGATAATTTGCAACCTCACTCTCGACATTTGTCCGTCGAAGTCACATATTTCTGAAGATCGAAGAAAACAAATCGCAGAGTTCAATCCATCTAACCGGAGCGTTAAGTGACTGATATTAATACCGCAAACAAACTGTTCTTTGAAAATACAGAAATGGACAGGAGTAGTGCTGAAAGACTTGTGAATGATGCTTTATCTGGTGCCGATGACGGTGAACTCTTTTTGGAATACCGCCAATCGGAAGGTTTCAGTTTTGATGACGGAAGATTGAAGAGCGCGAGTTTTGACACAACACAGGGATTTGGCCTTCGAAGCGTATCAGGTGAAGCCACTGGTTTCGCTCATGCATCTGAACTTAGTGAAAGAGCAATTCAGCAAGCCGCCAACACAGTGAAAGCTGTAACCGCGGGGAAAAGCGGTACAATTGCATTGCCACCGGCTGGCGCGAACCGGGCCCTTTACAGAGATGATAACCCCTTAGCTGAAATCCCATTTGACGCCAAAGTTAGAACGCTTGAAGCAATTGATGCATACGCCCGAAGCAAGGACAGTCGCGTGGTTCAGGTTTCTGCGTCACTTAGTGGCTCCTGGCAGGCGATTGAGGTTATTCGCGCGGGCGGTGCGCGTGCCGGTGACATTCGCCCACTTGTGAGATTGAATGTATCCGTTGTGGTCGAGCAAAACGGGCGTCGTGAAAACGGAAGCCACGGAACAGGGGGGCGCACTGGTTATGATTTCTATTTAAAAGAAGAGACTTGGAAATCCGCTGTCGATGAAGCCCTCAGACAGGCTGTTGTCAATCTTGATAGCGTAGATGCGCCTGCGGGTGAAATGGATGTCATTGTTGGACCAGGCTGGCCCGGCATTATCCTCCATGAAGCGGTGGGGCATGGCCTTGAAGGTGACTTCAATCGCAAAAAAACGTCTGTATTCTCTGGCCTCATCGGGGAGCGTGTGGCAGCTCCCGGTGTCACTGTCGTGGATGATGGCACAATTCCGGATCGTCGAGGATCACTGAGCGTGGATGATGAAGGAACCGCGAGTTCCTGTACAACACTTATCGAAGATGGAATTCTTGTAGGATATATGCAGGATCGGCAAAATGCCCGCCTCATGGGCGTGGAGCCAACCGGTAATGGGCGCCGCGAAAGCTTTGCTCACCAGCCCATGCCTAGGATGACCAACACATATATGACAAACGGCACAGAAGACCCGGAAGAAATTCTCTCATCCGTTAAGAAGGGGTTGTATGCGATCAATTTTGGAGGCGGGCAAGTAGATATAACCTCCGGGAAATTCGTGTTCTCCTGCACTGAGGCCTATTTGGTGGAAAATGGAAAGCTGACTTCACCGGTCAAAGGCGCAACACTGATCGGAACCGGAAGCGAAGCTTTGAAAAAAGTAAAAGCTGTCGGCAATGATATGGCGCTGGATAGTGGTATTGGCACTTGCGGCAAAGGCGGACAAAGCGTGCCAGTTGGTGTTGGCCAGCCAACCATGCTGCTGGGCGGGCTCACTGTTGGTGGTACGGCCAGCTAAGCGTTATCATGGAAAAGGAATACGCATCACAATTGCTGCAAGCCTTTTCCCATTTCTGTTCATATCAACAGCTCAATCCGATCCGGCCAGCTGGCTTTCACCGGGCAGTCGAATAAACCCGGAACGAGAAACGCCAGAGTTTTTAATCGGTAGCAAGCCTTTATCCCCAACAGAATTACTGGGGAAACTACTGTTTAACTCCCCTTCCTTACTTGGGGAGAAGTCAATTCGCATGGGCCTCTCATGCAATAGCTGCCATCCGGCTGGAAACCGCAATCCGCAATTTTTCATCCCTGAACTGTCCAAAGAAGCCGGGCAGGTTGATTTGACGAACAGGTTCTGGTTTGAAGGCGCTGAAGATGGAAAATTTAACCCCGTTACAATCCCGAGCCTCCAAAATCTGCGAAAACTTGGGCCTTTTGGGACAATCGCCCCCAAAAACACAATAACAGAATTTACAGAACACGTAATAACAGCAGAATTCGGCGGTCCTAAGCCAACGGAATTTGAGCTAAATGCCCTCGTCAGCTACATGAAGCGCATAGGAGATGAAAGCACTGGTAGGCTTTCCCCCTCCCCTCCGCTCAACAAGTATTTAGAGTTACTGATTGACCCGATCAAGGTAAAGGATTCAAATGCAATCCAGCGGATTTCAGGTCTTTTACGTGAAGAGCTGGGTCGACGCAGAGGCCACGCAACAAACAATGAAAGCTACTCGAAAATTGCTAAGCAGCTGAAAACAATCGCGCAAACACCTGATGAAGCTCCGAAACTGCTCAATCAGCTTCTTCAAGCCGCAGTTGATCAGTAAGCGTATTCACGAAATACCTGATCAATATTTCCGGCCCATTCCCCGTTGAATTTGGCCAGAAGCTCTTCGGCAGGTGTTACGCCGTTTTCGACAATATTCTTGAGGGCATTTAGAAAATGCTCTTCATCCTCACCAAAACTATCCAGCCTTTTTCTAGCGTTTAACCCAGCGCTTGCAATTTTCAGAACCTCACGAGCCAAATCCCGCATATCGCGGCCACCGGGTACCCTTGTGGCAAGCGCATGAACGACGACATCTTCACGCATTTGCTGACGCTCTTCATTGCTCCAGTTTTTTACGAGATCCCAAGCCGCATCCAGCGCAGTTTCATCATAAAGAAGCCCAACCCAAAATGCAGGAAGAGCACAAAGTCGCCGCCACGGCCCGCCATCAGCGCCCCGCATTTCCAAAAAGCGTTTCATACGGACTTCTGGAAATAACGTCGTTAAATGATTATCCCAATCCACAAGATTAGGGATTTCCCCCTCCAATCCCGGTAGTTTTCCATCCATGAAATCCCTGAATGATTTACCGGAAACATCAATGTATTTTCCGTCCCGATAGACAAAATACATCGGCACATCTAGCGCATAATCAACATATCTTTCGAAAGAAAAGCCTTCCTCGAACACCCAGGGTAGCATCCCTGTTCGATCAGGATCCGTATCTGTCCAAATGAAACTCCGATGGCTCAAATGACCGTTCGGCTTGCCTTCCGTAAATGGTGAATTTGCAAATAATGCGGTCGCAAGTGGTTGCAAAGCCAAGCTGGTTCGGAACTTTTTTATCATGTCAGCTTCGCTGGCGTAATCCAAATTCACCTGAACTGTGCAGGAGCGAAACATCATGTCCAGCCCATGGGAACCTTTTTGGGGCATATAGGCCTTCATAATATTATAGCGACCTTTGGGCATCATAGGTGTTTCTTCGCGCGTCCATTTCGGACTGAAACCAAGTCCTAGAAACCCGACACCGATTTCATCGCCAACTTCACGCACCTGCGCCAGATGAGTATGCACTTCACTGCAAGTCTGATGCAGATTTTCAAGAGCCGCACCAGACAGCTCTAGTTGCCCGCCCGGCTCCAGGCTAACTGAGTAACCATTCATGGAAAGCGCGATAACATTACCTGCCTCATACTGAGGCTCCCAGCCGAATCTTTGAAGACCTTCGAGCATGGCCTTGATTCCGTTTGGCCCCTCATAGGGAAGAGGCTGCAGCGTTTTCAGATCGAACCCAAATTTTTCATGTTCGGTTCCAATTCGCCAGTCCTTCTTTGGCTTGCACCCACTTTGTGCGAATTCAATCAGTTGACTTTTACTGGTAATGGGAGTCGCTTTGCCAGTGGCAGGTCCGGACATATTTGGTTTCCTCTTTATGCTCAGTGTCGGTTGAGCGCCCACCCGCCGACTTTTTCTTTCAATTAATAGATCGGACCTGAAGCATCAAGTCTTAATCCGCTTTTCATTATGCAAGTAAATCTGTTTCGCGTCGGTAACCTATTCGCTTAATTCCCTGCGCCAATCACCACAAAGTGCCTGAAACAGTGTCAAAGCTGACACTACCGCCGTTTCTGCTCGCAAGATTCGGGGGCCCATACCTAAAATGTGCGTCCCATCACAGCTTGCAATTTTTTCTCGTTCCTCTTCGGTAAAGCCTCCTTCTGGACCCACGAGAATAGCAACCTTATTGCTTGGCGCCACTCCTTCCAAAACTTCCACAGGGTCCGACAAATCGCGTCTTTCATGACAGAAAATCAACTCCCGATCTGCTTCTCGTGACGCCAATACCTTATCGAGTTTGGTGAGCTCTTTAATTTTCGGAACACTTAATCTCTCGCATTGCTCCGCCGCTTCGACGGCCTGCAGGTACATTTTATCCTCACGCAATCGATCAGCCTGCGTTCGCATCGTCTGAACCGGGACCAGACAAGACACACCCAACTCAGTCGCTTTTTGAATTATCAGTGCCGTCTGTGTTTTCTTGACGGGCGCAAACCACAATTCAATGTCAGCACCATTTTTCTGTATTCGCGTTCTCTCCACTGGCCTGATCAGGGAATGGTTTTTCTTAATTTCCTGAATTTCACCGAGCCACTCACCGTCACGGCCGTTAAAAAGCAGAACTTTATCACCCGGCTTTCGACGCATTACCGTGCCAATATAATGGGACTGAGCTTTCTCGAGAACAACGCCCTGATCCTGAGACAACCCTGCATCCACGTATAATCGAACGGAATATTCCTTTTGCGCCATCTTCATAATTCCTTTTATGCTCAATCCCAATTGATGTCATGTCGGCATTCGGGTAAACCCTAGGCACAGACATAAGGGTAATAAACTGAATATGCAAAATTCCAATGAGCAGGATAAAGATCGAATTATTGCAGACGCCAGCCGACAGAACTGGGTAGACAAATACGCTCCTGAAAACGTCCAACCCTATTTCAAGCTATCCAGACTGGATCGCCCAATAGGAACATGGTTGCTCCTCTATCCCTGCTGGTGGGCTCTTGCACTGGCGACAGCGCCCGGACAATATCCCGACCCTATCCTATTTATTCTTTTTGCACTTGGCGCGCTTGTTATGCGCGGTGCAGGGTGCACGATCAACGATTTGGCCGATCGGGATATTGATGGGAAAGTTGAACGCACACGCAAGCGCCCGATACCAAGTGGACAGGTTACGGTCAAGCAAGCCTTCATATGGCTAGCATTTCAATGCTTTCTAGGCCTTATAATTCTTTTACAATTCAATAGCTTCGCAGTTTTTGTCGGTTTATTCAGCCTCGTTTTTGTCGTCATTTATCCTTTTGCAAAGCGCTTCACATACTGGCCTCAGTTCTTTCTTGGCCTTGCCTTTAACTATGGTGCTTGGCTTGGTTGGGCTGCCGTCAAAGGGGAGGTCGGACTTATTTCAGTCATTCTCTATATCGGTGGCATATTCTGGACATTGGGTTATGACACAATTTATGCGCATCAGGATAAGGAAGATGACGCTCTGATTGGTGTCAAATCTACTGCGTTAAAGTTTGGTCAGAAAACTGCTTCTTGGTTGACCGCATTCTACACACTCACGATTGCCGCCATTATTCTATGTGGAGTTCTACTTAAACTCAGCATCCTCTTTTACACACTTATGGCGGCTGCAGCGGCGCATTTAATCTGGCAAATAAGAACACTGGATATTGATGATGGAGACCGCTGTCTCTTGCTCTTCAAATCCAACAAGATATTTGGCGCTATCGTCCTATTCGCTATTGTAGCCGGTAAGTTCAACCCCTCTTTCTAAGGATACGAAATGCCTTATGCATCGTTAAGAGATTTCATGGCCCTGCTGGAAAAGGAAGGCAAATTGGTGCGTGTGAGCGAACCAGTTTCAACCGACCTTGAAATGACAGAAATTCAGACAAGATTACTCGCGGAACAAGGACCGGCAGTTCTTTTTGAAAATCCGATTAACGAGCATGGCGAACCCGCAAAAATGCCGGTTCTTGTCAATTTGTTTGGGACAGTTGATCGTGTCGCTATGGGTATGCAACGCAAACCTGAAGAACTACGGGAAGTAGGAGAAACGCTTGCATTTCTGAGGCAACCTGAGCCACCTGCCAGTATTCGAGAAGCACTTGGTATGCTACCAGTGCTTAAAAATGCGATGTCAATGCGACCCAAAACCGTTCGCGGCGCCCCTTGTCAGGAGGTGGTACTAACTGGTGATCAAATCGACTTGAATAATTTACCCATTCAAACTTGCTGGCCCGGGGAGCCGGCCCCATTGATCACCTGGCCTTTGGTCGTGACAAAAGGGCCGGGCAATGAAAAAGCCGATAATTTTAATCTTGGCATCTACCGAATGCAGAAACTGGGTAAGAACAGAACAATCATGCGATGGCTCAAACATCGCGGTGGAGCCCAGCATTTTCAACGATGGAAAAAAGAAAAAACCGAACCACTGCCTGTCGCCGCTGTTATTGGCGCAGATCCCGGAACAATTTTGGCAGCGGTGACACCAGTTCCCGATACATTGTCTGAATACCAGTTCGCTGGCCTTTTACGGGGGGAAAAGGTGGAACTGGTTGATTGTAAAACGGTTCCTCTGAAAGTTCCCGCCACTGCCGAGATTATTCTTGAAGGATATGTCTCGCTTGACGATTACGAAGATGAAGGACCGTATGGCGATCACACGGGTTACTATAACTCGGTTGAACCCTTTCCGGTTTTTACAGTTACCGCAATAACAATGCGTAAAAACCCGGTCTATCTGTCAACATTCACCGGTCGGCCGCCCGATGAGCAGTGTCCTCGGCGAAGCTTTAAACGAGGTGTTTATTCCTCTACTTCAGCAACAGTTCCCGGAAATCGTTGATTTTTGGCTCCCTCCCGAAGGGTGCAGCTACAGGATTGCTGTCATATCGATGAAAAAGGCGTACCCGGGGCATGCTAAACGCGTAATGATGGGAGCATGGTCATTTTTGCGCCAGTTCATGTATACGAAGTTTCTGATTATCGTGGATGACGACATAGATGCTAGAGACTGGAAAGATGTCATGTGGGCGGTATCGACACGGATGGATCCTGTTCGCGACATCACAAAAATTGAAAATACGCCGATAGATTATCTGGATTTTGCATCCCCAGAATCCGGATTAGGCGGGAAGCTCGCATTGGATGCAACAAATAAAATGCCCCCTGAAACCCACCGGGAATGGGGTGAAAAAATCCAAATGAGCGAAGAAGTCGTCAACAAAATTACTGAAAGCTGGGAAAAACTGGGGTTACCCGGCAGCGGTAAACCCATATGGAAATGAATTTTATAGGCGACCCGTTTTTTTATGTTGCTGCAATACCTGCAATGTTGATTGTCGGTATCTCCAAAGGCGGGTTCGCAGGCTCCCTTGGTATGATTGGTGTTCCACTGATGACCCTAGTCATTTCGCCAACTCAGGCAGCTGCAATTGTACTGCCCATTCTATGTACAATGGACATAATGGGACTGATCGCCTATCGCAAAACGGCCCACTGGCGAAACCTGTTATGTATATTACCCGGTGCCGTAATTGGCATCATTATCGGTGCGTTCAGTTTTTCATATCTAAACGACGACTATATTCGCCTGCTGATTGGCCTAATTGCTGTCCTCTTTACATTAAACCATTGGTTAAAGCTCAGGCCGGCAAAAACAGATCAAGGCCCAAGTGTCAGCAGAGGAACTTTTTGGGGTAGTCTTTCCGGCTTTACAAGTTTCGTTGCACATGCCGGAGGTCCGCCCCTTCAATTTTATATGCTGCCGCAAAAGATCAACAAAACTTTGTTCGTTGGTACATCGGTCTGGTTTTTCTTTGTCGTCAATTACGTAAAATTGATTCCCTACACCTATCTAGGTCAATTTTCCTTGGAAAATCTTTCGACATCTCTTGTGCTCGCACCTCTTGCACCAATTGGAATTTGGCTTGGGGTCAAACTTCATCACCTGGTACCCAAAGAGCTTTTTTACCGCATTGCTTATGTTCTGTTATTTGCCACAGGCCTTAAATTACTTTGGGATGGCCGTAACGGATTTTTACAAATTTTCTGATTTCATTTAAACATGTCAGTCCTTACCTTATATGTAAGTCTAAAATCTTTCGAATCTGGAAAAAAATGTCTGATCATAAAGCCAACGAACAAAACTCACTGAATATTCTGGAAGATCTCGTCGCCAAAGCTTTGGCAAGCGGTGCCGATGGCGTGGATGCTGTTCGTATTCAAGGATCTTCTACCAGTATTTCCTATAGGCTGGGCGAAATCGAAGAAGTGGAAAGCTCGCAGGCGCATGATCTTGGCCTACGTGTTCTCATTGGCAAACAGCAAGCATTTGTCTCCTCAAATGATAGCAAAGAGGAACTTCTCGATGAGCTTGTAGAGCGGGCAATTGCAATGGCTAAAAATATGCCTGAAGATCCGTATTGCTCATTAGCGGATCCAGAACTTCTCGCAACCGACATTCCAGAACTTGACCTCTATGACGGCACTCTGCGGTCAACCGAAGAGCTTGCGAAAAGCGCAGCCGCAGCGGAAGAGGCTGCACGCTCGGTAGATGGCATTACAAACTCGGAAGGAGCTTCTGCTTCTTTCGGACATACATCAGTAGCTCTCGCCTCCTCCAATGGGTTTAGAGGAACATATTCAGGTTCCAGCTACTCAGTTGGTGTCTCTGTCATCGCCGGTGAGGGCACGTCGATGGAACGTGACTATGACTATGACAGCAAGAGACATTTCAGTGATTTAAAATCCCCTGAAGAAGTTGGCAGAAGTGCTGGTGAACGAGCGGTTGCCAACCTGAACTCACGTAAAATGCCTTCTGCACATGTTCCTGTGGTCTACAGCACTCGTGTTTCAGGAAGTCTTCTTGGGCATTTCGCAGGGGCAATTTCCGGTGCGGCCGTGGCTCGCGGAACCAGCTTTCTGAAAGACCATATGGATAAGCCTGTATTTGCAAAAGGCATTAATATTACTGATGATCCTCACCGCATACGTGGCATTGCATCCAAGGCGTTTGACGGCGAAGGCGTAAGAAACGACCGAATTGATCTCATTCAAGATGGCCACCTGACAAGCTGGATATTAAATACCGCGTCGGCAAAACAACTTGGCCTTAAGAGTAATGGCCGTGCCACAAGAGGGACATCTTCCCCTCCAGGGTCAAGCACAACCAATCTGTATATGCAGGCAGGAGATTTACCCCTTAAGGACTTGATCGCTGATATCAAGTCAGGCCTTTACATTACCAGCCTCATCGGCTTCGGTGTCAACGGTGTGACCGGCGATTACAGCCGCGGGGCATCCGGCTTCTGGATTGAAAACGGAGAAATCGCTTTTCCAGTATCGGAACTAACCGTGGCAGGAAATCTGAAGGACATGTACTTGAACATGACACCAGCGGACGATCTGGAGTTTAAGTTCGGAACAAACGCCCCAAGCTTGCGCGTTGAAGGTATGATGGTGGCAGGTACGTGACACACCGATTTGCGACCGAACTGCAGGAGCTGAAATTTTCAGTGCGCGCAGCCGGGAAAATAGCCCTGAAATATTTTCATGGCGAGGTAAAAAGCTGGGATAAAAATCCCGGCGATCCGGTTAGTGAAGCTGATCTTGAAATTGATGCTTTCCTTAAAGAGCATTTATTGACCGCCCACCCGGATTATGGTTGGCTATCCGAGGAAACCGCCGACGATAAAGATCGGCTGACGAAAAGCCGCGTGTGGATAGTTGATCCAATCGATGGAACCCGATCATTCATCGCGGGAAAGCCTGAATTTACGATATCCGCAGCTCTTGTCGAAGAGGGTAAACCCGTTGTTGCCGCCCTCTTCAACCCCGTCACTGACGAATTTTTCGAGGCGGTAGAAGGACAAGGCTCCCGCCTAAATGGCCGTAAACTTGAATGCGGAACCAAAACCGATCTGACCCGTATTAAGTTGCTTGCAAGTCGTAAGGCTTTTGAATGGCACAAATGGTTAAACGAAGTCCCGGGCGCTGAATTTGACCATTTGAACTCAATTGCCTATCGCATAGCCGTGGTTGCCAATAAGGCTTTTGATGCGTCTCTTTCACTTTCGGCCAAAAGTGACTGGGATATAGCCGCCGCAGATCTCATTTTATCTGAAGCTGGCGGCATCACAACTACGACAAAGGGGGAAAAGCTGATATATAATCAGGAACGACCGCTCCATGATACGGTAATCTCCTGCGGCGCTTCATTACATCCGCCTTTGATGACATTGCTCGCTGACTTTATCCCGGTTCACAAACGCAAATAACCTGCCCTAGTTTGACTGTTTTAGCAGTAGCTCCGGATCAAGCCTTTCCTTAAACCAGTTTAATCGCCAATCCAGATGGGGCCCACTTGAGCGCCCTGTAGAGCCAACCTCGCCAATGGCCTCACCCTGTTTCACAAATTGCCCTGCTTTCACATACAATTTGGACAGATGAGAATATACCGACACCAATCCAAATCCATGATCAATCATTATGGTGCCGCCTGTGTAGTATAAATCTGCTTCCGCCATTCGGATGAGACCGTCAGTTGAAGCGATAACTTTCGTGCCTGTGGGTGCCGCAATATCAAGCCCATAGTGAGGTCGCTTTGGGATTCCGTTTAATACCCGCTGGCTTCCAAACACACCACTTATTCGCCCCTCAACCGGCAGCACCCAACCTGAGGCAAACCAGTTTTCGTTTGTATCAATGCTTCTAATTTTGGCAATTTCCGCATTCTCCGCACGAATTCGGGCTAAAAACTTGTCACTGGGTGTGACCTTGGACGGAGGGAGCCCGTCTATTCGCTCTACCTGATACTGTCGCTTTTCAATTTTCAACGGTTTGAGAATTTCACGCCCGTCCCGAAACCTGACCTTCAGAACTGCTTTGGAATTAAAATCGCGGCCAAAACCAAAAACAAACTGACCCTCTTCACCCACACGGACTGGTCTATCATCCAACCATATTTGAGTGCCCGGCAAAGTTTTTCCAACGACAAGGCCACCCTGAACAAAATCACCATTCAAAGTAAGCTCACGTGCAAGCGGACTTGCGACAGCCCAAAAGGACAACAACGTGATCAGGTATAATAACTTCCTCATAATAAAGTACCCTGATCAGGCTCGGATCTTTTCGGCTTCGAAGCCCTTTTAGGCTTCTCTGCTGCTACGGTTTTGTCTGTGAATAGCAAATGCCTGTTACCATCTGAAAACTCGGCAATGGCAGACAAGCCTTCACTGGCCTCACTCGCACTCTTGATCACTCGGCCCTTTTCATCCTTGATAATACTGTAGCCACGCGAGAGCACTTTCTTAAAAGAAAGGCTTTCCAATAACCGGGCATTTGATTGAAGGCGATCATTCGCTCTTGAATTTATGACACTAACCGCCCTCAGCATTCGCCCGCTGAAACTATCTATGCGCTCCAGATTTTGCGTGATACCGCGACTGAGCAACTCAGGGCGTAAAAGGCCTGACAGGCCAGCGAAAGCTTGCTGACGAGATGTAAGCTGATTTCTCATGCTGCTTTGCAGTCGATTGTCCAGATGATCCAGATGCATGATTTTGTCCTGCAGCATGGATTGAGGGTCTCTTAACCCCCTTGCCAGATTTCTAAGCCTGTCTCTCTTGTCTTCAATTAACCGAAGCAGACCGCGGCGAACACGCCTGTCCAAGTCATCAGTGTAGGCCAATAGTTCTGATCGGACAGGGACCGCCATTTCTGCCGCCGCTGTCGGAGTTGGCGCCCGTTGATCCGAAACATAGTCAATTAAAGTGGTATCCGTCTCGTGACCCACTGCGGAAATCAAAGGAATGCTGCTCTCAGCCGCCGCACGAACCACTTCTTCTTCATTGAACGCCCATAAATCCTCAAGACTGCCGCCACCTCTTGCGACAATGATCAAATCGGGACGCGGAACATCTCCCTCCCCTTCGATCGCATTGAAACCGCGAATGGCACCGGCAATCTGACTGGCCGCGGTTTCACCCTGCACCAAAACCGGCCACAAAAGCACGTGAGTTGGAAATCGATCCCGAAGCCTGTGCAGAATATCACGAATGACCGCACCTGTTGGCGAGGTCACAACACCAATCACTTTTGGCATATAGGGGAGCGGTTTTTTTCTCTCCTGCGCGAAAAGGCCTTCCGCTGCCAGTTTCTTTTTACGCTCCTCCAGCAACGCCATCAACGCGCCAACACCTGCTGGCGCCATACTGTCAATGACGATCTGATACTTTGAGCGACCGGGATAGGTCGTCAATTTACCTGTGCAAACAACCTCAAGACCATCCTCAGGCCTGAAGGATAGTTTCGCAGCAGACCCGCGCCACATAACGCCATCCAAAACAGCTTTGTCGTCTTTCAGGGTCAAATATACATGCCCTGAATCAGCCTGCTTCAACCCCGAAATTTCCGCCCTTACACGAACATGCCCAAACTGATCCTCAACTGTTCGCTTCAAAGCGCCACTTAGTTCCGAAACAGTAAATTCATGAGCATTACTGCCCGTACTGGTAAATTCTGACACGACCTGCTTATACCCTGTTTTTATCGCCTGACTCTTATGCTACAAACTTATTCGCTCATGTCGAGACTAGGATTTTAGAAAAATAGCGCGTCATAAAATGAATGTACTGGTAATTGGCTCTGGTGGCCGTGAACATGCCCTTTGCTGGGCGCTTGGCAAGTCTTCTCAAATTGGCACTCTATTCTGTGCACCCGGTAATGGGGGGATCGCTGAATTCGCACAATGTATTTCACTGAATACTGACGATTCTGATACCGTGATCGAATTCTGCAATAGCAACGATATTTCCTTCGTTGTTGTCGGACCCGAAGCACCCCTCGTTGCAGGTCTTGTCGATGATCTGACTGCCGCAGGGATTGCGGCCTTCGGCCCCCGCAAATCAGCGGCAGCGCTGGAAGGATCGAAAGGGTTTATGAAGGACCTGTGCCGCGACTATAACATTCCGACCGCCACATATGAGCGTTTTTCTGACGCCGGTAAAGCCAAAGAATATTTAAAAACACAATCCACTCCTATCGTCATCAAGGCTGATGGTATTGCAGCGGGCAAAGGCGTGATTATTGCCCAATCGATGGCAGATGCTGAGAAAGCGGTCGATGAGATACTGGGCGGAATGTTTGGGAATGCTGGTGCGGAAATTGTAATTGAAGAATTTATGCAAGGCGAAGAAGCCAGCTTTTTTGTACTGACAGATGGCACGCATATACTGCCGCTTGCAACCGCGCAGGATCACAAGCGGGTTGGGGATGGTGACACAGGCCCCAATACAGGGGGTATGGGGGCCTATTCACCCGCTCCAGTGATGACTGACGAGATGGTTGAACTGACCCTTGAACGTATTATTAGACCGACGGTCAAAGCGATGGCGGAGCAAGGGTGTCCATACACAGGTGTCTTGTATGCCGGCCTGATGATTACCGCTGAGGGCCCCAAACTCATAGAATACAACGTCCGTTTTGGTGATCCAGAAGCTCAGGTTCTGATGGCGCGTTTAAAAAGTGACTTACTACCTGCATTGCTGGCAACAACAAACGGCCAGTTGAGTGATATCACATTGGACTGGGCAGATGACGTTGCAATGGTGGTTGTGATGGCTGCAAATGGGTATCCTTCATCTTACAAAAAGAATACCGAAATTAAGGGCCTGGACAAGGCTGCCACTCACGACGATGTTTACGTTCTGCATGCGGGCACCAAGCGAGATGGTGAAAAAATTCTCGCAACCGGCGGCCGGGTATTGGGCATCACATCGCTTGGATCTACTGTTACGGATGCTGCTGGCAAAGCCTATGCCGCTATAAAAGACATTGAGTGGCCAGATGGTTTCTGCCGCTCTGATATCGGCTGGAGAGCCATAGAACGGGAAAAACAAAAATAAAGAAAGAGGAACCTATGACTGACAGTTCGGCACAGTTTTCCGGAACGATGGAAGTGCAGGAAACACACAAGCTTGATGAAACTGCACTCAAAAATTATCTGGAAAAAAATATCGAGGGTTTTTCTGGCCCCTTGGAAGTACGTCAGTTCAAAGGAGGGCAATCCAACCCTAGCTACTTCCTGATCACACCGCACAAAAAATATGTCCTTCGAAAGAAACCGCCTGGAAAATTACTTCCCTCCGCCCATGCGGTGGATCGCGAGTATAAAGTCCTCTCTGGTTTAAGCGGAAGCGGAGTACCGGTACCGAAAACATGGTGCCTGTGTGAAGATGAGACAGTCATCGGGACCATGTTTTATGTAATGGATTTCGTCGATGGGGATATCGAGTGGGATCCGGCTTTGCCTCACTTTACAAACGATCAGCGTGCAGCGGCATTTGACTCCATGAATGCTTCAATCGCGCGGTTACATCAAGTAGATTATAAAGCAGCCGGTCTGGAAGACTTTGGAAAACCCACAGATTATCTGGCCCGTCAGATAAATCGATGGACCAAACAGTATAAAGCTTCTGAAACCGAAACCATTCCAGAAATGAACAAACTCATGGAATGGCTCCCTAAAAACATTCCTGCAGGTGATGAGACATCCATTGTCCATGGTGACTATCGACTGGATAACACAATCATAGACCGCGACACCAAAAAAGTAATTGCGATACTGGACTGGGAACTTTCCACCCTTGGTCACCCACTCGCTGATTTCTCTTATCACTGTATGACTTGGCGACTTGAGCCAGAACTCTTTCGCGGACTTTATGGGCTTGACCTCAAGTCCTTGGGAATCCCGGCAGAAGAAGAATATGTGCAATTATATTGCAGCCGCACTGGCCGCAGCGAAATTCCCCATTGGGATTATTATATGGCATACAACATGTTTCGCCTCGCTGCTATTTTACAAGGGATTATGGGGCGTGTTGTAGACGGCACTGCCAGCAGTCAACACGCGGTTGATATGGGTAAAAAAGCCAAGCCTCTTGCCAAGAAAGGTTGGCAGCAGGTAGAGTTAATCCTAAACAGATAACCCAATAGCGAAAATAACAAAAACGGGTAGCATTATGTCAGACAATTCGGAAGTGACTCCGGTAAGACCGGCGCATGTATTTAACGAAAGCAACCTGTATCAATATATGCAGGAAAATGTAGACGGATTTAAGGGTCCGCTCACCGTCAGCCAGTTTGAAGGCGGCCAATCCAACCCCACATTTTTATTACATACTCCGGATCAGGAATATGTGATGCGCAAAAAACCACCTGGGGTCCTTTTGCCGTCCGCCCACGCGGTTGATCGCGAGTATCGGATCATGTCCGCCTTGCAGGATACTGACGTACCGGTTGCCAAGACATATACACTCTGTGAAGACGATGACATCATCGGAACACCTTTCTACATTATGGAAAAGGTGGAAGGGCGCATCTTGCGAAAGCCTGAACTTCCGGGTATGGAAGCTGATGAACGAGCGGCCATTTACGATGCCATGAATGACACATTGGCTAAAATGCATAACGTCAATATTGAAGCCGCCGGACTCTCTGATTTTGGTAAGCAGGGCAACTATTTTGAACGCCAAATCGGACGTTGGACCAAGCAATACAGAGCTTCGGAAACGGAAGAAGTGCCAACGATGGAAAAACTCATCGAATGGCTCCCGGAAAATATGCCCAAGCATCTGGAAAATACCATATGCCACGGTGACTATCGTCTGGAAAACATGATTATTCACCCAACCAAGCCTGAGGTTGTCGCTGTTCTTGACTGGGAGTTATGTACTTGGACATCCTTTGGCTGATCTTGCCTACAACTGCATGACCTATCACTTTATGCATCCCGTCTCAGGTGGACTGGTAAATACAAACTATGCAGAAAGCGGAATACCATCAGAGCAGGCGTATATTGATGCATATTGCAAGCGCACTGGACGTGACGGAATTGAAAACTGGCATTTTTACATCGCGTTTTCTTTTTTCCGTTTGGCCGCGATTGTTCAAGGTGTCTACAAACGCGGTCTAGATGGGAATGCTAGCTCCGACAAAGCAAAAACATATGGGGCATTCGCCCGAATGCTAGCTGATTTGGGCGCAAAGAATATTCTCAAAGCAGAAAAGAAAATCTAAAAGACAAGAGCCGGAGAAATCCGGCTCATTTGCTCTCTGCGTCCTTTACACGCAGGTCCATCCAGTTTTGCAAACACTCACCTTTGCTCATTACGGTATCGGCTGCAGCCCCAAGCCCCTGAATACTGGGTAAACCGGTAGATAGCGCCATTTCCTGTGTAAGCCATTCACATGGATCAAGACTTTCATATTTATATTGGAAGCCAATCGCAACCAGAACTAATGCTGCCACGATCCAACCTGCTGTCTTGAACATTCTATCACCTAGTTAAACAACGCCGAAGTAGCGATTGTATATAAGAGCCACCCGGCAGATGCAAAGAAAAAGCCCCGGTTTATTGCCGGGGCTTAATCTAAAGTTCAATTTTGACTTCTTTATGCGCTGCCTAGCGATATTTTTTCAGCTCAAGACGTGCGATCTGGTTACGATGAACTTCATCAGGACCATCAGCAAGACGCAGTGTGCGGGCTCCGGCATACGCAGCGGCCAGACCAAAATCGCTGGTAACGCCACCACCGCCATGCGCCTGAATAGCCCAATCGATGACTTTACAAGCCATGTTCGGTGCTACCACCTTGATCATTGCAATCTCAGCCTTAGCTTCTTTATTGCCAACCGTATCCATCATGTACGCGGCCTTAAGAGTAAGTAGGCGAGCCTGTTCGATCATCGCGCGCGATTCTGCAATGCGCTCCAATGTTACGGTCTGCTCTGAAACTTTTTTGCCAAACGCAACCCGATTTTCAACCCGATTACACATTTTTTCCAACGCACGCTCTGCTACACCGATCAGCCTCATGCAATGGTGAATACGTCCCGGGCCAAGCCGTCCTTGTGCAATTTCAAAACCACGCCCTTCACCGAGAAGGATATGATCCGCAGGTACGCGCACATTTTCGAAATCAACTTCCGCATGCCCATGTGGCGCATGATCATACCCAAAGACAGGCAGGAACCGGCGGATTGTAATACCCGGTGTTTCCATCGGAACAACAATCATTGATTGCTGTTTGTGTGTAGGGGCTGTCTTGTCAGTTTTACCCATAAAAATGAGAACTTTACAACGCGGATCCATCGCACCGGAAGTCCACCATTTTCTGCCATTGATGACATATTCATCGCCGTCACGCTTGATATCACTTTCGATATTCGTCGCATCAGATGAGGCGACCCGTGGTTCTGTCATAGCAAATGCAGACCGAATTTCACCGGCCAGCAATGGCTCCAGCCATTTCTTTTTCAGCTCTTCGTTCGCATAGCGTTCAAAGACTTCCATATTACCTGTATCAGGAGCGGAACAGTTGAAAACTTCAGGCGCAAAATGTACACGGCCCATGATTTCGCAAAGCGGTGCATATTCCAGGTTTGTGAGCCCGGCCCCGCGGTCACTTTCCGGCAAAAACAGATTCCAAAGACCCGCGGCTTTAGCCTTCTCTTTCAACTCTTCAACAATTGCTGTTGGTTGCCAACGATCACCTTCATTAACCTGCTCTTCAAAAATTTCTTCGGCAGGGTAAACATGTTCGTCCATAAATGCCTGCACACGTGCCTGCAAATCTTTCACTTTGTCTGAATATTCGAAATTCATAAGACTCCCCTTTTATTGTTTTTCTTTTTTCGATTTTTTCTAGCGTCGTGACGCAAAGAATTCCTTTAGCAGTCTACCTGCTTGTGCCTCACCAATGCCACCATAAATTTCAGGTTTATGATGACATGTTGATTGGTCAAAAATTCTGGGACCATGCTCCACACCGCCTCCTTTGGGATCAAAAGCCCCAAAATACAGGCGACGGATACGTGCAAGTGAGATTGCCGAAGCACACATTGGGCACGGCTCCAGTGTTACATACATATCGCAATCAACCAGACGCTGACTACCCACCATTCCCGCAGCGGCCCGAATGGCCAGCATCTCTGCATGTGCTGTTGGATCAAATCTGCCAATCATCTGGTTGCCTGTCTTTGCAACAATTCGACCGGTTTTGTTATCCACTACAACTGCCCCGACAGGAACTTCACCGCGTCTGGCGGACAGTTCGGCGGTATGCAGCGCCTCTTCCATGTAATTTGTCAGTTCAAAATCCATGACGCAAAGTGACCCGACAAAGAACTTACGTCAAGATGTAAGCTTGGCAGAATTATTTTGGACAAATCGCTTCTTCTATTGAGTTGAAACTGGAGGAGGCTTAAAAGAAAGCATGAAAAAACCGATTATTGGCATCACCCTCGATTCTGAAAACCCTGGTGGTTATTCCAACATGCCTTGGTATGCCCTGCGCCAGAACTATGCAGATGTCATCACACAAAGTGGCGGCATACCAATGCCCCTTCCCCATGAACCTGATCTTGCTGGCACTTACGCTGATGTAATTGATGGACTGGTTGTCACCGGTGGGGCATTTGATGTTGACCCGGCTATGTTTGGAGCGACATCGCGACATGATACGGTCATAACGAAAGATCGGCGTACCCAATTCGAAAAATCTGTAACGATCGCAATGCTGGAAAAGAACAAACCAGTGTTAGGTATTTGCGGTGGGCAGCAGTTGCTACATGTAATTTTGGGCGGAACACTGATTCAACACATCCCGGATGAAGTTGAAAATGCTTTGCCGCATGAGCAACCCAATCCAAGAACCGAAGCCGGACATACAGTTGCTGTAACACCGGGCACACTTTTGCATCAGATCGTCCAGGAAGATACACTTCCAGTTAACAGTGCGCATCATCAAGCGGCGAAAGACATTTCGGAAAATATTACCGTAAATGCGATTGCGCCTGATGGTGTAATAGAAGGTATCGAAGATAGCAGATACAGGTTCTGTTTGGGTGTACAATGGCACCCAGAGTATTTAATTTCTCAAGGGGATCGCAAAATTTTCGACGCCTTTATTAAGGAGTCTTCTGTATAAATGACTGAAGAGACATCCAAAAAAGAACGCATTGCGAAACGAATTGCCCGAGCAGGCTTGTGTTCGCGCCGCGACGCAGAACGCTGGATCGAAGAAGGTCGCGTATCACTCAACGGAAAAATTTTGACATCCCCCGCTGTAACGGTTGATGACACTGACAAAATTATAGTTGATGGGAACCCGCTTCCGGAAAAAGAGCGCCCTCGTCTTTGGCGATATCACAAACCCGCAGGTCTTGTCACAAGCCATCGAGACGAAAAGGGTCGCGATACGGTTTTTGACAAGCTGCCTGAAGATATGCCTCGTGTAATATCCGTAGGACGCCTTGACCTTAATTCTGAAGGTTTGCTCCTGCTCACCAACGATGGGGAGCTGGCTAGACGCCTTGAATTGCCTGCAACGGGTTGGAAGCGCAAGTACCGTGTACGAGTTCATGGCCATCCAAAAGAGCATGAACTACAGAAATTAGCCGCGGGCGTCACAATCGAAGGAATTCGCTACGGGTCCATCGAAGCTGTTCTGGATAGCACAAAAGGCGCAAACTCTTGGCTTACAATCTCCATTCGTGAAGGCAAGAACCGCGAGGTCCGTAAAGTTATGGACCACCTGGGATACCCGGTCCTCAGGCTCATTCGCGTGTCCTACGGTCCACTGCAGCTTGGTGAATTGGAAGAAGGAGCAGTTGACGAAGTAAAATCCAAAATCCTCCGGGATCAGATGGGCGTGGAAAAATTTGAAGAACCCGCCAAACCTGCACCACCCAAAAGCCGCAAACCGAGCTTGCAGGGAAAGGATAAAGCCACTCGTCAACCCAAGCAGGCTCGCTCAGGTTCGATCAAACCATCAGGAAAAGCTGCCGGGAAAAGCGCCCCTTCCAAATCCAACACCAAAGGTGGGGCACCAGCAGGCAAAAAAAACAACAGCCGGACCAAAAACTTTAAAGCTGGACGCCGCTAATGCGCATCGTTGGAGGGCAGAATAAAGGTAAGCGCCTGCAGCTTCCCGATGACAAGCGGATACGCCCTACAGCGGATCGAACGCGTGAAGCCCTATTCAATATATTGGCTCATAGCTCAGACTATCGGACATCCAATGGCCCTGCACCAATTGGGATGAAGGTCCTTGATGTTTTCGCGGGCACTGGTGCTCTGGGGATTGAAGCGCTCTCTCGCGGTGCAACGCATGCAACTTTCATGGATAATCACCCGGATAGCCTGAAGTTAATAAAATCGAATGTTGCCTTGATCGGGGCCCAGCAAAAGGCGAGCATTCTGAACAGAAGTGCCATCTCACCCGGAATGGCAGCCGCACCAGTAGATCTCATCTTGATGGACCCGCCATACCAACAGGATTTGGCTGCACCTACCTGCAGGCACTGTTCGAAAATGGCTGGATTTCAGATCACACCATCGTAGTCGTCGAATTAGCAGCCAAGGAAACCCTTCCTCAAATAGCCGGTCTGAATCAGATGCAACCTCGTAAATACGGAGCTGCTAAACTGATTTTTCTGCATAAGGCAATCGCTTAACTCACCCTTGATTTATATGTTTGTATTTTTCGATCTGCAGCGACAATAACTCAAGCCGCTGTTCAAAAGGTGGAGGGGACGAAGTATCCAGCAACGGTGTGGCTAGGGGGTCGAAAGCGGTATTCTGAAATTCGAAAGACAGACTGGCCCGCTCATTTTGTGCCTGTTCTGTATACGTCCCGCCAAAATGCAATACATCCTGCGGCCACCCAAGCACCGATCCTGCGGGGGCAGGCAATGCGGTCGCTGCTTTCAACATGTCCTCTGCTTCAATGCCGGCTTTTTGCAAAGCTTTCTCTTTTGGATATTCAACGACGTGCATACAGCCATTCTGCTCATCAACATCAGTGAGAGGAATCCAGAGAGATAAACTCATAAGCAGGCGATCTTCACCCATATCAAACACAGTCTGCGCATCGCAATCCCGATGGATTGGCCATCCTTGTTCTCCTGCAGATGTCAGATGCCACGCCCAGAAATTAGGAAGCAACGCATACTGCTCTCCCAAGATATAACTCAGCAGTGTTTTGAGCTTTTCGAACAAAAACCAGGGTTGATCATAGAGGTAAATATAGACTGGTGGGATTGAGTGATCTTTCAAACACCGCATGCCATTCAATATTGGGGCGATCTCTTGACGCTCAAATCGCCCGGGCACAGAAAAATAGCCCCGCTGATGAAGGCCTGCGGCAATCTGTTCGAGCTCATTTTCATCAAAAGACAAACACGGATCGCCAAAGGGCGTGCCTATTGTCAAATGAGGACAAATTTTTAACCAATCCTCTGGGGCCGTCCTAGACATTCTGCCCCGCGACAAAACCAGAAGACCAGGCCCACTGGAAGTTATATCCACCTAAAAAACCGGTCACATCAACAGCTTCACCAATAAAATAAAGCCCGGAAACTTTCTTAGCTTCCATGGTTTTTGAACTGATCTCGGAGGTACAGACCCCTCCGACAGTTACTTCAGCTTTGCGATATCCCTCTGTGCCATTTGGCTTGATAATGACCTGCTTGATCGCGCTATCTACTTTTCGAAGCAACTTATCAGAACAGTTTCCAAGCTCCGGAATGGGTTCAATTTTCTCCAAAAGCTTTTCAACCAGTCGATTGGCAAGATATTGGGAAAGAATTTTTCGAACACGGCCTTTTGGATTTTCCTTGCGCGCAGCCTGTAATAGCCCCAACACATCTTCATCCGGCAGGAAATCCAGATGCACCACATCCCCTTCTTTCCAGAAAGAGGAAATTTGTAAAATCGCAGGCCCGCTGACCCCGCGATGAGTGAAAAGCACATTCTCGCGAAAGCTTGTTTTCCCAATTTTGGCGACGACATCGGCAGAAATACCAGTCAAACCTGCGAAACGCTCCAAATCAGGTGCGTCAAATGTAAACGGGACAAGACCCGGGCGAGTTTGCGTCACCTTCAGGTCAAATTGTCTGGCAAGGCGGTAGGCAAAATCATTTGCCCCCAGTTTCGGGATTGATAATCCTCCGGTTGCGACAACGACCGCATTTGAGGTCACAGCTTCAGGTCCTGCATTCACGACAAACCCCGATTTTTCAGAAGCTTTTACGCTCTTCACAGCGCGATCACAATGAAGTCTGACCCCAGCCTTCTCAGCTTCACTGAGGAGGAGATCGATTATATTTTGTGAGCTTTCATCGCAGAAAAGCTGTCCGAGTTTTTTCTCGTGATAGGCGATGCCATATCGCCTGACCAATTCAATAAAATCTGACTGGGTGTATGCTCTTAACGCGGATTTACAAAAATGGCGATTGTCAGACAAATAGCGGTCAGGAGCAGCGAAAAGATTGGTGAAATTACAGCGCCCACCGCCGGAAATAAGAATTTTTTTGCCAACCTTGTCTGCTTGCTCCAGCAGCAAGACCGAGCGTTTTCGTTTGGCGGCTTCGATAGCGCACATCAGCCCTGCAGCTCCGGCACCAATAACGACTACATCATACTCCGCATCAGTAAAATCAGACATCTATCGGCGCCCAAAAAGCTTTTCAATATCAGATAGTTGCAACTCCACATAGGTAGGTCTTCCATGATTGCATTGACCCGAATGCGGTGTGACTTCCATCTCTCGCAGCAATGCATTCATTTCATCAATGGACAACCGCCGTCCAGCGCGAACCGACCCATGGCATGCCATCGTCGCAAACACATCATCCAGTCGATCTTTCAAGGCAAGGGCGGTATCAAACTCTGCCAAATCGTCAGCTAGATCCTGTATTAAGCCTTTGACATTGCATGTGCCAAGTAAGGCCGGAGTTTCCCTGACCACGATCGCGCCCGGACCGAAGGGTTCAATCACCAGCCCCATTTCCGCAAGCTCTTCCGCCCGCTCACACACGCGTTCAGCCGCCGCCTCGTCAATTTCGATGACATCCGGAAGCAAAAGCATCTGCCGCCCAACAGATCGTTGGCTATAAGCCTTTTTCATCCGCTCCATTACCAATCTTTCATGAGCAGCGTGTTGGTCGACGAGCACCATACCATTCTTTGTTTGAGCGACAATATAGGTTTCATGAAGCTGCCCGCGTGCGGCCCCGAGCGGATAAGTCTGAAAATCCCCTTCACTGGCTTGTGCAGATTGCTCGGCACCATAATCCCGCGCTGATGGTGCCATCGGCTCCGTGTTCTGCGCTGGCGAAAGTGGTGCCTGATAGGCGCTTGTCTCTTCCGCTAAATGGGACTGTGTGTTGCTATTTGGACGAACTTCCGCCCAATTCCCCATACCGACAGGTCTTGAGGGTCTGCTCTGCAGATTAAGCTGCTCAAACGCAGGATTGTTTTCAGTGCGAAATGCACCCAACGCTTGATGTCCTACCGTAGACGAAGCTCGATGTCCGTTCGCCGCAAGAGCGTTGCGCAAAGCGCCAATTATCAATCCCCTGACACCAGCAGAATCCCGGAAACGAACTTCCGCCTTTGCAGGATGCACGTTCACATCCACCTGATCAGGAGGCAACTCCAGAAAAAGAGCGAGGAGCGCATGACGGTTACGAGCAAGCAAATCCATATATGCAGCGCGGATGGCTCCCGTGAAGGTTTTATCTTTAACAGGCCTGCCATTTACAAACATAAACTGCATATTTGCGTTTCCACGGTTAAACGTTGGAACACCCGCATAGCCTGTCAGCACAACTCCATTTCTCTCAGCATCAATTTTTAAAGCATTCTCTGAAAACTCGCGCCCCATGATTGCGCCAAGGCGATCCAACCACGCCTCAAACAAATCTCCTTGCGCTGCAGATACTTTGAGCGCGGTTCGCTTTTCATCAGAAAGTGAAAATGCAATTGACGGATAGGCCATCGCAAGTCGGCGTATTACGTCCAGCGCTGCACCAAACTCCGCGCGCTCAGACTTTAAAAACTTCAAGCGAGCCGGCGTTGCATAAAAAATATCGCGCACCTCAACATGAGTTCCCGTCGACATGGCTGCAGGTTCCACCGAACCTTTTCGCCCTCCCTCCACCGACAGTTTCCAGGCGTTATCAGCATCCGCAGTTCTGGTCGTGATACTCATTCTGCTGACAGAAGCGATTGAAGGAATAGCCTCCCCCCGAAACCCGAGATGCTGGATATTTACCAAATCTTCGTCCGGGAGCTTGGATGTCGCATGACGCTCAAAACAAAGCTCCAACTCTTCAGGTGTCATTCCTTTGCCGTTATCCTTGATCGATATCAAAGAACGACCACCTGTACGCATCAATACGTCAATTCGATCGGCTCCGGCGTCAATTGCATTTTCCACCAATTCCTTAACCGCGGATGCAGGCCGTTCAACAACCTCGCCTGCTGCAATCTGGTTGACAATATTGTCCGGCAGTTTCCGGAGTGTCATTCCTCACCCTTTAGATACATTTTCGTCAGTTTTTTCCCCTGCTCAACAGCAGGCTGATCGAACGGATTAACGCCAATCAGATGACAGGTAATAATTGTTTCCAGCATAAAATGCATCAATAATGCACCAATTGTTTTCTCATCAAGTTTATCGATATAGATACATCGTAAATACTTCCCCCGATCAGCCAGAGTTTTGGCCGTCGCATGAGCTTCTGCTTGCACAACATCGCTGATTTTATGCCCTTTCAGATAATCAAGCGCTGGTATGCTGTCTGCAATTTCAACATCCATAAGGGGGCTTTTATCGACTTCCCGATTAATGATGAGCGTGAAATATTTGTCATTTGGTCCATCCAGCCATAGTTGCAATTGGCTATGCTGATCAATGGGGCCGAGGGCATTGACAGGTGTCGTGCCGCGTCCTTCCTTGCCAATACTTTCTGCCCATAGCTGCCGATACCAATGAGTAAATGGCTCCAACTGCTTGGAATAAGGCATTAACACATTCATTTTCGCACCGCTGATCTCAGACAGCGCATGTGTCATGGCCGCAGACACCCGCGGATCAGATTCCGGGTTTTGCAGCGTATCTTCTAAAACTTGGCGCGCACCTTCTCTCACCGCCCACATGTCAATGCCCGCAATTAACGCAGGCAGCGCCCCTACCAGTGAAAGACCCGAATATCGCCCTCCAATATCAGGATCATGATCCAATCGCTCAATCCCCCATTTATCAGCAATATACCCAAGCGGATTATCTCCGGGCTCACATATGGCAATACATTGATTTGCAACAGCTTCTGCGCCCCCATCCTTATTGAGCGCTTCAATTACCATGAGTGTCTGAGCCATAATTTCAGGTGTCGTACCTGATTTTGAAATCAACAGAAAGCGCGTTGATTTCAACCTCTTGCCACGCAAAAAGGGTTTCATAACGTGATAATCGAGCGTATCCCAAAAGGTCAAATACGGCTCATCATCGCGATCTCGTAAATTGACAAGCACCTGTCCGCCAAGCGACGATCCACCAATTCCCACCACAACAAATCGATTAAAGCTTTTGTCCTTTACAAATCTGTGCTGTGAGAGCCTCTGTAGGTCATCCGTTTGAAACGGAAGATTTAGCAGCGGCAATCGCCCTTTTTCCTTGAGCATTTGTAGCGACGACACAACTGTTTCTGTCTGCGCAAGTGATTTCATGAATGCAGTTCGCACCCAATCCTGCATGCCTCCGCCGTTTAACGAAAAGCAATTTTCAAAGGTCTGTTTGTAGCTCATGCAATCTGTCCAAGGTTTCTATAATGTGCGCGAACTTGATACCGTCTGCCTAAGCTACCAAATGCTACGAAAACTACCTAAAAATTTTTAAGGGCCTCTTCCCATTCTGCTTGGTTTTCGCCCTTTCCAACAATAGTCAGCAGTAATCTGTCTGGATCCATCAGTCTTTTGGCCACTCGTTTGATATCTTCAAGAGAAACCGCGTTAATAAGTGCAGAGCGCTCATCAAGATAGTCCATTGATAAATTACTAAATTGCATGCTTGCCATTATTCCGGCAATACGCGCATTTGACGACAATCTCAAAGCAAACGAACCATTCAAATATTTTTTGGCAGCTTCGAGCTCCCTCTCCGTTACGCCATTTTGCCTTATTTTTGTCAGTTCACTGCGAATGAGCTCAATGGCCTCTATGGTTGTCTTCTCACCGGTCCCAAGACCGCCCAAGTGAACGCCGGCCTCTTCGAAGGGAGAGAGGTAGCTATATACCGAGTACACTAACCCCCTTTTTTCCCTGATCTCTCTGTACAAACGGGATTCAAAGCCACCACCGCCAAGAATGTAGTTAAGTACATAAGCCGCATAGTAATCAGGGTCGTCTCTCAAGACCCCGTCTCCGCCAAAGACAATTACGCTTTGCGGAATATCCATGGGGATAATTTTATTGGCAGGTCCGCCAAGTTTTTTAACCCGCTCAACTTTTGGCAGACTTGCTTTTGCAGGCAATGAAGCAAATGCAGCATCAAGATACTGCACCAAATCCGCCTCGGAAATATCTCCAATCACCGCAATAACCATATTATCTCTGGCGAGCTGATTTTTCTGAAACGACTTCAAATCAGCAGGAGTTAAATTTGGAACTGTTTCCAGTGTTCCTTCTGTGGGAATTGCATATGGATGCCCTGAAAAAGCCAGCTCGAACCAAGCATCACCTGCAAGATCATTTGGATCGGAAAGTTGCCGATTTAACCCAACAAGCAGCTGCCCTTTAATCCTCTCGACAGCCTCTTCATCAAAGCGAGGTGCATTTACTGCAAGTCCGAAGAGCTCAAAAGCTTGCTCCGCATTCTTTGAAAGAGTTTTCAAACTACCACGAAACGTATCTTTTCCAGCGTCGAAGGAAAGCGAGACAGACAAATCAGAAAGCTTTTTTTGGAAAGCCTTACTGTCAAGATCACCAGCACCTTCATCAAGTGTTGCCGCCATCAGTCTTGCAAGCCCAGACTTCTCCTTGGCTACAGCACTGCCGCCCCCCTTCCATATGACTTCCATGTTCAGAATTGGAATGGTTTTTTCCTCAACAAACCATGCCTTTATTCCCCCTGGGGTCTGTATTTCTTTTATCTCCAGCGACAGGGCATGTGAGGGCAATGCTAATATCAAGAGGAACAAACAGTTGGCGAGCAATTACGGCCTGAGAATAAAAATTTGCTCATGCTTATTTCTCCTCCGGCAGTAATTTTCCTACAACAGAGGATTTCTCATCAAATAATTTGCGAGCCGCCCTATTGATCTCTTCTTTCGTCACTTCAGTAATCTGCCTTGGCCAATTGACAATATTTTCAATTTTCTCGCCACTGGTCAGTGCCGCGCCAAAAATATTTGCCGCCCCACTTACACTATCACGAGCGTAAATCGCGCTAGCCAACAATCTGTTTTTCGCTGACTGTAACTCGTCATCCCCAACACCATTATTTAAAATATCCTGAAGGATTTCCCATATACCCGCTTCTACTTGGTCAATTGTAGCGTCGCTAGCAGGTGTTCCATAAACAACAAAGATAGAGGGATCGTAAGAAGTTGCGTCATAATAAGAACCAGCCCCCGCTGCTACTTTCTGATCGCGTACCAACGCTGAATAGAGCCGACTGGTTGGACCTCCACTCAGGATTTCATTAAGGACTTCAAGCGCTCGAACCTCCTTCACATCAGCTGTTCTTGCTGATGGCGCAAGAAATGATTGTCGCCAACTTGGTTCGCGAACACGCTCGTCTCTCATTTCCACGACCCGTTTTGCGAGCTGCGGTGGCTCTTGCACTCTGATACGCGGAGGGATCTCCATCGGTTTTTGAGGGCCATAATATTTACGAGCCAACTGGAAAACGGTTTCAGCCTCTACATCCCCCGCAACAACCAATATTGCATTATTTGGAGCATAATAGGTCTTATACCAATCGATAGCGTCCTGTGTTGTCAGTTTTTCGATTTCATTACGCCACCCGATAACGGGAGTCCCGTAGGGATGAGCCAAATATTGGGCTGCGATCCACTGCTCGCGAAACAATCCACTTGGATTGTTATCAGTTCGCTGAGAGCGTTCTTCGAGTACAACTTGCAATTCTGCACCCACGGCATCGTCGTCCAGAAGCAGTCCCTGCATCCGATCCGCCTCCAACTCCATCAAAAGCGGAAGTTTATCTGCACTGGCATTCTGAAAATAAGCTGTATAATCTTGAGAGGTAAAGGCGTTATCCTGCCCACCATTTTCAGCAACAATTCGGGAAAATTCACCTGAACCTATTTTTGCGGTTCCCTTGAACATGAGATGTTCCAGGAAGTGGGCAATACCCGATTTACCGGCGGGCTCATCCGCGGCACCTACTTTATACCAAACCATATGCGTAACAATTGGGGCGCGATGATCCTCTATCACTACCACCTGCATGCCGTTTTCCAGCATGGTGGTCTTTGGATTAAACAGTGTCGGAATTTCTTCTGCTGCGCTAAGTGAGTAAGAGAAACATCCAAATACAAGAATGAGTGAGAGAATGAAGCCTGCACTTTGTGATCTGTTCATGATATCCCCGGTCTGTTTCTTTTTATAAAAGAAGCGCTCCGCCAATTTGCAAGTGTTTCTGGACGAAAAAACAAAAAAGGCGTGCACTTAAAAGTTACACGCCTGAAACAGATTATATCGGCAACTTAGTCAAAGATGCCTTCCAGCAACGCTTTCTTTCTGCGTTCAATGATCGGTGTTTCCCCGCCATCACTCGCGGAATTACCTAGCGCCGCATTTTCCTGAATACGTTTTTGCTCTTTGGTAGGATCTACCACATCCCCATAAGCTGGCTGCTTCTGCCAGAACATGACCCGCTCGATCAAGGATTTATCATCTTCCTGAAGCGCATTTGTTTCAGCATTCACAATTTCGCGAATAGAGTTATCTGCATCGACAGCATCCGCTTGCCTGAGCAATGCGAGCTCCCCTGCAGAAGTGCCTGCTTTCGCTGCTTCTTCTTGAGTTATTACACCAGGAGACGTCTGCCCGAACAATGCAGAGCGCGCGGACGAACGAGCCAACTCATCCCGAGGGCTTTTTTGTCCCGGCGCAGGTGGGCGCAAGGTGAAATCTGGTGGAATGATAAGCGGTGCTTTCGTCAGCACAGCGAATTCATCTGGTGCCTTCTTTCCGTCGATACCCAACGCTTGACGCGTGCTATCGCAGCCTGCAACAGACAGCGCCAGTGCAGAGAGCGTTAATACAGTAGTGATTTTAGCTCGAAGCGCCATATTCCCACCCTTTTCAGTTAGCTATCAGTCTTAGACGATTTTTCGTCAAAAAACAAGCTGTCGACCATCAATATAAGCACGCCACCAACAATTGCCATATCCGCAATATTGAAAGCAGGCCACCGCATGAAAATCAGGTCAAAATCAAAGAAATCGGCAACCCTTCCATAATGAATGCGATCCACAATATTCCCAATGGCACCGCCAAGCACTAGCCCTAAACCCGTGGCCAAAAACTTCCGAGAAGCCTTCAACAGCCAGACGAACAGTGCTAGTGAAACGAGAGACGAGACACCAATCAGTATCCAACGCGTCGTCGCCCCTCCCGCGAACATGCCAAAGCTGACGCCACTGTTCCACACCATCACAAGTCGGAAAAATGACGTCACCTCAATCCCGAAAGGATAATCGGCCATAACCTCTACCATGTAGAGCTTAAATACCTGATCGATGACCAATGCAACGAACGCCAGTATCAACCTAACCTTGTCGGCTTACTCACGAAGCTGCCACCTCTATATCCATGCCATCAACCACATCTGCGCAGCGGATACATAAGTCAGTATGCGTCTCATGCGTCCCAACTTCGTCGAGTATTTTCCAGCAGCGCTCACATTTATTGCCCTCAGCCAGTTGGGATACGACAGCAACACCACTGACATCTTCCAACGTGAATGCGTTTTCTGGTGACGCATCGCGGCTCAACACCAGTCCCGACGTGATACAAATATCATCGAGCGGCAACCCGTTAAGCACTTCTTCAAACTCAGCACTAACATACACAATAGGCGCCGCCTGCAGGCTGGATCCGATACGCTTTTCCCGGCGCTCGATTTCAAGTGCACCAGTCACCACCCTACGAAATGCCCTCACTTTTGACCATTTGGCGTCCAGTTCCGCGTTCTGCCAATTGGCTGGAATTGTTGGGAACTGGTTCAAATGCACTGAGCTATCGTCTCCGGGGAAACGGGAAAGCCATGTTTCCTCGGCAGTAAAGACAAGGATTGGTGCCAACCAGGACGTCAGACAATGAAACAGATGGTCAAGGACAGTTCGTGCCGCACGCCGCCGCGTGTCATTTACGCCATCACAATACAAGACATCTTTGCGAATATCGAAGTAGAAGGCAGAAAGCTCAAGCGTGCAGAAGTTATGAATTGCACTAAACATTCTGCTAAACTCATAGTTCGCAACATTTTTACGAACCTGCTGGTCCAATACAGAAATCCGATGCAATACCCATTGCTCCAATTCAGGCATCTCGTCTATTTCGAGCCGCTCACTCTCATCCCAATTGGCGAGATTACCTAACACAAAGCGCAGAGTGTTGCGCAGGCGCCGATAACTGTCGACCTGCCCACGAATGATTTCGTCGCCGATGCGCATATCATCCGTATAATCAGACGCAATCGTCCATAGCCGCAGAATGTCTGCGCCATTCTGTTTGATGATTTTTTCTGGCGGCACGATGTTACCCATCGATTTGGACATCTTGCGGCCTTTTCCATCCAGAACAAATCCGTGCGTTAGCACACCCTCATACGGTGCACGCCCCCTTGTTCCACAAGACTCAAGCAAGGAAGAATGGAACCACCCGCGATGCTGATCTGTTCCCTCCAGATACAGATCAGCGGGCCACTTCATCTCAGGGCGGTTTTCAAGGGTAAAGGCATGTGTACTGCCACTGTCAAACCACACATCCAGAATATCCTTGATCATCTCATAGTCTTCAGGATTGTGCTTGTTTCCAAGAAAACGGGATGCATCGGATGCAAACCAAGCATCAGATCCTTCTTCTTCCGTAATCTTCTCGATCCGCGCGTTTACGTCTGGATCCCGGAGAATCTCACCACTTTCCTTATTCACAAAAACAGTTATGGGAACCCCCCAAGCCCGCTGCCGTGACAGCACCCAATCGGGGCGGTTTTCAACCATGCTGTAAAGACGGCGGTGACCCGTTTTCGGATACCAGTTTGTCTCATCAATCGCCTTTAGCGCCTTTTGGCGTAGCGAATTTGTCTCCATTGAAATGAACCACTGGCTCGTATTTCTGAAAATCAAAGGAGCCTTTGATCGCCAGGAATGCGGGTAGGAATGCTTGATTTTGCCGCGCTTAAGAAGCGCACCCGCAGCCTCCAGCTCGTCCGCAACATGCTCATTACATTTATAGACATGTTCTCCGGAAAAAATCGGGACATGTTTATAAAATGTACCATCCTCATCAACGGTTTGTGGAATTTCAAGATTGTATTTCAGACCCACTTCATAGTCTTCCTGACCATGTCCGGGAGCCGTATGAACAAAGCCGGTACCAGCATCCACGGTAACATGATCACCATCAAGAAGCGGCACGTCAAATTCATAGCCCTGACCAGCAAACGGATGGCTACAGGTGACCCCCTTAAGGTCTGCCCCCACGCCCTGCCAGAAGCCTTCAACTTCTTCAATGCCGCAAACCTGTTTCAGCTCCTCAAGCAGTTCAGCTGCAACAAATAGCTTTTCACCGACTTTGGCCAGGGAAGTTTCACTCACCGCCTTGACCTCAACGCCGACATAGGAAATTTCATTTCCATATGCGATTGCCCTGTTGCCCGGCATTGTCCAGGGAGTTGTTGTCCAGATTACAATGCTTCCGCCTTCAAATGGCGCACCGCCAAATTTTACCGGAAAACGGACATAGATCGTTGTGGATGTGTGGTCATGATATTCGATCTCCGCCTCTGCCAATGCTGTTTTTTCAACAGGCGACCACATAACCGGCTTTGAGCCGCGATATAGCCCGCCGTTCATCGCAAATTTGAGAAGCTCTTTGACAATCTGTGCTTCTGCATCGAAGCTCATTGTCAGATAGGGGTTCTCCCAATCGCCCATCACGCCAAGGCGCTTGAATTCCTCACGCTGCACATCAATCCAGTGGGCAGCAAACTCACGACATTCTTGCCGGAATTCGTTAATCGGAACTTCATCCTTGTTTTTACCGGCTTTGCGATATTTCTCTTCGATCTTCCACTCAATCGGCAAACCGTGACAATCCCAGCCCGGAACATAATGCGCATTTTTTCCTGTCATTTGCTGGCTACGGTTAATGACGTCTTTCAGAATTTTATTAAACGCATGCCCGATGTGCAGATGGCCGTTTGCATAAGGCGGTCCATCATGCAGAACAAATTGCTCCCGTCCCTTTGATTGCTCGCGCAATTTTCCAAACAGGTTCATTTTCTCCCAGCGCTCAAGCAATCCCGGCTCTTTGTTGGGAAGCCCGGCTTTCATTGGAAAACTGGTGGTTGGCAAAAATAAAGTTGATTTATAGTCAGTGCTCATGGTGGCGAACTGATCCTAACAGTTATCGAAAAGTAATCTAATCAGACCTGAACTTGGTCATTCTCTTATACCTGCCGCGAAACGCACGCTGACAGTTTTCCCGGCCTTACTCGTTTCAGGCCGGGCTGCTAATTCGACTGATGGCGCCGCCAATTTTCGGCGCGCGGATTTGAGAATACCAGTGAAAATTCATATCGCTGTTTTATCAAGACATTAATAAGGTGTCGAGAGGCCTGTTTACCGAAACCGCTGTTATTTTACTCAAAATCAGGCTCTTTTTCGTTTCAGCTTCTTATCTGCGTACTTATCTTGTCTATTTTCTGGCTCGGATAGAAGCTGCCGCGCTTTTCTTGCATCCATTTCAATCTGCTCTTGCAGCTGGTCAATCCCGGAAAACTTCAACTCGTCGCGAATGAAGTCCACAAAAGCAATCCGGATCGTCTCCCCATAAAGATCACCCTCGAAATCAAGCAAATGAACCTCAAGCAAGATATCCTTCTTATCAAATGTCGGTCGCTTGCCATAATTTGCCACGCCATCAATCCACGAAGTCGTACCGCCTTCGCCCATGCGGCCTACACGCACGGCATAGACACCCAATTTTGGTGGATGGTAATGCGTAATCGGTATGTTGGCTGTTGGAAATCCTATTGTGCGGCCCCGTTGATCACCTTTGATGACTTCCCCTTCCACTTCCCACCAATGACCCAGTAAACTGGCCGCTTTTGAAGGGTTTCCTTCTGCCAAAAGGGTGCGAATTGCGGTTGAGGAATAGATTGTCGTTTCTTCTCCAACGGGCTCTACCACCGTAACACCGAAGCCAAACTTACGCCCGAGTTCGGCAAGAATAACCGTCGTTCCCTGCCGCTTGTGACCGAAAATAAAATCGTAGCCAACAACCACGTGGCGAACCGCAAATCCTTTCACGAGAACGTCAAATACAAACTCTTCGGCCGTCTTTCGCGAAAAGTCCAGATCGAAAGCAAGAGCCGCCATCACATCGACGCCGAGCCAGTTGAGATGTGCAGCCCGGGTTTCAAGGGTCGACAAGCGAAAAGGAGGTGTCTGCGGGGCGAAAAATTCCCTTGGATGAGGCTCAAATGTCAAGACACCGGAGGGAGCCTCCAACTCACTGGCAATCTTCTGTGCTTCGCCAATAACGGCCTGATGCCCCAGATGCACGCCATCGAAATTTCCGATTGCAAGAACACACCCCTTATACTGTTCAGGAACGTCTGAATAAGTCTTGAGAATTTCCATCTAATCCGCTCCGGCGCCTATTTGGGCCTCTTGGCAACCATCAAGGTTGCCTCGCCATCCAACACTACGGTATCCCCAATCGTACATTTACAGTCAAAAGTGACACGGCGACCGTTTATCTCTGTCAGTTCAACACGGGCGACGACAGTATCCCCAATACAAACCGGAGCTTTAAAATTGAGGGACTGGTTCATGTATATCGCACCTGGCCCCGGCAACTTGGTGCCAAAAACCGTTGATAGAAAACTGGCTGAGAGCATACCATGTGCGATGCGTTCCTTGAACATTGTCTGCGCAGCGAAATCCGCATTTAAATGGACCGGATTGGTATCGCCGGAAACACCGGCAAACATAAGAATATCTGCTTCGGTTACTGTTTTGGCGAACATTTCACTCATGCCCACGCTCAAATCTTCCAGAAAATAGCCGTGCAGTTTTTCAAATTCGCTCATTCCGCCCTCATTTATAATTTTGCATTGCAATATAGTGCCCAACAGGAGAGGGCTGCAAGAACTTGTGAGTTTTAAATAGCGTAAAGAGGCACATTTTCACCAAACATGCCCAATGCTTTCGACAAATTTAACGAAAACTGGCTTTTTTGCCTGATCCATTAACCATTTTTTTAGGTTCCATTCGTAATGTTTGATCGTGAAAGCAACGCTTCCTGAGCGCTGCACTTCATCAAAATAGTAGAAAATAGACTTTATAAAGAGGGTACTTCTATGGCCGTCGACATGAATATGCCGATCCTGATCATTGACGATTACAAAACAATGCTGCGGATTATTCGCAATCTGCTTAAGCAGTTGGGTTTTGATAATGTAGACGAGGCGACTGACGGATCCATGGCGCTCGCAAAAATGCGCACAGCCAAATACGGTCTTGTGATTTCTGACTGGAATATGGAGCCGATGACTGGTTATCAGCTGCTGCAGGAAGTGCGCGCTGACGAAGCACTCAAAGCAACACCATTTATTATGATTACCGCCGAGTCTAAAACCGATAACGTTATCGCCGCAAAGAAAGCGGGTGTGAATAACTATATCGTAAAACCATTTAACGCAGCGACACTTAAGACAAAAATGGCGGCTGTGCTGGGCGACTTCTAATGAATGCCGAGCAAGAAGTCATTGCACTTCGTGAAGAGCTTAGCACTCTGCATGCAGACTGCGTGATTTGGTAAATTTTATTGTCTCAGCGCGTTCTGAAATCTCTCAAATCAGACCGAAAGATCTGAAGCGGGATAAATTGCCAAGAGCGGGCAAGGAGCTGGACGCGATTGTGGAAGCAACAGAATCTGCGACCAATCAGATAATGGAAGCTGCCGAAAAAATTATGGATGCGCGTGTGACGGAAGCCAATGTGGTAAACGACGCCTGCATGGATATTTTTGAGGCCTGCTCCTTTCAGGATATTACGGGCCAACGCATTAGCAAGGTTGTCTCTACCCTGGAGTATATCGAGACTTATCTAGATAAGCTCACTGCAGCTTGGGGGCATGACGAAAACAGCGAGGCTGCTGTTGAAGCGGCAGACCCGGAAGATGAAGAAGCCGCTCTTCTAAACGGCCCTGCTCTTGCTGGTGAAGGTGTTGATCAGGATTATGTGGATGACATGTTCGCTGATTCGTCCGCGAATGACGAGAGTTCATCAGCAGCTCCTGCCGACGAAAACTCGCCTGGAAAACAGAAAAAACAGTCCGATATTGAAGGACAGCAGTCTGTAGATCAGGATGACATTGACGCACTGTTCAACTGATCTTTGTTTTCGATAAATTCTTCCCAAAAGCCGCTAAGTGAAATTAGCGGCTTTTTTAATTCCACTTCATGTGACCCGTCACAAAAGTCGGGCAAACCCCATGCTGCTCAACCTGCAATTCCACCTGCTCAGTTGACGGGATATCCCCATCTCGAAGTCCCCACTCTTCGGCGTGAATCCCACCGCTCACTAAAATGCAATCAATACCTGCGCCGGTGGCCCCTTTAATATCGGTACGCATACTGTCACCAACCGCCAGTATTTTTTGAGGATCACTAATTTGCAGTTTCTCCATCGCCATCTTGTATGCCCAAGGATACGGCTTTCCGAATAACTCAACCTGCCCGCCTAGCGATTCATACAATTGCGCGAGTGCACCGGCGCAGTAATGCATGTTTTCTCCGCGCATAACGGTCAGATCAGGATTGGCGCAAATCATTGGCAGATTATATTTTGCGGCTTCCTGCAATAATTCGCGATAGCTTTCTGGAGTTTCGGTTTCATCATCAGCAAGACCCGTGCAAATAAGAAAGTCTGCTTTTGAAAGCTCTGTAACCTTGCTGTAATCGAGGCCGTCTTCCAAGCCTTTATCCCGCTCTGCCCCGAACTGATAGAAGCTTTTGTTATCTCCTTTTAGGAAATCAAATCGCTTATCTTCAAGCACTATTCGGGTCATATCCCCCGAGGTTAGAATCAGGTCATATGCATCCCGTTCAACCCCGATATTTTCCAAAAACCCTTCCACGAAGTTATGAGTTCGCGGCGCATTGGAAAGCAGAAGAATCTGACAGCCGTTTGAGCGTAACTTTTCCATACATTCCAACACGCCCGGATAGGCTCCAGGCCATTATGGACGACGCCCCAAAGATCAAGGATAAAGGCGTCATAATTTTCTGCCACTTCCGACAAACCCGGGATAATCCGAAAAGACATTACTTATTCTACTTTCTTGGCAATCTTAGTACGATATTTGGCAGGGATAGGTGCAATTGACAGCAACGTCAAGAGTTGCCCCTAGTTTGCTGCAGGAGGGGGTTTGGGCACACCGAATAGATAACCTTGCCCAAAGCTCACATCAGCATCCAAAAGCCCAATGACTGTGTCCTCGTCTTCCACTTGGGATGCTATCAACTCAACCTCTGCTCTCGCAAGGGCTTCATGCAGATCCTCCGGGTGGATATTCATGGGCAATCCATACCCGCCTGGCAACAGATCTGACGCGGAAACCTTGAGGTATTTGAAGTTGTCTTTGGCCAATTGACCAAAATCCATATCAAGGCGAATGACCTGATCCATCGAAAACACGAACCCCATATCAGCCAGCATCTTCAGCCCGTCACGAACCTGATCAGTCGCAGAATCAATATCTTCCTGTGCAAATTCAAGGATCAGATTTTCATTGAGATCGCTATTTCGGTCCAAAAATTCAACAAACTGATGGAAGAACGAGGCATCGCGCATGGTTCTTGCGGACACGTTCACAAAAAATCCGACATCCGTACTTTTCTGACGAACACGGCGGATCAACTGAACGCAGCGAATAAGAAGCAGATTGTCAATGGTCCCGACAAGACCCGCTTCTTCAGCAATCGCCAAATACTGACGAGGCGTGATGATTTCTCCTTGTGGTCCGCGAATTCGTGAAAAGGCTTCGTAGAATTTTGCCCGCCGCTGGGGAAGTCGAACAATGGGCTGTAAATACAAATCAACCCGGTTTTCCTGTAAACCTGAACGCACTATTTCAAGAATTTCACTCCGTTTCTGTGCAGTTTGCTCTTCATCTTCTACCTCTGGCGATGCAACCAGAACCGGGCGTTCCTTCGCCGTCGGTGGTGTTGCTCCGTTGGTTTTCGATGCAGATGTTGCGCCTTCTTGCCCCTTATTCATCTCTAAAGTGAGCTGATTAAGAAGCTTTCTAAGCATCTTCATTTCCGAAGCGAAGCCATCCATGTTCTGATCATCGCCGGCAAGACCGCCTAATATTCCCTCAAACCTTTCAAGGCCACCCTCTGCAGCAGACAGGTCGCGCTTGATGGTGCGAAGTTCTTTTTGCATTTCCATGCGTTCAACACGACGCATGATAAATTCATGTGCTAGCGCACAGATCAGGAAAAAGCATCCGCCAATCCAATACCCGGTCAATGGTGCAATATCGGGAACAAATGAAGGAAGCTGTCTGCCGATGACAATTGCTGTCATCACATAAGCCGCAACAATCACCAAATGATATAACACACCAACAGCCCCTTTGTTCCACTCACTGCCTCAAAAGATTCAACGCTACTCAGACCTCAGCACAGTGGTGAGTAACGCCCTGATCCGATTTTAATAGGCAACAACCTGTTATATTTATTAACCTAACAACGAATTGTAAAACAAACCAACTAAATAACAAAATTTAAACGGGGAAATAAGATGGGAAGACTGGACAGCAAGGTTGCCATTATTACAGGCGGAACCAGCGGGATCGGACTAAAATCAGTCGAATTATTTATTAAAGAGGGCGCAACCGTTGTATTTGCAGGTAGACGCAAAGGCGACGGAGAGAAAATTGCCAGTTCGCTGGGGCCGAACGCTCATTTTATTCAAACGGATGTGGCAGTTGAAGCGGATGTAAAGGCGCTCATTTCCGAAACTGCCAGCAAATTTGGCAAAATCGATGTGCTTTTTAATAACGCAGGCGGCCCTGCTCCTGTGGGTAGCATCGAAACTGTGGATTATGAAAAAGCAATAGAAGCGATCCGGGTGCTACTGGGTGGCGTTCTGCTCGGCATTAAACATGTTGCTCCTGTAATGAAAAAACAGGGTTTTGGAAGCATCATTAACAACGCAAGTATCGCGGGTCATCTTGCAGGTTATTCCACATCAATGGTCTACAGTGCAGCTAAATCTGCTGTTTTACAATTAACCCGAAGCGCCGCTATGGAACTCGGCGAAAGTAACATCAGAGTAAACTCAATATCACCAGGGGCAACCGCAACCGGCATCTTTGGAAAAGCTCTCGGACTAACTGGCGCAGAAGCGGAAGCAACTTCCAGCGTAGCTGGTGAATTACTGTCCAAAGCGCAACCGATCCCAAGGGCAGGCCTGCCAGAAGATATTGCAAATGCTGCGCTATTTTTCGCATCGGACGAAGCCAGCTTCATCAACGCTGCTGATCTTGTGGTTGACGGAGGAATGATTGGCGGTCGCCACTGGAGTGCGCATCAGCAGTCGGTTAATGGCATGGTTCAGGCCTTTAAAGCAAAGACCAATACATAAAAAAGGGGCCATCTGGCCCCTTTCTAAATTCAAACTATACGCGCTATTCCATTCCTTCAAGCCGCCCCATGGCGAGGAACTTCCTGCGGCGTTCTTCTTTCAATTCACCGGGCTCTTTATTTTTCAACGCATTCAATTCAGCTTCAACAGCGTCGCCCAGTGTATTAATCGCCCCGTGAATATCCCGTTGGGCACCGCCCAGTGGTTCAGGAACTATTTTGTCAATCACCCCAAGCTCTTTCAAATCCTGCGCCGTAATTTTCATGGCGGTCGCTGCATCCTGCGCTTTATCGCGAGTTTTCCAAAGAATTGCCGCGCAGCCTTCGGGTGAGATAACGGAATAGACGGCGTTTTCAAACATCAAAACCCGATTTGCTGTCGCCAGGGCAACGGCACCGCCAGAACCACCTTCACCGACAATGCTGGCAATAAACGGAACCCGCAAATCCATGCTCACCTGAATGGAACGGGCAATTGCTTCCGCTTGACCGCGCTCTTCTGCACCAATGCCGGGATAAGCGCCTGATGTATCAACAAATGTCAGAACCGGAATACCAAACTGATCCGCAAGCTTCATTAGCCGCTGCGCTTTTCGATACCCTTCAGGTCTGGCCATTCCAAAGTTGTGCTTTAACCGGGTTTCAAGATCATGGCCTTTTTCAGTTCCAATCACCATGACGGTTTGTCCCCGGAAACGCCCCATGCCACCAACGATAGCGTGATCATCAGCAAATGCACGATCGCCTGCCATTTCGCAGAAATCATCGATGAGCTGATTTATGATCTGATGAAGCTTTGGACGATCAACATGACGGGCAACCTGAGTTTTTTGCCAGGGTGTCAATTTACTGTAAGTGGTTTTCAAAAGCTGGGAAGCTTTCTGGCGCAGTTTGGCAACATCTTCATTGATTTCAATGTCACTGCCGCTGTCCAACCCTTCCAGATCTCTGATCTTTCCTTCTAGGTCAGCAATAGGCTTTTCAAAATCCAGAAAATTATCCATTCGTAAAACTCACTCACAGTTAGCTTGGACTGTGAGTAATAAATAGGCGGAAAGCTCTCGTCAACAAGGCTTTCCGCTTACATCACCCATTACAGGTCATTCAATTGTTATGAATTGGACCGGGCTGCAATGATATCAGCCTGTTTCACCAGCGCTTCCGCCTGTTTGATCGACGCAATATCGATCAGTCCACCGTCAAGAGCAACCGCCCCTGATCCTTCTTGCTGGGCTTTTTCCATTGCTTCAAGAATACGGCGTGCCTTGGCAACTTCTTTTTCATCGGGTGTGAAAATCTCATTTGCCAGTGGGATCTGGCTCGGATGAATAGCCCATTTCCCTTCACAGCCCAAAATAGCAGCTCGATTGCCATGAGCTCTATATCCGTCCGGATCAGAAAAATCGCCAAAAGGGCCATCGATGGCACGAAGACCATTTGCGCGTGCGGCAACCACCATTCGGGCGATTGCGTAATGCCACATATCTCCCCAATGATAATCGCGGCTTCCATCTTCGGCAGGGTCCGTCAAAACACCATACAAAGGATTTGGACCTCCAATTGAAGTTGTGCGCGCTTTGGTTGACGCTGCATAATCAGCAACGCCGAAATGAAGCTTTCGTTACGTTTACTTGCCGCCGCGATTTCGTGAATATTCTGCATACCCAGCGCAGTCTCGATAATCAGCTCAAAACCGATTTTTTTCTTTCTGCCTTTCGCTGTCTCAATTTGCGTTGCGAGCATGTCCAGTGCGTAAATATCCGCGGCTGTACCTACTTTTGGTATCATGATCAAATCCAGACGCTCGCCAGCGTTTTCAAGGATATCCACCACATCCCGGTACATATAATGGGTATCAAGGCCATTTATGCGCACGGACATGACCTTATCACCCCAGTCAATATCGTTAAGTGCCTCGATAATATTTTTCCGCGCTTGCTCTTTATCACTAGGAGCAACAGCATCTTCAAGATCCAGAAAAATAGCATCTGCATCCGATTTTGCTGCTTTTTCAAAGAACTTAGGGCTGGAGCCGGGAACAGCCAGTTCACAACGGTTCAGGCGTGATGGGCACAATTCAGGGATTGTAAAGCTCATTTCAGGATCTCACTTTTTCATATATGACAATTGTTCTTATTATTGTGAAAGAAAATTGCTGCAATTGCGAAAAAGAGTCAAGTTTTGCGTAACCTATTTTGCATCTGCGAGAGGGTGATGCTGTTTGACAAGATTAATCATTCGTTCTGACAGCACGTGAGTATAAATCTGCGTTGTTGAAATATCTGCGTGCCCCAGCATTTTTTGTAATGACCGTAAATCCGCTCCGTTCGCCAGCAGATGGCTGGCAAATGCATGACGCAATACATGAGGTGAGACGCGTGACGGCGAAATACCCGCCTTGATCGCCATGTCTTTCAATAACTGACCAAAGCGTTGCCGGGTCAAATGACCCTCTTTCGAACTGGACGGAAATACCCATTTCGAATGGCTCTCTTTTCCCATAAAGCACTCGCGGATTTTCAAATAGTTTGCCAGCGCTGTCTTTGCGGCCTGATTGACGGGAACAAGCCTTTCTTTGTTACCTTTGCCTATGATGATCAGAAAATTATCATCTTTACCCATTGGCGGATATTTCAACGATACCAACTCACTTACGCGCAGGCCGGTTGCGTATAATAAATTAAGTAGCGCATATAACCTGATTTGCTCGGGCTCATCGCCTTCTGCAGAAGCAAGCAGCGCATCGACCTCTTCGAGTGAAAGATATTTTGGCAAGCGTTTAGAAGCCTTTGGCGCGTCTACATTCATTGCCGGATCGTCAGACCGCACACCTTCCTGCAGCAAAAATGAATAAAATTGCTTCAATGCACTTAACCGGCGAGCCTGCGTTGCACTACTTAACCCCGTTGCATCAAGAGATTGAATAAAATCGGCAACATCACGGTGGGTGGCGGTTTTTAAATCTGATTTTTTGCGTGTCAGAAATTCGGTAAACTCTTGCAGATCGCGCCGATAGGCTTCACATGTATTAACCGCGGCATTCCGCTCCAGCACCAGCATTTCCAGAAAATTTTCCACCAGATGGGCTTGCATCCTATAGATCCATCAATATTGCTGCCTCCAACGCCAGTTTACGGGCATCAGCCTCCCTGCCAATCGCAATTAACGCTGTCGTGACTGCCCGCAATGTGGTCAAAGAGACCTCTGTCATATCCACAGTACCAGTGGCCAGCAGACTAAGCGCAATCGTTTTACCTTTCTGCCTTTTTGTTGCCGCCATGATCAGTGCATTTTCAAAAGCATGATTACTGTATGAAAGCGCATTTTTATGAGCGACGGAAAGCAGCCTGTCCCAGTCAGCTTCACTTACGGAATACCCAAGAACCTCCATGATTGTCAGTAAAAAAGTGCCTTTGCGGCCGATAGACTGATCACCTTCCATCAACCGAAGCCAATTTTCAAAACTCGCAGCATTCCAGCGGGCAATGCCGTCAATCCCGGCAAGCAAAATGATGGTATCCAGACGCAAGATGTCTTTTCTGGCCGCCAGTCGTTCTTCTGGCGTTCCTTGAATAGCCGCTCTGCGTGCAATCCTCTCCCATTGTCTGGAAAGATCACTCCGATCATTCAACAGCAGAATTCCGATAGCGTGACGATTGAATTCCTGTCCGTACGGACCCACTGGCAACGCTTCCAGAATACTTAGTGACAATCGCGATACGGCAAAATAATCGCCGGCATTCGCAGCGGCGGTCCACAAGGACAACAAACCATTTGCCTTGTCTTCAGCCAATGGACTTTGGGCTATTACCTTTAGAATCTCCGCATAATCAGGTTTAGCATCAAGCGGCTCTTGTGATGAGGGTTCGTCCTTGCTCTTGGGCGGCACTGGCACTCTGCTGACTGGTCGATCTGAAATTGCCAGCATCTGCTCTAACTCTACGTCTCTACCATAGGAAAGTTCATGCAATAGCAACTCAGCTCCCCCGGCTTTAACCTTGGAAACCTGTCTTGCCAGCGCTGCTACAACAGCAGGTGTGGCAGAGCGTAACGCCCAGTCTGGAAAATCACCGCCGACCAGTTTTAACAGTGCAAAATGAACCGCATCCAATGGCTGATTGTTTTCCGGTAATTCAATCGGGCTCCCAATTAAAACCGCCACAAGCGTTTGAAAAAGGGGGTCATTGTTACCACTTTCCTCATAAAGTGCTGCTCCCAACTCCGCCTTGACATATTCGCCTTTGGTCAGGCGGCAGAAAACATCCAATTTGGCCCAAAATCCTACAACACTTTGCACTCTGGTTATCTCACCGTCATCACATGCTGCTTTCTCCCGCCCATCGAGCAGCATCAAGCGTGCTTTCAACGCACGCAACTCGTCATCATATGCCGTGGATGGCAAGCGATCAAAATATCGTGCGGCCGCATTGAAAAAACCATTCTCAACAAGTCTGTTTATCCGCAGCTTCAGGATTCTGTCGCCGACGGCAGATGCATCGGGAATGGTTGATCCGCTAAAAAGAAGCCGGGTGTAAATGTTCATGAGCGAGGGGGATTGAACAGGCGCCTCAATTTTCTCGAGCAAATCCAGAACCAGCTCACCTTGAAGTCCATCCCAAAGATTCCCTCCCAGTGCGTCACTCACATCCTGATGAACATCAATCGATGCTGGATGGAGCGCCCCTAATGATTGGATCTGCAGATCTCCCGTGTTTTCTTTCGCTGGCGTTTTGAATAAATCGGTAGCTGGTTCACGCTTTTCGGCGGGAACAGCATTATCAGGAGTTTTTGTCTGCAACGGCTGGTCTGACTGGCTTTCAATAAATGACGGGACCAGAGATCGAGGCTTTTCCTGCGCAACTACTTCAAGCGAAAGAATGACGGGAAAAAGGAGGCCGGCGGTTAGCAGCTTATTTAGGGAACTGATCATTGGGGATCACCCTTTCGACCGGAACTGTAGGTGCAGGAATATCCCAGGCAGAGAGAAAAACGCCTCCTCCCACAACGATTGCTGCAATCAAAAAGAGAAGAAAGAGCGAAAATTTAGACATATTTTCCTGTCACACCCCTGATACGAACGGAATTCAGTGGATATTTAGCTTAAATATCCTTGCTATTTGTTTTGCTAAGCTGCGATTATGGCATAAATTTGGCTACAAGAACTAGCAGCCTTGAAGTTAATCTGCAACTGCCTAACTGGTGGATACGGTCTAGCCGGCTGTTAGAGAATTGAAAAGTAAGAGAATGACACTTGGTGGTAACGCTCCGGGCATATCTGTGATGCCTGGAATTGGCGATAGAACAATTGTACTTGTGGGATTGATGGGCGCTGGAAAAAGCTCGGTCGGACGTCGCTTGGCCACATATTTGGACTTGCCCTTCAAAGACGCCGATACAGAGATTGAAACTGCCTCCAACCTGACAGTTCCTGAATTTTTTGAACGTCATGGAGAGGACGCCTTTCGCGACGGCGAGCGTAAAGTAATTGCGCGCCTGCTGGATGGACCGCAACATGTTCTGGCGACCGGAGGCGGCGCCTATATGGATGACGAAACCCGCAGCCTTATACGCGAGCGAGCCTGTTCGGTCTGGTTAAGAGCCGATCTGGAAACCCTGCTTAAGAGGTGCCTTAAACGAAATACCCGCCCTCTGTTAAAAACAGGTGATCCTCGGCAAATACTCAATGACCTGATGACAAAAAGATACCCTGTCTACAGTGAAGCGGATATCGTAGTGGATAGCAACGATGGCCCTCACGAGCATGTTGTTCAACGAATTGTTAAGGCGTTGCAATCCCATACGGATACCAAAGCCGCCATCCAATCCTGAAATGATCACATATAAAGCTGCTTTGAAATGACATCTTCAAATTCTCTGACATCAGATCAGAAAGTAACGGTCCCGCTTGGCGACAGGTCTTACGATATCCTCATTGGCGAGCAGCTCATCAGCCGCGCGGGTGAGTTGATCAAGGATCATATCCAAAAGCCACGCGTCGCCATTATTACCGATGAGAGAGTCGGACAAATTCATTTAACCTCTCTTCAGTCTTCATTGGAAAAAGCTGGATTGGAAGCTGTTGTCTTCGCCGTCCCTGCAGGTGAGCAGACCAAAAGTTTCAAACACTATGAAGAACTCATAGACCTCCTGCTCACCCATCAGTTTGGAAGAGATGAAACCCTCATTGCACTGGGCGGCGGTGTCATTGGGGATCTGACCGGATTTGTAGCCGCCACCTATAAACGGGGTATCCGCTTCATTCAGATCCCGACAACTCTTCTATCGCAAGTGGACAGCTCTGTTGGCGGGAAAACAGGTATCAACACACGCCATGGAAAGAATTTGGTCGGGGCCTTTAATCAGCCTGCCCTCGTACTCGCGGATGTATCAAGCCTTGAAACCCTGCCAAAACGGGATTTGCTAGCAGGTTACGCGGAAGTCGTTAAATATGCGCTGCTGGGCGATTTCGACTTCTTTGAGTGGCTGGAAGCAAACGGCGAAGCACTTGTAGAGGGAGATACAAATGCCCGAATTGAAGCTGTCAGACGCAGCGTTCAGGCAAAAGCTGACATCGTAACGAAGGACGAGCACGAAAAAGGAGTAAGGGCTTTTGAACCTTGGCCATACATTCGGTCACGCCCTCGAAGCTGAAGCGGGTTACAGGGGGGAGTTAGTGCATGGTGAAGCCGTTGCCGTCGGAATGCTAATGGCGATGGAACTCTCTGAACGTCTTGGGCTCCTTGATAGACAGGACATTGGCAGGGTTGAAAATCATTATAAGAAAACGGGGCTTCTAAGCCAGCTGCCCGAAATTTCAGGCGTTCAGTGGAAAGCTGAGTCACTCTATGCCCATATGTATCAGGACAAGAAAGTTGATCAGGGTAAGCTGACCTTCATTTTGATGAAAGCCATAGGCGACGCATTTATCACACAGGATGTAGAGAAATCTGATATTCTTTTATCACTTCAGAAATTCACTCAAAGCTAATATCGAGGAACAACCGTGCCAGAAATGGACCTAGAATTTATTTTAACGCTGTCAGGCATCGTGTGCCTGCTGGCTTTTTCCGGTTTCTTTTCAGGGTCTGAAACAGCGCTTACGGGTGCATCACGCGCACGTTTGCACCAGATGGAGCAGGCGGGCGACCATCGTGCCGGCACGGTAAACAGATTACGGGACAAAAAAACCAAGCTTATTAGCGCAATATTGCTTGGAAATAATCTGGTCAACATCTTGGCATCAGCACTTGCGACCAGCTTGTTGATCACGCTTTTCGGTGACGTTGGTGTTGCTTACGCGACACTGATCATGACCGCACTTATTCTGATATTTTCAGAGGTACTCCCAAAAACCTACGCTTTGCGCCGCCCCATACAGGTCGCCAGATTTGTCGCACCGGTACTCACCCCCATTGTGTTTCTTCTGGCACCAATGGTGATGGGGGTGAATGCTGTCGTGGATGCGACCCTTAGAATATTTGGCGTCAAGCAACAGGACGAAGACCCGGATGTACTCTCGGATGCGGCGCAGGATGAGCTCAGAGGCGCCATCGATCTGCATTCCGAAGATGCCGGCATTATCATGCATGAAAAATACATGCTCGATACCATTCTGGATATGGATGAAGTTGATCTGTCAGAAATTATGATCCATCGCAAAAATGTCGAAACTGTTGATGGAAACAAGCCAATATCCGAAATTATCGAACAGGTTTTAAAAAGCCCTTACACACGCCTGCCTTATGGCGGGATGATCCTGAAAATATTGTTGGTGTCATCCACGCAAAGGATCTGTTGCGGGCTGTTATTCCCCTGCATGGCGACTATTCGAACCTCACGATCGATCAAATTGCATCCGATCCCTATTTCGTTCCGGAAACAACGACACTCAGAAACCAGCTAAATGCTTTTTTGGAGCGACACGCACATTTTGCCCTGGTTGTTGATGAATATGGCGCCCTGATGGGGCTGGTAACGCTCGAAGATATTCTGGAAGAAATTGTCGGTGAGATATCCGATGAGCATGATATCGACCTTGCTGGTGTTGAAATCATCGAAGAAGATCAGGTGATTACAAAAGGAACCGTTACTATTCGCGACCTCAACAGAAAATGTAACTGGTCCCTACCTGACGAGGAAGCAGCAACGATTGCTGGCCTCGTAATTAGCGAAGCAAAAATTATCCCCGATGAAGGGCAGGCCTTTACCTTCTTCGGCTTCCAGTTTGATATCTTGAAAAAAGAGAGAAATCAGGTTACGGAACTGAAGATTACCCGCCTGGAAACAGAAGATGAAGCCTGACACGTCATTTAGGCACTCGGAATAATTTATGTACGAAATACTGTTCAATATCATTGCGCCGGTGTTTATTTGCGCTGGCCTCGGCTTCATATGGGCCAAACGGGGCCGCGATTTTCACATGGAAACCGTCACCGGACTGGTCACCAATATCGGTGCACCTATGTTGATATTCAGCACACTGGTGCAATTGGAAAGCGGTCTTTCGAAATTTCTGGAATTTGGCTTCATAGCGCTTGTGTCGCTTCTGACCTTTATGGTTTTGGGCTTTATCATTCTGAAAGTGATGAAGCTTGAATACAGAGACTTTCTTCCCGCATTGATGTTCCCCAATACTGGCAATATGGGCGTTCCTCTTTGCCTGTTCGCCTTTGGCGAAGAAGGTCTCGCCCTCTCACTCGCCTTTTTTGCCACATATGCGATTTTGCAATTTACCCTTGGGGTCTGGCTATCTTCAGGCTCCACATCTGTCACCCAACTCCTTAAAACTCCCCTGCTATACGCCGTACTAATCGCACTTGCCGTTCAGACAGCTGAAGTTCCCCTGCCCAAATGGCTGGTAGATACCACTGATTTGTTAGGGGGGTTCACAATTCCGCTCATGCTGATGGCATTGGGGGTTAGCCTTGCAAACCTGTCTGTTCAGCATTTGAAGGTTGCCACCCAAATGTCTGTCATCAGACTGCTGATGGGCTTTGCTGTAGGCGTAAGCCTAGCTACTCTATTTGGCCAGGAAGGCGCGGCAAGAGGTGTGATTATTATCGAATGCACCATGCCAGTTGCGGTTTTCAATTATCTGTTTTCGCTTCGATATAATCGCGCACCAGGTGAAATTGCGGGCTCAATCCTGATTTCCACGGCGCTCTCATTTGCGACCATGCCACTACTTTTGTTATATGTGTTGCCGTAAATAGCAGGAAAAATGATCCGCTACGGAGCCTTCAAATCCAGTGACAACGCATGGATATGGCTCTTCAATTCTTCGCTAAGTGCTTGATGTACAAGACGTTGCATAGAAACACGCGACAATCCGGAAAATTTTTCAGAAACCATTTTTACTTTAAAATGGCTTTCTCCCCCACCTGGGCGCCCGCATGTCCTGCGTGTAAATGAGACTCGTCTATTACCTCTATCGCTTCAGGAGCGAATTCAATAACGAGTTTATCCTTAATTTTTTCGGCTGCACGCATTTTCTCTCTTATATTCCAATTACAAATGAATCCCTAGTTGAGATTCAAACATCATTTTTCAGTTTTCGATTGCAACTTGAGGTCATAAATCATCAACCAATAAAAAATATAAGTTGCAGTGATAAATAATTAATACTAACGTATATTAACTTAATCATATGTAGAGCGTAGTAAAGGTATTGATGTCCACCCACCTTGTTGGAGATTACCATGACTGTTTATACAAATGTACGCAAGAATGTGGCGAAACTACCCGACACAGACACGCCCGTAAATGAAAACCTCCACATTCGTCAAATAGATAAGCATGTGGGCGATAGAATCCGTGAACGTCGCATCATGATGGGCTACACACAACAGGAAATGGCGAGCTAATCGGGGTCACCTATCAACAAGCCCATAAGTATGAACGAGGCATAAACCGGATTTCCGCGGGCCGACTTTACAGCATTGCTGCCGCTCTAAATGTTCCAATAAACTATTTTTTTGAGGGTCTTTCAGAAACCAAATCTGAAGAAATCTCTCCACGACAGAGAATGTGTCTCGAAATGGCACGTAACTTTTCAAACATCGTAAATGAACGTCATCAGGATGCGTTAAGTCATCTGGCCCGCACACTTGCGGAAACGGCAAACGACTAAACCTGACTTCGGGACGTAAACTGAAGGGGAAGATACCAGCTAATTTTCTTCTCGTCATCGCACCGAGAGCCTTGCCACGCTTCCGTAAAAAGCGATAGAATATGGCATGAGAAAAGGACGACTGTCAGATATCGAAGATGGCCAATCGGGCACCCATAGAGGTTGTGCACATGAAAGCTGTGAGGAGGTCGGGGAATACAAGGCCCCTAAATCGCGCATGCTCGACCGTGGCTCTCCCGATGACTATCAGTGGTTTTGTCTGAAACATATTCGAGAGTTCAACAAGAAGTGGAACTTTTTCGATGGCATGTCGGATGACGAAGTCCTGAAATACAAGGACGAAGACATAACCGGGCATCGCCCAACTTGGCAACTGGGTGCTCGCACCGGTAGGCCAAAGGCTGACTTTCGCTACGACGATCCTTTTGAATTCCAGAAAGACGGTGAATTTGGAAAATTTTCCAAGAAAAATTCACGCAAGTCTCAAACCGGCAAAGACGCCAGCTTTATCGATGAAGCCCATAAGCAAGCCCTAGCCACATTGAACTTGAAACCAGGATGTAGCATCAGTGAGATCAAAAAACGTCGAAATGAACTCGCAAAGAAATTTCACCCAGATATCCGGGGGGGAGATAAGCAGGCCGAAGAAATATTAAAAAACATCAATCAGGCCTACACTCACCTTCTGTCTTGCACTCCGGGTTAAAAGCACCATAAATATAAGAACACGTTAGTATACGGGACAATCATGACGCCATTAGAACTCGCCGGTGGGGCACCGGAAATTAATATGCCTGACACAAAGATTTCAGTCCGTGAAGTTTTTGGACTGGATTCCGACCTTGAGGTACCTGCCTTCAGTCAAGCGACGGAACTGGTTCCGGATTTGGATCCAACCTATGTTTTTGATCATGACACCACCATGGCAATCCTTGCAGCTTTGCTTTTAACCGCCGTGTTATGGTTCAGGGATATCATGGAACAGGTAAATCAACTCATATCGAACAGGTTGCCGCGCGACTGAACTGGCCTTGTGTAAGGATTAACCTCGACAGCCATGTGTCTAGAATTGACCTTGTTGGCAAGGACGCAATTGTCCTGCGCGATGGAAAGCAGGTCACCGAGTTTCGCGAGGGTATCCTGCCGTGGGCGCTGCAATCACCGACTGCGATTGTTTTCGACGAATATGACGCGGGACGCCCTGACGTTATGTTTGTTATTCAGCGCGTTCTGGAGGTTGAAGGAAAGCTTACACTTCTCGATCAGAACCGGGTCATTCGCCCGCATCCGGCCTTTCGTCTCTTTGCAACGACAAACACTGTCGGTCTTGGCGACACCACTGGCCTGTATCACGGCACCCAGCAACTCAATCAGGGGCAGATGGACCGCTGGAACATTGTAACAACGCTGAATTACCTGCCCGAAGAGGCGGAGACAAAGATCGTCCTGTCCAAATTGCCAAGCTACGATACTGAAGATGGTCGCAGAACTATTCAGAATATGATCGCTTGTGCCGATTTGACGCGATCCGGATTTATTGGTGGCGACATTTCAACGGTCATGAGCCCAGGTCAGTTATCACTTGGGCTGAAAATGCAGAAATTTTTGGTGATGTGGCCTTTGCATTTCGCGTCACCTTCCTAAATAAATGTGATGAAATGGAACGCCCTGTTGTTGCTGAATATTACCAGCGCAGCTTTGGTGTAGAACTTCCCGAATCTGCGGCAAACATTACGGTGTAAATCGGTGTCACTGTCAAAGAACAAGGAAAGCGCAAGCGATCAGTTCAAGCGTGCGGTTACCTCCACCATGAGAGCCATCTCGCAAGAGAAGGAGCTCACAGTCACCTATGGCCCAGATCAACCCGGAATAAGCGGCGAACGAGCGCGCCTATCTAATCCGGCAAGAGACTTGCCGGTTGAAGATATTCACAAAATCCGCGGACAATCAGACAGCCTTGCTCTTCGAAAACGATATCACGATGATAGCGTTCACAGCCGCATGGTTCCGCAGGGCAGCGACGCCAAATCAGTGTTTGACGCTATTGAACAGGCCCGCGTGGAAAGCCTTGGCGCCAATCGGATGCAGGGTGTGGCAGACAACCTGTATCGCCAATTGGACCAACACTGCAAGGACATGGGCTTTGATCGCGTATACGATAAGGCTGATGCCCCTATTTCAGAGGTACTGGGTCTGCTGATCCGCGAAAAACTGACAGGCACACCGTCACCCGCCAGTGCGGCAAATATGGTCGACCTTTGGCGGAAAGAGCTTGAAACCAAAGGCGGTGACGACTTCGACGCTCTGATTGAAGCCGCAACAAATCAGGAAGATTTTGCAAAAGCCACCCGCCAGCTTTTGAAAGATCTGGACCTGTTTGATGATGCCGATGGAACCGATACTCAGGACGACTCCGAAAATGACGGGGAAGATGGTGAGCAGGAGCCAGAAGCTGAAAGCAGCGGTGCTGAGGGCGAAGATGAAGCGCAGGACGCCAGCGCAGCAGAGGAAGCGTCTGCACAGGAAGGGTCCGGTGAGGACAGCTCTGAAACTGAAGCCAGCGAATCCATTGAACAGGACGCGGCAAGCTCTGGTGATGAAGCCGGTAAAGAGCGAAAAGCATCCTATCCTGATGACTTCAGAAACTTTCTTGAAGGCCCTGCCTATAAGCCTTTCACAACGGAATTCGATGAAATAGTCGAAGCCAACGATCTGGCTGAGGCTGAAGAGCTAAGCCGCTTGCGTCAGCAGTTGGACCAACAACTTGACAGTATGCATAGCCTTGTCAGCCGCTTGGCTAACCGCCTGCAGCGCAAGTTGCAAGCGCAACAGAACCGAACTTGGTCATTTGACCTTGAAGAGGGAATTCTGGATGCAGCGCGCCTCTCTCGCGTCGTTGCAGATCCGTTGCTGCCTCTGTCTTTCAAGCAGGAAGATGATATAGAGTTTCGCGATACTGTTGTGACCTTGCTGATTGATAATTCCGGATCCATGCGCGGTCGCCCAATATCAATTGCTGCAATTTCTGCGGATATTCTGGCACGAACTCTTGAGCGTTGCGCCGTGAAGGTAGAGATCCTTGGCTTCACGACGCGAGCATGGAAGGGTGGCCAATCTCGTGAGAAATGGCTTGAAGAGGGTAAGAGCGCCAATCCAGGTCGGCTAAATGATCTGCGCCACATCATATACAAGCCCGCCGATCATCCCTATCGCCGGTCACGGCAATCGCTGGGCCTTATGCTGAAAGAGGGATTATTAAAGGAAAATATCGACGGCGAAGGTCTCCTGTGGGCACATAATCGCCTACTTGGCAGGCCAGAGCAGCGTCGTATCCTGATGGTTATCTCTGATGGCGCACCGGTCGATGATAGCACCCTGTCCGTAAACCCGGGCAATTATCTGGACAAACATTTGCGTGATGTCATTAGCTGGATCGAAAATCGCTCCCCTGTGGAGCTGATCGCCATCGGTATTGGTCATGATGTAACGCGTTATTACCAACAGGCCGTAACCATCATTGATGCTGAACAGCTTGGCGGCGTGATGATGGAACAACTGGCAGATCTGTTTGACGAAAAACGCCCCACACGCAAATCCGCGGACAAGTGGTAATTTTTAGTTAGATCGACTTAAACCGGTTCCGGTAAAACCATAAAAAAAGCGAGTGGCTGTTTAGCTCACTCGCTTATTTTTTAGCTAGCACGCTCGCAACTTTATGCGGCAGCGGCTCTCTTGACTTCGCGCTTAACACGACGAGCCTGCAATGACAGATTCTCGTCACGAGCTTTCAGCAAAAAGTTGTCAAGACCTCCGTTATGCTCAACTGAGCGAAGAGCAGCCGCAGACACTTTCAGATTGAAGGAGCGGCCGAGGGCTTCTGACATCAAACGCACGTCCTGCACGTTAGGCAAAAAACGACGACGAGATTTATTGTGGGCATGGCTGACATTGTTGCCGGCCTGAACACCTTTACCTGTCAATTCACAACGACGGGCCATAGCGCACCTCATTAGAATAATAAAACAAAATACCGGCGTCACAGCCGGTCGTGAAGACGGCTTTTAAGGAATAGGGCAGCATCCGTCAAGTCTATTCGACCAAAAAAGTTCCAATCAAGGGTCGGAATTTTCCAAAGCAGGTTATTTACCCAGAAAAATGCCCAAAACCTCCCTTGCAGCGGCGGTTGGATTGACTTTTCCCTGCTCAACATCCCGCTCCAATGATGCCAGCTTTGTCGAAAGCCTGTCGTCTTTTTTCAAATGATTCATCAGTGATTCATCTATTTCAGACCACATCCAGGCAATCGCCTGACTGGCACGCTGCAATTCCAGCTCATCATCCACGGTTCTGGCTTTGGTATATTCCTCTATCGTCTGCCACAGCTCTTCAATACCGGTTTTCTGTAGGGCCGAGGTCATGAGAACCTTGGGTGTCCAATTTTTACTCTTTGGACGCATAAGCCCGACAGCACCGCGATATTCCGATGCGGCCCGTTTCGCGACAGGAACCAGTTCACCATCCGCCTTGTTAATTACGATAATATCAGCGAGCTCCATGACACCTCGCTTGATGCCCTGCAACTCATCTCCGCCCGCTGGCGCCAATAGCAGCATGAACAGATCCACCATGTCTGCAACCGTTGTTTCACTTTGGCCAACCCCTACGGTTTCAACAAGAATGACATCGAACCCGGCAGCCTCACAAAGGAGCATAACTTCCCGTGTTCGTCGAGCGACCCCGCCGAGTGAACCGCCGGACGGTGATGGGCGAATAAAGGCATTGGGATCACGAGAGAGCTCTTCCATTCGCGTTTTATCGCCCAAAATGGAACCTCCGGTGCGTTTTGAGGATGGATCAATAGTGAGCACCGCCACCTTTTTCCCAAGGCCGGTCAGAAACTTCCCGAAAGCTTCAATAAATGTTGATTTGCCAACACCCGGAGTTCCGGAAATGCCGATCCGCACTGACTTTCCGGTATGGGGCATTAATTTATTGAGTAATTCCTGGGCCGCTTCCTGATGGTCACCGCGAATGGATTCCGCCAGTGTAATGGCGCGGGCCAGCCGTCGTCTGTCCCCCTTCAGAATTCGCTCCGCGATTTCAGAAATATTCGGCATATTGCTTGTTGTTATTTTTGTCATACCTTGGGTATGAAAAAATAGCAGGCCATCGTCAAGCCAATATCGGGCTTTCCCGAGAAAAGAGTGAGAAACACAGATGAAGCAATCCATCAAAACTGTTGAAATGCACACAGGCGGCGAGCCCCTCCGAATCGTAACTGAGGGTATAGAAAATCTATACAGTGGAGACCTTCTTGCCACTCGGCGATATTTGCGTGATGAGGCGGATCACTATCGTCGTTTTTTGATGTTTGAACCCCGTGGTCATAAGGACATGTATGGCGCCCTAATCGTTCCTGCAGATCACCCGGAAGCCGACTTTGGCGTGATATTCATGCATAACGAGGGCTATAGCACCATGTGCGGACATGCCATCATTGCTCTTGGTCGGTATGCCATCGACTACGGATTGGTGGAGAGAACAGGGGATGCTGTGCAGCAAATCAACATTCAATGCCCCTGCGGCCTTGTGCAGGCACATGTGGAGGTGAGCGAGGAAAAAACAGGCTCGGTGCGTTTTGAAAGTGTTCCCGCCTTTGCCTATCGTTTGGATCAGATTGTTAATACGACGGAGTTTGGACCTGTCAGTTTGGACATCGCATATGGCGGTGCCTTTTATGGGATCCTTGACGCTTCATCCTTGGGTATTGACCTGCACACGAGTTCAGTTCAGCAAATGATCAGCACAGCATCCGAACTTTCACAGGCGATACAGGAACAGCTCACTATCGAACATCCTGAAGAGGCGGATTTAGGCTACCTGTATGGCATTATTTTTACTGACGGTCACGTTGGCAATGAAAGCAATCCCAGCCGCAATGTGTGTGTATTTGCAGACGGGCAGGTTGACCGCAGCCCGACAGGATCTGGCGTTACAGCTCGATTAGCGCTAAATGCTGCGAAAAAGCTTTCCAAAATCGGTGAAACGCACCAGTTTGAAAGCCTAACTGACGCAGTCTTTAGCGGCAAAATCATCAGACAACTAAGGTGGGCCCCTATCCTGCGGTTACAGTTGAGGTTGGTGGAAGGGCCCACTATTGTGGATCCAGTGAGTTCATATATGAAGAGGATGATCTGCTCGCTGGTGGATTTTTACTGAAATAACAACCGAGGAAACTGGGGGATCAGAACATGGAGCCAAATTTGCGAATGCTGAAGGACAAGGCTGACGCCGTTGCCAAAAATGCACACGCCCCCTATTCGGGCTTTTCTGTTGGCGCTGTTATTGTAACAACCGAAGGCCAGCAGTTTAACGGCTGCAACGTGGAAAACATATCGTCAGGCCTGACAGTCTGCGCTGAACGCAATGCGGTGGGCAAGGCGGTATCGGAACTCGGACCCGACTTTAAAATCAAGGAAATCTTTGTCAGCAACTTCAATTCGGAAGGGGTGACAATTCACTGCTCCCCTTGTGGAGCCTGCCGGCAGGTGCTGGCAGAATTTTCCACAAGTGACACCAAAGTGCATTACCATGGTGATAATGGAAACATCATTACCACCACGGTAAAAGACCTGCTGCCAGATGGTTTCGACAACTATTAACTGCCAAAGCGCTCTTCAAATTCACCAATGAAACTGGCTATGTTCGCTCCCAGATAATCGCGGTTATAGCCCCCTTCCTGCACAAGTACGGTTGGAAAGCCCAGTTCTGCGATACTGGCGCCAATACGGCCAAACCCTTCGGTCGTGACCCGCAGTCCATCCAGCGGGTCCCCTTCAAATGCATCAAGGCCCAGTGCAACAAAAAGCATGTCAGGCTGATAAGCTTCCAATACTGATTTGGCCTGCTTCAGTTTTTCAAGAAATACGGCATCACCGCTATCCTTCTCAATGGGCAGATTAAGATTGTAGCCCTCCCCCTGACCTTCACCGCGCTCATGTGCATAACCGGAAAAGAATGGATAATAATCCTTTGGATCACAATGCAGAGAAATCGTGTAAACGTCATCTCGGTGATAAAAAATTCCCTGCGTCCCATTGCCGTGATGTACATCCACATCCAAAATGGCAACCCGTTGCAAGGAACCCAGCGCGTGTTGGGCCGCAATTGCAACATTATTCAGAAAACAGAACCCGCCCGCCTGATCTTTGTAAGCGTGATGCCCTGGTGGCCGGCACAAAGCATAAGCAACCCCGGCTTCTGGCAACTGATCCAAGACAAGTTCAGTTGCAGTCAAGGCAACGTTTGATGAAGCAACGCTGGCATGCCACGTTTCCGAGCCGATCGGGGCAGACATATCTGTAGTGTAATAGCCAACTTCACCAACAATCCCCTCTGGCAGGTTTGGCATATATCGGCCCGGATGGATATTGGGCAGGACTTCTTCATTTCCCATCCCAGCCTCTGTCCAGCGCTGATGGATGGTTTCCAGAAAATACAGATATCCTGGTGAATGCACAGCTGCTCTCGGCTTGGGACCGAAATCAACGGCTTCCACAATTTCATGACCATTTTCTGAAAGGCCGGCATATAACGCTTCAGCTCGCCCAGGCACTTCCTGTGGCTCGTGAAAACTGCCTGCTTTCATATAGGTTTTCGGATGATGCCGGGCATGTTCCGGGCTAAAGACGATTTTCATTTCCTGCCTCGTATATGGTCGAGAGTGTTTTTACTATAAGGGCAGGAAATGATCTCTTTCGTCAAGCAGCCTGTTGTTTGCGAATCAATTCCAGAACTTCTGCTGCCGCAGCCGGAATGTTAGTACCGGGGCCATAAATGGCGGACACTCCAGCGGAATACAGAGCGTCATAATCCTGCGCTGGAATAACACCACCGCAAACAACCAGAATATCGTCCGCTCCCTGTGCTTTCAGCTCCTCAATGATTTGCGGCACCAGTGTTTTGTGCCCTGCAGCTTGTGAGGATATACCAATTACATGCACGTCGCTTTCGATCGCGTCTTTGGCAGCTTCAGCAGGTGTCTGGAACAATGGTCCAACATCCACGTCAAAGCCGATATCCGCAAAAGCAGTCGCAATCACCTTGGCTCCGCGATCGTGGCCATCCTGCCCAAGCTTGACAACCAGCATTCTGGGACGACGTCCCTGCTCCTGTGTGAAGGTTTCAATATCCTTCTGAATCTGCTCAAATCCGGCATCGCCCTCATATGCCGAACCATAAACACCTGAAATGGACCTAATCTCGGCACGGTGTCTTGTGAAGACTTTTTCCATAGCGTCAGATATCTCCCAACTGTGGCACGTGCGCGGGCAGCATTGACGCTCAATTCCAAAAGATTGGCAGAGCCTGCGGCCCCTTCAGTGAGTGCGTCCAGTGCCGCCTGACAGGCCGCTTCATCTCGAGTGCTGCGAATTTTTTCAAGGCGTGCGACCTGTTGGCGCAACACTTCTGTATTATCAACGTCCAGAATTTCGATATTGCTATCATCTTTTTCAAGCGCGTATTTATTGACACCAACAATCGTTTCTTCGCCGCGATCGATGCGCGCCTGTTTTCTGGCAGCAGATTCTTCAATCTGCAGTTTCGGCATCCCACTTTCAACGGCTTTGGTCATGCCACCCAGTTCTTCAACTTCCTGAATAAGAGCCCATGCCTCTTCAATCAGGGAGTTGGTCAAACTTTCAACATAGTAACTGCCACCAAGCGGATCGATTACATTGGGAACGCCTGTCTCCTCTGCCAGAATAAGCTGAGTGTTACGGGCAATCCGTGCGGAGAAATCTGTCGGTAGTGCTATCGCCTCGTCCAACGCATTGGTATGCAAGCTTTGTGTGCCACCCAAAGCGGCAGCCATCGCTTCATAGGCGGTTCTGATGACATTATTATATGGGTCCTGCTCTGTCAGGCTCACCCCGGATGTCTGGCAATGGGTGCGGAGCATCAGAGACTGCTCTTTTTTAGGATTAAACTGCTTCATCACGCGCGCCCAAAGAACACGAGCAGCTCGCAATTTGGCAACTTCCATGAAAAAATTCATGCCGATGGCAAAGAAAAATGAAAGTCGCGGTGCGAAATCATCAATTTCCAGACCAGAAGCCATTGCAGCCCGAGCATATTCAAGACCATCTGCGATCGTGAATGCCAATTCCTGTACCTGTGTAGCGCCCGCTTCCTGCATGTGATAGCCGGAAATCGAGATGGAATTAAAGCGTGGCATGTTTTTGGACGTATATCCGATGATATCGCCAATGATCCGCATGCTTGGTGCAGGAGGATAGATGTAGGTATTGCGAACCATAAATTCTTTAAGAATATCATTCTGGATCGTACCGGACAGTTTATCCGGGCTCACACCCTGCTCTTCTGCGGCGACAATGTAATTAGCCAAAATAGGCAACACCGCACCATTCATGGTCATAGATACGGACATTTCATCAAGTGGAATACTATCGAAAAGTATTTTCATATCCTCGACAGAATCAATCGCCACACCTGCCTTACCAACATCACCAACAACCCTTGGGTGGTCACTGTCATATCCACGGTGTGTTGCCAGATCGAATGCTACTGACAATCCTTTCTGACCTGCAGCCAGATTACGCCGATAAAAAGCATTTGATTCTTCAGCGGTTGAAAATCCGGCATATTGACGAATGGTCCAAGGCCGGTTCGCATACATAGTTGCCCTCACCCCCCGCTTAAACGGCGCGAAGCCTGGCAACTCTTCTTCTAGCGGTAAATCCTTAACATCATCAGCTGTATACAAGGGTTTTACTGCAATACCTTCAGGCGTATTCCATGTCAGGTCTTCCAGTGACCGCCCACGAAGTTCCTTTGCAGCAACTTCTTTCCACGCATCCAGGCTGGGTTTTGGAAACTCGCTCATATCTCAACTTCCTCGTTTTTGGCGCAATACTGCACTGCAGCACACCGGCTTGTCAATTTCTTGGTAGCCGAAGACACACGATGTAAAGCGCCCTGCTGTCAATTATTTGAGCAGATTATACGCCAAAAACCTTTATAAAGCTAACAATCGTTTGGTTAAGAAGGGAAATCAATTTTATTTACCTTTTTCAGAGCGCACAGCTTTGCGGATGGGTAAAAAATTGCTATCACACAGTCTGGAGTGAACTTCCAAGAGTATTCCCAGTAACAATCAAGTGTGACGTCACCATTTCACAGAAAACTCCACATAGCGACTTCAGCCCCGTAACAGCTGTGCTTGGCCCCACAAATACGGGCAAGACGCATCTAGCGGTGGAACGTATGATGGCCCACAGTGACGGTGTCATCGGGTTGCCACTGCGCCTATTGGCACGAGAGGTTTATGACAAGATTGTCGCAATCAAGGGAGCTGCAAATGTCGCCTTGGTAACAGGCGAAGAAAAGATCACTCCGCAACGGGCATCCTATTTCGTTTGCACCGTTGAAGCCATGCCCGTTAATCGCAGTTTCGAATTTCTCGCAGTTGATGAGATACAACTGGCGGCCGATCCGGAACGTGGGCATATATTCACGGACCGCCTGCTTCACGCCCGTGGCACGCGCGAAACCATGTTCATGGGATCCAATATTATACGTGGCTGGATACAGAAGCTGGTCCCACGCGCCAAATTCATGCAACGAGAGCGATTCTCCGAGCTAACCTACAAAGGGTCCAAAAAAATATCACGCTTGCCGTCGCGCAGTGCAATCGTGACCTTCTCAACCAATGACGTGTATGCACTGGCAGAGTTGGTGAGGCGCCAAAGGGGCGGGGCGGCTGTCGTTATGGGAAGTCTTTCTCCGCGCACCAGAAATGCTCAGGTTGAATTGTATCAATCAGGCGATGTGGACTATTTAGTTGCGACAGACGCGATAGGTATGGGCCTCAACATGGATATCGACCATGTTGCATTTGCCAGTACCTATAAATTTGATGGCGCGATGACACGCAGCTCGATGCCACTGAGATGGCACAGATCGCAGGCCGGGCGGGACGGCACATGAATTCTGGCAGTTTTGGTGTGACCGCAAACGTCCAGCCCCTTGATGAAGAACTGATTGAGCGCATCGAAAGTCACACATTTGACTCGCTGAAGCATATCCGTTGGCGAAACAGATCGCTGGATTTTCATACAGTTCGTGATTTATTACGGAGCCTGGAGAAAGCATCTCCAACCAAGGGCTTGATATCACCCCGTGAAGCCAGCGATCATAAGTCCCTCCTAACCCTTGCCAAAGATCCCGATATAAAAAAACATTCGCAAGGTAGCGCCGGTGTTCGTCAGTTATGGCAGGTATGTCAGGTTCCAGATTTTCGCAAAACGATGCATGATGTTCATGTCAGATTACTGAAACAAATATTTATTAATTTGCAAAACCCTTCGGGCAAGCTGCCAACTGACTGGATTGCGGGTCATCTGGAAAAACTGAAGCGAACCGACGGAGATATTGACACACTTGCAACACGCATTGCCCATACACGCACTTGGACTTATATTTCCCATGTGCAAGACTGGGTCAGCGATTATAAGCATTGGCAAGAGGTCGCGCGTAGAATAGAAGATAACCTGTCAGATGCCCTGCATGAGCGTCTGACGCAAAGATTTGTGGATAGACGCACCGCTGTGCTGGTGCGAAAACTGAAAGACAGAAGTCAATTGGAAGCTGAAATTAACGAAAATGGTGATGTGCTGGTCGAAGGGCATTTCATTGGCACATTGAAAGGTCTGCGTTTTACATCTGACCTCTCTACAGGCAGTAATGACGCACGTACGCTTAAAAGTATCGGTAACAAGGCCGTTGTGAAAGAAATCACTTCACGTGCACAACAACTGGCCCAATCTTCTGATGACGCTTTCTCGTTAAGTGAAACAGGTGAAATCCTGTGGAATGAGATGACTGTGGGCCGCCTATCAAAAGGCGATTCTGTGCTTAAACCCAAAGTGAACCTTCTAGCCAGTGAACAACTTAATGGCGCGCCAATGGAGGCAGCAGCTAAAAGATTGAACGACTGGGTCAGTCACGAAATCGCCACGCGTCTTGCCCCCTTGGTCAAACTGGCGGACCTGCCCCTGACAGGTGTCACCCGCGGGATTGCGTATCAGTCAGTGAAGCGCTGGGCGCAATGCCTCGTTATAAACTGAACGACCAGATTCGTTCCTTGGACAAGAAGGATTTTGGCCGCTTGAAATTTGGCGGGCTCAGAGTTGGCTACGAACATGTCTTTATGCCACTTCTGTTGAAGCCGGATCCAACTCAGCTTCGTTGCCTGTTATGGGCAATTCATGAAGAGCGTGACACGATACCAGCCCCGCCGCCACCGGGCCGGGTTTCCTATGAAGTTACAGAGCGCCTGCCTCGTGAATATTACCTGACCGCAGGTTATGCATTGTTTAAAAATCTGGCTGTTCGTCTGGACATGCTCGACCGTTTGGCAGGTTTGCTGCGACGGGCATCACGAGGTTTGCTGGAAACCGAAACGGTTAAACAAACCGATCCAGCGGCAGCGGAAAACAATGCGACAGCTGAAAACAATGCGGATGAAACCCAACAAACGGCACCTGCTTCGGATAATTTGACAGACAAAGAAGAAACATCCGCAAGTCCGTCTGAAATGCCGGCCCCAACGCCAAAAGAAGCGGAAGAAGCAACGGAAGCTGAAGCCCCGCAAGCTAGCGAAAATACGCCTGCAGATACAGCGGCAGAAGCAAGCGAAGTGCAGGAAGCAGACACTGCATCCAAAGATACGGCCGCGAGCGATAAAACCGCGGATGCCAAAAGCAAGAAAGATCTTCCCAGAAACCTACCCTTCAAACCGACACATGAGATGCTGTCGCTGGTGGGTACCACTAAAGAACAGTTCGCGCTTATCCTTGACCAACTTGGCTATATCGCAAAAGGTGAAGGCGATGAGGTAACCTATCAAAAGGCCTCCTTCAAAAAGCGAAAAGCAGGACCAAAAAACAGCGCTGGAAAACATAAGGGTGCAAAAGCCAATAACAAGAATTCAGAGGGCAAATCCGGCCGAGCGGCCAAGCCCAAAAAAGAACCTGCATTTGATCCCAACTCGCCCTTTGCTGTTTTGAAAAACCTTAAAACGAAGTAGCTGATGGACAACACCATTGATACTGGAGCCACAATTCGCGTTGATCGCTGGTTGTGGTTCGCGCGCTTTTTTAAAAGCCGCAGTATTGCCGCAAAAATGGTTCAAGGACGCAAAGTCAGATTAAACAGCGTCCTCATCACAAAAGCGAGTGCCACTGTCAAAGCAGGTGATGTCCTCACCTTTCAGCAAGCAAAAGACATTCGAGTTGTTCGTATAAAGAATATTGGCAAGCGTCGTGGACCTGCCCCTGAAGCGCAGGCGTTGTACGAAGATCTGGCACCAAAGTCGGAGACGCAGGACACGAAAAAGCACTCAACCAAATCAAAAGTATTTGAGAGAACTCCCGGTGCAGGGCGACCGACGAAAGCGGATCGCAGAGCACTTGATAAATTACGCCAAAGTGACGATCTTTAATCGCACGATGGATGCACGATACAGGACTGTATGATGAGTAAAATAAGTGAACTGGAAAAATTTATTACGGCATGGGATGAAGGCGAGGTTGGATACTTCAAGGTTGCCCCGATCCGCTTGAGCGTTACCAGCAATGCCCGTGATCTGGAAGCTGCTGCGCGAGATGCTGCAAAGGAAATTGAAGCAGAAGTCTCCTACGCGTGGGATCTGGGGGAAACTGATAGCGAAGCGTGGTGGCTGGAATGGGGAGGCTTCATGCTTGAAGAAGAAATCCCCTATTACGCTGCAAACAGCTTACCTGAAGCCCTTGAAAAACTTAAAAATTTCGATCCCAAAAACAATGAGTTTGAATGCGAGAGCATCGAAGAGTTCAAAGAATTGCTCTTCAGTGCTTTTGACGAAGATTTAAAAGCGGAAGATTTAAAACGCGGTTTTCGGTTATGGTTAGAAAGCCTGAGCAAAGATGCATTAAAAGTGCTGGAAGCAGACCTGCAAAGCTGGGCAAGCCGAGCTAAATGAAAGCTCATTTTTTAGCAAAAGTTACATAGGCAGCGTAAATTCGGGTTGCGGTTGTAATCCAGCACATCAAGCCGAACACAATCGCAATTTCCACAAAGTAATCCGGCAGCAAACAGAAAAGCACAAATGCAAGAATGGTCTCTCCCCCTTCAGCGAGGCCGCCGAGGTAATAGAGGGACTTTATGCCTCGTATATCCGTTGTAATTTGGTATTTTTCCGCCATTATTGCATAGGCAAGAAACGTGGCGGCAGTGCCCATAAAGCTGAAAATCAAAAACGCGGCGACCACCGCGTTTTCCGGCCTTGCGAGCGCAAACGCAAATACAATTCCCGAATAAAAGATAAAATCACAGATGATGTCCAGATAACCACCGAAATCAGACAAGAGTGACTGACGGGCAACCGCCCCATCCAAGCCATCAAAAAGCCGATTTAGCAAAATCAGAATTAAGGCCGCCGCATAGTATTCTGCTGCAATGAACGGAATAGCAAGCATGCCGATTACGAAACCGACAACGGTCACCATATTGGCGGAAACACCTGTCTTTGCGACCAGGCTTCCCATTTTGTTCAGCGGTGGGTCTACAATATGCCTTAAAACAGCATCAAACATTTTTCGAACTTTACTCCAACGGCGGAAGGCCCAAACTGATACCCACTCTATCAGTGAATTTCCCGAAACGTAAATGACGACTTCGCGAGCAGCAAACCTGCCTGTGATCTCTGAATATCGAATGCTGAAAATTAACTATAGTGATAAGTTTCTATTAACTGTTCGGGGATTACACTCCGGCAAAGAACAACAGAAGTAGTAGTCATATGAATAAATTGTTTGAAGCCGCCGTTTATAACGAAGATGTTTTGAACCTCATCAAAAATGGTGAGCACCATAAAGACCTTTCAGATGACTGGGCTAACACGCATTATTTTGAGATTGAAGCCAGCACCATTGAAGAGGCCTGGAGCAAAGCCAACAGAAAATGGCGCGCGGGGCACGGATTTGTGATCAAGGCAATAGAATTAATGGACGGAGAATAAGTCCGTTAATATCCCACATAATACGGGTTGGTTCCGCCGGCATGATCCGTTACATCCAACACCCGTTCAATGGCTGGCACCGCACGTTTGATTTCTACCTCTACACCCTGCTTGAGCGTTGCATCGGCCATTCCGCAGCCCTGACATCCGCCCGCCATTTCAACATAGGCGGTCTCCTGCTGGATATCGATAAGAGTAATATATCCGCCATGGGCAGCAATTGCAGGATTTATCCGTGTTTCGAGTAACGTCCGGATCGTTTGCGCCTCTTCCGTCTGAAGGCCCGGACGCTCCGCCTCTACCGCATCATCTTGCTGTACCATCCGATCAAATCGCACGCGCGTGATTTCAGGCACATAATGCTTCAAGGTATTTTCGATTTTGATCTGCGTTCCAAATGCCGGTGTGGATAATCCGCTGCTATCCATTTCAAGCGTTACAGTTGCTTCACTCGGATCATAGGATTTGAAGGCAATGTCACCTCCATCATCCAGAAGTTGCGGGCGAATACGCTCACTCACCAGCTCCTTGATGGAGTTGACAATCTTCAGATCTTCTTCCGAATAACCAGCATCAGCGGTCTGTGACTGCGAAGTGGCATTCAAAACCGGCATCCCTGTCATATAATGATCCATGATAGCCGCAAGAACCATAGGCTTTAGCTGTATCCAAAGCGGCCCCTTTTCTTCGGGTCCCGCTTTCGTGATGGTTATGCTGTCTTGTGCAAATTCAACAGACTTTACACCCGGAATATCGAACAACCGGGCCGCCAACGGGGACTTTTCCCGCCCCTCATCCGGATCGTCAAAAGCAACAACACCCTTTTGAATGACCTGACGGCCGGGCATAAATTGCATCTTGTTTTCGTCCGCAGATGGCAAAGTCTGAATAAACATTACGCATTAACTCCAATAGGCACAAGGATACCAAACCTGTCTGCTATCAAATATACCAGTCGAAGACAAGCCATATCCACTAGATAGCGAATGAGGCGTGACATGCAAGTCTTGAGTTACACAGTCGCAACCGGATTGGCAGGAGATCCTACTGCGCCCGGAAGGCGAAGAGGCGGTGCAGTTAAAAAGAACCGATATCTGTCATGTTCTTTCAACCAGTTTCGCAAAGGCGTCAGATGCCAGAGCTCACCCAAATGTATTCCCAATTTGAACAGGCAGTGTTCATGCAATGGCAAAGCCGCGCAACAGTCCCCTCCGGTCTTTGCAGGATATGTTTCCACCGCATAATTATCGGCAATGATTACGGACAGTCCTGTATCTGTGATCCAGTTCAGCAACTTCTCGTCCCGGCCATTTAACGTGGCACAGGAATTATGCAGCCTGTCTTTATCCGGCTGGCCATTCATTTCCACCAACATCTGGGCAAATCCCGTATGCAGGCAGAGCATATCCCCTTCTTCGACTGATATTTTCTGCGCATCAAGCGTGCGCATTAAATCATCATAGCCCACGGAGACGGCATCCCTGCCAAATTCCCCTTCCAAATCAACCAGAACACCACGGCCCTGCACACCTGCCTCGGCCATTTTTTCAATGCCAAGCGCAGATGCTTTCATTTCACCGTTATGGGCCGAAGTTCCGATATGTTGATCAGCTCGATACCCATTATAATAGACCGCCTCAGCAACCCCGTCCCCATCAGCATCAAACTCATGCCCGACATGAGAAAGCCCGTCCCATTGTGAAGAGTACTGTAAATGAAGGAAAACGGCATCATCACTAATTACATCCCTGAACTGCTCGAAATCAGCGGATAACCGATAATTACTGTTAGGGAGTTCACCGCGCAGTGTCGGTTGCAACTTTGGTGGATGGCGACCTGCATTCAAAAGGTTGCCCCCAGGCAGATCGAGCGGGAGGCTCAGGCAAAACCGCTCCCCTGACTGAATTTCCTGAGCCGCTACTTTTATTTTCTCAGGCGTAATGAGGTTCAGACGACCAATTTGGTCGTCCTCTCCAAATTCCCCCCAATTTGACCCTTCAGGGCGATTTTTCCAACGCTTCATACTCACTCCTTTTATTATTTTTAATTGTGCGAGATCAGAAGGTGGTGTTAATGACGGAAATTGCTGCCCTTGCGATCCAGAATTCTTAACAAACCATCCCATTCAAGCGTGTTTCTGTCGCTTAAATCTGTAAATTGAGAAACCGCCGTTTCGCAAACCTCTTTGGGCGGAATAATAATCTCTGCACCTCCTGCGAGAGCATCAATTTGCGCCTGACAGGATTTTTCAAGGTAATAAATGCGGCGGAAAGCTTCGGAGACTGTACTGCCAACAGTCAACAACCCATGATTTCGAAGGATCATTGCGATATTGTCGTCCAGATCCCGCACAAGTCTCTCACGCTCATCCAGATTGAGGGCAATTCCCTCATATCCATGGTAGGCCAGCCGGTTATAAAACATCAGCGAATGCTGGCTGATTGGAAGCAAGCCCTGTTTCTGTGCGGAAACACCCATGCCAGCGCGCGTATGCGTATGCAAGACACAGGCGACATCATGGCGCGCACCATGTACTGCACTGTGAATAGTATAGCCTGCCGGATTAATTTTAAAATTTGTCTCATCCAGAACTTTGCCGTCGATATCGACCTTGACAAGGCTGGATGCGGAAATTTCGTCAAAAAACAAGCCGTACGGATTGATCAGAAACTGATCTTCTGTCCCCGGTATCCGTGCGGAAATGTGGGTGAAGATCAGGTCCGACATTCCGTAATGCGCCACAAGCTGGTAACAGGCAGCCAAGTCAACTCTGGTTTGCCACTCCTCATCCGAGACTTTCCCCTTGAGGCTCGGAACCATGTCAGCAATCAAATCTACACCCATAACCTATCCTTTCATTTATTTTTGCTTTTACCCTTGAACTGACTTTAGCATATTCTTGCCAATAACCAATTGCTGGATCTGTGTGGTGCCTTCATACAGTCGTAACAGGCGGACATCTCGATAGAAGCGCTCAACCTTGTATTCAGACATATAGCCTGCGCCGCCATGAATCTGCACTGCCCTATCAGCAATTCTACCTGCCGCCTCGGTTGTGAACATTTTGCAGCAGGCTGCCAGCATCGAAATCTCATCACCAGCATCAAATTTCGTTGCTGCGTCACGTGTCATGGATGTGCCTGCATATAATTCAGCCTGACTATCTGCGAGCATGGCCTGTACCAACTGAAATTCACCAATGGGACTTCCAAACTGCTTACGTTCCGCAGCATAATTCAGGGCTTCTTCGATAATACGTTCGGAAATACCCGTTGCAACAGAACTCAAATGCAAGCGGCCCCGGTCCAGAACCTTCATTGCAGTATAAAATCCCTGCCCTTCTTCACCGCCCAGTAGAGCGGAAGCAGGAACGCGTGCATTTTCAAAGATTACGTCACTTGTCTTTGTGCCTCGCTGACCCATTTTCTCGTCAGCTTTGGAGATATGAACGCCTTCAATAGAGGGATCGACAAGAAAAGCTGAAACACCGCTGGCACCTTTTTTGTTGGGGTCCGTGCGGGCCATGACAGTAAGCATGCCTGCGCGCAAAGCGTTGGTAATATAACGCTTTGTTCCGTTCAGCACATAGTGGTCGCCATCTTTGATCGCTGTCGTGCGCAATGATGCAGCATCTGAGCCCGCATCGGGCTCAGTCAGGCAGAAAGATGAACTTATTTCGCCTGTTGCGAGACGTGGCAGATATTGTTCTTTCTGTTCTTTCGTCCCTGTCATAACCAGACCCTGGCTGCCAATGCCAACGGTTGTCCCGATTACAGACCTGAAAGACAAGGACGCTTTGCAAAGCTCATGGATGATTTCACATTCCTGCAACATGCTCAGGCCAAGTCCTCCATATTCCTCGGGAATAGAAAGGCCAAACAGCCCCAGCTCACGCATATCCTGAATGATGTCTTCCGGGACGTCGTTAGTCTGCTCGACAGTATCCTCAGCGGGGATAAGACGTTCGCGGACAAATCGGGTTACTGTGTCTTTAACTTGACCGAATGTCTCGTTATCAAGTGCCATTAAATTTTCCTTTTTTATTGTTCGTTAGGCCCATGCCTGTCAGACCTTGATTGTGACTGTATTCTATTTTCAATAAGACCAAAATGAAACCCGTCTCATTCAAAAATCACGCTAAAGTTCAAAATCGCAATCTGTGGATGATTTACTTTCGGACCAAAAAAGCTTAGTCAATTGGGGATAACATTATTTCCGGGTTTAACAAATAACTGGCAGATGGGCTGAGAAGATGGTGCGAACACAAAAATGCCTCTTGCGAACTTTATGCACTCTGTTGACTGTACTCTTTTCCACTTCCATCCATGCAAATGAAAGTGCCAAACCACTCATTGATACACCGATACTGAGCGGAGGCGTACTGACAAACGGCTATGTACATGCCCGTGCAATTAGCGATGTGCTAAACACTTTACCAAACTTTGCAGTGTCCATCGATCCCGTCGCTGATAGCGGACCAAGGACACAAATGCTGCTAAGCGGCGCTCGCGAGTTTTGTATTTGCGATATGGAAAGTTATTTCGCACAGGAAGGATTGTTTGATTTTGCTCGCCCGGACAGGGGGCCATCCGGGCTGCGACTGATCATGTCCGCCTATTCCGACTTTAAGCTGGGACTTGCAATCGCTAAGGATTCAAATGCCAAATCCCTAACCGACCTTCGGGGAAAACGCATACCCTGGATCCGAGGGGCGAATCAGCTGAATGCCACCATGACAGCATTTTTGCGCTTTGCTGGCTTAAACTGGGAAGAAGTCCAAAAGCTGACCTACCCCGGCTATGACGAAGCGATGATAGGCTTTGCACGTAAACAGATAGATGCGATTGTAATTTCGGCGAATTTGCCAAAATTTACTAATCTGGAAAAAGGGCGGCGGCCTTTCTTTTTGGCAGACTTTAACAGCAGTCAAAAAATTGCCTGGCGCAGAATGAAATCCTTTGCGCCCTATTTGCAGCCAGTTTCATCGGGCAATTGGATGGGTGTCACACATCCTTACCCCTTACTTTTGACCACATCATCACAAAAGGACGAAACTGTCTATCACCTCACCAAAACAATTTCCGAAAACCTTGAAACAATCACCGAAATACTTCCAAATGCTGAAGGTTGGCATACGAGCTGGCAAAATTTTAAATGGGTCATTCCCTTTCACAGTGGTGCCGTGCAATATTTTCAGGAAATCGGTATCTGGTCTGATCAGGCACAGGCTCATCAAGACGCCCTTATCAGACGACAGAATATCCTGATCAAGGCGTTCGCTGACTTCAAAAGCAAGAACCCTGACCCCAAAACATTTCAAGTGGAATGGCAGAAATTTCGTGAACTTCAGTTAAACAGTTTAGCGGAACGATAAAACTGCTGTAATAAACGCTTGTTGCAATCACGCTCCGATCTAAAAGATCGGTGGAGACCTCAAAATTTAAGGTGTGGTAATGAAAAAAGGTATTCTAGTCGCCATCGCTATCATTCTTCTGCTGTTCATTGGTGGCATAGCATATATCTATTCATCCATTGGTTCGGTAATCTCCCAGTCTGTAGCACAAGCCGGGACGTCAATAACCCAAACTCAAGTCAGCGTGGCAAGCTCTGAATATTCAACAACTTCCGGCCTGGCAAAACTTTCAGAGGTGAAAGTTGCCAATCCCGCAGGCTTTTCAGTTGGAACAGCGCTTAACGTTGCGCAGGTCGATTTATGGATTGATCCGGAATCCCTGAATTCCGGAGTGATTATTGTAAAATCTGTCATCTTACAATCCCCGGAAGTCACCTACGAAATCAAGGACAGCACAGATAATTTACGCACCCTGAAGAAGCAGATTGAAGACTCGCTTAACAGAACGCAATCCAAGCCCGGAGAGAAAAAATTTCAATTTGATCAGGTCCACATCAAAAACGGCACAGTCTATGTAAACTCACCAGATTTTAACGGAGCTCGCCGAACGGCAACTTTGGGAACGATTTCTCTTACAAATCTGGGAAAAGGGCAAGGCGGGATGACATCAGCTGAATTCGCACATGTTTTAATTCTGGAAATTCTAAGAGAAACAACCATTGCGGCACTGAACACAGATTTACCCATTTCAGATCAAGCCCGAAATATAATGAACGGTGCACTGGATGAAACTGAAAACGCCATGAAGCTGCTGAGAAATCTGCTGAAATAAACCTTCTGATATATACACAAGTCAGTCTTCATACATTTGCCAGATTTATATTGCGACAACCTGCCCCCATATGCATAAAATCACACTGCAATAAACGTTTGTTTGGGGGAAAATTGTGAGCGAATCCTCGGGTGACAGCCCATATCGAAGCGACAACCGGCGGCAGGAACTAATGGCGGCGGCGGCGCATCTGTTTAATCAACGTGGGTATGACGCCACTTCCATGAGAGATATTGCTCGTGAAGCGGGGATGCTGGCGGGCTCCATGTATTATCATTTTCCGTCAAAAGACGACCTGATCATCGCCACATACGAAGAAGGAACCCGTCTGATTTCAGAAGCTGTTCTGGAAGCAATTAATGGCGTTACAGACCCTTGGGAGAGGCTTGATCGAGCGGCAGCAGCACATATGGAAACGTTATTCGGCGGGAACAATTTTTCCATTTTGCTGTGCGGCGACATCTCGCGCACCGCGCCGGCACTGCGCATTCGGCTCGTCGAAATTCGGGATAGCTATGATGAGCTTTTTAACTCTTTGATTGAGGCATTGCCATTGCCCGATGACGTCGACCCCACCTTGTTAAGACTTAGCCTTCTTGGGTCCCTGAACTGGTCTTCTAGCTGGTACAGACCAGGTGGGCAAACACCAGAACAAATTGGCTCGTTTTTTGTCAGGCTTTTACGTGATGGCCTAAAGGACAAATCTTAATTTAACACATAATTTTTGTATATTTTTTTTATTTACATAGAGAAAATATAAAATATATTGAAGCTCGTCTGTTGATGACTATATGAGTGCTTACAATATCTATCTGCGGATTGCTTGTGATGAAATTGAAGCCACAGGATCATATTAGTGCCCAACAGCGCCTGAAACTGTGAGAAAAGACAACACAAAGACATTATTTTCTCTTATAATTGTCTGTTAGAATGTGTTGAATGTTGATTGTCTTTAGTGCAAGACAAGACGCGAATTAGGAAGCGAGTAGCTAAGTTGAACGAAATGAACACGAATATGGCGCCTGACTCTGATGGTCGTACCGCGCTGCCCTCAGTCGTAATCCGTTTCGCAGGTGATTCCGGTGACGGCATTCAAATTACAGGTAGCCGATTTACTGATACGACAGCACTTGCCGGCAATGACTTGGCGACTTTCCCTGACTTCCCTGCCGAGATACGGGCGCCTGTTGGGACAACATTTGGTGTTTCCGCCTTCCAGATCAATTTTGGCGCGCGGCACATTGAAACACACGGAGATGACCCCAATGTACTGGTTGCCCTAAACCCGGCGGCTTTGAAAGTGAATATCAATCGCCTTAAAAAAGGCGGCAGCATCATTGTGGATACAGGTGCATTCAATACTCGAAATCTCAAAAAAGCTGGTTACGATTCCAACCCTCTGGAGGATGGCTCGCTAGATGATTACAAGCTTTTGGAAATTGACATTTCCAAGAATGTTCTGGAATCGGTGAAAGAATTTGGCCTATCTCAAAAAGAAGGCTTGCGGTGTAAAAACTTCTGGGTACTAGGCCTCGTTTACTGGATTTACGGACGCGACCGGACAGACACAATCGAATGGCTTAAAGCGAAATTTGCGAAACGTCCCGAAATTGCAGACGCCAATATTGCGGCGCTGAACGCTGGTCACATTTATGGCGAAGCGGCAGAACTGGGTGATAGCATTGGCCTGTTCTCTGTTGCGCCTGCTGAAATGACCAAAGGCTTGTATCGGACAGTTACAGGTGCGGAAGCACTTGCCTGGGGGCTTGTCGCTGGTGCAGAGCTTGCCGATCTGGACATCTTTTTCGGCTCCTACCCGATTACCCCTGCATCACCAGTTTTGCATTCTCTTGCGAAAATGAAGCAATTTGGCGTGAAGACATTTCAGGCCGAAGATGAAATTGCTGCAATCTGTTCAGCGATTGGCGCTTCATACGCGGGTGCTCTTGGCATTACCTCATCCTCTGGTCCCGGAATTGCGCTAAAAGGTGAAGCAATAGGCCTTGCCATATCGACAGAATTACCGTTGATCATTGTCAATTCACAGCGGGCGGGCCCTTCAACCGGTTTGCCGACCAAGACAGAGCAGTCTGATCTTTATCAGGCAGTTTATGGGCGAAATGGGGACGCACCGCTTGTGGTCCTCGCAGCTCATGGGCCGGGCGACTGTTTTGATACAGCCATCGAAGCCTGCCGACTGGCAACCAAATATATGACACCTGTGATGCTGCTAACTGATGGTTATATCGGGAATGCTGCTGAGCCTTGGCTTATTCCATCCTTGAGTGACTATGAAAGCTTTAAGGTAACGCACGAGACAGATGCTGAAAACTTCCACCCCTTTGACCGGGATGAGAAAACACTCGCTCGTAAATGGGCCATTCCGGGTACCGCTGGATTGGAACATCGCATCGGTGGCATTGAAAAAGAAGACGGCTCCGGCCATATCTCATACGAGCCTGCAAACCACCAACGGATGACGGATCTGCGGCGAGATAAAATCCTCAACATCGCCAAGGATATTCCTGCTGTGAAACCAGAGCAGGGCCCGGAAACAGGAAAACTTGCGGTTGTTGGCTGGGGATCTACCTATGGTCCGATTAGTCGGGCTGTTTCCAACAAATTGGCAGAGAATAAATCAGTTGCCCATATACATATCCGTAACTTGTGGCCATTGCCTGCGAATTTAGGGGATCTCTTGCGTGGATACGAGAAGGTGATTGTGCCGGAAATGAATGATGGTCAATTGAAAACCGTTTTGCGCGATCAATACCTGATTGACGCAAAACCCCTGACAAAAGTAACGGGGCAGCCGTTTAAGATCACCGAGATTGAAGCTGCAATCGACGCTGCGGTGGAGAGTTAAAATGAATGTAATTGCACCTAAAGAAAAATTAAAACCTGCGGATTTCGCCTCTGATCAGGAGGTTCGCTGGTGTCCCGGATGTGGCGATTACGCAATCCTGAAAGCCGTGCAACGAACATTGCCTGACCTGGATGTGCCAAAAGAGAATTATGTATTTGTCTCCGGTATTGGCTGTTCATCCCGCTTTCCTTACTATATGTCAACTTATGGTTTTCATACCATTCACGGGCGCGCACCTGCCTTTGCAACTGGCATCAAGGTCACAAACCCTGAGCTGGATGTATGGCTGGTCACCGGCGATGGTGACGGCTTCAGCATTGGTGGCAATCACATGCTCCATGTGCTGAGACGAAATGTGAATATGCAGATCCTGCTCTGCAATAACGAAATTTATGGCCTCACCAAGGGCCAATATTCGCCAACTTCAGAAACCGGGCTACGCACCCCGTCATCACCAACCGGTTCAGTTGAAAGCCCTCTAAAGCCCTGCGTTTTTGCACTGGGCTCTGGTGCCCGTTTCGTGGCGCGCGGATATGACATTCAAAAGAACCTGCCAGATACCTTGAAACGTGCACATGAGCATCAGGGAACCTCGCTGGTTGAAATATTACAAAATTGCATTGTTTATAATGATGCCGTTTTTGAAGATGTGTTAGCCCGCAATACTGCCGCAGAGCGTCAGATCCATGTGGAGCATGGCAAACCACTCTTGTTTGGTGCGGATGGCAATAAAGGTCTGCGACTAAACACAAAAAGCCTGACACTGGAAGTCGTGACCATTGGTGAAAATGGTGTAACCGAGGATGATATTCTGGTGCATGACGAAACCAACAAAGGCTTGGCCACCATGCTTGCGGAAATGGGAGGCGATGACATGCCAACTGCATTTGGCGTGCTCTATTGCAATCCGGCCCCCACATTCGAAGGTGGCGTAGACCAACAGATGGCAGTTGAGAAAGAAAAGGACGCCAGTCCGTCACTCGATGCACTGCTCAGGCAGGGCCATACCTGGCAGGTTTAATCGATAACTGCTACTCAAAAAGGTCGGAATCACCCCGGCCTTTTTTGCTTTTCAGGTGATTGCGCAGATGCGCGTTAATCAGATATCCGTTTTGTTTTGCTTGTTACGGTTGCGTTGGCGGTTTTTCGCTTGAGCATAATTAAGTCCGGCGACGATCGCCCAGATCGGGATCACAATGACAGCACCGATCAGAATATATTCTGCCGCCCAGCGGATATTGGAGAAGGCCCACCGATAAATATCGCCAATGGTGCCAGTCAGATTTTCAAAGACTTCAAGGGGGGTTACATCAAACAGCGTCAGCAGCCAGCCGACGAGAAACGATACCAGCAGCAATTTGACAATGGTAGATCCAATATTCTTTGACATTTACGCCCCTAACGATCTGAACACCTTCTGCGCGATCATAATCGGTGCCAAATACCGATACCAGCAAAAAGACAAAAAAAGCCCGGCTGCTTGAGCCGGGCTTTTCTGATTATCAGATTAACTGACTGATATTAGCTTTCATCGCTGATGATGATGCCTTTGGCTGCCAGCTCTTCTGCTGTCAGGCCGCCGGTTGTCTCACCAAGATCAACGTCACGAACTGTGATGGAGAAGTCTGTCTCGCCATCAATGGTGATAACTGTGTTATTACCATCCGCTGTCAGGTTTACATCCCCGGCACGATCGGCGTTTGCAATTCCGAGCTCGTCAAACAGGGCATCCAGATTAATGGTGTCCTCACCTTCAACGAAATCTTCGATTTCATCATCACCGTCAGTTGCCGCGTCAGAGAAGAAGAACTCGTCTTCGCCTTCGCCGCCGATCAGGACATCATCGCCTTCACCGCCGATCAGGGTGTCATCACCCTCACCGCCCATGAGGGTATCCCCATCTTCACCGGAGATCAGAATTTCATTCTCATCACCGCCCAGAAGCTGGTTACCGACCTGATACTGAACATCCACGTGAGCGGTATCTGTTTCATCGCCATCGCTCAAGGTGTAATCGAAGTCGCGATCACCCACATAAACGTTGTCGATATAACCACCCAATGTGTTTTCTGATGGCAGTCCCTGGAATTCGAGGCGGGTTGAGCCATCGGCCCCTTCCACTTCGAAGGTAAATTCCTGCCAGCCCGGTGTATCACCGGTCAGAACCGCAATCTGTACACCATTCCACACAACTGCAACATCATTGGTCGAGGTTGTCGTCCGCGGTGAGTACCAGAAACTCAATGTAAGCTCTTCACCTTCGGCAGTTGGAATATCCTGATACACATGGGAATTACTTGCGGTGTACTTCACTCCATCCCGCTTACCTTCATTATGGGAATCGAGCTCCATTTTGCTATTCCCATCCTGTGCCTGAATACCGCCCGTACCACCGAACTGGAGTTCGATCGGAGCAGGTGCCGCATCAAAATCAACGTTCCAACCTGGTAAGCTATGGTATGTTGCCCAACTGCTTCCATGTGATTTATTCACATCAGTGCCAACATCTTCAAAGCTTGGGTTTTCAACCGGTTAGAGCCTGGGACCGTCACAAAGTCACCGTCAATGAAAGCATCTGGTGTCACATCAGTGATCTCAAGCTCTTCATCCTCATCAATATCACTGTCATTCGCCATCAAGGCTGAATGCGGCACATCAATGTCTTCGCGAGTATTTGTGATCACGATGTCATCAACTGCAACCGGTGCATCATTTACACCGTCCACATTAATGGTAACCGTCGCGCTTTCACTTCCTTCAACATCTGCTGAATAGTCAAAGACAATCGTTGCAGTGTCACCGGTGTCCATTGGCTCCCACGCGGAGTCTGCAGCATCCGGAATATCCAGTGTTGCTGTCACCGCTTCCGGATCAGAGGCATCTACGATCAGCTGACCGTAATTGTCGCCGCCGTCAACCAGATCCAGTGTCCAGACGTCACCAGCACCATTTGCTGTCCAGTCACCTTGCGCAAAGTTGACCACTGTACCGCCACCAAGTGGTGTCGTCAGTGTCACCGCACCCGGTGTATTGAAGGTTGTGGTTTGTGCATTTGGAATGAAGTCCTGCTCGTTTGGATCGGCAGTAATCTGCTCGGTCACATCCGTATCTTCATCGGTCGTGATTGCATCGTCAATCAAGACCGGAACTTCAACACCATCCACGTGAACCGCAACATATTCAATGTCTTCCGCGTTCAGTACTCCACCACCGATGCTAGCACGCCAAAACCAGTATCTTCCACATCATTGGCAAATTTGGCGATCGCCTCTTCATGCGCTGCAAATTCCGCTGCTGTGAAGTAAAGCTCCAGCGTATCCGTGTCAGCATCACCGTAGTAGTTATCATATACACCGACATTTTCGCCATAGGTCCATCTCAGGACATCGTCTCCGGCACCACCATAGACATTGTCCCAGCCAGCACCGCCATCCAGGGTATCATCACCATGGTTTCCGCCCAGATTATCATCGCCAGAATCGCCGTCCATTGAGTCATTGCCGGCGCCACCGACCATGTCATCATGACCGTCACCACCACTCATAGTGTCGTCATCGGAGCCACCATCCATGGCGTCACCACTTGAGCCACCGAACATAACGTCATTACCGTCACCACCGGAGATGGTGTCTCGGGAAGATCCGCCATACATGGCGTCATTACCAGTACCGCCAGACATGTTATCCCAGTCAGCACCGCCATACATGACGTCGTTGCCACTATCGCCGTACATGTCATCGTCGTCGTAGCCACCATACATGACATCGTGACCAGAACCACCGAACATGGTGTCAATTTCTTCACCGCCATACATAGCGTCATTGCCGGCGTCACCATACATGGCATCGTAATCGTCACCACCATACATGACGTCATGTCCATGACCGCCTTGCATGGTGTCATCATCAGAACCGCCATACATGGTGTCATGTCCGCGACCACCACTCATGTCGTCGCCACCACTTCCACCATACATCAGGTCACGACCACGGCCGCCATCCATAGTGTCAAAGTTGGAACCGCCATACATGGTGTCACGACTGCTTCCACCTTCCATGGAATCGGCACCACTTCCACCATACATGAGATCCCGACCGGCACCACCTGTCATGGTGTCAGCACCACCGCCACCATCCATGTTGTCATGGCCAGCACCACCTGACATGATGTCATGGCCAGAATTGCCATCCATCACATCATTGCCGGTATCGCCGTCCATAATGTCATTTCCGCCACCGCCGAGCATGTCATCGTGACCTTCGCCACCGGCCATAACGTCGTTGCCAGCGTTACCTTCCATGAAGTCGTGGCCTTCACCGCCGAACAGGGTGTCGTCGCCGCCTTCACCGAGGATGAGGTCATCACCAGCACCGCCATACATCAGGTCGTCGCCACCGGAATCCTCATTGCTTCCACCATCACCATACATGATGTCAGAACCGTCACCACCGAACATGGTGTCATTGCCGAAGGTCAATTCACCGCCGTACAGGCCGCCGCCATACAGGCCACCACCGACGAGCTGGATAACCGGACCATTTCCAATGAAATCATCACCATACATCAGGTCAGCACCTTCGCCGCCTTCCATATAGTCGTTACCGGCACCGCCATACATCCAGTCGTCACCAGTTCCGCCATCCATGACGTCGTCGTCATTTTCGCCGAGCATTTCGTCATTTCCAGCGCCACCTGACATGGTGTCAGCACCGTCCTGGCCAAGCATCAAATCTTCGCCTTCGCCGCCGTGCATATCGTCATCACCGGTCCAGCCGTCCATATCGTCGTTACCGGTACCGCCAAACATTGCGTCGTTACCGCCGCCGCCGAGCATGAAGTCATTACCCGCGCCGCCATACATATGGTCGTCATCACCAATGCTGTCTTCGTCGCCATTGTCGCCAAACATGATGTCGTCGCCAGCGTCACCAAACATGGTGTCGGAGCTGCCTGAACCACCAAACATGGTGTCTACGCCATCACCGCCAGTCATCTGGTCATTGCCGGTGCCACCTTCCATTCGGTCGTCGCCAGCACCACCGTCCATGACGTCGTCACCAGCCTCACCAACCAAGTATCTTTACCGGTACCGCCCGACATGGTGTCTGCCCCGCTATCGCCAACCATAACGTCTTCACCTTCACCACCAAGCATCAGGTCATCACCAGCACCCCCGTCCACAAAGTCGTCGCCAGTACCACCAGACATTGTGTCATTGTCATCTTCACCAAGCATGAAGTCGTTTCCAGCGCCGCCGAACATCAGGTCATCGCCACGATGGCCCAGCATGAAGTCAGCACCGGCACCACCATGAATGGTATCATCACCGAAGCCACCATCCAGTTCATCATTGCCGGTACCGCCATACATTAAGTCATTACCAGCGCCGCCATACATCAGATCATTACCGGTACCGCCGCTCATATCGTCGTCACCAAACTGACCGTACATAACGTCTGCACCGTCATCACCGAAGATGGTATCAGCACCAGTACCGCCATCCATGAGGTCACTGCCATCTCCGCCGGACATAGAATCCGCGTCGGCGCCACCAAACAAGCTATCCGCTCCGGACCCGCCATCCATGACATCATCACCTGTGCCACCGCTTATATAGTCGTTGCCAGTACCACCATGAATCTCGTCGTTATTGTTGCCGCCAAACATGACGTCGTTATCTGCACCGCCATACATCAGATCGTCACCATCTTCGCCGTGCATTTCGTCATTACCAGCGCCACCTGACATGGTATCGGCACCTTCAAAACCAAACATGGTGTCTGCGCCTTCACCACCATACATCAGGTCATCACCGGTCCAGCCGTCCATTGTGTCGTTACCGGTACCGCCATGCATTGCGTCGTTACCGCCGCCGCCAAGCATGTAATCGTTACCGGAGCCGCCATACATATGGTCGTCGTCACCGTTGCTGTCTTGGTCGCCGTTATCGCCAAACATGATGTCGTCACCAGCGTCACCGAACATGCTATCGGAGCTGCCTGAGCCACCATACATGACGTCGTTACCATCACCGCCAGCCATCTGGTCGTTACCAGTACCGCCATACATAAAGTCATTACCGGCACCGCCGCTCATGACATCGTCACCGGCCTCACCGTACATTTCGTCATCACCGGCATCACCGAAAAGGCTATCCGCGCCTATGCCGCCAAGCAGGAAGTCGCGACCTTCTCCGCCATGCATATCGTCATTGCCGGTGCCACCTTCCATATAATCACCGCCCGTGCCGCCTGACATGATATCATGACCGTCGCCGCCGAACATTCTATCCCAGCCAGCTCCACCTTCCATGGTGTCAGCGCCATCGCCGCCTTCCATGTAGTCGGAGCCATCACCACCGTCCATGCTGTCGTGACCAGCGTCACCGAACATGACGTCATTGGCGTCACCACCATCCATGGTGTCATTATCAGCGCCGCCTTCCATATAGTCGTTTCCGGCACCACCCGACATGAAGTCATCACCAGCATCACCAAGCATGGAATCATCACCGACACCGCCTTGCATGCTATCGGCGCCGTCATCACCGAACATGATGTCATCGCCTTCATCACCATTCATACGGTCGGCACCTGACCCACCTTGCATGTTGTCGTTTCCAAAACCACCACCCATGTAATCATCGCCTGAACCACCACCCATGGTGTCTGCGCCGCCTTCACCGAACATGGTGTCATTACCGGATCCACCGCGCATGGTGTCATCGCCACCTTCCCACCAGCCAATGCCGCCGTCATCACCGAACATGGTGTCTGCGCCATCACCGCCGAACATGTCGTCATTGCCTGTTCCGCCCAACATGCTATCGGCGCCGCCTTCACCATACATGATGTCATCGCCGCTATCGCCGTCCATGATGTCATTGTCACCGATTGAACCGAACTGGCCGCTGTCACCATACATGACATCGTTATTGGCGCCACCGCTCATAGTGTCCTGGCTGCCTGTGCCGCCATACATCAGGTCCGCACCGTCCTGACCGAACATGTCGTCATTGCCGGCACCACCATACATGCTGTCATCGCCTGTACCGCCATACATGGAGTCATTGCCACTTTCGCCATACATGACGTCATTGCCACTTTCACCATACATACGATCACTGGCGCTGCCGCCATACATCAGATCATCGTCAGATCCACCATACATGTTATCGTAGCCTGAGCCACCATACATGGTGTCTTCATCGCTACCGCCATACATGTAGTCGCCGCCGGAGCCTCCATACATAATGTCGTTGCCGGAGCTACCATACATGCTGTCGTACCCGGTTCCGCCATACATGATGTCGTTACCAGCATTTCCGTACATGTCGTCAGAACCGCTATCGCCGTACATAATGTCATTGCCTTCATTGCCTTGCATGAAGTCATTGTCATTACCGCCGAACATGGTGTCTTCGCCGTGACCACCGTAAAGCGTATCTTCACCGGAATTACCCCGGATTTTGTCATCGCCGCTACCACCTGCAGCCACGTCATTTCCATGACCTGCCAGAATCAGGTCATCACCGCCCTGACCAAAGATGAAGTCATTGCCCCAACCACCGTAAATCAGGTCAGCGCCACCGTAGTTATATTCGGTGTAGTTGCGCAGATAGTTGTTAAATTCACGCGGTCCGAAATCATCGAGTTCAAAAAGCAACCCAAAATACAGGCCATATGTGCTAGGACCGCTAACTTCAGACAGATTTGCATTGTCGCCAAAGATGACGTCTGATCCGTCACCTGCAACAATAATATCGCGCATGTAATCCTGCGGGCTACCAATGTCGTTGCCGTAACCACCATACATGCTGTCTACAGTCACAAGACGCTGGATTGGGAAATCATTCCCGTAACCACCATACATGTCATCAAAGAAGGCTTCATCACCGACGAGAATATCGCCAGTTCCGGGTTCAAATGCGCCATCTTCGTCGCCGATTTCAGTAATGCCACCGTTGCCGTAGCCGCCATACATGCTGTCAAACGCTTTGGTTAGGATGAAGCCGCCATTACCATAGCCACCATACATGGCATCGCCAGCGCCACGGCGACCGAAGAGGACATCTGTACCGGTACCACCGATCAGAATATCATTGCCTTCATCGTCAATAATGACGTCACCGCCACTATTGCCATACATCATGTCGTTACCAGCACCGCCATCAAGGAAGTCATTGTGGGCACCGCCATCGAGCGTGTTAGAGCCTTCATCGCCAATGATAAAGTCCTGACCGCGACCGCCTTCAACGACACCATCTTCGTTGATAAAGGCTGAATCGTCTTCGCCATCCCCCATAAGGATGACGTTTTGACCATTATTGTCAGTTTCTTCATCTACACCCGGGATTGGCCCTGCAGGCTGACCAGGGTTCATGTCATCGTTATATGGGTCCTGTGGATTAGGATCATACCCATCATTAACCAGTCCAATTGTATGTGACTGATTGGTTGTCCAATCGCCCGCGGTGTTGGAATCGAAGTTATCAACGCGAGAGAAAATATTGTTCACATTGATATCATGGAAAAAGTCTTCGCCCAGCGGACCTTCTGCAACGATCTGGTCAAGCGTGATCGGCGCGTAGGCGTCAAAAATTGACTCACTCACCACTTCCTGAGTGGAAATTTGACCACTAAATGTGTCGCTATCGCCAAAAATATCCAAAATAGCAGGCGTTTCTGGCACACCCGTCCAGCCGGCATTCAATGCAGGTGGTACAAACTGCGCGCCATTGGCAAGGAACGTATCAACTTGCCCGACATCACCACCCAGTGACCAAGTCAATAGCACACCAAGCGGATCTGTTGTGTCCTCGCCCATCGGCCAGTCACCCACACCCGGAATGGAGCCGAAATCTGTGATATTTCCAGCGGCATCAAAAACAAGGTAGAGAGTCTCAACAACCGGGTCTTCTTCACCTTCTTGCACGGCCTGCAAGACAACAAGCTGTCCGCCCGGTGCAATCTCTAGTGTGGGCAGATCAAAGGAAACGGGGTCCCCGTCCGGTCCGATAATGGAAAGTGTCGTTACACCTTCACCCACTGTTGATGGGCCATTTCCTGCTGTTGACTGGGTTTCACCTGTCGCGTTACGCATTTCAACGAAATCAACGACACCGCCTGACAGTTCCAGGAATGAGTCAACTGCTGGACTATCAAGTTCAACCAGCTTCTGATAAAGGCTTGGGCCTTCTTCCACGACGGCAAAGGTAACGATATCACTTGGGCCATCGTCATTATAGCGTGGACCCAGAATCATTGTGCCCATGCCAATTTCGTTCAGCAGTAATTCAGGCTGTCCTGGAATCGCGACCAGATCTTCAATTGGCTCATTGGGTGGGAAGCCAAGATCAGTTGGTCCAGCAGACCAGAAATTCCAATGCCTTCGCCGATACCATCGTCGCCATAGGCACTAAAGTTTGCGCCGCCGCCATTTGCGCCAGCTCCGGGGCCTGCGGCAGGTGCCACCTGACCGGGATCAAAATTCTCAACCAGACCTGTGACCTCTTCTGCGGAGATCACGGAACCATCAGCCAGTGTCAGTTGCGGTGGAAGTTCGCCGCCAGCCTGAGAGAAGAAGCCTTCCAGGACGATTTTCTGACCATCGGAAATGTTCGTGATTACCAGATCACTGCCTTCCTGAGAAAATACAACAAGATCAGGCTTGTCACATCAATCAGAATATTCTGTCCGCCTTCAACTTCAACAACCGTACCAGCTGAGCTTCCGCTAATGATGCCGTTTTCTGTCTTAGCCATAATTTTAATCCTATTCCCAATTCTGCCTGCCGTAACGACCGGCAGCCCTTAAACAAAATGCGCAACCATAGGCACAAATATTTTTACGATTGTGGGGGACTCTAGTGATTTCGCCAAGATCTGTCATACCCCATTTGGGTGACGAATAGAGTTTTTTTACAATTTTATCGAATTTCTATTCAATTTTTTGTCGCCCTTTTTGGGGATAGGGGATTTGCAAAATTTTTGTATATATATAAAGTGTCATCTGCAGGTTGAAAACTGTAACTGCGTTTGGTTGGCTGACAAGTCCATGGAATCAATCGCTAAATTTGTGTTACAATTCACTGCATAGCTAAGTTGGGGGCAACATAGATGTCATTGAAATTCAGAATACCTGCAGGCGAGAAAATTATCGTCAATGGGGCAGTGATCACCAATACGAGCGCAAAAGCGATGCATTTCTCGTTGGAAAACGACGCTTCGATCATGCGCGAAAGAGACATCATGCTCCCCGATCAGGTGACGACACCACTGCATAACGTCTATATGCAGGTTCAGATGATGTATATCGAGCCCCAAAATCATGCGGTACATTACAAAAACTTTCAGGAAGCCGCTCAAATGGCCTTTCTCGCCACGGATGATGAAGCTCTGCGTGAGCTGATTTTTGAAGTTGTCGGCCTTGTGGGAGAGAAAAACTTCTATAACGGTCTAAAACTCCTGCAAAAAGTGATCAAAGAATAAACTCTTTGGAATCACGCTCCTGACAATCGCATTTGTGATGTTAATTTTTGTGCGCTGCTCGGCTTTATTTATGCAATTCTAGCCACCTATCAAGCTGTTTCAGCGCTAAAATTAGACACACATAAACAAAAATAAATTCAACAAAAACAATTAGTTAAAACTAAAAAAGACACATTAGATAAAATCCAATATATCTCTTAAGACCTTGTTAGGAAATTCCTCTCATATTGGTATCACGGTTTCAAAGCAAACCGGGGCTCAAAAGAGCCGCGTCCGTCGCTAAAGCGACAAACCTTAGAAAGAGGAATTATATTATGGCTTTTTCAGTTAATACCAACTCAAACGCTATGGCCGCACTGCGGTCACTTTCAAGCACACAGAACAATCTGACAACTATTCAGTCTCAGATTCAGTCTGGTTTGAAAATCGGCAGTGCAACTGACGATCCGTCTACTTTCGTGATTGCGCAGGGCATGCGTGGTGATGTTGGCGCACTGAAAGCTGTTCAGGAAGGCCTGAACTTCGGTACAGCTACATTGAACATGGCGCTTGCTGCAGCAACTCAGGTTTCTGATCAGTTGACTGACATGCAGGCTAAAATCACTCAGGCCCAAAATGATGGTCTGGATGTTACTATCCTGCAAGATGAAGCAGATGAAATGGTAAGCCAGATCACGACAATCGTATCGTCCGCAGAATTTAACGGCATTAACCTGATTGACAATGGTGGAACAACATCTGGCATGACGGTTCTGACGGGCCTTGGTGGTGCAACTCTGTCTATTGCTGAACAGAACGCAACAACTACAGGTCTCGGTATCAATGGTCTTGATCTGTCATCAGAGAAAACAACTTTGACACTGGATAACTCACTGTCAATTTCTTCTGGTAACACCCTGACATTCGCTTTTGGTGGTGAAACACATATTTTTGAATTCTATGAAGGTGCGACTGCACTGACCTCATCTCCGGATGAAGCTAACGGCACATATGTTCATGGGGTTCAGATCGATACAGCTGCTGAATCATTCCAGGAAATGATCGGTAATCTGGCGTCCGCAATGCGAACCGAAGCCGGCCTAACGGTCAATATTGGGGAAGATGGTGTTGTCGATGTTATAGCCGCCGGGCAAACCATTACAACAACAAATGGTGTTGCAGGTGGTGTTACAGCAGCAGATGGTGTCGGCGGTGGTGGTATCGCCGCGGTTGATGCCGCGAAAACCGCAATCGGTAGTGTGCTCACCACGCTCGGTACAGCGGCGAACAGGCTTGAAAGTCAGGCTGAGTTTACTCAGGTTCTGACAGACAAGATTGAAGAAGGTCTGGGCATTCTTGTTGATGCCAACCTGGCTGAAGTTTCTGCGAAACTGCAGTCAGAACAGACAAAAGAACAGTTGGGCATTCAGTCCCTGTCTATCGCGAACGCGGCTTCTCAGTCTATCCTGGGTCTGTTCCGTTAATCAGTCACATAAAGGAGACGGCCAGATTACTGGTCGTCTCTTTTCTCTCACCATATTGGTGTTTTTCCCTATCTTATGTGACTGGATTTTACGATGTATTTTGAAGCTTACAAAAAGGCCAACCTTTCGGCCGAACAACCTGCCCAGACAGAATACCGCCTTTTTGCGGAAATCACACGGGAGTTGGAACAAGCCAACCACAGCGGCGCCACACCAGCCGCCCGCATTAACTCTTTATTTAGAAATTCACAGCTATGGTTAACACTTAAAGCTGATCTCGTTTCAGAAGAAAACGGATTGAACACGGAAACCAAAGCCGGCTTGATTTCTTTGGCACTGTGGGTTGAAAGATTTACGCCTTCTGCGATGAAAGGCAATGTTGATCTGGAGCCACTCATTTCAGTGAACAAAAATATCATGCATGGCCTTCGCTCAGCTGCAAAGCAGAAAAACGACCCTGTTCACCAGCCTCAGGAACAAGTGGGAACACAAATTTCGATCTAGGTGATGAAATGCAGTTAAGCGGAAATAGTTCACTCCTTTGGTATCAATTGGCCAATGACCAAAAAGAGTCTCACATGAAACTCTTTGAATCCCAGCCAACGACTGCACGCGACATCGAAACCTTCAAAGAAGAAATCGTAAACATCAAATCCGTAGAAGATTTGATGAAAAATCGGACATTGCTCAAAGTCACTCTATCCGCTTTCCAATTGGAAAGTGAAATTGACAAATATGCGATGGTTGAAAAAATGATGACCGAAGATCCTGCTGATGACGACAGCTTGGTCAATAAAATGGTTGAGCCCAGATGGACCAAGCTTTCAAACGCTATGTACGGACTTAATCTGGATCCTGATTTCTTTCAGAACGAAGCTAATGTAAATCTCATTCTTGATGGGTATAAAACCAACGAATTTGAAAAATTTGAAGGTGAGACAGCACCTGGCATACGCGAGGCGATGTATTTCAAGCGTGTCGCAGGGGGAGTGGAGGAAGTTTCACAAATTCTGGCAGACAAATCTTTGATGCATGTGGTTCGTGTTGGCCTTGGCCTGCCAGAGAGTTTTCAATCCCTTGAATATGAACAACAGAAAGCCCGACTTGAAAAGCAAATTGATATTGAAGATTTCAAAGATCCCGAGAAAATCGACAAAATGATCGAAAGGTTTCTGATATTTACAGAAATCAACAATACGGATGCCGCCTCAAACCCGATGCTGTCACTATTTCAACCGGTACAGTCAGGTGGATTTGTTGGTCCCATGCCACAAGGTATAAACCTGTCAGTTTGAAATTCTATTAACCCTTTGCTAACCATAAATTGCGACAGTAAGACAACTATCGCAGATTATCAGAGGGTAGAGTTCAATAATGCAGCAATCAGCCATTAATCAGGCTCTTACACAAGCAGTACAGCTGCATACTTCGGGTCAGTTAGACAAAGCTGAAACCATTTATCGTCAAATACTGGCTCAAGCTCCCAAAAACTCTGACTGCTATAATCTTTTGGGAACCCTGTATCACCAAAGAGGGAAACAGCGGATCGCCGTTGAATTGATTGAAAAAGCAATCAAAATCGGTCCCAAAAAAGCCATGTATTACAACAATTTAGGAAACGCTTACCGAGAGGCCGGTGAAAACCGGTTAGCCGAAAAAGCGTTTAGAAAAGCGCTCAAGATCGACCCCAAATATGCATCGGCTCTAAATAATCTTGGCGGCAGTCTGCTGGCATCAGGTAACCTTGCATCTGCGGCGAGCACATTTCAAAAAGTGTTAAAGCTGGACCCCAAATTCTATCCAGCCCGACATAACCTCGGGAATGTCTACTATGAAGGGGGCGACACCGAAAAAGCAATCATCTGCTACAGACAGGTTTTAAAAGAGGCCCCGGACTACACCAAAGCAGCGCGCAATTTGTCTGAAGCAAAAAAATTCACCGAGAAAGACGATGATTATGTGTTGCTGCAGAAAATGGCAGAGAAAACTGATTATACCGGAGAAAACAAAGCAAATGTTCTGTTCGCTTTTGCCAAAGCACAGGAAGATTTAAAGGAATACGAAACCGCATTTGAAACTTACATACAAGCCAACAAAGCACACCGGGAAACTTTTAAATATGACATATCGGAAACAGCGGCAGAGCTGCAGGAAATTCGCGAGACAATCTCAGAAGAGTATTTCTCAAACCATTTAAATGACGGCCAACCGAATAATAGACCCATCTTTATATTTGGAATGCCCCGTTCGGGAACTTCATTGGTCGAACAAATCCTATCTTCGCATTCTAAAGTATTTGGGGCTGGTGAGCTATACTCACTTGAGAAGACCTATTTCCACATGATCCGCAAAAAGGGAGATCGGACTTTCCGCCAGGCATTTATTGAGGAAGGGCCAACATTTCTGAAAGATTTAGGCAAAAGCTATCTCAGGGATTTACCTGCCAGTGGTTCTAAAGCAGCCTTTATCACAGACAAGATGCCGCGGAATTTTATATACGCTGGCCTCATAAAATTAATTCTGCCACAGGCTAAACTCATTCATTGTAAACGCTCACCCGAAGATACCTGCCTGTCTATCTTCAAGCGATATTTTGTCGGGCAGCAAAAATTTGCATATGATCTGGCAGAGCTTGGCCAATACTACAACTTATATCTTGAGCATATGGCTTACTGGCGAGATCTACTGGGCGAAAGCCTATTTGAAATCCAGTATGAAAACTTAATTGCTAATCAAGAAACTGAAACCAGAAAATTACTGGAATATAGTGGGCTTGAATGGGAAGATGCGTGCCTTGAGTTTCATAAAACACGACGGGTTGTGCGCACCGCAAGCACGGATCAGGTACGCCAACCTATTTACACCTCGTCCATTGAAGGCTGGCGCCGTTATGAAACGCAGCTTGCACCGCTCCTGAAAGAACTAAACACTGGGCTTTAGAACATAATCAGTTATCCAGAACAGGCTCTAGTGTATCCAGCAAAGGTTTCAATAACTCCCCATAACGTTCATATCGACCAATTGAACTGTTATAAATGGGCTGACGAACTTGCGTGGAACTGGCAGTATGCACGTTTCTTTTCGTCTTATGAAAATCAAGGCAACGGTCATCCCATTCCAGCCCGACATGGTCAATAATGCGACGGGCCTGTCCCTCCAAATCGGCGACAACGTCTTCATATTGAACCGTTAGAAAGCGACCTGGAAGCACTTTTTCCCAATGTTTCATAAGGCGATCATAAGCAAGATAGTAACGCCCCATGTCTTGCAAACTATATGTATATTCCATCTTTTCGCCGAACAATATCCTAAAGTTCGAAAGGCAAGTATCGATCGGGTTCCGACGACAATGGATAATTTTGGCGTTCGGCATCAACATATGGATCAAACCAATAAACCTGAAATTTTGAGGCATTTTGTCAGTAATGTGTTTCGCTTTTGAGTCATATTTTCTAAGCTCGTCAATAAACACATTACCGCGGCGCCTGACTTCCGCTTCAAATTTTTTTAATACTGTTTCTTCTGTAGGGAAAAAGCCCGAATTATTAACTGCCAATCCGTTAGCAGCAGTACTTAAAAGTTTTAATTCTCCCGCACCGAATACTTCTGGATGGCTTGCCAAAATCTGTTCTGTCAGCGTGGTTCCCGACCGTGGGACCCCAAGAACAAATATTGGTAAGTCTGACTGCGCCCCGACTTCAGTTCTTTCCTGCCAATTACCGTTTTCCGGGAAAACAGTTTCCATTTTCCGCATCATATCTTCAGCGGACTCTACTTTATATGAGATAGACTTACGCTTAATTTCATTTCCCTTTAAGTAATGTCCAAATCCCACCTTATAATCTTTGATATCCTCATAATATTTTCCCAAACCAAAATGCATATTCATCTGATCTGTTTCTGACATTTCACTTAATTTAGCTTCGGCAGATTTCATTAATTTGGAAAACTTATCACCTTCTTTAAATTTATGACCTGTCGCGATGTTATAGTAAGCCTTTCCAAACAATGGATTGGCTTTTACAGCCCGCTCAAAGAAAGGCATGCTCTCATCCATTTTACCAAGTACTGTAAGCACACTCCCTTTGTTGTTTAGTGCCTCGTGGTAATTGGGTTTCAAGCGCAGGCTCTTATTAATCGCGACTAATGCTTCTTCGTGCCGGTTTAAGAATTTTAACGCGATTGAATAATTATTTAGGGTAATCGGAGCATCAGGAGCCACGGACAAAGCTTTTTCAAAAAGGAGTGCTGCCTCTGAATACTTATCCATTTGCAGCGCAATTCCGCCCAGTAGGTGCAATGGGTCCGCATATTTAGGGTACATTGCAAGCGCAAGTTTACACGCCTTCTCAGCTTCACCGAATTTACCAATTGCATAAGCAGTATCAGCCAACGTCATTAAATTTTTAAGCTGCACCAGTTGTTCATTGGTCAAACCTGTTGACGCGGGTGACAAAACAAGTTTTTTGGCTTCTTTTTTCTGTTTTAACGCCTGTTTCCTTTTCAAAGCCCTATTCAAGGCACCCTCCAACTTAAGATCTGAGTGTTTTAAACATTATGGAGGGTTATGGTTAACAGAGTGTCAATCAATCAGTCCATGTTCAGCATTTCATAAAACAGGTTTTAACGCTTCCACCAAGGGGTTCAGCAATTCACTGTAGCGCTCATACTGACCGATAGAAGATTTATAAATTGGTTGGCGTACCTGATTGGTGCTTGCTGTCAATACCATTCGGTTTTGTTTATAAAAAGTCTAGATAACTAGGATCCCAGGCTAACTCTAAAAATTGAAACAAGTTTTTAGCCTCTTCTTCCGGCTTTGCAATCAATGCTTCATAATTAACTTCATATAGGCGGTCATGGGGCAAAACTGACTTCCAGTACTCCATAAGATCAGCATAACCGACATAATATTCCCCCAGTTTTTCTAGGGAATTAGTGAAATAAAGTTTACCTTCATACTGTTTTTTGAAGTTGGAAAAACAAGTATCTATTGGATTTCTCGTAACATGAATTACCTTTGCCTGAGGTGCCAAGATATGTTTGAGTCCGAGGAGCAGGAAATTGGTCGGCAATTTGTCGGTAACATAACGAGAAGTCGGACTGATACGTCTCATGGTACTTATCAGTTCTTCAGATAAATCAGCGATCGACCTCTCCAACTGCCAGGTGTCTTCGCTGCCCCAAGAAGATCCAGTAAATGCCTTCTTCTGCAAACCCTGAAATTTTGAATTCAATCTCGGGAGCAAAGTCAATTCACCAGCCCCGTGAACCTCTGAGCTTGATGCCAGTATCTGCTCAATAAGGCTGGTCCCGATCTTGGCATACCCACGATAAAAATAGGAAACGATGTATCCAAAGCTGGCTTTTTAAGATTGGATATCCAGAAACTATCTTTTGAAAAGGTTTTCTTTAATCCCTCCATCCTTTCTAAATCACTGCCAACCGAGTAGTTAATTCCTTGATTAGAGAGGCCGTTTCCGTTTTCAAAATTCTGAAAGGCTTCGGCATACTCTTTCAGATCTTCAAAATATTTACCAAGTGCGAAAAACGCATGACGCTGATCCACTTTTCGCTTCATATTTTTCACAATATTTTTGTTCAAATTGATGAACAAATTGCCAAAATCATCTCCACGCGCAAACTTGTGCATTGACGCTAAATTAAAATAGGCCCGCCCATAGTCAGGAAAACTCTTGATCAGTCGTGCTAAAATAGCCTTAGCCTCATCAACTTTCCCCAATTCATTCAACAAAGTGGCTTTATTGTTCAGCGCCATTTTTGAGTTGGGCTCCAGCTTCAAAGCGGTGTTAATCGCGCTTAAAGCTTCGCTTTCTTGGCGGCAATTTTTCAACGCCACACTGTATGACATCCATCTTTCAGCCACACCTGGCAAAATATCCAGTGACTGCCTCATAAATTCGGCCGCTTGCTCAAAATTGCTGCGTTTAAAGCAGACCATAGACAAAATAGCCAGAGCCGTTGCATGTTTTGGATATAACGACAATGAATGGCTGGCGAAATGTTCAGCAGCGACCAAGTCTCCCGCCTGCAGAGCCATTGCAGACCGCTGTGCTGCCGCTTACATCTGCCTAAACTGAACTGTATCGAGTTTCGTATTTATGGGGGTCAGTTTTTGGATCGCTGGGCTCTTTCTTTTTTTCTCTTTCGTCAGCTGTTTGCGTCGTAAATTTCTATTCATAATCTATCCAATTACACAGGTAAAATTCACCGAACCACATGAAAGAGAACATAGCAATATTATTATAGGGAACAAACTAAACTCGGTCAGCCAGTAGAGAGGCAAGAGATTCCGAGCTGAGCAGTTTTTTCCTACCTGGACGCAAAATTCAATAGATAAAATTTTACGAAAAACCATGCAATAACCACTTTTTTTGGCAGTTTTAAAGGGCTCCAAAAAACTGGCACACCTGTTGCAAATAATTCGGCGAGTGAGTTTGCGATCAAATGATTGCTCGTTGAAATTGCTACAGGAGAAAGAAAATGGCTTTTTCAGTAAATACAAACGTAACGGCAATGGCGGCGCTCCGTACATTGAGACGACACAAAGTGCGCTGAATTCAGTTCAGCGGCAAATTGAGACAGGATTAAAAGTCGCGGAAGCAAAAGATGATCCGTCCACCTTTACAATTGCCCAAGGTATGCGCGGAGACGTTGGATCCTTGAAAGCAATTCAGGAAGGCTTGTCTTTTGGACAAGCGACTGTCAATATGGCAAATGCTGGCGCGCTTCAGATTTCCGAAGTCATTATCGACTTGAACAAAAAAGTAACGCAAGCCTTTAACGATGGCCTTGATGTCACGATCTTGCAAGAAGAAGCAGATGCACTTGTTGCTCAAATCACTTCCATTGTGAACACCACAATATTTAACGGTGTAAACCTGATCGATGGTTCAGGAACGGATCTGGAAGTCTTGTCAGCACTTGGTGGTGTCACCCAAACAGTGTCCGCACAGGATGCAACCGCAGCGACACTTGGACTTTCAAACTTTGACCTTTCCGGTCAGGCAGCGACCCTTACATTGGACAATACGTTTTCCGTCACTGAAGACGATACGATTACTCTGACGCTTGCAAGTGGTGACGTACATATCTTCGAAATCACCGAAGATGGTGGACCACTTACCTCTTCCGTGGACGAGGCAAATGGCATTTACGTCCATGCAGTTACCGTTGACACAGCAACCCAATCCAACAACCAGATGGTGGGCATCATCGCAAATGTGATGCGCCAGGAAGGATTTGCCGTCACCATTGAAGAAGATGGCGTCATCGAAATTGCACATGGTGAAACCGTTGCTGCTGCCACCACCCTCACAGGTGCAACAGCGGCTGCAATTGCCGGCAACCCCATCGCAGTTCTGGATAATGCGGAAACGCTTGTTGGTCAGATTATGACCACGCTGGGCACCGCAGCCAATCGCCTTGATACACAGAGCGAGTTCACGCAGTTGCTTGTGGATAAACTTGAAGAAGGCCTGGGCATTCTTGTCGATGCAAACCTTGCGGAAGCTAGCGCTGAGCTGCAAGCCCTGCAGACCAAAGAACAGCTCGGAATTCAGTCACTCTCGATCGCAAATGCGCGGCCGCAGTCAATTCTCTCTCTATTCCAGTAAGGTAACGGATTTGTAAGGAATTTCATTCAGAATAACTTGCAAACTCAGGGATAGTAAGAGTTAAACAATGTCTGTAGCAGCATATCAAAAAGCTAATCAGAGTACCGAAACTCCAAAACAGACGGAATATCGGGCATTCGCAATCTTCACTCGAGCTTTGGAAGAAGCTGAGGCGAAAGGTCCAGTCGCAGTCGTGAAGGCAGTCGCCGACAATCGCCAACTTTGGCTCACACTGCAAGTGGACCTCGCTTCCGAGGAAAACAAGCTTCCCCTGGAACTCAGGGCTCAGCTTCTCTCCATAGCGATTTGGGTGAATAAATACAGCGTTGACGCCATGAAAGGTGAAGCTTCTCTTGAACCACTGATTACGGTTAACAAACAAATAATGGAAGGCCTAAGGGGATCACCAACAGCGCAGCAGGAAGCGCCGCAGACAGAAGCACGAACCGACTAACTCAACCAACTTATATTTATTGACTGTTCAATTCAGTCAGCTCTCCCAGAATTTATTTTGAAATCCACTCAATGAGTGTTTACTCTGAACTGATCAGCAAATTTAAATGATCGGCAGAGAAATCATGAGCTGGAAAAAAGAAGTCCAGGAACTGGAAAAGCTTCGTGCAAAAGCTCTTGCAATGGGCGGCAAGGAAGCATTGGAAAAACACCATGCCAAAGGACGTCTTGGCGTTCGCGAGCGCATTGACATCTTGCTTGATAAAAACAGCTTTCAGGAACATGGATCAATCGCTGGGGGCGCAGAAAGGGACGATGAAGGCAAACTTCTGGATTTTACCCCTGCAAATTATGTGACGGGCCTTGGCACAATAGAAAACCGTCCCGTTGCCGTCGGCGGAGAAGACTTTACGGTAAAAGGTGGCTCTCCGAACGCGGCGGGATTGCGCAAGAGCATTTATGCCGAAGAATTGGCGCTTCAGTATAAACGCCCACTCATTAGGCTTTTAGAAGGTGGCGGTGGTAGTGTCGCTGGCGCGAAAAGTAGTGGTCCGGTCGGCAACCCTGTCTATGAACGCCCCAGATTTCAGCCAATATCCAAAATTTTAAGCGTTGCTCCTGTTGCATCAGCCGCCCTTGGTCCGGTTGCAGGCTTTCCAGCCGCTAGATTTGCAGCGTCACATTTCTCGGTTATGACCAAAGAAACAGCGCAGATTTTAATCGCTGGTCCGGCTGTAGTCTCCCGTGCACTTGACAAGAACCTGACAAAGGAAGATTTGGGAAGTGCAAAAATTCATAGCAAGAACGGAGTTGCCACAAATATCGCCAAGGATGAAGTGGACGCACTGGAACAGATCAAAACGTTTCTAAGCTTCCTGCCTACAAATGTCTGGCAATTACCGCCCGTAGTCACTTGCACAGATGATGTTGGTCGCTGTGCAGACGAGTTACTCGACATCGTGCCTAAAAATCGTCGCCAGCCTTTTAATATGCGGAAATTGATCAAGCACGTCGTCGACAATGGCTTCCTCTTTGAAATGAATAAATCATACGGACCTAGTCTTATCACCGCATTCGCGCGTATGAACGGACAAGCCGTTGGTGTCATCGGGAATGATTGCAAATACTACGCGGGAGCAATGGGAGCAAACGCAGCGATTAAGGTTCGGCGCTTTATTGAGCTGTGCGATATTTTCCATCTGCCAATTATAAATTTCGTCGACGAGCCCGGCTTCATGATCGGACCAGATTCAGAACAGGCCGGCACTATTCGCTTTGGAACTTCTGCTGTTGCTACAGCTGTATCTTCGGTTGTGCCGTGGGCGAGCATTATTGTCAAAAAAGCGTTCGGAGTTGCAGCTGCAGCCCATTTCAGCGACAACAGCTACACAATAGCATGGCCGAGTGCGGAAATGGGCGCCCTACCGGTTGAGGGTGGTGTAGCGGTCGCCTTTAGAAGACAGATTGAGCAATCAGACGACCCTGAGCGTACCCGCACAGAATTGGAGGCAGAACTTGCCGCCAAGCAATCACCCCTACCACGCGGAGAGAGCTTTAGTGTCCATGACGTGATCGACCCGCGTGAAACGAGACCACATTTGTGTAATTGGATTGAATGGATCCGACCCGGACTGGAAGAATTAAAAGGACCAGTAACATTTGGATACAGGCCATAAAGATATCTGGAGGAACTAAATGACTGCAAAAATGACCGTAAAAATAGAAGGCTGGGAAAACGGAAGTCCTATTCCGGGGAAATTTGCTTTTGGTATTCCAGCGGAAGAAGGGCATGTCCAGTTGAGCACGAACATAAACCCAAAAATCACATGGGAAGGTACACCTGCAGGTACAAAATCTTTTGCAATTATATGCCATGACCCTGATGTGCCATCAGTTGGCGATGATGTTAATCAGGAGGGAAAAACTGTTCCAGCTGATTTACCGCGCGTTGATTTCTATCATTGGGTGCTCGTGGATATTGACGCGTCGCGAAACCAGATCGACGAAGGTGAAGACAGCAAGGAAATTACAGCAGGAGGCAAATCACCGGGCACAAAAAGTTACGGGTTAAGTGGGCTGAACAACTACACAGACTGGTTTGCCGGCGATGCGACATGGGCGGAAAATATGCAGGCTATGACGGCCCTTGCCCCCCATGGAATGACAGTATTGTTCACCACTACCATTTTACAGTCTACGCTCTGGATATAGAAACGCTTGGCTTAACTGGCGACTTTGGTGGGCCTGAAGCTCTGGCCGCTATGGAAGGTCACATTTTAGCCAAAGGCTCTTACATAGGAACATATAGTCTCAACCCGGCGGTACCCGCCTAACCCGTTATTTTTCGACTGATCGCCCTTCCAAGAAACCGCATTTTGGTACCAACCGGGAACCGTTTGAAATTAGTTTGAACGGTTCCCTTCGTAAACGCCGTTTTCTTTGCATAGTCTATCAGCACATTCACAATTACCGGTCTGCCACTCCGTGCAATTTTCAAGGCCTCCTGAGCTACATTAGGGCAAGCGTCATTTTCCAGGATCTCAAGATATTCAGCACCCGTTGCCTGCGCAACTCCGGCAATATCAAGACCGCCCATTATCGTGCATGTTTTGCGATTGTAGGGTAACTCCTGTGCTTGAGCAATCTGTGACAACTCGCCGTCATTAAAGACATAAACGACAACCCCTATATTATTTCGGCTGGCCGTCAGCAACTCCATGCATGTCATAGTGAAGGCCCCATCCCCGACTATTGCAACAACATCCCTTTCAGGTTGTGCCAGTTTGGCACCAATTGATGCCGGAACAGCATATCCCATGCAATTAAAGTCAGACGGGCAAATAAATCCGGCTTCACTTGTAATTGGCATAAGCTCTGCTGCAAGAAACGTATGGTTCCCATCATCTACACAACAATACCATTGCTGGGCAAAGCTTCGCGAACACCATCAAATAAATGAACCGGATTTACCCTCTCGCCAGATTGATGAGCCGCCCACTCAGCTTGATAGGCCGCTTTTTTATCCGCGATCAGTTGACGAACTGCATTTCCATCGCGCAACTGTTGCCCTGCATCATTCCCAAGCTCTTTCAGCAAATCGGTTACAATAACTTCTGCATCACCGCAAAGACCTGCTTTCGCGGGATAATTAGCCCCGATTGCTGCTGGATTAATATCAATATGAACCAGATTTTCCGGCACGGTTACACCAAAGCTACCGGTTGGAATTTCACTAAAGCGAGTACCGATGGCGAGCAAGCAGTCACATCCATCAAAACTCTCGCTGGCTGCAGGCACAGATGAGGGACCAAACCCCATACCGGTATGGAGAGGTTGATCAGCCGGAAATACAGATAAACCTTGCAGCGTTGTTGCTACAGGTGCATCCAGAAGTTCCGCCAGCTTCACAAGGTCTGCACGGGCTTTACGCGCCCCCCAACCTACAAAAATTGCAGGTTTCTTCGCCGACCTGAGCAGTTCGACAGCCTTTTGCAAAGCCTCCTGATCGTATGCTGAAGCGGTATCAACGGGGTTGTAGGGCGGCATGGACGTTACGTCACCTGTCATCAGTTGAATATTGACAGGGATCTCCACAAAAACGGGACCGGGCTCTCCTCCATTCGCAACTTCAAAGGCCTCGTACAACATCGGGATCACATCCTCATGCCGCTCGACCAGAAAAGTCCTTTTGGTCAGGCCCGACATGAATTTATGCTGATCCATCTGATGCAGTTGATAGGTGAATTCCAGATCATTACGAACACCGCCGCAAATGACCAACATGGGAATACCATCAAGAAACGCTTCGCCAATACCGCTCGCTGCATGGGTGAGCCCCGCGGCAGGCACAACAACCAAGGTTCCAATACTATCGCTCACACGGCTAACTGCGTCTGCCATAAAGGCAGCACCTGCCTCATGCGTAACAAGGTGAGGGGTTATTTTTTTGGAAATATTCAATTGATCATAAAGCTCGGTGTTATGGACACCGGGAATTCCAAAAGTATGGCGGACTCCAATTTGTTCCAGTGCGAAACGTGCAAGCTCTGCACCTGTTTTCTTCATACTAAATCTCCCGCAATTTTTTGAGCAGCATACCGTGCAGTCAGGACACAGCCTCCCAGAAATGTTCCCTCAAGCGCCCGCTGCCCGTGAACGCCGCCACCTCCAAATCCTGCGGCCTCTCCAACCGCGAACAGACCGTCGATCGGATAACCCTCCTCACCCAAAACCTGACCGTCCAAATTGGTTTGGATACCCCCAAGGCTTTTTCGGCTGATGATAAACTGGCGAATGGCGATCAGAGGCATTGCTTTAGGGTCCAAAATTTTCTGATCTTTAGCGATACGAACCCTGTCTCCACGATATTGTCGAAGATGGGCAATACGCCTCAATTGTTCATCATTACGGTATTTTACCGGCCGATCCAGCTGAGCATCATATGCTGAGATCTCACGCAAAAGCGTTTCAGCCTCCACTTTCACAGGGTTTTCGAGGGCGTTCATTTTCTCGGCCAGTTCTTCAACTGTCGAACCGGTGACAAAATCTACACAGTTTTCGACCATGTCATCGACCAGCTCCCGGTTCCCAAACAGGATCGTTTTCAGAAACTTCAATTTCTTCTTATCCCTGACAGATGGATTGGACTCGGCACCGGAAATCGCGAGCTCCTTTAACGCAATTTTCCTGTTCAAAATCGCCCAGGAATATTTCTGTTCCTGCTCACACACACGCCGAACCAGCTCCCAGGTATCATATCCTGACACCAGGGGTTCTGGCCCGAAACGGGTCCCTTGTGCAGTCATCCAAAGTGCCGATTTAGGTGGAACAAGACTAAGGCCGTGGCGCGGTTTACGTGGTCTGGGATGGTGAACACCCGCCGCATAATCCCACATTTTTTCCAAATGTGTCACATTGCCCCCAACTTGGGTCACAGCATCATGCAGGAGACCATCCGCAAATTGGTGTGAACCGTTTAATATTACCTCGGGTGACTGCCCCCAAGCAGGCTGCCAATGGTTGCGGACCTTCTGGTCACACCCATTTATGCCCCCGCTTGCGACAACCACGACATCGGCATCATAAGAAAACGGCTCCCCCCCTCTTCTATAACTCCCTGAACACCGCTAATACGGCCGGCCGTTCGTAACAACTCCTCCACACGATGTTCATAAAGCACTTTGACCCGACCGGAGGTAATATGTTTCTTCAGGTGGGTTATATGGACATTGGCCAATTCCTGACCGGTTCCCCACACCAGATGAAAGCGCGGGTATGAATTGCCGGGTACATACATGCCCCGCTCGACCCAATTGACTACCGGAAAAAATTCAATTCCACGTTTTTTTACGACTTCGTAGATATCGGGAATACAACGTTCAATATATGTTTTCGCCCACGCTTTAGGCCAATGATCAGCATCATCAAAATTGGCAAATCGCGTCCAGTCTCCAAGGGCAAGTTCAGCGCTATCCTTGATTTTGGCCTTTCGCTGTTCGGGACTGTCGACGAAGAACATGCCTCCAAAGCTCTCTTTCGCCAGCCCGCCAAACTTCTCCTCTACATCCCTGTCCAGAATAAGGCAGCTTAAACCTGCCTCAGCAATCTCAAGCGCCGTAATTATTCCTGACAGCCCCCCACCTATTATGATGGCATTGTAATGTTCCGCCATATCCAAGCCTGTTCGCTGCTTCCACCCCGTACTATAATGAAAGCAGAAACCGCAAATGTAAATTTATCAATTTACAATTGAATACAAAGATACGGCTATAGCGTGAAATCTACTTCAACCGGTCCGTCATCCAATGTTACGGTTGAGACCTGTTTGGCTGTTTGGCTTATTAATTTTCCTCTTCTGAATACGGCAAGTCTGACGGGCCGTAATCTTAGCGCTTCAATTTCATCACGCGCCTGAAGCACAATAAGATCGGCGTTGCACCCGACTTCTGTGCCATAGCCCTCTACCCCCACTGCCTTCGCAGCATTGGAGGTGACAGCCCTAAACATTTCGCGCATCTCTTCCTGGCCTGTCATTTGCGCGACGTGCAAGCCCATTTGAGCAACTTCAAGCATATCGTGGGAGCCAAGTGAGTACCAAGGATCCATAACACAGTCATGGCCAAATGCTACATTCAACCCGGCCGCGGCCAACTCTTTTACTCGCGTCATTCCCCGTCGTTTTGGGTAGCTGTCATGGCGACCTTGAAGAGTAATGTTAATCAAAGGATTTGCAATCACATGCAACTGTGCTTCCTGCATCAGTGGAATTAATTTGGACACATAATAATTATCCATTGAATGCATGGATGTCAGATGAGACCCCGCAACACGCCCCTGCAGACCAAAACGAACCGTTTCCTGAGCCAGCATTTCAACATGGCGTGACAGCGGATCATCACTTTCATCACAATGCATATCCACTTGCAGCCCCCGCTCAGCGGCAAGCCTGCAAAGTTCGCTAACAGATAAAGATCCCTCTGCCATACTGCGTTCAAAATGCGGAATACCGCCAACCACATGCACCCCTTTATCCAGCGCACGAATTAACTGTTCACGCGCACCGGGGTCTCTCAAAAAACCATCTTGTGGGAAGGCCACAAGCTGCAAGTCCAGATAGGGCGCCACTTCTTTGACGACTTCAAGTAACGCGTCGACTGCCAGCAACTCCGGGTCACAAATATCCACATGTGAACGGATCGCTAGGTTACCTTTAGCTATGGCCCAGCGACAGAGTTCATGTGCCTTTGCTTGATATCCGACGCGTCAAGCTGGGGCTTCAGCTCTCCCCACAACGCGATCCCTTCGAGCAGCGTGCCACTTTCATTAACTCTTGCCGGCCATAGCTCAATGTCGCATCCATATGAAAATGGCTGTCAATAAAGGGAGTTGAAACCAGATATCCGTCTGCATCATACTCTTTGGCGGTATCTCCGGAAATTGAGGGCGCGACATCAACAATCTGCCCATCTTTTACGGCGATATCCTGCAAACGGTCTGTAGCACCAACAATTCTGGCATTGCGAATAAGTAAATCTAACATCTAAACCTCTAACCTATCGCTGACCGCGTCTGAAAGGGACAAGCAACGCTTTTGGATAAGCGGCTTTTCTCGACATGATGACCAATGCAAGAATACTGAAAACATAAGGCATCATGAGGAAAAATTGATAAGGAATTAAATTCACGCTCGATTGTTGAACGCGAATTTGAATTGCGTCAAATGCCGCAAACAATACAGCTCCGAGCAACGCCTTTCCTGGGCGCCAGGAAGCGAAAATCACCAACGCCACACAAATCCAGCCGCGTCCATTGACCATATCGAAATAAAAAGCATCAAACACTGAAATGGTTAGAAAGGCGCCTCCAACAGCATGAAGGCACTACCAACCATCACAGCCCCGGTTCGTACCCGGTAAACATCAATCCCCTGTACTTCCACGGCCATTGGATTTTCCCCAACCATACGAACTGCCAGTCCCACCGGCGTGCGGTACAGCACATAAGCGACCACACCTACCATGATAAATGCGAGATAGGTCAGCGGTGACTGGGTGAAAAAAGCGGTCCCAACCACCGGGATTTCAGATAACAATGGTATCGGATAGACATCAAAGGGTACGATTTTTGGCGGTGTTGTTACCCCGGGTAGCAGCAGTCGAAACGAATAATAGCTAAGAGACGTCGAAAGCAACGTAATACCAATGCCAGTTACGTGCTGGGAAAGCCCCATATATACGGAAAATATGCTGTGCAGGTATCCGAACAGCATACCAAAGAAAGCCGCGACAAACACAGCGCTCCACAAATCGCCACCCTGATAGACCCACATCCACGCAACCATTGCACCGGTAGTCATAATCCCTTCAATTCCAAGATTGAGGACACCCGCCCGTTCGCAGATCAATTCACCAAGGTTCCAAAAATAAGGGGCGTTGCCATTCGAATGGTTGCCGCCCAGAACCCGATATTGAGGAACATTTCAAAAATTTCCATAACGTCCCCCTTAAGCCGTAAACCGGATTCGCATCCGGGTCAGCATTACAGCCAGCATGACCATCAACAAGGATGCTGCGGTAATAACATCTGCTATATAATTGGATACATCCATTGCCCTGCTCATACTGTCAGCGCCGTTGTAAATTCCCGCAATAAATAAAGCGGCAACGATTACACAAAGGTTTAAGCCTGCGAGCATGGCAACCGCGATGCCCGTGTACCCAAACCCCGGGGATATATCCAGCGTCAGATACTCTTTTGTACCAGCAACCTCAGTCACGCCTGCACATGCGGCCAGACCACCAGAAATCAACGCTGTTCGAATAATAGTCTTGTTTATGGGAATACCGGCAAAGGCAGCCGCTTCCTGGTTAAGGCCAACAGCCTTATTTCAAGCCCCCATTTAGTCTTTGACATGACAATCCAGACACAAATCGCCGCCAGAACCGAAAATATCAAGCCGCCATGCAAACGGGTCTTTTCAATCAGTTTTGGCAAAATGCCCTCATCAATTATCGGCGCACCTTGCGGCCACCCCATAGCCATCGGATCTTTCCAAGGGCCAAACAATAAATAGTTAGCCAGCAACAGAATGATGAAGTTCAGCAAGAGTGTCGTGACCACCTCATCTACTTTAAGACGGGTTTTCAAAAGAGCCGGCACAAGCAGCAACGCGCCGCCAGCGAGCGCCCCTACCAAAAACAGAAACGGTATCATCAAAAAGGATGGAAGCTCAATCAAACCGGTCCCAAAATAGGTTGCAGCCAGCGCCCCTATGTAAAGCTGCCCTTCTCCACCAATGTTCCATAATTTCGCTCTGAAGGCGACTGCAGCGGCAAGGCCTGTCAAAATCAGCGGTGTTGCCCGGACAAGTGTCTCCGCTATGGCAAATTTTGAGCCAAATGCCCCTTTAAACAAGGCAATGTACGAAGGAATGACAGGAACATCCGCCCATATGATCAAGCCACTACATAATATCAAGACAACAATAACGGCTATAATCGGCGCTAAAACTGTCATCCAAAGTGGGGTATGAAGTCTTGGTTCAAGCTGCATGATCGCCCTCCTGTGCAGCGACAAAGCCTTCACCGCTCATCAACAGCCCTAATTGTTGCAAGCTTGCTTCCTCCACATCAATGGGTGAACTCAGTTGGCCATGATACATCACCGCAACCTGGTCAGAAACCGCCAGCAATTCTTCCAGATCCTCTGATATGAGGATCACACCAGCACCATTCTTTCGCGCCTCAAACAACTGTTCATGAACAAATGTCGCAGCGCCAATATCAAGTCCACGTGTTGGCTGGTTTGCCAGAATGATCTGGGGGTCACCATCAAGAACACGTGAAAGAATAACCTTTTGCATATTTCCGCCAGAAAGACCCCGGACAATAGTTTTAGGATTTGCGCCGCGCACATCAAACGCCTTGATCAAACGTTTTGCATGTTCTGTGATTACCTGACTCTGAAGCCAGCCGAACCTTGAAAATCTTGGCTCCTCGTAATTTTCCAAGATAAGATTTTCTTCCAGGGAGAAATCACCGACAACACCCTGACTGTGCCGATCTTCGGGTATTCGCCCGACCCCAAGTGCAACCATCGCATTCGGGTCAAACTCAACCACCTGTTTGGAGAACAATGTCAGGTTACCGCTGATGGGCTTAACAAGCCCACTGATCAGATCAGATAGCGGCTTTTGCCCATTTCCCGACACACCTGCAATTCCAATAATCTGATGCCGATGCAGGGCAAGCGAAATGTTTTTTAGAACTGACTGCCCATGCTCATCGCGAACGGCTACTTCGCTCAACTGCATCACCATGTCCCCCTTCGCCATGATGCTACGCTTGGGTTTCGGCACCGCTTCTCCAACCATTTTTTCGGCAATGATCTCTCTCGACGCCTCAGCAACGGGGAAACTGGCTACTCGCTTCCCATGGCGTAAAACAACTATTTCGTCAGAAATAGCCATCACTTCACCCAGTTTATGAGAAATAAAGATCACCGAGAGTCCCTTCGCAAGCATATCCTTGAGAATTGAAAATAACTGTTCGGTTTCCTGAGGCGTAAGAACCGCAGTTGGCTCATCCAAAATCAGGATTTTGGCACCGCGGTAAAGAGCTTTTAAAATCTCAACCCGCTGTTTTTCACCGACGGTCAATGATTTGATTGAAGCATCCGGGTCAACGTATAAGCCAAATTCAGTTGACAGTTGTTCAAGTCTGGCCCTGCCAGCTTTCATATCCTGCCGCCACTTGAACAATGGCTCTGTTCCCAAAATTACATTTTCCAAAACTGTCAGATTATCAGCCAATGTAAAATGCTGGTGTACCATTCCAACACCGAGCGCTATGGCTTCGGCTGGATTGGCTCCTGCCAGTTTTTCTCCAAAAACTTCAATGAAACCATCATCCGCAGAATAATGGCCAAAAATGATGTTCATTAATGTCGTTTTGCCGGCGCCATTTTCGCCCAGCAATGACAAAACTTTGCCCCGCTCCAGTGTGAAGCTGATGGCATCATTGGCCACAAGATCCCCAAATTTTTTGGTAATCTTCTCGACCCGTAACACGATTTCGGTGTCGTTCAAGGACTTCCCCCACAAAATAAGAGGAGAGGCTCATCGCCTCTCCAATACTTTACACATCAAAATGTGGATTTCGGCTCTTCGTCGTTAATTTCGACAACAAATTCACCTGCTTTGATTTGTTTGGTCAAATCAGCGATCTTGGCTTTTACATCGTCAGAAATCTTGGAGTCAAATTCATAGAATGGCGACAGAGATGCACCGCCTTTTTGCATCATTGTCCATTCCTTGTAATTCTCTGCCTTGAATGTGCCGGCTTTAACCTGCTCGATTGCATAGTTCAAAGCGTTTTCCATGTGCCACAGAGCGGACGCAACGACAACATCTTTGCCGTTTTCTTCTTTGTTCATGTCGTTCACATTACCAAATGCAACGATCCCCTTTTCGCGAGCAGCGTCAACGACACCTGCACGCTCAGCGTATAACACGTCAACACCTGCTTCGACCTGCGCGAACGCAAACTCTTTAGCTTTTGGTGGATCGTACCAGGAGCCGATGAATGACACCTTGAATTCCACATCCGGATTGACTGATTTGGCCCCCGCCATGAACGCATGGAACAGTCGGTTCACTTCTCCGATAGGATAGCCCCCCACCATCCCGATTTTATTGGTTTTAGTCATTGAGCCCGCAATGATACCCATCAGATAGCAAGGTTCATGAATGTAATTGTCAAACACTGAAAAATTTGAGCCGTATTCTTTGCCCGGATCCCCCATAACGAAGGCGACTTCAGGATAATCGTCAGCCACTTTTCTGGCTTCACGACTAATACCAAAAGCTTCACCAACGATCAGCTTGGCACCACCTTCAGCATATTCACGCATAACACGGACATAATCAGTGTTGGCCGTTTTCTCAGAGAATACGTAATCGATCTTCCCTTCTTCTTCAGCCTTGACCAATGCCCGGTGTAGCGTCCCGGCCCATTTTTGCTGTACTGGCACAGTATAAATACCTGCCACTTTCAGCTTTTCAGCCTGTGCAGCGGCCATTCCAGCCAGCATCGTCGCGCCAACAACCATTGCCGACAAGATTTTTCTCATCCCCATTTTTAGCTCTCCTGTTTAAGTCAGGGGTATACCTGACGAAATAATTACGATTGCTTCTGTTCTTATCAATATTCATGCCAGAACGACATCGAGCCCGTAATTTAGAAAAACAGACTATAAATACTTGACCGTTTGGTCAAGTAATCTCCCGTCTTCCCATCGAAACGAAACCCAACTCATTGATAACGAGCTCAGAAATTTGAAAACATATGTAGCATTACAAATCGTATGAATGCCATCAAATGATGCAGACTGCCCATTTTCGAGGCAACTTACTGATCGATAACCCATGTTTCCTTATCCGCATCCATTTTCCACCTTATAAAATCCGGCTGCTGGTAAATTGCATCAATATAGGCGGCGCAAAGTTCCGGCACAGGTACGGAGCGGCTGCGAAAGCGGACCGCGACTGGCGCGAAGGCCGCGTCTGCCAAAGACAATTTCCCAAACAGATAAGGCCCATCTGCCTGATATTTCTTTCGGCAGTCCGACCAGATTTCCAAAATCCGATCAATGTCGTTTTGAACATCAGATGGTATTGGAGCCGGCGGATCCAGTCGGCTCATATTCATTGGAATATACTCACGCAGTGCAGCGAATCCCGCATGCATTTCCGCGCAAATTGACCTTGCATGCGCCCTTGCATATTTCTCTTCCGGCCACATTGGCCCGTTTTGACTGTTTTCTGTGGCAAACTCGAAAATTGACATGCTATCCATATTGCATGACCTTCGCTCACGAGCATGGGGACTTTCCGCGGTGCATCGGGTGCAAACTCAGCCATTTTCTCTGTCATTCCCTCAGAAAACAAAGCGATAACCGTTTCGGTAAATTCAATTTTGGCAAATGCAAGAGCCAGATACCCTCTGAGCGACCAGGATGAATATCGTTTGTTGCCTAGTAACAGATGAAATGCGGTCATAATCTAATGGTCCCCTCAATCAACAGTATGCACAATGTCGCCAAGCACGGCTCCAACCCCTATTCGCTGCCTCCAGAAAACCTGGACCGCAGAAAAAGCAAACTCCCCCCAAGAATAAAAAAGAACCCGGCTCCAAGCATCCAGGAAATGTTCAATTCACTCACATTCCTGCGAAGTTTGACAGTAGCCCGAGAAATTTGCGCGTCTTTTGGGCTCAACGACCAGACAACCTCATAGGCCCCATCATGCAAAGGAGAGAAAGTGCCAATAATATGGCTGCTATTCTTATCTTCGATACTGGATCCCTGATCGGAATGCTGATCCATCTGCACACCGCTTTCCTGCATAAATACGGCTTCGCCCTGCGCTGCAAGACTTAACTCATACTCATAAGCAGTATTGCTGCCTTGCTGTAACTCTATCTCATAATCAACCACAAGCAACAAACGAACCGGCGCCATTTCCCCTTTCAGATACAGGTTGGAAATTGATCCTTCATTTCCTTGCACCGGAATTGCCGCTATTTCTATTCCGCTAGTCGCATACCGATTCATTTCCCAGCCGAAAAGAACTGCGGAAATCAGAAAAGAAAACCCAATCAGAAACTTGTACATAGCCACCGCCGCCGCTCAATCAAATCCAGCCCATCTCATAACATCTGCCCACCATATCCTGCCGGTAGCATTACACAAGCCCCGAAGCAGACATCACCATTGCCCCACAAGATTATCATTGCAGCCCCCTTCTATTAATGAGATCATACTAAACAATGAATAACATCCATAACGAGAGTTCATCAATTGGGGGATTGATATGCGACTTGCCTTTAAACCTTTAATGTTTCTTATGTTTATGGCCTTGAGCGCCTGCGAAGATACCGAAGCGCCCATTACAAAAATATCAGTTCCTGCCCCCGAAGCTCTCTCGCAACACAGTGAAGAATTCACTCCTGAAGTCATCAAAGTCACTGACAATGTTTATGTCGCTGTCGGTTTCGGCCTTGCAAATTCAATCCTCATCGAGGGAGAGACCGGCGTCATCATTGTAGACACCATGGAAAGCAATGAAACTGCACGCGCCGTAAAAGCAGAGTTTGACAAGATCACTTCCAAGCCAGTCAAAGCGATTATATACACGCATAATCACGCCGATCATATTTTCGGATCCGGCGTTTTTGCAAAAGGCAACACCCCAAAAGTCTACGCGCATGACCTGACAAATTATTATATTGATCGTGTGGTCAATGTGATCAGACCAGCCATCTATACGCGAGCAATGCGCCAGTTTGGCAACTATCTGCCAGAGGGAAGTCGTATAAATAACGGAATTGGCCCCTTCCTGGCGCGAGTAGATGGCGAAAATGCGATAAGCCTTGCTCGACCCACTCACACATTCAGCGATCATAAATCTATCGAAATTGAAGGCATCCGCATGGAATTTGTCCATGCACCGGGGGAGACGCCTGACCAGCTATTTGTATGGCTTCCCGATCAAAAAGTGCTTCTGCCCGGCGATAATTTCTATAAAGCTTTCCCCAATCTGTATGCGATAAGAGGAACCTCTTATCGTGATGTCCTTCAATGGTCAAAAAGTCTGGATTTGATGCGAGACCTTAGACCTGAATTTCTGGTCCCAAGCCACACGCGTCCTCTGGCGGGTTCAGATGAAATCTACGAAATTCTAACTGATTATCGCGATGCCATCCAATATGTTCATGATCAAACTGTCCGGTGGATAAATCAGGATCTTGGTCCCGATGAAATTGTAAGCAAGGTTAAATTACCACCGCATCTCTCATCCAGTCCATATCTGCAGGAATTTTACGGGATGGTTGATTGGTCAGTACGATCTGTCTTCACAGGCTATCTGGGTTGGTTCAGTGGTAACGCAACCGACCTGCACCCCCTATCCCCCGCAGAACGGGCGAGCAGACTAAGCAAACTGGCAGCTCGGAACGTGACAATTCTGGACGCTGCTCAAGAGGCGTTGGAGGCAAAAGATTACCAATGGGCTTCGGAACTTTCCGATCACCTTTCGCATCTGCAGGGAATGGAAGAGACGGCCAGACAGATCAAGTCCCAAGCACTGTTAAAACTTGCAGAAAGCCAGCCCAGCGCCAACGGTCGGAACTATTATCTCACGCAAGCTCTTGAACTTAACGGAAGCCTGACAATTCCAGAACTCAAACCGGAAAATAATCCGCTGGACATTATCCATAGCCTGCCGATCGAGAATATCATGGCTGCACTTCCAGTAAATTTGAAGGCGGAAGAAGCCTTGGATAGAAACATGATTGTCAGTTTCGACTTTTCCGACATTGGCAAAAATTACTACATCCACTTGAGACGCGGCGTTGCCGAAGTGAGGGCAAAATCGCACCCGGCACCAGACATTCGTGTAACCGTCACCAGCACCGTATGGAAAGAAATTCTGGCAAGAGTGAGGAACCCTGCGGTTGCATTTGCATCTGATGACATTCAGGTTGACGGAAGCCTTCTTGATCTCGTGGGATTCCTCCAACTATTTCAGCCTGAGAGTTGAACAAACAGGGTGCCTATTTTTTACGCGAAACAGTCACTAAAAATATTATTCAGCCTCGTTTTAAGGACATGATTCGCATAATTGCAGGACTACATTAGTTAATTGCTTAATTGCCGAACAATTAAGCAATTCATGATAGTTTCATTTTTAATCATTGCTTTATAATATTTGAAAAGCTGAGCACCCGGACCGTTATCATATACAACCTGCTCTTTAATATTTCTGCTCTCATTTCATTTGTAAACTTACAGTTTTCCAGTTTGCTCTTGACTAACGTGGAGGCGAATTTGTTCAATATCCACAGGGAGATTACGTAAAATTAGGTTTCAAACACGTTGCGATTTGTAGCGTACTTAAGTGTTTGCACCCGAAACGCACTCTCTTGAATTCGACAGGGAACTCCAAACAGATTTGGGAGGCATTTATGAAAAAGTTATTTACAGTGGCTGCTGCCGCAGCACTGTGCTTTGCTGTATCCGTAACAGCTCAGGCGAAAACGCTTAAGCTGGCTTACGATGCAGATCCAGTATCGCTGGATCCGCATGAACAGCTTTCTGGCGGCACTTTACAATTTTCGCACATGGTTTTTGATCCGCTTGTCCGCTGGACTAAAGACCTTGGATTTGAAGCCCGTCTGGCAGAAAGCTGGGAACGCGTTGATGAAAAAACAATGCGCTTCAATCTGCGTAAAGGCGTTAAATTCCATTCTGGCAATGAAATGACAGCTCTTGACGTTGTCTGGACATTTGATCGCCTCAAGAAAAGCCCCGACTTCAAAGGCTTGTTTGCCCCATTTGAAGCGATGCGTGTTGTCGACCCACATACGGTTGACCTTGTAACGGCGGAACCATATCCGCTGGTCTTGCATCAGGCCACATACATTTTCCCAATGGACAGCAAGTTTTACACTGGCTTTGACGCCAACGGAAAATCAAAAGCCGCGATCGTAAAACATGGTGACGCCTTCGCATCTACCAACGCATCTGGCACAGGACCATTTGTTGTTGAATCACGTGAACAGGGCGTGAAAGTTGTCTTTAAACGTTTTGCTGATTACTGGGATACAAAATCACCCGGCAATGTTTCAGAAATCATCATGACACCCATTAAGGAAGGCCCAACTCGGGTAGCTGCGCTACTCTCTGGTGACGTGGACTTTATCGCACCAGTGCCACCAGCCGATATGGACCGGATCGAGAAAAATGCCGATACAAATCTGGTAACGATGGGCGGAACGCGCATCATCACCTTCCAGATGAACCAGAACCGTGTTGAGCACCTTAAAGATGTTCGTGTGCGTCAGGCAATTATTCACGCTATCAATAACGAAGGTATCGTGAAGAAAATCATGAAAGGCTTTGCGACAGCGGCTGGACAGCAGGGGCCAAAGGGTTATGCAGGTTACAAAGAAAACCTTGTTCCTCGTTATGATCTGGACAAAGCCAAAGCACTCATGAAAGAAGCCGGCCTTGAAAATGGTTTCTCTATTACAATGATGGCTCCGAACAACCGTTATGTAAATGACGCTAAGATTGCAGAAGCTGTTGCAAGCATGCTCTCCAAGATCAACATCAAGGTAGATCTGAAAACCATGCCAAAAGCACAGTATTGGCCTGAATTTGATAAACGTTCTGCTGACCTGATGATGATTGGCTGGCATTCAGATACAGAAGACAGTGCAAACTTCTCTGAGTTTCTGACAATGACTCCGAATGCGGAAACTGGTTATGGTCAATATAACAGCGGCAACTACAGCAACGCGAAAGTTGATGAGCTGGTTCTGAAAAGTCAAAGCATGACAGATCCAGAAGCGCGCGCAAAAGTGCTGCAGGAAGTAGAACAGATTCTGTATGACGATGCTGCCTTTGTGCCACTTCACTGGCAAAACCTTGCCTGGGCTGCCCGCAAAGGCGTTGATATCGAACCAATCGTCAATGTCATGAACTTCCCATACTTGGGCGACCTGATCATCAAATAACTATTCTACAGCTTGAATTGGCACCCTTCGGGGTGCCAGTTTTTTTTATCAAGGATCTGAGTGTTGGACTACATATACTTCGCAATCCGACGACTGTTGCAGGCAGCTTTAGTGATGTTTGTAATCAGCCTTATCGGATTTTCCATTCAAGATAATCTGGGGGATCCCCTGCGTGAACTGGTTGGCCAGTCTGTGTCAGAAGCAGAACGTCAGGCAATGCGAGATCGAATGGGCCTGAACGACCCGTTCATAACACAATATATCCGTTTTCTTGGAAATGCGGTTCAGGGCGACCTCGGAAATTCCTATTTCTTTAAAAAGCCAGCATTAGAAGTTATTGCCTCGAAATTTCCGGCAACATTGGAATTGGTTGTTGGCGCAACTTTAATCATTATTGTTTTTGCTGTGCCGCTTGGCGTTTTTTGTGCCATTCGACCCAAACACTGGTTTGCAAAATTTATTATGGGCTTCAGTATCGTCGGGATTTCCGTTCCCGTCTTCCTGACTGCCATTTTCTCAATTTATCTGTTTTCAGTAGAACTCGGCTGGATGCCTCTTACGGGCGGGGAGAGACCGCCAATATACTTGGCTGGGAATCTGGTTTTTTCACCGCTGATGGCCTCTTGCATCTTATATTACCAAGTATTTCTTTGGCCTCCATAATGATGCCCCTGTTCATTCGACTAATCCGCTCAGAAATGATGGAAATCCTGCAGATGGATTATGTCAGATTTGCTTGGGCAAAAGGGTTAAATCCAGCGCGTGTATATTTTCTGCATGCTTTTAAAAACACGTTATTGCCCGTTGTGACAGTAGGTGGCGTGCAAGTGGGAACCATGCTCGCCTATACCATTCTCACAGAGAGTGTCTTTCAATGGCCTGGTATGGGTTTCCTGTTTCTCGAAGCCGTAAATCGCGTGGATACACCACTTATTATTGCCTACATTATTGTCGTAGGACTGATTTTTGTAGTGACCAACACGATTGTGGACCTGATCTACACCTGGGTTAATCCCACGGTTAAACTGGTGGGGCAGAAATCATGAATAAAATGGCCGTATTTTTGGGCTCTGACTTTGTGTACAGATTTAAAAAAGACAAAGTCGCTCTGGTTAGCTTTTCGCTGGTTGTGACGCTGATACTCGCAGCATTGCTGGCCCCTGTAATTGCTCCGCATAATCCCTACGACCTGACAACCATCGATATCATGGACAGCGAACTTGCGCCGATATGGACGGATGGTGATACTGATGAGCGCTTCCTGCTTGGCACAGACCCGCAGGGTCGTGATCTGCTGAGCACGATACTTTATGGCATGCGTATTTCACTGGTGATTGGTATCTTTGCAGTCATGCTGCAGGCATTTTTGGGAGTGACCATCGGTCTGCTCAGCGGATACATTGGTGGCCGCGTTGATGCTTTCTTCATGCGTTTGGCTGATATTCAGTTATCTCTGTCCACTCTCATGGTTGCGATTATAACACTTGCTGTGTTTCAGGCAGCCTTTGGAGCGGAGCTTTATAGCGAACTGGCCATTTTCATGCTGGTTTTGGTGATCGGAATTGCAGAATGGCCGCAATATGCCCGAACGGTTCGCGCTTCCGTCCTTGCGGAAAAACATAAAGAGTATGTTGACGCCGCCCGGGTCATTGGCATGGCACCCAAACGCATCATGCTGCGCCATATTCTGCCAAATACACTTTCCCCCATTCTGGTGATTTCAACCATACAGGTGGCGAATGCAATCATTTCTGAAGCGGCTTTGTCGTTTCTGGGGCTAGGTATGCCGGTCAACAAACCCTCACTTGGATCGCTGATCTCAAGTGGTTTTGAATTTATATTTAGTGGATCATGGTGGATCACCGTTATTCCCAGTATCGTCCTGATTATGCTCATTTTAAGCATCAATCTTCTGGGTGACTGGCTGCGCGACGTGTTGAACCCCAAACTGTACAAGGACTAGGTATGGCACTGTTAGAAGTCAAAGACCTGCAAGTTGAATTCCCACTGGGCCGAAAAACACTCAAAGCCCTGCATGGGGTCAGTTTCTCCCTCGAGAAAGGAGAGCGTTTAGGCATTGTTGGTGAAAGTGGTGCTGGTAAATCCGTTGCTGCTTTTTCCATTCTCAATCTTCTCACACGCCCTGGCCGGATCAGTGCAGGTGAAGTCCGTTTCGAGGGTAGAGATCTGAGCAAATTATCCGCAGATGAAATGCGGCAGATCAGGGGAAATCGCATCAGCATGATCTTTCAGGATCCGATGATGACGCTTAACCCGGTTCTCACCATCGGCACTCAAATGATCGAGTGTCTGAAAGCTCATAGAGATATTTCTGACAAGGAAGCAAAAGAGCTTGCGATCGCCAGATTGCGAGATGTCATGATCCCCTCACCTGAGAAGAGAATGGACAGCTATCCTCATGAGTTATCAGGTGGAATGCGCCAACGGGTTGTAATTGCCATCGCACTTCTGACCGACCCATCCATCATCATCGCAGATGAGCCCACGACAGCGCTGGATGTGACAATTCAGGCAGAAATCATGAGTCTGATGCTGGATTTGTGCAAAACAAACAATGTGGGCCTTATTCTCATTACCCATGATCTGGCGGTTGTAAGTCAGGTAACTGAAAAAATGATCGTAATGTATGCAGGACGTATCGTTGAACAGGGGGAGACGCAAGACATCATCAACAATCCAAAGCACCCCTATACCCGTGGCTTGATCAAGGCATTGCCACAGGAAAATCTGCCCGGTGCGCGACTAAACCAGATCCGCGGCTCCATGCCATCATTGGACGCCATTCCCGTTGGCTGTGCCTTTAACCCCCGTTGTGATTTTGCTGATGAAAATTGCTGTAAAAACCTGCCTGAGCTGGCGGGACCAATAGCCCATCAGGCGGCCTGCACCAAGATTGATACCCTTCCAGAATTTACGGCAGTGGGGGCGCGCAAATGAGCGAGCTTGCCCATTCCCCTCTTGTTGAAATTGAAAATGTAGAGCAGCGTTTTGGAGGCAGTTCAGGTTTTCTATCTCCCTCCCAACCGCTTGTGAAAGCCCTAAATTCAGTATCCCTGACCATCAACAAGGGAGATTCATTTTGTCTCGTTGGTGAAAGTGGATGCGGAAAATCGACCCTTGCCCGTGCTGTTATCGGATTAAACCCGCCAACCGCTGGTCACATTAAATATCAGGGCAATCGCATAGACAATCTCTCTACCAGAGAACGTCAACCTTACACACGAAAAATGCAGATGGTGTTCCAAAACCCTTATGCGTCCCTAAACCCGCGTATGACAGTTGCCCAGACCCTGCAGGAACCCCTTCAAATCCACTTTCCGACGATGAGCCGTGCGGAAATAGAGGCAAAAGTGGAAGAGGTAATGCTCTCTGTCGGGAATGATCCGTCCTGGCTTGAGCGATATCCCCATGAATTCTCCGGCGGTCAACGGCAACGGATCAGCATCGCGCGGGCCCTTATGCTCGACCCGGAGTTTATAGTCGCAGATGAACCAATTTCTGCACTGGATGTATCCATTCAGGCTCAGGTTTTAAACGTGATGATGGAGGCTCAGGAAAGCCGGAACCTGACCTATCTGTTTATTACCCACGACCTGTCGGTTGTGGAGCATTTTGGAAATCGGGTTGCGGTCATGTATCTGGGGACAGTGTGCGAGCTGGCGGACACCAAAAACCTGTTTGCTACCCCTCGCCACCCCTACACACAGGCATTGTTAAGCGCTGTACCGAAAATGGATGGCAGTGGCGTCAATCATGTAAAAATGAGCGGCGAAGTGCCAACGGCGATGGACCTGCCAAGTGGATGCGTATTTCATACACGCTGCCCTTACGCAAATGATCGTTGCAAGCGGGAAATTCCAAAGCTTAAGGATAATGGCGATACACAAACCGCCTGCTTCGCCGTAGAGGAAGGTCGTCTGTAACAATAGCGCCCCCTTGACCTTGCCCATATAACGCACTTGAGGATTGACATAAATTTAATCCTCAAGCACCCTATAGTTGTTTTTATAGGCGATGGAACGCCAGTGGCTATGGGGGAATAATGAAAAAAATACTGACCGTCACCGTATTGGCGATGGCCCTGCTCGCCCTTGCAGCCTACTTCATCTTTCGCCCAGCGCCCGCATTAAAGGAATTTATCCTGCAGGCGCAAATTCTGACCATGGATCCCAAATTACCAAGAGCTACAGCGGTATGGGTTCGTGATGGGTCAATTGTTCAGGTTGGCACGCTGGAGGATTTCGAGCCCCGCGATACTGACATCCCCGTAATAGATTTACAGGACCAGACACTCACCCCCGGCCTGATCGAGCCACATACACATCCGGTCGCTGCAGCACTTCTGGGCGCAGCCGTCGATGTCAGTGCGTTCACACATGACAGTCGGGCGGCAATTATAAAAACTCTCGAAGAAGCGACATCGGGTCTCGCCCTCACCCCTTGGCTGGTTGCCTTCGGCTGGGATCCCGTTGCAATTTCTGATTTGACCCCGCCCACATTAGCAGAACTGGATGCCCTCTTTGGGGATCGCCCAGCACTTATCCTGACCCAGATGATGCACGAAGCCTATATGAATTCCGCAGGGTATGAGGCCGCTGGCATCAAACTTCGTGATCCATCCGATCAGGCGGAGGGTATTATGCGGGATGACAGCGGTCATGTAACAGGCACCCTGCGTGAAGTTGAAGCCATCAATCGGGTCGTCGCAGCGATCCCAAGCGCCCCCGCAGCGGCCACCGAACTTCTGCTCAGCCTGCAGCTTCAAAAATATGCCCGCGCGGGCTATACGACAATTGGGGTGACGGGCGCAGTTGGGCGACATTCTGACCCCGTTGGCTTATTGAAAAAACTGTCCATAACAAAAAGTGCGCCAGTTCGTACCTTTGTGTATCTGTTGCCTGACCAAATGGGCGCCCATCCACTTGGCGGCGATACCGATTTTGCAGTGATTGGCGTGAAACTCTGGCTCGATGGGTCTCCCTTCACGGGCGGCGCTGCTTTCGCCGAGCCTTATGAAGACAGCGGACTCGTCCGCCAACGGCTTGGAATACCCCATACGCATCACGCGGAACTGAACTATACCTTCGAAGAGCTGAAATCTCTGATGACCAGCTTTCATGAACAGGGGTACCAGATCGCCCTGCATGTGCAGGGAGAACGCGCCGTTGATGACGCGCTGGCCATCTTTGAAAGCTTAACCACAGGATCAAAGACAGGGAAATTGCAGCACCGGCTGGAACATCATGCACTGATTACCCGCTCTCAGTTGGAACAGGCGCAAAAGCTGGGGCTTTCCACCGGATTTTTTGTAGATCATGTTTATTACTATGGGGACGCCTTAAAGGACCTGATCGGTGAAGATCGCTCCCGCCGCTACATGCCAGTGAAGTCAGCTCTGGATGCAGGTCTGGTGACCAGCCTGCACGGGGATCACCCGGCAACCCCGGTCGATGCGCTGCGGGTCCTTAACACTGCGGCTACACGTCTCTCTCGCTCAGGACAGAGCTCTATTGCCCCGGATCAGGCCATCAGCCGCGAAGATGCTCTGTTTGCGATGACAATGGGCGCAGCAAGGCAGCTGAAAATGGATCATCGGATCGGCTCTATCACTGCGGGAAAGGCGGCCGACTTTACGCTCTTCAACCACTCCCCACTTGACCCACCCGGCTTGCAAACATCTGATGCGGCGCAGCTTCGTGTTCTGCAAACTTGGAAAGAGGGACGCGTTGTAACAACCTCCCCTGTCACCCTGCAACATGCCTCTCTCGCGGGTAAAACGCTCCTGGAAATTATGGGCTTTTAAGAAAGCGGGCTCACACAATTTCAGTCAAAAGCGTGGCATGATTGGGCTCTCCTGTCCTAGAATTCAATCAAAAGACGCATCAAACTGAATTGGTTCTCTTAATTGTTGCGCATTGAAAAATAGCAAGTAGTATATTTCCCAAAAAAATTTGGGATGGGGGGAAGTATGAGTAACGGAAAAACAGTCACGAAATGTCTTTATGAAGCATTTGAATTTGTTTTGGACAATGTGCGTGAGGTTTATCTTCTCGCCGCCCCAGTGCTTCTATTCGCTTTTATTTCGACAGCATATGGGGCTTATTCGCTCTATAATCAATCTGCGATACTTTCTGAAGAACTGACGAATTACGGAACATTCTTAATCGAACCATTTATCTTTGCGATGTTTGCAGTGTCTTGGCATCGCTATACCGCGAATCCTAAAGAGCGCAACATTAACGGAATATCGTTTCGGTTTGGCAAAAGAGAGTTTAAATTCGGCCTTTTCAATCTCGCCATTACTGCCGCGGCAGTTGGCCTTGGTAGTCTAATAGCCCCACAATTTGGGGTCACATTCACTGTATTGATAATTTTCGCCTTTGCTATTCCCGTTTCGCTAATTGCTTTCTTTGCTTGCCCGGCCATCGCACTCGATCGACCAGTGAATATAGGTCAGTTTTTAAATGCAGGAACGGCACGGTTTCTGTCGTTTCTTAAAGCATTTGCCGTCGCAATTCTCTTTCTAATCGTTTGGAGTATCCTCCTGATGCTCTTGACCTGGCTGGTAGGTGGTTTTTTGGATCAAGGGTTTCGGGTAATTTTAGCAGCGGTAATAGAGGGGTTCATTTTAATCCCATTAGCCACAGCGATAGCCGTCAGTACGGCCACAAAATTATATATGGATGTCTTCAATTATAGATCCTCAGAACCAGCTGATAATGTCGCACCTGCTGAGTGACACTGTCACAGAGGCACCTAAAACTACGCGTCTGCGCGCACCTCTTCGAGGAAGGATGCCACCTGCCTCTCAAGTTTATGTGCCTTGTCCATCAGTTCTTCAGATTTCTGGCGCGTGACCTGAATTTCGCTTTCCGAATTTTCAATCGCGCGATTGACCGTCTCGACCCCCTGTTCGATATGCCCTGCGTCATTTGCCGCGTCATGGACATTTCGCGCAATTTCAGTAACCGTTTCGGTCTGGGCATCAATGGTTTCAAATATCTGCGTCACCGTCTGTGACATTCCCTCGATCAATTCCAGAATTTCCGAAGACGATGCCTGCGCGTGCCCGGTTTCCTGCCGAATAAGTTTAATACTATCGGTAATGCCCCCTGTCACAGTGGCAGTTTGCGTCGCCAGTTTTTTCACTTCCTGGGCAACCACGGCAAATCCGCGACCTGCCGCCCCCGCCCGACTGGCTTCAATTCCCGCATTCAGGGCAAGCAAATGGGTCTGACTGGCAATTTCCTCAATCTGCGAGACACTTTCATCCACGGCACTCACCGCATGTGCGAGACTGCCGACAGTCTCATGGGACTGCGCTGCGCTCGACTGCGCTTGCAGTGAGGCTTCGTGGGAGGTGCGAACATAATCGCGCACACTCTGTAGTGACGCCACCAGCTCTTCTGTTGCAGCGGCCACCGCCTGCATGTTGGAATGGCTTTGCACAGCGGCAGCAACTACTGACATATTTTGCTCGCGCGTATCACGGGATGAGCCGGCAACGACGGTCGCGGTATGGCGCATTCCCTCCGCGGCCTCAATCACATCCCCCAGCACCCGCTTGGTATTTTCCTCCAAGGTCGATGCCAGTTCATTTAATGCAGCCCGTCGTTCCTCCCGCGCTTTTTGTTCCTGTTCGCGCAGTTGCCGCCGCCGGGTTTCTTCTCGCTGGCGATCCTGTTCGCGGCGATCCTCCTCAGCTTTTCGGGCCTTCTCCTCCGTCTCGGCCGCAGCGCGGGCAAGCCGTTCTTTTTCCACTGCCGTCAACCTGAAGAACTCAACCTGTCTGGCCATGCGGGCAATTTCATCAACACCAGATACAGAAACCCGAAAATCCGTCTCCCCCCGGGCCAGTTGCTGCATATATCCCGCCAGAGTTTTCAGCCGCTGCACAATATTTCGCCGCACCATGACAGCGAGGATCACCACCGATGCGACCACAATTCCCACCGCAAGCAGCAGCAATAAATTCACCGCCTGACGCGCCTGCTGACTGGATTTTTCAATCCCCGACAAAGTCCTGCTGCCAAGCGCAGCCGCCAGATCATCAATTTCACCGCTGATGGTCGCCAGCAGTGCCACACTCTTGGCACTGGTCTGAATGAGCGTTTGTTCCTGCTCTGCCAGTTTGGCCCGCTGATCAAACAGGTTGCGATCCGATTTGCGGACGAAATAGGCAGCAAATTCAGCAACCACCGGCCGCAATTTCTCCGCCGCGTCCTGCCCCACAAACCCACGCGCCGCAGACGTCAGCCGCCCAAGATCCCGGCTATTTTGCCGGCGCAGCTTGAAAATGGCGGACTTCTCCTGCAATCGGGCCAGTTCCTTGACATTTGCCACCACCAGATTGGCGGAGGCTATCAATGTGGATGCGTAGGAAATGGCATTCACTTCCCGATCGGCCAGGCGAATACCTGTCTGCTCCACATCCGAGCTCTGCGCAAGTGTGCGCAGCGACGTCTGCAAATCAAATAACGTATTGATGCCAATCGGTTGCACCACTTGCGACAGAGCGCCATAAGCCGCGGCCAATCCCGCTTCCAGCTCGGCATATGACCGCTCGCGCATCAGATGGGTCCTCTTCAGGCGGATCACATTTTCAAGTTCCAATCGATACTGCCCAAGCTGCGCCGATAGGTGAGCTGACTTTTGCGATCGGGTCCGCGCTGCAAGGCTGGCAAGCTCCTGCTCCATGGCGGATAAAATCTGAAAAACCTGTGGCTCCAACTCATCAAGGGTGGCGGTGCTGTTTGCCGCCGTTAATACCATGTTCAACTGGTTCAACGCCGCCACATCCGCCTTTACGCTCATTCCTGTCAACAAGGCGGGCAACGCCTCTTTGGATACATGGCCCGTCTGTTCCTGCAACTCATTGACTGTCTGCAGACTGACGAGCGTACTCAAGCCGTTAAAACCCACCACGAGCGCAAACGCGAGCGCCAGCTTCACCCCGATACGCGCGGTAAAGACCGACAGAAACCGCCGCCCCCACCCACCGGACACCGACCCTTGGGATACAACTTCCTGCGGTAAAATCTGCTGCTGATACATCATCCATCACCTGAAAACTCATTACGGGGTAACTCCGCATCAGATGCTGCGCGCAAAAGCTTTACCGCGCATGACGGACGAATGAACTATTTATGACAATGAGATGGTTTTGAAATGCTGGTGCCGCCGGAGAGAATTGAACTCTCGGCCTCTCCCTTACCAAAGGCACCACACCCCTTAAAAACGGGTCATTCTAGCGTTATTCGTGGGACCACTCAAGACTACATAGGTCTATATGAGAACTGATTTCCCACGAAAATCCCCACGAATTGATAGGGTATATTTCTACAGGGAATTTTATGTGGCTGTAAACTTATTCGAACGTCTTAGACTACTTCCCCCCTGGGGGGGGGGCTGATGGTTAGTGGATGACAACTTTAGCTCAGCATGAACAAAGCCCACCTTAGTAATCTTATTTGACATCCTACAGACAGAAGAACCGCGAATGAGCGGTGCACACCAACCTATAACTTAATCCCTGCTCGCTGGCTGATCTCCAGCTAGAGCAACGAGCGCCCTTGCCCAATGTAGTGCCTTTCTGTCTTCGGAGGGTAAGGGCGTTCCAAACAGAAAGATGTATGAATGAGTAAGCTTAAATATAGGACCATGGAAGAGTTGATTAACGCTGATATTCCCAGACCTATACCTTTACTAGGGTCTTGGCTAACCACTGAACAGATTAACATGGTTTATGCTCCTAGTGGTGTTGGTAAATCCATGTTTGCCTTATCCCTTGGATTAGCCGTTGCTGGTGGTGGAGAGTTCTTAGGGTGGAAGTGCGATGAGCCTCACAAGGTCCTTATCGTGGATGGGGAAATGGGCGTATTCGATTTGCAGGAACGGGTTAAACTCCTCTCCAGCACTATCTCAGGCATTGACCTAACCAGCGCCAATCAGAACCTATCGTTCCTAGCCTTCCAAGACCAATCTACCTCCACAGATTGGCCTGTACTTTCAAATGATGAAGATCATGAGGTCATTCTGGATAGGATTAGAAAAGAAGGCATTAAACTGGTGATCTTCGACAACCTGTCCACATTAGCTCAAGTTGATAATGAGAACGATGCATCCTCTTGGAATGACACCTTACACCTCATGAGGATGATCAGCAGAACGGGCTGTGCTGTTCTCATGGTACACCATACTCGTAAAGGGAACACCAAAGGGGATGCGAGCTTCAGGGGTTCTCAGGTTCTAAGTGTGCTTCTCAGTTGTTCTATCAGACTTCTACCAGTAGAGGGAGCTGGCACGAGCTTTACCCTAGAGTTCGATAAGTTTCGAAACAAGAAGTCACGTGAAACGGATACTAGAAACGTAACCCTCAGTGAAGCTGGGTGGGAATATGAGATACCCCAACTAGGAAAGGTTTACGAAGTTATTGAGGCGATCAGATCAAGGGAATACGCTTCACAGAAGGAAGTAAGTGAAGGTCTGAAATGGAGTACAGGTGAGGTATCCAAGGTTCTGAGAAAGGCATATGAGCAAGGGTTGTTTACGAGTGAGGAGAAGCAGAAATGCTTTGAAGAAGCCAAGGACGTCCGAGAGGATAACCAAGCCTTCTTTGACGACTTCTAGTTTATCCTCTTTGTAACGACTCGAGAGCTAGCTCGAGATAGGAGTTTCCATGTTTCTTTACTCTACTAGGGTGGAAACGTGGAAACCTCTAGGAAAACTGTGGTGTTCAGGGATTTGAAATTCAAGGATGTTTCCTATCCCATGATATCTGTTTAGAGCGGCAAGCACATCTACAAAGACATTTGGTTGTAATTGAAGATTTGCCTTCTTTTCTATGGCCTTAGTCATAGAGTGTTTATAGTTGAACGCTTTACAAGTTTTAAGATATATTCCTATAAGTTAATTTGTGTTGAGATTAATTCAAGGAAGAGTGATGACGCCAGAGGAACGAGCTGAAGCAGTTATGCTGGTGATCCGAGGCGTATTGAAGCTGGTAGCCAAAATAGCTTTGGTGTGCTTTCTTCTAGTGGCTGTGGTAGTGGTCGCTCTATTTGCATTTAGGTATGTGACAGAAGAATATCCAGAATCTCAAGTTGATGTATTAGTGTCGATAGACAACGAGGCGTGTAAAGATAAGCGTTGGCCTATAAGAGTATTCGTCGGAAACGGCTCATATCGCACATTAGAATCTATTACTTTTTACCTTAAAGCTACTAAACCCAGACATAGTAAAAATCTCACAAACTCACATAGTTATGAGAGCGATAGAATACTGCCTCCCAAAGAGGGATATGCTTCATGCTGGGCAGCACCTTTGGATAGTGGCATTGATCCGTTCAAGCTCAAATGGGAAATAAATAGGTATTATGTTAGCTTTATGGAGTTTGGGAGTAACTGAGCTCAATCTTAATAGGTCATACCCATACGATACGACTCACTGAGACACGTTAGTTGTATTATTAGGGTTGTTAACGGGATTCTGAGGCATTAGACTCTCATCTCTAGACCCTAAAAATACAATATGAGGCGGTTGATGATATACGGGTATGCACGAGTAAGTACAGTAGACCAAGATCTAACTATTCAAGAAGAGGCTCTATTAGCGGCAGGCTGTGAGCTAATCAGGACGGAGAAAGTCTCAGGTGCTTCTGTGCAAGGCAGAGATGAACTTAAGAACCTACTAGACTTTATCCGGGAGGGTGACGTGCTAGTGGTCACGAGAGTCGATAGGCTCGCTAGATCAGTTCGAGACCTTCAGAACATAGTCTACGAACTCAATCAAAAAGGAGTAGTCCTCAAGGCCACTGAACAGCCTATAGATACCTCCACATCAGCAGGGAAATGCTTCCTAGACATGCTGTCAGTCTTCAGTGAGTTCGAGACTAACTTAAGGAAGGAAAGGCAGATGGAGGGGATAGCCAAGGCGAAGGAGAAGGGCGTCTACAAGGGGCGTAAAGCGTCTATAGATGCTGACAGGGTGCGAGAGCTAAGAGAGCAAGGCTTGGGGGCTACAAAGATCGCTAAAGAATTAGGCATCGGCAGGGCGTCTGTCTACAGAGTGTTGCTAAACGATTAGATTTGTACAGCGGTTCATATGTGAGCCCCTGAGACTGTTTTTTTAGTTCTCTCTGAGATTACTTGATAGCGCGGTTAATGCAGCAAGAGTAGAGCCACCACCATATCGAGCACTCTTCACAACCACCCTTTAAAGGTGATACAGATAACCAACTGAGACACTTAGTCGGGGAACTTATCATTGGCAAAGGAAAACATTGTTATCGGTGGCTTGTACGCTCAAAACTATATACAAGCAGGCGCGCCTCTTAAAGATAACCCTCGAATGAGATTTCGTTTGAGTAAGCTCTTTGAAAAAGTAGCTTCACATCGGCGGGAAGATGCGTGGGAGTTTGGCAACCTAGTTGAAGCAGAATTGGGTTTACCGGTATTACGCAGCGGAGTGGAAGGTCGCTATTTCCCTTATGAAGAAGTCGCAAACTCAGTAGAAATTGTGGATTTACTTCATATTGTTACGCTATTGTATCGCTTCTCGAGAACAAATAAGAGATATAATAAGATTGCTAATGTAAGATCTGAAATTCAACGCATCTTTGACGAATGCAACGTTGGGTACATACTGGACGAAAAAGGCGGCATTCATCCAAAGTTTGACGAAGAGTTTGAAAATGTACGCGTAACTACTATACGAAAATTGAACTCACCCGAATTTGCAACAGAACGCCAGCATGTGGAGACTGCTGAACGAGCATTACTGTTAAATCCCTTAGATGGTAAGACTGCTATAAAAAACATCTTTGAAGCTGTTGAGAACCTTTTCAAGCAGATGTTCCCAAAAGCCCCTCAAATGAATAAATCCAATCTCCAAAACAACCTTAAACCCGCAATCGAAAAACTGTTCTCAGGTAACAGAAACCACAACACGAGGAGATCATCCTTGAAACTGGTTGAAGCATTGATCGACTGGGCAGATGGAGTGCACGAATTTCGCCACGCTTCCGGCACCAACGAACCACTGCAACCACCTGAAGAGTTGACTGTATTATTGGTCTCACAAGGTTTGTCCTACCTGCGCTGGTTGGCTGAGCTTAAAGTACAGACCGACGATATTTCGTGAAGACAAAGTCACAATCCGTCAAATTAGACATTACCCCTTCCGACTTCCAAGGTGCTTCTTCTATTTGTGATCCTAATACCAGAGGAATTTATCTTTGCAGACCTTCTGGCTCCACCTCTATGTTCTAATTGGTGGATCTGCGCTAAAGCCAAAGGCCACAAATGACAGAAATATTAACACGAACAGAAGCAGCTGAGTATCTAAGTATATCAGTTCGACAATTATCTCGTCTTGAGATACCCCGCCATTATATTGGACGATCTCCAAGATATCTCAAAGACGATCTTCTCACATATTTAGCTCAGACTCGAATTAGTCCTAAAAATTTAACACCCTATAGCGGATCTTCACCCAAACCGCTTTTCAAACCAGAGAACAATTATCTTAACTCACCTATTACTCAGCAGAGTATTAGCGAAAGAATAAAAGAGCTTATGACTGCTTAATCTAAAGCATACACAGCGTCATCAAGTGCACTAGGAGCTAAGTGGGCATACCTAAGTGTCATCTGTATATTAGAATGGCCCATTAGCTCCTGTACATGCTTAAAACCAACACCTTTCATTACAAGGCGACTAGCGAAAGTATGCCTTAAGTCATGAAATACAAAATCCTCAATTTCAGCAGCATTTACTGCCTTTTCCCATGCTCTAGTCGGGTCTAGTATTGGTCCGCCATGACTAGCCCTGAAAACATGGGACGAATCCCCATCTTCTCTCGAACTCAAACCCTCCAACAAACTAACCAAAGTCTTATTCGCTGGTACGCGGTAGGGGTTTCTTGACTTAGGTTTAGGAATTCGTACTGATGACGGTTTACCATCTTGCCAAATTACATCACGCCATCTGAAATCAAGAATATCTTGCTTCCTTGCTCCAGTATGTAATGCAAAGACAACGACATCTTTCAACCACTTCGGCAAGACAGCCATCAATGCCGTTTCTTCGTCATCAGACAAATAGCGAACTCGTACAGCATTGTCTTTTAGTTTGGGGAAAGCGGGCAAAGTATAAGCTGGGCAAATATCTATTGCTCTATTTAATACGGCTTTAAGAACACTCAACTCGCGCTTCACTGAACTAACTTTAACCCCTCTGCGCGTATCATCGCCAGAAAGGCGTTGCTCAACATACTTTGACAGATGTGGAGTTGTAATTTTATCGATCGGCGTACTAGCACCAATATACTCAACGAACCGAGTGTGGTAAGCGCTATCTCTTGCAATCGCACCTTTTCCTTGCCCTATAGGCGCTTCCCGAAGTTTTAGATAATACTCAGTAGCTTCCCAGTATGTAGGCACCTGCACATCACCGAACTTCTTGTACCGCGCTTTTATTTCCGCCTTGAATTCTTCCTCGACTTTTTTCGCCTTGCCCTTGGCGACCTCACCTGTTGATTGCTTGTATCGTCGCCCGAATAACTCAAAGTCCATCACATAGGTCTTTGCGCCTTTTGGAAGGTATACAGCCATGATTATTCCCCCACGAAAATCCCCACGAATTATTCAAACAGATAAACTCGTGGATCTAGTTTAAATCCATTATTTTATGATTTTCAAGGGTTTAAATGGTGCCGCCGGAGAGAATTGAACTCTCGGCCTCTCCCTTACCAAGGGAGTGCTCTACCACTGAGCTACGGCGGCGAAATCGATTAGAACAGCGCGGAATATATAAGGTTTTGCGCCCTTGTCAAAGGGTTTCTAAAAATACTCTAATCATGGAACATAGGGTAAATATCTTGAAAAAAGTGGCACAAATCTGACACAGCTTATTAACAGAATGCCTTTTTGTTCCACACCTCACCATGATTAAGGAAATGTCGGTACAGGGCCCAATTGCCTGGAATTAGTTAACCAAAGCAAAGGCATTAAGTTCTCACCGACTCATTTCCTCTTATTTCAGAGCAACAACCCAAGACAACTCTGATTCCAATGTTACAAAAAATAAGATCAGGATTTAACACTTTTATCTTGCAAGTAAGATCAACTGCAGCAAATCGGGCAGTTTTAGAACAACCGAACGCATACATCAGAAAAAACGCAAACTTAGAATAAATACCAAATAAAAAAATCTTTAGTTACATACATCTTGTTGAATATGTTTTATTAATCATTAAATTATTATACAGATCATAAGGATTTTATTTCTAATATTGCGTGTTGTATGAGTTGAATATGCAAGATTGCCACATTGTAAATGTAACCACCGAAAGAAATGGTAACCCAAGGTACTGGTGCAAAATTCACTTTGCTAACGCTACGGCACCAGGTGGCAAAGCATTACAAAAATGCCTCAAATCAAACGCATCTCAAACCCGCGAAACTGAAAAACTATTTCTCGACCCCGAAACCCTTCCCGGTGGCATTGCATTATGGGGAGCCCTGCAGCCTGTATATGATACGACCAATCAAAATCCCGTATATGGAGTCCACGTCCATGCAAGAGAAACTAAAGAAAAGAATTCAAAGAAAATAATTGACGCGACATTCAAGCAGGTTGATTTAAAAGTTGGAAGAGACCTACTTGGAGATCAATGGGAAACCATAACTGATGATGCAGCTATTGCTTACTTTAATACACTTGCTGCTGGCTTTACTCCATCCAGTATTTGCTGCAAGCACTGCAAAAGACTACATCTAGACGAAGGTAGATTCTCAGTCTCGCTTCACACGAAACACCAATGCCAATACTGTGGAAGGGATTTTTTCGACACTTGTCCTTCTATTGGGAACCCCATTGCTTCAATCAAAAAAGTATTTGACGATCTCGAGTTCGAACGACCTGTAGAAAAATCAAAAGAAATCTTTTGTGGGCGTCAATCAGACTTCAAGGGAGGAGTTAAGATATGGGCTTCAAATCCGGCTGCATTCTGGACGCAGCCATGGCCGGAACTCAGCGGCATCCACTTTCATGGATTTGACGAAGACGGTAACCGCGTCATAGATGAAACTTTTGGAAACTTTTCACTTGATGGTGTGACTTTTAGCAGAAAATGCATGAGGGTATATATGGCGCAACTCCAAATACCAGAATTATCTAAAAAAGTTAAATCAATTTATTGCCCAAAGTGCCATGCCCCTCACTTCGAAAATACCGCTAATGCTTTTACTCCTCATGTTGAACATGAATGCGACGCATGTGGGTTTGTATTCTCCGAAAATGGTGAAAAGATTTTAGGCAACCCAATCGTCGAACAGTTACAACAATTAACCAACACTTTTAGAGGCACTCAATCATGAAAGGCTATATTTATATTTCAGGCACAGGGACAGACAATATTGCAGGAAAGTTTCTGAACGATCCCATTTTGAATAGACCATACCCCAGTTTAGGTGCCTGCATGCCGAATATAAGACGATTGGTTCTTCGAGGTGACCGCATCTATGTCGTCAGCGGATCTGTTACCGGTGTACAGCAATATATCGTTGGCGGCTTCGAAGTGGATGAAAAAATAGATGCAATTGCAGCACACCGAAGATTTCCAGAAAACCGCTTATGTCTAGATGAAAATGGAGTTCTAACCGGAAACATAATAGTGACGGGAAATGGGGAGCGTCATCCACTGGACAGGCACGACCCAAATGACGACGAAAAATTCAGATCTCGTATTCAAAATTTTATCGTTGGCCGCAATCCAATTGCTATGGAAACGACTGCAGAAATACAATCAAGCAGGCAACACACCATTTCCTTACTTCAAGAAATTTTTGAACGAAGAGGCAATCGTGTGATAGATATCATGGGTCGTTGGAGAAAAATCAACGAGGATCAAATTAGACAAATAGATAATTTCTTGAGAGAAATCAAAGCAGAAAATAGGGAATGAAACATCTTTCAGAGATAATTGACGCTTTGGGGTTCGATCTAGCGGAACTCTCCTTGATTACTGGGATCAGCTCAGCACGTCTGAGTGAACTGACCAAGGAAGATAACTCACCTAGCATGCGAGAACTAAAGCTTATTGCTGGAGCTCTTAACATCTCCATAGCAGACATTTCTTTGTGGGAACATCCTGAAGACATTGATTTACTGTTCAGAACTCAAGAGGAAAATCAATACGAGAAAATTGCAGCGAATAAAATTTCGAGAAAGGTCTCTCTGGCGGCAAATATCTTAGGCAACACCGAAAAACCAAAATGGTTAAATGCCTTTGGCATACTTGAAGAAAGCTATGAAGAAGCCGAACGTCTGGCCAATTTATTCAGACATCATTTCTGCAAAGACGATATAAATCGACCGCTTCACGATCTTCCCAGCTTGTTATCCAAAAAAGCTGAAATACTGTTATTTATAGTTGATAACGTGAAAATAGACGGAGCTTCAGGGATATACAAAGGTTGGCCATTTATTTGTTTAAGCAAAAGATTTCCACAAAGAATGCTTTTTACCCTAGCGCATGAGCTTGGGCATATTGTTAGCCATCACAATTATAGTAGTAACATCACTTTTTGGGATGGTGAAGATAGTATTGGACACAACCAGCAAGGAAAAAACCAAAAATCTGAATCTTTTGCTGATGCTTTTGCCTCATATTTGCTATTACCCACTCACGGTGTAGCGATAGTTTTACAAGAAGTTCGCAGCATGCTCAGCACCAAGAATGACAATCTAGGTGATATTGAGATAATTTATTTGTCTTACTTCTATGGAGTAAGCTTTGAAGTTGCAGCCTATCGCTGTGAACAACTGGGCCTATTGCCTGCAGGCGGAGCAAATTCTTTATACGCATACCTAATAAAGCACCATGGTAGCCCTGAGAAAAGAGCAAAGGAAGCAGGTATACCAGAGCGCCCACCAATAGATTTCAATGCCAAAAATGACTTATTGTTGCAAAAATCAATTCAATCTATTGAAGATGGAGAAAGTTCTTTAGGAATGGTTTCCGAAATGCTGGGTGAAAAAATTTCTGAAATTTTAAAACTTCACTCGAGCAACTTTCATTGATTAGAGTTTTAGATACCTCTGTTTTAATTAATCTGTTTAACGGACAAGTTATAAAAACAGCACTGTCTAATGGGCAAATATATGCAATCGGCCCTAGTGTTCAACAGGAATGCGATGACGACATTTTACAGTATATATATGACGAGAATATTCCGCTTAAACACTTAAACGACGATTCAATTCCAGCAGATGCTTATATTAATCTGAAGACCAAAATGAACCTCGGGTCCGGAGAAGCAGAATGCATTGCATATGGATCGATAAAGACAAATAGCATTTTATATTCAGATGACAAAAAGGCACGTAACTATATTACAAAAGTGTTTGGGGAAAATAGACTATCTGGAAGTATTGGGATCTTAATGGAACTTTCAAAGATGGGGATACTTACAGATAAAGAATGTTTTGAAGCGTATCAAAAAATGATCAAAGCCGGGGCATTTCTTCCCGCAATGACACAAAGAGATTTTAAATAATATACAAGCAGTCAACCTTAGCATCGCCTCTTACTCATCGGTCTACAAATGCAAATATTTTAGCGTGTTTCTTAATTCATATATCTGTAAAAAACAACAACTCCGGCAAATATGAGTTTGTATCCTGGAAACTGATCTCAGGAATAAAATTAGTAATATTTAGTAGGTCTGCGCCTTGTCAAAGGGTTTCTGTGGGAAAATTGGATTGATTGAACCAGCTCGGAAAATCAGGTTTTTAGCGCCTTGATGTGGGGGATTGGGGGAAAACTGAAAAAAATTTTGCCCGCGGCCTTGAAATGGAAATTGAAAATCCTCATATCTTCCATTCTTAATCCGTACAATTTGGTTTTGAAAGTCGTCAGTTTCTTGAGGAATGGCCTGCCTGTGGGTTGTGTGCTGCCGGTGTCTGCGCCGGTATTTGGGCAATTGCGCAGTTGGCCCGGCTATATTACAAATGGCCGACCCTAACTTATCTGGACAGAGCATCGCATGAGTGACCATAACCGTTCAACGTCCCCGACCAGTGCCAAGGAAAAGGCCGCCGCCGAAAAACAGGCCCGGCTTGAAAAAGCTGCGGGAGAATTTACGCAAACGCAAAGGTGTGCAGCGCACCCGCGGCGAAGCGGCCCCCGATGCGATCAAGAACAAAAACCGGATGACAGACTAGATACCCCTTCCCGGGTTTGTGCGAATTTGGGTTCGCAAAACGCCCATTTGGCCTTGGCCTTGTAAAGACTTGTCTATAAGATACCGCAAATTTTTGAGTGCGCTTAACGGAGATACGCCTAATGTCAATTTTGTCTGATAAGTGGATCAGGTCCGCCGCCCAGGACCCGGACCAGCGGATGATCGAACCGTTTGTGGAAAGCCAGAAACGGGAGAACATGATTTCCTATGGCCTGTCCTCTTACGGATATGATGCGCGGGTCTCGGACGAGTTCAAGATTTTCACCAATGTCGATTCGGCAACCGTTGACCCCAAGGCCTTTTCCAATGACAGTTTTGTGGATCGTAAAACCGATGTCTGCGTTATTCCGCCAAATTCGTTTGCGCTGGCACGGACCGTTGAATATTTCCGCATCCCCCGCGATGTTCTGGTGATCTGCCTGGGCAAATCCACTTACGCCCGCTGCGGTATTATCGTGAATGTCACCCCGCTGGAGCCGGAATGGGAAGGGCATGTGACACTTGAATTTTCCAACACTACGCCGCTTCCGGCGAAAATCTACGCCAATGAGGGGGCTTGCCAGTTTCTGTTCCTCAAAGGCAACGAGCCTTGCGAGACCTCTTATCGGGATCGGGCCGGCAAATATATGGGCCAACAGGGCGTTACACTGCCGCGCCTTTAAGTCGCCGCATTGCTGATATTTTCTGTCAGCCACTGTATTTTAAGATGTAAGGCGGCCGGGGGTGCCCTGCCTTGCCTTTCGTATTTTTTTGAATTGGCCATGAGTGAGCCGGGAAAAACTTGATGGATAGCATTCGGATCCGGGGCGGCAAGCCGCTCTATGGAAAAATTGAAATTAGCGGCGCGAAAAATGCGGCCCTGCCCTTGATGGTGGCCAGCCTGCTCACTGAGGAAACCGTCACGCTCAGCAATCTGCCCCATGTGGCAGACATTTCCACTTTGATCAATCTGCTCTGTCAGCATGGTGTGAAAGCTCATCTGAACGGGCATAGCGAAGCAGAGGGGAGCTCGAACGGGCGGGCAATTTCCCTGACCGCCGCGCAAATTACAAATACCGAAGCACCTTATAACATTGTTCGCAAGATGCGGGCGGGCGCCCTTGTTCTGGGCCCGCTGCTAGCCCGGGTTGGCAAGGCGAAGGTTTCCCTGCCCGGTGGCTGCGCGATCGGCACTCGCCCCATGAACCTGCATGTTGACGGGTTGGAGGCGATGGGCGCAAATATCCATATCGAAGGGGGCTATATGGTCGCGGAAGCCCCAAATGGTCTCAAGGGTGCTGAAATCCGTTTCGAGACTGTCTCTGTCGGGGCGACCGAAGATCTGCTGATGGCGGCGGCCCTTGCGGATGGAATTACGGTTTTGGAAAATGCCGCGCGCGAGCCGGAAATTACGGACCTTATTCACCTGCTGCAGGCCATGGGCGCACAAATCGAAGGCGAGGGAACAGACCGTCTGGTCATCACCGGAAAAGAAAAACTGCACGGTGCCACCTATTCGGTCATGCCAGATCGCATCGAAACAGGAACCTATGCAATTGCCGCGGCAATCGCAGGCGGGCGCATTGAGCTGACCAACACACGCGCTGCCCTGATTGCATCTGTTATCGAGGTTCTGCAAGAAGCAGGAGTGGAAATTGAGCCAACGGAAAATGGACTGATTGTCACGCGTGATCCTGCAACCCCCATACAGGGCGTTGATGTTCAGACCCAACCCTATCCCGGTTATCCAACCGATATGCAGGCGCAGATCATGGCGCTGATGTGTGTCTCAAACGGTGCGTCCATGATAACCGAAACTATTTTTGAAAATCGATTTATGCATGTGCCGGAGCTATCACGTCTTGGCGCCAACATTAATGTGCATGGTCGCTCGGCAATGGTTCGCGGGGTGCCTGAGCTGGTCGGCGCCGAAGTGATGGCGACTGACTTGCGCGCATCCGTCTCTTTGGTGCTGGCAGGACTGGCCGCAAGTGGGGAGACGGTTATCAACAGGGTCTATCATCTTGATCGCGGGTATGAGAGACTGGAAGAGAAACTGGCAGCCTGCGGTGCGGAGATTGACCGCATTCAGGGTGAATAAATACAGCATAGGACAGAAATTCCCGTGACCGATTTGCTTAAATTATATGCGATGGACGTTGATGATCTGCAGGTGATTTCAGCCGCTCTTGAAGGGGCGATCACCAGCCCGGGCGAGATAAGTTATGCCGCCAAGGCGCGCCAGCTATCCCTGACGGTATCGCGTATGCGCTGGGAAAAAACATCCGAACGCACGCCGCGAGAGGCCAGCAGAATTCGCTGCGGGGTGCTCATTGCAGATATCATGAACATTCGCTCACGCGGGATTCCCCGTGACATTCCAACTTTGGGCATGGAGCTTTTGTCTATTCATTGCAAGGAAGCCGAAGAGGGACTGCATCAAATCTCCCTCATATTCGCAGATGACAGGGAGCTGGAGCTGACCGTGGAATGCATCAACGTCGCCCTCACAGACTCTGGAGAGCCCTGGACGACAGATAAAATTCCAACCCACGATTTGGAAAATTAGCCTTTTTTAAAAATTCAGATTAAAAGAGGGCATGTCAACACCAGACAGCCTTAAGTTTATGGAGCAATAAAGTGCCCACAAGTGAAGATTTGGTCATTGCCCTGCCCAAGGGTCGCATTCTCAAAGAGGTTATGCCGCTGGTTCGTGCTGTCGGCATTGAGCCTGAACCTGCCTTCGATGATCCACAAAGCCGCCTGCTCCATTTCAAGACAAACCATCCCAATATTTCCATTATCCGTGTGCGCTCTTTTGATGTCGCAACTTTTGTCGCTTTTGGTGCTGCGCAATTGGGTGTGGCCGGCAATGATGTATTGCTGGAACATAACTATCCCGAAATCTATGCGCCGGTAGATCTGGATATCGGCCATTGCTATCTGGCAGTGGCGCAACCCGCTGACATGGAAGAAGACCGGGATCCGACCCGCTGGAGCCATGTGCGCATTGCCACCAAATACCCTAACCTGACCAAAGCGTTTTTCGCAGATCAGGGCATTCAGGCAGAATGCATCAAACTGTCCGGTGCGATGGAGCTGGCCCCTGGCCTTGGCCTCTGCCGCCGGATTGTGGATCTGGTATCCTCCGGCGCAACACTAAAAGCCAATGGACTGGTGGAGGTTGAGAAACTCCTTGATATCACGTCAAGGCTGGTCGTGAACCGGGCAGCACTTAAAACACGGTCTGTGGAGTTGAACGGCTGGATCGAAAAATTCCGGGAAGTTGTCGATGGTGAATAAGTTATTTGAAAAAGACGCCACGTTTGAAGCCGGCTTTATGGATCTTTTGGGCCAAAAGCGCGAAACGGATGCGGATGTCAATGCGGCTGTTGCCGAAATCATCGCCGATGTAAGAGCGCGCGGTGATGCGGCTGTCATCGACTATACCAACCGTTTTGATCGGCTAACTCTGTCAACAGCAGAAGAGCTGAAAGTCAGCGCGTCCGAGGTGAGCGCGGCCGTTCACGCGTGCGATCCAGAAACACTTGATGCCCTGAAAATAGCTGCGGACCGGATCAGATCTTACCACGAGAAACAGCGTCCTGATGACCTCTCTTACGTGGATGAGGATCAGATTGAGCTTGGATATCGCTGGACTCCGATCGAAAATGTGGGCCTTTACGTGCCGGGCGGGCTTGCAACCTATCCCTCTTCCGTTTTGATGAATGCCATTCCGGCAAAAGTCGCAGGCGCCAGTCGTCTGGTTATGGTTGTGCCAACCCCGGATGGCAATATCAATCCATTGGTACTGGCCGCTGCCGATTTATGCGGTGTGGATGAAATATATCGTATTGGCGGGGCGCAGGCCGTCGCCGCGCTGGCCTATGGCACAGACAGCATCGCAGCGGTGGACAAGATTGTCGGCCCGGGCAATGCGTATGTCGCGACAGCGAAGAAACAGGTTTTCGGCACCGTCGGCATTGATATGATTGCCGGACCGTCCGAAATTCTGGTGGTCGCAGATGATCAGAATGACCCGGCCTGGATTGCAGCTGACCTGCTGTCACAGGCGGAGCATGACCCCGTCGCCCAAAGTATCCTGATTACGGATAGCGCAGATTATGCAAAAGAAGTGGAAGCGGCGGTCGAGCATCACCTGAAATCGCTGCCGCGGACTGAAATTGCGGCAACAAGCTGGAATGATTACGGAGCGATCATCGTTATTGAAAATCTGTCGGCGGCACCTGCCTGATTGACCGTATTGCACCAGAACATCTGGAGCTGTGCATTGAAGATCCGGACAGTCTGGCTGCGCAAATAAGGCATGCAGGCGCTATTTTTCTGGGCAGATATACACCAGAGGCCATCGGTGATTATATTGCCGGCCCAAACCATGTCCTGCCGACAGCCAGAACAGCACGGTTTTCATCAGGTCTCTCCACACTTGACTTTATGAAACGCTCCTCAATGATTAAACTCAATGCGGATGGACTCAACAGGATCGGACCACCAGCGGTTAAACTGGCTCAATCCGAGGGGCTTGGAGCACATGCCCTGTCCATTGCCATTCGGCTGAACATGAAAAGCTAAACAAGGACAAAAAAATGACTGCGGATCATCAGCAAATCGTCAAAATCAAACTGGATGAAAAATCAGTTGTACGCCGGAATGCTGATATCGAGCATGAGCAGAAGGTCGCCATATATGACCTTCTGGATCGCAATCAGTTTGCCTTGTGTGAAGACCCCGATGCGGGACCATTTTCGCTGCATCTGTCGATTGAAGATAACCGGTTGATTTTCGACATCCGCGCTGAGGATGACGAGCAGGAATATCTGCGCCTGCCACTGCCTGTCATTTCCTTTCGGCGCATCATCAAGGATTACTTTCATATCTGCGAAAGTTACTTTTCCGCCATCAAAACAGCGAGCCCGTCAAAAATCGAAGCCATCGATATGGGCAGACGTGGCCTTCACAACGAAGGAACGGAGATGTTGCTCGAAAGATTGAAAGGCAAGATCGAAACGGATTTCGATACCGCCAGACGGCTTTTCACCCTTATCTGTGTCCTGCATATCAGAGGCTGACATGAGTATCCCTGTCAGTGATCATGCCGCAACCCTGTGGATGGGGAGCGCATATGGATGAATTTCAAAATCCCACCAGTGTCCTGTTTGCCTGCACCCATAACAGTATTCGCTCCCCCATGGCGGAAGCCATCATGCGAAGCCTGTATGGCAATCGCATTTATGTAACGAGCGCTGGGGTCAAGGCTACCGAAATTGATGGCTTTGCCATTGAGGTGATGGATGAAATTGGTCTTGATGTGGAAAATCATCTGTCCCGAAATTTCGATGAATTGGAAGACACCTCATTTGATCTGATCATCTGTCTGTCAAAACCTGCTAAATCCCACGCGGAGGAGATGACCAGAACCATGCATTGTGCTGTGGAGTTCTGGATCACGCCGGATCCATCTGAAGTGGAAGGTAACCGCGAGATGCGCCTAAACGCATACCGACAGGTCCGCGATGATCTATACCAGAAAATCAAGAGCCGCTTTTCAACTGCCCCTCACCCTTTGGTGTAAAATATGGTATACTGTGGGAGCAATTGCGGCGAAAATGCCGACCAAATGAAGCTTTTCGTCAGGTTTTCTTAAACAAAAGCTTGCTTTTTGGTGTGACTGGCCGCATTTTGCACGCGAGTTTTAACAGCTATGCAAGGTTATTTATGGCAAAAGAAGAACTGCTTGAATTTGAAGGTACTGTAACTGAACTGCTTCCAAACGCTATGTTTCGCGTGAAGCTGGAAAATGATCATGAAGTGCTCGCTCATACAGCCGGCAAAATGCGCAAACACCGCATTCGTGTTCTGGCAGGCGATCGCGTCACAGTGGAAATGACTCCATACGACCTGACAAAAGGCCGCATTACGTTCCGCTTCAAGTAAGTCTGGCGGAGTGGTTGGAACGCTCACACCCGCATGCCTGTCATACGGGGCTGAAAAACACGCAAAAGAATGACAGATACTCCCCACTCCCAAAAGCTTGTTCTGGCGTCAGCTTCGCCGCGGCGCAAAGAGCTTCTCTCTCAAATAGGTATTACACCAGATGTCATTGATCCCGCTGATATTGCGGAAATGGCAAAATCAGGTGAGTTGCCCCGGCATCTGGCGCACAGACTCGCCCATGAAAAAGCGGCGGTAACAGCCTCTCGCCATCACGGGGCCTTTGTTCTGGCGGCGGATACCGTCGTCGCTATAGGCCGCAGGGATCTGGGCAAGGCCACAGATGAAACCGAGGCAAAGCGGTACTTAAAAATGCTGTCGGGCCGTAAACACCGGTTCATACGGGTATTTCCCTTATCACGCCGGATGGGCGGCAAATCAGTAAATGCGTCACCTCGCACGTGACCTTCAAGCATCTCGACCCTTTTGACATTCGCAATTATATAGCCAGTGGAGAGTGGCAGGGAAAAGCGGGCGCCTACGCCATTCAGGGTCTTGGCAGTTTGTTTGTGCGGCAAATACAAGGCTCTTACAGCAATATTGTCGGCCTTCCGCTATTTGAGGTATCCAATCTGCTAAACGGAAACAGCTTTAACGTTTGGACCCATAGCCAACTTATGGATGCAGACAACTCATGAGCGTCAAACTGCTGATCGAACAAAGCCTGTTTGAGACGCGAACACTGCTGCTTGAAAATGACAGACTGCTTGATTACGAGCTTGAAGCGACTTTCGAGAATTCCAGAGTAGGGGAAATTCACTACGCCCGCATTGCGCGGTTTTCCGACACCATCAACGGCGCCCTTGTTGAACTGGCCGGCGGTGCCTCTGGCCTGTTACTATCGCGCAATTGTATCGCCAAGAGCCAGTCAGCAGATGCGGACATTCGCAGCAAAATCACAGAGGGCGCCAATCTGCCCCTGCAAATCATCAAAGATGCCAAAGACGACAAAACAGCCGAAGTCAGCAGCAAAGTGACGCTTGACGGAGCCTTTGTCAGCCTTCAACCCATGGCAGAGGGCGTTCAGTTTCCAAAAGGATTTGCAAAAAATGCCGAAGCAGACGAATTGCGAAACGCCCTTGAACAGATAAAGGGGCGTGCCATTGTCAGAAGCCGCGGCGCAAAAGAGCCCGCTGATAAAATAATCAGCGAAGCTGCGCAACTGGCCGACCATTGGCAAAGCATTCTGTCAGCCGCGAAAAGCGCGAAAAAACCAACCCTGCTTGTACGGCCAGCCCCCCAATTGCTTGTTCAGGCGCTGTCTTTATCGCCCGAAAAGCTGGAAATCATCAGTAATGATGCCAATCTTCAGACCAGACTAAAGGGTTGGGGAGTGGGCGCGCGCACCCGGTTTGACCATTGGAACAAGCCCGTCGGTCTTGTATCGCATTGCGGATTTGAAGAAGAGTTAAGCCGGTTGGAAGATCGCCAGATCACTCTCAATTCTGGCGCTAATATTACCATCGAACAAACCGAAGCTCTGGTTGTGATTGATGTCAATAGCGGGCAGGCCAAAGGCGGCTCGCACGAGCAACTGGCCCGGCAGGTGAATGAACAGGCCGCCCGGGAAATCGCTCATCAGATCCGGGTCCGAAATTTGAGCGGGATCATCATTATCGATTTCATACAGATGAACGGCAAAAATGATGTGGCAAAGCTGATCCAGACATTTGAAAAAGAAACCCAATCAGACCCGGCGGGGGTGCGCATTTTTTCAATGACCGAACTTGGGCTGCTACAACTAACCCGCAAGCGAACCAGAAGTCCCCTGCACCACACCCAAAAGCTGATCATGCCTGAGACAAATGGGCGGGTGAGCCTGAAACAGGCAACTGATTTCCTGCGGGCACTTGCTGGACACAAAGAAAGACATAAATCCGCTTTGTTTACCGTGACAGCGGGACCGGCGCTCATGCCATTCCTTACGGCGTATGGCGTCCAAATGGAACAGTATCTGGGCGTGCGCCTGAGCAGCGGCGAAGGGCCAGCCCTTGCAGAATATGACTTTGAAATTACACCGCAAATCCCCTAATGTGCGAATATCATGACCAGTCAGATTAAAAACCGCAAATGCCCTCAATGTGGCAAACCCGCCCAGGCGAAATACCGTCCGTTCTGCTCCGCCCGTTGTCAGCAACTGGATCTTGGAAAGTGGCTGAATGAAAGTTATGCCATCCCCGGGGAGGAGACAATTCCCGCCAATGATGAAGAGGGTGAATATTAGAGTTAGGCGGGCTACAGCCGCTATTTTGAGCACCGAAGGGATGCCCCATAATTTTTTATCTTTTTTGCATCAAGGGGTATGGACAGCCCCCGCTTTTTCTTCTATAACCCAGCTTCCTCGCAGGCATTAGCCCTGCACCGGATGCCCAGATAGCTCAGTTGGTAGAGCAGCGGACTGAAAATCCGCGTGTCGGTGGTTCGAATCCGCCTCTGGGCACCACTTTTTTCACTAATAAAGTATTTCCATCCCCCAATTGCCTGGCATAAGATTTTTCTCGATCATCCCGCCAAGCTCTGCTCGCGCAGAGTTACTCTCTCCCAGAAAGAGACGCTGTCGAGGCGGAGGAGAAGTGAGGGGGCGTTTAGGGCGGAGTCTGGTGTACGGTGAAGCAATCCACCTGCGCCGCCGCGAAAGACGGCAATATCCCATACGTTCATGTGTTTGAGTGATTTTGGGTTTTTGACGATTTTTTCGTTCGGGGCGCCATTTGCGAAAGCGGTGCGATCGGCACCGTCATCGGGCAGCCATTCAGTTCCCTCCCCCGCATAGGTTACGAGCAATCTGTGGGGAACATAATCCACGTGAAAGCGCCGGCATCCCCGCTCCGTTCCGAGCCAGAACCCAATGGACGGGCTATTTTCAATTACACAGAATGTTTTGCAGATGGCTGCCATATCATCCAGCCAGAAAAGGTAAAATGGGTCTGCCATGACCTCGCCGGGCAGGACGGGAGCCAAGGTTTTTGCAATGTCATCGAGAGCTGTGCTTTTGTGCACCTTTGCATTTACACCAAAAGGTGTTGTTATCAGTTTTTCAAAAAAAGCATCTGCATTTTCTGGAACATCCCGCGGCAAGACCGCCAACTGATCTGTCCGCTGAGAGAACTGCTCCAGCTCTTGCAAGCTGTTTGCCTGATATACACTCATAAGCTTGACTCGGTTGTTTCTCTACAAATTTTTAAATAAAATGTTATAACATTACTATTTATAAGAAAGATACAATCTCTTCAATCAGATTTCTGTGGATATTCTGTTCATGGGATATTTTGAGCGGGCGAACAGGCGCGTGAGATAAGCTTTGATGCGCGTTTGCGAAGGTCGGTTGATTACATTAAGCGGTGGATCCGATCAATGCTCCGCCCCCGCAAAGCGCTTTTTCGGGGTCAGAATTGGCTATCCGGATTTTATGCAGGATTTTACCTTTGCCAAAACTTCAGGAGTGATTTCCTGAATGTTGTGTTCTTTGGCCGCATGGGCTGCAACCTTTTGCAGAAGTTCATCTTCGGTACTGGCGGAGGCGCGAAATGCGCAGCCTTCAAACAGGTCATTACATTCAATTTTCTTCATGACAGATCCTCCTTCATCGGGGCTCCATTTTACGAAATTGAATAAAATTAGAAAAATCTTATAATTGAATGGAATGATAACCGCTGGTTATGGAAAAATATTGCATATTGCCCCGATGCGCAGGGGGTATCGTCATGGAGCTTCGCGAAATTAAATTCTTTCTTGCAGTTTGCGATAGCCTGAACTTCACACAGGCGGCGAAAAAGTGCTGTGTCTCTCAACCAGCGATGACAAAAACGATCAAAAAACTTGAAGACGAGCTAGAGAATGATCTGTTCTTTCGGGAGGGTAAATCCGTATTGCTGACAGAGTTTGGTCGCATCATGAAGCCAAAAATGGAAGATATTTTCCAACGCTCTCAATCGGTTAAATATGCTGCCGAAGAGTTTAGACTGCTTCATAAAGCGCCCCTGAAAATTGGCGTCATGACGACAATCGGGCCCCTCGCCTTCTCTCGTTTCCTGGCGGATTTCAAAAAAGATAACCCGCAGATTGAAATTGAGTTTCGCGAAGACAGTTTTGAAACCATTAGCGCGGAGCTGGAAGCGGGAAATCTGGAGCTTGCGTTCTTGAGCTCCCCCAGTGACCTGAGCAACCGCTATCGGTTGCGAAAAATCTATCGCGAGAAATATGTGGTCGCCTTTCCCGCCAACCATCATTTGAAAGATAAATCATCGATCCGACTGAAAGACCTTTCCAAGGAGCCCTATGTGGACAGGCTGTCCTGCGAAATGCGCGAAATGGTTCTGCAGGCTTGCGATGCCCATAACATTGAACTTTACGCCACTTTTCGAAGTGAGAGGGAGGACTGGGTGCAGGGAATGGTGTTGGCAGAACTTGGCTTCGCGTTTTTGCCGGAATTTTCCATTACCATGAATGGATTGCTCACTCGGCCCCTGATTGATCCGAAAGTCAGCAGGGATGTCATGCTCACCTGGATGCCGGGTCGCACCCATTCACCCGCGGCATCCCTTTTTATGCGCGCCGCAGCCCGCCATAGCTGGCCCACCTGATCGCCGCACATCAATCGGTAAATTCTCTCGCTGGTATTTTGCGCCAAGCTGTCTATATGATACGGGTCAGCATATTTGAAAGGGTGAGAATGGATTCAGTTACTCAGTTTGTGCTTGGCGCGTCCGTGGGAGCGGCTGTTCTTGGACCCAAATATGGCTTGCGAAAAACTGCACTGGCGGGCGGCGTGCTGGGGACACTCCCCGATCTGGATGTTTTTTGGGACTATGGCGGCGCACTGGAAAATTTTGTCCGCCACCGATCTGCGACCCATTCCATTATTGTACAAACGCTTATTACGCCTCTGCTGGCAGAAGGACTTCGAAAACTACTGGGGGGGTCAGAAGCTGCAAGATGGCCCTTCTATGCAGCGGTCTGGCTGATCCTTGTGACCCATGCCCTGCTGGATGCGACGACAATCTATGGCACGCAATTGTTATGGCCCCTTACGGATTATCCATTTGGGCTTGGATCCATGTTTATTATCGATCCGCTATACACATTACCGCTGCTTGTGGTGACCCTGTGGGCGCTCATCCGTCCCAAATGGTCAAGCCGTTTTGGCAAAGCTGTTGTCACAGCTCTCACCCTATCAACAGCATATCTGGGCTGGTCGATACTTGCCCAGAGCTGGATGGAACAAGAGGCGAAAGACCAATTTGCAAAGCGGGGAATTATGCCTGAGCAGATACTGGTCATCCCCCTCCCCTTAACGACATTTGCCTGGAAAGCAATCGCCATTGAAAGCACAAGCTATACAAATCTGTATCTACCACTTGTGTCATCCGCGGATGAAAAGCTTTTCTACCGCCATGATCGATGGCCCCTTGAGCTGACCTGCGATGCGCTGCAGAATTATCCCGCGCATGACATTCTGCAATCCTTTACCAAAGGATTTTACAGCTTGAGCCATTTGCCGGGTGGAAGCCTGATGCAAGCGGACCTGCGCATGGGTATGACACCCGACTATGTGTTCAGGTTTGAACTGCAAGCACAGGCGAGGGAAAAATTTAGCTCCGGACATCTGGCGCGGCGTGTCGCATCAACTCGCACACAGGAAGGGGATTTCGAGTGGCTTGCCAATATGACCCGGGGCCATATCACAATCAGGCCCGCAGAAGCCGCAAATTTACTACCTGCCAAGCCGAAAATTCAACAGCAGGCAAAGCTGAGCTGTAAATACACGGGTGATCACAGCAGCGCAGAGGTCAATTAACGGCGAAATTCGCCTTTCGCAATAGCGCGAATGTCGCTGCGGGAAACGCCAATATCATCCAGCTCCCGATCTGTGAGGGAGCCAAGCTCACGCACTGTGTTCCGGTACTGAATATAGTCGCGGATATTCTGATAGAATTTCCAAAGCCCTGATCCTGCATAGAATGAAGGGGAGGATTGGGTTAAAAATATTTTGCTTGAATAGAGTGTCATGGGAACTCACCCTGAGTTACAGATACTGAAAACAGAATAAGGGGCAGAGCAGCAAACAGAGCTTGCTTTGCGCAAAGCTCATATACGGATCAAAACTCAAATTCGCAATCCATATTATGCTAATTTAGTAATTATGCTAATTTAGTATGCCGTTTTTGCAAAACTGATCAGCTATTTCTGCATAGCACAGCCCTGAGAGGAGAGAAGGGCAGCTGATACGCCCAGTTAATTATTGAACAGTACTGGTCTTTTTCAGATATTTATGTGTGATGACCGCATGTTTATCGATGAATTCCTGCCGGTAAGTTTGCACGATCATCTCATATTCACCGCTGTCTTTAAGCGCCTTTAACCCGCGATTGAAACGGCGCATAATCATATCAACATCCATATGTTCTCTCGAAATGATCAGGTGATTAAAAACATCTGAAAAGCTGCCATCCATAATGCGAAACGGTTCCATACCCTTTGTATAAGCTGCTGAATCAAGACTTCCCTGTTCCCGGTTTGCATGTACAAAATCAACCCGTCCCTCTTTCAGCATTTGAAAACATTGTTTGAGAGAAACCGGCGACAGGACTTTCACCTCCTGTTTTTTGATTGCATCCCCAAGCCAACCGGGGACGGCATATCCTAAAGGACTGCAAAGCGTGCGCCCTTTGACCTCTGACAGCTCGGATTTTCGCAAATCGGAATTTTCACGCACAAAACCAACATTGGATATGGCATAAATCGGGTCTGAATAGACGAATGACTTTGCCCGCTCTTTGGTCAGACTATAGGGGAAAGTGGCATCGTAAGTTGTTGATAACGTAAGCTCGTAGCCCCGTTTCCAAGGCAAGAATGTTATGCTGTGAGGAATGCCTTCGAGTTCCATAACGCGGCGAACAATTTTTGTGTGCATACCGCCATCGGGGAGGCTTTCATCTGTAAAAGGAAGATAATCATTCCCCGTCACCAGATTTAACTTAAGATCCTCCGCCTGTGTCAAAGCACTAAACCCGCAAAGGAATGCGAGAACGATTGGTAGCCCCGAAAACTTCACCTGAAAATTCATTTTGCTAACCTGAGTTGACAAGACTTGCTCGCGTTGCGCGTCTTAACTTCGCGTATATTCTATATTATAAATTTCAATTATTAAAACTTTATTCTTAATACTGAAGTTCACACAAAAAAATCACCAATTATTCATCAGCGATATTTTCGCAAAATCTGATCGTAGATCCCGCTTTTCCGAATCCTGCAAGGCCTTCGTTAAAACTTTTAAGCAGGTCTTCTGACCCTTCCGACGCTTTACTGATGCAACTGTGATAATCGGTGTAAGAAAGCTCGTGATAATGAACTTTTTCGGAATGCCCATCCTGAGACAGGTAATATCGGGTTGGTGCCTCGTAGCTGTAATAAAAATCAAGCCGGCCTTTGAGCAGCATCTTTAGGCCCTGACGTTCGCTCGATAGTTCAAAGACATTTTGAACACCAGCTGCTTCCAATTTTTCAATGAGATTATATCCCTTAATAACACCAACAGACCGGCTACCAATCTCATCAAGATCATTCACCAGTTCAAAATTTTTACTGGTGAGGCTAAACAAACCGGAAGATGCTCTACCAAGCGGTTCTGAAAAGTACATATATTCAGCGCGTTCTTTCGTGCTAGAGCAACTGCAGACACCATCCACTTTTCCCTTACGTGCTACGTCCAGCGCCCGTTTCCATGGCATATACTGAATTTGCAGCGTAATCCCCACCTGTTTGAAGGACTCACGTAAGAATTCCACATCAAAGCCCGGCAATCCGCTTTCGCTATTTTCCATTTTATAGGGAGGGAATTCATTGCAGGCAAAGAGCACAGTCTGTTCCGCTGAGAGTACATTTTTAGTGCCGATCCCCATGAAGGGGAGCAGAATTGTCAAACTCAGCACTTTATAAAAAAAACGACTTACCACTAAAATATACTTCCTCAACTGGCACTATGTACAAGTGATCATATTTCCAGTTCAGTATCATTGCAAAGACTATATTAGTTAATAGTATATTAAAAATATTATTAACTTATTAACGTATCTTCGCGGGCTTATCTTCACTTTTTTGGGCTTTTGACTTGACGATTAAAAGGTATATCAAGGCTGTTGCGAACATGATCAAGCTATAAATCCCCCCTGGCACTGTCATGGTCGTATTACCAATGAGCGTTGCTGCAACAAATATTGCCAACGTGCCGTTTTGAAGGCCACATTCCAAGGTTATGGCAATTCGTTGTTTAAGCCCCATAGAGGCAACCCGTGCGAGGCAGGCTGCGACTATCATCATCACTACATTCAGCACCAGCGTCAGCGGGCCTGCCTGTATGAAATAGTCGACAATATTTTCCCGCTCGCTGGCAATTGCCCCAGCCACAATGAGAACAAATAAAACAGAGGCGACAATGCGTGCTTTTCTTTCGAACCGCCGCGCAAAACTGGTTGCATACCGGTTGACCAGCATCCCAAATGCAACTGGTACTGTGGTGATTACAAACACCCCAATTATTGTATTGCCAATGGAAAGAACAGGTGCGTTTTGCGCGTCCATAAAATGAGTTATGGAGAAACTTACGATCAGGGGAAGCGTGATAACCGCTAACAAGCTTATTACCGCTGTTAGTGACACCGACAGAGCCGTATCACCCCTTGCAAGATATGTCATCAGATTTGAAGTAATCCCACCCGGGCAGGCCGCAATTATCATCACCCCCACTGCAAGCGCCGGATCGATCTGCCAAAAGCTCAACAACATGAATGCCACAGTTGGCAGCAGAATAATTTGACTGATTGCACCGATCAAAAAGTCGCGAGGCTGCACAACTACTCGCTTAAAATCAGCAATCGTGAGCTCAAGGCCGACAGAAAACATGATGAAGGCGAGAGACAATGGAAGGAAAAGTTGCGTAATGATATTGGTCTCTTGCATTAATTCCCCCGCGCATGATGCAAAGCACACAATCAAAGCAACGATAAATTGAAAACACCGGGTTGGCAACCAACTTGCTGACTTTACTAATTAATCAAACCCTCATACGTTAATTAATGAATTCCCGAGTGAGGAGGCTGGTATGAACGCAGCACAAGAAAATAACCCCCTGGAATCACATCAGAATGCGTCAGCGTCCAGTGCTGCTTCCCATAAATTGTTCCTCGTCAGAGAAATGGCGTTGGTCCAGCAAGTTGGCACTGATGATGTCTGGAACTGGTTACGGGCCGGATGGATTGATCTAAAAGACAATCTTGCTGTCAGCATCCCTTATGCAGCCATATTCGTTCTGACGGGCTTTCTAATTTCATTCGGATTTTATTTTTTAGACTGGCCCTATCTGATTTTACCCGCGCTCACCGGCTTTTTACTTGTTGGTCCGGCCGTCGGAATTGGATTTTATGAAATCAGCCGTAATAGCGCTGTAGGTAGAAAGAGCAGCTTGATAAACGCATTGAGCGCAGCGCGGCACAACAAACTCGGCATATTTGGCTTTGGCGTCGCACTGGCCTTTTTGTTTCAAGTCTGGATCAGAATTTCATTCACCGTGTTTGCGTTGAATTTCCCCGGGATTATGCCGATTGGGAAATAATTCTGCTCAGAGCCCTGAGTATGGAGGGTCTGCATTTCGCAATAGCTATGGTATTGATTGGTGCCGTCTTCGCGACTGGCGTATTCCTTGTTGGGGCTTTTTCAATGCCAATGATGGTCGACAAAGGCTCAGTTCTGCTGCCTTCACTCATAACCAGCGCTTATGCAGTCGTTAGAAACAAAAACGCCATGATCCTTTGGGCGTCAATTATTGTGATTTTCACCGGGATTGGTTTGTTGACCGCCGGGATAGGCCTCATCTTTACATTGCCGCTAATTGGCCACGCCACATGGCATGGCTACCGACAGGTCATTACTTCAAGTAATGAAAATCACGCAGATGATTAAGAGGCGGCAGACGTTATTTCCTGCCGCCACTATTTCCAGTTTATAATTTTTGCCGAGCCCGCACGATTTGCAGGATTGCGACAGGCGCGACCAGCAATATGCCGATAGTCATTGTTGTCAGTCCCGGCGCAATGAATAGGAGTGAAACCAACCCAATCCACCAACGTTCCAGCGTGGAAAGCGGGGCCATCAAATAACCAGAGAAAGATACCCCGAGTAAACTGATGCCTGCCATAGTGCCACTCAGAGTGACGATAAAGTCATACCATGTGAAACCGTCCGCCACTAACAACAGAGCCGGTGAATAGACAAAGACAAACGGAACCATGGCTTTGGCAATTCCAAGGCGAAACGCAGTATTGCCTGTTGCAAATGGATTGGATCCTGCAATGCCTGACGCCGCGTAAGCGGCGAGTGCTACAGGAGGGGTAATATCGGCAAGGACACCATAGTAAAAGACAAAGAAGTGCGCGACCAAAGGCTGCACTTGTAGCTGCGCCAGCGCAGGTCCGGCCACGGCAACCAGAATGATATAAGTCGCGGTCGTGGGGATACCTGCACCCATGAAAATACAGGCAATCGCAATCAGGATTAATGAGAAGAAGAGCGCCCACTGGGTTACTTCGAAGAAACTGAACGGCCATAGTGATCCGAAAACAGCAGCGATATCTGTCGCTGTTTGAACGACAACATACCCCAGACGGAAGCCCACGCCGGTTAATGTAACCACGCCTACAATAATGCCAACGCATGCCGCCGCAGCGCCGACAGCGATTGTATTTTTAGCGCCAATAGAAAGACCATTCCAAAGATCGACAAATGTGAGACGGTTGTTGGGTTTTAAAAACCCGACAACAACACAGGCAATAATTCCGTAAACCGCGGCAAAATCCGGTGTCCGGCCAGCAAGAATGAAGTACACAAGGATGATCAACGGCGTTATTGACAGCCAGTGTTCTTTCAAGACCCGAAAAAGCTTGGGAAGTTCTTCTGATGACAACCCGCGCAACCCCAGTTTTTTGGCTTCCAGATGCACCATAATGAAAATGCCGAAATAGTGCATTAAAGCTGGAAAAAGGGCGGCCGCCAGAATATCGCGAAGCGGAATTTCAAGATATTCCACCATTATGAAAGCTGCGGCCCCCATAATCGGTGGTGTAATTTGGCCCCCAGTTGATGCCGTTGCCTCAACCGCTGCTGCAAAGCGGGAGGGATAGCCCACCCGTTTCATCGCGGGTATGGTGAGCGCACCGGTGGTCACTGTGTTTGCGATAGATGATCCGGATATGCTCCCCATGAATGCGGAGGCAAAAATAGCCACTTTGGCCGGTCCACCGGAAAATCGTCCTGCAATTACCATTGCCAGATCAATGAACAATTGCCCCAGTCCGATCCGCGTCGCGAGCACGCCAAACAGAATGAACAGAAACACATACTGGGCCATCACACCGATTGCGATGCCGTATATGCCCTGATTAGTCATATAGATATGATTTATAAGGCCCAACCAGCTTGTCCCACCATGTTTGAGCGCACCTGGTGCGTAAGGGCCATAAAGAGCAAATAAGATAAAAATTATTGCGATAATTGGAAGCGTGGGTCCAACAGAGCGCCGCGCAGCTTCAAGCGTCAGTAATAATAGGGCTGATCCCATGAACACATCTGAGCTGGAGGGATTCCCAACGCGTTCAGCAACCACTTCTGGTGGCAGTAACGGCAAATAAATTGCGGCGAGTACGGCCAGAATACCGAGACAAATATCAACCAGATTGATACCACCGGGGCGAAACCAAGAAGTCTGGAGGCTCCCATTATTTTTCGTGCGTACAGCAGAATATAAAAAAAACACCAGACCCAAAACGAACGACAGATGTATCCCGCGATGGAGAAGCTCACGAATAAGACCAAAGCCGGATGCGTAAAAGTGATAGGCCGACATTGCGACCAAAATAGCGGAAACTAAAATACCAATTTTCGGTCCGTATGACCGATAGGCTGTCTCTGGGTCAAATTTTCGCTCGAGCTCTCTGAGCTCTTCTGGTGTGAGTTCTTTTGGCGCTGCGTCTTTATCAGCCATCAGGCGTCCCCCAAACAAAATCAAAAAGAACCCCGAATGCGATGCATCCGGGGTTCTCTAGCACGAAACATTACTTGATCAGGCCAGCTTCCTTGTAGAAACGTTCAGCGCCTGGATGCAATGGAACACCCACGCCGGAGAGCGCAGTCTCCAAAGTAATGGTTTTACCTTTTGCGTGACCGACATCCAGCAATTTACGAGATTCCTTGTTCCACAAAGCTTTCGTGATTTTGTAGATCAATTCGTCATCTTCCTTCGCACTGGTGAACCATTGTGCGCCAACAGCAACAGTGTCTGTTGCGTCAACCCCTTCATATGTACCTGCAGGGATCGCACTTTGAGCAAAGAAGCCATATTTGTCTGTCAGGGCCTTGGCACCGTCTCCTGAAATCGGAACAAGTTTAATTTTTTCTGCCGAGGCAAGTTCTACAAGTGAACCAGTTGGATAACCAGCGACAACAAAGAAAGCATCAATCTTACCGTTACGAAGAGCCTCAGAAGCCGCGTTTCCTTTCAAAGCCTCCGCCGTTACATCACTGATGGAAAGACCATTGGCTTCCAAAATCAGCTTTGCGTCGACATAAGTACCTGAACCTGGCTCATCAAGAGAGACGACTTTTCCTTTGAGGTCTGCAACCGAGTTGATGCCACTGTCGGCCAATGCGACCAAGTGGATATGCTCCTGAAACAGAGCCGCAATAGTACGCAAATCCTTGGCTGGCTCTTTGCCTTCCATCGTGCCTGTGCCGGTATAGGCCCAGTAGGCTACGTCAGATTGAGCAAAACCGGAATTACGCAGGCCAGAAATAATCGCGTTTACATTGTCAACAGAACCGCGGGAAGAGACGGCTGATGCAATCAATCCGTCAACACCGCAGCTACCACCTTGCCCACATTCACGTGACCCTGGTGGTTTGGAGATCGCGTTTGCGATCACACCACCAACGGGATAGTATGTATAGGCTGTTCCGCCAGTACCGATTGTGAAAAACTTGATATCCTGTGCGTTTGCCAGTGATGTGGCACCGGCCACAACAGCAGCCGCAACCGCTACGGATTTCACTAAATTTATCAATGACTTCATGGAGCTTATCCTTCCCCCTGCAATAGAGTTCGTCATGGTTTAGAATTGTTATTTTTACGTCTTACTATTTGCCCAATGAAATGACGAACAGGCTGAAAAGTAAAGCTTTATTTGCACACATATTGTTTTACCTCAAACCTTAGAGCTGATCGTTTGCCCAATCTCTTGGTCAACTCTTGAAGCTTTGCATAGCGGCCTGTTTCGGTTAAGTATGCAATATAGAGGGAAAATTAAAAATAGGCAGAAACGTGCAAATAGATGTTGAGCTAGGCAAAGCCGCCAGAATGCAGCAGCTTGGGGATTTGAAAGGTGCTGTGCAGCTCTATCAGAAAGTTTTGAAAGCAAACCCCAAGACAGCTATCGCACACTATAATCTGGCCCTCATCCTCAAAAGTGAACGCAAATTTACAGCAGCTGAGAAATCATTTAAATCGGCGATAAAGATATCTCCAGATTATTTCCTCGCCTGGCAAGCATACAGCCGATTACTGCTGGAGCGCGGAAAGTTCAAAGACGCCATTCGTGCCGCTCTTCAATATGTAAAAATTCAACAGCAGTCACCAGCTAGTGTTCAGTTCCTGATCGATCAATTGGCGAATTGTTCGTCTGCCAAATTGGGAGTACCCGGACGAGAAGCACTTCAGATTTGCCTGAACAGCACAGCCGTTGATTTCGATGGGACCCTGTTTACTGCGATGGATTTTCTTTCCAGCCATCCAGTCCTTGCAACTTTCTTCACAGGGAATATTCCCACCGAAAATTTGCCGCAGTATTTTCTGCAAAAAGAACGTCAAATCATCGAGGCGCTGCTTGAGCCTACTTGTGCAACAATCCTAACGCGACTCATTCTGCCTACGGCTGCTCATGAACATGCCTTGATTAGTCTTCGGGATTTGCTGGGCAAAACTGCTTGTAAGAATGCAACGGCCGAAGTTCTGGAAGCACAAGCAATCATTGCGCTACAAATGGAGCTCAGGGAATACTCTGTGCCGACGACAGGTTATACCCCGAAATCGCAGACTGATTTATCGGGGGTACTATACACTGCCATGTATCAGCCATTGAGCGAAGCGATTGCCAAGGAGCTTCTGGAGGGTGGCGGATCACAACTGAATAGTCTCCCTTATGCCCAGAAAATATTGGAAAAATTTGGATCAGAATATCCTCAAATTCAGCTGATCAAAAACCAGATAAAAGCCTTAAATCCGGTACAGGATGAAACGTCAAAGCGGGTACAGGATCAATATGAGGAGAGCCCCTATCCCAGATGGTTTGGGCTTAGAACAACAGATACTGTTGAGCTTCCAAAACTTATCAACAGGCTATTTCCTGCCCTCAACATCTCATCCATTTCCAACACTCCCGATATTCTGGTGGCCGGTTGCGGAACCGGGCGCCATGCACTTCGAACATCTATCCGAATTCAAAACAGTACTGTCACAGCCATTGACCTCAGCCGTGCTTCACTGAGTTACGGAATTTTCAAAGCAAAAAAGCTTTCAATTGATAATGTGCAGTTTGCTCAGGCCGATATTTGTGCCCTGCCTTCAGATATTGGTTGTTTTGATTTGATCGAATGCTGCGGTGTGCTGCACCATATGGCGAAACCCGAAGAAGCTTGGGGTCAGCTTACGCAATTCCTGAAACCCGGCGGTGTCATGAAAGTTGCTCTTTATAGCAAAATTGCACGGCAGGATGTGTCGTCAGCTCGCAAATTACTTGGCCTTGACCCTGACAGAATAACTGTTGACGATATTCGTCAAGCTCGTCAAAAACTCCTGACGCTTGACGATACGCATCCTGCAAAAAGCGTCACAAATGATATCGACTTTTACAGTGTAGCTGGATGTCGGGATTTCCTCTTCAACACACAAGAAACTTGCTACACCCTGCCAGAAATCAAAGAAATGCTAGCACGTCTGAAGCTAGATTTCTGTGGCTTTGAATTTCCATCGCCTGAGCCCTTGTCTCATTATAAGAAAGCCTTTCCCAACGATCCGAAAGCTGTCGATCTCGATAATTGGGCACAGATAGAAGAACATAACCCACTTCTCTTCAGAGGGATGTATCAGTTTTGGTGCCGGCCAGTTCAAGGCTGAATAGCGTTTTTCGTGATCCATGCCATAGTTTTTATAAACAAGGTTGAATTTGTAACAGCTCTTGTGACAAAGTTTTGCGCAGGAGCGCAAATCCAACAAATATATCCCTTGGAGACAAAAGAATGAATGATCCAGCTTCCTACACGCCCCCAAAAGTTTGGAAACAGGAAGAATCTAATGGTGGGCGCTTTGCCAATATCAACCGCCCAATCGCTGGCCCGACCCATGACAAGGAATTGCCCGTTGGGAAGCATCCGCTTCAGCTATACTCTTTAGCCACACCAAATGGTGTGAAAGTTACCGTTTTACTGGAAGAATTGCTGGCTGCTGGACATAGCGGCGCTGAATATGACGCCTGGCTGATTAAAATCGGGGACGGCGACCAGTTCGGCAGCGGCTTTGTAGATGTAAATCCAAACTCAAAAATACCTGCCCTGCTTGATCGATCCGGTGACACACCAGTGCGTGTTTTTGAAAGTGGTGCCATTCTGTTGCATCTGGCAGAAAAATTTAATGCGTTCCTTCCCACCGATTCTGGAAAACGCCCGGAAATGCTCTCCTGGCTGTTCTGGCAAATGGGGAGTGCGCCTTATCTTGGCGGTGGTTTTGGTCACTTTTACTCCTATGCACCCCATAAAATCAAATATGCCATTGATCGTTTCGCGATGGAGGTAAAGCGTCAACTTGACGTGTTGGACCGACATCTTGCGAATAACGAATATATGTGCGGCGATGAATATACCATTGCGGATATTGCGATCTGGCATGGTACGGCGCATTGGTACAAAATAAAGTCTATGAGGCAGCGGAATTCCTAGATACCGCGAGCTACAAAAACATGGTTCGATGGACTGAACAGATCGCTGCCCGGCCTGCAGTTCAACGAGGTAGAATGGTAAACCGGGTTTCTGGGCCACTCAATGAACAACTCCGCGAGCGACATGATGCAAGCGATTTCGAAACCAGAACACAGGACAAACTGGAGCAAGCCTCGAGCTAGGTGATTACGGGGACGGTGAACAGTCTATCAATTCACCGTCCCAAATTTATCAAAATATTCCGGCCATCTGATCCAGCTAAGTTCATTTCACGTAAAAACTCGGACTGAAAGATCGGACCTGAGTTATGAGTTTAAAATCTTCACCTGTTATTCACTGGTTTCGTCAGGATTTACGCCTGTCCGGCAATCCCGCCTTTGGGCACGCGGCCTCCAGCGGCAATGTCATTCCCGTATACATAATTGGCCCCGATTGGAAGAAAATGGGGGGCGCGAGTAAATGGTGGCTCGCGAAGTCTCTGCATGCATTGAATGAACAATTGAATGGCTCTTTAAGCATTGTAGAAGGGGAGCCCGCTCAGATTTTACCGACGCTTGCGAAACTGAATGATTGCGACGAAATCACCTGGAGCAGAAGGTATGAGCCCGAACAGATCGCCGATGACAAAAAAACAAAACAGGTGCTGGAAGAAGCGGGTTTGAATGTAAAATCACTACCCTCTTTTTTACTGTGGGAGCCCTGGAAAGTATTAAAGGATGACGGAAGCGATTATCGGGTATTTACAGCTTTCTATAAAAAATGCCTGAAGCTGGCGGAACCAAATCATCCATCATCCTCCTCTGCAGAATTTGTGGCGACAAAAGCCAAAATAGAAGACTTCGAAACTTTTGAAGCATCTGACCTTACACCGCAACATTGGGACCTTGCTAAAGGGACAGGCTGGAAACCCGGCGAAAAAGGAGCGCAGGAAAATTTGCACGATTTTTTGCAAGACAAGGTAATATCCTACAAAAAGGCGCGCGATTATCCTGAGCTTGAAGCGACATCATGCCTTTCCCCTCATTTGCATTTTGGAGAAATTTCACCTCATCAGGTGTGGTATGCAGCAAAAAGACATAGCGACAAATCCGGCTCGGATCAGGGGATTGAGCATTTTCTGAAAGATTGATATGGCGTGAGTTTTCTTACCACCTGCTTTATTTCAATCCGGATCTTCCCACACAGAATTTCCAGCGCCGTTTCGATCAATTTACATGGAAGAAAAACTCCGCTCATCTGCAAGCTTGGAAATCAGGCAAGACTGGCATTCCAATTGTGGACGCAGGGATGCGTGAACTGTGGCAGAGCGGTTATATGCATAATCGGGTACGAATGATTGTCGCATCCTTTTTGACCAAAAACCTGAATATCGATTGGCGAGACGGAAGGGCGTGGTTTCACGACACCCTGCTTGATGCGGATGAAGCCAATAATTCCGCAAGCTGGCAATGGGTAGCGGGCTCAGGCGCTGATGCCGCCCCCTTTTTCAGAATTTTCAACCCAGTCACGCAAGCAAGCAAGTTTGATCCCAATGGCACTTATATTCGAAAATGGGTTCCCGAACTCGCCAAACTGGACAACAAATGGATCATTCGCCCCTGGGAGGCACCCAAAGAAATATTGGCAGCCGCAGGCATTGAGATTGGCAAAACCTATCCTGAACCCTTGGTCGACTTAAAAACTTCCCGCCAAAAAGCATTGGATCGATATTCTGCCACCAAATCCAACTAATTCACTTGACTCAATTTTACGCAATTGATAATCATTCTTAATAGCAAACGAAAACGTTGGCTGTTTTCTGATATTTTGTGAGTATGAGTGAATGAGTACCCAAACTGTCGATCAAAACAGGAGCATACGCAGTGTCTCTGTTGTCAATAATCAAATTGACAGCAAAGAGTTGTTTGAATGCACACGACAGTTATGCATTTTGCACAATGGGTCTGAATACAAACTCCAGCTCACGGGAAACGGCAAATTAATCTTAACTAAGTAGGTTAGTAGCAAGCCACCCAGCCAGCCCATCATTGGGCCCGCCAGGCAGCAAGCAATCGCCTTAATTCACTCAACAGGAATTAACATGCGAAGTCTGTCTTGCGTGCCTTTTACGGCTGCGCTTTTAACAACAACCGTTCTGTCCACCGCTGCAATGGCCCAGAGTTCAAAGCAAACTTTGGATACTGTAACGGTCTACGCAACCCGAAGCGAACAATCCACCTTTGATGTGCCGGCAATGGTAAATACCATCGAGCTGACGCCGCAGGTAACGCACTTGCAAATGACACCGATGGCTTGTTGAAAATGACACCGGGTGTTGATGTGATTAATGGTCCACGCAGAAACGGCCAAACCGTTACAATTCGAGGCTTTGATGCAGAGGCCATCATTACGCTGATGGATGGACGGCGACAAAATTACGAATCCGCCCATGATGGACGGTTTTATTTTGATCCCGCCCTGATGAAACAGGTTGAAGTTGTTAAGGGTGCAGCATCCTCCATCTATGGGGGAGGCGGAATTGGTGGTGTTGTCGCATTCGAAACCAAAGACGCCTCAGACTTGCTTCGCCCCGGCCAGAATTTTGGCGCGATGGGCGGTTTCCGTGGTCGCTCTGCCAACGGTGAAATCTCTTCAAGTGCGAGTGTCTATGGCCGCACCGAAAATCTGGATATCCTTGGAAGTCTCGCGCTTCGTAAATCAGGTGATATCCGAGACGGAGATGGAGAAGATCTGGAAACTGATGATCAGGTCGTATCCGGACTTTTCAAACTGGGCTATACGTTAAATGACTGGCACACATTCAAATTACAGTATCAGGGGCTGAATAATGATGGGCAGGAGCCCAACAATGGTGCAGGCGGGATATCTTCGTCCAACCCCATAGTCAACAAGGTCGTTGATGACCATCAGTTCAGCGCCCGGTATGAATTTAGTAATCCGGATAATGACCTGCTCAATCTGAAAATTCACGCCTATTACAACGATACAGAGACTGAAGAAGAAGATATCAGCGGAGCAAACCTCGGACGAGTCCAAGTGCGGGAACTGAACACGACGGGCCTAACGGTCGATAATCAAAGCGTTTTTGCGCTTAGTGATGACCATTCGCATACGCTGTCATACGGGTTTGAGATCTACCGGGATGTTCAGGAAGGATCCAGCACCGCCACTGGCGATGGCACAAGGCCTGGCGTTCCGGATGCCGAAGCTCTGAACTGGGGCCTGTATATTCAGGATGAAATTGAGCTCGCATCAAATGTTGGCACATTCCTTGTCATACCAGCAGTCCGCTTTGATCAATATCGCAGCGAAGACAACGTTGGTAACAGCCAAAATGAAAGTGCCATCTCCCCCAAACTCGCATTGAGTTACAAGCCAACAGACGATCTGGTCTTTTTTGGTAGCCTCGCGCAAGCATTTCGCGCACCGAACATGACGGAGCTTTACCCGAGCGGGCAGCATTTTCCGGGCGGCGGCCCGATACCAAACAATAATTTTGTTCCAAATCCGGATTTGAAGCCAGAGACAGTAACCACACTGGAACTCGGTGTCGGTATCAAATTTGAAGGCCTGGCGGCAAATAATGACCAGCTAAAATTTAAAGGTGCCTGGCACTATAGCCGCGGAGAAGATTTCATCACTCAGGAAGTTGATATTTTTGGCGGCACAACCGAAAACCTGAATATTGATAAAGCCATTCTCTGGGGTGCTGAGCTCGAAGGCGAGTATCAAATCAATAAGTTTACGGCCAAAGCAGGACTGGCCTATGTCGAAGCGAAAGACGACGACACGGGCGAGTATTTGTCCAACAATGTCCCTCTCACCTTAACAACTGATTTCAGTTACGAGTTTGAAAGCATTTCTTCCACCATTGGCTGGCGGTCTCGCTTTGCGACCGAAAATGATCATGTGGGCTCCGGAGAGGACAGTACTGCAGGGTACGGCGTGCATGACATTTATTACCGATATGCCCCCACTGAAGGTGACTTCAAACACTTGACCGTGGATTTGGGGATCGAGAACGTCTTCGACAAATACTATACGAAACGGTTCGCGACCCTACCAGAAGAAGGCATCAATTTCGGTGCAAGGGTAACTCTTAAATGGTAGCTGAACGGGACTTGGATATTCGCGAAGTTGTGAGATGGGGCGGTCTGATCGCCCTGTCGCTCATCGCGCATTTATTTTTGTTCAATTATCTTACGCTCAACCGGACTTCATTCGAAAAACCTGTTGTCCAACAGCTTCGTATTTCCTTAAGCACCCTAGCAGCACCACAAAGCAGCCCCCGAACACCCCCTGCGCCGCCAGCAACACAAAGTGACAGTATATCTGCCGACCCTGAACCCACAAAGACGTCAGCGACAAGTCCGCGGAACCTGCCGAAATTTGAAGAAATCGAAACGGCACAGCTTGAAGTTCTGGCCGTTCCTGAAGCTGTCAAAGAAACAGTTAAGAAAACAGAACCACTTACAAATTCCAAAGATCAAATACCGCAGGTTACCAAACAGGATAAACGTGATCCGATCCCTGTACCCAAACCAAGAAGCCTAGGAAAAAAAACCAGCTTACCGCAGCCTTCCCCTGTCATTACGCAAAAAGCTGAAACTCGCATAGCTGATAAACCTGAACCAGAAACAGCAACAGATAATCCAGTGACTGAAACGGTATCAAATTCAGATCAACAAGAGAATTCACCTTCTTCGCTTAAAGCCAATTCCTTGGATAAAAACAAGGGTAATAGCGCTTCAACAGTTGTTCACGAAGCAAATTATCGACGGCAGGTAGCACCGTCCTATCCGCGAAGAGCTTATGAACTTGGGCAACAGGGCACAGTAATGCTTAACGCATTGGTGGAGCCCAGTGGAAGGCCTGGTGAGTTAAAGGTTGAACAATCGTCGGGGTATCGACTGCTGGACAAAGCCGCTTTGGCCGCAGTGAAGAAGTGGGAATTTGAACCGCTGGTACAAAATGGACAGAAAGTCTCTAGCTGGGTTCGAGTCCCCGTTAGATTTGTAATTAATTGATTGAATGAGGAAGACATGAGCGACGCAATCAACGAACTGGCGCAAAGATACGCAGACCTAAAAGCAGAAAAGCCAGACTTACGTATTCGAAATGCCGCAGTTGAATTAGGTGTATCAGAAGGGGAACTATTAGCAAGCGGGGTTGGCCCAAAGATCATTCGACTACGAAATGAGCCTGAAAAAATTCTCACTGAAATTCAAAAACTTGGTGAGGTTATGGCGCTAACACGCAATGAAAGCTGCGTACATGAGCGCAAAGGTGTCTACGAAAACCCTAAATTTTTTACACATGGGCAGATGAAAACGGGCCTGTTTGTAAATCCCGACATTGACCTCCGCCTTTTCATGACACACTGGAGCCATTGTTTTGCCGTTAGCGAGCAAAGCAAAGCAGGCGAACGCCACAGCGTTCAGTTTTTTGACAAATCAGGAACTGCTATTCACAAAATATATCTGACAAATAAATCAGAAAAATCAGCCTTTGACTCGCTAGTAGACGATTTTCGATCTGACGATCAGTCCCGGTTAATGGAAATTGAAGCCTATGCAGAAAAGGCAGCTGAAAAACCTGACGAAGAAATTGACTGGGACGGATTTCGAAACGCTTGGGAAAACCTCAAAGATACGCATGATTTTTTCCCAATGCTGCGAAAATTTGGCGTTGGTCGTGAGCAAGGGTTTCGTAAAATCGGAGAGGACTTTGCCAAACAAGTCGGCACAAATGCCGCGCGTACCGTATTAGAGAAAGCACGCGACTACAATTGCGAAATCATGGTTTTTGTCGGAAATCGTGGATGCATTCAAATCCATACCGGGCCCGTTAAAAAGCTTGTTGAGTTTGACAACTGGTTCAATGTCTTGGATCCCATGTTCAACCTTCATCTGGATGAAAGTAAAATTGCCAGCTCTTGGGTCACCCGGAAACCAACTGAGGACGGAATTGTCACTGCTCTGGAAGTTTTTGACGCTGAAGGTGAAATAATTGCCACTTTCTTTGGCAAACGCAAACCCGGCGAGAGCGAACTTGAGTTGTGGCGAGACATTATTTCAGAGATCCCCGAAGGTGGAGTAGCGAATGCCGCTTGAGCAGTTACTTCCTGAAGATTTTGACAAGCTGGGTGTAATGGGCTGGCCACTATTGGCCTGCTCTCTTTTTACTCTGTTACTTATTCTGGAAAGGTTCAGCTTCTTCGCACTTCACGGAATGGGGAGCCATAAGCAATTCAGAAAGCTCAGTCATATCCTGCATCAGCATCGGGAAACACCGAAAGACTTACGTGATGAAATTATATCGCTTGAACTCAGCCGTATAACCTCAAAATTCTCACGAGGTATAGGCAGTCTCAGGCTCCTCGCGGCAATAGCACCTCTGTTAGGTTTGCTCGGTACGATTTTGGGGATTATTTCCGCCTTTCAGGTAATTGCAGTCACCGAAGGACCTGTCACTCCCAACCTCATTGCCGATGGGCTTTGGGAAGCGCTGTTGACAACAGCCGCGGGGCTAATTGTAGCATTACCTGCAATCGTGAGTGCTGGCCTTTTTGCAGCATGGAAGCAGTTACTTTCAAACGCGCTAACATCTCGCTTGAATTCTCAGTCCATTCAAATGGAGCTGGAACAAACTAGAATAAATGAAAGCTCCGCCGCTCGCCGCAATCTGGAAGACAGGCTTGCCTCATGATCAATGTGCACCAGCAGGCTGAGGGCAACGACGATGTCAGTTTCTTGCCAGATCTTACGACCTTGCTCGATATACTCTTTATCTTGCTGGTTTTTTTCATTCTGACGGCGGGAGCAGTCTATCGATCACTGGATCTGACTCTTCCAGAAGGCGGAAAAGAAGCAACAGTCTCGCGCCCAGCCAACAATCAGATAGTGCTGGAAATAAGGCCCAATGGATATGCTTTGGATGGTGAAACCTTTGCTTCTTTGGATGCCTTGAAGTCAACCCTGAAGATAAGAAGCCAAGAGGATCAGATGCAGAATCTGATCATAGCCGGTGACAAATCCACTCCAATAGAACGGCTTTTGCCTGTTCTGACATATCTACAATCCCTTGGAATAAATACCGCGAATATTTTGATGAAATCGGATACCCCCAAATGAAAAAGCTAATTCCCCTGATAGTTGCTACATTATCGTTTCTATCCATTCCCGCTGTTGCCGAGGACCGTGTTATCTCCATTGGCGGATCGGTAACGGAGACAATATACGCATTGGAAAAAGGGGAATTACTGGTCGGCAGTGATACGACAAGCTATTTTCCGGCAGCAGCCGCCCAGTTACCTAAAGTGGGATACATGCGCGCCTTATCCAGTGAAGGCATTCTTTCCTTAAAACCTTCAATGATCCTTGCAAGTGAAGATTCAGGTCCTCCGACAGTGCTGAAGCAATTAAAAGCCACCGGTGTTTCTTTGCATGAAATCAAAGCAGCCAAAACTATTGCGGATGTCAAAGACAATATTTTGCAAATCGGGACACTTTTGAAGGTACCGGATGCCGCAAACAAACTGGTGAAACAACTGGATTACAAGCTTGAAAAACTTGCATCGACCAAATCCAATCAGACTAAAACACCGAGAGTTCTGTTCTTGATGAACCATGGTGCAAGTTCGCCAATGGTTGCGGGTAGAGAAACTTCGGCGGATGCCATTATCGCTCTGGCGGGGGGTGAAAATGTTGCGCAAAACTTCATTCGTTATAAACCACTTACGCCGGAGTCGGCCGCCAACCTTGCCCCAGACGTGCTATTGGTTTCAGAACAAACTTTGCAGCAAATCGGAGGTACTGACAAACTGTTAGAGCTGCCAGGAATGGCCCTGACACCAGCAGGAAAGGCTCGCAACATCGTTACGATGGATGCTCTTTTATTATTGGGCTTTGGTCCGCGGACTGCTGATGCAGCGATTGAGTTAAACGGGAAATTATTCCAAAAATGATTTCACTTCTTCGTCGCCCGCCTCTGAGCCATAATTCTCCTCGCACGATCTCTTATACAGGCATACTCTTACTGTTGACCATTATCCTGATAATGATCTCTCTGGTCGCGGCAACACAAGGGGCGGTACAAATTCCTCTAGTTAAACTGTTATCAGCGAAACTGGATAACTTTGAATTATCTGTTCTTTTCAATATTCGTCTTCCCAGAATTCTATTAGCGATCATAGTTGGCGCAGCGCTTGGTGTGTCCGGTGCCGCCATGCAAGGCCTTTTTAGAAACCCGCTTGCCGATCCGACACTTATCGGGATTACGGGAGGAGCAGCAGTATGTGTTGCGACAGTTATTGTTTTTGCGGGGCAACTGATCAGTTTCATGGGGCTCTATACAATGAGCTTTGCCGCTTTTGCAGGAGGCATCGTAACATCACTGATTATTTTACGGCTTGCGCGAATTTCAGGTGTGTTTTCGGTAACTCATATGCTGCTGGCCGGGATAGCGATTAACGCCCTCACCTTTGCGGGGACCGGCTTGATGAGCTTCTTATCAACGGATCAACAATTAAGAGAAATCTCTTTTTGGACCATGGGAAGTCTGGGGGGAGCTTTGTGGACACCAGTTCTGGTAACAGCCACACTGGTTCTACCCTGCGTCTTTTTGCTTTCCAGTAAAGCGAAGGAGTTGAATGTTTTATTGCTGGGCGAAGAAAACGCGACCTATACCGGCATTGATGTGAATAGGCTTAAACGTATTGTCGTAATTTGCGCGGCACTATGTGTAGGGGCCGCAGTATCGGTAAGCGGCATTATTGGTTTTGTAGGCTTGGTCGTACCTCACTTGATCCGCCTTATGCTGGGTGCAGATAACCGCCTCCTAATGCCAGCATCGGCGTTATTTGGTGGCGCCCTGCTATTACTGGCAGATACGATTGCAAGAACGGCTTTATCTCCGACTGAAATGCCCGTCGGAATTATAACCAGCCTTGTTGGCGGGCCATTTTTTATCTGGTTATTGATACGTCACAGCAAAGGGCAAGTGTAATGATTTCCGCTCAAAACCTTTCGTTCAAATCCGGCAAAACCGAAATTTTACAAAACATTACGGTTAAGGCAGAAGCTGGAGAAATACTCGGAATTCTTGGTCCCAATGGTGCAGGAAAATCAACTTTGTTAAAATGCCTGGCAGGCTTCCAAGCCCCAACCTCCGGTGACATCTATTTCAATCATCTGCGTTTGAAAGACTATTCACTAAAAGAACTCGCAAAATTGCGTGCTGTCCTTACCCAGCAAATTACGTTCAACTTCCCCTTCAAAGTCCACGAAATAGCTTCAATGGGCAGAAATGGTCCTGACAGTTTTCATTCAACACATGATCAGAAAATCGTCGATGCGGCGCTAAAGCTTACTCAAACCCATTTATTAAGGGACCGACAGATTTCTTCGCTATCCGGTGGGGAACAACAGCGTGTCCATCTTGCAAGAGTGCTGGCTCAAATTTGGGAGAGTGACAACGCTCTTTTGCTGCTGGATGAGCCAACATCAGCGCTGGACCTAAAACACCAGTTTATGCTTTTCGATATTTGCCGCGCCTTGACCATAAAAAAGAACTACACAATCATAGTTGTTCTTCATGATCTACAACTGGCCCGTCAGGTCTGCGATCGTGTTCTGCTGCTTCAAAATGGCTCTGTTTTTAATGAAGGATTGGCGAGCGAAATTATGTCTCCTCACATCATCAGCAATTTGTATGATGTCGAACCCGAACGGATTAAACTTTGATCATCCAATCAATTTTCTTTTCGAATGATATTTCGCCCATCTACCTTTGATCCGGTTTTGTCATCGTAGAGAACCGGTTCAATTTTATGGCCTGTTTCGGCATTCAGAAATTCATATGGTGCGACCTGGTCATGAGGCAGATGTTTTTCTGACCATGAAAATAACATCATGAGTACCGGAAAAAAGGAAGCACCCTTTCGTGTCAAAAGATATTCATAGCGAACAGGCCGTTCCTGATAAGGGCGTTTTTCGAGTACATCAGCCTCCACAAGTTTTTTGAGCCGGTCCGCGAGAACATGACGGGTCATCCCAATATTCCGCTGCAACTGATCAAACCGGGTAACCCCCATAAAACAGTCCCTTATTATCAATAAGGTCCAGCGATCGCCGATAACAGACAGGGCTCTGGCGATCGGGCAGGATTCATTTTCAAGCTCATTCCACTTCATGGCGACATCCTAACACATATTGACAAGTTCCAAAAGGGAACTTAAATATACATAGTTCTTTTTTAGAACTTACTAGAGTTGGAGCGCCCCATGACCATTACTGCCCCCATAACCCCCGAAGAATTCAGCCAAATTCTGGACCTGCCTGAGGTGATTGATAAATCAACGAACCGTGTAAACAAGCCTTCCAAAAAGAAAAAACCTGGTCTGGCGTTGGCAGCGCTTGTTCTCTTTAACAAGTTTCAATCGCAGCTTATGCCCAAAAAGGCAGCAAAACGATATCGTGTTATTTTTGACACCCCCCTGCCCATGGCGGCTAAACCGAGCCAAAAAACCGTTTTGCAGCAAGGAGAGATGGATTGGCTGGAATTCGCAGACGGCCAACGCCTGCCCCTTTACAGTTTTGGAAACGGTCCAACGATCCTGCTTGTTCATGGTATGTCAGGCAGAGGTAGCCAAATGACTGATTTTATCGCCCCCCTCACCAAAGCTGGTTACAGAGCTGTCATATGCGACCTGCCTGCACATGGCCAAGCAGATGGCAAACGCGCCGCCTTTCCTGACCTTGCAAGAGCTATTAAAAAAATTGGGGATCATCTGGGTCAACTTCATGGCATTATCGCTCATTCCAATGGGTGTGCAACCACGAGCTTCGCTCTTTCATTAGGCTTGCAAGCTGGAAAAGTTGTCTATTTGGCGCCGCCCGAAGATCTCAAGGCACATTTGTATGGCATGGGTCGCATGCTTGGCTTTAGCAAGCCCGTGATCGCGCTAACCGAAGAAATGGTTGTTAGAGACTACGGTTTACCCTTCGAAGACGTTAAAGGATCCAATCTGGCGAAAAACTTCACGCTCCCGGCTCTGTTCTTTCACGATGAAAAAGATCCGCTGGTCCCTTTTAATCAGAGTGAAAACATTCTTGCCAAGTGGCGCGGCGCGAAACTCATCAAGACGAGAGGTCTTGGCCATAACCGTATTCTGATCGACCCCGACGTCATCAACGCCACTTTAAAGTTTCTTTGAAACTCATACCCCTTAGCCCACTCATTTATATTTTTGTTTTCTAATGTTCTTTTAGTTGATAACCTGCCTGCATTGAACCAATCAGTGGGGTAGGGCTATGGGTTCACAAATTAATGAGATTACTATTGTAGGCGGCGGCACTGCTGGCTGGCTAACGGCAGCATTTCTTGTCAGATATCTAAACTTCAACAAGGAAGAAAAGCCTACAAAAATAACACTCATCGAGTCACCTAACGTCCCCACCATCGGGTTGGTGAGGCAACTGTTCCAAGTATGCCAGATTTGCTTCGAAGTTTAGGTATCTCAGAGCGGGAATTCTTTCGGCGTTGTAATGCTTCTTTCAAATTGGGAGTCCGCTTTACCAACTGGTCACATGATGAAAAAGGTCGCGCGACTTCATTTATTCATCCGTTCGATGGAAATGGTTTGCAGTTAGGTGGTCAAAACCCCGCCTATCATTTTCATAAATACGGAGGTCCAAACGGAGAGAAGCGAATTGATGAAGTGCTTTCAGCAAGTGTTGCTGCTATTCGTGCCCGTAAAGGCCCAAAAGATTTGTCACAAGGTGACTACGAGCGCCACATCAATTACGCATACCATCTGGATGCCGGAAAATTTGCAGGTTTTCTTCGCGAAATTTCAATAAAACGCGGCGTTAATCACGTGCTGGATGACGTAGAGGCGGTCAACAAAAATGAAAAAGGGTTTATTTGCAGCCTGACGTTACAGCGCACCGGTGACTATCCTGTAGAACTGGTCATTGACTGTACCGGATTTCGAGGCGTTATCATTAACGAAGCACTCGGGGTCAAGCGCATAGATTACAGCAAATATCTTTTAAATAACCGGGCGCTTGCTGTCCAAATCCCACATACAGATTTAAAATCTATCGAACCCTGCACTACTTCAACCGCTCTTGGCGCAGGCTGGGTGTGGAATGTGCCTTTGTACAATCGCATTGGTACAGGTTATGTCTTTTCCAGCAATTTTCGGAGCGACGATGAAGCGATCTCTGAGTTTATCTCACACCTGGGGCCTGCAGGTAAGGACGCAGAGCCACGTGCTATTCCGGTTCGAATTGGCGCAATGGAGAAAAGCTGGGAGAAAAACTGTATTGCAATAGGGTTATCATCGGGGTTCATTGAACCGCTGGAATCGACAGCGATTTACATGATCGAAAATTCAATCAAGCTTTTGATGCTTAACTTCCCAGACAAGAGCTACCCAAAAGCATTGCAGAATAGGTTTAACGAGACAACCAGCCAAATGATGGAAAGCATCCGTGACTTTATCATTCTGCACTATTGCATCAACAACCGAAAAGACAGCGAATACTGGCGGGTCGCACGCGAAGAAATGCCTATTCCTGACAGCCTCGCGCAGATGCTTGAAGAATATCGCTATACCCTGCCACTGACGACACCTTTTGATCGAACATTCCTGTTTAATCGAATGAGTTTTGAAACAGTGCTGTTTGCTAAAAACTATTTCAAAGACACCCAGTTTCCGGCTGCAAGGTTCATTCGCAAGGAAGATTGGATCAAACGATTGGCGCAACTTAAAAAACGAGAGGAAGCGCTTCTAGCCAAATTACCACGCCATTATGATCTATTGACCCACTTTCGTGGTGATAGTCCGGCAGCGAATATATTTGGCGGTATTGACGTGAGCGCTTTGTCCACTCCGCCGCCAAGCTCCACCCCCCCTGGTAGTACGGCGACTGTCGGATTTGGCAATCAAGGTTCAAACCCAGTATTTCTTTCAAACCACGTGCTGACAGTGAAGCTACCGGCCCCGAAGAGCCAAGCATATTATAGGTCAGTTATTAACCGGCCGCCCGCCTCGATTTTAGGTATTTTCGCATCAAAGTATCCCGCTTGGTTCGCGAGAGGTGATCGAGAAAGGTGCGCCCCTGCAAGTAATCCATCTCGTGTTGTATGACCGTCGCAAGGAAACCGTCTGCTTTCAGCGTCTGCTCATCTCCCGGTTCATCAAGATAGCGCACAGTGATCTGATCGGGCCGTTTAATATCGGCACTGATCCCTGGGAAACTTAAAGAAGCTTCGTTATAAACCTGCATGCTGTCGGACGATTGGAGAATTTCAGGGTTTACCATAGCAAGTGGCTGACTGACGCCATTTTCTTTCAAGTCAATGACGATAATCTGTTTGAGAAGCCCAACCATGTTGGCCCCAAGCCCAAGACCGTTCGCAGCGTAAAGAGTTTCGAACATATCGTGTATATGCCCGCGAATTTCATCGTCAACTTTATCCACCACCTCTGCTTTTTTTCGGAATATCGGGTCGGGAGCAATGACAAGTGGCAAGTTCAGTATGGGCACTAGACAAGAAAACTCAGCTTGATCCCATCAACAATATATTGGATCGCAAGTGCTCCCAAAATTACCCCCAACACGCGAGAGACAATTTGAGTGAACGTCACACCCATCAGCTTTTCAAGACGTGGGGCGAGCATGAAGAGAATAAAGACGATTAACAAAACGACCGCAAGAACGCCAAGAATTGTCCCCTGATGCACCAGATTATCGCGATTGGCACTCATCAGCAGCATAATGGATGCAATCGCTCCGGGCCCAGAGATCAACGGAACAGATAGCGGAAATACTGAAATATCATCGAAATGCTTTTCGGCAATTATCTCTTCACGCATGTGTTCTGCACTATTTTCTCGGCGTTTGCTTCTTTTGTCGAACACCATTTCAATGGCCATCAGAAAAAGCATAGCCCCGCCAGCTATTCGAAATGAAGGAAGCCCAACCCCCAAAAGAGAGAGAAAGCGGTCACCCAACAGTGCAAAAAACAAAAGTGTTGCACCGCCAATCAAGACGCCTTTGATTGCCATTTTACGCTGATGCGAGACAGTGGTACCCTTGGTCAGGCTGATAAATATCGGTAACAGGCCAATGGGGTCAATAATGACAAACATGGTGACAAAGGCTGTTAGAGCAACATCGATAATCGCTGGTGTCATCACTTCCCCAATACTTGAAAATATCTAATCGCTGACTTTATATTGAACCTACCATCCAGTCCGGCCGAATGCCACTTTTGGATATATATTTCTCCGGTTCCAGTCCTTTGAAAAGGCCATGATCGGTAACAAGTGCTGTTCGCCAACCTCGCGCAGCACCTCCTAGCACATCTGTATGCAAGGTGTCTCCGACCATACATATTCTATTTCGATCAACTTCTGACAGGTCTATTTTTTGTTCTACCAACTCGAAAACAGAGGCAAACGGTTTGCCATGGAAATGCACATCCGTACCATAAAGCGACATCAATCGATGCCCGAAATATCCTGGCTCCGTTGAAAACGTTTCCCCTCGTGGCGCCACAATATCGGGATTGGCGATCACAACTGGCCTTGGGTTGTCCTTAAGAGAGGCTTCAAGCAACTGTTGACGGTTTTCAGTCCATGACTGGACCGACAGAAACAGAAAAGCTGACACATTTTCATAGATTTCAGCATCATCCGCCAGAACCTCGCATTTTGCTTGCAGATCGGTCACTTGAAAACTGTCAGTTGAAGCGACTCCCCAAGTATGCTCCGGACCAAACTCAGCCAGATCAAGTTCCGCTGCTCTGCGGCTTGTGATTAATTCGTTGTGAGAAAACTCAAAGCCCAGCTTCACAAATTTTTGAAACGTTTCATCCCGGTTAAAACTGGCGGCATTGGTGAGAACAAACACCTGTTTTCCTAAAGCACGCAGGTCTTGAATTCGTTCAACCGCCCGCGGGATGGGCACCTCACCAACATTCAATACACCGAATGCGTCAAAGACAAAAACATCAACTTCGTCGGTGACGTCAAGCAATGACGCGCATTGACGGGAAGTGTCTGGAAAAGTGGCGGCAGGAAGCGCCTTCTTGACCTGCTCATACAGATCAAATGCCTGTTCCCCATTCAACACAGGGAACAGATCGCCAAAAGATTTAGATGATTGCACCGCGCACCTTTGCAGAAACCCACTCACCCAGAACAACAGCCACAAGGATCACTAACAGGATCAATGCAACCTGTGGCCAGGCAAGAACATTTAAAGAGGATTGCAGTTGTAGACCAATACCACCCGCGCCGACAAGGCCAAGAACGGTTGACTCGCGAATATTAATATCCCAACGAAATACAGATATCCCGGCAAAAGCAGGCATGATTTGAGGAACAATGCCGTAAACCATTACTTGCCACCGTGAAGCACCCGTAGCGGAAATCGCCTCTATCTGCTTGGTATCAATTTCCTCAATCGCTTCGTAAAGCAACTTTGCGCAAAATCCAATTGACCGTATTGCAATCGCCATCAAACCAGCAGCAACCCCCGGCCCTATAATGGAAACCAGAAGCAAAGCCCAGATCAGCGAATTGATCGAACGAGTTGAGACGATAATAATCAACGCTATTGGTCGAACGAAAAGCTTGCTGGGCGTCGTATTGCTGGCAGCAAGAAACGCTACCGGCACTGCCATCACCAACGCAAGAATGGTTCCAAGAGTGGCAATATTCAGCGTATCCCAAATGGGCACCCAAAGTTCTGAAATATAATCCCATTTCGGTGGCATGGCACGCGAACCGATGTCTGCGGCAATACGCGGTGCATCCCAAACGAAGTACCATGTGGTTGAATCAGATATCTGTTTCCAGCACCACATGAAGACTGCCACCGTGACCAGATATCCAAAATATCGAATGAGCGTTTGATTGCGATCCCGCAACTGCCACACTTTTTTTCCGGAGTTTGTTTCAGATATTGGCATCACTGCACCTTCCTGCGAATGATACCTGACAGATATTCAAGGCACATCACCGTCACTATAATAATCAACAAAATTGCAGCTGCTGTATCAAATTCATAACGATCAAAGGCAGTGTTTAATGTAGCGCCGATACCTCCGGCTCCCACCAGCCCCAGGACCGCAGATTCCCGAAAATTGATATCCAAGCGATACATGGAAAGGCCCACCAACCGAGGAAGAACCTGTGGGAGCACACCGTAGTCAATCCACTGTAGCCATGAAGATCCTGTTGATCGAATAGCTTCGGCCTGTACCCTATCCATATCTTCAATATCTTCAGCCATAAGCTTGGCAAGAAAACCAATGGTCGCGAAACTTAGGGTAATAAAACCGGCGAGGGGACCAAAACCAAAAATAGCAACCATCAGGATGGCAACTATGATTTCGTTTAGCGCCCGCGACAGAGCCACAATACCGCGGCAAATCATATAAATTGGTAATGGAGCAATGTTTCGCGCAGCACCCAGTCCGATCGGGATGGAAATTGCGATACCAACAATCGTTGACGTAATTGTCATAATTACGCTTTCAATCAGGCCTTCCTGAATATCAGTGCCGCGCGAAGTGAAATCGGGTGATGCAAACGCAATGATGAAGTTCCAACCCCTGATTAGACCCTCGCTGACCCGAGCCCAATTAACTTCAATGGAGCTCACGGCTAAAACCAAATAAACCAGCGCACCAATTATAAGTCCCCAGCGAAGAGCGGGGTTCTTCACAAAATGGGGTTTCCGCCATTTTGTGCCGAGCCGCATATCAAGCGTTACGTCACTCATACAACTGCCTCGTCAAGGTCCTCGTCATCCACTTTTTCAATGGTGGCTTCCCAGTCTTCTTCACCGTAGATAGTCGTCAATACGTCCGCTGTAAGTTCATCTGGCTTGCCGTCGAATTGAAGCTCTCCTAGTTTCAATCCAATTACCCTTTGCACAAACATTTTTGCCAGAGCCACATCATGAATGTTGATGATGGCTGCCAGCTCCCGCTCCTCACAGAGCTCACATATAAGACGCATGATCTGACGTGAAGTTTTAGGGTCCAGCGATGCTGTTGGCTCATCGACCAACAGTAAATCAGGATTCTGAATAAGTGCCCGGGCAATCCCCACCCTTTGACGCTGTCCACCTGAAAGTTCATCGGCACGTTTATCTGCCATCGCAAGCAGGCCAACCCGATCAAGCAGTCTGAAGGCCTCATCCACGTCGGACTGCGGATATTTTCGAAATAAACTACGCCAGAAACCAACATAACCCAATCGGCCAGAGAGCACATTTTCCATCACGGTCAAGCGCTCAACCAGTGCATATTCCTGAAAAATCATGCCCATTTTGCGCCTGGCAGCCCGCAAGCCCCGCGCGCCAAGTGCAGTAATATCCTGACCTTTCAATGTGACTTTACCGCTGGTTGGTTCAACCAGCCTGTTCAAACACCGAATTAAAGTACTTTTACCCGCCCCAGAGGGACCGATAAGAGCAATCACCTGCCCTTTTGGGATTTCCAGATCAACAGCATTGAGTGCCAGATCCCCTGTGGGATATCTTTTTGTGAGTTTTTCAATTTGCAGCATTACTACCTACGCCTGACGCCATAAAAAAATGCCGCGAACGGTTCAGTTCGCGGCATGAATAAGGACTTATTTACAAGTATATGTCACACCGTTAGCAGAATCGATTTTCCGAATAACGTCCCAGAATTCCTTGTATGTCATTTTCAAGAACTGAGCTTCGTTTGACTTGGAGAATTCCCGCTCCAGTGAAGTTCCTTCCCATTCAAAGCTGAAAAATGCTTCTTCAATTTTCGCTTTCAATTCAGGCTTAAGGTTATAAACAACACCAAAGCCGGTGGTTGGGAAAGTCTGTGATTTGTAAATGGATTTCACTTGATCGGATTTTATGACACCCCGTTTCAGCATACGATGCATAACCGAATTTGCTATTGAGGCTGCGACATAGTCTTTATTAGCAACACCCAAAATTGAGTTATCATGTTTACCTGAGAAAGCTGGCTCAAAGTCTTTCTTCGCTTCCATATTGAAATCTGCTTTTAGAATTGCAGAAGGCGCTTTGAAGCCTGAATTAGAGGTTGGTGAGGTAAAGGCCAATGTTTTGCCTTTCAGATCTTCAACCTTTTCAACGCCACTTCCAGGATAAGTGATAATTTCCATTTCGTAACCGAAACTTCCATCCTCTGACGCCATAATTGTAAAAGGATTAAAACCAGCACAGTTTACTGCAAGCGGGTTGGAGCCAGTATTAAAGCCAGCAATATGCAGCCGGCCGGAGCGCATCGCTTCAATCTGTGCTGCGTTGCTTTGAACCGGGAAAAAGACAACTTTTTTACCCGTCACTTTTTCCATATGGGTCAGGAAATCGCTCCACGCTTCTTTGTAAACAGCGGGATCTTCAACCGGTGTATAGGCAAAGACCAAAGTTGATGGATCAAGCTGTTGTGCCGGATCCGTTGGTGTATCCGCCAGCAGGTCACCATCACGATCACAGAAGCGTTCATCCAAAGTACCACGAGGGCAGTCTTCTGCTGCAACGGCACCTGTAGAGAACATGGACGCCATCAATGTGGCAGCTGCACCCATTAAAAACTTATTGAGTTTCATCGTTCCTCCCAATCTTTCGATTTGTTTCACTTTTATTTCATTTTTATGACAAAAAACATGACACAGGGCGTATATTCCTACAAGTTTTTTTGTAAAATATCGTCACCCAATCAGTAATTGCTGATAATGATATACTAAGTCACAATTACACCGGTATTACAGCGACTGTAAAACACACGTTAAAAAACCTGTTGCCAGTCCATTAACCGGAATAACAATTCACTGTCGGCACCTCATTTCGTGAAATAAGAAAGAAAATGAACGTGAGAGGACAGCTAATACCAATTAATACTCCTGACGAGCGGAGCAAAAAATGAAAACGCTATTATCAAAATCAGGCGAGCTTAGATTTGGCAAATATTCAGAACCGGTCGGGTCGATCAATTTTCAGGACTATCCACTAAGAGATGGGTTTCGAAAACGACTTTCCCCTAGCGAAATAAACCGACAGTTTGTGCATTTTCACTTTATGGGATTTACCTGCCCGCAATTCATTGCAGGTTGTTCTATGACATTAAATCAGGATCACAAGACTGCCTTTTTCTATCTTTTTGATCGGCTGTCCAAAGAAACTCACAAATTTGGGTTCAGAATATCGGATGCCACAGACGGGCAAATATCCTTAAACCCTGATAATGGGCAAACAGAACTTTCAAAGGAAAATGCCAAAGTTCTGATTGAATGCGATGAGCCCACTCTTACAAAGAAACTGGAAGTTAGTTCACCTGATGGAATAGACTTGTCGCTGAAATTTTCTGAGACCGAATGTCGCTTCGATACCCTCAGACTTTGCACTCCTACAGGAGCAAACGGCTGGACTTACTGTCAAAAGGTAGCCGGAATAGTTGCTCGCGGACATTTGACTTATAAGGGCAAAACTTATGACCTTGAGAAGTTATCCGCCACTGCTCATCATGATTTTACCGCAGGCTTCCTCAGGCGAGACACTTTTTGGAACTGGGCATGCGTCACAGAGCAACTTGAAGATGGCACCTTAATCGGCATAAACGTCTCCAACGGTGTCAATGAAACTGGTGCTTCCGAAAATATAGTCTGGATAAACGGGAAATCCGAGAAACTTGGCTTATTTTTATTTTCCTATGACCAAGACGATTTGAGTAAATCTTGGGAAATAACCTGTGATCGCGGATCAGCCGTAAGATTTACCTCAGAAGGAATGTATGAAGCCTTCAACAATAAGATCCAAACCGGTTTCGATTTTTCCCAACTTTTCGGAACTTTTTCAGGAACCTTGATCACTCGAACCGGAACAAAAATCGAGTTAAATAACCTATCCGGATTTTGCGAAAGGCAATATTCCATCTGGTACTGACCTGTGAAATTCTCCTTCCTTCCTGAGTAGCTGTTCTTGGTCAATCGGCGCACAAAAAATCGAAACCTATACCTTTGTCATAATCCTCTCACTCTAATGTGTAGACATTTTGGAAAAATTGAGAGAACATAAAATCAATAATAAAAACAAGGAAAACCTGTGCCGTTTATCACCGAGCTTAAGGGAAACAGAACCCTGCAAGGCGTCTGCTGGATGGTTTTGACGACATTGCTGTTTGTCTCCATGACCAGTGTCATTCGCTATTTGGGATCAGAAGTTCCAAGCGTTCAAGCCGCTTTTATTCGTTATGCCATTGCTGTGGTTTTCACCATTCCGATTTTATGGCGGTTCTGGCCCATTCGCATGTCGATGCAAACATTCGGGCTTTATTCAGCCAGAGCAGCAGTACATGCTATTGGCGTTATGCTCTGGTTTTATGCGATGGCCCGTATATCTGTAGCAGAGGTAACAGCAATTGGATATGCATCACCGATTTTCGTCGCCCTCGGCGCGGGGCTATTTCTGGGGGAGACGTTGCGGGCAAGGCGAATTATCGGAATTATTATCGGTTTTGTCGGAACGCTGATTATTTTACGGCCCGGATTTCAAGAGATTAACTCCGGCCAGATCGCCCAACTATGCGCAACACCGCTATTTGCAATTTCATTTCTGATAGCCAAAAAACTGACGGCAAAAGAAAACTCCGTGATGATCGTAAGCATGTTGTCAGTCGGTTGTACTATTGCACTATTACCCGGCGCCCTGATCCAATGGGAAACCCCTACCTGGACAGAAATGATGTGGCTAACGCTTACTGCATTTTTTGCAACAGCCGGTCACTATACCCTGACCCGCGCAATTGAAGCGGCCCCACTTACGGTCACTCAACCGCTTGGGTTTCTGCAATTGATCTGGGCGATTATCATTGGATATATTTTCTTTAATGAAGGCGTCGATCACTTCGTGCTTCTGGGCGGCGCAATAATTATTGCTTCAACAACATATATTTCACACAGGGAATTACAGAATAGCAAAAAACGAAACCGACAGGAGGGGAGCAATGTCCAGCTATAAGCATATTGAAGTCGCACCGATCACCGGAAATATTGGCGCAGAAATTCTGGGGGTCGATTTAAAAGTAAATGATGCAGAAACTATTCAGGAAATCCGCCGTGCCTTGCTGGAACATGTAGTTGTATTTTTTCGGGATCAAGACCTGGATATGGCTGAGTATATTTCGTTCGCGCAACAATTTGGCCCATTCGGCAAAGAACCTTTCGTTGAGACAATGAGCGAGCATCCCAATGTGATCGCTGTTGTCAAAGAGGCTACTGAGACCAAAACCATTAATTTCGGCGGACAATGGCATTCAGACTGGTCTTTTCAGGAATGTCCGCCATTTGCCACCCTGCTTAGAGGCATCGACATCCCTCCTTATGGTGGGGATACACTTTTTGCCAACATGTATTTAGGCTATGAAACACTTTCAGATGGCATAAAAAAACTGATTGAGCCCCTGATTGCCGTTCATTCAGCGAGAAGACCCTATGGGCTTGGAAAAAGTATTCTCGGAGATACAGATAAAAAGGCCATGAAGATTGTGAGAAGCGAAGAAGCTCATAACGAGGTTGAGCATCCACTTGTCCGCGTTCACCCTGAAACTGGCCGCAAGCTGTTATTTATTAATCCGGTTTATACGGTTCGCCTGAAGGGAATGAGTGAAAGTGAAAGTAAGGACCTGTTAAACCAGCTTTATCGTCACGCCCTCAATGAAGCTTTTACCTGCCGGTTCCGCTGGCGTAAAAACTCGATCGCCATGTGGGATAATAGATGTAGCATGCATCTAGCGATTAACGATTACGATGGCTACCGACGCGAGCTGCATCGGATAACAATTGCCGGTGACGAGCCATATGGCACGGCAAAGCCAAAACCCGACATCTCTCGTAAAGTCCTATCCGCTGGTTAATCGAGAGACTTGATAAATTCTTCGATCAACTTCAAACCTTCTTGATGGATGAGAGAACGACCCAATTCGGGCATCATGATGCCCGGATCAACACTATTCATTCGATAATACAGGATTGATTGATCTGGCTGACCGGGTTTAATGGCAACCTTTAATCCTCCTGCACCTCGTCCAGCAGCCACCGGCGGCTTGTCAATTCCCCAGTGCACGTCCCGCTCTTCTTCATAATTCAGATAAAGTCCGCTTGTATCAGCAGGCTTACCTGGTGCATGGCAATGAGCGCAATTACCATCCAGATAGGAGCGAGCCCGCTCGCGCAAACTGCCCGCTCGTTCATCAAATGGGTCGGGCACTTTTGGTAAATTCTCAATCTCTGGAAACTGAACGCTTAGATAACCCTTTCTTTTCAATATATTGATCTGGTTTTCAATTCCAGCTGCATCCAAACGGTTCAGGTTTCGAATTTTTGGTCCTATCGGTGTTATCTGCTTATCACGAGAAGCATGACATCCCTTACACTGGTTCATGTTCGGTACTGCATATTCAATTATTTGAGAGGCCCTATCCTCCCAAATAACAGGTATCTGCAATCTTTTTCCTGCTACTTTCAGCTTAGCCTCATTCTGTTCTTCGTTCCAGACATATGGGTAGGCAACCCAGCCATCAGATTTGTGAATTAGAAGTCGGGTTTCAATGAAGCGAAGAGAGCTATTCTTCTGTTGGAAAGAAACAGGATACGCAAATGTTTTTACCAACACACTCCCCACCGGAAAGGAAAGAGGTTCGTCGTGAGTTGTTAGCTTGGCAGGGCCCGCAGATTGCGGAATATAGATATACCGAATTTTTTCAGCATAATCTGTAAACAGGGGATTGTTTAACTCATAGCGAAGAAGTGCCGGACCCGGGTTGCGGGCAGACTTATCCTTGAACAGGCCATAAGCTGACAGTAATTTGGCAGGCTTTTTCGCCATAAGTTTCTGGTCATTTACCGCAGACGCTGAAACGTCGCCGCCCCCAACAAGCAGCACAGCACTCACCACCAACAACACAAAACGTTTCACTGAACCAGTTCCATAGCATTTTTACCGCGGATGATCACCTCTACAGGAGGCAGTGGAGGATAGCTCTTCTGATACGGGGACATATCATAATGAGCTTTGTGAAATATAGGAGCAATCACATGCATGATCAGGTTGGCGTTTCCGAAAGGGCGCACACCATCCAAATGAATATTGTCATGTATGGCCAGCTTATGCTCTTCGTCTTGACCGAAAACAAAATAATCCATCAACGGCAATACACCGTCCCAAACAATATCCGGGACAGGAGTTCCCAATGTCTCACGCACAATCGCACCAAATTCACCGGTGTCCGGATCCAACCCTGACTTTCCAAATTTATTATGGTGGATATGAATTTTACGCGGTGTCGGCTGATAGTTTTCATCGTCAAAATCATCAACGTAACTGGCAACGACAATATTCATCGTGTCATTTTCGTAAAATTCGTTTTCGAAAATTTCCACATTTTCATTCGCCATTACGATCATACCAGTGCCACGCGGGACGATCCCCACGATATTACCTTCTGGCGCAAAATTGGGCGTATCATTGTTAAAAGATTTATTTCTGAAAAAGCGAACATTGTGCCCGCCTTGTTGAGGAAGATTGGGCAGATCAAAAACCAGAAGACCACCCGTATTTCTGGTCAGCACATTATCAAAAACATCAGCGTTATAGCTGTTTTCAATCTCCAGCCCTGCAACATTGAACTCCCCGCGACTGTTAGCGACAATAATCCGATCACTTTGGCCCACATAAATGCCTGCGTCAGACGCACCAATGGCAACACATCCATGAATAAAGACATTTTTGGATTGAACCGGATATAGCCCATATGCTCCGTTTGTGGATTTAGGCCCATCTGTCCACTCCACACGCAGATTAATCATTGCAATTCCGTCAACACCTTTGCTTTTAATCGCGTCCCCTTTTGAGTCTTCTACCGCAAAGTCCTGAAGTATTACCTGATCCGAAGTCACTAGAAGGCCTTCTGATCCTCCTTTCTGATCGCGAAAAGACAAAATCGTCTTGTCCATCCCCTGCCCTCGGACAGTGACATTATCCACATCGAGAGAGAGACCATCACTGAGCACAAAAATTCCCTCACCCAGCTCAATTGTCTGCCCAGATTCCACAAGTATAAGCGCTTCCTGCAGCTCTTCTTGAGCATTCGCCCCGGCATCAACCTTTATGACCGTCTCCGCCATTGCAATCGGCACGTAGAAGATAACAACAAGAAACGCTCCCAATAAGGCTACTGTCCGGCCGCTGACGCTTCCAAACAATTTCCTTACATAATTCGCACAAATCCCCATATCGCTCCCCCTTATGGCTAAGTTCCCCTGCAAAATTAATTGTTGGACATATTAGTGTTTTCAATTTATCAATTAACGTCAAGCGATAACATGAAAGTTTTTCATATTTTTATTTGCAGTAGGTTGTGTGAGTTATGAGTAAACGTAAGAAACCGCTTCAATCCCGGTCGAAGGAGCGTGTTACGCAAATCATTCAGGCGGCTCGGGAACTTGTTTCCACAACAGAAATAGCGGATATCACAACCAGCCTCATTGCGCGTAAAGCAAGTGTCCCTGTTGGCTCTGTCTATCAATATTTCGAAGATAAGAATGATGTTTTGCTGGCATTAGCAGAACAGATCATGGCAGAGCATGACAAACGCTTTGAAACTCTTTTTGAAGACGTCAGTTCACACGCTCATTGGCGACATGTGGTGAAAGTTGTGCAGGATGCCGTCATCAATGCTTTGATGGAAGATGAAGTCTATAAAAGGCTTAGCAGATCCCTCGCATGGACAAGGGAGTGGAACGACATAAATAGGGTTTCAGTCAATCGGCTTGTAGATTTCTTCTCCGGTTATGGTGCCTTTAGAGAAAGAGGGCTGACGGAAACAGAAGCCCGAAACACGGTTCGCATCATAGTAACCATTACAAGCGCAGTTGTCCGAAGCGCTTACGAAACAACCACACGCGAAGAAGCCCAGCGGTTGCTGGACGAACTCCCCAAAATGACAATCGCTTATCTATCAACTATTCTAGGTGACTAGCATCATCCCCGCCCGATAAAGGGCATTTTAGTTGCCATAACTGTCATAAATTGAACATTTGCATCCAGCGCTAGACTATCCATGTAAAGAACAGCAGATGCCACATTTTCAACCGGCATAACGGGTTCCGGTTTCAGTTCAAGATTTGCCTGAGGAACGCCTTTTTGCATGACTTCAGTCATATCAGTTGCCGCATTTCCTATGTCAATCTGACCACAAGCAATATCGTAAGGCCTTCCATCCAGAGACAAAGATTTGGTCAATCCGGTAATCGCATGTTTTGTCGCAGTATAGGGCGCACTAAAAGGCCGCGGAGTTGTCGCGGATATGGAACCATTATTGATAATCCGGCCACCTTGGGGAGATTGCATGCGCATTATTCCGAATGCTTCACGCGCACAAAAATAGGATCCGTTCAGGTTCGTATTCACAACGTTAATCCAGTCATCGACCGGTAAATCATCGCACAGCACAGGAGCGGCACCGATACCCGCATTATTAAACAGCAAATCCAGACGGCCTGACTTTTCATAAATTTTATGAAAGGCTGCTTTTACCTGATCAGGTTTCGCGACATCGACCTGCAGAACATAGGCACGCTCACCGGCCTCACCCGCCAATGATTTAGTTTCATCAAGTTTGCTTATCGTGCGTCCGGCTAAATAGACTTCATAGTTATTTGCCAATAGCTTGAGCGCAACCGCACGCCCGATCCCAGCCCCGGCGCCGGTGACAATAGCAATTTTATTCAATGTGCCTCTCCCTACTTTTTCAATTGCAGCCGCCGCTTCTCAGCCTGACCGGCGACAAGTCGCTTTTTACGCGGTGCAGCCAACCAAACAGCAATTCCCGACAGAATACTTAAACCAATCGCCAATAGAAAACCAGTTTGGTACGATCCGGTGACATCGTACAAGTACCCTGTAAGCCAGGGACCAATTCCACCGCCGATGAGCGAAAGCATGCTGAAAACACCAAATATTTCTCCATATTTTCGGCCTTGAAACAGATCCGCTGGCATAGCCCCAAAAACCGCCGCCATCGCGTAGCCCAGCCCCCCTTGCGCCACCACCATCGCATATAAAAGAAATGAGTGTTGCCAACTTTCAAGAAGCAACAGGAAACCATAACAGGCAGCAAAACCCGCAACCGCTATTGTCCAAACCCATTCGCGTCCGATCCGGTCTGAAAGATGCCCAAGGTATATCTGGCCGGCAACGCCGGCAAACCCAACGAAACCAAGTGCGAAAGACGCCTCTATTTCAGAAATTCCGATCTCAATCAAATATTTTGTCTGATGCACCTGAACCGCATACCACACATATAATGCGCAGGACGCTGCTAAACTGATCCACCAGAATTCCGCAGTTTTAGCGGCTTTTCTGAGTGACCAATCGGTTGCAGCCCAATTTTCATCCACTACCGTGTCATAGGCGGACGACACAGGCTGACTTGCATCCGTTGAAACCGATGCACCATCAGGCAGCAAACCGAGGGCAGCGGGAGATTTACGCTGAAACACCAGATTAAGAGGCAATACGATCAGAAGGATTATAATTGCAATAAACCAGCAGGCATATCTCCACCCTTCTTGCAGGATCATCCCCTGTATAACCGGCATTAACACTATTGATCCAACGCCGACCCCCGAAAATGCCAAACCGACTGCGAGCCCCCGATGCTTTTCAAACCAGGTTGGTAGAAACATTGCGTGCCCGACATAGGTCATCATCACGCCGGCCCCAATCACCAATAGACCAAGTGTTAAATATATATGCCAGGCTGCATAAGCGTATGTTGACAAAACCATGCCAAGACTTACACAAACTGCAGACAATGATATGAGATAACGGGAGTCGAATTTGTCCATAAGCCGACCAAGCAGCGGTGAAATTGCTCCTGCAAATACGAAGCCAACTGTAAAAGTTGCGGCCGTTGTTGCCCGGTCCCACTGAAATTCATTTATGATTGCGGGATACAATAGCGAAAATGCCGTACGTGCATTTACCCCAATTCCCATTGTGACAAACACTATTGCCACAACAACCCAACCATAATAAACAGGAGAGCGCGCTAGAAACTGGTTAAAACTGCTGATGGAGCGGATTTCTACTGACATACGGGCAGCTCCGTCTGAGTGTTTTTCTTAATTTTTACACACAACAGATTAGCTGGTTTTCCCGCCCTTGCAAGTCTTTCAAAACTAACCCGCGATTTCGCGATTTATTGGCAAGTCCTGACAGTTGTGCAAATAGCCAGTGCGATTGACAAGACGCCCCTCTGTATCGGTTCTTTGGCTTGAAAAGGCTATACAGTAACGAACCTGAGGCTTTTTTCTGTTCGCCGCGGCGAACATCCCACGCCACCAAATACTGGACTTGCGGGTCACCCGCGCATTTTCCCCATCGGGCAGAAATGTCTTTGAGGGGTAATCCATCACATTGCAAAATACGAAACGATCTGACTTGTCAAAAAGCATATCAATGTGCCATGGCAGATCTTCTTCCGGCACCAGGTCCAGTACGTTGGTCGCAATTACACCATCATAACTGGTGTTTAAAATACTATCATCGACAGTTAGCGCCGGGTCATAACAGGAAATAGTCTGTACATTCCAATACTGATGAAGAGAGTCTGCAATCCGTTTGCCATTCTGGAACACATCATCTGTATATTGTTCACCCTTACCGCTACCAAAATCCAGCAACGTTTTCGCGCCGGTCCCCTTGATAAGTTTAGCGATTGTTTTTGCATGCCGGAAAACGCCTCGTCCGCGGAAGGTTTCCATTGCACTGTATTTAACAACGTCATCGTCTTTGCGTCTCCAGACACCTTCTAGGTGCATGAGGCGATAATACTCCACAAGCTGCTGATATCGAGGACTGGGATTTTCGTAAGAGTACATACTGACAATCAAGCTAATCAAAAACGAACGACGATATCATTATATAACAAAATTGATTTTAACGCCATTGGAACTGGACAGCGAGATGTTGAATGGTAAATTGCGATTACTTCAGTTCACATTGACCCGTTCAAGTGGTGGAACTACCCCCTCACCAAATGGAGCTTCCTTTGGCAATTACATCACGTACTTCGTCTGTTGGCCCAATTGAACAGGTCATCCTGCTGGCTCTTTTAAGCTCACTGATTGCACTGTCCATTGACAGTATGCTTCCAGCCCTCGCTCATATTGAAAAAGATCTTGGTGTTTTCCATCCCAACGGACGGCAATATATCGTAGGCGCTACATTCGTCGGCATGGCTGTGGGCATGCTGTTATATGGCCCTATCTCTGACAGTTTGGGTCGAAGGGGACCAATATTTCTGGGCATTTCGATCTTCCTGATCGGCTGTCTGATGTCCGTATTCGCAGACAGTTTTGAAATCATGCTACTTGGCCGCTTTCTTCAGGGCTTGGGCGCTGCAGGCCCGCGCGTTGTGTCAATCGCTCTGATCCGCGATCAGTATTCCGGTCGGGAAATGGCTCGATTTACGTCCCTTGTTATGACTGTTTTTATCCTCGTGCCAGTCCTTGCACCCGCGTTGGGACAAGGCATTCTACTGATCGCCACCTGGCGCTCGATTTTTGGGGTGATGTTCTCCCTCGGCCTGATTGCATGATCTGGTTTCTTTTCAGACAAAAAGAAACGCTACCTAAATCTAAACGGGTTCGTTTTTCTTTTGCAAGATTAGCCGTAGCCGCAACTGAAATTATCAAAACTCCTGTTTCTATGGGTTACACAATTTTATCAGGTTTTGTATTCGCTGCATTCCTGAGTTTCCTGACGATGTCCCAACAGATATTTCAGGATCAGTACGGTGTGGGAGAACTCTTTCCCCTATATTTTGGAACGCTTGCCTTATCATTCGGAGGCGCCTCATTTGCCAATTCCGCGCTTGTGATGAAATTGGGAATGCGTAATTTGATAGCGAAAGCCCTTTGGACTTTTGTGACGTTATCCGTCAGCTATCTTGCATTCGCAATCTTTACATCTGGACATCCCCCGCTCTGGTCACTTGTCCTTTTCCTAATGTCGATTTTCTTCTGTGTCGGAATCCTGTTTGGCAATATCAATGCTCAAGCTATGGAACCTCTGGGTCACATTGCCGGTGTTGCTTCTGCATTTGTGACATCCATGTCCACTTTCATTTCGGTCATTCTGGGAACTCTCGTCGCACAATCCTATAACGGCACAGTGTTACCACTACTGATCGGCTTCAGTACTTTTGGCATGATTTCTCTGATGATCATGTATCTTACCAATGCAAAAATTGATTCCAGTTCGTGATGTTCTTTATTGAAGCCCTGCAGCGCATCCGATAACGTCAACCCGAACACTTCTCAAAAAAAGGTAACCACCATGTCTGTGCGTACTGGTCGTGAATTTTTAAGCATTCCCGGGCCTACAAATATCCCGGAGCGGGTGCTGAGTGCTATGCACCAACCCGCCATTGATATCCATCGCAAAGATTTTCCGGGTCGAACCGAAGCTCTTTTGGAAAACCTCCAACAAACTTTCAGAACCAGTGGTCGCACATTCATTTATATCGCAAACGGTCATGGTGCCTGGGAAGCAGCGCTTAGCAATGTATGCAGTCGGGGCGATAAAATTCTGGTTCTCGAAAGCGGCTTGTTTGCAAATGGTTGGGGTGAGTTTGGGCGTAGCCTTGGACTGGAAATAGAAATTCTGTCCGGTTCCTGGCGTAAATCAGTAGATCCAAAAGCAGTTGAAAGGCGGTTGGCCGAAGACACTGATCATGAGATCAAGGGCATATTAATGGTTCAGGTGGACACGGCATCTAGCATTTGCAATGACGTTAAAGCAGTCGGCGAGGCGATAAAGCAGGTAGGCCACCCTGCTCTATTCATGGTTGATACCATTGCGTCACTTGGAACAATGGAATTTGAAATGGATGAGTGGGGCGTGGATCTGGCAGTATCCGCAGCTCAGAAGGGATTAATGTCACCGCCAGGGCTAAGCTTCAACGCTGCGGGCCCAAGAGCGATGGAAGCCCATCAAACTGCAAACTTGAAAACGGCATATTGGGACTGGACCGCTCGAATGGGTGATGCTCATTATTTAAAATATGCAGGAACACCCCCGGAGCATTTATTGTTCGCACTGGAACAGTCCTTCGAAATCCTGAATGAAGAGACAATCGAAAAAGCGTCACGCCGCCATCAATTACTTGCTGGTGCATGCTGGGCGGCTGTCAGTAAATGGTGTGAAGGGGGTGTTCTTGAATTCAATGTTCCAAATGAAAGTGAACGCGCGACCGGTGTTACGACTATTCTGTTTAACAAAGGCTATAAGCCTGATCCCCTGTTAGAATATTGTAACGAGAAATGTGGTGTTGTCATCGGCATTGGCATTGGTGCGCTAGACGGTTTAGCAATGCGGATCGCTCATATGGGTTACGCAAACGCCCCTATGTTGCTAGGAACACTTGGTGCGATTGAAATGGGTTTGCAAGCACTTGAAATTCCTCACGGTGATGGCGGTACCGCTGCAGCCATCCGCTATTTGTCTGAGCATGTGGAAAAATAAACGGTGGAAATGAAATCTCACTTTATAAATTTTGCAAATTACAATCGCTGGGCAAACCAGACACTTTATTCGTCAGTGGCCGAGCTAACTGAAACGGAGCTTAATCAAGATGTGCACGGTTTCTTTACCTCAATTTTCAACACGTTAAACCACATTCTGGTCGGCGACCTGCTGTGGATGAATCGCCTTGATGAAAAAGGGCCCAAGCCTGCACGGTTGGACACAATACTGGCATCAAACTTTGATGAGTTGGTGAAAATGAGAACAGAAGCCGATGAGCGACTGATCAGTATTGCCAATGCTCAAAACGAAGAAATTCTGTCTTCATTTCTCGATTACGTCACAACTGGAGGAATAGCGTGTCATGATCGCGTTAGCGAAATCATGACACATATTTTTAATCACCAAACGCATCACCGCGGACAATGCCATCATATGCTCAGCCAATTGGGCAAGGAACCGCCATCATTGGATATGATTTATTTCATCCGTGAACGCGACAATCCCCGTTAGGCACTGGCGCTTGGTCTTGCGGATACTTCAGCATGCCAACGCAATAGATTAGAACAGCTTGATGGTATCGATTGTTTCGCCATTTTGGCGAAATCAACAGCGACCAATGCATTTACATCTGCGACAGAATATTTTTCGCCGGCCACATAAGTATGTTTCGCAAGTTGCGCGTCCAGATCTTCAAAAAAGTACCCGATGCGCTCTATTCCTCGTTTACCAAGATCAGAAATTTGCGCAATATTGCGTGGTCCGGTAAGCGCCCGATTTTCAAAATTCGGAGCCGTGTTGCGAATAGCTTCAGCAACAGCCAAATACCCATCAATGTCTATTATCCTCAGCCAGTTTGTAATAATGGCCCGTTCTTGGGCAGTATCACCAAACAGGGGTTTATCCGGATATACTTCTTCGATATATCGCTGAATGGCTTCACTTTCCGTCAGCACAGTTCCATCATCCAACTCCAGAGCTGGAATGGTTAGACGTGGATTTAACTTGGAAAATTCAGGATTAAACTGTGCTTTTTCGCGAATATTGACTTCGACACGCTCAATTTCCACACCCTTTTCGGCAAGGAATACTCGCACTCGGCGGGGACTGGGCGGCCCGGACATATCGTATAATTTCATAATGATCTCATTGTCTTTAAAATAGTCTTCAGCGCCCAGTTTTCAGAAGTAGCATAATAAAACCGTTATTTCACTGAAAAATCATCCCCGCTTTGCCGGGAAACTTCCAAACGAAAGGTTCCATCGCTATCGCTAACCACATGTCCCGCAGAAGGGGTCGCAAAATGCGTTCCGAAAACTAACGTATCGGAATCAGCAAGTGACGAGAGCATGTCTCTTCTGGTTTGCCTTGCTTGCTCAGGATCTGCATCTGCGGAAGCTGCCCAATCCAGTCTGGCCATTTGGCAGGGATGATGCAACGCATCACCAGTTATAAAGGCCTCTTTACCTTCAGAGCTTATTCGTACACTCACGTGACCTGGTGTATGGCCAGGTGTGGGAACCAGCGAAACTTCATCACAAATTTGCTCATTACAGTCCACTAGATCCGCCAGCCCCAAATCAAATATAGGCTTCACTGAATCTTCGTAAGCTTCTCCGTATTTGTCACCGTCACCGCTGGCCCAATGATCCCACTCTGATTTCGCATATAGATAGCGTGCGTTGGGAAAAGTGGGCACCCATTTCCCATCAACCAATCTGGTATTCCATCCCACATGATCAACATGCAAATGCGTACATAAGACCGTATCAATATCCGCCGGCGCATATCCAGCAGCCTCAAGATCATCTAGGAAGGTCGTCTGAAGGTTGTTCCAGCCGGCGATTTCCCGCTCTTTGTCATTACCGATACAGGTATCAACAATGATCCGCCTTTCACCTGTATCAATAACAAGAGCATGCACGCTCATGATCAGCTTACCCTTTTCATTCATGAAATGTGGGTAGAGCCATTTTATGGGAAGCACTTTGTCTGGTGCTGCATCCGGTAAAATGAAACGCGTACCGCCCACCATTTCAATTTCAACAACCCTTGTGACTTTTACGTTACCGATTTGCCAGACATTCATGATGCGCTTCCTTTTTTTTATTTTTATTTTCTAATCCAATCATAGATGGAATTTTTTTGATCACAAGCAGTTGCTTCGTGCTATGCATGACGAGTAACTAGAAATCCAAAGACATCACCAAGATTCATGAGAGAACAGTCAATGAACTACGCCTTTGAACCTGAAGCGACTCCGGCATTACCAATTACAGGCCAAACATCTCTCTACCCGGTACGGCGTATTTATTGTGTTGGGCGAAATTACGCTGAACATAGCTTGGAAATGGGGGGAGATCCAACGCGCGAAGCTCCGTTCTTTTTCTCCAAGCCCGCAAACACCATTGTACAGACCAATACTGAAGTCACCTATCCACAAGCGACAGAAAATTTTCATTTTGAAATGGAATTGGTAATTGCTATCGCAAAAGAAGGAAGAGATCTGCAACCAGAAGAGACTGCCGAGTATATTTTTGGCTATGCAGCGGGAATTGATCTAACACGTCGGGATCTGCAAAATGAGGCAAAAGACAAACGGCGCCCATGGGACACGTCCAAGGGGTTTGACCAATCTGCTCCTTGTGGGCCGATAACACCAGCATCTAACATTCAAGCATTAGAAAGTAGCCGGATTTGGCTCGATGTGAACGGGTCACGCAAACAGGATGCGAAAATTTCTGACATGATCTGGAATCCCTTTGAAATTGTCTCTCACCTTTCCCATTTCTTTGTTATCAAGCCCGGCGACATAGTTTTTACAGGAACACCCGCTGGTGTCGGTCAGATTCAAAAAGGTGACGTTTTAACCGGTGGCATTGACGGACTTGAAAATATTTCAATCGCTATCCGCTAAGGAGCCAACAATGAAACTAATCCGTTTGCTCGCGTGGGGACCACTCATGCTGACACCTCTGTCGACAGCCAGTGCTGGATCTATCCAATCAGAGCTTTCAGTGTTTAATGCGGAAGACTGCAAACCAGTGTTGAGGATTATCTGGATCGGAACAACATTGACCGGCAACAGATACAAAGGATCGAATATATTACCAGTTACCTCTCTGCCGGTGAATTTGGTGAAGAGAAAGAGTATGAGAGCTGGATTGGGTTTAAAAGCTGCACCGGTAATCTTGTCATCAAGATGGACCGTGCCTGCTATATCAAAACAGACTACACAACGAGCCAGTGCAGCAAAAAAGGATTACCCAAAAATTAGATCCGCTTCTCGAGCCCGCCGGTTTTAATAATGAAATCAGCAACGGTGCCAACACCCTCACCAGCCTTGATATTCGTAAAGGTAAATGGACGTTCTGCACGCATTTTTTTGGAATCCCTATCCATAACCCCCAGATCGGCACCCACCAAAGGTGCCAGATCAATTTTATTGATAACCAATAAATCTGACCGGGTTATGCCAGGCCCACCTTTGCGCGGTATTTTATCTCCGGCTGATACATCAATCACATAGATGGTTATATCTGCCAACTCAGGTGAAAAAGTTGCGGCAAGATTGTCTCCGCCACTTTCAATCAGGATCAACTCAAGCCCCTCAAAAGCTTCATTTAGATCCGCAACTGCTGCCAGATTAATGGATGCATCTTCACGAATTGCTGTGTGCGGGCATCCCCCCGTTTCCACCCCAACAATACGTTCCGGATTTAAAGCCCCCGAGCGAGTTAGGAATTCTGCATCTTCACGAGTGTAAATGTCATTCGTAATGACGGCAATATTGTAATGGTCACGCAAATACTTGCATAAAGCATCCGTCAATGCCGTTTTACCTGATCCAACCGGGCCGCCAATTCCAACGCGAAGAGGGCCATTTAAAGAAGACGTCATGATCGAAATAACCTCGTATACTGTGTTTCATGTCTTGCGGAACACCAATCAACCATAAGGGTTGCGGATCCCAAATCATCCAGAGTTGAAAAGAGGACTTCTTGTACAAGCTCTGCACATTTTTCCTCCAAAGCAGCGATAGCCAACTGCCCATCAGTCTGCCCCAAAGGAACCAGCCTTACTGCTGCCGACACCAAATTACTGACAAAGCCATGTATATAGCCGGTCAGCGCGACTTCTATTGTCATATCGCGACCGGCTGCAGCTGCACCCACCACGACCGGATAGGCAATGGGACCAGCCCACTGTTCTTTCAAATTAGCGAGAGCCTGAGACGGAAAAGACCTTTCAGTAATTGTCATGAAAGCACGCCCTTGAGCTGTCGTTTCCAATTCAAGCTCTTTGGTTGGGCGAATGGCGTACGCAAGCTCTGCAACCTTATAGAGACGATCAGGATCAGTAGCCTGAACGGCCCGAAAAGTTTCACAAAACAGAATGCCGTCGTTCCGACCACTTCCATATTCCAAGATAGCTGAAATCCAGTCCTGCAGCTCACTCACGTTATTTATCAGCCCATCTTCTACGGCTTGCTCGATGCCATGGCTATATGTGTATGCACCCACAGGATATGATGGAGACATCCACGACATAAGCTCATATATGGCAGTCAGGTTCATACTAGCCCCTCTCGCTTTTCAAGGCATCGGAACCATGCCCATGACTATGCGGATGGTCATGCTCATGAGAGTGACTTTCTGTCTCACCATGCCCGTATGCACCACCTTCTGGATCAAATGGCGCCATCAGGCGAACTGGTTTGGCTCCTAAAATAACCAACATTTCTTCAATGACATGATCCTGTCGGATCCGAATTTTTTCCCCCATTAACTGCGTTGGCAGATGCCTGTTTCCAAGATGCCATGCGACACGGATGAGAGCAGCTGTATCCTTACAATAAACATCAACGACTGCCTCTGGGGCCGCTTTAACTTCGATGCCAGCGCCATCAGGTAAAAGTAATATATCGCCATCCCGCAATGTCTGAACTTTAGCCAGATTGAGCAGAAAATCTTCTCCGCCGTCCATCGTCAAACGAATACGTCGCCGCCTACGGTTATCAAAATCGAGCGTTACCGTACCAATAATTTCGCCGGTGTAATTCTGCCCTGCAGGTAAAATCTCAGTGACCGTTTTCATATCATCAATACATAAAATATCGTTGCGCCATCGGGACAACGGTTGCAGGCTCACAGGTCAATATTTCACCGTTTGCCTTAACGATATAAGTTTCGGGATCAACCTCAAGATCCGGGGTCGCGTCATTATGGATCATTGCGGATTTACCAATTCCTCCCCTTGTATTGCGGACAGCCAACAGATCTCTTTCCAACCCTAATGTTCCCGCGATGTCAGAATTCAGCGCGGCCTCGCTGACAAAAGTGACCGAACTATTGGTCAGGCTTTTGCCAAATGAGCCAAACATAGGTCGATAGTGAACAGGCTGAGGGGTGGGAATAGATGCATTGGGATCCCCCATGGGAGCCATGGCAATCGTTCCACATTTCAGGATTAAATCTGGCTTCACACCAAAAAATGCTGGCGACCACAAAGTCAAATCCGCCAGCTTACCAACCTCTACGGATCCAACATATCTATCAATGCCCTGAGCGATCGCCGGATTTATTGTATATTTGGCGATATATCGTTTAACGCGAAAGTTATCATTTTCACCCGTTTCTTCGACCAACCGACCGCGCTGACGTTTCATTTTATCTGCCGTTTGCCAGGTTCGGATCAACACTTCTCCAACACGCCCCATAGCCTGACTATCCGATGAAATGATGGAAAATGCCCCCATGTCGTGAAGAATGTCTTCGGCAGCAATAGTTTCTTTACGGATACGACTTTCGGCGAATGCAACATCTTCAGGAATATTGGGATCCAGATGATGGCACACCATCAACATATCCAAATGCTCGTCAATGGTGTTTACAGTAAAAGGGCGGGTCGGATTCGTAGAAGAAGGAATTACATTTTCTTCTCCGGCAAGGCGGATAATATCGGGCGCATGCCCTCCACCGGCGCCTTCCGTGTGAAACGCATGAATTGTCCTTCCCTTGAAAGCTGCAATCGTATCTTCAACAAATCCACTTTCATTGAGCGTGTCAGTATGAATGAGGACCTGAACATCCATTTCATCTGCAACGGATAGACAACAATCAATTGCAGCAGGTGTTGTTCCCCAGTCTTCATGCAATTTAAGCCCGCAGGCTCCTGCCTGAACCTGCTCAATCAACCCATCCGGAACACTGGCATTGCCTTTGCCGAAAAAACCAAGATTCATGGGGAAAGCTTCGGCTGCCTGTAACATACGACCTATGTGAAAGGCACCGGGAGTACAGGTTGTTGCATTTGTACCTGTTGCTGGACCTGTACCGCCCCCCATCATTGTAGTCACGCCACTCGCCAGCGCTTCTTCGATTTGTTGAGGGCAAATAAAATGAATGTGGGCATCAATTCCACCTGCCGTAAGAATTTTACCTTCACCGGCGATGATTTCAGTAGATGGTCCAATAACAATATCTACCCCAGACTGGATATCTGGATTTCCAGCCTTGCCAATCGCAGCAATTTTACCATCCCGTATTGCAACATCCGCTTTAACAATACCCCAATGATCAATGATCAAGGCGTTGGTAATAACCGTGTCAACAGCCCCTGCAGCGCGCGTTACCTGTGATTGACCCATCCCGTCACGGATAACTTTCCCGCCACCGAACTTCACTTCCTCGCCATAGGTCGTGAAATCCTTTTCAACTTCAATGAAGAGCTCAGTATCAGCGAGGCGAACCTTGTCGCCAGTTGTGGGGCCGAACATGTTGGCGTAACCACTTCGTGAGATTTGTACTGCCATTTTATTTCCCCTCCAATGGACCCATCACTTCACCTCTAAAGCCAAATATGTGCCGCTCGCCTCCGATTTTTGTCAGATTAACTTCCCTGCTTTGACCTGGCTCAAATCGAATTGCAGTGCCCGAAGCGATGTCCAGCCTAAAGCCTCTGGCTTTTTCCCGATCAAATTCAAGACCTGCATTTACTTCTGCAAAGTGATAATGACTACCGACCTGAACAGGCCTGTCACCTGTGTTAGCAACTACCAGTGTCCGCTTTTCCGCACCCTTGTTTAACTCAATGAACCCATCCTGAGTAATAACCTCTCCCGGTTTCATGGCTCCCCCTATCTAATCGGATTGTGAACGGTGACGAGCTTGGTGCCATCCGGAAATGTTGCTTCTACCTGAACGTCATGCAGCATATCCGCAATACCATCCATTACCTGATCTTTCGTCACCACAGTGCCCCCTTCGCTCATTAGGGTGGCAACTGACTTTCCTTCCCGTGCGCCCTCAATCACATAGTCGGTAATCAATGCCACGGTTTCTGGGTAATTCAGTTTAACGCCACGCTCCAACCGCCCACGTGCAACCATGGCCGCCAAAGACACTAGTAATTTGTCTTTTTCTCTCGGTGAAAACTGCATATTGCCTCCCTATCAAACTTCCCAAACTGCTGGCATGGGGCGATCCGCGCCAGTTATTATTTTCCGCGCAAGCGATATCAGTGCGATTAAATTTTGTCGTAGGCGGTGGGGCTTTTCATCCAGCGCCCGGACTATAACAGGCCCATTTTCTAGACTTGTCACACTAATGCGCCCTTTTTTCTCATTTGCGACAGCCCGCAATGGCTCTACGAGGTCTGCATTATGACGCGACATCATAACTATGGTTGCCATTGCTCGCGCTCCATCCAAGAGCGCAGAACGAGCAAATTCTCGGCTCATCATCCCGTCAAATCGAAATCGATCATACCATACGAGTTTGCCATTCCGCCGGATCTCCCATCCATCCACAAGTTTGGCCTGCTGCACGGTTTCCCCATGCGCCTGCCGTCCAAGAATGGTGGCCTCAACCGCCAAAAATTCTGCGCTCCCAATTAAGTCCACTTTATTCACGCGGTTAAATCGCGCGTTGTCGAATAGTATTGTCTCTTGTGGCAGCCATTCCAGATAAGCATCCTCTTCAACAGTCATCTGCGTATCAACGACCACATCCGGCCCAACTGATTTATAGATTTTTTCAGCTGCCTGTCCTGTTACAGTAAGATTTGCCCCCGCTCTTAGAAGAACATCATAGCTCATGTGATCTCCTCCGGTCAGGCCACCTGAAGTATTGATCAAGACCGCCTCAGGTGCATGAGCGTTATCAACCGATGGAAATCTGACGCGGCCACAACCCGACTGAAACAAATGTTTAAGATTGTTATCCAACCCCTCGCGGGCAAACTCGACTTCTACCCTCCCAGACGATCGCGCAAGAGTTAAAGTATCGACTTCCTCAGACGGTAAGAAATTTGCGAACGTCACTTTCTTTCATGTCCTTCTTCAGGCCCTCAAGAACAATTTCACCGCGATCCAACACCGCAAACCGATCTGCCAGGTCTCGCGCAAATTCAAAATACTGCTCCACCAGCAAAATAGCCATCCCTCCTTTGTCACGAAGAGTTGAAATAACCTTCGCAATGTCCTTGATTATTGAGGGTTGAATCCCCTCAGTTGGTTCATCCAACACCAAGAGACGCGGTTTTGTGACCAATGCCCGCCCGATTGCAAGTTGCTGCTGTTGACCACCTGAGAGATCGCCACCACGCCTACTCAACATGTCTTTCAAAACGGGGAATAGCTCAAAAATCTCCCCATTAATTTTACGCTCAGCCCTCGGAAGGCATGCAAATCCTGTTTTCAGATTTTCCTCCACCGTCAACAATGGAAAGATATCCCGGCCTTGGGGAATCACGGCGATACCCCGCCGCGCCCTGTCCGCGGCCCCAAGAGCCGAGATGTCTTCACCCTCCCAGGTGATCCTGCCTGCGCTTATCGGGTGCTGACCAACTACACCGCGAAGGGTGCTGGTTTTCCCAACGCCATTACGCCCCATCAAAGAAGTGACTTCCCCTTTTCTAACCTGTAACGAGACATTGCGAAGCGCCTGACTGGCTCCGTAATAGAGATCGATATTTTCTACATTCAACATTACTATCGCCCCAAATATACTTCGATAACCTGCGGGTCATTTGAGACCTTGTCCAGCGACCCTTCAGCAAGAACATGCCCTTCATGCAGTACGGTCACTCTGCATTTCAATGAACGCACAAACTCCATATCATGCTCGACAACCACGACAGAGTGAGTTTTCGCAATCAGCCTGAGTAACTCGGCTGTCTGTACAGTTTCCGCGTCTGTCATGCCAGCAACAGGCTCATCGACCAGCAATAACTCAGGGTCCTGCATCAGCAGCATTCCAATTTCGAGCCATTGCTTCTGTCCATGCGACAACTCTCCAGCCAGCCAATCTTTCTTCTCGCTCAACCTTATTGTTTCGAGAACATCCTCAATACGAGAGCGGTCCATTTCCGTTAAAGAGGCAAATAACGTCGCAAACGGTCCTTTGTCCCCCTTCAAGGACAGCTCCAGATTGTCAAAAACCGTATGACTTTCGAAAACGGTAGGTTTTTGAAATTTACGCCCAATCCCCAGATTGGCAATTCGAGCTTCATCAAGCTGCGTTAAATCGAAATTATCCCGAAAATACACTTCACCCTCATCAGGGCGTGTTTTGCCGGTGATGACGTCCATCATTGTTGTCTTGCCAGCTCCATTTGGTCCAATGATCGCCTGCATCTGACCCGGCTCAACCACAAAGCTAAGATCGTTCAACGCCTTAAATCCATCGAAACTAACGGAAACTCCGTCGAGATACAGAATTGAACTTATCGCATCAGACGTCTTTTTGCTGACCTGCATTTCCATCACTTCACTCCCGTGTCTGCAGCAGAACTTTTAAGAGCTATCCTGCGCTTAATCTTTTCAGCCCATAGCGGTACTGTTCCGACTATTCCCTTGGGAAGAACTAGTGTGGAAAAGACAAACAACCCACCAAGCATATAAAGCCATGCATCTGGTAATGCCCCGGTAAAGTAGCTTTTACCCCAGTTGATCAATACCGCTCCCAAAACGGCTCCCCACAAGGTGCCTCTTCCGCCTACCGCAACCCAAATGACAATCTCAATCGAGTTTGCAGGTGAGAATTCTGATGGATTGATAATACCAACCTGCGGGACATAGAACGCGCCAGCGATGCCGGCCAAAACCGCCGATATGACGAAGACCGTTAGTTTATAAAACTCCACACGGTAACCAGTGAAACGGGCCCGACTTTCCGCATCGCGTATAGCGATTAAAACGCGACCGAACTTGGACTGAGTGATGTAAACACACACCAAATATCCCACGAGTAACGCAATTACAGATCCACAGAACAGGCCGATTTTTGTACCATCTGCTCGCAAATCAAAGCCTAATATGTCCTTGAAATCTGTCAGCCCGTTATTCCCGCCAAACCCCATATCATTTCGGAAAAACGCCAGCAGCAAAGCATAGGTCATAGCCTGTGTTATGATCGAAAAGTAGACACCGGTCACACGAGAGCGAAAAGCAAACCAGCCAAATACAAATGCGAGCAGACCTGGAACCAACATCACCATTAAGGCTGCGAAAATGAAACTATCAAATCCGAACCAGTACCAAGGCAACTCCTGCCAGTTCAAAAACACCATAAAATCAGGGAGGTCCGGATTTCCATAGACTCCACGGTCTCCTATTTGGCGCATGAGATACATTCCCATTGCGTACCCACCGAGTGCGAAAAACGCACCATGACCGAGGCTCAAAATTCCACAATAGCCCCAAATCAGATCAACACTCAGCGCCAATAGTGCGTAGCACACATATTTCCCAAGCAGGCTGACCATATAAGTAGGAACGTGAAAGAAACTATCTGCGGGGATCCAGACATTTCCAATGATGATGTAAAGGGTGGCAGCAAGGAGTATCCCCATAAACGCTTTGCCACCACCCGGAAGGTCCGCCAATAGAGACACAAACGGACCTTTTTCTGTTGAGTTATTAGAGAGAGCAGGCATGTATTTACCCCTCTACAGAGCGACCTTTTAGAGCAAAGAGGCCCCGGGGTCGTTTCTGTATGAATAAGATTATGGCGACAAGAACCAGTATTTTTGCCAGGACCGCACCAGAATAGGGTTCAAGGAATTTGTTGACGATGCCAAGTGATCCAGCGCCGACAAGCGTTCCCCACAAGTTGCCAACTCCGCCAAACACCACAACCATAAAGCTGTCAATGATGTAAGCCTGCCCAAGGTTAGGGCTCACATTATCAATCTGGCTAAGAGCGACGCCTGCCATACCCGCAACACCAGAGCCGAGACCAAATGTCAAAGCGTCAACGCTCGCGCTTCGAACCCCCATTGAACGAGCCATCATGCGGTTCTGCGTAACAGCCCTCATCTGAAGCCCAAACAAAGTCTTCTTCAGCACAAGCATCAAAAAGAAAAGGACAAGAAGCGCAAATACGATAATTGCCAAGCGGTTGTAGGTAACAGATAATCCGCTGGTTATCTCCCAGGCACCACTGAGCCAGCTAGGAGTGCTCACCTCTTTATTTGTTGGCCCGAAAATCGTCCTTACAAATTGTTGCAAAATTAGACTAATTCCCCAGGTTGCCAGCAAAGTTTCAAGAGGTCTGCCATACAAAAAGCGAATTACGGATCGCTCCAGCAAAATTCCAAAGAGACCTGAGACAAGAAAAGCCAATGGGATAGCAACAATCAGGGAATAATCCAAAACACCCGGCATATAGAGCCTGCAGGTTTCCTGTATAACGTATGTCGTATAGGCACCTATCATCACCATTTCACCATGCGCCATATTAATAACGCCCATGACACCGAAAGTGATCGCTAAACCGATAGCTGCCAGCAATAAAACCGATCCTAACGAAAGTCCCTGAAACAGATTTTCTACCATTCCGTAGGTGGCAAGCTGCCTATCAACCGAAGCCAAAGCTTTTTCAACGGCTTTCGCAATCTCTGCCGAACCTTCCGATTTTTCTGTTGCGAGCTGCAAAGCTGCTTTTGACAACAGACCTTTAACTTCCTGTCCGCCAGCATCTTGCAAAGTTTCAACCGCTTTTAAGCGTATCTTTTTATCTTGCCCGTTGATCAGTTGAAGTGATGCTACAGCAATTTTAAATGCTGATTTAACATGTTCATCCTGCTCTTTTGAAAGCAGCTCTTCAAGCACTGGCAACATGGTCGGATCGCCACTCTTGAACACTGCGGCTGCGGCTGACAATCGGCGATCCGGGTCGATATGTGTAAGATCCAGCCGTCCCAGCCCAGCTTTGATAGCTGAACGAACTTTGTTGTTAATTCGAATTTTTTTAAGATCGGATTTTGTGAGCGAGGGAAACTCTGCTCCGGTCACTGGATCCGATATTTTCAGGGAACCTTCCTCACTTAAAACAAGCACAACACGCGTGCTATCAGTTTTTACTCTATAGAGATTACCCTGCATCAAGGCATTCAAAATTAGAGCGGCATTTTCATTTCCTGAACTTGCCAATTTTTCGACCGCAGCCGCCTTTTTTGAAAAACTTTTTTGCGCGATGCCGCTAACCAGTTCACCGGCTGAGTCGGCGCTCACAGGTGTCGGCCGAGTACATATTGCCAAAAAGCAAAGCAACACGCTCGCAATTAGAGTATGGGTACGCATGGGGATGGTTCCAGTTGCAAAGAGGATAGGGTGAGGGCAATCCCTCACCCGGTTCACCGTTTAAAACATTGGTTTTTCACAACCACCGCATACGAATGGGTAAGTCCAGTCCGCTGTTAGCTTTGCACTTTCAGGAATATAATTACTCCAGGCATCACCCTTCACAAGACCGTCAGTATTCCAAACTGTTTCAATCATTCCATCTTCCTGAATCTCACCAATAAGAACAGGTTTCGACAGGTGATGATTTGTATTCATGACGGCGACACCGCCAGTCAGGTTCTTGACTTCTTGGCCGTACATCGCCTGACGAACGGCATCTACATTAGTAGTTCCAGCCTGTTTGACGGCCTGCACCCACATGTTAAAGCCGATATAAGTGGCTTCCATTGGATCGTTGGTTACCCGCTTTTCATCCCCGATGAATGCCTTCCACTTTTCGATAAATGCTGCATTCTCCGCGGTTTCAACGCTCATGAAGTAGTTCCATGCGGCCAAATGTCCAACCAATGGCTTTGTATCGAGGCCGGCGAGTTCCTCTTCGCCCACAGAAAACGCCACTACTGGAATATCTGATGCATTTATGCCCTGATTACCCAATTCCTTGTAAAATGGCACATTCGCGTCACCGTTAATTGTGGAGACAACCGCTGTCTTTTTGCCCGCTGATCCAAATTTCTTGATATCTGATACAATTGTCTGCCAGTCGGAATGACCGAAAGGAGTATAATTGATCATGATATCTTCGTCTTTCACGCCTTTTGATTTCAAAAACGCTTCAAGAATTTTGTTAGTTGTACGTGGATACACATAGTCGGTTCCTGCGAGCACCCAACGCTCGACGCTACCGCCATCTTCACTCATCAGATACTCTACAGCTGGAATCGCTTGCTGATTAGGGGCCGCGCCAGTGTAGAAAACATTGCGCGAACTTTCTTCACCCTCATATTGCACCGGATAGAACAGCATACTGTTCAGCTCTTCAAATACAGGCAGCACTGATTTGCGTGAAACTGAAGTCCAACAACCGAAGACGACATCAACCTTTTCAACTTCGATCAATTCACGCGCTTTTTCAGCAAACAAGGGCCAGTTTGAAGCGGGATCGACAACAACAGCCTCTACTTTCTTGCCTAGAAGACCACCCTTTTTATTCAGATCATCAACCAGCATCAGAACCGAGTCTTTCAAGGTCGTTTCTGAAATTGCCATTGTCCCTGAAAGAGAATGAAGAACACCGACCTTGATGACATCATCAGCGGCAGTTGCTGCGGGTGCTGACATACCCAGCACACCGGCCGCAACCATTGTCGCTGCGGACAGTTTCCCTAAATATTTTGTGAGTTTGAACATGTGCACCTCCGTATCTGTTATTTTTGCACTGCAACCTACAGAGCAAAGGCTGTGCCAATACGGAAAAAATTACTTAATGCGCTGCTAACATGTTCAATTTTATGAAAAATATCCGAACAAAGCACACCATATCCCGGCATCATTAATGCACGCAAAACAGCCACTTCATCAAAATAACCGCCCAAAAATTAAGCAGCTATCGATTTTGAACAATAATTAATCAAACGAAATTTAAGCACTTGCTGTTTTTACAAGCATAAAGCGGCGAAGAAAGACAAATCAGGTGTTTTCTAAAAGATTTTTCTGCATTAGACTACTGCCGCGATCGGGGGTTGCATCGCTAAAAAACTGTTTACACTAAACCAATATTTTTGGTGCCGAGGGGGGCACTGGCGCGCCATATGAACTTCGCTAGCAAAAAGCTCAACGGATTTTATAAGGAACCGGAAAACCTGACTGACCGGGAGAAGCGCCTTATTGCCGAAAACCAGCGCCTGAAAAAACGCAACAAGCGCTTAAGCGGCGCAATGCTGTATTTGGTTACCCATGTGGAAAAAAGGCTACCCTTCTTTAACGCAGGAATTAAAGCTGCAAAAGAAGCCAAACAAAGGCTCAAAACAACTCCTATTGAGAATGTTAAGCCACCAGAAACAGAGCAAGTCCGCCCAAAGAAGCCTGCACGCAAAAAAATTGTGGGAGAAGCCTGGACCCCAGAAAACCTAAACAATACTACACGGCGTAAAGATCCGCCCAGCATGCAACAGATTCTGGCCAGTAAAAAACGGGATCGGGAACCGAGTGAAGACGATACCGATATTTCAAATGTTGTTTTTGTAGATCCAAAAGAAACTCTCCCCGCCCAGGAGACAACTAAAAAGACGCCACTTTACGAGCGAGCACAGGCCGCACGTGAAGCCACTGCCCCTGACGATACAGATGCTGTCGAGGAAACGTTGCCGACTGAAGAAATCAGCTCGGAAGTCTCTATTGCCACGGAAGAGACTGTAGCAACTTCGAGCAATGACCCAACGTTACTCACACCGGATCTCGCACCCGAAGAAATGAATATTCTTGCTGCCCCTACTCGTGATAAGGCGCAAGATATTTTCCATCCTCAGCCTTCTGAGTTGATGGAAGGCTCAGATGACATCAAGCCGTCCGCGAAAGAAGCATCACGTGCCTATATGGCTGTATCCGTCGCAGCAACACCTGTGCCGAATATTAACAGGGTTGAAAAAGAGGAAGTCTCTGAACTTGATGAGGATGACCTGATAATTGATCAGGTGGCCCGTCAAAACGAAGTGTTGCGCGCGGCAATGCTACGTCGCGTCAACCGCTTACGCTGGTAAGCTCACCGACTAGTCTTTACAGATTATGTGCGATACCTTAGGTGTTAAGCATGATTAATCTACCAAGCAATAAGACAACATTGACTGACGAACCCCGGTCACATCCTGTTCTGTATTCCTTTCGCCGTTGCCCTTATGCGATGCGCGCCAGAATGATGATTTACTTTTCTGGCGTACAAGTTGAACACAGGGATATTCTCCTAAAGTCCAAACCGCAGGAAATGCTTGAAGTCAGCCCAAAAGCCACTGTTCCAGTATTGGTGCTGGAAAATGGTGACGTTCTTGAAGAAAGCCGTGATATTATGGTTTGGGCTGCGCAACAAAATGACCCGATGCACCTGTATCCAGAACAAGAAGATATGCGCACTATGATTTCGGATCTTCTGGATGAAACCGACGGCCCCTTCAAATCGGCACTGGATCGCTATAAATACCATGTGCGGTTTCTGGAAAATTCTCGAGAACATTACCGCGAAGAGGGTGAAATCTTTTTCGTCAAGCTGGAAAAGCTGCTTGCAAACAACCAATTCCTGCTTTCTGAATCCCCGTGCATGGCTGATATTGGCATCTTTCCTTTTGTCCGCCAATTTGCCAATAGCGATCGCAGCTGGTTCGACAATGCTCCATACCCAAGACTGCAAAACTGGCTGGAATACTGGCTGGAACATAATGCCTTCAAGCATATCATGAAAAAATTACCGCAATGGTCACAGGAAACAGATCCTGTCTATTATCCTGAGCTTGAGGTAAGGCCAAACATCTAATGGACGCTCAATATTTTGGCGAAAGCGACGCCCTGTTCAGTGAATGCAATGCCTATCGCTACAAATTATGGCGAAGGTGGGCAGACGGCCCTTCGGTCGCTTTTTTGATGCTTAATCCTTCAACCGCTGACGCAACGCGAAACGATCCTACTGTCGAAAGATGTCATCGCCGCGCCGTGGAAATGGGATTTGGCGCGTTAGAAGTTATCAACATTTTTGCTTTTCGCGCGACGGATCCCAAAGATCTCAAAAAGGCCAAACACCCAATTGGCCCTTTAAATGACGAAATTTTACTGGAAACAGCCCGCAAAGCAAATATGACAGTATGCGCCTGGGGTAGTCACGGCGTACATCAAGAAAGAGACATGCAAGTCCGAAAACTTTTGAAAGATGCAAAAATCACCCCTCATATTTTGGCACTAACAAAGTTTGACCAACCCAGACATCCTCTTTATGTATCCTACTCGACCAAACCTATTCCATGGACAGAAATGTAATACCTTATGGCCAAACTCTATTTCTATTATTCGACCATGAATGCGGGTAAATCAACTACGCTTCTGCAATCTTCTTTCAATTATGAAGAGCGAGGCATGCAGACCCTGTTACTGACCGCGGCACTTGATGATCGCTTTGGTATTGGGAAAATTGCGTCGCGCATTGGATTGGAGGCGAAAGCAAATTTGTTTTCGGACACAACTGATCTACTGGAACTTACCAAAGACACAATAAAAAACAGAAAAATTGACTGTGTGATGGTTGATGAAAGCCAGTTTCTTTCACGCGACCAGGTATGGCAATTGTCTGAGGTCGCCGACCAGTTAAAAATTCCGGTTTTATGTTACGGATTGCGAACTGATTTTCAGGGAAACCTGTTCGAAGGAAGTCTGCATCTATTGGCATGGGCTGATGAACTGAAAGAGCTAAAAACAATCTGCCATTGCGGAAGTAAGGCAACAATGGTCATCCGTGTAGGTGCCGATGGGAAGCCAATAGTCGAAGGGGCTCAGAAAGAAATTGGCGGGAACGATAAATATATTGCTCTATGCCGGCGGCACTTTAAACAGGCGACCATAGAAGGAGTGGCGCAGCCCTAACCACTGCGCCCTTACAGCAATCTGGTCTTCACACTGGCGATTGCCAACACGATCCAACCAGCAATCATCAGAACCCCACCAATTGGAGCTATATTAAAACCCAATCCCTCACCCGTCCATGCGAGCCAATACAACGAGCCACAAAAGAAAACCGCGCCAACCAAACACAGGCTTGCAGACAATGTCACCCAGAAGTTATGCCCGCCCGAACGATTGCTAAGATAACCACAGGCAATTAACGGCACCACGCTGAACATGTGATATACAAGTGCTGTGTCGTGAAAGGATTTTGCCGCCCCGTTCCCCACTGTGATATGGGCACCTATTGCGCCTGAAATAACCGCCATCGCACCTAAAATACATGCAATAAAAATCCAGTTAATCGGCATCCTGAAGCTCCATAAAAAAAGCCGATGCAATTCGCATCGGCCTTTCTGATAAAATCAAACGAGTTTTAAGACAAGCTTGAAAAACGATCCAAATGGAAATCTGTATTTCCAAAAAGCATTTCAATCGTTGTCAGGCGCTTAAAGTAATGACCGATTGAATACTCATCGGTCATGCCCATGCCGCCATGCAACTGCACAGACTGCTGACCAACAAACTTTGCTGATTTCCCAATCTGAGCCTTGGCTGCTGATACGGCTTTACGCGTATCATCATCATGTCCAAGGTCAAGCTTCATCGCAACCATATCCGACATGGATTTTGATTGCTCCGCTTCCATATACATATCAACCATACGGTGCTGGAGTACTTGAAATTTTCCGATAGGCACACCAAACTGGCTACGTGTTTTTAAATACTCATTTGTAATTTCGTTTGCTGCAGACATTGCACCAACAGCTTCCGCACACAACGCACCAATTGCCCGATCAACAACGCGTTCGATAAATGGCGCGGCTTTTCCTTCTTCACCCAGCAAGGCGGAAGAGGGTACTGACACATTGTCAAAACGGATATCTGCTGCCCGCTGTCCGTCAACAGTTGCATAACCGCGAATATCGAGGCCGGCTGCATCTTTATCTACCAAGAACAGAGAAATGCCGTCTGCATCACGTGAGTTTCCGCTGGTTCTAGCAGAAACAACAATCTTGTCTGCTGTTGCTCCATGATAGACAACAATCTTCGTACCATTCAGAATGTAATTATCCCCTGACTTGGTCGCTGTCGTTTCAATGTCATTGAGGTTAAAGCGTGCCTGTTGCTCAGCATACGCAAATGCCAACATTGTTTCGCCCTCAATAACAGAGGGTATTACTGATTCAATCTGTTCGTTGTTACCAGCCTCAGCGACTAAAGTGCCCCCCAATAAAACTGTTGAAACAAACGGCTCAAGCACAAGACCGCGGCCCATGCTTTCCATCATAATCATCACTTCAACAGCACCGCCGCCAAAACCACCAACCTCTTCTGAAAAGGCCATACCCAGCCAACCAAGTTCAGCCATCTGTTTCCAGTGTTCGCGGCTAAAGCCCAATTCCGTCTGTGAAAGCTTAAGACGATCTTCCGGACCGTAATTATTCTGTACAAATCGATCCACGCTGTCTTTAAGCAACACCTGCTCTTCTGAGAGTTCAAAATCCATTGTTTTTCTTCCTTATAATCCCAGTACCATTTTGGAAATGATATTTCGTTGAATTTCGTTGCTACCACCATAGATCGTGGCAGCTTTAAGATAAAGGTGTTCAGCCATAGGCCCATGCGCGTAATCTGGTGCAAAATTCAGATCATTGCGCCCTTCACGAACAGCCTGACTTTCGTAAGCCGCACCATACATTCCCAAAGATTCCACGAGTAATTCAGTCAATCTCTGCTGAATCTCGGAGCCCTTAATTTTCAACAAGGAGGGCTCTGCTGTCAGTTTTTCACCTTTTTCGATTTTTGAGAGCATCCGCAATTCAGTATATTCCAGCGCCATCAAATCGACCTCAATCTGGGTCAATTTGCGCATAAAATCCCGATCCTGATTTAACAGACCTCCGTTTACACGCTCACTTGCTGCGATTTCATGCAAATGTTCCACCCGCAACTTTGATTGGGCGATTCTGGCAATACTGGTCCGTTCATTTCCTAAAAGGAACTTGGCGTATGTCCAGCCTTTGTTTTCTTCACCGACTCTGTTGGCAATCGGTACCCGCACATCGTCAAAGAAAACCTCGTTCAAAGTATGTTCTTTATCAAGGCCAATGATAGGGCGAACTGTAATGCCCGGGGATTTCATATCAATAAGCAGGAAGGAAATACCTTCCTGAGCTTTAGCATCCTGATCTGTCCGGACCAGACAAAAAATCATGTCTGCGTGTTGCGCATGTGATGTCCAGATTTTTTGACCATTTACAATATAGTCATCGCCATCCCGGTCTGCCCTTGTCTTCAAAGAGGCCAGATCTGAACCTGAGCCCGGCTCGGAATACCCCTGACACCACCAGTCATCAGAGTTGAGAATTCTGGGAAGATAATAGTCTTTTTGTTCCTGATTACCAAAAGTATAAATCACAGGACCAACCATACTTACGCCAAACGGCATAGGTGGCGGTGCCGAAGCCCGGCCCATTTCCTGAGCAAAAATATACTTCTGGGTCGCAGTCCACCCCGTACCACCATATTCTTTTGGCCAATTAGGTGCCATCCAGCCTTTTTCGTTCAGGATTTTTTGCCAACGCACTTGCCCTTCCTTGTCAAAATGCAAGCCACGCTGATACCTGTCTTTTACTTCCGCAGGTAAGTTGTTTTCGAGGAACTCGCGAACCTCCGCCTGAAAGGCTAATTCTTCTTCTGTGAACGACAAATCCATTGGGGTTTCTCCATTATTCTTCAGGATGTCTGTTGCATCCATTTGTCGACATGCTATGCGCTCTTAATAAAGATTGCAAGCATGTAGGCTGGCAGTAACGCTGCTATTTGTCCCATGTTTTCATGATTTGGAAGCTTGCCGTAGCGTCACGCTTGATTTGCGAGATGAGCCCCACTTCCCACTCAAGATATTCCTGCATCCGCTCGCGAACTTTGTCTTTGTTATCGTAGGGTTTGTACCAGACATCTTCGGCCGGACTAAGTTGACGGGTATCTCCTGTTTCTATAGTCCGCCCCTCTCGACGCCAGGCAGGATTTCCTCCTTTAAGAACTCTAACTATCACCTCTGGCCTGGCTTCTCGGATCTCAGGTGCAGCAAGATGTGCCATTCGCTCATCTTCCGCTGTTGCAATTATCAACCCAACAGGGGGCAACAACATTAAATCACGTTCAATGCGCGAACGAATTACCCAGCACGCTCCCGGAATGTGTGACTTGCGATATTGTAACGATGTTGAAAAATCCAGAACTGCAACAGGCTCTCCAGACTGGAGTACTGCATCAAGCTCCATCGCAGACAAGCTTTCCCATTCTTTCAATGATTGAGCGGCCATGACACCTTTTTCCAATTCCGTGGCCTTCAGTTCTGAAAAGACATATACGTCGGTCCATCCCATTTGTCGCAACCACGAAGCAGTCATCCAAGCACGAACCTGCCGATCATCTATCAAGATGAGATTTGCAGATCTGACTGCGACATACTCGTCTGTAGCCTGCACCAATTGACCGCCGGGCGCATGCTGACTCCCTTTAATGTGCCCTTGTTCGAACTCTTCCAAGGTTCGAACATCGAGAAGATAGGTCGTCTTCCCCACACTCTCATGCATCATTTTATCAAATTCAGCGGGCTTCAAATATCTTACGCCACACTTGACAGCAAACTCACGCGCATTTCCAGTTTGTTCCGCTAATTGTTCATCAGTTGGCACAGCTGCAATCCGCTCGGCGCCTTTTTCTGTTTCAAAACCAGATAAATACCATCCCATCGTTCCATCTTTAAGCGCCATGATTTCATTACGAACTCCAGCGTTTCGTAAAGACTGCGCGCCAATAATGCTTCTCGTGCGCCCGGCACAATTTACGACAATCGGAACTGACTCATTTTTAACATTGGCTGTGATTCTATGGACCAACTCGGCACCGGGCATATCTATTCCACCGGGAATGCACATACGGTTATATTCTTCAAAAGGACGGCTATCAAAAATTGATATTTCCTCCCCTTCTCCCAGCCGTCTGGCTAACTCAGTCGCGTCGATATGAGGAGTTTGGCACTCATGTTCGACAAACTCACCAAATGCTTTACTGGGAACATTAATACCGGAAAACAACTCGAAGCCGGCCTCATGCCAGCCCGCAATACCGTTTTCCAAACGAGCAACATTGGTATATCCAAAATCTTTCAGAATTTGATCCGCTCGTTGAGCAAGATTATCTGCCCCTCCTTGATCCATTAAAACAACAAGGACAGCTTTTCTTGGGACCAGCCGCTCTATTTCCAATTCAATACGACTTAACGGTATCGAGGCCGCAAAGAGCGGGTGCCCCTGCGCATGAATTCCCTGTTCACGCACATCAATTAAAGCAAATTCAGCCCCGCTTTTAATCAAGTTATAAAGCTCGGGCGCTGCAATAATATTATCACTCATCAACGCGCTTCCCGAATATCCGTATGCGCCGGAAAGGTTTTCCACTGTCCTTTCACCTCGCTCCAGTAGTTTCTAGCGTGCAGTTGCTCAAGTGCAAGTCCGTACATGTGAAAATTCAATACAGGTTCTCCTGCCTTGATATGAATACTATGCAAATCATCTGCGAGAAGTTTAACCGAACTATTCAGCTCGACCACCTTAGAGCCAACTTGTGCAACTCCATTATTGGTTTTGTTATAAAATCTGTTTTCTTCCTGCCCATGCACTCCGACAATTACGGCCCATGTTGTATGATCATGAGGCGGTGCGTTCACTTCACCATTTGCCACATTTGCATAAAGTGCAAATCGATGATCTTCATCCTCTGAGAGGCGGTAAAGGCAGCTTGTGCGGGGGTCATCCTGTGTCGGAGGCGGAAAGTCCTCAAACGTAAATAGCTCTTTGTGCTGTGCCAGTTCATTTAGTTGTTTTTCAACGACAGACAGTTTTTCTAATGAAACAGTCTGCCCATTCAAGGATGAACGAATGACATCTACAGCCTTCTTTATTAACATTCCCCGTCGCACTGAATCGGCCATTTTTCCCTCTCTTTGCTTCAGAGCATCATGTGTAAGCATTGAATTGTACATCGGCAAGCTGTTAATAACTTTACATGCTAACGCTATTTGCGTTAAGGCCGTAGACAAATGAACAACTAATAGACAGGCTTATAATATGTATATTAATGGTGAATGGTGCGAATCTGCCGATAAAACCCGCTTTTCTGTGACCAATCCGGCAAACGGAGACATATTGGGTGATGTCCCAAACGGAAGCAGGATCGATGTTGTTCGGGCGATAGATGCCGCCGCTGAAGCTTTTAAAAGCTGGTCAAAAACGACAGCCTACCAGCGTTCACAATTTCTCTATCGTGCTTATAATTTAATGATTGAGAAAAAAGAACATCTGGCTGTCACTATGACAAGTGAGCAAGGAAAACCACTAAAGGCAGCCCGAAATGAAGTCCAATATGGCGCTGATTTCCTACTGTGGTACGCTGAAGAAGCCAAAAGAATTTATGGTGAAACACTACCAGCCCCACGGGGGGATCAACGCTTCATCGTCCAACAGCATCCGGTTGGGGTTGTCGGTGCAGTCACACCCTGGAACTATCCCATTTCCATGCTAACACGAAAGATCGCTCCTGCCCTTGCCGCAGGATGCACGATCGTCTTGAAACCTGCTGAGGCTACTCCTTTGTGCGCAATGGAAATGTTCAAGATATTTGAAGAGGCGGGCATCCCTGCTGGTGTTGTAAATCTTGTCACAGCTGAAGATCCAAAACCCATTGGGGAGGAATTCGTCTCTAACCCAAAAATTGCAAAACTAACATTCACAGGCTCAACTGGCGTAGGCAAAATGCTCGCTCGTGAAGCAGCCGCCAACATGAAACGCGTCTCAATGGAGTTAGGCGGGCACGCACCATTTATTGTATTTGAAGATGCTGACCCAGAGCATGCCGCAAAAGGCGTCTCTCTCGTCAAGTTTCTTAACACGGGTCAAGCCTGTATCAGTCCAAACAGGATTTTTGTCCATAAATCCATCGCGGAACCCTTTATCGATACGCTGCAAAATCGTGTTCAGCGGATGCGCGGTGGGAACGGAATGGACGAAGGCATTAGCATAGGACCACTTGTCGGTCCTGGGGCCGTCGATAAAGTTGAAAGACAAGTCAAGGATGCTATCGACAAAGGCGCAAGGCTTGTTTGCGGTGGACACAGGTTAATGGATGACGGCCTTGACCGTGGACATTTCTATGCTCCAACCGTATTGGCAGACATTCGTGAAGACATGCTGATTTACCGGGAAGAAACGTTTGGGCCTGTAGCACCAGTTCTCACTTTCGAAGATGAGGACGAAGTTCTGGAAAAAGCCAATGACACTAATTACGGGCTTGCAGCGTACGTTTATACCCCTAACATAGGCCGGGCATTCAGAATGTTTGAGGGTCTTAAGTTTGGCATTATTGGCATAAATGACATTAACCCAACGGCTGCAGCTGCACCGTTTGGCGGGATGAAAGAAAGCGGCTTGGGCCGTGAAGGCGGGCATGAAGGTATAGCTGAATACCTTGAAACCAAACTCGGTGGTTTTTCTATATAATCGCCGAAATTCGACAACACCGGGGGAGGCACAATGATCAAAAAGCTGTTTTTACTAATCCTGTTTTTGCTAGTGGGTCTAGTGGGAATCATTGGTTACAATACAGTGACAAACACGCCTGCCGATCCACCTAACATTGCTTACTCTCCCCCGGAAATTGATAAAATGGCTGCGGCAGAAAGACTTTCTGGAGCAGTTCAGATAAAGACTATCTCCATCTCCCGCGAAGCGCCGGTTGCAGCTCAAGAGTTTGAGGATCTACACGAATATATAGAGGCTCATTATCCAAATGTAGCCTCTCAACTAACGAAAACCCGCATTAGCAATTATAGTATTCTGTATAAATGGGAAGGTCGCGACCCGACTTTACCCGCGGCCATATTTATGGGGCACATGGATGTAGTCCCTGTTGAGCCGGGCACAGAGAGTAAGTGGGAATATCCACCATTCTCTGGAAAACTTGCCGATGGTGCAATTTGGGGGCGTGGTACTCTCGATGATAAAGTATCGGTTTTTGCCATTCTGGAAGCCGCAGAACACCACCTTAAAAGTGGGCTAAAACCCAAGCATACAATTTATTTTGCATTTGGGCATGATGAAGAAATTGGCGGTGAGAATGGCGCCGCCAAGATAGCCTCTCATTTGAAAGAGCAAGGCGTGAAGGTAGCCTATACACTGGATGAAGGAATGGTAGTCGTACAAGGCATCATGCCTGGTATTGAAGATCCGATTGCCTTTATTGCGCTCGCTGAAAAAGGGTATTTGACGCTGGAGCTTGTTGCAACAGCTGATGGTGGGCACTCATCAATGCCACCGCGCAAAACCGCTGTTGGAAAACTCGCGCGCGCGGTATCACGAATTGAACAGCACCGTCTGCCAGCGTCGATGCGTCGCCCCGTGACCGACATGTTTGATACGCTTTCCCCGCACATGCCGTTATCACTTAAGGCAGTTATCTCAAACAGGTGGCTTTTAGACCCGATATTGATAAGCCAGCTTGGTAAAGGTGGTGCGACAAACGCGATGGTCAGAACCACGACCGCAGCGACAATCTTTAACAGTGGAACTAAAGACAACGTCCTTCCAACCAAAGCAACGGCAATCGTCAACTTCAGACTACTTCCCGGCGATAGTATTCAGTCTGTTATTGATCATGTAACAAACGCTGTGGATGACCCGGAAGTTGAAATTCGCATCAAGCAGGGTAATGAGCCATCGAAAGTTTCAGAACACAACAACAGTAGCTATGGGCAAATCAAAAAAACCATTCACGAGGTTTTCCCGGATGTTCTGGTCTCTCCAGGTCTGATGCTCGCTGGATCCGACAGCAAACATTATGAAGAATTGGCAGAAAACAGCTACAGATTCCTACCCCTGCGTTTCGGCAAAGAAGACCTGGGCCGGGTTCACGGGACAAATGAGCGGATCCTGATCGATAACTATGCCGAAATCATCCAGTTTTACATCAGGCTTATGGAAAATTCTGGAAATTAAATATTGTGCACCGAACTCTTAGGTACCTATAAAGCTCATGACAATCCGCCGTGAATGAGGCTGGTTCTGTGTTCAAATACGTAAACACCCTGCCAAGTCCCAAGGTTTAAGGCGCCGTTCATGACAGGTATAGTTAGCGACACATCGGTCAAAGCGGATCGTATATGAGCAGACATGTCGTCAGGACCTTCCGCCCTGTGACGAAATTCTGGATGAGCATCTTCAACCAACTGTTCAAAGTAAAATAGCAGATCGACGAGTACATCCGGGTCTGCATTTTCCTGAATAGTTAGCGATGCAGATGTATGTTTGATGAAAATATTGAGAATGCCTTCCTGCAGGGAATTTTGTCGTAACCATTCATTGATATGTGTTGTAATTTCCAACAACTCCCGACCATGTGTATGTACGACTAATTCTTTGCTTACCTGTTTCATTCGGTCTCCCAAGGCTGGACAAGCTTGCCCTCACATCTAGATAGCTTTGTTCGTCTCTTATCGTGTTAGCACAAACTGGAGACTTAATCATGGATAAGACTGGAAAAGACGATAAGTGGGAATTTTATAGAGACAACAATCCCAACAAACCTGAATGGCGCTGGCGGCGCACAGCTCCAAATGGTCGTATCGTGGGCGCATCGACAGAAGGTTACCACAACAAAAGCGACTGCATCGACAATGCAATTCGAAACGGCTATCGCGAAGAATAAAGTCATTCTTGGCAACGACATTCAGAGCCTGACTAAAATCGGGCTCTGTTCCTCCGGACAGTAGTTGCATTAGAAAGACAAGTCAGAGTATGGTCATCAAAAAATGAGAATATCAGATGACAGCTCAAAACATTCCCGAAGGTTTCCGTCTTTATCAGGCACCCGATCGATTTCCCGAAAAAATTGGTCCTCTTTATTTCAAACGAGACGGGGATCATTATGACTTTGGATTTCTTGTCACTCGCCAGCATACCAATGCCAACAAAATTCTGCATGGCGGAATGATGATGGCGTTTGCCGATGAGATGATGGGACATAAAGTGTTTCGTGCGGTAGGGAAAAAGCCCTGCGCCACCATCTCGCTAAACTTTGATTTTGTTGCCGCAGCTCGAGAGGGTGACTGGGTACAGATGAAAAGCAGCATTACACGACAAGGCCTTTCCGTCGTGTTTGTGCGGAGCGAACTCTATGTGGAGGATAACATCATTTTAACGGCAGACGGGATCTGGAAAATCTTTGGACGCTGAGACTACTTTCTTCTGACCATTTTCTTTGGAGGAAGAAGATCCGCGAACTTTGGGTCCCGCTTTTCCATGTTTGCGGCGGCAGCCTCAAATAAATCATCGGAAAAGAACATCCCTGATTGCCAAACCGCCATATAGCGCAGCGCGTCATCAACGCTGTGATCACGTGTGTAATTCAGCATTTCTTTTGTTCCCAGAACCGCCAAGGGTGATTTCGCTACAATTTGCGCAGCTATTTCCATCACAGCCTTTAGCATTTCCTCTGCCGTGTCATATACTGTATTAACCAGCCCCGCGTTTCTGGCTTCATCCGCGAACATTCGCCGGCCAGTATATGCAAGCTCCCTGACGAGACCTGATGGAATAAGATGTGGCAGTCGTTGTAATGTTCCAACATCTGCTGTCATTCCAATGTTGATTTCCTGAATACAAAAGAAAGCATCCTTGGAACAATATCTCATATCCGCCGCACTAATCAGATCGACCCCACCGCCGATGCATCCGCCCTGAATAGCCACCAGTACAGGAACTCGGCACTTTTCAATAACAGTGAAACTCTCCTGCAGTTCCAGCACATTATTTTTCATCTGTTCGCGTAACCGCCCCGCTTCCACGTCGCCTTGCATTTCCGCAGCGAGACCAGAAAAGGCCGACAGATCCAGTCCAGCAGTAAAATGCTTACCAGTCGATGAAATAACTACAACACGGACAGTTGGCTCTTCTTCAATTTGCGAGAAAACATCCACCATTTCCTGCCAGAACTCCAAAACCATGCTGTTGAATTTGTCTGGCCTGTTCAGTTGGATATGCGCGATATGATCATCAATTGAAAAATTAAACGTTTGATAGGGCATGAGAATTGATCCGTTCAGAGGTTTACTGCTATTGTGGCACTCAAATTTCCCACCAGTATAGACTGTATTGTCTGCAATGCGTCAAATTAGGTTTTATATATGTCTTTGGTACCCGATCTTGCTTCGTTTGAACTGGCTGCTAAAAAGCTGGCCCCCTACATCCATAAAACACCGGTTATGGAACTTCCTCTTCAAAACGGTATTCGCGCTCATCTCAAGCTTGAAAATTTACAAGTCTCCGGCTCGTTCAAAGTGCGTGGCGCCCTAAACACGGTATTGGCCCTGTCTGAAGATGACTTGAAAAAAGGCCTGGTAACCGCTTCAGGTGGAAATCACGGTATGGGCGTTGCCTATGCCGGTGCATTAACCCAAACACCCACAAGCATTTATCTGCCTGAAAATACACCTCAATCAAAGGTACAAAAGCTTCAAAAACTCACCCCGGATGTCATTGTATCGGGAGCCGTTTGGGATGATGCAAACGCCCTTGCGCTCAACGCCCGTGATCAGGAAGGAAAAACCTACATTCATCCATTTGCGGATCCAACAGTTATTGCAGGGCAAGGAACAATCGCGTTGGAAATATTGAAAGAGTGCCCTGATATAGACACACTGCTTGTCGCCATCGGAGGCGGCGGATTAATTTCAGGCATTGCTCAGGCTGCTAAACTGATCAAACCTGATATTCGCATCATTGGCATTGAAGCTGAGGGCGCGCCAACCCTGCACAATAGTATCAAGGCCGGGAAACTGATTACATTAGAGGCCATTACGACGAAAGCCGCCACACTGGCACCACGGCGATCTGCGGAATTAAACTTGGAAATTATCAAAAATACTGTGGATGACATCATTCTTGTGTCAGATGATGAAATGCTCGATGCGTCCCGCTGGTTATGGCAAACTGCAGGTATCGCGACAGAGTTATCCGCAGCGGCAGCAATCGCTGCACTTCATACGGCAAAAATTGATACAGACTCGGCTGGAAAAATTGGAGTCGTAATCTGTGGTAGCGGGACAGATGGCATTCAATAGGTGCAGTTGACCAGAAGTCATTAATTAATCGATTTTCCGTAGATGCAAGCTGGTTTTGAGCGAAATAAGGTGAAAAAACTACCGAAATCCGAGAATTATCCTTTGACCATCTTTGTCAATTCAACGTACCTTTATTACAAAATCATAACAGGGTTTTGAAACAATTCTAAAGGGGTAGGAAATGTCTGATTTTTCATGGGAGAAGTCATACCCAAAAGGTGTGAAGTGGGAAATTGAAATTGACAGGAAGCCAGTCTATGCGCTGCTCGACGAGGCTGTAAAAAAATGGCCGAACAATTATGTCATCGATTTCATGGACAAACGGATGACATATTCAGAACTGGATGAACAGGTCAATCGTGCGGCAAAAGGCTTCCAGCAACTGGGCGTTAAAAAAGGTGTTCACGTCGGCCTGTATCTGCCCAATACTCCTCACTACATCGTTTGCTTCTTCGCCATCTTGAAAGCAGGAGGTACAGTTGTAAACTATTCTCCGCTTGATGCAGAACGTGAGCTTACACACAAAATTGAAGATAGTGAGACCGACTTTATCGTCACTCTGGATCTTGAAGTCCTGTATCCCAATATCGCAAAACTTCTTGGGAAAACACGCCTCAAGAAGATTATTGTTGGCAACTTGAAAGAGGTATTGCCATTCCCGAAAAATTTCCTTTATCCATTGGTTAAATCCAAGGAAATTTCCAAGGTTCCCAATAATGACCAGCATGTAACTTACAAGTCTCTCTTAGCCAACGACGGCAAGTTTGAGCCTGTAGAAGTTAAAAATCCGGATGAACGCATTGCGGTGCTTCAATATACCGGCGGAACCACCGGCCTGCCAAAAGGCGCCATGCTTTCCCATACCAATCTGGTTGCCGCCTGTCAGCAACTGAGAGCAATGCAGCAAGGTGATGATGCCGTACTCGAGGATGGTAAAGAACGGACTTTGTGTGTTCTACCGCTATTCCATATCTATGCGCTGACCGTGAATATGAACTTTGGAATTGCGGGCGGTGGTGAACTTATTCTGCATCCAAAATTTGAACTGGATGCCGTCATGAAAGATCTGGACAAGAAAAAACCCACGGTCTTTCCGGGCGTGCCAACCATGTATATGGCAATTGCAAACCATCCGGATGTTGCCAAGTATGATTTAAGCTCTCTTAAATTCTGTGCATCTGGTGGCGCTCCCTTACCTGTAGAAGTGCAAGACCATTTTCAGAAAGTTACCGGCTGTCGCCTGCTTGAAGGGTGGGGTATGACAGAAACCTCCCCATCAGGCACCTCGACACCCATGACAGACAAACGGGTTCCAGGCGCCGCAGGCGTACCTGTTCCAGGTGTTGAAATTCGTATTTTCAACGTGGATGACAGAAGTCAAATCATGCCAGTTGGTGAAATCGGGGAAATTGGCATCAAAGGGCCCAATATCATGAAGGGTTATTGGAACAAGCCAGAAGCAACTGCCGAGTCGTTCGTCGGTGATTTCTTTATGACCGGTGACACCGGTTATCTCGATGAAGATGGCTACATGCATATTGTGGACCGCACAAAGGATATGATTACATCCGGCGGCTTTAACGTATATCCACGAATAATTGAGGAAGCCATTTTTGAGCATCCGGGCGTTGAAGAAGTAACCGTTGTCGGCATTCCCGATGATTATCGCGGTGAAGCAGCCAAGGCCTTTATCAAACTCAAACAGGGTGCATCTGAATTCACCTTGGAAGAACTCCGCGAGTTTCTGAAGGACAAACTGGGTAAACATGAATTACCTACTGATGTAGAGTTCCGCCCAGAACTTCCAAAAACGCTGGTCGGAAAGCTGTCCAAAAAAGAGCTGGTTGAAGAGGAAAAACAGAAATACGAAGCGCGCAAAAAGGCGAGTGCCTAGCGACATACGTTTCCGCTCTTGTTAAAAATCAAAACACCCGGTGACCCGCCGGGTGTTTTTTTATATGCTGGGGCTATGAGCATATTTCTGGCAATTGATTTTGAGACAGCAAACCACAGTGCTGACAGCGCCTGTGCTATCGGTCTGGTGCGGGTTGAAGATGGACAAATAGTTGAGGAAGTTGCGAGGCTTATAAAACCGCCAAGCCCCGAATTCTATTTCACCCATATTCACGGCCTTACATACAATCATGTAGAAACGGAACCTGTTTTCGGTGATCTCTGGAAAGATATCAAACCACTTTTTGAAGGGGTGGATTTCCTTGCGGCTCACAATGCTGGATTTGACAGGAAGGTTCTGCAAGCCTGTTGCATGCGGTACGCCGTACAGGCACCGGAAACCGAATTTTTCTGTACGGTACAACTGGCCCGTAAAATGTGGAATGTTCGCCCTACTAAACTACCCAATGTTGCCCACTATCTAGGACTTGAGCTGGAGCACCATGATGCGCTGTCTGATAGCCGGGCCTGCGCCAATATCGTAATCGCCGCCCAAAATGATGGGTGGCATCATATCCATGGCTTTGAACATGTCGGCGAGAGATATACAGCCCTTGAAGAAGGAGCATAAAAAAAGCTGCATCCAAAAATGCAGCTTTTTAAGATTCGTAAGAAAAACAGCTTAGGCAGCGTTCGCAGCGCGAGTTGCTTCCTGAACTTTTTTCAACTGACGACGGGAAGCGTGACGCCCCATCTTCAGAGTAATTTTACGGGCAGCGCGCTGAGCGTTTGAACGGCAGTTTTTGGTTCCGCCGTTACCGCGTCCACCGCCACCGCTTTTACGGCTCTTACCGCCCTGATTACGGCCATTCCGTGCAGATCTCGCTGTCATGTGACTAGCTCCGTTCGGTTCAAGTTTAAATTCGAAGCGCTCTTCTTAATAGCTTGAATTCAAAAGGTACAGAAAAAAATTCATAGCGAGGTCAATTAGGCCTCTTTATACCCAAATTAAGCCATATATCGCTAAAATATCGAAATTTCGCGTACGCGATTCAAGAATCTATCACTTTGAGCAACAGAAGTTGTTCCATTGCTCAATACTGATAATCAGTTAATTGAAGACGCTTTGCAATTTCATGGCAATACCCATGTTGCCTTCAATCTTCAGCTTGCCCATCATGAAAGCTGTCGTAGGGTCCAAATCTCCGCCAGCCAAGGCTTCAAAATTTTCAATGCTGATTTTAATGGTACAATCGGCATCGGCATCTTCATTTGTTACAACATTTGGAACTGTTTCTGCATCCACATGAATGAAGCCATCACCTTTAAAGTCAAATTTCAGTGTTGCATCAAGTCCGCAATCCTCACCAATTCGCTCTTTCATCGCTGCGGTGATTTCTTCGAGTGTCGCCATTGCTAGATCCTTTCCTAAATCATACGGCATGCGAATTGCCTTTTACGTCTCGGTCCACATGCCAACTCGTCACTTGACGTTAACGTAAACGTCACCTACCATGAAGTCAATTACAGATGTCATACAAGTCAATTAAGAAATAAAGATGTATGACAGATAAATAAGAAAAACAGCGGGAGGCATGTTTTTTTATGGGATACCGATCCATATTTCGGCCGGACCTGTTCGCAGGACAAACCATCGTTGTAACAGGTGGGGGTAGCGGTATAGGCCGTTGCACAGCACATGAACTGGTAGCCTTGGGCGCGAAAATCGCACTGGTTGGGCGTACGCAAGAAAAACTGGATCTGGTCGCAACTGAAATTTCAAATGCCGGCGGTTTCGCGACTACACATTCCTGTGACATTCGCGATGAAGAAAAAGTTGTTCAAACTGTTAGTGATATTCTCGAAGTTCACGGTTCCATAAATGGTTTGGTCAATAACGCTGGCGGTCAATTTCCCGCACCGCTTGAGAGTATCAGCAAAAAAGGATGGGAGGCCGTAGTCAACAACAACCTGACAGGCGGTTTTCTGTTCGCGCGCGAAGTCTATACACAATGGATGAAAGAAAATGGCGGCGGCTCGATTGTCAACATTATTGCTGATATGTGGACTTCAATGCCTGGCATGGGGCATTCCGGGGCAGCCAGAAAAGGAATGCTGAGCTTCACAGAAACTGCCGCGGTGGAATGGGCACAGGCTGGTGTCCGCGTCAATGCTGTTGCACCGGGCTGGATCATGTCGTCAGGTATGGACACCTATCCGGAATGGTTTCAGGAACAACTGAAAAAACTGGCAAGCCATAATCCCGCAAAGCGAATGGGAACGGAATCAGAAACCTCCGCCGCCATTGTGTTCCTGTTGTCAGAAGCCGCCTCTTTTATTTCAGGAGACTGCATTCGCGTTGATGGGGCCGCACCAAACGCCAGATTGCACTGGCCTCTTCCGGAACACAATAACAGTCAGCCTTATAACGGCTTCCATCTGGCCGTCACTCCAAAAATCTTTCAGGAAGATAGTTCACAGGATTCCAATAAATAGAGGTACGGCATGCCTGTCATAAAATCAGAAATCGACACAACAAGTGAGTTATTTCAAGCCAATAAAAAGGCAATGCTGGAAAAAATAGAAGAGTTTCGCGCACTGGAAAGCCGGATCAGGGAAACATCAAACAGCAAGAAAGAAAAATTTGAAAAACGGGGTCAGCTTTTGCCACGTGAGCGACTGTCCCTGCTCCTCGATAAAGGCGCGCCGTTTCTGCATCTTGCGACACTTGCGGGATTGGGGATGCATGATGACGACGGAAAGACTGAAGTTCACGGGGGGGGCGTAATTATTGGTATCGGTTATGTGAGCGGTATTCGTTGCATGATCAAGGTTTCCGACAGCGCTATCAAAGGGGGAACTACAGCCCCGATGGGTCTTGAAAAAACCCTTCGTGCACAGGAAATTGTCCTCAAAAACAAGCTTCCGGTTGTAAACTTGGTAGAATCTGGAGGTGCAAACCTCCTCTATCAAGCGGAGATTTTCGTAAAAGGCGGCATGGGATTTGCCAATCAGGCCCGTATATCTGCAGCTGGCATTCCACAAGTCACTGTTGTTCATGGCTCCAGCACCGCCGGAGGAGCTTATCTTCCCGGACTTTCTGACTATGTAATTATGGTCAAAGAGCGCGCAAAAGTATTCTTGGCCGGACCTCCTCTATTAAAAGCGGCCACTGGTGAAATTGCCACCGACGAAGAGCTGGGCGGCGCACATATGCATTCCACCGTTTCAGGGGTATCTGAATATCTGGCAGAAAATGATGAAGACGGCATCAGGATAGCACGCGAAATTCTGCAAAGCCTTCCATGGAACGAAAATGGACCTGAACAATCTCGACATCACGATTATAAAGACCCCCTGTATAGCTCAGAAGACCTGCTTGGAATCGTATCGACCGACTATAAGAAACCCTATGATGTCGGAGAGATAATCGCCCGTATTACAGACGGTTCCGAGTTTCTTGATTTTAAGGAGCTTTATGGAAGTGCCACTGTTTGTGGCCACGCAAAAATTGAAGGACAAGCGGTTGGTATCCTTGGAAACAATGGCCCTATAGACGCACAAGGGGCCGCAAAGGCCGCGCAATTCATCCAGCTCTGCTGTCAATCCGGAACCCCGTTAATCTTCCTTCAGAACACGACAGGATTTATGGTCGGGACTGAGGCTGAGCAGTCTGGGATTGTCAAGCATGGATCAAAAATGATTCAAGCTGTCACCAACGCAACAGTTCCCAAAATCACCCTACAGATTGGTGCCAGCTTTGGAGCCGGGAATTATGGCATGTGCGGAAGGGCCTTTGACCCGAGATTCATTTTTGCATGGCCAAACTACCAGATCGCGGTCATGGGCGGTGAACAGGCTGCCAAAGTTCTTTCCATTGTCACGGAAGAAAAATTCCGCCGAATGGGACAAGAACCTGACAGAGAAGCTCTCGATAAAATGGAAGCCGGGATCATTGCACGGACCAGAAAAGAGTCGACCGCCTTATATGCGACAGCACGACTTTGGGACGATGGCTTAATCGACCCCAGAGACACGAGGAAAGTCTTAAGCTATTGCCTTTCGATTGCATTGGAGGGGGACAAACGAAACACAAACAGCAACACATTCGGCGTCGCACGCATGTAACTGGGGAGGAAAGAATGCTATACAAACAAGAACATCGCGAGTTTATGAATTCCCTAAGCAAGTTCATCAAACAGGAAATCACACCATTTGTTGATGAATGGGAAGACGCGGGAATATTTCCGGCAAAAGAGCTTTTCCAAAAAATGGGTGCGCAAGGTTTCCTGGGGGTCTGTAAACCCGAAGAATATGGCGGAATGGGACTCGACTACTCTTTTAGCCTCGCCATGGCTGAAACATTGGGGGAAATTCCTTGTGGCGGTGTTCCGATGGCAATCGGTGTACAAACAGACATGGCAACCCCTGCTCTCGCCCGCTTTGGCTCCGATTACGTAAAGGAGAATTACTTACGTCCGGCAATTTCAGGCGACTATGTTGCATGTATTGGTGTTTCTGAACCCAGCGCCGGCTCGGATGTGGCAGCCATAAAATCCAACGCCCGCAGCGATGGCGATGATTACGTCATTAATGGCCAGAAAATGTGGATTACCAACGGCACACAAGCAGATTTTATGTGCATGCTCGTCAATACAAGCGATGGTCCAATCCACAGTAGCAAGTCTTTGATAATTGTTCCAATGGATACGCCTGGAATTACTGTTGCCAAAAAGCTGGACAAGTTGGGTATGCGTTCCTCTGATACGGCGCAGCTTTATTTTGAAGATGTCCGCGTCCCCAAACGCAACATTATTGGTGAAGAAGGGTTAGGCTTTACCTACCAGATGCTGCAATTCCAGGAAGAGCGTTTATGGGCCGCAGGTAATGCCCTGCGTAGCTCGATAAGGCTGTTGATGATACAATTTCATATACCCGCGAGAGACAGGTTTTTGGGAAACCGCTTCTTGATAATCAGGTGATCCATTTCAGGCTTGCAGAGCTGAAAACCGAGATAGAATGCCTTCGCTCCCTCACCTATCGAGCTGTAGAAGACTATGTCGCCGGCGAAAATGTAACAATGATGGCCTCAATGGCCAAGCTAAAGGCAGGGCGCCTTACCCGAGAAGTCAATGACGCCTGTTTGCAATATTATGGCGGAATGGGTTTTATGAACGAAACCCCAATAACTCGATCCTACCGGATGGTAGACTTGCATCCATCGGCGGAGGTGCAGACGAAGTGATGTTAGGCATTATTTGCAAGTTGATGGACACGCTGCCCAAACAGAAACGGAATCAGAAATAAATGGGTGACTTTTCAAAAATCCTGATTGCGAACCGCGGAGAAATCGCGTGCCGGATCATCAAAACCGCCAAAATGATGGGATATGATACAGTCGCGGTATTTTCTGAAGCAGATAGGGATGCGCTCCATGTTGAACTGGCGGATGAAGCAGTGTGCATTGGACCGGCCGCGGTAACCGAAAGTTATTTGAATATTTCAAGTATTATCGAAGCTGCGCGCAGAACCGGAGCAGATGCAATTCATCCGGGATATGGCTTTCTGTCAGAAAATGCTGATTTTGCAAGCAAATGTAATGACTCAAACATTACTTTTGTTGGCCCATCTGCAGTCGCCATTGATGTTATGGGTAACAAGGCTGAAGCAAAACGCAGAATGATTGCTGCGAATGTGCCCTGCATACCTGGTTATGAGGAACGGGATCAGTCAGACAGCCGTTTTGTTGATGCAGCAACGAAAATTGGCTTTCCTGTCATGGTTAAGGCTGCTGCAGGTGGCGGCGGCCGCGGTATGCGTTTGGTTGAAAATAACGACCAGCTATTACGCGCATTGGAAGGCGCAAGATCCGAGGCAAAAAATGCTTTTGGCTCTGATGAGCTGATACTTGAAAAAGCGGTCGTAAATGCACGCCATATTGAAATTCAGATCTTTGCGGATAGCCAGGGGAATACCGTTCACTTGGGGGAAAGGGATTGCTCAATTCAGCGGCGCCACCAGAAAGTGATTGAAGAAGCCCCCTCCCCAGTTGTCTCGGACGAGCTTAGAGAAAAGATGGGGGCTGCTGCGGTTGCCGCGGCCAAGGCAATCAATTATGTCGGAGCCGGTACCGTTGAGTTCCTGCTCGCTGAAGATGGTTCATTTTATTTTCTGGAAATGAACACCCGCTTGCAAGTCGAGCATCCCGTTACGGAACTGATAACCGGATACGATCTAGTGGAATGGCAATTGCGCATCGCTAGGGGAGAACGCCTGCCGGAACTGCAGGAAAACATCAATTTATCAGGACACGCAATTGAAGCGCGCTTGTATGCGGAAGATCCCTATAAAAACTTCCTTCCACGTGTTGGGAAATTGCTCAAATGGATCCCCAGTGAAGGCGAAGGATTAAGAACTGACCACGGCTTGAAGGACGGTTTTGAAATCACCCCCCATTACGATGCAATGATTGCCAAAGTCATCGCATATGGCGAAACACGCGAAGATGCCAGAAGACGGCTAATACGCTCACTCAATAAGACCGTTGACCTTGGTTTGACGACCAACCGACAGTTCCTCATCGACTGTTTGAAAAATGAAACATTTGCAAAAGGACTTGCAACTACCGACTTCATAGATAAGGAGTTTCCTAAGAAACGCCGGAAAAAACCGCCACTTCAAATCAGGCACAAGATCTTAGCGGCCGCACTAACACTCCATGAAAAGCGCTTTAAGAGTAACTCACTTACCAACAACTGGTGTAGCAGTCCTATTTCCCCTCCAAAAGTGAAACTGCTAATTGATGAAGAGCCGCACGAATTTCAAATCGAGCTGTTATCCACCAATCGCTACGCCATAGATTATGATACGGATATCTCGATTGTAGAAATACTGAACGAAGACGGTGTTAACTATAGAATTTCTATAGAGGAACAGCATTTGAGTTGCCAAATTGTTCACGAAGAAAACTGCTTGCATATTTGCGCTGATGGACTGCAATTCAGCGCATCTGACATCACATTGTTAAGTGCAAACGCTGCGTCTCAATCGGCGGATGGAGCAGTCGTCGCCCCCATGAACGGAAAATTGCTCGCAATTGAAGTGAGTGAAGGTGAGAGAGTTAAGCCGGGACAACTCATAACGACCCTTGAAGCCATGAAAATGGAGCATGAAATAACAAGCCGTGTTAGTGGTGTAGTTAAGAAAATTCATGCAAAGGTGGATGATCAGGTCGCCAGTCGAACTATTCTTGTTGAAATTGAACCAGATCAGGAAAACGCCAACTAATGCCAGGATTACAGCGCTATATCCCACCACATTACACTCAGGAACACCACGTGTTTCGCGCAATGGTTCAACGCTTCGTCGCAGATGAAATAGAACCGTTCGCCAGCGAATGGGATGAAGCTGAAACCTTTCCAAGAGACCTGTACACTAAAGCGGGTGAATTGGGGCTATTAGGAATCGGCTTTCCTGAGGGATATGGCGGAACCGAAGTTGATCTGTTTTACAGTTTGATTGTGGCCGAAGAACTTGCAGCAGTCTGCGCAGGAGGTATTTCCGCCAGCCTGATGAGCCACACAATTGGTAGCCCCCCGATCAAGAATGTCGGCAATGAAGAGCAAAAGAAACGATACCTCCCTAGCATTCTCAGCGGTGATAAAATAAGCGCCTTGGCGATTACAGAACCGGATGGTGGCTCTGACGTTGCAAATTTGAAAACCACAGCAGTCCGCTATGAAGATCACTACGTCGTCAATGGTACTAAAACTTTCATAACGTCGGGAATGCGAGCCGATGTATATACGGTTGCAGTACGAACAGGTGACGTTGGAATGAACGGCATCTCCCTGTTACTCATTGACAGAGATACGGCCGGATTTGAGCGAACCCCGCTTAATAAAATGGGGTGGTGGGCATCAGACACTGCGACGCTTTATTTTGATAATTGCCGCGTTCCTGCCGCAAATTTGCTAGGCACTGAAAACCAGGGGTTTCAGGCAATTATGCTGAATTTCAACTCAGAGCGCTTATGGATGGCTGCGGGTTGTATCGCCGCCTCTCGGGCTTGTTACAATGAGGTTCTCGATTATGCGCAACAAAGAATTGTTTTTGGCAAACCTCTTAGTCAGAAACAGGTCGTAAGGCATAAACTTGTCCAAATGGCTCAGCGAATTAATGCCGCTACCGCATACCTTGATCAATCGCGCTGATGGTACATTCAGGACAACAACCTGTGGCCGATATCTGCATGTTAAAAAATCAGGCGACAGAATGCATGGAATATTGTGCCCGTGAAGGCGTTCAAACAATGGGCGGCGCAGGGTATTTGCGGGGATCCAAATCAGAACGCCTTTACAGGGAAGTTAGGGTCAATGCTATCGGCGGCGGAGCAGAAGAAATCATGCGGGATCTAGCGTCACGTCAATTAGGTATATAAAATCCGGGCCCACTCGAGGCGGACCCATTTCACGTTACCCATTATCTTTAGATCGTTGGTGCCGATCATTTCGCAGAATATTTTTAAGCCGCGAAAGTTCATCCATAGTCAGACGCCCATCTTTATCACTGTCCAGTTTCGCAAACTTCCGGTCCATGAAATCCATCATTTCTGATTTGCTTATGGCACCGTCACTATTGCTATCCAGTTCCAGCATCGTACGCATCAAGTGCTTTGATTTACGATCTTTACGAGCTTCCAACACCTCGGAACGGGTAAGCTGACCATCCTTATTCTGATCTGCGGATTTAAAATATTTTTGCCAGCGTTTCGGAAGCTCCTCCTTACTCATAAGCCCATTGTTATCTTTATCGTGTTCGCTAAAGAAATGTTCGACCCACTTGTCACCATTTTTATTCATATGTGCAGTTGCGAGCGCGATAGGAGGGATCGAAATCGCCACAGCCAAGGCAGATATCACAAAAATTTTCTTCATTTGGTTTCCTTTCAAAATGAACTCCTGACTAAAACGAAGGGAAAAACAAAATCCGTCGAAATTTTCTTTAAATATAATTTGAACAACGTTCATTTTTATGAACATAATTGTGAAAAATAGAAAGGAACACGAGATGACTGATGAAATTGTGCTTTATGAAACCGAAGAGCGGATCGCACGAATAACCTTAAATCGCCCAGAAACTCTAAATGCTATCCACCCGGATACCCCCCGCAAGCTTCGGGAAGCTGTAGAAAGAGCTAATGCGGATGATTCAGTGCATGTCATAATCCTGCAAGGAGCAGGGGACGGCTTTTGTTCCGGTTATGATTTGAAGATTTTTGCCGAAACCAGTGGCGCTAATTCAGTTATTCAGGAAATGCCATGGGATCCGATGATCGATTACAAGTTGATGATGGGATATACACAGGATTTCATGAGTATTTTTCGGTCCTACAAACCGGTTATCGCAAAGGTGCATAAATATGCCGTTGCAGGCGGTAGCGATATCGCTCTTTGCGCAGATCTGGTCGTTATGGAAGATACCGCAAAAATCGGATATCCACCTGCACGGGTTTGGGGATGCCCGACGACAGCGATGTGGGTTTATCGACTTGGACCAGAAAAAGCGAAAAGAATGCTTCTAACTGGTGATCTAATTAGCGGAACAGAAGCAAAAGATATGGGCCTTGTTGTAGATGCCGTTCCGTCTGAGAAACTTGAAGAGAGGGTGATGGAGTTGGCCAAAAGAATTGGATCTGTCCCAAAGAACCAATTGATGATGCAAAAACTTATGATCAATCAAGCCTTTGACAACATGGGATTGGCATCTACACAAATGACAGCAACGATATTTGATGGTATCACTCGTCACAGCCCAGAAGGAATGTGGTTTAAACATCGGGCCGAAGAAGCGGGCTTTCATCAAGCCGTCCATGAACGTGATAGCGGTCAAAATTTGGGATAATGCAAGAGACTAAACAAAGCAGAAAACAAGAGCTTCAAGCTTACAAGCGGCAGCAAATATTAAATGCTGCCGCATCCCTTTTCAGGCAAAATGGTCTTGAAGGCACGACCATGCGCGCAATCGCAAAAGAGGCCGGCTATTCAACAGGAGCGTCATACGCGTATTTCCAGTCCAAGGAAGAAATCTACTCTGAGCTGTTGTTTAAATCACTTCTCAACCTTACCAATCATGTAAAAGAAGCATCCTCCAATGCAGTAGGAAGAGAAAACAAGATAATCAGCGCCTTTACCGCCTACTACAATTATTATGATACCCATCCCTTCGATCTGCAATTAGGTTTGCACCTGTTTTCCAGCGGTGAAGTAAAGCGTCAGGGTTTTTCATCGGAAACAAACAAACTGCTGAACGGGAGATTAATGTCACTTCTTGGTTATCTGGCGAATTGCCTGCACAAGAACAGTAATGCTTCCGCCGAACTTGCCCAACAGGAAACGCTCGATGCAATCAGTTACGTCACTGGTGCGCTTATTCTAAAAGAAACGGGCCGGCTATCCCTTTTTGGGGCAGATAGCAAAGAAATGATCGACCGTTATGTTCATGTGATGCTACAAAGGATACAGAACCAATAATAACAATCAAAAACGGGGAGTTCTTCTTTCCATGGACAGGTATTTTGAAACCTTTCGGGGACATGTACTGAACAGTAAGTGTGATCGGATGGGTCACATGAATATACAATTCTACGGCAACTGCATCAGTCACGCCATGCAAAGTATTTTCCCAAAAATCGGCTATACGGCGGAACATATCAAAAACAGAAGCAAAGGTATGGTTGCTGTTGAACAGCAAAACAGATTTCGAGGTGAGTTGCTGGTAGGCGACCTAATGCATATGGTTTCCGGGATTGCTGGATTTACAGAAAAATCGATCACGGTCCATCACAAGCTTTACAATAGTGCAACTGAAAAATTGTCATACGAGTCTCTTGTGACAGCCCTTCACTTTGACATGCAAAAGCGCAAAGTCGTCGCCTTCGATGAAAAAACTCTTTCGAAATTACAATCCCTTAAACTGCAAGAAGAGGTATCGCTATGAGCCACACATCTTCGAAACTGATTGCAGGATATCGCGGGACTGTAGACACTTGGGAATGTGATCAGATGAAGCATATGAACGTGCAGTTCTACAGCTCTCGTGCTTCAGCTTCCCTTGCGCATCTTTTAAATGCACTAGGTTTATCTCCAGCGCGCATTCGCGAAGAACGGCGTGCACTAAAATATCGCGATCTGAGAATTCAGTATATGGCGGAAATGCATGTTGGCGCACAAATGTACGGCGTATCTGGCGTTCGTGCGGTAAAAGAAGACAGCATTCAAGCATTTACTCACTTGTATAATGCGGTCGATGATACGCTTTCATCGGTCAGTGAATTCAATCTTGTCTATCAGGATCTGGATAACGGGGAAATACTGAACACACCGCTTGATGTTCTGGAAGCAGCCAAAAAATTGGAAGATCCTCATGAGGACCTATATTGCCCAGCGCCAATAAAATCGGTGGTTATGGCTGCAAAAAAAATGGAGCATATGTTTGAAACCAGCCGCAGCGCCGTGGATGTGTGGGAATGTGATGCCTTTGGTAACATTGAAATCAGCAACATTATTGCCCGATTTTCCGATGCAGCCAGCCATATTATGGGATCGGTTGGCATAACGCGCGCGATGCAAAGGGAGCGTAATCTTGGGTCCGCAGCGCTTGACTATTATACTGAATTCCTAAGACCCATCCGCATGGCGGATTCTCTTGTCCTGAAAAGTGGGCTTTTGGACCGAAGGCCAAAAAACTTTGCATTCGGCCATCACCTGATCAATTGCGACACGGATGAAATCGTTAATTGCACGACGGTAATAGGATGTTATTTCGATATGACCGCTCGAAAATCTGTACCGTTACCACCTGAGTATTCTTCGGTCCCAGATGAGAAACTTTTGAAAAATCAGCTATAACGCACAAAAAAACGCGGCATTCACTGCCGCGTTTTTCATAAACTTCACTAATAGTTAAGCAGCGTAAAACTGTTCACCATTCGCGGCCATTTTACGAAGCATGTTTGGTGGCGTAAATCGAGCGCCATACTGTTGCGCCAGCCTGTCACATTCACCAACAAAATTCTCAACGCCAACAGTATGGATCTGACTAACTGCCCCGCCTTTGGATGGACAAAATCCCCAGCCCAGGATTGAGCCAACATCCGCATCCGTTGCAGATAACACAACTTCCTCTTCCATACAGCGCGCAGTTTCAACGGATTGAATAAACATCAGCCGTTTGATCACTTCATCAACATCAGGTTGTTCTTCTTCAGGCAATTGAGGGAAGTGCGCGGAAAGTTCTTTCCACAAATGTTTTTTCCCTCCTCGGGATATTCATAGAACCCTTTACCTTCTCTCTTACCAACGCGACCAAGCTCTTCCACCATTTTCTGGACAACAGGTTCACTTGGTGAAGCAACATACTTGTCACCTAAGTCTTTTCTGGTTTGCGTTGAAATTTTATGGATGAGGTCAAGGGCAACCTCGTCTGCCAACGCGAGTGGCCCTACCGGCATCCCAGCCATTTTTCCGGCATTATCGATCAGGGCAGGATTGACCCCTTCACCCAACATGGCAATGCCCTCGCTAACATAGGTGCCAAAAACGCGGCTTGTGTAGAAACCACGACTATCATTTACAACAATCGGAGTTTTTCGGATCGCTTTCACATAATCCATTGAACGCGCCAATGTTTCCTGACTTGTCTCTTTACCACATATAATTTCAACCAACGGCATTTTGTCTACGGGTGAGAAAAAATGTAGACCAATAAAGTTGGCTGGCCGACTACTTGCTTTAGCAAGGCCTGTTATTGGCAATGTTGATGTATTTGACGCGAAAATCGCAGTGTCAGAAATAACAGCCTCTGACTTCTCAGTCACCTGAGCCTTTATGTCACGATTTTCAAAAACCGCTTCAATTACAAGATCAGCACCCTCAAGCTTTGCATAATCGGTCGTTGGCGTAATCAAGCCTAAAATATCCGCCGCTTTTTCTGCGCTCATCCGTTTCCGTTTAACTGCTTTTTCAAGCAGGTTTTGACTATAGCTCTTACCTTTTTCTGCTGCTGTCATATCCTGATCGATAAGCACCACTTCGATACCAGCCATCGCAGTAGCATAAGCAATACCCGCTCCCATCATTCCAGCCCCAAGAACACCAACTTTGCCATATTTCTGAGTTGGAATATTTTTAGGCCGTGATGCCAATTTGTTAGCAGCACCTATTCCGAAAAATAATGATCGGATCATATTTTTCGCTTCTGGTGAAGAACAGGTTTTGACGAAATAACGGGTTTCAATTTTCAAACCATTGTCAATATCTACGCAGCATCCCTCATAAACACAGGACATAATGTTCAGCGCCGCAGGATAATTTCCTTGTGTCTTTTCACGCAGCATTGCGTTACCGGCAGTGAATGTCATCATTCCAGATGGGCTCATCGGGGCACCACCTGGGATCTTGAACTTTTTCAGATCCCAAGGCTGTATTGCATCTTCAGGCTTCGCACTTAAGAGCCAGTCACGCGCTGATGAAAGAAGCTTCTCCGCCGGGACCAGGGCATCAACGGCCCCCAACTTCAACGCCTTTTCAGGGCTCATATGTGTACCTTCAAGCAAGATTGGCAAAGCTGCCTGAATGCCAATAAGACGTGGCAGGCGCTGTGTCCCACCACCGCCGGGCAGCAAACCAACCTTCACTTCTGGCAGACCGAGTTTTGCTTTTGGATTGTCAGCAACAATTCTACGATGGCACGCAAGGCAAATTTCAAACCCACCTCCGAGCGCGGTTCCATTAATGGCAGCGACAAACGGTTTTCCCGATTTTTCGATGGATCGGAACAGCATCTGCAATTCCATACCGTTGTTGAACATCTCCTCTGCACCATTCCAGGCCTGTAGCATTTCAAGGTCGGCTCCAGCGATAAAATCCGGTTTGCCTGAAGTAATGATCACACCTTTGACGTCAGTATCAGAAATCGCTTTTTGCACAGCTTCCGCAAATGCAGGAATACTTTCATTATTGAGGACATTCATGGAACGCTCTGGCATATCCCAGGAGATTATTGCAATTCCATCAGTATCAACTGAATAATTTATCATTATTGTTCCTCCCTTATACCCGCTCAATAATAGTCGCGGTTCCCATACCAGCGCCTACACATAAGGTTACAAGTGCTGTGTTCAGATCCCGTCTCTCCAACTCGTCCAGAACGGTTCCAAGTATCATTGCACCAGTAGCGCCCAACGGGTGACCCATCGCAATTGCACCACCATTTACATTGATTTCAGAATGATCTACTCCCATCACATCCATGAACCGCAGAACCACTCCTGCAAAAGCTTCATTGAGTTCCCACAAATCGATATCTGACTTACTCATACCAGCTCGCTTTAATGCTTTCTCTGCGGCATAGGATGGCCCCGTCAGCATGATTGAAGGCTCACTACCGATTGAAGCAAAGGATTTAAATCTTGCTCTTGGCTTCACATTTATTTTTTCACCAGCTTCCCTGTTACCGATGAGCACTGCGGCTGCACCATCCACAATACCTGATGAATTTCCTGCATGATGTACGTGATTGAGCTCTTCAACTTCAGGGTAGCGTTGCTTGATCACAGCATCAAAACCATATTGAGCCCCCTGCACAGCAAATGACGGCTCCAATGCGCCAAGGGATTGCATCGTTGTTTCCGGCCGCATATGCTCATCGTGATCAAGAATTGTCAGTCCGTTCATATCTTTGACAGGGATAACTGACTTTTCAAAATATCCTTTGTCCCATGAATGTTTGGCACGTTTCTGACTTTCGACCGCATAGGCATCAGCATCGTCCCGACTGTATCCCCATTTGGTACAAATCATATCGGCACCAATTCCTTGCGGTGCAAAATAGGTTTTAAATGCAACCTGAGGATCGGCTGACCATGCACCGCCCGATGATCCCATCGGCACTCGGGACATGCTTTCTACGCCGCCACCAACAGTCAGATCACTTTGACCGGACATGACCTGCGCGGCTGCCATATTCACAGCTTCCAACCCGGATGCGCAAAATCGGTTGATCTGAACACCCGACGCTGTTTCCGCATACCCTGCGTGAAGAGGTGCAACGCGACCAATAACAGCACCTTGCTCCCCAACGGGTTCAACGCAGCCCAGGATAACATCGTCCACCAGCGAGGTATCCAGTTCATTTCGCTCCTGCACGGCTTTCAGGGCCGCTGCCGCCAGATTTACAGGCGTAACCTCATGCAGACTACCACTTGCGCGGCCTTTCCCGCGCGGAGTTCTTACGGCATCATAAATAAATGCTTCTGTCATAATTTTTCTCCCTTTTGCCGCGATCAAAGTGTCCGGCTAATAATTTCCTTCATGATTTCATTCGTGCCGCCGTAAATTCGCTGCACACGGGCATCCGCATACGCCCGCGCCACCCGATACTCCCACATGAAGCCATATCCACCATGCAGTTGAAGGCACTCATCAACCAATTTGTTTTCCAAATCCGAGCACCAGTATTTCGCCATTGCGGCGGTTTCCGCGCTTAATTCGCCATCCAGCAGTTTTTGCAGGCAGTCATCCACAAAAGTGCGTGCAATAGTTGCCTCGGTTTTGAGTTCTGCAAGTTTGAATTTTGTATTCTGGAATTGGACTATGCTGCGCCCGAAAGCATTTCTTTCTTTCGTATATTCAATGGTTTCATCCAGGACCGCTTCCATGGTAGAGGTCGCACCGATTGCAATCTGCAAGCGTTCCCATGCAAGCTCCTGCATCAGACAGAAAAAGCCTTTTCCTTCTCCCCCAAGGATTGCAGTTTCAGGCACCCTGACATCTTCAAAAAAGAGCTCCGCCGTGTCTTGGGCTTTAAGGCCCAACTTATCCAGATTACGACCTTTGGAAAAACCAGGAGTGTCTGCCTCAACAAGAAACAGAGTGGTTCCCTTCGCCCCCGCATCAGGGTCAGTTTTAGCCACTACAATTACCAGATCACTCATGAAGCCGTTTGTAATGAACGTTTTCGATCCATTTAGGATGTACTCATCGCCAACCTTTACAGCTCGTGTCTTCACACCTTGCAGGTCAGAACCCGCAGCTGGCTCGGTCATTGCAATTGCGCCAATCATTTCGCCGCTAGCGAGTTTGGGCAGATATTTTCTTTTCTGCTCTTCCGTGCCGTAATTTAGGATATAAGGCGCCACAATTTCAGAATGCAGACCAAAACCCGGTCCAGATGTGCCTGCTCGCGCCTGCTCTTCCATCATGATAACGCTAAACAGCTTATCCACTCCCAGACCACCATACTCTTCCGGAATCGTCATACAGAGCAACCCCTGCCGACCTGCTTCCAGCCAGGCTTCCCGGCTAATCTGACCATCCTTTTCCCACTGAGCATGATGCGGGATTATATGTTCTTCGTAGAAACGTCTTACCGATTCCCGAAAAATGTTATGTTCCTCCCCAAATATTTTTCTCGCTGCCATTTCGTTTTCTTCCCTAAAATATTGTTATTTTTAATATTTTTAACCACATATGACATTTTGTCATTTTTTGAACGCATTTATACACACTCAAATGAAACAGGCCGCAATAGTGTTCACTATTACGGCCTGTTCATCAAGTCCCGGTTTGCTAGAACGCTTCTGCCTCCAACTCCATCATGGTTTTGGAACCTGCGCTCATTTTAACAAGCAAAGAAGAAACATCGGGTATAATTCGTTCGAAGAAGAAACGAGCTGTCACCAATTTAGTTTCATAGAACTGCTTGTCTTCTACATTCTCCGCGAGTTTTTCTTTCGCTATCTTGGCCATTTTTGCCACATGAAGCCCAGTGCAACAATACCGAACATTCTCAAATATTCACTTGAAGCTGCACCTGCTTCATCAGGATTTGCCATTCCTTTTTCACCCAACAAAGCTGTGCCCTGCTGTAATTTGGCAAATGCTTTTGCGAGTGGCATAACGTAGTCCTTCAATTCAGGGTTCATCATATTTTCCTGAATAAAGGCATCTACCGGATGGAAAAACTGACGCAGCGCACGCCCCATGTTGGCAGGTAATTTACGACCTACAAGATCGAGCGCCTGAATTCCGTTTGCACCTTCATAAATCTGCGTGATACGCGCATCACGGACAAATTGCTCCATCCCCCATTCATGGATATATCCATGGCCACCGTAACATTGCATTGCAGTTGCAGCCAGTTCAAATCCCATGTCCGTGAAATAGGCCTTAATCACAGGTGTTAAAAGACCAAGCGCATCATCCGCGTCACGGCGCACATCCGGATCAGGATGTTTTTCAACCATGTCCACCTGCAACCCAGCCCACAATCCCAAAGCGCGAGCCCCTTCAGTAAAGGCACGGCACATAAGAAGATTTCTGCGAATATCAGGATGCACGATGATCGGATCCGCTGGCTTTTCTGGGGCTTTCGTGCCGGAAATGGAACGCCCCTGCAACCGGTCTTTGGAATATTCGACAGCGTTCTGATAAGCCACTTCCGCTTGGGACAGCCCCTGAATTCCCACACCTAAACGAGCCGCGTTCATCATTGTAAACATGGCACGCATGCCTTTGTGTGCCTCGCCTAGCAAATACCCAGTGGCATCTTCATAATTCATCACGCAAGTGGAGTTTCCATGAATGCCCATCTTGTGTTCAATCGAACCACAGGCCACCCCGTTCCGCTCGCCAGGATTACCGTCAGCATCCAGAATGAACTTTGGAACGATGAACAAGGAAACACCTTTAATGCCTTCCGGTCCCCCAGGAATTTTGGCTAGCACAAGGTGAACGATATTTTCTGCCATATCATGCTCACCGGCACTGATAAAAATCTTCGTCCCTGTGATTTTATAACTGCCATCTTCCTGAGGCACGGCTTTCGTACGCATCAGACCAAGATCAGTACCACAATGCGGCTCAGTCAGGTTCATGGTTCCTGTCCACTCACCCGTCACCATTTTGGGAAGCCAGGTGCGCTTCTGTTCTTCAGTTCCATGACGATGAATTGAAGCATAGGCGCCATGGGTCAGCCCCGGATACATTCCGAACGCCATATTGGCAGATGACATCATTTCAGCAAGCGCAATCCCCACAACATGTGGCAAGCCTTGCCCGCCATATTCCGGATCGGCGTCGATACCCATCCAGCCAGCTTCACGATACTCATCAAAGGCTTCCTTAAAGCCAGTAGGTGTTTTCACCTCCCCATCATTCCAGGTGCAACCTTCCTTGTCGCCGACCTGATTGAGAGGCTGAATAACCTCACTCATCAGTTTAGCGCTTTCATTCAAAATTGCATCCAGCATATCTGGAGTTGCTTCTTCGAAACCCGGCAGATTGGTCAGTTTGTCCAGACCGAGTAAATCATTCAGTACGAATTTAATGTCTTTTACAGGTGCATTATAAATTGGCATTTTGACCTCTCTTAATTTCGAAGAGGCTTACCGGTCGTGAGCATATGCTCAATCCGGTCAAGCGTTTTGGTATTACGAAGCAAGGACATGAACCCTTCCTGCTCCAACTGCAGCAATTTTTTCTCAGATACAGTTTCGGTAATATCCGTATCACCACCCGAGAGAACCCTCGCTACAGCACCACTGACAACAGCATCATAAGGAGTTGCCCGTCCCATGGTTACAAACCCTTGAACAGCCATATCGAATGCCGCAGCCGCAGTTGGACCGGGAAGATTGACCTCAACGGGTTCCGGCGGTTGATACCCTTCAGCCAACTGCAACGCTTTCGCCTTGGCATCCGCTAACACACGCTTACGGTTCATGGTGACAGCATCACCTTCGCGCATAATCAACATATCTTTTGCTTCAGCTGCGCTTGTTGCAACTTTCGCTGTTGAAATATTTTCAAATACAGCAGACAGAGCCGGCATCGCGCCACCAGGCCGCTTCTTGTTAGTCATGGCGCGCATGACCAACTCTTTGCAGCCACCAAAACCGGGCAATACACCGACGCCAACCTCGACCAGTCCCATATAGCTTTCAGCATGCGCCTGTACAGCATCGGCGGCCAAAACAATTTCACAACCACCGCCAAGGGCCATGCCTGCAGGTGCTGCCACCACCGGAAAGGGTGCATATTTCAGCTTCATTAACGCGTTTTGACCTTCACTGATGGAATTTTCAATGACCGGCCACATGGCTGCGTTTGCCGCGAATAGAACAACACCTACATTGGCGCCAACTGAAAAGTTATCAGCATCGTTACCAATGACCAGCGCCTTGAAACCTTTCTTATCCAGCTTCGCACATTGTTGCAGCATACTCACCACATCCTGATCGATGCTGTTCATTTTCGTATGCAGTTCAAGACAGGCAACGCCGTCACCTAGATCCCAGATGCTGGCACCCTTGTTTGACATGAACGGCTCTTTGCCTCGCTTAATGTCACTCAGCATCCAAGCGTCGTCTGGCACCTCAATTTTCTCGTATTCACCGCTTAGCCCCATATAGAAGGCATCGACCCCTTCTTCTTTATAAAGCGGACGGTCACCAACTTTAGCAAGAAATTCGGGAACTGGCTTTCCTTCGGCTGCCAACCGATCTATGAAGTACTGATTACCCAGTTGATCAAGCTGCTCAAATGGGCCGTATTTCCATGCGTATCCGGTCTTCATTGCGAGATCAATAGCACGGATATCATCGGAAATTTCGCCAACCAAGTTTGCGGAATAGCTTATTACCTTGGACAGGATTTCCCATGCATATTTTCCGCCCACATCTTCACATTCGACGAGTGCACGCAGGCCCTTCCTTGCAGCTTTAACGGATGCAAGTCTTGGCTTTTGAACCGGAGCATAAGCACCGGTTTTCAAATCACGGGCCTCTTTGACTTTGCCGCCGCCCTCTTTGTTAATTCGATAAAAGCCACCTTTACCTTTACGACCGGTATAACCTTCATCAATCATTTTTGAAATTGTAGAAACCATTGGATGGTTTTCATCATATTCCTGGCAGAACGGATCACTTTCTGGCAATTCGCTTAACATAGAAGCATTGACCTTTGGCCCTAAGTCAATTCCGGTTAAGTCACCAAGTCCGAAAATACCTGTACTTGGAATACCCATTGGTTTGCCGCAAACGGAATCTGCTTCCTCAACAGTCATGCCAAGATCAAACGCCGATTTGATTGCAACGAATGACCAGTAGATCCCAATACGGTTTCCGATAAAGCCGGGCGTGTCATAGCAATCGACCACTTCTTTACCCAAAGCAACGTCTGCAAAGCGGCGCAATTCTTCAATTGCGTCTGCTCGCGTCTGCTCACCCTTTACAAGTTCGAACAGGCGCATGTAACGCGGCGGATTAAAGAAATGGGTAATCGCAAAATCTTTTTGCAAACTATCCGGCATTCCCGCCATCAGCGTCTTTAGCGGAATCGTTGAGGTATTAGAAGTAACGATTGAACCGGGCTTTCTGACTGTTTCAAGCTTTTTGTAAAGATCCTGCTTCAGATCTGTACGCTCAATAATCGCTTCACAAATCCAGTCACAGTCTGATACCAGATCCAAATTGTCTTCAAGATTGCCGGTTGTAATCAGCCTCGCATTCTTTTTATGCATAAAAGGTGCTGGCTTGGTCTTAAGCATTGTCGCAACAGCACCTTCGGCAAGCATATTGCGATTTTCAGCCCCCTCAGGCACGATGTCTAGCAGTACGGCCTGATATCCAGCATTTGTGACATGAGCGGCAATCGCTGCGCCCATAACACCAGCGCCAATAACGGCTACTTTTTCAATAGCCATAATCAGCACGCCTCCAGAACTGTCGCAATGCCTTGTCCGCCACCAATACATTGCGTCGCAAGACCTAATGCCTTGCCTTCACGCTGCAATAGACTTGCAACTTTACCAGTGATCCGTGCGCCAGTGGCCCCCATTGGATGACCAATCGCGATTGCCCCGCCATCAATGTTGGTATTCTCATAAGACATTCCTGCCTCTTTAAGAACGGCAATCGACTGAGCCGCAAACGCTTCATTAAGCTCGATAATATCAATATCGGAAAGCTGAAGACCGGCTCTCTTGAGTGCTTTTTCGGTTGCTGGAACGGGACCTATCCCCATAATTTCAGGAGCACAACCGGCCACCGCGATAGATTTGATCCGCGCCATTTTTTTCAGGCCGTTCGCGTCAGCATATTCCTCTGAGCAGATCAGCGTAGCAGACGCACCGTCTGTCAATGGAGAGGAAGTCGCCGCCGTGACACTACCACTTTCATCAAAGGCAGGCTTCAGCCCCGCCAATGTTTCCATTGTTGTCTCCGGACGGATACATCCATCCTGTTCCACACGGATATTGCCATCTACGATCGGAATTATTTCATCTGTAAATTTGCCTGCAGCACGAGCCGCCGTTGCACGTGCATGGCTTTCAACAGCCATTTCTTCCTGCTCAGCGCGAGAAATGTTGTACTGTTTCGCCAGATTTTCGGCTGTAATCCCCATAGACACATATGCCTCTGGATATTCTTTGTAAAGGCGCGGATGCGGTGCCGGGTTAAAACCACCCATAGGCACCCTGGTCATACTTTCAATGCCGCCACACACGAAGACATCACCAGCCCCCATTTGAATTGCACCCGCCGCCATGTGAATAGCCTGCATGGATGAGCCACAGAACCGGTTTACAGTTGTTGCCGCCGCTGATTTCGGGATCCCTGCGAGGAAACTCACAATACGCGCAACATTTAACCCCTGCTCTGCTTCTGGAAAAGCACTGCCGATGATAACATCTTCAATATCTTCGACATTAACACCTGTTTTTTCAATAAGGCCTCGCACAACCTGACCAGTCATTTCATCAGGACGAACTTTAATAAGCTCGCCTTTATTTGCGAGTGTGAACGGAGAGCGAGCGTAACCAGCGATGACCACGTTCTTCATAATCCAATTTCCTTTCGATATATCGCCCATTTCCTGTTAGTAAAGACGAAGGGGGTTTTTTGAATTTGATCTGGTGCATCCGCACCAACACTTAGAAACAATACTATGCGAGTTTTTTCTCAGCTTTTAATTCAGCTGGGGCTCCATTTTTCAAATAGTCTTCCAGATCCGAAATGCTATCTTCAAGCTCATCAATCGCTTCATTAATATCCTGGCGTTGCACTTTCAGCTTTTCCAGCTGCTCCTTGCATTTTCCCAAAGTATAATTGAGCTGCTCTGTTGAGCCTTCCGCAGGATCATATAAATCAATCATCTTCTTGATATCCTGAAGGCTGAAACCAAGCCTTCTTCCCCGCAAAATGAGCTTCAGCCTTGCACGATCACTTCTGGAATAAATGCGCGTCAACCCTTCACGAGAGGGAGTAATCAATCCTTTGTCTTCGTAAAATCGGATAGTTCTGGAAGTCACCTGAAACTGCTCAGCCAGATCGGTGATCGAAAAGCGTTCTTTTTCCATTCCATCTCCCAAAAGAATGTTGTCAGATGCCAGAAAATATAGTTGACGTTTACGTAAACGTCAACTCCCCTTTACGTAAACGTAAAAAAAATCATTAAAAATGATACAAAAACGTGCAAATTCTGAAAATTTCTATACTATATACGCCGTTATCAAGTTTATACACATGGGAAGGTGTGTATTTTATGGGCAGGAGAATTTCGTCATATAAGGAATTTTGGCCTTACTATTTAAGGGAGCACTCAAAACCCGAGTGCCGTGCACTTCACTATTTTGGCACGACCCTCTCCTTGATAATGCTTGCGCTTTTTTTAGTTACACTCAATACAGTCTTTTTTCTGGCTGCATTAATATGCGGATATGGCCCCGCATGGATTGCGCATTTCTTTATTGAAAAAAACCGACCTGCTACCTTTAAGTATCCGCTCTGGTCACTCATAAGTGATTTTCGTATGTATTTCATGTGGATCAGAGGCAATCTTGGTCGGGAACTTAGATCTAATGCAATCAGGGAGTAAGCCTGATGGTGACACAGCCTCTGGGGGGAGGTACTGATGATTAAAACCGCTACTGTAGACATCGAAAAAGATTTTACTCAACTAACTGGATCACTATACCGTGCCAGCAAAATTCTAAAGTCACTGAGTAATCAAAGACGGCTTGAAATACTCACATGTCTTGCTGAACAGGAACTATCTGTTGGTCAGTTGGAGAGAAAAATCAAGATTAGCCAGTCTGCGCTATCGCAACATTTGGGACGACTTCGTCGAGACGAAATTGTCACAACCAGAAGAGATGCTCAGACAATTTATTATTCATTATATAATGAAAAAATTCTCAATCTGCTTAAATCTGTGCGACTTGCCGCGTAATTCATTAGATATTTAGACCCCAACAAGCCTGTTTTCTTGTTGACGCGATTACATTTGTTGTCAATTTAGTATATAGCTCAGTTTATAGGTCTAATAATCAGAAATACCGGGGCACCCCCCATATGCCAGTCTACTTACCCATTGCCGAGATTTCAGTGAATTTATTTCTGATTCTGGGCATGGGTGGTGCAGTCGGACTACTGTCAGGCATGTTTGGCGTAGGCGGTGGCTTCCTCATGACCCCGCTACTGATTTTTACAGGCATACCACCCGCTGTCGCTGTGGCAACAGGTGCAAATCAATTAGTCGCCGCAAGCGTTTCGGGAGTAATCGCACACTGGCGCAGAGGGAATGTAGACTTCAAAATGGGAACCGTCCTGCTCGTGGGCGGTATAGTTGGATCTGCGTTAGGGACGTGGATATTCGCAGTCCTGAAAACAGCGGGCCAAGTCGACCTGCTCATCTCCATTTCTTATGTTCTGTTTTTGGGGGTGATTGGCGGACTAATGCTTTTTGAAAGCGTAAGATCCATTCTCAAGACCAAAAAAGGAACCATACGGCGTAAAAAACTCCATCAGCATTACTGGATTCACGGCCTCCCGTTCAAAATGCGATTCAGAAAATCCAAGCTATATATTAGCGCTCTACTTCCGCTCAGCCTCGGGTTTTTTGTTGGCATCCTTTCCGCTATTATGGGGGTTGGTGGTGGCTTTATTATGGTTCCGGCAATGATTTATCTGATGGGAATGCCAACATCTGTCGTAATCGGAACCTCTTTATTTCAGATTATTTTTGTAACAGCCAATGTGACCTTCCTGCATTCTGCGACCACTCAAACAGTGGATATCCTGTTAGCGCTCTTGCTCATGAGCAGCGCTGTAATTGGCGCCCAAATCGGGACCCGCGTAGGCGCAAAATTAAAAGGGGAACAGCTGAGATCCCTACTTGCGTTAATGGTTCTGATCGTATGTGGCAAACTGGCATTGGATTTGTTTTTGACCCCCGAAGACCTTTATTCCTTCGGTATCATCACTTCGAAGGCGGGTAGCTGATGCGCTGGCCATTCAACATTCTTTGCGCCATAGCTTTGATACTGCATTTCAGTCACACTTTGCGAGCTGATGAATCTCTTGTAACCGATATATCTTCTCATTTGATCTCTGTAACATCGGATTTTACCGGGACTGAGCTGTTAATTTTCGGCGCCGTTAAAACCGCAGATCAGTATGGTATAACTAACCATGGTGATATCATCGTAGTTGTCAGAGGCCCCAAAAAAAATGTCATTGTTCGCAAGAAAGAACGCGTGGCAGGTATTTGGGCTAATACTGAGTCTGTCACTTTCGCAGATGTCCCGGGCTTTTATGCAGTCGCAAGCAATCGCCCCTTAAAGGATATAACCGACGATGCCACATTGCGAAGACTACGAATTGGCTATGAGCGGCTGAATTTTTCGTCAACAAGCAGTATTGCAGATCAACAACCTTTTGAAGATGCAGTCATTCGTCAAAACGGCCAAAGCAAATTGTATGTGGATAGTGAATCCGCCGTCAATTTTCTAGGAAACGCGCTATTCAGAACAACAATCAAATTTCCGGCTCATGTTCCCGTTGGAAACTATATCGCAGAGGTTTACTTGTTTCATAACGCTGAGTTAATCAGCGCTCAAACGTCCCCCCTGTTTATTAAGAAATTCGGGATTGGGCGAAGAATTTATGAATTTGCTCATAAACACCCATATCTGCATGGTCTCGTGGCTATCATCATCTCTTTGCTGGCAGGTTGGGTTGCCTCTGCAATCTTTAGAAAAGATTAGCAATAGTGTTTCCAAACCCGCAAAGATTAGCTTAGACTACCACCTATCAAAAAAAGCGATTAAATTTTTAAATTGCTGTCCCAAAATCAAAAAGAAAATAACGGGAAGATGCATATGACAACATCTCTGAGGGAACTCGTGGCTCATATCGAGAGCGGAATGTCGGTTGCCGTTCCAACCGATTATTCCGGCGTAGCCATGTCTGCTATTCGTGAAATCATCCGACAAGATATCAAAAAGCTGCATTTAATTGGGGTCCCTACCTGCGGCTTGCAAGCCGAATTATTGATCGGTGCAGGTGCTGTTGAGGTATTCGAAAGTTCAGCTTTAACACTCGGCGAATACAATCCCGCCCCCTGTTTTAGTCGTGCAGTAAAGAACTCTACAATCAAATTAATCGATGCTACCTGCCCAGCTATTCATGCGGCACTACAGGCCTCGCAAAAAGGAATACCTTTTATGCCTTTGCGAGGAATTATCGGCAGCGACCTTCTCAACCATCATCCCAATTGGAAAACTATTCAAAACCCGCTTGCTGAGCAGGAAGACCCGATTGTCATCATTCCAGCAATTAAACCCGACTTTGCGCTTTTCCATGCTCCTCTTGTGGACGAACACGGCAATGTCTGGGTTGGCCGACGAAAAGAACTCGTGACGATGTCTCAAGCCTCCCGCGGGGCTCTTGTTACTGCAGAAAAGTTATATGAAGGGAACCTTCTGGAAGATGAAAAACTGGCCGCAGGAACATTACCTTCACTATACGTTACTGCCAGCGCGGTTACTCCTAACGGAAGCTGGCCGCTTTCATTCTGGCATGGTCGGGATGAAGATTCAGAACATCTAAAACTATATTGCAAGATGGCGAAAACCGAAGAGGGCTTCCGCGAATATCTGGATCAGTTTGTTTTTCAGGAGGTGTCCCAATGACTGACATCAACACCAAAATTGAACTGATCTGCTTTATAGCCAATCTATTAAAAGATACTAACCACGTGGCCGTCGGCGCTGCGTCCCCCATTCCCGGTGCAGCAGCTCTTCTTGCAAAAGAAGTCTATGGTTCTCCGCGACATGTAAATATTCTAGGTTCGGTTAAAAACAACTTTTTTACAAATGGAGCACAGGAATTATTCGATTGCGCTGCTCAAGGCAGAATTGACGCGTTCTTTCTAAGTGGTGGACAAATTGACGGAAGTGCCAACATCAACTTGATGGGTGTCGGTGATTACCCAACAAATAGTCCTCGCTGGTCAGGAACCTTTGGATCCGCATATCTTTATTTTCTGATCCCCAAAGTAATTCTGTTTCGGGAGGAACATTCAAGGCGGGTTCTCGTGGACAAGGTTGATTTCATCAGTGCCCCAGGCGCAAGCGAAGACAACATATATCGGACGGGCGGTCCTTATGGCCTGCTAACCAATAAGGCGTTTTTCAAATTTAACAAGCAAACACGCCGGTTTTCGTTACAATCCATACATGAAGGATCATCTTTAGAAGATATTCTGAATAACACTGGCTTTAGTTTTGATTATCAGCCAAACACTCCCCAAACAGTGCTCTCATCCCAAAAAATGAGGCAAACACTTCAACAGAACACTCGACCGAAAATCGAGGAAGTCTACCCCCAGTTTGCAAGAACTCTATTTGCAAACACTGAACAGACTTCGTAAAAGCATAGTAGTTAGACAAGTTGAGGAAATTATAAAATGTCAAGCAAAGGCGCATTAAGCGGCCTCAAAGTCGTTGATTTATCCCGTGTATTGGGTGGTCCATTTTGCACACAGATACTGGCAGATCATGGCGCAGACGTAATTAAAGTAGAGCCCCTCAAGGAGATGAAACCCGTACCTGGGGCCCTCCTTTCAATGAGGATGGACTATCCGCATATTTTTCAGGAGCAAACAGAAACAAAAAATCAATCGCTCTGGATATTCGGAATGAAAAGGGCCGGGATATTCTTCTCAAGCTACTGGAAGATGCCGATATTCTTGTAGAAAACTTCAAAACGGGCTCACTTGAAAAATGGGGACTTGGATATGATGACGTTTTAAAAAACCGATTTCCAAGACTAATCCATTGCCGTGTGACTGGATTTGGTGCTGACGGACCCTTTGGCGGATTTCCGGGCTATGATGCGGTTATCCAAGCATGGGCAGGACTGATCAGCGTCAATGGCTCTCCTCAATCCGGTCCGGTTCGTGTTGGCATTCCACTGGTTGATCTGGGAACTGGGATGAACGCTGTAATCGGAATCCTGATGGCAGTGAATGAGCGTCACAGCTCGGGTAAAGGTCAGTTTGTCGAAGTTTCTCTATATGACACCGGAATTCAGTTACAACACCCGCATGCACCCAATACGTTGATGAGCGGGAAAGAACCCAAACTTACCGGAAACTCGCACCCGAATATCGCGCCTTATGATTTGTACAGAACTGCAAGCGCACCCATTTTTCTTGGGATCGGAAATAATGGACAATTTAGAAAACTTTGCGCTGCTCTGGCTGCCCCGAACTTCCGGACGATCCTCGCTTCAAGACAACTCTTCAAGACTTGCGCATCGCGATGAATTGAATCAACTGCTTGAAGAGCGCCTGAAGGACAAGGATGGCGTTGAATTTGCAACAATTCTGCTGGATGCCGGTGTTCCTGCAGGTGCCGCTATGAGCGTTCCTGAAGCCTTAAATCACCCCCATACAAAACATCGCAATATGGTTGTTGAGAAGGACGGATATTCCGGTACCGGGATTCCGATTAAAATGGGAAGAACACCTGGCTCTGTTCAAGCTGCACCGCCAGCATTTGGGGTAAACGGCAAAAAGATCCTGCAAGATTATGGTTATTCGGAAGAAAAAATTACCAGCTTGTTGAAGGAAGGTGTCTTATGGGAGGAGCCTAAGGTTTAAGCACTCCCACTTGACGACACTATCAGGGCGCATAAAAATAGACAAAACTGATAAGAGCCGACCGGGTTAGGTTCTTCCAACGGGAATGGATGGGAAATATGGTGAAATTTGGGGTTAATCAGTCGATCACACGCGTAGAAGATGACAGACTGATCCGCGGGGCAGGTGAATATACTGATGATATAAACCTGCCGGGGCAACTTTATGGATATATGTTGCGATCGCCTATTGCACATGGAAAGATTTTATCCATTGATCTGGAAGAAGCCATCGCTGCGCCCGGAATTGTTGACATTATTACCGGCAAGGAGCTTGAGGCAGATAACGCCAATCAACGCCCTTGTATGATCCCATTGAAAAATGCCGATGGCAGTGACCGGGCTGACCCCGGTCACCCGGTTCTGGCAACTGATGAAGTCAACTATGTAGGCGATAATATTGCATTTATCATCGCAGAAAGCCTGCAGCAGGCAAAAGATGCAGCCGAGCTAATCTATGTAGACTTTGACGAGCTTGACGTTGTAACAGACACAGCAAGTGCAGATAAAGAGGGTCAACCTCTAGTTCACGCATCCGTTCCAAATAATCGCGCTTTTAATTGGGAGCACGGGTCAAGAGACGAAATAGATGAAGCTTTTTCAAAAGCTGCGCATGTCACAACTCTAGACCTTGTCAACAACCGGGTTGTTGTCAATTCCATGGAACCCAGAGGCGTTATTGCCGATTGGGATAACAGCGAAGAGAAGATGACCGTCCGTATGGGCACGCAAGGAGGCTGGGTAACCCGTTCGATCCTTGCAAATCATGTGCTCCATATACCTGAAGAGAAAATACGCATTATTACCCCGGACGTTGGGGGTGCATTTGGAATGAAGCTCTTTTTCTATTCCGAATGCGCAGTTACCGTCTGGGCCAGCCGAAAACTGGGGCGGCCAATCAAATGGATTGGCGAGCGAAGTGATGCGTTTTTATCTGACACACAAGGCCGCGATCATATGACGACTGCATCGTTAGCCTTTGACAACAATCACAAAATAATTGGCATGAAGATCAAAACCAACGCCAATTTGGGTGCCTATCTTTCCACATTCGGCCCGATGATCCCGACTATGGCAATGGTAAAGGTTTTGCCGGGTGTTTATGACATACCGGTCCTGTACTATCAAAGTGTCGGCGTCTTTACCAACACGGTTCCTGTAGATGCTTATCGCGGTGCTGGGCGTCCTGAAGCAATTTATATTATTGAGCGGCTTATGGATACGGCTGCTCGGGAATTAGGCCTCGGGCCAGATGAAATTCGTCGGATCAACTTTATCCCCACAAGCGCCATCCCATACAAAACGGCGACTGGCTGCGTTTACGATAGCGGAGAATTTGAGCGCATTATGGACCGTGCTCTTGAAAAGTCTGATTGGAAAAGTTTCAACGAGCGAAAAAATACAAGCGAACGGAACGGGAAAATTCGCGGCATTGGCATGTGTTACTATATTGAAGCCACCGCAGGAAATCCTACAGAAACTGCCACAATTCGATTTGAAGAAAATGGCATAGTTTCTCTCGCTGTGGGTACACAATCTAGTGGACAGGGACATTCTACCGCCTATGCACAAGTGCTCACTGAAAGGCTTGGTGTCCCTTTTGAAAACATCCGAATTATTCAGGGTGATACAGATAAAATCAAAACTGGTGGTGGAACCGGTGGGTCTCGCTCCCTAACAACACAAGGCCCTGCAATTCACGCCGCCAGCGACGAAGTCATTGAAAAAGGCTCTCAGCTTGCGGGCCATTTTCTGGAAGCCGCCGCACAGGATATAGAGTTTTCTTCGGAAGAGGGTACTTTTTCCATTGCAGGAACAGATCGCAAAATCGGCATCCTGGAAGTTGCAGAACGCGCACGAGGATTGGGGCAACTTCCAGAAGGGTTAGAAGAAGGGCTTGATAGTGAAGCGAGCTTTACTGTAGAGGCCTTCACTTATCCAAACGGTTGTCACATAGCAGAAGTCGAAATTGACCCTGATACTGGCGCTGTTGAAGTCGTTCGATACGTTATTGTTGATGACTTTGGAACGATTGTAAATCCGGCGCTTGTAAGGCACCAAGTAATTGGCGGTGTTGGTCAGGGTATTGGTCAAGCACTGACCGAGAGTACCGTTTATTCCGAAGACGGGCAGCTTCTGACTGGATCATTTATGGATTATGGTATGCCGCGTGCCGACCATATTCCACTGGATCTCGAATATGAGACAATTGAGGTTCCTTGCACAATGAACCCAATGGGTGTCAAAGGTTGCGGAGAAGCAGGTTGTATCGCGGCCCCCCCCGCCGTCGTCAATGCAACTATTGATGCACTCAATGACAAGGGTATTAGCCATATCGACATGCCGGTCACCCCTATAAAAGTCTGGAGCGCTCTAAATACAGCCGCCTAAACCACTGTTTTTATAGTCGAAATCACAAAATGCACATTTTTATTACAAAATGTGCATTTTTTTTACTTTTCTTTTTAATGTATTAGTATAATTAGATATAAGGCGAAATTTAATTTTCGCTTATCCAATGAAGCCTTATCCGGATTGGAGGGATTAGGAGGCAACGAAAATGCAATCTACAGAAAAACTGGTACATACATTTTTGAATGGAATAAAAAACGGTGAAGCGAATCTGTTTATAGACTGTTTAGCTCAAAACACTGAAATTCATGTCTGTCTGGGAAATCAGTTTTATGCGGAAAGCTACTCTGGGACCTTTGTCGGCATTCGAGGAGCCGTAAACCTGTTTAATCTTTGCGGACAATTTTTTAAGTTCCATAAAATTATCCCAACTGAGTTTCACCACAACACACATAAATTGATCGTTCGAGGTGATTTGAAATGTGAACTGCTTTCCACGCACGACACATGGAATTCAAGCTGGATGCAAATCTGGACGTTTGAGAAAGAGAAGGTCAGCAAAATAAGAATTTTTGCAGACTATTCAACGATGCCAAGAACTCAGCTGGCAGAAATGCAAAAAGACATTAAGGAAATCGAACAGCTTCGACTTTAGAAGAAGCCCTACAATCTTGATTGCACAATTATTTTTTTACCCCTAGTAAGGAGTAATGAGTAATTCTGCAAATATTAGCGCGCGGGCAAATCTTCTTGCCCCACTTTATATGATTTTGGGAATGCTGTTGGTGCCTTTAATGGATGGCACAGCAAAGTTACTCGTTGCTGATTTTTCGGTAGTGCAGGTGGTCTGGGGTCGCTATTTTTTTCATCTGCTTTCCCTGTTGCCTCTCTTTCTCATACTCCGCGTTAATATCAGTTTTAAACCTGACAATCTCAGCCTCCAATTCACACGGGCAGTGTTTCTTTTGATTGATACGGCGCTCTTTTTTGCCGCCTTATCGTTTATTCCTTTAACAAATGGCAAAGCCGTGTTTTTTGTCTCCCCGCTGATTATGACGCTCTTGCGCCATTTGTTCTTGCTGAAAAAGTCGGCTTTCATCGGTGGCTTGCGGTTATCATTGGTTTCAGTGGAACATTGTTTATCCTGAGGCCTGAAGCTGATGGTGAGCTTCTCGGATATATTCTCGCCTTTGGTTCCGCTGCATTTTACGCACTATATCTGTTACTTACACGGAAGGTCTCTGGCCATACCGCACCGTTAAACACACTCCTGTTTACCGCAATAATTGGCACATTGGTAATGACTGCAATTTTACCCTTTTACTGGACAAATCCAGACCTTAAGGGGCTTGGCTTAATGGCCCTTACCGGTATTCTGGGTACACTTAGTCACTTTTTTATTATCAAAGCCTTTGAAAATGGTGACGCATCCAGCCTGGCACCCTTTTCTTACGCTGAGATTATAAGCGCCACCCTCTTTGGGCTTATTGTCTTTGGACATTTACCCGGTATGTTGACTTGGATTGGTATTGCGATTGTCAGCGCCAGCGGCCTGTATGTCTTTCACAGAGAACGTGTAAAAAAGCATCATATATAGTTCATACAATTAGTGGAAATTACGCCCTTTTGGCATAACAGAGGTTGTTCGTGGATGTTGCCATAAATTTGGTTTCTCAATTTCTTTATGATAAATACGGGTTGGCCTTGTATCCTCTTCCATCAGAAGCGACAGCTGATCACTGAGATCCTCTATCTCTCTAGCGATCAGATGGATAACATTCTGCTCAACCTGTAACTCTCCATACACACGGACCAGACGCCCCCCCAATACAGCGCGTCGATATTTTTCAAAAACCTTTGGCCACACAATCACATTAACCGTGTCTGTTTCATCTTCCAGTGTCATAAAAATAACTCCGGCGGCTGTGCCCGGGCGTTGCCGCGCCAGTATAAGCCCCGCAACCTGAACCTTTTCTCCTGTAGGCCGTGTTTTCAATTCTCTTGCGAAAATGATATGCCGCCGCCAAAGTTGCTCTCGCAAAAAAGAAACAGGATGTGCCTTCAACGACAGACGCAAACTTGCATAATCCTCGATTACATGCTGACCAAGCGGCATTGCTGGCAGCCGAACTTCAGCTTCGCGCTGCAAGTTACGTCCTTCCTTAGCAACGGATGCAAATAACGGTAAATCCTCCAGCGCTCCGCGGCGCCCTCCCACTCCGGAAAGCCCCTTAACAGCCCAAAGGGCTCCTCGGCGATCCAATCCAATCGATCGGAATGCATCCGCTTGCGCCAAACATTCCAAGGTGCGCATATCCATACCGGAGCGAAAATATAAATCGCGCACACTGTCATAGCCCTCACCGCGTCGTTGAATCAATTTTTCGATCATATCAACCTTAACGCCTCTGACCTGCCGCAACCCTAATCGCAATGCATATCGGCCAGTACAATCCCGGTTTTTCTCCAATACGTAGTCCCACTGACTAAAATTGATATCCGCCGGTAAAACAGTGCCACCATGTTCTCTAAAATCACGAACCAAACTGGCTGCTGAATAAAAACCCATCGGTTGGGAATTCAGAATGGCTGCCGCAAAAATATCCGGGTAATGGCATTTGAGCCAAGCTGACGCATAGGCCAGCAAGGCGAAACTGGCCGAATGGCTTTCGGGAAAGCCATAATCACTAAAACCTTCAATTTGCCGAAAACACTGTTCTGCAAACTCTGCAGTGTATTTGCGTGCAATCATCCCTTCAATAAATCTAATCTTGAAATTCCCAATATCTCCTGTGCGTTTGAACGTCGCCATTGCTCGGCGCAACTGATCAGCCTCTTCAGCCGTAAAACCAGCCGCAACCATGGCGATTTGCATTGCCTGCTCCTGAAACAGAGGCACGCCCAATGTTTTTTTCAAAACGCCCGCCAACTCCTCCGATGGATACTCCACCTCCTCCAGTCCTTGACGACGGCGTAAATATGGATGGACCATATCACCCTGAATTGGTCCTGGACGAACAATGGCTATCTGAATAACCAGATCGTAAAAATCTGCTGGCCTCAGGCGAGGCAACATGGACATCTGCGCGCGACTTTCAATCTGAAACACGCCAACAGTATCCGCCTTTTGGATCATTTCATATGTCTGCGGATCGTCCCTAGGAACACCGGCCAGATCCATATCCACATTATAATGCGTTTTTAGCAAATCGAATGCCTTGCGGATGCAGGTCAGCATGCCAAGAGACAAAACATCAATTTTCAAAATGCCCAGAGCATCCAGGTCATCCTTATCCCATTCAACGATAGTTCTGTTCTGCATCGCTGCATTGGATATTGGTGAAAGCTCAATCAACGGATCACGCGTAATGACAAAGCCACCTACATGCTGGGAAAGGTGACGTGGAAATCCAATCAGTTCTTTCGCCAGTTTCAGTACATAACGAATATTTCTATCTGCTGGTCCAATTCCGAGCTGCGCAGCCTCTTCCCATGAAAGGCCCGTCGAACTTTGGCCCCACACACTACTGGAAAGCGCTTTTATAAGATCTTCGGACAAGCCCATGACCTTGCCTACTTCTCGAATTGCGCTTTTGGTTCTGTAAGTTACAACAGTTGCCGCCAGTCCAGCTCGATGCCGGCCATATTTATTATAAATATACTGGATGACTTCTTCTCGGCGCTCATGTTCAAAATCCACATCAATATCCGGGGGTTCCCCACGCTCTGCGGATATAAAACGTTCGAACAACAGATTAACTTCTGAAGGATTAACGGACGTTATACCCAAACAATAACACACGGCTGAATTCGCAGCCGATCCACGCCCCTGACAAAGAATGGGAGGGTCAAGTGATCGCGCGAAACGCACAATATCATACACAGTCAGAAAGTAGGGGGCGTACCTTAATGACCCAATAAGCCCCAACTCATGCTCGAGCGTTTGCCTGACTTTTTGTGGGATACCACTTGGGTATCGCTCAGCAGCCCCAAGCCATGTCAGCCTCTCCAGTTCCTCCTGCGGGGTTTTACTATTTCCAGATGGTTCATCAGGATACTGATATGCAAGTTCATCCAAAGAGAACCGGCATTTTTCAACTATTTCCATGCTTCGCGCGACACTTTCGCTAAAGCCTGGAAATAATCGGTACATTTCCGCAGGACTCTTCAAATGCCGCTCTGCATTTGCTTCAAGGCGCAAACCTGCTTGATCAATTGGGACATGCTCACGAATACATGTGATCACGTCCTGCAAGGGACGGCGGTTTGGAATGTGATACAAGACATCATTGCATACCACGGTCGGAATTGCATGCTCAGCTGCCAGTGTTGCGAGGCGCTCTAGCACTCTTGCATCGGATACTCCAAAATGCTGTACCAGTGCCAGATAACTTTGTTCGGGATATGCAGATGCCAGACGGTTTACATTCTTTCTAAATTCATCTGTCAGTTCGGTTGGCGGCATAGCAATAAAAATCTGCCCGTTGGCGAATTCATCGAGATCCTCAAAATATAGATGACATTCGCCTTTTTTTGCCCGCTGATTGCCGCGGCTAAGTAACCGCGTCAATCGGCTATAAGCAACTTTGCTGGTTGGAAAACACAGTATTTCGACCCCCTCCTGAAGAACCAGTCGAACACCGACAACCAGCCGAATTCCTAATTTTTTAGCTGTCTTATGCGCCCGCACGACACCTGCCAAGGTATTCCGGTCCGCAATTGCAATAGCATCTAACCCCAACGCAGCTCCTGTCACTACCAGCTCATCGGGATGGGAAGCACCGCGCAGGAAGCTGAAATTGCTACAAACTGCCAATTCCGCATATGACCCCGACCGTGGTTGCCTCATGAAAACACTCCCTGAACAAACCAGCACGGTTTATCATTTTCACGCTCATACAACCCGTCTCGGTATAACCAGAACCGATGCCCCCGTCTGTCTTCCACACGATAATAATCCCGGGTCTGCTGTGAAGTTCGCCCCTCCAACCGCCACCATTCAGGTGCTATTCTTTCTGGCCCCTCCGCTCGCGTGATATGATGCAACCGTCTTCGCCACTCAAAACGCACAGGGGGACCATCCGGCACTTCGGCCAGGACTGAAACTGGTTCAGGCGGACGAAACAGTAACAAGGGTCGTTCCTGTGAGATTGATTTCTTTCCCATCCAAAAAGAGGTTTTACCTGTATCAATATGAACAGGCACCTCACGATGGCTCCGCTCGGGGATATGGCTATCTTCTGGAATACTGCGGGTAATTTGCTCAAACCCCAGCCGGTTGCCAAAACGATCAAGCAATCGATTTATTGCCACCGTTTGGTCTTTGGCATGCGTCTCATCCCCCCACCCCCGCTGCTCAGAGGCTCTTTCTTCAACAAAAAATGCTGACAAGGATATAAAATCAATCCCATACCCTAAATCCACATCTGTCTGTAAGCGGACTAAAGCCTCTTTAAACAGCAACTGTATATATTCTGCGTCATCACACAAAGTCCGACTGGCTGCAGCCAGCCTCTGCACATGCCCATCTACACGAAACAGCCTGAGCTCGAATGCACGCGCACCCTTGTATTCCGACTTAAGAAGGTGCTGCAGATGCCCTCCAAGTTTCTGCAAGCATGTCTGCACTCCTTCCACATATGTCACAGGCTCCATCAAGGAACATTCAGCGTGATACTCTGTCGGCAATACAAGAGGCTCAAAAACATCAGCCGCTCGTCCCAAAGCCCGATCCAGCCTCTCAGGTAATGAGCACCCAAATCGTGCCATTAACGGTGCTGAAGGTGTTTCAATCAATTGTCCAATCCGGTGCAACCCCAACTGCTCCAACTGCTCCTGAATATTTGCTGGCAAATCCAGAGCGGCTATTGTCAGAGGGGCGAGAAAGTCTCCCATTTCACCGGGGCGCACTCTGTTTAATTGATCCTCCCCAAAACGTGCTGCTGCCCATGCACCGCCAATTGTATCTGCAAGCCCAATCCTCACAGTCAAACCAAATCGATTAAGCCGAGAGGACAACTCCTGCATCATGTCCGGCTCACCTCCGAACAGATGGGCACAACCGGTAATGTCCAGCGCTATTCCATCAGGAGCCTGAACCCGCACCAACGGACTATAGCGCATGCACCAAAATGCCAATCGCTCAAGTGATATATGGTCCAACTCCGGTGTCGCTTTTGCAGTTTCAAGTGTTGGGCACAGCGCCCGTGCATCAGCCAGAGCCTGCCCTATAAAAACGCCCTCCTTTTCGGCAAGAAGATTGGTCGCCACAATACGAATACCTCTCCCCCCATTTGCTATCAGTGCGAAGGGGGATCTATCCCCGACGTATTTTGCGGGATGCCCCGGCCTGGTCCCGTATTGTGACATTTGCTGTTGCTGCAAAGGGGGATCTTGTCGGTTTATGAACCGCCGCTCGATTGACCAGCGAGGAAACCAAATTGAAAGAATGCGTCTCATGCTGCCACTCCAACTGCCACTGCCCTGTTCGCCCTCCCCTGCATCGTGTCAATTTCACTTGCCAGCGCGGCTTGCCCATCGCGGGTATATGTGCATTTTTAAAAAACTCCGGCGCACTGGGCGCACCCTGAACCGACCAGCGCGTTAACGCCGCTGTCACACTGCTCCGCTCTTCGCCCTCAACCGCCCTGTAATTCCTGATTATCAGCAAAGTACTGCCTACACGTGACGCCCGTAGCGCAAGTCGGCGACTGACTGTAAAATCATAGTTTTTTTCAGCCCCGATATAGGCCCCAATCACCAATGGACAGGCTTCTGATGCCAAACTTTCTTCTAAAACCCACAAAAACTCTTTCTCACTAGAGACCCGAATATGCAAAAAATTGGCGGGGTTAAGCCCCAGACACATGAGGCCATGTGGATGCAGGTTACCCGGATAATCCCCTCGATGCGTTGAGCTGCACCATAAAACAGGGCGCTCTTTTACATTTCGTCTCTGCAAGCGTTGCAGACAGCATAATGCGTACCCGAGAGCCGCAGGAAAATCAGAATGACTGGCAGGCACAAACTCATGTACAGCCCCATCTGTCAATTGCCCATCTGGCAGACATTTATCCATTTGGGGTATCCCAAAGAAACCCTGCCTTAGCGTTAAACTGTTTGGCCGCTGCCAGTCAGATGTATCACCTTCAGGCAACGCCACATGATGCCCAAGGTCATGTATCTGTTGCTTAAGCCGCGCAAGTACCTGCTCTTTAGTGCCCGACATTGTAACTTGAGAATCCTGTTCACCAGATTATAGGGAACGCCTCATTATATAGAACAAAAAGAGAACATTCAATAAAATTTATTATTTAGTGCAAGCATTCATTATCAAATAGACAAGCTAATATTTTTAGAATATTGGAAAAAACTGGTACACTAAATGTACCTGTCCGATTGCACTGAAATCCGGCAACGCATTCCAACTTCCATGAAAAAAGACAAACCTATGACTGCCCCAAAAACCACCAAAGGCGCCAAAATCAAACTGATCGTTCGCCAGGCTCAACATAACGATATTGCAGGCATTGTCGCACTAAGCGCAAAAATATACGGACCGGGCCTCAACTTGCAGGAAAAAATGGTCTCCGGCCAGCTTTCCAATTTCGCAGAAGGGCAATTTGTCGCCGAATACAATGGACGCATTGTCGGTCACTGCGCGACCTTTATTATCTCCCGGCACCTGGCGCTACAATCACACAGCTGGGACCAGATCACCGGTTACGGTTATGCATCCCGGCATGACCCGAACGGAGAATATCTATATGGCATGGAAGTCTGCGTTGATCCGGATTACCGGCGCTTGCGCATTGGCCAAAGACTGTATAATGCCCGTAAAAAATTATGTACAGATTTCCACCTCAAAGGCATTATATTTGGTGGCCGCATGCCCGGTTATGCCCGCCGTGCAAAAGCGTTCCCCGATCCTCAGGAATATCTGGAGCAGGTAATTGAAGGGCATATCAAAGATAGTGTCATCAATTTTCATATTCGCAACGGCTTTGAACCTCTGGGCGTATTACAAAACTATCTTCCCTCTGACAAAGCCTCAAAAGGCCATGCGACCCACATGCTTTGGCACAACCCGGCGGTCGAGGAAAACGATAACCGTACACCGGAACAGCGCGGACGCACCCAAAGCTCTGTTCGCATCGCAACTGTTCAATATCAAGTTCGTAAAGTCTCTTCATTTGAAGACTTTGCAAAACAGGTTGAATATTTTGTCGATGTTGCGGCCGACTACAAAGCGGATTTCGTAACCTTCCCTGAACTTATGACAATTCCGCTTGTCTCGATTGAACCTGAGCGCCTTTCTCCTCAGCAATCCATCGAAAAAATTACGGAATACACGAACGATTACATCAACCTGATGCAGAAACTGGCCGTTTCCTACAACATCAATATTATCGGCGGATCACATCCAACCCGTATTGATGACGACACCATCGAAAACCATGCCTATATCTTTCTGCGTGACGGCCAATGCCATACTCAGCCCAAACTGCACCCAACCCCTAACGAGAGTTTCTGGTGGAATATTAAAGGAGGTGACAGACTGAACACCATCCAGACAGATTGTGGCCCTGTCGGTGTTCTGGTGTGCTACGATGCGGAATTTCCAGAACCCGCAAGACATCTTACGGATCAGGGAGCAAAAATCCTGTTTGTCCCCTATTGCACAGATGAGCGTCAGGGTCACTTAAGGGTCAAATACTGCTGCCAGGCACGCGCGATCGAAAATCAGATTTATGTGGTCACATCCGGAATTGTGGGAAATTTACCCGACGTTGAGAATATGGACGTGCACTACGCAGAAAGCGGCATTTTCACACCTTGCGATTTCCCCTTCGCACGTGACGGCATTGCAGCACTGGCCGATACCAATACCGAAAGTATCATATTTGCAGACCTGCGACTTGATCAGCTCACCATCAGCCGAAACTCCGGAACAGTGCAAAATCTAAAAGACAGACGATTTGATCTCTACCATGTGGAATGGCGAAAACAGTAATGAGGTGTTGAAAATAATCCATACAGATTATGGACCTTTCGAAATAAAGGTATTAGAACAAAGCAACTATTGAGAAAACAATCAACGGAGCAAAAGGTGAAAGCTGTCATTTTGGCGGGAGGGCTTGGAACTCGTATATCAGAAGAATCCCATCTTCGACCAAAACCGATGATTGAAATTGGGGGCAAGCCCATACTATGGCACATTATGAAAATCTATGCCCACCACGGCATTACAGATTTTATAATCTGTTTGGGCTATCGAAGCTACGTAGTGAAAGAATACTTCGCGAACTATGTTTTGCACCGTTCGGATGTAACCATTGATCTCGGCAACAATGAAATAACCTACCATAATGAAAAAGCGGAGCCATGGCGTGTAACATTGGTTGAAACAGGTGCCGACACGATGACCGGTGGTCGCCTCAAAAGAGCAGCCAACCACCTAACCCCAAATGAAACATTTTGTATGACATATGGAGATGGTGTCGCAGACGTAGACATCACAGCCTCGATTGCATTTCACAAAGAGCAAAAAAGAGAAGCGACTTTGACCGCAGTGTCACCACCTGGGCGCTTCGGTGCAACAATTATTGAGAATAACTCGGTCACCAAATTTACCGAAAAGCCTGCCGGGGATAATGCTCTGATAAATGGCGGCTTTTTTGTGCTTGAACCCTCAGTTATTAACCGTATTTCCGGTGACGAAATGCCTTGGGAGCAAGATCCGTTGACTAGTCTTGCGCGAGACGGACAACTGTCAGCCTATCAGCATCACGGCTTTTGGCAACCTATGGATACGCTGCGAGAAAAAAACTACCTGGAAGATCTTTGGTCTAGTGGCAAGGCACCATGGCGGGTCTGGGACTGATGTCTGCAAACCAAATCAACAAAGAGTTTTGGTATGGAAAGCGAGTACTTCTTACCGGCCATACGGGCTTTAAAGGGGCGTGGGCAGCAACTTACCTAGCTCATCTAGGGGCAGATGTGACAGGGATTTCACTTCCCCCAGACCCCCCCCGCTCCCTTCATGATATGCTCAAGCAAAAGCTACCGCAAAAGTCATATTTTGCAGATATCCGCAACCGTACGGCTGTTGGCGACATTATACATGAATGTAAACCTCAAATAATACTTCATATGGCAGCTCAAGCTTTAGTAAGGCGATCTTACCGTTTTCCACTAGACACCTATGAAACAAACGTAATAGGTACTCTAAATATTCTGGATTCGGTCAAGGACCTTTCATGCCTGCAGGCTGTTCTTGTCGTTACAAGCGACAAAGTTTATCAAAACAATGAAGATGGACGACCTTTTACAGAAGATGATCCTCTCGGTGGTGATGACCCTTACTCATCTTCAAAAGCAGCATGTGAAATTGCTACAGCATCTTTCGCTAAAAGCTTCTTCACTGGCTCCAAAATACCAATTGCGACAGCCCGCGCCGGAAATGTGATCGGTGGCGGTGATTTTTCCGAAGATCGCCTAATACCCGATATCTGGAGAGCGGCTGAAAAAGGTGAAGTTGTTAAACTGAGATATCCAAACGCAACTCGCCCCTGGCAACATGTACTCGAGTCAATATCCGGCTACTTAACTTATCTGCAAGCTTTAGCTACAAGTGACGAAAAACAGATTCCACGCGCCTTGAATTTTGGACCGGACAACCAAGAAGTACTAACCGTTGGCAACATTGCCAACAGTATCCAACGCAGTTTCGGCATCAATTCAGATTGGGAGCTTGAAGAAGGGCCCGAATTTGCAGAAAAATCTGCGCTTGCACTCGATGCCTCCCTCGCACGAAAAACACTAGGATGGAGGGCGAAATGGAATTCACAATTGACCTTGGAAAAGACAGTCACCTGGTATCAAGCTCTACGTGATAAGCAGGATATGTACAGCTATACTCTTTCACAAATACAAGATTATTTGGGCGAAAATAAATGACATCAATACCAAAGTGCCGATTTTGTGGAACAGAGCTGAAAAACACCTTCGTGGACCTGGGAGAAACTCCACTTGCGAATAGCTATCTTAAAGATCTGAGCGAATTCGAAACAGAAAAATCATACCCGCTCCATGCTAGGGTTTGCTCCAGTTGTTTTTTGGTCCAGGTGGAAGATGTTGTTCCAGCAGAAGAAATATTTTCAGATTATGCTTATTTCTCTTCCTTTTCGTCCAGTTGGGTTGAGCACGCAAAATTATACAGTGAACGCCTGATCCAAAAGCTTAGCTTGAATAAAAACAGCCTTGTGGTGGAAGTCGCCAGTAATGATGGTTATTTGCTTCAACATTTTGCTGAACACCAGATTCCCGTATTAGGCATCGAACCCGCGGCAAACGTTGCTTCGGTTGCAAAAAACAAAAACATACCTACAGAAATCGCTTTTTTTGGTGAAGAAACGGCGAAACGTTTAAGCAATGATGGCTACAAAGCGGATCTAATTGCAGCCAACAACGTGATGGCTCATGTTCCTGACATAAATGATTTTGTTGCTGGTTTTCCGATCATTTTGGCAGCAGACGGAGTTCTAACAATAGAATTCCCTCACCTTTTGAACCTTATAGATAAAACCCAATTTGATACAATTTATCACGAACATTATTCCTACCTTTCACTTCTAACCGTAGAGACAATTCTTCGAAATCACGGGCTTCGTGTATTTGATGTTGAGGAATTACCAACGCATGGAGGCTCCCTCAGAGTCTACGCATGTCATGATAGCTCTTCAATTCATCAAACCTCCGATCAATTAAAAGAAATCCGCCTGAAAGAAAAATCAGCTTCTCTGGATTGTTTGTCTGCTTATGAAGGATTTGCTCCAAAGGTGGAACAAGTGAAAAAGGATTTGCTATCTTTTTTAAACACTGCAGTTAAAAATGGCAAAAAGGTAGTTGGTTATGGAGCAGCTGCGAAAGGCAACACATTACTGAATTATTGCAAAATCAGCGCAAATCAGATTGAATTTGTCGTAGATAAAAACCCGGAGAAGCAAGGGACTTATCTTCCTGGAAGCCATATTCCAGTATATTCTCCAGACAAAATACTGGAAATTAAACCCGATTACGTTCTGATTTTACCTTGGAATCTCACACAAGAAATCACCCAACAAATGTCCTCAATTAAGCAGTGGGATGGACAGTTTGTCACCCCTATTCCCAGCCTGAAAATAATCTGATGATCTTTAAAAGCCTTGAAATAGCCGGCGCCTTTCTCCTAGAGAGAGAAAAATTAGAGGATCACAGAGGATATTTTGCGCGGGTATTTTGCGAAAACGAATTCAAAAGCCAAGGGATCAACTTTCAACCCGCACAAGCCAATATTTCTTACAACACGCGCAAACACACGTTACGCGGCATGCATTTTCAAATATCACCACATGAAGAGGAAAAGTTAGTCTATTGCACCTCAGGCAGTATTTTTGATGTCATTGTCGACATTAGAGAAAACACAACGTCTTTCGGCAAATGGTGTGCAGTAGAACTAAGCCGAGAAAATGGCAAAGGATTGTATATTCCCAAAGGATGTGCACATGGTTTTTTGACGCTCGAAGATAATAGTGAAGTCACATACCTGATGAGCCCGGCCTACAAACCAGGCTTTGAGTCAGGTTTTAACTGGGCAGATGCGAACATTGGAATACAGTGGCCGGCAACACCAACCGTAATTTCCGAGAAAGATCAAATGCTCCCATCATTCGATGAAGCACTAAGGCATTAAGATGGCTAAGTTTATAGTTACAGGTGCAACAGGAAATATCGGTCGCGCAACAGTTGAGCAACTTTTAAAAAATGGTAACTCAGTAATTGCTATAAGCAAAACCCGAAAACTGGAAATCACATCCCCCAAGCTAACGTCATTACAATTAGACCTTTGGAATAAGACTGAAGTAGCCGAATTTCTCTCTCAAGAAAAACCCGAAATATTAATTCATCTGGCTTGGGAAGCGACTCCGGGTGAATTTTGGCATTCAAGCAGAAATTTCGACTGGGTTTCAGCTAGTGCTCACTTACTTGACGCGTTTGTCTCTGCCGGCGGACGGCGCGCAATCCTAGCTGGCACTTGCGCCGAATACCAATGGGCAAACACGTCACTGTCAGAGGACAGTTCTCCATTGAATCCTTTAACAGCTTATTCAGCGTCCAAACTGGCCTTTAAAGGCATAGCCGATGTAATCTCGAAAGAAATTGAACTGGTTTGGGCAAGAATCTTCTTTCCCTACCATGCTGCTGAAGACCCAAATCGATTACTACACTACATTGCTACAAACGTTAAAGCTTCTAGTCTGCCAACTTTTAATAATCCACGCAGAGCAGTTGATCTAATTCAACTAGATGATGTCGCAAAAATTTTCACCGAGCTTGGTGAGCAAAATTTTTGTGGCACGATAAACATATGTAGCGGCAATGCTCTACTACCCGATCAAATCGGACTAATTTTTGCGCAAATCCTTGAGCAAAAAGAACTGATACTCGAATTTAAAGAACGCCTGGAAAAAGTATCAAAACTAACTTCTATCCAAGGCGACACAACCAAGCTCAAAAGTGTAATCAATCTCAAGGAATTGACGACGATTGAACAAGGAATTAGTCAGTACTTAAAGTCGTTCAAGTGACTTGCAGGCGGTTGATAACCATCAAAATCATTCTGTAAAAATGTTTGCACCGCGCAAACAATAAATTATTCACCGGTTTGTATGGTGGATTAGTTACAGCATTAATCCAATCCGCAGTGCTTTTGACTGTAGAAATATGTAACGACTTTGGCCCGCGCTTTTTTTTCTTCACTCGGGCGCGCCCTTCTGTTGCTAACTCTGTACGTTTTTCAAGTGTTTCTTCGATTTTCGCTAATCTACCGTTTGCGACGTAATCTGGATCCATTTGCTCAAAAAACTCTTCGAGCACACTCCAGCATCGATGTTGCTTTGGAAAACGCTTAAGATCATCAACAATGATATGCCTCCACCGTTCATGATTCAATTTCAGCTGCCCCTTAAGGTGAATTTGACTCACTAGGTTAAGATTGGCGTAAGTGTATGCGGGAATAGATCTAATTCTCAAATCAATTTCAGGAAGAACACTATCCGCTTCAGCTAACTCCTTAAAGTTTGCGGCAATGTTATTTTGTGATTGAGTTGTTTGAGCGCTTGTATTCATAGCGGCACCATTGCTCTTTTCACCCTGCCCTGCGATCGTCACAGGGTTCCGGATCCACAACATACTTTTCGCGTAAACAAGATTTGATACTGCAGTATTCACGTCAGGAATCTGCCCTTGAAAATATTGTCCTCCTTTGGACGACACGGCATCAATCAATCTTCTAGCTATACAACCATGATATATATTTGCGCCCTCTCGATAGGCAACCGTGCGACCATCAGCAAAACTTTGTAAAACAGTTTTGGGATCCAATGTCTTCATGGGTCCACAAAAATCTCTAAGACGAAATTTGAGCAATCCTTCCTTAGGCTCACTTTGTATGTGAGGCCAAAGATACGTGATGTGTTTCCACAGCAGCACATCTGGATCAAATTTATTAATCAAATATCTGACTGTCTTGAGCCCGTTAGCCAATACTCCATCATCATCACCTATGAAAATTACAAAGTCCCCATCGGCCTGTGAAAGTGCATATTCAAAATTTTGACGCATGCTCACATCATTACCGGGAGTCACATACCTGACACGCGGATCGGTAAATGTTTCAACAACCTGTTTAGTATTATCAGAACTGAAATTATCACTAACGACGATTTCGAGATTTTGATCGTCAGAGGCTGTGCACGTTTCTATACATGGTCCAAGAAATTCAGCCCTGTTACGAGTTGGAATAACGATGCTTATTTTTTTTGAATAGTCCAGCTTCATACTCATCAACAGATTAAACGCGCTTTAAAAACCCATTGGGATTTACTGTAAAGAACAACTTGTCTTCAATCATCTGGTTGTTTTCAAATAGGAGCTTTTCACCATCGGCCCCTAAATGTGCAGACTGCTCTAATTCATCCAAATATTGATATACGGCGCTTTTTGGACTATTCGCGGGCCCCCAAGGCCTGTCAGGATAAAAATCGTCAGGCATATCTTCGACAACCGTATCAAAAACAATACAGTAGCTGTCTTTACTGGTTAAAGGAGCATATGCCTTTAATTCTTCGTATACATGCTCATGAGTATGGTTGCTATCTAAACAAACCAATATTTTTTGGTACTCAGATGCGACAGATCTAACTTCACTTATAATGTCGGAATCCACTGAAGATCCTTCAATCATTTGAATCAAATGACTGAATGGATGTGCCTCTATTTCTTGTCGATTGTGCTTACGAATATCAATATCAATTCCCAAGACCTTTCGGTTGGATTTAGAAGGATCCAACACTGAGTTACTTTGTACAGCTTCACAATAGTCCAAATTCGCCATCAAAGCCGCACTCTGAATTAGAGAACCGCCGTGAGCAATCCCCGTTTCGATTATTAAATCAGGCTTAACTTCCCAGACTATTTCCTGAAACGCGACCATGTCAGTTGGGAACTGAATAATTGGTCTTCCAAATGATGAAAAATTATAAACATACCTTTTGGAAAGCGCATGCTTAGTCCACTCATGAGTTAAATCACGCCATTCCTTCTCGTCGGCATAAGAAGATACTGTATCAACAACCTCTTGCCGAAATGCTTCAATCGGGTCTTTATCAACATTAGTCATTTTGAAAACACTCCAGCATCAATTTCAGTTTGCTTTGCCAAGTTTCTACCTCTGCGAGGTAATGGTTACAAGTGGATTATGCTTGGAAAGTAATAGGCAGCACCTGCGCCCCCTCATTAACGCCTTTTCAAATGACAAATTTTCTAAAAGTGTTACCCTCACATCTAAAGTGACCTCCTTCATTAAAACAAATTCTCACCAAAATATTGAAAAATGGCCAAACGAAATAATCGACTTTTGAATATTTTCTATATTTCCAAAGATGCTACCTTAAGCCCCCTCTTGGGAAAGCAAAAAAATCATTTGTTTATTGCTTGCGCACCGAAATCAGCCTCTACATTTATTAGTCATGTATTCGCTGAATTACCTGGAATGAAACGCAGATCGCTTGTACCTGGTTGGGGGGAGCGAGAACAAGAACTCTGCGCGATTAGATTATCAAGGTATAACTTGACACATTATGTAGCTCAACATCACACTAAATATAGCGACACCCTCGAGAAATATATTAAACAATACAACCTAAAACCGATAGTTTTGGTAAGGAATTTGGCTGACACTGTCGTAAGTATCTGTGATCACTTGCGCACCGAAACAATCAAATCACCAATGGTTGCTATGGACAGGAAACATATGGAGTTAGACGACTCTACACTCCAGGAAATGATTGCTCGTTTATCAATTCCCTGGTTCCTCAGCTTCTATGGAAGCTGGAGGTATTCAGGTGCGGCTCCAATTTACCACTATGATGATTATACAACTGAACCTCTCAATTTTATAATGAAGGTGGCGAAGGACCTCAATATAGGTCAAAATTCCGAGACAATTGAGCAAGCAATCAAAAAAGCACAATCTAAAGGATCTTTGCGCTTTAACATCGGAAAACCAGGACGAGGCGCATATCTTAGCCAACCGGCAAAAGATAGCCTTGCCCGATTACTGGATTTCTACCCGGAATTTCGAGACGATCCGCTCTTTGTTTCAACACGAAATTCTATTTGCCAATAAATCGATTGGGGTAAAAAATGTTTAAGCGAGGCTCAACCGCATACTTGTAAATTATTACCCTGAAAATGGCGCACCGGGGAAGATTCGAACTCCCGACCCCTAGATTCGTAGTCTAGTGCTCTATCCAGCTGAGCTACCGGTGCATCATGGACCCATTAGCTAGGGTCTTTCACAGCAAACTTGCGTTGCCGTTGTCTGCGGATCGGGAACCTAATCAAAACGTTCGAACAATGCAAGCGCTGAATCCAAAAAAACACAAAAAACACAAATTAAATCCTTTCTTGTCCATCCGCATTTGAATGGGTAGTATTTGTCTTTGTTTTACTGTATTTAATGACAGACTTGTTCGAATAGGGGGCCTCGTAAACTGTTTAGTGTATGTTTACGATCACAAAAATAGAGTGTTTCACGATATGGTTTTTCGCATTTCCCGACCAATTGCGCTAACTGCTGCGTTATTTGTTGCAGGCTGTTCTTTTATAGACGAATCTTTAATGCCTGCCCTCACAGGTGATAGCTCAGACGGCAGCGGTGCTCCTGTACCAATTGCCAAGTCCGAAGCAGAAAAAAACCCAAACCCCACTTTAAGTCCAGCATCGCAGTTACCACCTGCTTCAGCTCCACAAATTCCAACAGCAGCACCGCCTGCACTTGGAACAACAAATTTTGTAACCCCGGGTGTAACAGCAGCGCCTAACACGGGTACTTTCGTCGGCCAGAAAGTTGCCGTTCTGAGAAATGAACTAGGCGCGTTGCAGGAACGCCTGCAACAACGCAATCAGCAACTGCAGCAGATAAGGGCCGCTACAACAGCCAACTCACAGGCCTATCACGGCACCATCGCGGCAGTAAATGCGCGCCTTCAGGTGGGAACGACACCTGGAAATCCAGTGCTTATCAATCAGTGGAATCAGGCCCAATTACAACTAGAGCGAATCGGTGCTGATATTTCCTCCATGAATAGCCTGGCAAATGCCGTAGCGAGCGATTCAAGCATGTCTGCCTATCTACTGGAATCAACTCGGGCGGCATATGGGCTCTCAGGTGCAATCGAAGAAGACCACCGTCAGCTTGCAATCCTCGAAGATGAAACAAATCGGACAGTGGTGCTGGTGGATCGGCTTCTCAACGAATTATCCGAAGATATCAGCCGCCAGACCGCCTATGTCGGCAACGAGCGTGCAAATCTGACGACACTTTCACACTCCATTAAAAATGGTGAATTGTTGGGAGCAAGCCTCGCAAACAGAGCTTACCTCTCTGCGGCACCTGTTGCCAATGCATCGCCAGTATCGTCGATGAACACGCAAAATTTTGCAGCAGGCAATCGTCAACCACTTGTTGTCATTCGCTTTGATCGTGCAGACGTACCCTACGAGCAAGCGTTATATACTGCCGTCAATCGTACACTGCAGAGCCGCCCACAGTCCGTGTTTGATGTTGTCGCAGTAGCTCCAATGACAGGTGGAGCTGCAGATGTCGCGCTCAATCAGTCGAAAGCGACACGAAATGCCCATAAGGTTCTACGCTCTTTGACCGACATGGGGCTTCCTGCTTCACGTGTGAACCTCTCTGCGGCTTCAAGTGGTCAGGCAGCAACAAATGAAGTTCATATTTATGTAAGATAAGACATAGCAGATTTTCGAATTAAAAAAGCAGCCTCACTGGCTGCTTTTTTATTTTCAAGGGCCTTAGAGGCCAACGCTATCCAGCTTGCTCAACCCCATAAAAAAGAGCCCGCCTAAACGACGGGCTCTTCATCACATTACCCTAAGTGATTTTACGTCACTCTGCCCAGCTCATACGCGCAACGTCAGTTACGAAGAGATGTGCATCTTTCCAAACGCCCTGCAAACCTTTGCGGACCACTTGCACATTTGCCAGCTGGAACATAAAGCCATTCACAGCATCCTTCGCAAGCATCATCTGAGCTTCTTTCAATTTCGCACTGCGGACTTCAGGTGTCAGAGCTGTTTCAGCCTCATTAATAACCTTGTTGAATTCCGGATTTTTATAATTGAAGTAGTAGTTGTCACGGGCATAAATATTTATGTCCATTGGCTCAACATGACTCACAATTGACAAATCGTAGTTACGCTTCTTGTAGACTTCGTCGAGCCATTTCGGCCAATCCACATTTTCAATTTTGATTTTAAACCCTGCTTTTTCAAGCTGAGCGGCGACAATCTGACCGCCTGCACGGGCATAGTTGTCAACCGGAGGCAATTTCAACGAAAGTTCCAAACCGTTTGGATACCCAGCTTCCGCCAGCAACGCTTTAGATTTTTCGGGATCATATGGATATGTATTAGTCAAATCCACATAGTCTGGATGATGGGGTGCAAAATGCGACCCGATAGGTGTCCCATACCCAAACATTGCGCCATCAATAATTTCCTGACGGTTGATAGCATGCGCAATTGCCTGACGTACTTTAAGTTTTGACAATGCCTCGTGCTGGTTATTCGTGCTCAAAATGGTTTCACCATTTGTTGTCCCTTCAAGCACATAAAACTCATCACCCAGTTTAAACTGCTGAATGGTTTCGTTCGGCACAAACGTAAAATCAACATCGCCAGCGAGCAGCGTTGCCATACGAGCTGCAGAATCGTTGATAAATCGGAAAGTTGCTTTTTTGATCTTGAGATTTGCTTTATCCCGATATGTATCAGCCATAACCATCCGAACCTGATCACCCTTAATCCAGCGATCCAGCTTGTACGGCCCTGTGCCAACAGGATTGGTTGCATTTCCTGCATCAGAGTCCGGATCAACAATTACGGCTGTTGATTCCCCCAGCTGTGCCAAGAAGTCACCTCTTGGCTCCTTCAATGTCAGAATGACAGTGTATGGGTCAGGCGTTTCGATCGAAGCAATATTCGTAAATCGCCCTTTACGCTTGTTTTGACTATCTTCAGATGCATTTTCTTCAAAAGTATACTTCACATCAGATGAGTCAAAATCCGATCCATCATGAAACTTGACGCCTTCTTCAAGCTTGAATGTATAAACCAGTCCATCAGGCTGATTGTCCAGCTTTTCGCCAACTGGGGCTGAACCTCACCATTTGCGTCAATCCGGGTGAGGCCCTCAAAAATATTGTAAAGCGTAATACGCGAAATCGCAGCTGCGGCACCTGTGCGCGGATCAAGCCCGGGTGGCTCCAATCGCATAGCATAATTTAATGTATCTTTTGCTGCCTCAGCTGACATCGGAGCCAATATGGCCGATGCAAGAGCGGTAGCGACCAATAACTTCTTCATCCCAGTCTCCTGTTTAGTTCTTATTAAAAAGCGCACGATAGCCAGGTAGTCTCCCTAAACTTTCTGCATTATATACGGCGCGGGCTACTGCCCTTGCGACGCAATCCGCTGCGATTGCCCCAATACGGGCGAGCGCAAGTGGTTCAGGATCGTCCAACGATCTTTTTTCGGTAGACAACGTAAAGATTGTATCTCCATCCATCGGTGTATGTACAGGTCGTATTGCGCGGGCATAGCCATCCTGCGCCATAATGGAAACACGTTGTGCCTGTGCCTTATTCATTGCAACATTTGTTGCAACGACACCAATTGTCGTATTTTCCATCAAACGCCCCTCAGCTATCGCTTCTAGCGAAATATCTTCAGTTAGCTGAGGTGCCCCCTCACCTCCAAATTCACCGTTTTGCTCCAGTGGCCATGCCCAAAAGCTTGATGTACCGGGAATCAAAACACTTCCAACCGGATTTACGGCAATGACCGCTCCCACCTGTATTCCATCTTCACTCACCGCAGATGCACTTCCAAGCCCACCTTTTAATGTACCCGCAGCAGCGCCATAACCAGCACCGACATTTCCCAGCCCAAAATCATGGCTGACTGTTTCTGTTGCTCGTTGCCCAAGTTGACGATACGGCGGCACGTCACCCCAATTTTTATCGCCATCATTCAACAGGTCAAACAACACCGCTGATGGTACAATAGGAATATTAAGTCCCCGAAGTTCGAACCCGCGTGACATTTTCGCCAACGCTGTCGTAACGCCGGCTGCCGCTTCAAGCCCAAAAACGGACCCACCGCTTAGAACAATGCCATCCACTCGTTCTACCAAGCAATCGGGGCGAAGGACCTCAGTCTCCCGAGTTCCAGGACCACCGCCGCGGACGTCAACACCTGCAACAGCGGAGCTATCTGGAATGACGGCTGTTACACCCGTCATTGCGGTTTCATCATGAGCATTCCCAACTTGAATGCCATCTACATCCGTAATCAGGTTTTTCGCACCCGGTTTAATCATCGTCACACTTTATATTCTATTATTTTCGCGTCAATGGGCGGTAGACTAAACTAATATTTTAGGTCAACCTCTTATAGCAAGAGTGTATCAAGATATTTGTTTGAGTAAAAACAATTTTGACAGAGACAGACTATCAGGCGTCCTATGAAAAACACATTCCTTTCAAACCTCATTGCTGTACTCCTTTTGCTATGTGCGAGTGCCATTGCAACCAGACCTGCACATTCTTCCAATCTAGATGGTCAATTCATGATCTCAGCAGCGAACCCGCTTGCTGCGCAGGCTGGATACGACATTTTGAATAATGGTGGGAGCGCAGTCGATGCCGCAATAGCTGTGCAAATGGTCCTAACCTTGGTAGAACCACAATCATCGGGTATTGGGGGCGGCGCTTTTCTTGTTCATTATGACGCTGCAACAAAAACTATCGCAACATATGATGGGAGAGAAAGGGCACCATCTGCGGTCACCGAAGACTATTTCCTGAAATCCGACGGTTCAAAATACAAATTCTACGAAGCTGTTGTTGGCGGTAAATCAGTTGGGGTGCCCGGTGTCGTGGCAATGCTTGAATTGGCGCACCAGACGCATGGTAAGCTTCCATGGAAAAATTTGTTTGATTCCGCGATTGCACTGTCTGAAGCCGGTTTCAAGATTTCTCCTCGCCTGCATTATCTGCTCGACCGGGATAAATTTCTAAAGACAAAAGAAACGGCAGGAAATTACTTTTATAATGACGACGGCACCGCAAAAGCGACAGGTACAACACTTGTAAATCTAGAGCTCGCAAAAACCCTTCGCATTATCGCTAACGAGGGCGCCAAGGGCTTTTATAGTGGTGAAGTTGCTAAAAGCATTGTTCAGACTGTAAATAATGACACCAAAAATGCAGGCCTCCTTACACTACAGGATCTTGCCTCCTATCAAGCTGTAAAACGCGCTCCAGTATGTAGTAACTATCGGTCTTACAAAGTATGCGGAATGGGACCACCAACATCTGGGGGCATCACTGTCCTGCAAATTCTGAAAATTCTGGAAGCCTATGAGCTTGAAAACCTGAAACCCTCTTCCGCTCAAAGCATTAACCTGATTTCAGAAGCAAGCGCGCTCGCCTTTGCTGACAGAGGAATGTATTTGGCCGATGAAGATTTTGTTGATGTTCCAAAAGACACCCTCCTTTCTACAGATTATTTGGCACGTCGATCACGCTTAATAAAGCCTAACGCAACAAATATACCGTATGAGGCCGGAACACCCCTTAAAAGAGCTGATCTTTTGCATGAAGACAATTCCATTGAACTACCCTCAACCAGCCATTTCAGTATCGTTGACAAATTTGGTAATGCGGTATCAATGACAACCTCTGTAGAGAACGTATTTGGCTCACGGCTTATGACGCGCGGATTCATCCTTAACAACCAACTCACGGATTTTTCCTTTTCCCCCAGCCAAGATGGTCGAAAGGTTAATAACCGAATTGAGCCGGGCAAACGTCCGCGAAGCTCCATGTCCCCAATGATCATCCTCAATCCCGATGACAACCTGCGACTTGTAATAGGATCTCCAGGCGGAAGCCGTATTATTGGGTATGTTGCAAAAGCTGCTATTGCTGTTCTTGACTGGAGAATGAACGTTCAGGATGCCATTAACCTGCCCCACCACATTAATCGAAATGGCACCTTGGATCTGGAGGCAGGGACCCCACTTGAACCACTAAAATCTGTTTTTGAAGAGATGGCTACGCCGTAAAAACCCGCACTCTCAATAGTGGCTTACATGGAATTGAAGTCAATTCAGGCAAATTGATGGGAGGCGCTGACCCCAGAAGAGAAGGCGTTGTACTGAAAAATTAATCCAACCCAATTGGTTTAACGGTCGCCCCCGTGCGCAATGACAGGCACTGGTCTGCCCGTCCTTGATTAACCGCAATTTCGACGAGGTTATTAGCATTCACGTAAACAAGTGGAGCTCCAACGGCAACATCAGAAAAAGTACGACTTATTGGATAAACCTGATCTCCAAACCGTAATTCTTTAATATTTGCGTCCCCTGCAATACCGGTCATACAATTCCCATAATGATCTATATATATGATCTCAGCGATACTATCGCTCCAATTGGTCCGTACAATCCTATTGGGATCAACGCTTCTACCCAAGTTTTTAGCAGTCTGCGATTGCGCAAGCTCTGCGGCAACAGGGGCAAATAAATCGCGCCCATGAAAACTTGCAGATAATTTTTCTGGAACCCATGAAATTTCATAAATTTTGGATTTTTTATCCAGCCTCAACAGATATTCAAACAATCCATTGTCAGGCCCAACAAACCATCTGTTGCAACTTTTTATGATGAGGGGCTTACGGCTTGATCCAACACCTGGATCAATAATGCACAAGAACACTGAATTTTCTGGAAAATCCTGATAATATGCTTCCAACAGCCGTGCACTATATTTAACAGAAAACGCTGGCGCATCAGCAAACAAAGTTACAATATCGCCCTTGAAACCGTGTTTTCTGGCACTTGCAATCATTTGCCCCTGATAGGGGCCTTCGCTTCCAAAGTCTGTAAAAAGGACAATCATCTGCACCTAATCTTCAGATGTATGCCCTACGATAAACAGCCTTGAAAACGGATATAATGTAGAGCCGTCTTCTCTTTGAGGATAGGCTTCGATTAAAAGTTCTGCATATTCCTCTTCGAACTTAGAAACATCGTCTCCTTCCAGAGCCTGCAAAAATGGCCTTAAGGCGGTGGATCGGGTCCATTCAAGCACCGCATTTTTACCATTCAGAACCTGATAATAGGTTGTCTCCCAAATATTTAGCTTCTCGACCAGTGGCGATAGCAAATCATAATACCATTCACTATTGTGGACAGGAGCAGGCCGCACCAGCTCACCGAGCTTATCCAGCCACTTATCGGATTGGGCCAACTCATAAAGTGTAGCATGTGAGGGAGCAGAAAAATTATTAGGCATTTGCACAGCAAGTACACCACCAGCCTCAACTGAGATATTAACTTGGGAAACAGAGTTTCGTGATCATCCAGCCAATGAAGTGCCGCATTGCTAAAAATAAGATTTGGTTTGCTTGCAGGATCAAACTCTTCAATCGCAGAGTTTTGCCACTCGATTGAGGGATGTTCTCGCTTGGCAACCGACAGCATCTCTTCAGAACTATCCACCCCCGTTACAACTGCAGAATTCCACCTCTGGGACAAAATGGATGTCACATTCCCCGTGCCACAGCCTAAATCGTAAATTATCATTGGCGAGACCAGATCCACCTGCGAGAGCAAATCAAGGGCAGGCCTCAGACGATGATCTGTATAAAGATGGTACTGATCAGGGCTCCAACTCATTAAGGGCGCCTCCGCTTGCGAGTAAACAAAAGCCTCATAGTGCTATGTGGGAATTATACAGAAAAAAACCAGCCCTGACCACGAACTGTCAAGAGAGATGAGTATAAATGGGATTTTATTCGATTTCGGAGGTATCAATTTTGCGAGTTGCGAAAGGATCGCCTATGTTTTCTTCAACAACCGGTTTATTACCAATATACTCTACTTTAGCTCCTAAAGAACCAAGCTCAGTCACCTCACGAACCCTTGGTGTTTTACTAGAATAGGGATCTTTGCGATCGTAACAGTTAATACTGCCAAGTGTACGATAGCAATAAACCTGTTCCTGCTTGATTTCCTTACGTTTTTCTTTGCAATAACTTTCGCCAAGCATGATATTCACAGATGTACAGTCTTGTCCCATCATTTGAGAAACTTTTTCATCAAGCACTGCAACCGCAGCTGTTGTGCACCCTGTTGACGACAAGGTAACAACCGCAAGAAAACCTAACATTAAAATTCGAAACATTCTGTAACATCCCTGAAAACAGGCAAACGCACCTCATTTTTCAGTTTAGAATTAACAGGTTTCCAAAGCGTTAATTTGGTAAAAGGATACGAAAACAGGTTCCGGTTTCACCTGTGAACTCGACCTCTATCTCGCCGCCATGGGCAATAACCAACTCCCGTGCGATTGACAAACCTAGTCCTGTACCACCTGTTTTCACAGATCCCGCAAAGGGTTCAAACAGATGTTCCCGTGCGCGAGGCGGTATCCCCGGACCTGTATCGACAACACGAATGACCGTTTCGGTCTCCGTATTAACCGCCGATATTTTTATTTTCCCGTGTTGACCGGACAAAGCTTCGATGGAGTTGCGACAAATGTTCATCAAAATCCGATACATATGCTCACGATCCGCGAACACATCAAAATCATCATCAAAATCATTTACCCAGTCGATATCCTCGGCATCAGTTTGCAGAACAGTCGCTTTTACTTCATTGATCAATAGTAACAACAAGAAGCGTTCCCTGCGGGGACTATGTTCTTCTGCCCGTCCAAAACGCAAGGTGTGATTACAAAGCTCAATCGCGCGATCGATGCTGCCAACCAAACGTGGAACAATCTTTTGAACCATGGGATCATCAATTTTAGCCAGACTGTCACTCACCAAATGCGATGTAGATAAAATATTTCGAAGGTCATGACTTATTTTCGTAACAGCTACCCCAAGGGCAGCCAGATGGTCTTTTTGCTTTAAGGCAAACCTGAGGCGCGTTTGCATGATTTCAAGCTCACGCTCAGCAGCACCAATTTCATCGGTTCTACCGGAAGGAACGATACCACTGGCGACATTTTCAGGTGAACGCCGAAACGCGATCATGCTCGCGCTCAGTCTACCCATTGGCCGAACCATCAACCAGTGAAGAGACAGATAAACCAAAAAAGCTGTCAGCAATGAAATAACAAGCGATAACCGGAATATATTCCATGAATATTCCAGCATCTCCACCCTCAACGGAGATTCGTCAATCACCATTTCGAGAGACGATGTTGGGCTATTTTCAATTGGTGAGGTAACGCGAATTATTCTGTTTTCCGAATTCATCAACGTTACAAGAGCATCCTCTATCAGTATAAAAGCGGATTTTTGTGATAAATCATAGCTCGCATCAACACTCACAGGCATATCTTCCGACAGCATCAGCATGGAGGAGTTTGCGCTTCTGAAAACAATAGAACGAGCACCTACCCGAAATAACAGCTCTTCCTTTAGCTCCTTCGATACCATCAGATCAGGTGATGCCAATAGAGCGAGAGATGCCAGATGTGCAAATTCCGCTTTCTTTACCAGATAATTCTCTCTGAAAAAGGCAATAGAAGGTACAAAAATCAATATCTCGGCAAGCATCACAAAAAGAACAGTCAGCAGCAACAAACGTGCCGACAGACTTCTGAAACCTTTTGCAACTTTTCCAAAATAACTCATAAAAATGAAGAGTAAACGATCTGCAGAGATACACAAACATTACGAGCCAGAACAGCTCAATAATTTGATCGATTTAACACTCAAAAAGGCAGGCGTTGAAGAAATTTGACTACTTTACGGGTTCTTTCACTAAAAAGTTTCGGAGTATAGAAACTACCAGCTACTCGTTTGTTAATCTCCCCAAGTGTTGGATAGGGAGAGATATAACTTGCCATCGAGGATATCTTTAAGCCAGATGAAATCGCAAGACCCCATGGTTGAATGAGCTCTCCGGCTTGTGCCCCAACAATACCGGCTCCTAAAATTTTACCATTTTTGTGAACAATGGCTTTTATCATGCCAGTCGTGAGAAGCTCGGCGCGTGCGCGATCATTTTCCGCATATTCAAATTTTAATACTTTAATTTGATCTTCATCATATCGCTCCCGAGCGGCCGCTTCAGTGAGGCCCACGTTAGCGAGCTCTGGAGAGGTATAAGTCACCCACGGAACAGCGTCGTAATTCACTTTGGCCGGTAATTTAAATAGGATATTTCTAATAACAATCCCAGCATGGTATCCAGCAATATGGGTAAATTGATACCCACCCGCCACATCACCAATTGCAAATATTTTCTTGTTTGATGTTCGAAGGCGATTATCAACGATGATACCTGCTTTATTGGTCTCCACACCAGCAGCCTCAAGCCCCAAGCCCGCTACATTCGGCTTTCGCCCCGCTGCCACCAGCACATGTGAACCTGTCAGCTTTATCTGCTCTCCCTCTTCCTCCAGTGTGATTTCGAAAGATTTTTGTCCTTTTTGGGCGACGTGGGCTATCTTGACACCTTCCTTGATTTCAACACCGTCTTCACGGATACATTCAAGAGCAATTTTAGTAAGTTCCGAATCATCTTTCGACAAAGCTTTGAAAGCCTCAAGCACTGTAACTTTCGCACCCAGTCTTGCATGCGCCTGGGCCATCTCCATTCCAATGGGACCACCCCCAATTACTATCAAATGATCCGGCAACTGACGATTTTCAAAAAGAGTCTCGTTGGTCAAATAACTGATTTCAGATAATCCCGGTACAGGTGGCAAGGCGGTGGACGACCCCGTCGCTATTACAAATCGCCGTGCCTTGATAATATGACCAGCGACTTCAAGGCAATCTGGTGCCGTAAACTTCCCATATCCCTGTATTACACGAACGCCCAGACCTTCGAACCTCTCAACAGAGTCATGTGGTTCAATGCCTGCAATCACCTCTTCCACATGTTTCATAACGGCAGGATAATTCACCTCAGGCGACAGTTCCTGAACACCGAAATTGCCAGCCCCTTTCAGGGCCACAGCATGCTTTGCGGCGGCAAGCAACGCTTTAGAGGGAACGCAACCATAATTCAAACAATCCCCCCCCATCTTACCACCTTCCACAAGCACAGTGTCTGCCCCCATTTGTACCGCACCTGCGGCCACACTTAATCCGCCGGAACCTCCACCGATGACACATAAATCAGTTTTGATGATATTTTTAGTCATGCTTGTGAACCCTGTATTTTCAAGACTTTCTAAGCTTTTTAAGAACAACCGGTATTAATGAAATTATTCCCAGCGCGATGAACGCAAAGATTATTTCCTGCGTGATGAGTGAACCCAACTCAAAATTGACCTGACAGTTACCTTGCCCCAGCGCAGAACATTTCTCCACCCGGTTCTGTTGCTCGACTATTATGCTATCCAATCCGGTACCAAGATACGCGAATACAAAGGTACCTGGGATAATTCCGAGGAACGTCCCCAACATGTAGGTACGAAGCCTGACACCCAAAAAGGCTGGCGCAATATTTACAAGCCAGAAGGGAAAGGCGGGGACCAACCGAAGAAACAGCAAATAACTCAAGGCATTTTCCTGAAATCCTGCTTCCAGCTTAGCTAGCCATGGGCCTGCTTTTTGACGAAGAGCCTCTCCAACAGAAGTCGCGGCAATGACAAACAATACGGTTGCGCCAAGTGTTGCGGCAACCACTGTTACAAGTCCACCGACAATCCAGCCAAACAAAAAGCCTCCGCTAATGGTCAATAACAATCCACCGGGTAAAGAGGCTGCAACAGCGATAATATAAAAACAGAAATACAGAAAGAGCGCTAAGACATAGTGATCGTTCACCATGGCCAAAAGCTTATCGCGATTCTCACTTACATAAGAGAAAGAAAGATATTTATCGAATCCCAAAAGGAAAAAGGACACGAAAAGCAGGCAAATAATGATTAGTGGAAGGAATCTTCGAACCCGGTTGTTGTTAGTTGATTGGCTACCATTTGTCATCTCATTCATTCCACACCCATATTACCAAACACCCTAAACTTTAAGGCCCACCGTGTTTACAGCAAGTCTTCAATCCAAGTGAACGATGAAAGAAATGCAGACAAAATAGTCACATACACAGGCTAAAAACACGACTTACTAGAAGAGTGAACATAACCATAGGCATCAAAAGTAAAAGCTCCGTTCAAGAAAACGTGAGACTTGTTGAACACTCTTCATTTACCGGAATGTAGGGCAGAGTAATAAAAGAGGCATCTACTGCATTGACTTCCTTTGCGACACCCCTTATACAGCGGGGCTTAATTTTCGCTTCGCGCATAGTTGCGTGGAAGACTACGGAGAAGTTCTGTGAAACGTACATATCAACCAAGTAAACTTGTTCGCGCCCGTCGCCACGGTTTCCGTTCCCGCAGCGCCACAGTTGGTGGACGTCGTGTTCTTTCAAACCGCCGCTCCAAAGGCCGTAAGAGCCTTTCTGCTTAAGGCATGCCGAGAGGCGTCGAGCGGCTTAAAAAACGCGCGGACTTTTTGCGCGTAGCAAGCGTTCGTCGCAAATGGGCCACACCCGGAATTGTCCTGCAAGCTGCGCCTGATTCAGGCGCAGATGCGGGATTTTTGCGTGTTGGCTTCACTGCAACCAAAAAAACCGGAAATGCAGTAAAAAGAAATCGCATCAAACGGCGTCTGCGGGCACTGGCAGATGAAATTTTACCAAGCCACGCCAAAACAGGCTGGGACTATGTCCTGATCGGCCGAAAAGCAACGTTTGATCGTGATTTCAACGCTTTACGAGAAGACTTGTTAAAAGCTTTGAATAAAGTCGGGGCCAGAGTGGAAAGTGAACGTAATGCGTAATGCAGTTACATTTTGCCTGAAACTGCCAATAAGGGTTTACCAATACTGCATATCCCCTTATCTTCCGGCGAATTGTCGATATGAACCGACCTGCTCAGCCTACGCCGTTGAAGCCTTGCATCAGCATGGCCCAACAAAAGGGAGCTGGCTTGCGGTAAAACGTATCTGCAGATGTCATCCGTGGGGGGGACATGGCTTCGATCCGGTTCCACCAAAATTTAAAACCTGTCATCACTATGACGCACACCGCGCAAATAGTGGACAAATTGAGTAGCATTAGGGCTTAAATTAATGTCAGAACAAAAAAATATGATTCTCGCGATCGTATTGTGTCTCCTGATTATTGTCGGGTTTCAGTATTTCGTGGAACCTCCTGTAGTTGACGAACAAGCCAGCCAGCAAAATACGGCTGAAAGCGATCAAAGCAACAAACCAAGCCCTGATGCCAACGCTCCATCCGCACCAGGTACAGTTTCTGCGGCAAAGATGTCCCGCGAAGAAGCGCTGAAACAGGCAAACCGAGTTCAAATCAACACACCGTCTTTGCATGGATCCATTTCCACAAAAGGTGCGCGACTTGATGATCTAACTCTTATCAATTATCGCGAAGAAGTGGATCCCACGAGCCCGGAAATCAAGCTGTTGTCTCCAGCCGGCTCTCCAAATCCATATTATGCGGAATTTGGGTGGAGTGCCGCAGCAGGAACAGTTGTTAAACTTCCTGATTCCAATACGATCTGGTCCACAAACGCCAGTGAACTCACTGTAGACAAACCACTTGTACTCACCTGGGACAATGGTGAGGGCCTGATCTTTCAACGGACCTATTCCCTCGATAAGGATTATTTGTTCACCGTTGAACAATCGGTGCAAAACAATACAGGAAATGATGTTACACTGTACCCTTACGGTTTAATTTCAAGAACAGGCACACCAGAGACAACAGGTTTCTATATCCTCCATGAAGGCCCCATTGGCGTCTTCAATGAAACACTGGAAGAAATTGATTACGATGACCTTCAGGAGGAAGGTAGTCGAATTATTCCAACTACTGGCGGTTGGCTTGGTATAACCGACAAGTTTTGGCTAACTGCTTTGATGCCTGATCAAAACGCACGCATCAAAGGCCGCTTTACCTATATTGGGAAATCAGACAGATACCAGACTGATTACATAAATCAGGAAGGCGTTACCATCGCCGCTGGCTCCAACAACACCGTCAAGAACCACATGTTTGCCGGCGCGAAAGAAGTTAATCTTCTTGATGAATATGAAAAAGATTTGGGCGTTGACCGTCTTGAGCTCGCCATTGACTGGGGGTGGTTCTACTTCCTCACCAAACCACTCTATTTTGGTCTGGAAATGCTTAACACCCTGATTGGAAATCTGGGGCTCGCAATTTTGGCTCTAACTGTTGTGATCAAGATCATTTTGCTACCGCTCGCTCACAAATCTTACGTGTCCATGAGCAAAATGAAAAAGCTTCAGCCGGAAATGGTCAAACTTCGTGAAAGATACGGGGATGATCGGCAAAAACTGAACGAAGAAATGATGGCCTTGTATAAACGGGAAAAAGCAAACCCTGCTGCAGGCTGTTTGCCAATCCTGATACAAATCCCGATCTTCTTTGCGCTATATAAGGTTTTGTTTGTAACCCTGCTGATGCGCCATCAACCATTTTTCGGTTGGATCGAAGATCTGTCGGCTCCGGACCCCACTTCAATTTTCAACCTATTCGGTCTAATTCCTTGGACTCCACCTGAGTTTCTGATGATTGGTGCGCTGCCGCTGCTAATGGGGCTGAGCATGTATCTGCAACAAAAATTCAATCCGCAGCCAGCGGATCCGATGCAGGCGAAGATTTTCATGCTGATGCCAATTTTCTTTACGTTCCTGCTAGCAAGCTTCCCTGCTGGACTGGTGATTTACTGGACATGGAACAATATCTTAAGCATCGCACAACAATGGTATATCATGCGTCGCATGGGTGTTTCCGTTAATGCGTAACGAAAGCTAAAAGTTTGTATGACAAACGATAATACAACTGAAAATGAGGCGGCTTTTATTGAAGGAGGCCGCCTCCTTTTTGCACAGGACTGTCAATTTGTAGCAGGTGCAGCTACACTTGATATGCTACCAGATTTACCGCTCAATGAAGTCGCGTTTGCTGGACGCTCAAATGTGGGAAAATCCAGCTTGATCAATGCCCTTACCGGGCGGAATACACTTGCGCGAACCTCAAACACGCCAGGTAGAACCCAGCAAATCAATTTCTTTGAGCTTGGCGGAAAGCTATCTTTGGTAGACTTACCCGGGCACGGGTACGCGAAAGCCTCAAAGTCCAAAATCGCTGACTGGACTCATCTCGTAAACACCTATCTCAAAGGCAGAGCCAGGCTCCGCCGCGTATGTCTGCTAATTGACTGTCGCCATGGTTTAAAAGATATAGACCGAGACGTAATGAAAATGCTGGATACAGCTGCGGTAAGTTATCAAATTGTGCTCACAAAAACGGACAAATCGAAAAAAAGTGAGCTTGAAAAAGTGATTGAGAAAACAGAAGCTGAACTTAAAAAGCGGCCAGCTGCGCATCCTCAGGTATTCCTGACCAGTTCAGCAAAATCTGTTGGAATCGCTGAGCTGAGGGCCGAATTGGCTTCTTTGGTATAAAATGTTGGGGACTAGAATATGAGTGACAATCAAATGCCTGTGGAAGAGCAGCTGAAAAAAGCAAAAATACTGTCCGAAGCCCTCCCCTATATGCATCAGTTCTCCGGACAGACTTTTGTGATTAAATATGGCGGACATGCGATGGGGGACAAAGCCCTGGCGCAAGACTTTGCAAGAGACATAGCTCTACTGAAACAGGTTGGCATAAACCCCATAATTGTTCACGGTGGCGGCCCACAGATTGGACAAATGCTGGATCGCCTTAAAATTCAAAGCTCTTTTGTCGATGGGTTGCGTGTCACTGACAAAGCAACAGTTGAAATCGCTGAAATGGTTCTAAGTGGATCGCTTAACAAAAATATCGTTATGGATATTAACGAAGCCGGAGGGCTTGCCGTTGGATTGTCAGGCAAAGACGGGAACCTAATTGAGGTGCAGAAACTCACCCGCACCAAAAGGGATCCTGACAGTAACATCGAGCGTATTCTGGATTTAGGATTTGTAGGGGAGCCCTGCCGTATCAACCCCGAACTTCTGCAAAGCCTTGAAGAAATAGATGTAATCCCCGTTATTGCCCCAATCGGAGTTGGACCAAACGGTCAAACATTCAACATCAACGCAGATACTGCGGCTGGACATATCGCCGCTGCAATTGGCGCGAGCAAATTGATCATGATGACTGATGTTGAAGGTGTGTTGGACAAAGAGAAAAAGCTGATTAATCGCCTGACTCCAATTGAAGTAGAAAAACTTCAAAACAACGGAACCATTGTTGGTGGCATGATTCCAAAACTGGAAACCTGCCTGTTTGCCTTGGAAAATGGTGTAGATGCCGCCCATATTCTAGATGGACGTATCCCCCATGTTCTGCTGTTGGAAACCTTCACAGAACACGGGATTGGAACAATGATCCATCAACCCGAACCTTAAAAGGTTCATGGAAAATTTCTACTCATCCGCGAAGAACGACAACTGCCAATCCATATCCTTGTCACTGAAAGGATACTCAACCCCATCACGGGCATTAACCAATTCCCGTGGTGAAACATGAGCGATTTCCTTTTGCATCTTGATCGCCATACGCATACTCAACTTGGCTTTCCAGCAAAGAGCAGTCACAACTTTTCCATTTCTCGACTTTAATATCGCACGCACTTTGCCAACACTAATGCCAGACATGAGACACAGGGCCATATGGACAAAATCCAGCTGTCGCTTATCTACAGCTTCCTGAAGCGATTCCTCGTTCAACCGACCCGCTGACCATAATTTTTCAGCCTTTTTTTCCTGCTCTTTACTTTCCGCCAAATCAAGATCATTGGCTTCATCAATTTTGCCTTTAACCTGTTTTTTGAGCTCCTTCTCAACCTCTTTTGAGAGGTTGTTTTTTTCAACCAGCTTATCCACGAGAGATGATGCAACAAACCCTGCAATGCGCTTCATCGCACGTATGGACAAATCAACGCGCATTACAAGTGGTTCGTGAAGTGTTTCAATACCTTCCGCCTGACTGATCAGTTGATCAAGTGTTTCCTCCCGAACACGCGCGGATTTATTAGCGAGCAAAGCGGCAACTGCCGGAACTTCAAGAGTGGCCGCAACGGCATCCGTCACATCTTCTGCCAAATTCTTACGCCGCGCGATTGCTGGTAAGCTACCGGTTGCAACTCCACTCGCAATTATCTCAAGAAGATCCGCTTCGGAAAGCAGTGGTGAATATTCCAGAACCGGGCTAGCTACAATTTCCTCGGCATCTTTGGCCAAAGACAGAATGATGTGCTTTGGCGCCTCCAGACTTTCCTTCAGGGCCTCAGAGACAATCGCTCTGACAGCCGGAAGCTGGTCCGCAGCAAGTAACTCCAGTGTTTCAATCGTCTGTTCCCGGACCTGGCCGGCTTCATCGCCTGAGAGACTTGGCAGCAACCTACATATTTTTCTCGCAAGCTCGGACCTGACTTCGTCGTTTTCATCCTGCGCCAGAATATTATTTGCCTGATAGGGAGTATTCTCATTTTTCGCGACAACTTTTCTAACGTCGCTCGATTTGTCCTCCGTCAAATAATATAAAACCTCCGGCTTGGCATGAGGATTTGCCGCAAGTTTGGCCCGAACTTTCGGATTTTTATCATTCGCGAGCAACTTGCTTTCCTCATAGCTGATCGCTTTTACCTTGTTTCGTCCAAACAGTTTCCCCAGAACCATCATATTTATCCTTGTTTTTGTTTAAGCTGAGCGGATTCAGTCGCCAAATGATAGGAACCTTTGCCTTTGGCTTTCACCTGATACATCGCTGAATCAGCGACAGCCAACAACCCCTCAAGTGTTTCTTCATCCTCGCCCGATGCGCACACGATCCCAATTGAAAAACTCAATGCAGGATCAGTTACATCCAGTTCTTTGGAAACCACCGTGCATTTTCGCTGCAATTCGGTTGCCTTTTCAATCGCTTCAGACGAAGTCATATTTTCAAACCAAACAGCAAACTCGTCACCGCCAAGACGAGCAACCAAATCACCTACCCGACTGTTTTCATCCAGTAACTTGCTCACAGCCTTGAGCACCTCGTCTCCCTTTTCGTGGCCGAAGCGGTCATTTACTGGCTTAAAGTTATCCAGATCCACATAGAACAAAGCGTTATTAACCTTTGTGCGTTTCCCGTGGGCGATTCTTTTAGTGACATCCTGATGGAAAGCACGGCGATTAAGCAGTCCGCTTAACTCATCAGTACGGGTAATCTCTATTAACTTCTCACGCGCTTTAATCTGAATAAGGGCAACTTCAAGATGCTCTGCTAAATGGCGCAGCAAATGACTTTCTTCCTCGTCAATTTCTAGAGCTTCTTCAGTCCTTACGAGGGCGACAAAACCATCAAGTTCCCCTTTCGCGACAAGTGGACTTATATACAGTCTCCATGTCTCAAACTGCTGTTGAACTAATGTCGCCGTCTGGTGTGCGATTTTGTCTTGAGATTGAAACCAGTCGTTCAAAAATTGATGAGTAGCTGCATCTACTCCTTGATGAAAAACAGTTGCAAGATGTCCAGATGTATCTTTTCTCGCGATTACCAACCGTGACGAGTTAAGAGCTTCGCAAGCACCGTTACCGGCCAAATTGAACAATTTATCCGGATCCAACTCTGTTCTGATGGCATTCACAATGGCGCCCAGCACTTCCTCCTGTGCAGCCAGTCTCTCCATCCGACTAATTCTTGCCATTTCTTCAGTTACATCACGTCCTGCTCCCCGACTTCCTTTCCATTTCCCGTCTTCGTCAAATAAAGGAATGGATGTAACGCGCATATTGACCAATGCATTGCCTTTAGCGCGCAACCAGACGAGTTTATCTGAAACCGGGGTCGGGGTGGAAAACGGATTTTCTATATCCACTGCTTGGTTGCTTCCCTCCCCCATCAACAAGCCCGCTGCGGACATTCCATCAAGCTCCGCTGCGCTGTAACCCATTCCACCTCGAGGGGAGACATATTTAAACAATCCATCCTCATCAGTTTCAAAAACAAACTCGGCTGTACACGTGACCAGGTCCTTGAACAATTGACGCGATGCTACCAACGCATTGGTCAGATTTCTTTGAATCGACACATTCTTTGCCAACACCAGATAACGGCCCCTGACATCTTCCAATGGCAAAAAGGTGAGATCATATACTTCCGTTTCACAGCCCTGCCGCTCAACGGACGCAACCTGAAAACTGGGGCCTTGCATGCGGCACCCTTTTATCAATGCATCACGCAGCGTCCCGGTTTCCTCATGATCAAGGGCAAGGATCAACTCCTTGGCTTCAGGATTTTGGAAAACAATAGACAAGTGCTGGTCCACAACAAAAGCGGGCCCTGGAAAACTATCAAGCAAACTATGCTGGCGAATATCAAACTGGCCCAAACTCCCATCAGAGTTTCGCCTCCACTTTTCCCAAAAAGCCAGCTGATTACGAATAAAGCCCATAGTGATCCATACGCTGAAAATTAGTCCAGAACTCAATGGATTGAACCTTACTAAGCTTAACTTAACAGCTGCTTAAATTGTGTATTTCAGTGCGATTACACTGAAAAATACTTGCAGGCATATAAGCTACAGGCATAATCCGTCACATGATTAAAGAAGCAAACTGGTCACATTTTACAGAAATCGACGTCTGGATTTTCGATCTGGATAACACTCTATACCCCGCTCATTGCAACTTATTCGCTCAAATGGATGTAAAAATGGGTGAATTCGTCGCTAACTTCCTGGACATAAGCTACGACGAAGCCAAAAAGCTGCAGAAACAGTATTTTTCAGAATATGGGACAACATTGAACGGTCTGATGACCTGTCACGGGTTAGAGCCGCAGGATTATCTGGATTACGTCCATGATATCGACATAACACACATTGAGCGAGATGAGCGACTAAACTCAGCCCTTGAACAGATTGACGGCAGAAAAATAATCTTCACTAACGCGTCCACAGCTCATGCAATGAATGTATCACGGCAATTGGGAATAGATCACCATTTTGAAGATGTATTTGACATTCATAAAACAAACTTTGTCCCCAAGCCTGAAAAGTCAGTTTATGAACAGCTGATAAGCGATCTGGATATCAATCCAAACCGGTCCGTCTTTTTTGAGGATATGGCAAAAAACCTGAAGCCTGCTCATGAACTCGGTATGAAAACGGTCTGGATTCCGAATCAAGAAAAATGGTCACATGAACAGGCGACAGGTGATCACATTCATCATATTGCAGAAGATCTTGGCGACTGGCTAACTGAACTGATTTCCAGTCGCAACGCTATATAATGAATATGGCATGCGACTGCTTGTTGACTTAATCAGTTGGGCAGGTATGTTTCGTGCAATATTTACTAAACTCCAAGGAAACACTGATGAGTTTTGCAGACCTACAGCCTGTAATTGAAGCCGCATGGGATAACAGAGAAAGCATTTCCCCTGCAACTACAGGCGAATATAGAGATGCCGTTGAAACTGCGCTTAACGCTCTGGATGGCGGGCAAGCCCGTGTCGCGGAAAAAAACGCTGACGGCTGGCACGTCAATCAATGGCTTAAAAAAGCGGTCCTACTGTCATTTCGCCTAAACGATATGGCCGAAATCGCTGGTGGCCCCGGACAAAACACCAATTGGTGGGATAAAGTTCCAAGCAAGTTTGAAGGCTGGACTTCAAGCGAATTCAAAAATGCTGGCTTTCGTGCTGTACCGGGAACAATTGTTCGGCGTAGTGCTTATATCGCGCCAAACGTTGTGTTAATGCCAAGCTTCGTCAATCTGGGCGCCTATGTGGACAGCGGAACAATGGTGGACACTTGGGCAACTGTTGGCTCCTGTGCTCAAATTGGTAAAGATGTGCATTTGTCTGGCGGTGTTGGTATCGGCGGCGTTCTGGAACCTTTACAGGCGGGACCAGTCATTATTGAAGATAACTGCTTTATCGGCGCTCGTTCAGAAGTAGTTGAAGGTGTTGTCGTTGAAACAGGTGCAGTGCTTTCAATGGGTGTCTTTATTGGTGCCTCCACAAAAATTGTAAACCGGGAAACCGGTGAAGTTCATATTGGTCGCGTTCCAGCCTATTCGGTGGTCGTACCCGGCAGCATGCCTGGCAAACCGCTTCCTGATGGAACTCCAGGTCCCAGCCTGTATTGTGCTGTGATTGTTAAGACTGTAGACGAACAGACACGCTCTAAGACTTCAATTAACGACCTGCTTCGTGACTGAGCAGAGTGAACACAACGAATTGAAGCCCGCTAGCTGATAGCGGGCTTTTTTTTGTTTTCCCGGTAGACCATATATAGTCCGCTCGCTGCGATTATTGCCATCCCTACCCACACGTTTAATCCTGGCACCTCACCAAAGAAAACAAACCCGAATGTTACAGCCCATAACAGACCGGTATATTCAAACGGTGTAATGGCGCCAACTTCCCCAATCGTAAAAGCCTTCACAATGAAAAAATTTCCTGCCAACGATAAAACTGCCATCGCAGCAACTGCCAGTAAATCAGGAAACGGCATGTCTTTCCAAACGAAAAACACTGTCGTGGAGCTGAGCAACGTAACCCAGAATGTTACATAAAACACAATAGTGAAAGTCGGATCCACGCGCCCGAGCCACCGACTACTTAACATCAACAGGCAATAAAAAAGACTTGCAGCCAGAACCAAAAATACGGCTGGGTTAAATATATCACTTGTCGGTTGAACAACATATAATACACCACAGAAGCCTACTATAATGGCACCCCATCGATGAATACCTACCTTTTCCTTGAACAAAGGTACGGACAACGCGGTCATAACAAATGGTGCGATGAAGAAAATTACCGTTGCCTCAGCCAATTGCATTGAAGTGAGCGCGGTAAAGAAACACAGCGGTGCCAGAAACCCAAACAATCCGCGCAAGCCATGCGCCCAGAACCTGCTGGTTTTGACAAGCCGAATTCCTCCCATAAATGGCATGAGCGCACTCAACAAAACCATATTGATGCAGCCACGCAGGAACAAAATCTGAAAGCTCGAATACTCGCTTGTCACAAGAAGTTTTGCCACCGCATCCATGCTGGCAAGCATGAAAATCGCGAGTACGATGTAGACAATGCCCAACAGATTATTATTCACAATGTGAATTGGATTTGACATTCGCAAACTCATTTATGGGGATAACAGCGCGGCCGCTGGTAATTGAAACTTGTTCAATGAATTGCACTGCTTAAGTGCACTGTCAAGAAAGTTATCCTTCATGCGGGTCAAGATTATTGACCAATCTGTTTAGCAGCGCTATTGCTCATCTATGACTTATATGAATGATATTGACGTAATTGAACTGACGCAGGCACTCATGCGCTGCCCTAGCGTTACTCCTCATGATGCTGGTGCACTGAACGTTCTACAAGAAACGCTTGAATCCATTGGCTTTGAATGTTTCAGGCTGAAATTTTCAGACGCAAATACTCCGGACGTTGAAAACCTGTATGCACGGTATGGAACTTCAGCTCCAAATTTCTGCTTTGCCGGGCATACAGATGTGGTTCCGCCCGGTGACTTGCAGCAATGGAGCGTAGACCCCTTTGACTCGGTAATTAAAGACGGCATGCTTTATGGTCGCGGTGCAGCCGATATGAAAGCCGCAGTTGCATGTTTTGCGGTATCAGCTCAGCGTCTAATCAAATCCCGTAATGGCAAACTTAATGGATCGATTAGCCTACTGATTACAGGCGATGAAGAAGGGCCTGCGATAAATGGCACTCGAAAAGTACTCGAATGGATGTCAGAACAGGGGGAACATATTGACCACTGCCTGGTTGGTGAACCCACGAACGACAAAACTGGGGGAAATGGTAAAGATTGGCCGACGAGGGTCATTTACAGGATTTTTAACTGTGGAAGGCGTTGAAGGCCACGTGGCCTACCCGCACCTGGCAGACAATCCAATTCCGCATCTGGTCGCAATGATGGGCGCACTTGATGACCTCAAGCTTGACGATGGCAGCGATCATTTCCAACCCAGCAATCTTGAATTCACAACGGTTGATGTTGGAAATCCAGCAACGAATGTTATCCCCAAAACAGCCCGTGCCACTTTTAACATCCGTTTTAATACTCACCACTCACTTGACAGCCTGGATCAACAGATCAGATCTGTCCTAGATCAGGTCGCAACAGAAAGAAACGCCAAATACGAGCTAAGAGTCCTTAAAAATTCAGAACCCTTCTTAACGGCAGAAGGTGACTTCAGCGAGCTTGTTGCGGGTTCCATTGAGCGTCATTTAGGAACTCGACCAGATATGTCGACGACTGGCGGGACCTCAGATGCACGTTATATCAAGAACTACAGCCCTGTTGTAGAATTTGGGCTGGTTGGCCAGACTATGCATAAAGTAGATGAATGCGTTGCCCTTGAAGATATAACGACACTTGCCGATATCTACACAAGTATTCTTGACGGGTATTTCAAAACATAATCAATGACCAGTTTTGCCGAGATCACAAGTTCCATTCAAGGCTGTCTTCGCCTCGCCAAGGGGGACAGCCAGGCTCTTGGCTATTTTAATATTTCTTCCGGCGGGTTCTGGTCATCATTGACCGCGCTTGTTCTGGGCCTGATCATTGCGACAGTTCAGATTTATATTGAAATCCACGTCTTCAACAGTAGCGATATTCCCGCGGTGCAGGGCCTTAAAGACGAACCGCTCGATTTCTCATTTGTTCCAATAGTGTTAATGCTGGCAAGTTGGATCAGTTTTTTGACAATTATCTACTTTGCAGCCCGCTCTGCAGGTCTAATCAATCACTATTGGACTTTCTTTATCGTATATAACTGGAGCCAACTGACCATTATTGGGATTTGGTTTATAATCTCGGTTTTTATACTGGGCACAGTTGGCATTCAGTTTTTCTCACTTGCGTTTTTCCTCTACCTGATCGCCAGTTATGTCTATTTATGGTACATGACAACACGCACTTTGCAGGCTTCACCGCTTATGTCACTCGGTGTCGTACTTATTGAATTTCTGGTCACACTAACCTTTGTTGTTGTATTTTGAGCTACTGAAGCAAGTCATCCAACGGGTATTTGCTAAAAGGCTTTGTTTCCGACATCACAACGTGAGTTTTGATATTCACAACATTAGTGCCTGAATTCAAAAGCATCTCGTTTACCTCGTGATAGCGCTCCATATCAGCACAGACTATTCGCACGATAAAATCACACCCTCCACTAACCGTGTCGCATTGAACCACTTCATCCAAGGTTTTCACAAATCGTTCAAAGGTACGAAAGTCTTCCTGACGATGCTGCCCGAGCGATACCATCGCAACACAAGTGATATACCGGCACAATCTCTCGAGATTTAACTGAGCGTGGTAGCTTTCAATACATCTATCTTCTTCCAGCTTGCGAACACGGGCCAAACAGGAACTGGGCGACAGATTCACTTTCTCAGCCAGTTGCTGGTTGGTGATGCGTCCTTCGGTCTGAAGCACCGAAAGAATATTCTGGTCAATTCGGTCTAAAGCCCTTTTTTCTCTCATATCTTGGCTCACACTCTGCTGTACTCGTAATTCTCTTTGTATCCAATAGCCGCAAAACTCCCTTATTACAACAGATTTGACTTGGCGCAGATTTAAACTAATTGAATGTTAAGCCCATTTTTGTCCTACGAAATTAAATTCGGCGATATTTGTTCTTAAAGCGAAATAATTCGTTCATTTAGCTTAAGTTCAGCACCCCATTTCGCAACGGTTGAAGTATTTTTATGATCTGACAATTAAATAGACGAGGTTCGATTTCAGATGACAAACTCTGCGCTAATGGCAACCTACTCCCCTCCTGAAGTAATTTTCGAATATGGTAAAGGATCATATCTTTATTCGAAAAGTGGTGAAAAATTCCTCGATTTCATTTCAGGGATTGCTGTTACAGGGTTCGGACACGCTCATCCTCATCTCGTTCAAACCTTGCAGGAACAAGCCAGTAAATACTGGCACAGTTCAAACATGTTTCGGGTAGAGGCTGGTGAAATTCTGGCTCAAAGACTTGTAAAACACAGTTTTGCAGATCAGGTGTTCTTTGGGAATTCTGGTGCAGAAGCAGTCGAAGCCGGATTGAAAATGATGCGCCGCTACCATTTCGACAACGGGAACCCAGAACGATATCGAATTATCGGAATGAACAACTCCTTTCACGGCAGAACTCTGGCAACAATTGCCGCCGCAGGCAATCCGTCTCATACCAAAGGGTTCTTTAAAGGAGATATGGGATTTGACCATGTTCCCTTTGGAGACATAGAGAAACTGGAAGCTGCCATTACCAATGAAACTGCCGGCATCATTTTGGAACCTGTACAAGGCGAAGGAGGTGTTCTACCTGCACCGGATGGGTATTTAAAACAGGTACGAACACTTTGTGATCAACATGGCATTTTGCTGATGGTGGACGAAATTCAATGTGGCATGGGCCGCACCGGAAAGCTTTTCGCCTATGAGTGGGCGGATATCATCCCCGACATTCTAGCCTCCGCCAAAGGGCTTGGTGGTGGCTTTCCTATCGGCGCATGTCTTGCCAGTCAAAAAGTAGCCGATTGCATGGTGGTTGGCACCCATGGCTCAACCTTTGGGGGAAACCCTCTTGCAACGGCTGTAGGAAATGCCGTGCTTGATCTGATGCTAGAGGATGGATTTCTGGAAACGGTCCAAACGCACGCTAAAACACTCTGGAATGGGCTAGAAGACATTCAAAAGCTTCACCCCGAATTGATCACAAATGTACAGGGTAAGGGGCTTATGCTCGGACTGAAGTGCACAATCTCAAATGCGGAACTTATCTCCAATCTGCGCGAAAATTACCTGCTCGCCGGAAGAGCGGGGAGTGACATACTCCGCTTGCTGCCGCCTTTAAACCTATCAGACTCCGAAATAGATGAGGCTCTGTCCATTCTAGATAAAACGCTAAAGTCAATTGCAGGATAATAAAGTCATGAGCCTTCCCGATTTCATCGCAAAATTAACTGAAGATCAATACAAGCTTATCGAGCAGGTGATCACATGGGCAAACGTTAATTCGGGTTCCTTGAACATTGATGGCCTGCAGAACATGGCTGAACTATGCTCCGAAAAACTGCGTTCCTTTGCGGACCAGGTTGAGGTCTGTGAAAGTGACGAAATGGAAGTTGTTGATGCGGCAGGAAACGTAAAAACTCAATCGCTCGGACCTGTTGTCATTGCTCAAAAACGCCCCAAAGCAAACAGACAAGTGCTTCTTGTCGGGCACATGGATACCGTCTTCCCCAAGGACAACCATTTCCAAAGCTGTAAGATCACCGATGATGGATACCTGCACGGACCTGGTGTCGCCGATATGAAAGGCGGAATCACCGCCATGCTTGCAGCATTGCAGGCATTCGAAAACAGTCCTTATAAAGATCAGATTGGATGGACCGTCCTGTTGAACTCAGATGAGGAGATAGGCTCGCATGGTTCAGCGCGTTACCTGAAAGAATATGCGCAAAAGGCCCATATTGGAATGCTGTATGAGCCGTCAATGCCAGATGGCACCTTCGCTGGAGCGAGAAAAGGAAGTGGTAATTTCACAATTACCGTCAAAGGAAAAGAAGCCCATGCAGGACGCGAGCATCATCTGGGACGAAACGCAATTGTAGCCATGGCCCCATTAATTGCTCAAATTGACAACCTGAGCGGTAAAATTCCTGAATTAACCGTAAATGTTGGAAAGGTTGCGGGAGGAGGTCCACTCAATGTCGTTCCCGGCCTTTGCCAAATGAGTTTTAACGTTCGCCTTGCCAACTCAAAAGACCAGAACTGGCTTTTGGAAAAACTCCATGCTTTGCTGAAAACCTTCAACGAGAACCCTGACTACAACGCCACCTTGCATGGAGGATTTTCAAGACCGCCAAAACCAATGACGGATGAATTAAGGGCCTTTTTTGAACTGACATCAAAATGCGGAAAAGAACTTGGCCTCACGATAAACCATGTTTCCACGGGCGGCTGTTGCGATGGTAACAATTTGGCGGATGCGGGCCTGGTCAACATTGACACATTGGGTGTCCGCGGAGCCAATATTCATTCAGATAAAGAATATATGGTAGTGGAAAGCCTTGTTGAAAGAGCGCAATTATCCGCCTTGATCCTTCACCGACTGGCAGAGTCTCCTGAACTTTTTCCCACCGGTAGACAGTCATGATTTTCATTCGCCCTGCACAGACAGATGACTTGGATAGCCTATTGAATATTTCTCTGGTTACCGGCAGCGGGATGTCTTCCATGCCAAGTGATCTACAATCATGGAAATCAAAAATATCGACCAGCATTGCCAGCTTTGCCAAAAATGTAACCGGCCCTGAGGGTGAAATTTACTTCATGGTAATGGAAGACAGCGCTTCTGGTGAGGTTGTGGGTACAACAGCGATTTACGCTGGGGTCGGCCTGGATCAACCGTTTTACTCCTACAAGGTATCCAAACTTGTATCCTTCTCCAAAGAGCTCAACAAGAAAAATGAGCTACAAGTCCTGCATTTGGTAAATGATTTCACCGGGGCCACTGAAATTGGCTCGCTATATTTACATCCTGATTACCGAAAGGATGGCAATGGGCGCTTCCTTTCCAGAAGTCGTTTTTTAATGCTGGCCGATTTTCCGAGCCGTTTTGGCGAACCGATTATTGCCGAATTGCGAGGCTGGCAGGATGACACAGGAAGGTCCCCTTTTTGGGAGCATCTAGGGCAGAAATTTTTTGGCCTTGGTTTCGAAAACGCTGACTTCATGAGCTCTGTTAAGGGAAAGCAGTTTATCGCGGATCTAATGCCGCGACATCCAATTTATGCCGACATTCTCCCTGACGAAGCTCAAACCGTGATTGGCAAGGCTCACAATGCATCGGCCCCGGCTTTGCGACTTTTGGAAAAAGAAGGTTTCAGGCAAAGCGGATATGTGGATATTTTTGACGGAGGGCCAACAGTTCAATGTCAGTCCCATAACATTTCGACAACCCGAAATGCACAATCCGCCACAGTGAAATCGATTGTTGCAGGTGAACAGATTTCCCCATCTCAACCCCGCTGCATTTTAAGCAACAGAAACATCCAACACTACAGGCTAGTCTGCGATCACTTAATCATCCATGACGACGAAACAGTTTCAATCTCCGAAATCGCGGCAAAAATTCTGAAGCTATCAAGCGGCGATTTAATCAGTTATGTGGAATAATCAAATGAACTATGGACAGCTCTATATCAATGGCGACTGGCGGCAAGGCACTGGAGGAAAACTCGAGTCACGAAACCCCGTGAATCACGACATTATCCTGTCTGGAAACTCAGCCTCTACTTCAGATGTGGAACAGGCAATTGATGCTGCTTCAAACGCGTTCCGGGATTGGGCGTTAACATCTGTGCAAAACCGAATTGAAATTCTGAAAAGCTACCAAAAGGCCCTACAAGACGCCTCAGATGAACTGGCTCACCTCATTTCAAGTGAAACAGGAAAAGTACTATGGGAAGCTAAAACTGAAGTGGGCACGATGGTCGGAAAAATTGACCTGTCAATCAAAGCCTATAATGACCGGACGGGCACAAAAAGTTCTGAAAATAGCGGTGTTATTAGCCATTTAACACACAAGCCTCATGGCGTATTGGCTGTATTTGGGCCTTTCAATTTTCCCGGTCACCTTCCAAACGGTCATATCGTGCCAGCATTACTGGCGGGAAATACAATAATCTTTAAACCAAGCGAGCAAACACCGGCGGTGGGAGAGTATATGGTACGCCTTTGGGAAAAGGCAGGGCTACCGACAGGCGTTTTGAATCTGGTTCAAGGTAGCAGGGAGTGCGGCATCGCACTTAGTACATCGGACAAGCTCGACGGCCTCTTGTTCACTGGTAGCTCCCATACAGGCAATCTCTTACACAGTGAATTTGCAGGTCAGCCTGAAAAAATTCTCGCGCTTGAAATGGGAGGGAACAATCCTCTGATTATAAGCGAGGTCGATGACATACCAGGGGCAGTATATCATTGCCTGCAATCTGCTTATATTACCGCGGGTCAACGATGCACCTGTGCCCGCCGGCTAATTTTGCCTGCGACCTCAAATCGCGAAAAATTTCTTAAAACACTCATTAGCGCTGCAAAAACAATAAAGGTAGGCCCTCAAGAAAATAACGAAGAACCGTTTTACGGTTCAGTAATATCTAATGAAGCGGCAGATCGACTTCTTGAGGCTCAAGCTTCCCTCATTGACCAAGGCGCGAAGCCACTGCTAACGATGCAACGCATTCACGCAAATCTACCCTTTCTCTCTCCGGGAATACTGGATGTCAGCGATATCGAAAATTTGCCTGACGAGGAGTATTTTGGCCCCTTGCTTCAGGTTATAAAAACCCAAAGCTTTGAAGATTCCATTGAGATCGCAAATAAAACCAGATTTGGGCTAAGCGCTGGCCTGTTTTCTGATGATGCCGAGGAGTTTGCAACCTTCCATGCGCTTATTAAGGCTGGAATAGTGAACTGGAACAGGCCTCTTACAGGTGCGAGTGGTGCCAGCCTTTTGGAGGGGTTGGTGCCAGTGGAAATCACAGGCCCAGTGCCTATTATGCCGCTGATTATTGCGCTTATCCAGTCGCATCCTTGCAAGCACCACAAGCAGACTTACCTAAAACTTTATTGCCTGGAATTAAACTTTGATGCCTCAAGAATATAACGTTGATGGGTTGGTTGGCCCGACCCATAACTTCTCCGGACTATCATTTGGTAATATTGCTTCTTTCAAAAATGCTGCAGATATTTCAAATCCCAGGGAAGCTGCCTTGCAAGGTCTTGAAAAAATGAAAACCCTCTCTTCAATGGGTTACCTGCAAGCCGTTTTACCCCCTCAGGAAAGGCCACATATTCCGACACTCAAAAAACTGGGTTTCAGTGGATCTGATGAGCAAATCCTGAAAACAGTCATGCAGCAAGACCCCTCATTACTTGCTACCGTCAGCTCTGCTTCCGCTATGTGGGTTGCAAATGCCGCCACGGTAAGCCCATCTGCTGACACGACAGATCACAAAACACATTTCACACCGGCAAATCTGGTTGCGATGCCACATCGATCCATCGAAACAGCAACGACAAAACGGATATTACAATCCATATTCTCGGCACCACACCTTTTTGAGCACCATGACCCTTTACCATCGATCAGTCAATTTGGTGACGAAGGTGCGGCAAACCACACTCGTTTTTATAATACTGACAATGCAGCAGGGGTGGAGCTATTTGTTTACGGCACTCCAGAATTAGATAGTCACGCTCATACAATCCAACCACGCAAATTTCCTGCGCGGCAGACCCTTAGAGCTTCACAAGCGGTAGCGCGTTTACATAAGCTGAATTCAAATACAGCGGTTTTTGCTCAGCAGAACCCCGACGCTATTGATAGCGGTGTATTTCATAACGATGTTATTGCAGTAGGCAACAGAAACTGTTTGTTTTTCCATGAAGAAGCTTTTCTAAATACGTCTAAACTGATGGATGACTTAAGAACACGCATACCGTCTATTACATTGGTAAAAGTCCCTTCAACTGCAGTTCCACTAAAAGACGCAATTACAAGCTATCTGTTCAACACCCAGCTTGTGAATCTTAATGAAGAAAAGGGAACGATGTGCCTTATTGCGCCTATGGAGTGTATGGAAAACACAAATGTAAAGTCTTACCTTGATGAGCTCATTCAACAGGAAACACCAATTCAGGATGTTCAGTTCATCAATGTCCGACAAAGTATGAAAAATGGAGGAGGACCAGCCTGTTTGAGACTGAGAGTTCCTCTCACTGATGAAGAAAAGCAATCAATAAACGCTAATGTGTTTTTAACTGATGCCTTATACTCAAACTTAAAAGCATGGATCCAACGCCATTACCGGGACAAACTGAGTTTCACAGATCTGGGCGATCCGGAACTATTGAAAGAATGCAGAACAGCATTGGATGAATTAACAAACATCCTGAAACTGGGATCCGTATACGATTTTCAACTGTCATAACTGACAGAAGACAAATACAAGCCCCAAGGTGGTGCGTTTGGGCCAGCTTTTTGCCGGTCACGAGCAGCCAGTGCACTTCTGACATCGTCAACATTCCACTGTCCTGTCCCTACTAAAGACAGTGTACCAACCATGGCGCGTACTTGATTGTGCAAGAATGAGGGTGCGCTTACATGGCACTCTATGACATCACCAGATCTAACAACATCCAGCTTACTTAAGGTTTTGATCGGACTTTTGGCCTGACATGCCGCCGCCCGAAAGCTCGAAAAATCATGCTTGCCGATTAAAATTTCTGCACCATGCTGCATAGCTTTGTGGTCAAGTTCACGTTTTACGTGCCACGCATACCCTGCATCCAGGGCCAGCCGTGCCTGACGGTTTATTATTCGATAAATGTAAGACCGTCCGGTCGCTGAAAATCTGGCATTGAAGTCTTCTGAAACTTCTTCACAGTCCAGAATCGAAATCCTACTGCTTCCCAAATGATGATTAACAGCATTCTTGACTGTTCGTGGTTCATGACGGTCCGTCAAATCAAAGCTAGCAACCTGACCATAAGCGTGAACGCCTGCATCTGTGCGTCCAGCTCCCTGAATTCGGATATCTTCACCGCAAAACCTAGCGATTGCCTCTTCGATATACTGTTGAACAGATGGTCCATTTGTCTGGCGTTGCCATCCGACCAGATCTGTTCCGTCATATTCTATGGTGACGCGGTACCGCGGCATTAGCCTAGCCTGCTCCCTTTTGGCAATGGAAAACCATTAACAAATGCCTTCATCGCCATCGGAGATTTTCCTGATCTCTGCAACAGGGTCAACTTTAACGCCCCGTGGCCACACGCAACAGTCAACTCGTTATCGAGCAGTTCTCCGGCACGCCCTTCCCCATCAACAACCTCTGCATTCAAAACTTTTACGCGCGTTCCTTCATATTCGAAATATGCCCCTGGAAACGGCTTAATCCACGAATATGTCTGCATAATTCTTCCGCCGGACGGGACCATTCAATACGCGCTTCAGCTTTATCAATTTTATGGGCGTACGTAATTCCATCTTCAGGTTGGGGTCTCGGGATTAGGGTGCCTGTCTCGAGCCTGTTTACGGTATCGATCATTAACTCAGCGCCCACGATTGCAAGTTCATCATGCAATTCACCGGCCGTCATGGAGTTCGTTATTGGAACTTGCTCCTCTGCCAACACATCTCCCGTATCAAGCCCTTCAGCCATCTGCATGATGCCTACCCCCGTGACTGTGTCTCCCGCCATTATCGCGCGCTGTATGGGGGCAGCGCCACGCCAACGCGGTAAAAGAGAAGCATGCAAATTCAAGCAACCATGCCTGGGGGCAGTTAATATCGGCAAAGGCAAGATCAAACCGTAAGCGACAACTATTGCAACGTCGATATCCAACGCAGCAAATTTTTCCTGCTCAGCCTCATCCTTCAAAGAGTGGGGAGTTCTTACCTCAATCGCATTTTCAGATGCCACTTGATGGACAGGGCTTGGACGCAATGACTTACCGCGTCCGGCACGTCTGGGAGGTTGGGAATAAACGCAGACAACCTTGTGTTCAGATTTTAAAAGCGCTTTTAACACCGTAACCGAGAAATCTGGTGTTCCCATAAACGCAATACGCAGCGCTGTCATAGTAATGCTAACCAGCCATTTTCTTTTGCTTGAGAAGCTTTCGGAGGATCATATTGCGTTTAAGCGCTGACAAATGATCCACAAAAAGTATTCCATCCAGATGGTCGATTTCATGCTGAATGCATGTCGCTAAAAGACCATCAGCGTGCAATTCCTGTTTATCGCCCTGCTCATCAAGGTAGGAAACTTTTATTTCTGCCGGACGAACGACATCTGCATAGTGAGCGGGAACCGACAGGCACCCTTCCTCATAAACACTATCCTCGTCGGAGACCCACGTAATTTCCGGATTAATAAGCGCGATCGGTTGCGGATCACGGCTTTCATCATTTTTACCAACAACGTCAACCACTAACAGACGTTTTTGTACACCGACCTGAATCGCCGCCAACCCTATTCCCGGTGCGTCATACATGGTTTCAAACATATCAGCGACAAGCTTGCGAGTCTCGTCATCAACTGTTTCTACTGGCGTAGAAACCGTTTTAAGTCGTGGGTCAGGTGCAGTAATAATTGGCAAAAGGGCCATGGTGTTCCAACATTCTTCAAGCTACAATAGCGGGTCTAAAAATTATCCTTTAGGTATTACTCTGCTGGGCAAACGTCAAGGTTTATGCAGAATTTGTGGTTATAATCGGGGGCTTCCTTGCTGGAAATTATATTGGTCGGTGCCGTTATTGTGCTCGTTTTAGCGATCGGACTTGTTTCTTGGAAAATCACCAGATCGGAGAAAATGTTACAACACGCACTTCGTAGCAGCGAAAATCTGGCAAGGCTGACAGAAAATGTCATGAATCAGCAATCCAGACTGGAAGGCCAGCTTGCCCAAATGTCCAGTGAAGGTGCAGCAAGCCAGAGTGCCATTAACAAAACACTTTCTGAACGATTGGATGCCGTGTCTAAGCGTCTAGGAGATAGCCTCGCCCAGCAAACCGAATATACCAATAAGACAGTGACTGAACGTCTCGATAAAGTCTCTAAGCTACTGGGTGACAGTCTTAATCAAACAACTGAAAAAACAAGTAAATCCCTAAGCGAATTGCAGCAGCGCCTCGCTATTATTGATCAGGCGCAATCAAACCTGACTGACCTTTCAACACAAGTTGTAAGTCTTCAGGATATTCTGGCAAACAAGCAGGCCAGGGGAGCATTTGGAGAAATTCAACTCAACGATCTCGTAAAGTCGGCACTCCCCCCCTCATCTTATGAGTTTCAGGTTACCTTGAGCAACGGCAAGCGAGCGGACTGCCTCATCAAACTGCCAAACCCTCCAGGGTCGATTGTGGTGGACGCCAAATTTCCACTCGAAAGTTTTCACTTAATGCGCAATGCACAGACCGATGCAGACAGGCAAAATGCAAACCGCGCTTTTGTAAGCGCCATGACCAAACATATTAGTGACATTAATCAGAAATACATAATTGCAGAAGAAACAGCGGAATCAGCGCTCCTTTTTCTACCATCCGAAACCGTTTATGCGGAGCTGCACAGCAACTTTCCGCAGATCCTTCAAAAATCATATGACGCCCGTGTCTGGATCGTATCCCCAACGACTTTAATGGCCACGCTTAATACGGTCAGAGCGGTTTTGAAAGATAGTCAGATGAGAGAGCAAGCCGGCGTCATTCAAAAAGAGGTGGGCACGTTACTCAAAGATGTCGAACGCCTCGATAAACGGGTAGAAAATCTGTCCAAACATTTTTCTCAGGCCAGTCGGGACATTGCGGATATTGAGACATCTTCAAGAAAAATCAGTAGCCGTGCTGAAAAAATTGAAGATTTGCAACTGGGAGAGCAGGCAAGTGATGAACTGCTCTCAAATCCAACGGAAGCTCTGCGGCAGTAATCACTGCACTTTCCGTCGTGAATTCAGTGCAGTTGCCAAAGTTCCGTCATCCAGATAATCAAGCTCTCCGCCAACTGGTACCCCATGAGCAAGATGGCTGATCGTCACGTCACATTCATCCAGTCTTTCTGCTAGATAATGTGCGGTTGTCTGGCCATCAACGGTCGCATTCAGTGCAATAATCACTTCTTCCACGACGCTACTTTCAGCTCTATCAATTAAACTTTCAATTCGCAAATCCTCAGGCCCCACACCATCCAGCGCTGACAAGGTACCTCCGAGAACATGATACAGCCCTTTAAACACACCCGCACGCTCCAGCGCCCAAAGATCTGACACGTCCTGCACAACGCAAAGGATCTTGGAATCCCGGCGATCATTTTGGCAGACCGCGCATGGGTTAATGGTATCCAGATTTGCACAAACAGTGCATTCCTGCACATTCCTTGCAGCGTCATCCATAGCTTCTGCAAGAGGGACCAGCAGATTTTCCTTATTTTGAATTAAATGCAGCGCAGCCCTGCGTGCCGAACGCGCTCCGAGCCCTGGCAGTTTGGATAAAAGCCTGACCAAGTGATCGATTTCAGATGTACCCATTGATAAAAGGACCGACTTAAAACGGCATTTGCATTCCGGGAGGTAGCTGCAAACCGCCAGTCATTTCTTTCATTTTTTCCTGCGTATAGGCTTCTACCTTGGCCCTCGCGTCTGAATGTGCAGCCTTGATCAAATCCTCCATCATTTCAATTTCTTCCGGATCTACGATACTTGGATCCAGCGAAAGACCCTTCATGTCACCTTTACCATTTAACGTGACTTTGACCATGCCAGCACCCGCCACACCAGTTATCTCATGACTCTCCAGTGACGCTTGCATTTCAGCCATTTTGGTTTGCATTTCCTTGGCCTGCTTCATCAGGTTTCCAAGATTTTTCATTTAAAACTCTCCACTACTCAATGTCATCACCTTCGGATATATCCTCAGGAATCATATTTTCAATATCTGGCGACAGGTCACGGACTTCGCGTACAGACGCGCCTGCGAAAACTTCTTTAATTTTCTGAACAACCGGATGATTTTCAGCAGCAGCAATCATCGCTGCTTTGCGGCTCATACGCATTTCCGCAATCGTGGGCCCACCCTCGACATCCGAACTCATTGAGACCTGCCAAGGCTTTCCGGTAATTTCACGAAGACGCCGGCCAAGTTTTGCCCCCAAATCAGCAGGCGTGCCGGGAGCTGGGCTGAACAATAGCTCACCATCAGTAAATTTGATCGGCCTGACAAAATTAATAACCTGCCCCTTAAGCATCACATCACTACGATCTTGCAGCAGCTCAATCATCTGCTCGACCGAAGTTAGCTGTTCAGTTTCACTCACAGGTGAAGGGTTTAGAGCGATATCTGGTTGTTCGGCTGCGATATTTTCAACCGCGCTATCAGATACGACTGACAGATGCGCCTTGGAGCATTGTTCGCTTCAGCCTTCTGATGGGGGGTCGGATTTGAGACAGCTAATGCTGCCGATACGCCATTTGTCCCTGCACGAGCTGACGTTCCTCCGCTTGGCGTTGAAATTGTACCTCCTGAAATCGAGTGCTCAGATGAATTTGAGGATTCAATTTTTTTTGCCAAATCTTCGGGGCTCGGTAGATCGCTGGCAAATGCCAGACGAATCAGCACCATTTCAGCAGCAGCAATTGCCATCGGCGCTTGCCTTACCTCTTCAAGCCCCTTTAGTAACATTTGCCAGGCACGCGCCAACACTGGCATGTTTAGCTTGCCCGCCATAGCACCTGCACGTTCAATATCAGAGCTTCCCAAAGCAGCCGTACTTGCCGAATCTGGCGTCACCTTTATTGTGGTCAACCAGTGAGTAAGCTCCAGCAAATCCTGAATAATCACAACAGGATCGGCACCGCGATCGTATTGATTTCGTAAAATACCAAGTGCCTCTGCGACATTCCCTGCAAAAATAAATTCCAGCAAATCAAGCATTCTGGTTCGGTCAGCCAAACCCAACATATCCCGGGCTTGCTCTGCGGTTACAGTCCCGTCACCGTGCGCAATTGCCTGATCCAGCAAAGACAATCCATCACGCACAGACCCTTCTGCAGCCCGCGCAATAAGCGCAAGAGCATCTTCATCTACCGACGCGTTTTCTTTTTCCGCTATTTTAGAGAAATAATCTTTTAATGTATCTGCATCGACGCGTTTTAAATCGAACCGCTGACACCGCGACAGAACCGTAATTGGTATTTTTCGAATTTCTGTTGTCGCAAAAATAAATTTCACATGCTCCGGCGGCTCCTCAAGCGTCTTTAGTAAAGCATTGAAGGCATTTTTCGACAGCATATGCACTTCGTCGATTATATAAATCTTGTATCGAGCATTGATCGGAAGATATCGAACGCCATCAATCAGTTCTCTGATATCATCAACACCGGTGCGGCTGGCCGCATCCATTTCTAGGACATCCTGATGACGATCCTCTGCGATGGCTTTACAATTGTCGCAAACACCGCACGGATGAACAGTGGGGCCACCATTTCCATCCTCACCAATGCAATTCAGCCCTCTCGCTATTATGCGTGCTGTTGTAGTTTTGCCGATCCCTCTGGTGCCTGTTAAGACGAACGCATGAGCAAGACGTCCGGAATCCAGTGCATTGGATAAAGTTCGAACCATCGCCTCATGACCAATCAGATCGTCAAAATTGGATGGGCGGTACTTTCTGGCAAGGACGCGGTAAGCTGATTTTTGAGTTTCTTCTGACATGTGCCCAGCTTACCAGATAGTTTTAAGAGCAATCAAAGCCTAATCGTCACAAGAGATCGGAAATATCTGTTCAGAATAAGTGGGAAATATAAGAAGACTGGCAATGACCCGCACCGAAACTCGTTACGGCTGCTTCCTTCCGGACCTGACCGGGTTCGCGAGGGGCACGCCCACGCCAGCCTTCCACCGCTTATATCAGTCAGCTTGACCTGAGATGCAACCCTTTTTTGGGAAAAATTTGCAACAGCTCCCAATTTGACGATAGTCTGTGAAAAAAACTGAACCGTAAAATCAATTTGAGTCCAAGAAACGAATCCAAATGACAAAGCCTCTCGTATTTACCGGCAACCGCTTTGACCGGGCCTCTCATCTGCGTAATGACGTAGACTGGTTTAAACAAAAACTTGAAGACCCATCCAGCCGTTTCCTGCCAATGCACAATCTGAAAGCGCTCATTGAACTGGCGGGGGATCCTTGCATTGACTGGAGAGGCGCCAGTGACATCAAGTCGTTTCTGGAAGCGGGAGCGACACTGGTTTTTCTTGGCCTAGCCGACTTTGCCGCTCATTTCGCGATCGACGTTTCCACAATTGAAAACCCAAAAAACTCCCCAATTCCGACTGGGGAAAATTTATTGATGTTCGCAATATTTCATCACAATTACGCCCAGGAGAAGCAGGTGCTCTGGCACAGGCGCGATCTTTGCTTGCGTGGCACGAAACTCATCAATTTTGTGCAAAATGTGGATCAAAAACCGAATCTGCTGAGCTTGGGTACTCGCGAAAATGCTGTAATGACCAGTGTAATGCGACCCACTTCCCCAGAACGGACCCTGTTGTGATAATGATGGTGGTCAAGGGAGATAACTGTCTTTTGGGTACTGGTCATCACTTTCCCAAACAGCAATACTCCGCACTGGCCGGCTTTATTGAGCCAGGCGAAACAATAGAACAGGGTGTGAGGCGTGAAGTTTTCGAGGAAACCGGCGTGCGCACAGGTGAGGTAACCTATCATTCTTCACAGCCGTGGCCCTATCCCTCCTCGTTAATGATCGGTTGTTTTGCGGAAGCTTTGAGCGAAGAAATTACTCTCGAAGAAGCAGAGCTTGCAGATGCCCGCTGGTTCAGCAAAGCGGAAGTTCGCAAAATGCTGGCAAGGTCGGGCACCAGTGAAACACCCCGTATGTCACCGCCAATGGCCATCGCCCACCAATTGGCAAAGTCATGGGTTGAGGACTAAATGTGACAGAAGCAGATAACAATCAGGTCGGATATTTTGCTGCAATGCACAAATTCATATGGTTGTTTCCAGTGATGAAATACTTTCGTTTTAGAAAATCTCTCAGTGAATCGAGGCATCATCTTAACTTGTTTTGATTGATGCAAAACTATTTGCAATCGTCGAAAAACCTTAATCAGGTGAATTTTCAATCAATCACCGCATAGATTTTAACCAATCTGCCCACTGTTTCATCATAGTTTCATTTTTTTTCGATTTTTATCAAAAATCAAAAAAAATGCACTTGCGAATTCTTTTCGCAAGTGCAATATATCCCTTGTCAGCACACACACACTGACTGCTCTCGCAAGAGAGCGTTTCCTCCCTTACTTAGGGCCGAGCTTCACCGCTTGGCCCTTTTTTTTGATATTATCTAGCAGTGCTCGCCAATGTCAATGGATCTGTATATTTCAGCAACCCACGGAAAGGCAGCAACAGAACAATCACCATGACAATTTTGATTCCATAGTCTCCCAGTGCCCATGTAGTCCAAGGAAGTCCCGTTCCTGCAAATGCCAACGTAAAGAAAATTAGCGTATCTAAAAATGACGCAATGATTGATGAAACCAGCGGCGCTTTCCACCAACTGGCCTTGCGCAACTTATCAAACAACAAAATATCCAACAGGTGGGCGGTTAAAAAAGCGGACCCGGATGCTAGGGCGATTCTGGGGTCTGCCAAAACCAGGGACATGATGACAGCCGCCAAGAACCCCACACAGACAACTATCCGCGCCATGGACGCACCCAATGCGCGATTGGTCAAATCCGTCACAAGAAACGCAAAAGGATAGCTAAGCGCACCCCAAGTGAGCCAATCATTAATAGGCATTTCCACTAGAATATTTGACGCGGTCACAACAACAGCCATCGCCAGAACACCGGCCAGCAAATATCCGCGTTGCGTTGAATTTGTTTGCGCGAGGTTAAACATTATACTTCCTAATCTGTAATCAAACGCAGGAGAGCAATACGCCCTCAGCTTAAATTTGAAGGCGCTTATATGCTCAAATCAACTATCAATCAAGCTTTAAGAGCTATATTCCCTGCGATAGGCGTGCTGTGGGTATACACCCAATATTTTGAGCTTGGCCGAAAAAAACTGCAATTCCTCTATTGCTCTCGACAGATTTGCCTCCTCAGGGTGGCCTTCAACATCAATATAGAACTGCGCTGCCTCAAAGCTTTCATCGGTTATATAGCTTTCAAGCTTCGTCACATTGATTCCGTTCGTCGCAAAGCCACCCAAAGCTTTGTAAAGTGCAGCAGGCTGACTACGGACCTGAAAAACAAAGCTGGTCATACATGGCCCGCCTTTAACTCCAGGATCCCGCCGTTCCCGCGACAGAATCAAAAACCGTGTCGTGTTACCCAATCGATCCTCAACACGATCTCGCAAAACTTCAAGGCCGTATATTTCACCTGCCAAACTGGAAGCAATGGATGCCTGAGATTTATCTCCCAATTCGGCGATCATTTTCGCAGAACCCGCAGTGTCAGCATGTATGACCGGCTCTATGCCAAGCTCTCTAGTAAAATTGCGGCACTGAGACAATGCTTGCTCGTGGCTGTGAACAGCTTTGATATCTGAAAGCGTAGCGCCCGGAACAGCCAATAATTGATGCTGAACAGATTGAAAATGCTCACCAATAGTAAAGAGTCCACTTTCAGGCAAGAGGTGATGAATGTCCGCAACACGTCCACCCAAAGAATTCTCTATTGGGATCATCGCATATTTTGCCTTTTCATCACGCACCATATTGATTGCGTCAAGAAAAGTCTCACAGGCTATTGCTTCCATTTCAGGAAATACGCTTTTGCAGGATAAATGCCCATATGCCCCTGGGACACCTTGGAAAGCTATTGAATTTTCTGGTTCTGCATTGGACATGTTATCAACCAACCTGTTGTTTAATCTAACTGGATTTATTCTGGGCTCTCAGATCGCGACACGAAATACTGGCGCATGCGTTCCAAATCCTGCGGAGTATCAACACCTAACGGCACCGTGTCAACGCAAGCTGCATCTATTCTCATTCCCGCCTCCAAGGCCCTAAGCTGCTCAAGCTTTTCGCGAAGTTCAAGCGGTGAAGGGTCAAGTGAAATAAATTTCTTTAAAGATGCCCTTTTATAGGCATAGATGCCGATATGATGAAAATATGCCCCTTCCCCCCAAGGGGTTTTCAGTCGACTGAACCATAAGGCTCTGCCAAATTTTTCACCCGCGCGCATACTGACAACAGCCTTTACTGCATTTTCATCATTCAACTCCGCCTGATCCGTAATTTCAGCAACGAGTGTCGCAATGTCAGCGTTATTTTTTTGCAGTGCTTCATTGGCTGCCAAAATGGCAACCGGATCCAGACCCGGCAAGTCACCTTGCAAATTAATAATTGACTGAAATTTCTGTTCAGGGTCGAAAGTCTCTACCGCTTCAAAAACCCTGTCCGACCCGGACGGATGCGACGCATCGGTCAAAATGGCTGTTCCGCCAGCGTCATTAACCACATTCGCAATCTCCACCTCAGCGCAGGCAATAACAACAGGGCCGAGATCCGCTTCCAACGCACGGTTCATCACCTGAACAATCATCGGCTTGCCATCTATATCGGCCAACGGCTTGCCTGGAAGACGGCTTGACGCCATTCGTGCAGGGATCACAATCAAGGGGGTGTACCCTTCTGACATTATTTACTCCTGTTTATTAACCGCTTGTCTGGTGTGTCATATTCGCTCTCTTTTTATACGTCTTGGACTTTCCAAGTAAAAGCCGTTAAATTCCACTCGCTTTTTTCTGCCGCGTTTGGTAGAGCTACCCCCAGAAAATAAGAGCTGAGGTAAGCAATGAACAGTTTTGAGCTAAATAAGATTGCCGGCGCCGTACTCGGTAGCGCCCTTGCGATTGTTGCAATCAATGAGATTGCGAATATTGCCATCTCGCCAACAATGCCTGAAACACCTGCATATGTTATCGATACAGGTGCGGAAGAAGCAAGTACGGTTGCATCGGAAGATACCAAACCCGAAGGGCCTTCTCTGGCCGTTCTCATGGCATCTGCAGATGAAGCCAAAGGTGAGAAAGTCTTCAAAAAATGTGGTTCCTGCCATACAGTTGAAGAAGGCGGCGCTAATAAAATTGGCCCTAATCTCTACGGAATTCTTGGCAAGGCAATGGCAAGCGTTGAAGGTTTTTCATATTCCGACGCCCTTGTTGAGCTTGGCGGTGAATGGGGTTACGAAGAACTAAACGCCTTCCTGACCAAACCTAAAGACTATGTAAAAGGCACTAAGATGTCTTTTGCCGGTTTGAAAAAGCCAACTGACAGAGCAGACTTGATTGCATATCTGCGAACTCTTGGCTCTTCATCAGTTCCACTTCCAACTGAATAAAACTGCATTTTTGCATGACAGAAACCTGCCCAAGGGAATTTATTGATCTCGCCCACAAGCTTGCTGATGCAGCGGGCGAGATTATCCGTCCTCTTTATCGGAAAAAAATTGATATCATCAGTAAGGATGATCTCAGCCCAGTCACCATTGCTGATCAAAATGCAGAAATGGCGATGCGCAAACTGATCGAAGAGGCCTTTCCTGATCACGGTATTTACGGGGAAGAACACGGGCAAGTTCGCACCGATGCAGAATATGTATGGGTTCTTGACCCAATTGATGGAACCCATTCGTTTATCTCCGGCGCGCCTACTTTTGCGGTTCTGGTAGGATTGACTCGTTTTGGCAAACCGATAATGGGTGTTGTCGATCAACCGATTTCTGGCGAAAGGTGGGTTGGCGCAAATGGTCAAACCACACTGAATGGCATAGCCATTCAAACCAACCCGGCGGTGACAGAGGTTTCGCAAGCCTCGCTATTCTCTTACGGTCTGGAATTATTCAAATGCGAAAGAGGCGATCAGTATCGACAATTGACCGAGACTGTCAGGCGCGTTCGTTTTGGTTATGACAGTTACGCGTTTGCGCTGCTGTCACATGGTTTTGTAGATATTGTCGCAGATGCAGACATGAAACCATTTGATTACTGCGCTCTTGTACCTGTTGTAGAAAATGCTGGTGGAACTATTTCTGATTGGGACGGTAATCCGCTTACATTAACAAATCCGGGCTATGTGCTGGCCAGCGGAAACCAAAAACTGCACGACGCAGCCTTACCCATTCTTAAAGGCTAAAGCTTTAGGCCTTGATGTTGCCGCCTTTTACCCCCATCTTGGTGAGCAATAAGCACTAAAACTGACAGGGGAACTATGACATTCAGAAGGCTCGCCTCCGCTGCTGCAACCTTTTTCATGTTGACGGCTACAGGTATTTCATCTGCAGAAGACGTCAAAACAATCAAAAGTCACGGACTGTCCCTTGCAGGTCCATTGAAATATACGGCTGACTTCAAGCATCTCGATTATGTAAATCCTGATGCCCCCAAAGGTGGGGATGTACGTCTTTCCGCCTTGGGCGGATTTGACAATCTCAATCCGTATATATCAAGAGGAAACAGCGCTTCTGGCCTTGGTCTTACCTTTGAAACATTAATGACGCAACCTGCAGATAGTCCCAGTGCGGAATATGGTCTGGTTGCCTCAACGGTTGAAGTGGCCGAGGATTTAAGTTTTGCTATTTTCAACCTGCGCCCTGAAGCGCGATTTCATGATGGCAGTAAAATTACAGCAGATGATCTCGTATTCAGCTTGGAAATGGTGAAAACAAAAGGTCGCCCCCTTTTTCGATATTATTATGCCAATGTTGATCAGGCCATTGTACTCGGTCCGCACAGAATAAAATTTACATTTACAGGCCCCCCTAACAGAGAGCTCCCGCAAATCGTGGGTCAATTGCTTCCCATTTTGTCAAAGAAACATTTTGAGTCCCGCTCATTTGATGAAACCACACTTACCCCGATTTTAGGCTCTGGCCCATATCTCATCAAAGAATTCGAAGCCAACCGCTTCATCACATACGAGCGTGTTACAGACTACTGGGGTAAAGACTTACCGATCAACAAAGGGCGTTATAACTTCGATACTATTCGCTATGATTATTATCGCGACTCATCCGTCCTTCTAGAAGCTTTCAAAGCAGGCGAATATGATTACCGGGCAGAAAACAGTGCAAAGAACTGGGCTACCGGATACGACTTTCCAGCCCTCAAAAAAGGGTTGGTTATTAAAGAAAATATACCCAGCACATCACCGGCAGGGCAACAGGGGTATGTTTTCAACCTCAGAAAAGAAAAATTCAAGGACCCCGCCCTACGGGAGGCACTTACTTACGCCTTTGACTTTGAGTGGCTGAACAAGAATATCTTCTATAATCAGTATAAACGAACAAACAGCTTTTTTTACAATTCGGTGATGGCCGCTAAAGGCTCACCAAAAGGTAAGGAGCTTGAAATCCTTATGGAATATAAAGGACAAGTCCCTGAACGGGTATTCGGTCCTGCGTATGAGCCACCTGTAACAGATGGAAGTGGCCGTGATAGAAAACCCCTTCGAACGGCAAAGGCTATCTTGAAGGAAGCTGGCTGGAAAGTTGTGGATGGAAAACTGATTAATCCTAAAACCGGAAAGCCACTTGAGATCGAATTTTTACTGTATGATCCCAACAGCCTGCGGATCACAGGTCCTTTCATAAAGAATCTCGAAAAGCTGGGTATTACGGCCTCATCACGTGTTGTCGACACGGCTCAATATACTGAAAGGCTTCGGAACTACGATTTTGATATTGTCACATCCGTATTTGCACAATCTATAAGTCCCGGCAATGAACAAAGGGAGTTTTGGGGTAGTGCAGCGGGTAAGCGATCAGGCAGTCGAAACTTGATGGGTATTGATAACCCAGTAGTCGACGATTTAATTGAACGCCTGATCGCAGCACCAGACTATGAAAGTCTTAAGCCGATTGTTCGGGCGCTTGATCGCGTCCTGACCTGGAATTTCTATATAATTCCCCAATTCACTTCAGCTTATGACCGTATCGCATACTGGAACAAGTTTGGGAAAACGGATGTAGTTCCATCTGAAGGTACAGATATCACTGCATGGTGGGTAGATCCGGAAAAAGAAAAACAATTAAAGGAAGGCCTAAAAGAACTTAAATCACAATAACACTGCCTAGGTAAAAGCATGAAAAGAAGCAGAAATTTGACGTATTCCCGTTTATTTCTACCCATTTTACTGTCGATCTTACACCCCACCTCTGCTTTAAGCGATGATGGCAGTTATACCACACATGGCATTTCCAGTTTCGGTGATTTGAAATACGAAAAAAACTTCGAACATTTCGATTATGTAACTCCAAATGCTCCTAAGGGCGGAACTGTAAAAATCCGCAACCTGAACAGCTTTGATAGCATCAACCCCTTCATCTTGAAGGGAGTCTATGAGCTCATTAACGCTGACAAGGGAGGGGATCTTTCCTTTAACTTCACCAGCCTCATGACACGAGCACATGATGAGCCAGACGCTATCTACCCACTGCTCGCCAAAGAAGTTACGCGGGACCGAGACGATAAATGGGTTGAGTTTCGATTGCGCACAGATGCTGTATTTCATGATGGCACCCCAATAAGGGTTAGTGATGTAGCCTTCACCTTCAGGACTCTCAAGAACGACGGCCATCCCCGCTATCGTTTGGCGTATGAAGATATCCTGCCGCCAATCATTACAGGTCCGAATTCAATCCGTTTCGATTTTAAGGATGGGGCGCTTACCCGCGGGCTTGCCCTAACCTTGGGAAAAATGCCCATCTTGTCAGAAAAACATTTCGAAACACGTAACTTTAATGAAACAACTCTCGAACCGATATTGGGTTCAGGGCCGTATCGCATTGTTGATGTTCAGCCTGGTAGATCCGTTACATATGAACGAGTTATAAACCATTGGGCAGAAAAACTGCCGGTCCACGTTGGCAGATACAATTTCGACCGAATACAAGTTGATTACTACCGTGACCGCAGTATCGCTCTTGAAGCCTTTTTTGCCGGTGAATATGATTTTAGAGAGGAATACACATCCAAAAGTTGGGCGACGGAATATTCAGACAAACCCGCATTTAAAAAGGGTTTGATCAAAAAAGAGGTCCTGAATGATGCGTCATTGACTGGTTACCAGGCATTCTTCTTTAACACCCGTCTCGAAAAATTCAGCGATATTCGTGTTCGAGCCGCATTAGCCCGTATGTTTGACTTCGAATGGACGAATAAAAACCTGTTTTACAACAGTTACCAGCGCCTAACGTCAATCTTCGAAAACTCATTGATGAAAGCGTCTGGCAAGCCGTCCGAGGCCGAACTGGCCCTGCTTGAACCTTGGCGTGATCAAATTCCCGACCAGGTTTTTAAAGAACCTTTTCAGCCATTTCAAACCTCAGGGAATGGAAATATTCGCACCGCAATGCGTCAATCACTTAAAGAATTGAAAGAGGCGGGGTGGTCAATTCAAAATAAAAAGCTCGTCAATGCTGCTGGGGAGCAGATGAGCCTAGAGTTTTTAATCTATTCCAAGTCCTTTGAGCGCATAATAAATCCCTTTATTCGAAATCTGGAGCGCATCGGGGTGGATGCAAGAATCAGGCTTGTCGATGTTGCAAGTTGGCAAAACAGAATGCAGAACTTTGATTTTGAAATCGCCACCCGACGTTTTTCTCAACCCGCTTTTCCTGGGGTGGAACTTCGCAATTGGTGGCATTCCAACTCTGCTGACACAATAGGTGGGCTTAATATTGCAGGCGTAAAAAACCCAGCAATTGATTCGCTTGTTGAAAAAATTATTGCTGCTAACTCAAAAGATGAGCTAATCACTGCTGCACGTGCTCTTGACCGCATACTCATGCACTCCCATTACACGATACCGCAATGGTATAAGGCGAGCCATTTCATCGCTTATTGGGATAAATTTTCGAAACCATCGGCCAATAAACCGGGCTATGATCGTGCCATGCTCGACACTTGGTGGTATGATCCGGCCAAAGCGGCTAGGATAGCTGAAATTCAGAGCAAATAGGGGGTTGCCGTGCTGGCATATATTATCAGACGACTTCTGTTGATGATACCGACCCTGTTTGGGATCATGGTGCTTAACTTTGTGGTTATTCAATTCGCACCGGGCGGACCAGTCGAACAGATCATTGCTGAGATCCAAGGCACCGCAATTGGTGCAACCGCGCGAATAGGTGGCTCTGGCGGCGGAGACCTTTCATCGGGAAGTTCACCGTCATCATCTTCAGGAACCGAAAGTGCGTATCGGGGAGCGCAAGGGCTGGACCCGGAATTCATTAAAGAGCTGGAAAAGCAGTTTGGTTTCGACAAGCCTGCGCATGAACGTTTTTTCCTTATGATGAAAAACTATCTGATGTTCGATTTCGGAACCAGCTATTTTCGCGATGAAACCGTCGTCAACCTTGTCCTTGAGAAAATGCCTGTTTCGATATCGTTGGGACTTTGGACAACGTTACTTGTCTATTTGATCTCAATCCCACTCGGCATAAAAAAAGCAGTTCGCGACGGCTCACGCTTTGATGTCTGGACCAGCAGCCTCATCATTGTTGGAAATGCAATTCCAAGCTTCCTATTTGCCGTTGCGCTGATTGTCCTTTTCGCGGGCGGCTCATATCTGGACTGGTTTCCATTACGGGGTCTGACTTCGGAAAATTTTGACCAAATGACATTATTTGAGAAGATTATCGACTATTTGTGGCATCTGATACTTCCTGTCACCGCGATGGTCATTGGTGGATTCGCAGCCTTAACACAACTGACAAAAAACTCATTTCTTGATCAAATCAATCAACAATATGTGCTTACCGCAAGGGCGAAAGGACTTACGGAAAAACGCGTCCTCTATGGACATGTTTTCAGAAACGCGATGTTGATAGTTATTGCTGGATTTCCAAGCGCATTCATCGGAATCCTGTTTACAGGCTCCTTACTGATCGAGGTGATTTTCAGTCTGGATGGACTTGGCCTCCTCGGATTTGAAGCTGCAATTAACAGAGATTACCCGGTTATCTTCGCGACCGTGTATGTTTTTGCTCTTCTCGGTTTGATCATGAATCTCATAGGTGATCTCACTTACACCTTGATTGACCCTAGAATTGATTTTGAAGCGAGGGGGGCCTAGGTATGAAGCTCTCACCGATCAATCAGCGTCGAATTCGAAATTTTAAAACAAACAAGCGCGCCTATTATTCGGCCATATTGTTTCTGGGCCTTTTCATTATCTCTCTATTTGCAGAACTCATTGCCAACGATAAACCTCTCCTCATTTCTTACAAAGGTGAGCTCTACACCCCTTTTCTGGTTACCTATCCCGAAACCGCTTTTGGAGGTGATTTTGAAACAGAGGCTGATTACCGCGACCCTTTTGTAGCAGAATTGATTGCAGAGGAAGATGGCTGGATGTTATGGCCTCCAATTCGCTACAGCTACACCACAATAAACTACAACCTTCAATCTCCAGCTCCGAGTCCGCCGGATAGTGAAAACTGGCTGGGAACGGATGATCAAGGGAGGGATGTTCTCGCCAGAGTGATTTATGGCTACAGAATATCAGTTGCTTTCGGACTTATCCTGACGGTTCTCAGTTCTATCATCGGGGTAGCAGCCGGTGCAGTGCAAGGCTATTTTGGAGGAATGGTGGACTTGATTTTCCAACGTTTCCTCGAAATATGGGGCGGAATGCCAAGCCTGTATATTCTGATTATCCTGGCGGCATTAATCGAACCCACATTTTTAATACTGCTTTTCCTATTGCTACTCTTTAGCTGGCCTAGCCTTGTTGGCGTGGTCAGAGCCGAGTTTCTCAGATCAAGAAATTTTGATTATGTCCGTGCAGCACGGGCACTCGGTGTTCGCGACAGTGTGATTATTTTCAAGCATCTTTTGCCAAATTCCATGGTGTCAGCTTTAACTTTTTTGCCCTTTATTCTCACTGGATCAATAGTCAGTCTCACTTCTCTGGATTTTTTGGGTCTGGGCTTGCCACCCGGCTCACCTTCTCTAGGTGAACTTCTCGCGCAAGGAAAAGCTAACCTGCAGGCTCCTTGGCTTGGAATTACAGCTTTCATGGTCTTATCCATCATGCTGACACTGGCCTTTTTTATGCAAGAAGGCATCCGCGATGCTTTTGATCCCAGAAAGACTTTTAACTGATGGCACTCGTAAGCGTAAAAGATCTCCACATTTCGTTTAAGGTCAATGGCCGTGAAGTCCCGGCGGTCAAACATGTCTCCTTCGATTTGAATAAAGGAGAAACGCTCGCGCTGGTGGGTGAAAGTGGATCGGGTAAATCCATAACCGCACTTAGCTTGTTACAACTCCTTCCCTACCCGCTAGCCAGTCACCCCAAGGGTAGAATACTCATTGATGGTAAAGATATAATCGGTGCGCCTCCTGAGAAAATGCAAAAGATACGGGGAAATAAAATCTCAATGATTTTTCAGGAACCAATGACCTCTTTGAACCCGCTGCATACCATTGAAAAACAGATCAACGAGACTCTGTTTACGCATAAAAACATGTCCAAATCCGCTGCTAGAGAAAGGGTCATCGAACTGCTCGAACTGGTAGGCCTTGATACAAGTGAGGATCGGCTAAATGCCTACTCACCAGTTATCGGGGGGACAGCGGCAACGAGTTATGATCGCTATGGCTCTCGCCAATGAGCCCGACCTGTTAATAGCAGATGAACCTACCACAGCCCTTGATGTGACAATCCAGGCCCAAATTCTGGAACTTTTAAAAGATCTTCAGGAAAAGATGGGAATGGCGATCCTGCTCATCACGCACGATCTTGGAATTGTCCGAAAAATGGCGAAAACCGTGTGCGTTATGACCAAAGGGGAAATAGTTGAGAGTGGTGAAACAGAACAGATTTTTAGATCACCCCGCCACAATTACACAAAAATGCTGTTGGACGCCGAACCAAAAGGGTTGCCTGAAAAGAAAAACGAAACCACAAATCAGGTTATGGTAGGGGAAAGGCTGAAGGTATACTTCCCCATCAAAAAAGGATTGCTCAAACGTACAGTAGACTATGTTAAAGCTGTTGACGATATTTCGCTCTCGATACCGGCAGGCCATACGGTTGGGATTGTAGGTGAAAGTGGCTCGGGTAAGTCCACACTAGGTCTCGCGCTCCTCAAACTAATCAAATCAGAAGGCAAAATTGTATTTCAAGGAGAAGAGATTCAAGACAGAAAGTGGAAAGAGTTGCGTAAATTGCGGGCTGATTTTCAAATTGTCTTTCAAGACCCCTATTCCAGCCTAAGCCCGCGGCTTTCAGTTGGCCAGATTATTGAAGAAGGGCTTCTGGTTCACGAAGGAAAAGGCGACCCGGCCGAGCGCCGAGCACTAATTTCTAAAACACTTGAAGAAGTTGGTATCGATGGTGACGCACAAGACAGATACCCTCACGAATTTTCAGGTGGCCAACGGCAACGCATATCAATTGCTCGCGCGTTGATACTTAAACCGGCCTTTATTGTCCTGGATGAACCAACGTCAGCTTTGGATATGTCTGTTCAGGCGCAAATTGTCGACTTGCTGCGCGATCTTCAAAAACGCTATAATCTGACCTACCTCTTCATTAGTCATGACCTCAAAGTCGTCAGAGCTCTTGCTGACACTGTCATGGTCATGAAAGATGGCAAAGTAGTCGAGCAGGGTGTTGCCGCCGAAATATTCGATAACCCCCAAACAACCTACACAAAAACGCTTATGAAGGCTGCCTTTGATCTGGCAACCCTCAAACAATAAGAACACGGAGTAATAAATGGCGTTGATATTTCACAGCTCAATCAAGCGCGATGATTGGTGGAAAGCCGAAATGGCCAAGCATGTTCCAGATCTGGAAATGCGCTTTCATCCTGAGATTGGTAATCCAGACGATATTGAATTCGCTCTTTGCTTCAATATGCCTCATGGTGAGCTTGCAAAATTCAAAAATTTGAAAGCGATTTTTTCACTGGGTGCTGGCGTAGATCACTTTTTTAAAGATCCCACATTTCCAAAACACGTCCCACTCGCACGAGTGGTTGATGATGAACTGAGTGCTCGCATGACCGAATATGTCACGCAGCACGTCCTCAATCATCATCGTGATCAGCTGACATATGATCAGCAGCAGAAAGAAAAAGTGTGGAAGGTTCATCATCCACCGGCTGCATCCAGTCGCAAAGTCGGCATCCTTGGATTGGGAGCACTTGGCGCCCATGCAGCGAAAACTTTAAATTTAATCGGATTTCAGGTTTCAGGCTGGAGCCGAAGCAAAAAAAGCATTGATGGGGTAACCTCTTATGCCGGGGAAGATCAACTAGGCACCTTCCTAAAAGATGTTGAAATTCTTGTCTGCCTGTTACCATTAACGGAACAGACAACGGGAATATTAAACAAAGATCTGTTTGAAAAGCTCCCTAAAGGGGCGTCACTTATCAATCCAGGCCGGGGGCCACATCTCGTTGAGCAGGATTTGATTAATGCACTCAACAACGGTCATCTGTCAGCTGCGACCCTTGATGTATTTACGCAGGAGCCTCTGCCCACGGAAAACCCACTATGGGAACATCCAAGAATTCTCATAACTCCACATGTTGCAAGTATTGCAGCTCCAAATCGCGTAGCGGCGCTCGTTGCACAAAATATTAAACGTGCACGAGAAGGAAAGGCGTTATTAAATCAGGTGGATGTAGAAAAAGGATACTAAGGAGTTTTATATGCTAGCCCAGATTTTCCCATGCGGCTTTTTCAATGACATCTGCAATTTCACTTAAATAAACTGAACCTTTAACAGTTCGAACAATATTCACAGAGCGCAAGTCTTTCTCATCAGGCTTGCGCCTTAACAGGTCAAGTTTTCCCATCGTATCCAGTGCACGCGTGACAGCCGGTTTTGAAATTTTCAAACGGGCCGCCAAGCCGCGCACCGTATGCGGAGGTTCCTCCAGATACACAATTAACAAGATTGCCATTTGCCGGGAGGAAAGATCAGGTCCCTGACGGCGCACAAGCTCCCCCAAAGCCTGTTTCCACATGTTCAGTGTTGCTTGTGTCGTCGAATTTTTCATTTAGCAAGTCTATAATATTCAAACTTATTTCGCAATCGAAACATTTATCAAGTCGTTGGTGCCCTTCAACTCACTTGCCAAACTTCTCTTTGAGCGCCGCAAACATTGCTCGAATTGCAAATGCTTCGCCCCCAGCCGGCCGGCCAGGACGCTCGCGAGTATTATAAGCCATGATGTCAAAATGAACCCAGCTTTTGGATTTATTCACAAACTCTTTCAAGAAAAGTCCGGCTGTAATTGCACCCGCATAAGGCGTTGAACCAGAATTGTTGATATCCGCTATCGGACTATCTATCAAAGACCGGTATTCATCCCACAAAGGCAATCGCCATACGGGGTCCTTCTCGGTCGCTGAATGCTTTTCAATCAAGTCAAAAAGCTCATCGTCATCGGTAAAAGTAGCTGCCAATTCTGTACCAACTGCAACCCTTGCCGCTCCGGTTAGCGTCGCAAAATCAATAAGGAGTTCAGGTTCTTCTTCATCTGCCGCCGTCATCGCATCAGCAAGTATCAAGCGCCCTTCTGCATCCGTATTACCAATCTCAACCGTTTTACCGCTTCTGCTGGTCAGAATATCTCCGGGGCGGAACGCGTTACCAGACACTGAGTTTTCCACTGCCGGTATTAAAACTCTCAGGCGCACTGGCAGATTTGCATGCATAATCATGTAAGCCAGTGAAAGTGCCATCGCGGCGCCCCCCATATCTTTCTTCATGAGCAGCATTGCGGACGACGGCTTCAAATCAAGCCCACCTGTATCAAAGCAGACACCCTTACCTACAATCGTAACTTTCGGGGCATCTGCGTCTCCCCAGACAATATCAATAAGACGTGGATCCTGAGCAGACGCCCTGCCAACCGCATGAACCATCGGGAAATGATAGGTGAGCAAATCTTCACCAACAATGTTCATCTGCCGGGCCTCAAACTCGCCTGCAATTTGTGAGGCCGCCCCCTCCAGTGCCTTCGGTCCCATGTCCTGTGTGGGTATATTTACAAGGTCTCTTGCCAGGTTTGTTGCAAACACAGTGCGCTCAACATGTGCTTTGTCAGCGTTAGCTGGCAAAAGGAGAGATGCATATTCTCTGTCGTTTTTCTTGTAACGGTCAAAGTTGTATGTGGCCAGTGACCAGCCAATCGCCACATCGGTGGCCTGTCTCTCGTCAAGTTCAGCATCCAGCCTGTACAGGCCCGGTGGAAGAGAAGATGGTAGCTTTGCGAGAGACCAAATACCCCATTGGTCCGGCTCAGCAATTAGCAATACCAGTGATATGTCACCTTCACTGGTCGGAATTACCAGATGACTACCTGATTTTGTCTTAAAATCCTGAACAGCAACCCAATTTTTTACAAGTTCCGACTGGGATGAAAGCCACCCGTCAAAGTCTTCGGCACCTACAGGAAGGATTGGAGTGGATGGTTGATCGAAATCTTCTGAAATATGTGGGATCACTTGCTTCTCCTCTTAATTGCGAAGAAACTATCAAAGGCTCAAACCGCAAACAACATAATTAAGATAAGGAGCTCGAACACTGGATTATTCTTCTTCAGAATCCCGTTCCTGATAATATTTACGAGCTCCCGGGTGAAGCGGTATTCCAACGCCCCTGCGTGATGTCTCGTAGCGGATCAATTTTCCCTTGGCATGCCACTATCCAGTATAGCACGATGTCTAGGGTGCCAAAGCGCGCTGGTAATTCCATAGGCGAGCTCATCCGACAAAGTTGCTTTTACAACCCATTGTGTACTCACGGCTAGAGTGGGAACCTCACCAATCCCCTCATATACGCCCTCTGGAATTCTGCTCAGACTAAAAAACTCATAGAGGTTCACAACCTCTTCAGCCTTTTCTCCCTCAATAGGAAGTAATTCAATCAATCCCGAACTGGCAAGCTCTGCGACAGCATTTACCGGATAGCCCGCAATAAAGAAAAACGCATCAAGCTCACCAGATCTCAACAAATTCAGCGCCTTGTCAGAATTCGCGTCTATCGCGTGATAGTCTTTTTCCGTTATTCCATATGCCCGTAATATGTTTCTCGCATTCAGTCGGGTACCGGATCCAGGCAGATCGATTGAAACCCTTTTACCTTTTAGATCAGCGACAGTCTTAATTTGTGCTCCCTTTCGAACGATCAAGTGAACATCTTCTGGATACAGGTTAGCAATTACCCGCAAAGACTTGCCAAGATCCGCCTGCCTTTCAAACACACCTGTCCCGTAATATGCAGCGTAAATAATATCAGACTGGGCGAGAGCTGATTCCAACTGGCCTTGCAATACACCTCGGATGTTGGCGACAGATCCTCTTGTTGTTTGCGCCGCCGCAATCAGGCCCGGCACACCACATGAGCCCCCATCGTCACAGGGGCGGCTTCCCGGCGGCCCCGTTATCGTCGATCCAATTAAGGTGCCTATGGGAAAATAGGTCCCCGAACTGGAACCGGTTCCTATTCTAAAAAAAGTGATATCTTCGGAGGACGACAAAGATACAGGCAATAGAAGGCTAACCAAGATTACACAGATAAATGTAACACCGCCCCATTTTTCGCTTCGCATCCTGTCGATCTCCGCTCTTAAACCTGATGTATCCAGTTATAAACCCAGTTTAGGTCAAAATAAAGGAACTGCCTTAGATCAGGTTTATGTCGCTGATCGCCGCAATTTCGTTGAAACTTCTTCAATATCAAATGCCAAACTCGCTGATTTACGAACTTCTTTGCATGCGGTGTGAATTGCAAACGGTATCTGAAACATCAATTCTTTGTCTTGCTCAGTTAGTTCTTTTGCTGATTTATAAACCCGCCCAAGTACATCATGAAACGCAGAACAAAGCGTTTCTACATGAATATATTCCGTGCCTTGTATCAACCGGAGCAGTTCTTCATTCATTGAAATCATTTTCTCAATCAAAGCTTGTCGATCATCCAACTCTTTCAATGCAGCGCCCATCGAAACGGTCTTACTCGACAATCTTAAGAACTGCTCTGTAAAAATTGACACACGTCGATCTTTTATCGCGGTCATAGCCAATTCGATATTCTCTGGCGATGCATCCAGCTCAGGCTTATTTTCAACCTTTGCCTTTAACGAATTGGGCACAATCATCAAACTCCCTTGCGAAAGTCCCCGTACAATCTGCCGCCGTTCAGGGCCAACGTAATCTTCGGTCACGATAAATGGCTTTCGTGCATTGACTAGCCCATGCACACGATCAGCAAGCTGATTTGTTGACATGGGCCGCGAAAGTATATCATCAGCTCCGGCTTGAATCCCTTCATACACGTGTTCTCTGCTGGTATCCCACAAGGTCAGAATTATGTTTATAAAAGGATTTTTTCCAATTTCCTGCTGACGCATTTGCCGGACAATAGTTTGTAAACTCCCCTCTCGAGAAATCAGGTCCCCGACCACAAGGTCGAAATTCCCCTTCTCCGCCCGTTCTAAAAACTCAGCCCAATCGTTCACAGCCTCAACCGTGCCAAACCCCAGACTCAATAAGGCTACACGTGTATTGTGCCGCAGAGACGACTGAGGGTCATAAAGAAGTACGGAAGCTGAGCTGAAACGCGGGTCTAACATCTAAAATTTCGCGATCTAAGCGTTGGGCAAAACCTTGACCAAGTGCTTGAAAACCACATCCGGCTTTTCATTAAAGCGAATTCCAACCTGACTATCCTTGCTCCAGACTGTCTCGCAGGGAAATATTCCAAGCTTGGGAATAATGAGTTCCAATCCGACTTTTTCAAGAATTGGCCGTTCCAGCTCTACCCTGGCGCCATTGGCAGAAATATCCCGAACAACACCCGAAATTTCGCGAACGTCACTTTTTAACGTGACGTCATTAAAATACACTTTGACTTTAGCTTCCCACACAACCCTACTACGGCGGAAATGCCTATTTTCCACATAGGTTTCACTATTTTTATTCTGGTCACTTGCGCGTTGTACATCCAGCTCGTTCAGCATTTCCTGGATATCTTTGCCAATAATCATCAATTTTTCCTGTTATTAGGAGTACTTTAAATGCACTCTCTCCCTGAAGATAATTGACATCAATTACATCAAAAAGACATTAACAAATGGCAAACTACCATCCCGCACATTGTGCACGTACCTTTTGATAGCTCTTGGGTGTGTCTATTTTGTTATTTTCACGTTGTCGTTCTTCGTTGAACTGACTAATAAGTCGTTTGATTTCCTCGCCAAATCTACCTGCTAGCTCTTCGGGGGCTCGAGTGGGGCTAGTTGTGAAATAAGGCTGAATGCTTTTGGCCTTACTGATCAGAAATTGCTGTATCTTTTTCTCATATTTCTTTTGGATACGCGCATTTATATCCATATGCTCCTGCTCATGTCGCAAGATCGCACGAAATTGACAGGTTCCCGGGCGGTATTCTTTCGCAACGAAAATTTCGCTTTTCTTGCGTCCGAACGATACAGCAACTTGCCGTAATGAAATGCATGATCGCCCATCAATACGCGCTTCTGCTGTTTGTATTTGAAATCTGAAATCCACTTCCACAAATGCCAAACCCAGCAACTTATGACCGACCAGCGGCACCAATTTCCCTCTTTTCGCGGCAAAGCGCGTAATCTGATTAGAGGTAAGAGATTTATTTAAAACTTGCGGCACAGTTTGCACATCAAATTCAATCAACGGTTTTTTATAGGTGCTTTGACATTTCCGTTGGCTCTCACTTGCCGCCGCGAACACATCTGAAACCACCCCAAAGCCCGCGAAGTTGAAGAAAATCGTCGCAATAAAAAGCAGCCTTTTAAGTTTTCCGGGCATAAGAGTTAACTGTTTCACCTAATCAAACAATGCGTCAATATCGGTTTGATCAAGAACCTTACCATCGGCCACATCGACCACAACACCTTCTTCATTTTCTGGCATACCACGGCGACTGGGTTTATCTGGAATTTCGGTTGGAGCCTCAAGCAAGAGTTGCCCATTGATTATCCCTGCGGCGCGATCAATAAGTTGACGGATTAAGCCGCATTTGCTGGTGATAAATCCGGCTTTCTCACCAGCGGCCAGCCCTTCTGGATCTTTGAGCAAGGATGACTGTAACAAGGTAAGTTGTCGGTTAATCTTGGAGACAGTACTATCGAAGGGCGCTTTATACTCTTTGGGACAATGGTCATAAGCCTCAACCGCGAGATCCTTGTCTGCGATACCACTTTCCAGAAAATGATCTTTGTAAAGCTTGGGCCGCCATTCAGCAAATTCTTCGGCTAAATCAGGCATATCAGCTATCATTTCCGCCAACATGAGCGCTTCATTGAAATGATTGAGATAATCTGTAGCCAGCAAAGAAGTTGCGTTGACATTTGTGCCAATCGCTTTCGCTCTGAACTTCTCTACTTCACTCAAATTATCAGACATACACACCCTCAACGGTCTTGAAACTGCAAAACCGTCACGACCTACTTTAGGGAATAGAAATAATGGACAAGTCTTAAAGAAGTCTTTGTTTTCAACGGAAATCTCGTTGATACACATATAAATTGAGGAATTTAGCTAAACATTAGGCCTCAAAATTATTCCCCTAACCAATCAGGAAAGTTATTTCCAGCCAGCGGGTAATGTGAGTCCAATCATCTCCTCGTCCGTAGTGTAGCAGGTAATAGACAGGCGCAAATAAACTACTTAAACCCAAATATGCTACCTTAAGGAATTTTGCATATTCATTCCTAACGGATAAAGTGCATTTCATGTCGTTAAACATCAATTTCACGGCCAGTTCCCCAATAATTCTACACCAAAGAAGCATTAGGGTACCGGGTCAGATTGCTTTTATTCAACCGCTATATTTGATTAAAAACCCAAAATAACACTTTTAAGTATATGCCAGAGAAGATATCGCGCCATGAGACATTTCACCTACCAAATGTAGAGGAAATCAATGATACTATTTTAAAGATTTTTTAAATACCAAATCACAACTTTAAATAAATTGTGTTCAAAATGCCTGATTTCACCGAATCGATCACTTCAGTCTTTCAATGTTTCCAGGAATTTCCCCAGCAATGAAATTAGCTGCTTATGGTTCCTCGCGCCCATTCCCTTAATAAAGACCTGCTCCATCTCCTCCACCTTTACGCGGAGTTCAGCGAGTTCCTTTTCTCCCTCTGCCGTCAGAGACACGGCGTAAGCGCGCTTGTCATTTTGGACGGGCTCTTTGCGGATAAAACCATTCTTTTCAAACTGGTTCAGGATAGGCACCAATGACGACCGATCCAATCCAGCCGCCCAGGCAATCGCTGATTGTGTTCGACCGGGGTTGTTGGCAATAATTTCCATAACTGAATATTGCCCGGTCATCAGCTTTACGCCTGTTTCACGAAGAAAGCTGCTTTGTGCTGCGAGGACAGATTTCCTCATATAATAGCCGACATTATGTTCAAGCGCACCTAAATCCATTGGCGCATGAGCGGCATCTTCAGACTTTTTCAGTATATTTTTTGAGGTCACGAAAAATCTCTCCCAGCACTTTTCGTTAAATGCATTCTGCTGCATCACACTTTTTTATAGGCATTTCAAAAGCCTATAATCAAGAATTTAAGCACAAGGAGTTGTATTTTTAGAACAAATTTCATCCAAAAAGAGACATGCAGGACAAAAATCCCACATGTCTCACAAAAAACTAATGATTTAGGATGCGCGTTTCACTTGCAATCTGCGCGCGTGCAAAATGGGCTCAGTGTAACCACTGGGCTGTTCCTTCCCCTTCAGGACGAGATCCATAGCGGCTTGGAACGCAATGGAAGTCTCATAATTACCTGCCATGGGCTTATACAACGGATCTGCACTGTTTTGCTTGTCAACAACAGCAGCCATTCTCTTCATGACCTCTATTACCTGCTCTTCTGTACAGATGCCATGATGAAGCCAATTGGCGATATGCTGACTGGAAATACGCAGTGTCGCCCGATCCTCCATTAATCCAACATCATGTATATCCGGGACTTTGGAGCAGCCGACACCCTGATCGACCCATCGCACTACATACCCGAGAATTCCTTGCGCATTATTCTCAAGCTCAGCGACAACTTCACTCTCCGAAAGGTTCTCACCTTTCATGATTGGCGGGGTTAAAATATCATCCAGATTAGCCCGCGGACGTTTTGACAATTCTTGCTGTTGGGCCGCCACTGAAACTTCGTGATAATGCATCGCGTGCAGTGTTGCAGCGGTAGGAGATGGCACCCATGCACAATTGGCACCGGATTTGGGGTGACCAATCTTGACTTGCATCATTTCTGCCATTTCATCTGGTTTGGCCCACATACCTTTACCGATTTGCGCCCTGCCTGGAAGGCCTACCTCCAACCCGATATCAACATTCCAATCTTCATATGCGGAAATCCATGGCTCTGCTTTACAGTCATCTTTACGTTTAAAAGCCCCTGCTTCCATGTTGGTGTGGATTTCATCACCTGTGCGATCCAGAAAACCGGTATTGATAAAAAAGATACGATTGGAAACAGCGCGAATACATTCTTTCAGATTGACGGTCGTCCTGCGTTCTTCATCCATCACCCCAACTTTCAGGGTATGACGGGGCAGTTTCAAGTGATCTTCGACTGCATCAAACAAGTCATTGGTGAAGGCTGCCTCTTCAGGGCCGTGCATTTTAGGCTTTACTATATAAACGCTGCCAGAGCGGCTATTTTTAAGTTTCGCTCCCTCTTTAAGGCTGTGCATCGCACAGGCGGATGTCATCAGTGCATCCAAAATACCTTCAGGAATTTCATTTCCGTTCGCATCCAAAACCGCATCTATGGTCATCAAATGTCCAACATTTCGAACCAATAGCAAACTTCTGCCATGCAGTGTCATTCTCTCACCGTTTTTGGAGAGATACTCTCGGTCATCAGCCAAAGAGCGGACCTGCATCTTGCCGCCTTTTTCAAAACTATCGGTCAGGTCACCCTTCATAAGACCAAGCCAGTTTCGATAAACAAGCGCCTTATCCTCTGCATCCACCGCTGCGACTGAATCTTCACAGTCTTGAATGGTGGACATTGCAGCTTCCATCAGGACGTCCTTCACGCCTGCACTATGCGTACTTCCAACCGGGTGGCTCCGATCAATCTGAATATCCAGATGCAATCCATTATTCTTTAACAGGACATTGCTAAGTGTACCCTCGCCAAGATAGCCCACGAACTGCGATCCATCGACAAGCCCCGCAGTTGATCCATCTTTGAGCTTCACCTGCAATTCGCTATCCGGGCCAAGAACATATTCTGTTACATCGGCATGGCTTGCATTTTCGAGAGGTACAGATTTGTCCAGAAAAGCCGTCGCATATTCAATAACTTTCGCACCGCGACCAGGGTTGTAGCCAACTGTTTTCTGCGCGCCGTCAGTTTCAGCGATTACATCGGTCCCATATAGTGCATCAAAAAGGCTTCCCCATCTTGCGTTTGCAGCATTGAGTGCGTAGCGAGCATTCATTACGGGCACAACAAGTTGCGGCCCAGCTACACTGCCAATTTCCGGATCGACATTTTCGGTGGAAACTTTAAATAGCTCTCCCTCTGGCACAAGATATCCAATATCCAAAAGGAATTGACGATATGCCGCCATATCAGTCTGTTGACCCATATGTGCCTTGCACCAGTCATCCATCTTCTGTTGAATATCATCCCGCTTTTGCAAAAGCTCTCGATTACGAGGGGCAAAATCATCAATCAGCTTTTCAAGTGATGACCAAATATGACCTGCATCGAAATCCAAGCCTGGAACAAGTTCGGCTTCAACAAATTTATGCAGCTCCTCTGCTACCTTCAACTGACCTACTTGAATGTAATTTGGCATGCGCGCCTCCTCTCATGCGAAAACCGGATCAGAGTTCCGGGGGGACCAATTTTCTCTATATTGACATGATGCCCCATAAGAAGAAATAATAAATGGAAACGTTTTCATTATGTGGAAATTTGATGACTGAGGTAGAAGACAAATCCAGCGCAAGAACAGGTCAGGTCCAGTCACTTACCCGTGCCTTGTCCATCCTGAATGAAATTGCCCAAAGCCCCACTGGCCTGAAATTAACCGAAATTTCGCGTGAGCTAAAACTCGCGCCATCAACAACTCACCGGATGCTCACCACTCTTCAGGAAGAAAGATACGTCCATTATGATCGGGACAGCACGCGTTGGCAAATTGGGATTCAGGCTTTCGTAACCGGTAACGGCTTCCTGTCTTCTCGCGATCTTGTAGCGTGGCCCGCCCCTATATGCGCCGCCTCATGGAAGACAGCGGAGAGACAGTAAATCTCGCGATTTCCGAGGGGGACGACGTAATTTATATGGCTCAGATTGAAAGCCGTGAAATGATGCGCGTCTATTCAAAACCTGGAAACAGAGTGCCTCTTCATTGTTCTGGTGTCGGCAAAGCAATTTTAATGCAGATGGAGCAAAAAGAAATCAACCGCATTCTGGGAAGTGACACTCTGCCAAAACTAACCGAAAAAACAATTCAATCGACATCGAAACTAATAGAAGAACTCCAACATAGTAAACAAAGAGGGTTCGCAACAGATGACGAAGAACACGCTGTTGGGCTGCGCTGCGTTGCAAGCGTCATATTTGATGAGTATGCCGAGCCCATTGCTGCATTGTCCATATCTGGACCAACCGCTCGCATTTCAATGGACCGACTAATGGAACTAGGTGAAAAAGCCAAGACCTTCTCGTCCAATATCACTTCCGCGTTGGGCGGCAAAATGCCCTAGTCGCACGCGTAAGTATATTGATTGTAACTCTCCCCTCGAAGAGCCATGCGTTCACCAGCAATATATGTTGCCTTAACTGTTTGAGCTGTGCCAAAATCATTAAGGCAAACAACAAGTCATGTAAATTTTCTGCATGGGATAACCGATGTTCCACGAGCGGGGTGGCCTTCAAATCCATCACCACCAAATCTGCCTCAAAACCAGGCGCAATACTTCCGATCTTATCTTCGAGATACAGCGCCTCTGCAGCACCCCGAGTCGCCAGATAAAATGCATGAAATGCGCTTAAAGATTCTCCGTTAAGCTGCGCGATTTTATAGGCTTCATTCATCGATGTTAGCTGAGAAAAACTTGTACCACCCCCCAAGTCGGTCGCGAGACCAGTGCGGACAGGTCGCTTCAAATCACTCGCGCCCCACGCAGAAAACAGGCCACTTCCCAAAAACAAATTCGACGTCGGGCAATGCGCAAGGGCAGTCCCACTCTCGCTCAATCTGGCCAATTCGTCTTCGGATAAATGTATTCCATGGCCATAAATTGCACGAGGTCCGACCTGACCATATTTCTCATAAACCGCTAAATAGTCGCTGCACTCTGGATAAAGTTCCTTGACCCATTTGATTTCGTCCAGGTTTTCCGAAATGTGTGATTGCAGGTATGTTCCTTCGAACTCAGACCACAGCGCACCAGTCATGTCCATCTGTTCTGGTGTACTGGTTGGAGCAAACCTGGGCGTTATGCTATACAGGGAGCGATCTTTTCCATGCCATTTTTCGATCAGCTCCTTAGACTGATCGTAACCACTCTGTGCGGTATCCAGCAACGCGTCGGGCGCATGCCTGTCCATCAAGACTTTGCCCGCAATATTCCGCATCCGATATTTTATCGACACTTTGAAAAAAGCGTCAACTGACTCTGGCGCCACCGTGCAAAAGACAGATGCTGTTGTTGTACCCGCAGCCAATAACTCACGAATAAAAATCTCAGCAGTCTGCTCGGCATAGTTTTTGTCGGCAAATTTTTGTTCAGTAACAAAGGTATATTTATTCAGCCACTCAATGAGCTGTGTGCCATATGCGCCTATAATCTCTGTTTGCGGATAATGCACATGACAATCAATGAAACCTGGCATTATCAGACTGTCGCGATAGTGATGAACCTCATCAACCTCTTCCAGCTGGGATAGCCCTGTTGCAGCAGGTCCAAAAAAAGCAACTTTTCCATCTTCAACAACAACAACACCATCCTCTTCAAAAACGAAGGATTCCTCCACTGGAAAATGGAAAGGATTTTTTACAAATGTGAGGACGGATCCACGGATAGCCAGTTTCATTTTACCTACTCAAGTATGTCTCAGCCATGATTTAGCCGCAACTGCGTAGCCTAACAAATCCAGCTGTCATCGTTGAGTCATTTTCTGCCGGTTAAATAATAAATGGGCCATTTTCCAAATCGTGGAATAAACCACAAAACATTAGAAAAGCATAACATTATAGTCTGCATTAGTAGCGCCGCCAAATAGCGCAAAAATCAAATCAACGATATCGAAGCAAAAAAATATTAGACACAAAGTAAAAACAAAAATATTTCCGCCATTAACTACAAAATTAAAACGAATTAAATAGAAAATTAGAAAAAATTAATTCTATTCTTATAAAATTTAATATCTATATTTTAATTTAACTATACTTTTAAATAATAAATAGAAAAACACGCCGTCGTTGACAGACAAACTTGCTTATTATATCCTTAATATATTCAAAATTTCGTCAAACAAGCTTAAAAAATACTAAGACTATTGCTGATTTTTATCGAGCATTTGATTGGGAGAAACCGATGAAAAAACTATTAGGTGCCGCGCTCATTCTGGCCGCATCAACTGGCGTTGCCTCTGCAGCAGATAGCTGCGGTAGAGTAACAATTGCAGATATGAACTGGAACTCTGCGACCGTAATCGCCAATGTAGATAAATTTATCCTCGAAGAAGGCTTTGGCTGCGACGCTGAACTCGTCCCCGGCGATACAATGCCAACTGGCACCTCGATGGTGGAAAAAGGCGAACCGGATATCGCTCCAGAACTTTGGAGCAACGCAATGAAAGAAGCGCTGGATAAAGGTGTCGCCGAAAAACGCTTGCGGTATGCTGGTAAATCACTGTCTGATGGCGGCGAAGAAGGCTTCTGGGTACCTGCATACATGGTTGAAAAAGACCCAAGCATGGCCACAATCGAAGGCGTGATCAAAAACGCAAAACTTTTCAAACACCCTGAAGATCCTAGCAAATCAGCGATGATGGGTTGCCCAGCAGGCTGGAACTGCCAGATTTCGACAGGCAACCTTTTTAAAGCGCTTAATCTTGCAGATGCCGGTTTTGAACTGATTGATCCGGGCTCAGGAGCTGGCCTTGCAGGCTCCATTGCAAAAGCCTATGAGCGCGGTGAAGGCTGGTTCGGTTATTACTGGGCACCAACAGCCATTTTGGGTAAATACAAGATGGTCAAGGTTGACACAGGAAATGGAACCGATCTGGAACATTTCAGAAGCTGCACCACAAAGCCGGATTGCGAAAACCCGAAAGTGACTCTCTATCCGCCTGCTCCAGTGCATACAATCACGACAGAAGCATTTGCCTCTAAAGCACCTGCTGCTTATGAATATTTGAGCAAACGCTCCTTCACCAACGCAAAAATGAATGAGCTCCTTGCGTGGATGGAAGACAACCAGGCAGATGGCGACATTGCTATGGAACACTTCATGAAAAACAATGAAGATATCTGGTCAAAATGGGTGTCTGCAGACGCGGCTGCAAAGATTAAAAAGGCCCTCGCCAACCTCTAAGCAGTACAAGCCTGCCGACCACAAATCGGCAGGCTTCTTTTATTTATTTTTTACCGGAGACCATTAATGGCTGACTCTAACTGGCTGATCGAATTTCCAGCCATGGACCGATCAGACCTTCTGGCAATTCGCAAAGCACTCGACGGTGCATATAAAGAGTTTTCACGCAGCTATGGCGATATTATTGAGGGTCTGTTTGACCCCTTGCTCTACTTTCTTGTCTGGTTTGAAAAACTGCTCGTCAACTCACCTTGGTGGCTTATCATTGCGATAATTTGCGCGATCGTATATTTCGCAACTCGATCCTGGAAGCTAAGCGTCGGCGTCCTTGCCGCCTTCGTCCTGATTGGCTATTTCGGAATGTGGGAAAACACAATGCGCACGATGAGTATTATATTCGTCTGCACACTGCTTTCCATTGCCATCGGTATTCCCATTGGCATCCTTATGTCCCGATCTGACAGAGTGCAATCCACGATTACGCCAATGCTGGACATCATGCAAACAATGCCCGCATTCGTGTATCTTATCCCTGTTGTTATGCTTCTTGGTATCGGCAAAGTTCCTGGCGTCATCGCCGTGGTTATCTATGCCATTCCGCCCGTCATTCGCCTGACAAACCTTGGCATAAGATTGGTCGATGAGGAAGTACTGGAAGCGGCACGAGCTTACGGCGCCAATTCCACCCAACGCCTTTTCGGTGTACAGCTTCCCCTCGCCTTGCCAACGATAATGGCTGGCATTAACCAGACGATTATGATGGCATTGGCCATGGTTGTTATTGCATCGATGATTGGAGTTAAGGGACTGGGCCAACCGGTTTTGAAATCCATTACAAATCAGTATTTTACTTTGGGCCTCTTCAATGGTCTCGCCATTGTGGCTTTGGCAATTGTATTTGACAGGGTTTCGCAGGCTTATGGCAAGCGCACCCAGAAACATCTGGAGAGTCGCCAGTCATGACGGAAGTACTTATTAAAGTTGAAGGCCTGTATAAGGTCTTTGGCAAAACACCTGAAAAAATCATGCCCATGGTGAAAGCAGGTGAAAGCAAAGATGACATTCTGGCTAATACAGGCCATACCGTCGGTCTCAAGGACATCAACCTACAGGTAGAAAAAGGTCAGATTTTTGTGGTGATGGGCTTGTCTGGTTCAGGCAAATCCACACTGATCCGCCATTTAAATCGACTGATTGATCCCACCGAAGGTAAAATTCTGGTGGACGGCGAGGATGTGATGAAGCTGGATCAGAAATCTCTGGAAGAGTTTCGTCGTCATCGTATGTCGATGGTTTTCCAGCGTTTTGGTCTGATGCCGCATCGCACGGTTATTGAAAATGTGGCTTACGGCCTCACAGTACAGGGTGTCGACAAAAAAGAACGTCTTGCAAAAGCGCAGGAATGGTTGGAAACCGTTGGTCTTGCCGGTTATGAAAATCAATATCCTTCCCAGCTTTCTGGCGGACAGCAACAACGTGTTGGCCTCGCCAGAGCGCTCTGTACAGATGCCGACATTCTCCTTATGGATGAAGCTTTCTCGGCCCTTGATCCGCTCATTAGAAGCGAGATGCAGGACCAGCTTATTGAGCTTCAGGAAAAACTGCACAAAACCATTGTATTTATTACACATGATCTTGATGAAGCACTTCGCCTAGGTGATCGTATCGCCATTCTAAAGGACGGTGAACTGGTACAACAAGGAGCACCAGAGGATATCCTTCTGCATCCGGCAACCGATTATGTGGAAGCCTTCGTTAAGGACGTAAACCGAGCCCGTGCCCTCACGGTGGAAACAGTTATGAATCCGCCAGCACATCGGATTACCAGCAGCAATATCGAAAAAGCCTTGCAGCAGATGCGAACCTTTAAGGGTGATTATGGCTATTATGTAAATGATGACGGATATCAAGGCATCATTACACAGAAAAAGCTGGAAGCTGCAGCCAAAGCCGGATCGAACACTGCCATTGATGAGAAACTGTATGAGGATGTCGCGACAATTTCACCCGATACTGTGCTTGAAGAAGTCATCCCAGATAGCATGGAGAGCAGATATGCGTTGCCTGTTGTTGATGACAAAGGTGATTTGACAGGGGAGCTCCCCAGATCCTCGGTAGCCGAAGTGCTATCCGGCGAACAGGAAAAAGGGGGCTAGCCCCCTTTTTAACGCCGCCAACACACGCCCCATCTCACTTCCTTGCAGGAATTATTATTTAGGATATACTTAAATTACTTCAAAGTTACCGAAGTAGTAGTGAGTACACCCAAATAATAACGAAAATTTCCGGCCAAAAACTTTCCGGAAATGCACTCACAAGGGAGAAATCATGAACAAGTTTACTCGAACATTGGGCGCGGGCCTATTTGGCTTGTTGCTTTCAGGCAATGCTGTTGCAGACGATCACTGTAAACCGTCCAAATGGGGGGCCGATGACGAAATAGGTGCCGCAAATCACGTAACACCGGAGCAAGTTCTCAAAGCGAGCAAGCTCATTAAAAAAGGAGAAAGCCATCCACTTGGGATCGTTATTGATCCAAATACACCTGCCTTCCCACCGCGCGGAATGATGCTTCAAGTTGTGCAACCCAATCAGCAAGGCGGCCAAAAACTGACAGACTTTGGATATGCCGGGAACTATAATGACGATATCGCTCAACTTTGGTTCGGGATTGGACCGCAGATTGATGGTCTTGGTCATCTGGGAGAAGATGGCTACTACTACAATTGCAATGATGAAAAAGAAATTTCACAACTTACTGGACTGACCAAACTGGGTGTCCATCAAATCCCTCCTCTTGTCGGCCGCGCCGTTCTGATAAATATGGCTAAACATTTTGGTGTGGATGTGATGACCGCTGGACAGGCCATCACCGCAGATGACATCAAGGCAGCCGCACAGGCGCAATCCGTTCAAATTGAAAAAGGTGATGTGGTTCTTTTTCACACGGGTTGGACCGATGGCAAATTGAAAAGCGACCCAAAGGCGTGGGTTTCAGGTGAGCCGGGCCTATCAAATGACGCAGCCGTCTATCTGGCTGAACTGGATGTTATGGCCGTTGGCGCAGACACCTGGGGATTAGAAGCAGTTCCCCCCAAAAAAGGAGACAAACTTTTTTATGGCCATGTAACCCTGCTTAAAGATCATGGTATCTACATTCTGGAAACAATGAATACCGGGCGCTTGGCACAGGAAAATGTGTCAGAGTTTATGTTTGTACTGGGACAGGCCCGCATTCGCGGAACAGTGCAAATGATCATTAATCCCGTCGCCATGTGGTAAAATTTGCCTTGCCCGGTTTACAGCAAATAAGCCGGGCAAGACTTCAGCAACCGTTAAGAACTAATGGTATAACCGCCATTTACTGACAAATGTTGACCCGTTATGTAACTTGCGGCACCTGACAACAGGAAACAGACCGGCTCTGAAACCTCTGAAGGTGTTGAGAAGCGCCTCATTGGGACTTGCGCCATTACTCCATCCCGGAATTTGTCCGAACGGATAGTCTCTGTCATTTCTGTCTCAACAATACCGAAACAAACCGAGTTTACGCGGATTTGATCCGCAGCATATTCACGAGCAGCACTCATTGTAATGCCCATAACACCAGATTTTGCGGCCCCGTAGTTGATCTGACCGATGGTTCCACGTCTGCCTGCATCACTTGAAATATTGACGATTGACGACGGACTGGTATCGCCAGCTTTTGCCCGTTCCGTCATATGACGGCCCACTGCCTGCAAACAGTAAAAAACACCAGACAAATTCACGTCGATAACCTGCTGCCATGTCTCAATCGGCATTTTATTGATCATCGCTGCACGAACAATACCGGCATTATTGACAAGACCATTGATACGTTCATGTTTTTCAATTGTGGACTGAACAAAATCCTGCACAAATGCAGGCTCAGCGACAGATCCTACATAATAATCAGCATTTTCGGATCCCAAATCCGACGTCAAAGCTTCCAGCTTATCCCCTTGCATATCAACCATGGTTACATGACCACCAAGGTCAACAACCAGTCTGGAAACAGCTTCGCCGATACCCTGTGCGGCACCAGTTACGATAATATTATGCCCCTGCAGGCTCATTGGATTTTTCATTTTGATCCCGTTTGTTGTTTTTTGTTTTGCGGGTTTTTGGAGTAACGTCCAAATATTTTCCGTTATTGGAAAAAATTTCGAAAATTAAATCAATTACACGGTTTATTGTCAACTGAATAAGAGCGCAACCGAATTATTCAACACTTCCTTTAAAGCCCAGAATTTTTGAAATTTCCGCCGCAGAATGAACAGCAGCTTTTGCGAATTTCTCTTTTTCCCGCAAGGCTCTTGAGATCGGAACTGCAATAGTTAGCGCCGCAACCACATCCCCATCTGAATTAAAAACCGGGGATGAAAACCCACTCGCGTCTGCAGTAAAGTCCCCATAAGTCTCGGCTACTCCCTTAATCACAGTTTCTTTCAGGTGAGTTCGAAGTTCATCAGGATCGACTATCGTTACTTCTGTCCATTTCTTAAACTCGACAGTCGATAAATATTCATCCCTCTCTTCGTCTGACATGTGTGCCAGCAACAAACGCCCACTGGAAGACGCATAGAGGGGTCGCTGAGTACCAACGGACACGGAGAACCGAACCGATTTTGGACTTTCAACCAAATCTACATAAATTGCATTTCGACGATCTGCGGCCAACTCAGCTAGCAAAACCGTCTCGCCGCAGTCCTCCATGGATTTCTCAAGGAATGGCCTGGCAATCTGCCGCAATGACCTTCCTGCCAGAATGATGGATGCCAGTGAAAATGCTTCAGGTCCCAATTGATATATCGTCCCCCTCCGCACAAGAAACCCTTGATCGGTTAAAGCCTTCAAAGTTGCTAACAACGAACTCTTGGGAACGTCCAAGCGATTGGAAATTTGGGATAAATTCAACCCATCCTGCATGTTTGAAAGTAGACGCAACAAGGAAAACGCGCGCGGCAAGACCATAGGACCTTCATTTCGAGCAGCTGACATCGCGGACTCCATATTCGCATATTTAGACTAAATGCGAATATACGAATTATTATGGGTTATGGAAGTCAAAAACCGGCCTATTCTTAGAAAGAGTGTCACCACCATCACAATTTGATGCAACACTCGTTTACAGAAAATCATACTTTCTGTAAGACTGTAGAGACGGTTGGGTGACTTCGGCCAGCTAAGCCGCTTGGTTCAACCGGCGCCTAATATACCCCCATATACTGGCAGCCAAAGCCGAAGCCCCCATCTCGGCGTCTCATTAACTCTAAACATCACGTTTATGTGAAATTTACCGGAAAGACTATATGAGGCGGTTAAATGGGCGTCAATACCCATGTTGAACGATTGGTCCAGAAATTCAGTCTAAACAGCAAAGTTACCTATTCCGCTCTAATTGACAGATGCGGCAAAAACCGCATCCATCTAGGTTTTGATTTAGGTTAAGCCAATTCGCTGCGCCGCAAACTGTTGCCAAAGCGGACTGCCATAATCCGTTACTAAATTTACACCCCGGCCAGCCGTCTCACATCCATTACATCCGATTAACAACATGTAATTTCTGTCCACGACGACAAATTGCCTTTTATACGGAACCAGAAAGTGCATAGCATTATCTTCGAGAAATGCGCTTGCCTCTTCATAATCCGCGAACCAATGATTAAGGATCGTCATACAGGCTGTACTGTACCAAAAGCTGCCCGCATCAGCCGGGTTATTTGATCGGCCCTGCAGATAACGTAATGCCATCGGCCAATCTGCAAAACCGCTCTCATAAGCGACAAGATGCAAACTGTGTTTGAGTCTGAATTCCTGCTCGTGTGGAAAACGCTTGCGTAGACGCCTAAAAACATGATGATCGCCAGCTAGCAGCGACTTATGGCGCAGACGCGCACGAATTTTTAATTCCTGAATAAGCTCGGTCATGGTTTCACCTTCAAGTTATTGACTGGCTCTCCCGCTTCGCCAACTCAAAAGCAAACTGCATTTGTGAGCATTGAATATTAAAATGGGTGACTTCATCTTTCGCGGGCAGGCGCCCCATCAGCACCTGCCCGAAGATTTAAAACAGTTTATTGAAAAGCACAACTACTTGATGCCTACCATTCGCTGCATTTGCCGGATGTATGCTGTAATTGCAACTATCTCCTCATCATCCAACCCGGGAATTGGCGGCATATCACCAAATTTCCAGTGATGCGCTCTCACCCCCTGCTTCGGCGCGCGCAAAAAAGCGGCATCAGAATGGTGACTGCTTTCATAGACCTTATGCAGAAAAGGAGGGCCGTTCTCGGTTCCTCGCCCATTCACACTATGACAGGAAGCACAGTTTTCCTCATACAAACTCCGCCCATTAATCGCTGAAACCTGAGACACCCGATTTTGCGTAACAATGGCTTCCTCCTCTTCTCCAGCTTTGGAGACCAAAAAGTACAAACCGAATAGAACGCCTAAGACACTTACGATGATAATAGTTAATTTCACGATTTCACCTCCACCGCGAATATAAAAACTGCAAATATGAACCAGAGGCGAAGTAGCGCCTCTGTAACCACAGTTTCAGTATTTCGGCGGTGCTTTAGGAGGCTGCAAGACATGTCCGGCAAGCTCACTCATCATAAAGCTATACTGAACTACATTATAAGGGTGACTATTTAACAGGTAATTTTCTTGAATTAACTGAATATCGCAAAAAAGCATCCCGCATATTTTGGACTTTATCGCGCCGTTATCATTCGTTTCAACACCAACGTCAGTGCCGATCATCTGAGCCATCTCAAGAACGGAACCAGCCTCACATGCAAGCGCCAGCTTATTTACTGTTTCCAACAAAGTTACATTAAAAATAAGTGCAACAAGAATAGTAACTTTAACAATGGCGGGTTGTATCCGTGAAATCATAGGTGATACTTGCAAAAAATTGGGACTCTCATCTAATTAGCAGGAAATTTAGATCCAATAAACAATCAGTATTCCTTCCCTTTTATTTCGCTCTATATGAGTTGAATACATGTCGTTCTTTTCCTTCGAGGTAAGAAATGCAGACCGTTTCAACCAGGCCGTTCCGGTTACGCTTCGTCATTCTGGCGTTAATTATTTTCATCAGCAATTACACGCCTTCACAGCTACCTGCAAAGAATGCACTCACAGATGTTTCGTTTGCCGGGGCCCGGTACGACATTTCTGAATTCCGCCAGCAACGATTGGGAAAAGAAGCTATCGAAGATATTCAGAAATCCAACAGCGATGTACGTGGTAAACTGGCAGTAGTTCCGAACAGCGATGCCGCCGTTATCATACTTCCTGGCGTAAACGGACTGCAGGCTTCGCATCTCGATTGGGCGCAACATCTTAACGAGTTGGGTTATAATGCGTTGGTAATTGACCACTATGGCTCACGGCGCGCGCGCAATTTTAAGGACCTCGCCTCAGTCCCGACAATCGAGGACACACTGGGCGCAGCCCAATATCTTATCAGCAACCAATATGCGGCACCAAACAAGATCGCCCTACTCGGATTTGATCAAGGAGCCAGCCGAACCCTCGCCATTCTCAGCAAAAACCACCCTTTTGCTCAAACCAACAAAGGCTTCACGGCAGGTGTAGCCCTATACCCAAACTGTTCATCTGACCGGGTATTTTCAGCACCAGTTATGATGCTGGCGGGCGATCGGGATCATTTAATGACGATCGACACCTGCAAAAAACTGTCAAAAAGTTCTTCTTCAAAAGGAGAGCAGATTGAATTGCATCTGCTCAAAGGTGCAACCCACTTTTTCGATGATCCAGCATATCGCAAACCCTTAAAGACGGAACTTGAACCCTTGTGGTTCGAAAGCAATCATTACTCTGAAAACGCACATAATAAAGCCAAGGACCTAATATCCGAGTTTCTTGGAAAACATTTGAAATAGGATCAGCATGCCACCTGAATGAGACGTAGTTGAAATAACTCGCTGTTCGCGCTTAAGGTACGAGATCCTTGCTGCAAAACTTTTTCAAGCACCTGCCTTGAAAGAGCAGTATTTCGCTTCAAATAATTGGCAGCAACTGCCATCGCGTAGGGCACCGCGAAGCTGGTACCTGTTTGATAACCAGCTTTTCCATCCGCCATCGCGAGCCAAACATCAACACCGGGTGCAGCAAAATCGATATATCGTCCGGTATTAGCTCCTGAAAACAAACGAAACGCAGCATCCACTGCCGTAATCGCAAAAACATCCGGCAAGGCTGCCGGGTAAGAAGGCCTTGCTTCAGGCCCAAAGTTACCCGCCGCGGCAAAAATCAGCAGGCTTTTGGAATTCGCTATCGAAACCACTTTTTCCAAAACCCTGTTTTCTTGTAAAGTTGCCAGTGAAATCCCTACAACGCGAACGCCACTGGTTATCATCCAGTCCATCCCGAGCACTATTGCTTCTACACTTGCTTTTGCCACTCCGTCCTGCCTTTGACGCAGAACAATCGCATTATGCAAAATTATGTTTTGCAATAATCCCTGTATACCCAATTCCGGCGCATGACCAATCAGAGCGGACGCGATTGCCGTTGCATGTGAATTGTCTTTTTCGCGCCCAACAATGAAATCATGAGTAACAATTCCACCTCCCTTAAAGGCAGGATGTGAAATTTCTATTTCTCCATCAAGCAACCCGATTTTCAAAGAAGCATTAGTATCGCCGCAACGCTGACTATTTTCCCAGCCAATCATGCGGGCTGCATATAGACGCGGTTTAGCAGCCGACGCTTCTAAATCCAGATTTTGATCAATCAATACATCCGGAAATTTATCCTTCAGTTGATCTCTCAGACTTGTGAGCTCCTGACTGCGTATGACAAACATGAACTGGCCTAACCCGACAAGAGAGTAACTTTGCCCGATCACCACTCCCAAATTTTCAAGCTCTGCCCGCACAGGGTCCTGCACTTCCAGTGCGCCAAATACCAGTAACTCTTGACCGCTTTCTACTTGTGCAACTGTGATTACCGGACATGCACTCACCTTTAAACCTGAGAGAATATTCCCTCTGCGTTTATCATGGAGACTTAGGCTATATTCACTATTTTCATCCGGGATTGCTGCTGGCAATCTAAACGCCAGTTGGCGATCACTCCGATTGAGCAATTTGAGCGGAATGGATAAAGAGCCCTGCTGTAAATAAGCGTTTTCAATCTGCAAAACAGATAATCGCTCACCTGAAACCAACAGAATTTCATTGGGTCGGATACAACCGGGACTACTTGCCAAAAAGGCTGGTTCATTATCCGTACTCAGACGATGAGGAGCAGCTCCTGGTAAAGTTGAGGCCGGGCCTGTAGCGGGAATTCTTCTCTTCGGTTCCCTATCGGGATCAACCACTTGAAAATCATTGGACCGCGTCACTGGGTCAGGCTGACTGGTCCCTGTTTGTGCTACGGCTAACCCTGCCAGGGAAAATACAAAGCATAAACTGATCAGAACCCGTTTCATTTTTCCAGTTTTTCAGGCTGATCAACCTGAACACTTTCAATCAGGTGGATGCGAGCTCTCAAGTTCTTGAGCACAGCTTCCCTCTCTCCTGGAATGGATACTCTGTAAACACCAAGACTGATGGGCCGTCAACAAACCGAGCATTTAGCGAAAGCATCAACGATCGCATATTTTCTTCACGGGCATCCGGGGCGAAGGTAATACTGTAAAGCACTCCATGAGGCTGAACGCTCACACCACTCGCCGCATCCAGGTCTTCGCCGCTCCAATCTGGTACAAACATCACAGTCTGAATTGCAAGCAACAAACAAGCCGCCACAGCTCCAACTCGCCAGAATACAGCTGACCTGTTGTCATTTGCTATTTCGGCGGAAGGCTTATCGATTTCACTCTTCAGACTATTTTGCAATCGCTTAAGCCCAAATTCGCCTGGTGACTGTTCCAGTTCAATCTGCTGCATCTCGCTTCGCAATTTACGCAAAATCTCCAACTCTTCGCGAAGACGCTCACTGTTATCCAGCGCCTTTTCAACCTCCGCTCGCTCCGTCTCATCAAGGGTGTTGTTCACATAAAACGGAAGCAATTCTTCTATTTTTCTGCTCATGCGGTGCCTCCCAATCGGTTGGACAAGCAGTTTTTCATCAACTGCTTTGCATGGAACATGCGGGTTTTCACCGTATTCTCCGGGCAGCTTACAATTTTTGCTATTTCGCCATAGGCCATGTCATTGAGAAAGGCCAACTCTATAACAGTACGATGAGCGAGTTTTAGTTGCTCGAGACAAAATTGAATATGTGCACCATTTTCCTTGGCGAGGAGACACGCCATTGCATCAGCCGTTTCATCAACCTGCTCCGGTATTTCCTCATCTCCAACAACCAGTTTGCCGTTTTTACGCATCCGATCCACCGTTTTGAAATAAGCTATTCCAAATAGCCAGGTTGATACTTTAGATCTTCCTTCGAATGTCGCTGCTTTACGCCAGACTTCCAAGAAAGTTTCATTTAGTATGTCGGCTGCTTCAAACGGATCGTTCAATTTTTGTTTGATAAAATGGTAAAGGCGTTTTTCAAACATACGATAAAAATCAGCGAAAGCCTTCTCATCGCCTTCACTGATTTTCCTGATCAATTCTGTGTCCGTTGCTGTCATATGTTAGCTGCCTATTGGGGCATCATAATTTTACGGCGCGCTGATACACCCAAGATTTTTCCACCTCGATCAATAGCTCTAAGACGCCAATCATAGACTTGACCGGGCTTTAATCGATCCAGTGAGAATACAGAAAAGTTCAAATTCTGAGTTTCGGCTCCAACTAGTTTTCCAGTAACGATATCTTCACTGGCAGGCTCGAACAGTTCGATTTGGTAGGCGTAGGCGCCCTTCACATATGACCACGAAAAAACTGTATCTGTTGCAAGGATAGCCCCCTCAGCAGGCGATACAACATCCAGATTTTCAACCGGTGCTTCAGTTGATCCTTGTAACACGAAATAACGCAAGACCGGAAAATCAAGAACTCCGCTCTCATCTTCGGCAACGAAAGTAACCAGATACAATCCATTTTTTTGAGTTGGTAAAGGTGGACTGACGATACGTGTCTCACCCTGACCCGAGCTGACCAATTGCTGACGGACCACCTGCAATATCCGATATCGGGCAGAACCATAATTGCTCGTGGGGTCAACAATTCTCCACTCTCCTTTGAGCAAACCCGAACTGCGATAACTGACCCGAGCAACTGCGCGCTGCCTATCTCCTTGCCGGATGACGTCTGCTCTTGCATCATTTTCAAACGACAGATCAATTCGTCTTAGCTGCAAATCACCTGTATTGCCGCCCCCTGCCGCGACTTGCATTGTTCCAACAAGCGTAGTCTCAGTATCGGTGAATGTTCGGGTGATGGTAACACTACCCGCATCAGAGGTTGCTACAGTGTTTGCTTGCGCAGGAGTTAACACAAGGGTTTCGGTAAATCTTAAAGTTTCGGATTGCCCGCCAATCAAAGAGGAACTTTGCGACAAAATATTTCCAAGCGTAGAGACCACAACGCCGCCCACTCTAAGATCAGCATTGGCGGATGTAACTGAAACTGTGGCTGTGGTAGCTGCTGTTCGGTTCACCGTCCATGTCACCGTCACGCGAGGAGCGCCAACAACAGCAACGGCTACAGAGGAAGGTGAGGGCGTGACACTGTTAACATTTGCCTGAGCAAGTGCCGGTGCCAAAATAAAAAGAAGAAATGCAATAAGTCTAGTAATCATAGGCGAAAGGAGCCTTAACTCGAAAAACAAGGAAGACCTGGTAGATTGTTTCATCATCGGCGCTGTCAGCATTTCCATTGCTACTCTCCATCGAACCGCCCAATGCCAACGCCATCCCAGGGTTATTGGGTTCCGCTTGCAGGAAAGTCCATTCAATTTCACCATTTACCAAATGTGTATCTGGTTGGTCGCCGCTTCCCGCTGAAAGGTTCAAATTATAATCCAGGTTCAGATCCAGAATATCGCGAATTATTGCTGCGGAAACATCTACACCGATATTTGTACCGAAATTACTTGTATTCTCGTCCAGATCTTCAAACACATTAAACTGGATTGCGCCTCCAAAGTTAAAGCGATCAAAGTCTGTCCAGTTTACATTAAAAGCAGTCCCATTATTCAGCGTATCACTACTTGTGTTCGTAAAGTCTTCATAAGATGAAATAGTATGTGACACTCCCCATGACCAGTTTCCTACACTTGTATTTCCGCCAAGCGTAAGCGATTTCGTGAGATTGTTTGTACCTGGCCCAAGATAGCCACTGGGAGTATCCAGCCGTCCAGCATCTGCGACAAACCCCGACAGATACACACTTGGCGTACCTAACCAGCTCATTGCGCCTTCGAATGGCTCCATCGCATAATTGGTCGAAAAGGACAGGTTATGCAGATAATCCGTTGCAACAGCTTCCAGACCATCCACATTGTTGGTCTCATAAATATACTGAAGATTACTCGAAGACTTGCCCCAGTTCATTGAACCATAGAGCGCATATGCTTCGCGATCAGCTGCAACGCCTGCGTTGGCCAACGACTGGAAATAGGTTCCCAACCGGTTGTAAGAAACACCTAGAGATATATCGGCCGTATCTCCCAACCAGATCGGCGGAGATGCAAACGGCCTCAGGTCCAGTGAAATTGAAATCGCATCACTGTCTTTGGTTGGTGCAGACCCGGCATCACCATCCTGATCATAGATTGAATGGGCGTATTCTCCCCGAGCAACAATGCGTTGATCTGCAAATGATTTTTCAACAATAGCACTCCAGCCCCGCCCCTCAGCCACCGGCTCTGTCACCATTATGCCATCGCCAATACCCGCACCCTTGCCATCATAGAAAATACCCGTAATTTTCAATGCCCCCGGCTCAAGCGAAAAGGGCTGCACTGTCAGGCTTCCGCCAGAAATCCGCTCATCACCGTTATTCAATCCGCTAAAGTTTTCCCCGCCGGCAATTGACTCAGTGCCAAGCGAAAATGCTTTCGCACGGACATGGCCGGCAGCGTCACCAATCTGCACGGAAGCGCCCCGACGGTAAAACCCGCTCATCGTTAAAGATTGGACACCGATATCATGATGGCCAAGCGTCGCCCCCAATGCGAGATCTTCTCCTGAATAATTCAAAGACAGCTCATATTCACCCAAGTCCAGCGCATTCCCGGTGAGAGATTTGTCGTTATCCGTTTGCAAGAAGTAATTTGCGCGCGACTGCAGTTGCAGTTTACCAACTTCCAGATTTGCATTGAAATCACCAGCGCCGCTCAGGATACCCTTGTCCGGGGCATTTGTAATATTCCGTTCAGCCAACCTGAGGCTCGTCTCTGTCAGGCTATCAAAACGAATACTGCCACTTGTGAGCATGGCTTCTGCACGCGACAATTCAGTCTCATCTGGTAAATCCGCCAATGCGCCAGCATTTGAAGATGAGCCGCCATGAATTTCGAAAATCCACGAACCAAGTTCCACAGGGTTTTCAGCGTTCGTAATATCGAGCAATCGCACCTGATGAATACCCGCCGCAAATGGCTTCAATGGTTTGAGAACAAAATCGGTTCCATCAAGTGACAAAATTGCGGTTACATCAATCGCATCCAGTTCCACCGCCAACGTGGTGAGAGTTAAAATATCAATATCTTCTGGAAGTTTGATCCGGACAACATCTGATCCCGCAGACGGCGCAACAAATTCTGCCTGTACGGCAGCACCTACTGAACCTTGTCCCACAATTAAAAAAATGCAGGTTATTGCTAAAATCGATAAGTTCCGAAAAATGTCCCCGCCTCCCGTCATAATCGGAATTTTAAGTAGTTTTACCTCTCAACCCACAAAACAAATAAGCGAAAGCTCAACAATGCGCACAATTAGTCTCCAACCCTGAACTGGTGTTGCCTTTTACCCACAGTTTCTGTCGAATTCTAACCCGCGGTAATCTGGGTCATAGAACTCACAAACCTTGTCAGTCTGACGTGGATCAGCACGCGCAAGTTCAAAAAATCTTTAAAAAATTTCCAAAGCTGACCTAAAAGGGTAATCACGAACACTAAAAGCGACCCTGAACTTATATCGAATTTACAAACCTTGTTTTACCCGGCACAACAGAATGAATAGCTTCAACTCCGTAGACGCCAAAAATTTCTGGAAACTGTTTTCTCAAATTGGATTGCAATCTTTTGGCGGACCCGCGGCGCAAATTTCTATTATGCATCAAAAGCTGGTTGAAGATCGCAAGCTTTTAACCGAAGCCCAGTTTCTCAGAGCTCTGAGTTTTTGCATGTTACTGCCAGGACCTGAAGCCATGCAGCTTGCAACCTATGCCGGTTGGCGGTTACGCGGTATATCAGGTGGAATAATCGCTGGCCTTCTGTTTGTTTTGCCGGGCGCCGGGTGATGCTTATCCTCGCCCTGCTCTACACCTCTTATGGCGACCTTCAAATCACGCAAACTCTCTTCCTTGGGATTAAAGCCGCTGTTCTTGCAATTGTACTGCAGGCCCTCTTGAACATTTCACGAAAAGCGCTTCAGGGTATTGGCGCCTGGATGATAGCTGTCCTTGGATTTTGTGCCATATTTTTTCTGGCAATCCCCTTTCCTTTGCTGATCGCTTCTGCCGCTGTCATTGGTTTCTTTTTCTGGAATTTGGAAAGCTCTGAAACCCTGGCAGTCGAAGAGCCGCAAGCAAACTTTGTGCGCACAATTGCCATCTGCATTGTGGGAGCCGTAATCTGGTTTTCGCCAATTCTTATCATAGATTTATTTTTTCCCTATCCGCTGCTGTCAGATATCGGCATATTTTTCTCCAAGCTGGCAATGGTTACATTTGGGGGGGCCTATGCCGTTCTGGCCTATATGAGCCAGGAAGTAGTCACGCAACTGGGATGGCTAACCGCTGCTGAAATGCTTGATGGATTAGGACTTGCGGAAACGACACCGGGGCCGCTCATCCTTGTAACTGAATTCGTTGGTTTTATTGCCGGTTACAAAGAATTTGGCTTAATGGGGGGGATTATTGCGGCAGGTGTCACATTATGGGTCACGTTTGTTCCCTGCTTTATCTGGATCTTTGCTGGCGCCCCCTATATTGAACAACTGACCACAATGCCCCGGCTTTCAGGCGCCCTTAAAGCCATAACCGCAGTAGTTGTCGGTGTGATATTAAACCTGTCAGTCTGGTTTTCACTACATGTCTTGTTTTCATCGGTGACGCTTGAAAAAGCAGGATTGTTTTACTTCTGGATCCCCGATCCAACCTCACTTAACCTGCATGCGCTTTCAATCTTCATACTCAGCCTGTTTTTGCTTTTTGCCTTGAAATGGGGAATTACAATCCTTCTGATCGTTGCCGCAACTACCGCATTTCTTGCAACACTATTATGATCTGACGCGATAGCGATTCCATTCGTTTAGTCACGCTGCACCTAATTGCGGCGCTGTAAACCTGACCCACTTTCCAACCGGGACGAATGTAATTTCTTAAAATCAGCGTTAAACGTTAAAAAAATAAGCTGCCAAACCCCACATAAAGCCGCGCCATCTAAATTTGATTTTTACGATATTTAACAAAGACTTAATTTGTCACAATAAATTCACAACACATCCTTTGACAGCCTTTGCTTTCATCTGTGTAGTTTCTGAAATTGAAACAACCGCCAATAAACGCGTTTGCTTACCACGTTTTGGAGACAGAGAATTGAATGTATCAGAACTGTCAAAAAATAAACCGGCGACAATGGCCGTGATACTGGACAACGTTCCGGCTCTGCAAAGCACAACGACCTGCCATGAAACCGCAGAGCTTTTTAGGAGACTGGCGGGTGCTACCGGTTTTGCAGTGTTACAGGATGGTTATCCAATCGGTTTGATTGGCCGTGACGACCTTACAATCAAACTTGCAACACAATTTGGACATGCAGTTTACGGGAAGCGCTCTGTAGCAGAATTAATGTTCAAAGAACCTCTGATCGTCGAAATAAGTGAGACGATTGATACGGTTGAGCATATGATAACAACCGGATATGAAACCGCGCTGACTGCCGGATTTATCATCACTGACAACGGTCAGTATGTGGGAATGGGTAACGCGTTGGCTTGATGAAAGAAAGCGTCAAACGAACTCGCCTGCAAAACCGCCAACTTGCCAAAAGTACTGAACTTGCCAACCATGCAAATCTGGTTAAATCGCAATTTCTGGCTGGCATGAGCCACGAGCTGCGCACGCCGCTAAACGCAATTATCGGTTTTTCAGAGCTTATCAGCCAGGAAGCTTTCGGACCGGTCGAACCACCGCGCTATCGGCAATATGCTGAAGACATACTAGAAAGCGGCAAGCATCTTCTGGCCATGATCAGTGATATTCTGGACATGAGCAAAATTGAAGCTGGTCGCTACAACCTTAATGAGCAGTTGATTGACGTTGGTTCGGTGGCTCGAAACGTGATCAAGATTTGCTCGGTCCTAGCCATGAAAAAAGACATCTCACTCAAGCTGAGACTTCCTGCCAACACTTCTGTGATCAAGGCTGATGAACGGGCGGTGAAGCAAATGATGCTCAACCTGGTATCAAACGGGATTAAATACACTCAGGCTGGTGGTGAGGTAACACTCATTATTTCGGAATGCGCAAAACACAAACTCTGTATTTGTGTAAAAGATACGGGTATTGGGATCGCCGAAGATCAGATTGAAAAAATCACCGAACCTTTCATGCAAGTTGCTCAGGCACACCACAACAAATCCGAAGGGACGGGACTTGGCCTTGCGATTGTAAAAGCGCTCGCCAAACTGCATGACTGCGATTTTCAGATTAAAAGCCACGTAGGCCAGGGGACAATGGCAAGCTTGATTTTTTCAGCCGAAAGAGTGGGGCTTTCCAATCACGCCGCTTAACACTGATTGAAACCCGGCAACCGACCAAAGTTATTCAGGAATTTCTTAAATATTTATCAACTTCGATGGTGCACTATTGTTTCTTGCTTGGGAACTATATCGAACTATCAGGTTAAAGTTTTTGCTGGCTCCAGAAAATAAAGTAACGGGTATTCAAGAGGTTCTGGACAATAGTCCATTAGGGGCTTTCATTGTCAGTCACCAATCCGCCAGAGTCATTTACTGCAACAGATCCCTCCTGAAAATGCTGGCCGTTCCCGATAATTTTCGAAGCAGTGATCTGAATCTTTCCGATATTTGGTTGGATAAATCTCATTATCAGCAACTACTGGAAAAATTCAGGAAACGAGAGTTCTTTGCTGATGCGGAAGTTGAACTGAAAAGCTTTGATGGTTCACACCTGTGGGCGCTGATCAATTCTCAAGCTGTCAGATTCAATGATCTTGATGCAGAACTTTTTTGGCTCTCAGATATTACGGAAAGAAAACGGGCAGCGAAACTTACTCATGAAAACGAACAACGCCTCAAACAAATTTTTGAAGCAAGCCCTGTAGCAATCGGCATTACCCGTGAAGCGGACTCAACCATTCAATATGCGAATTCCAAATACTCCAATTTGCTCGGTTATACCCATGAAGAAATATTAGGGCACAAAGCTGCTGACATGTGGGCCCGCCCCAAAGACCGCGAGAGATTTATGGAAATCTATCGACAGCAGGGCTATGTCGAGCAGATGGAAGCAGTCGGCAAACATAGGCAAGGACATGAAATATGGGTCTCAATTAGCTGGAAACCATTTGAATATAAGGGTGAACCCTGCCATCTCTTCTGGATCTATAACATTGATGAGCAGAAAAAAAACGAAGCGGCATTATCCATAGCCAAGGAACAGGCAGAGGCGGCGACCCGCGCAAAATCTGATTTTCTGGCAACCATGAGCCACGAAATCCGCACGCCTCTCAATGGTGTTCTTGGCATTGCGCAAGTCCTGCAAAAAACTGAACTTGATAAAGACCAGCGGCAACACGTAAAGACAATACTTGAATCCGGGTCATCCCTGCTCTCGATCGTAAATGACGTTCTGGATATGAGCAAAATTGAAACCGGCCGGTTGGAACTGGAAGAAGTGACTTTTGACCCCACTGAGTTCCTCGATCACATTCTGACGCCCTTTCAAACACTCGCAAGAGAGAAGCACCTGACCTTCTCAACTGAATTTCCCAAGTTTGATGACATTCCGCTGAAAGCAGATACTGTAAAACTCAGGCAAATACTCACCAATTTGGTAACGAACGCGATTAAATTTACCGACAAGGGCAGTGTGAGCGTCAGGATCGAAAAATTCGAAGATTTTGAGGTATCGAAAGCCAGATTGGCTTATAAATTTACTGTATCAGATACAGGCCTTGGCATAGCTGAAGATAAGATCGATAGCATATTCGAACCATTTAATCAGGCTGACAATTCAATCACTCGAAAATTTGGGGGCACCGGACTTGGTCTTTCCATCGTCAAACAATTGACCGAATTCATGGGCGGGCAGATCGCTGTAAGGAGCACGCTAGACATCGGCTCTGAGTTCTCAGTCATCCTCCCCTTCAAAATTAGCGAGGAAAACATCACTCATAGCAGCCTCAGTGGCAGAGAGATATCAACAGAAAAAACCGCCTCTACCTGCGTAAAAGTCCTCGTCGCAGAAGACAATCCAGTAAATGCAGCTATTATCGTCGCCTTTTTGGAAAATGCCGGTCATCATGTAATTCACGTCACCAATGGTGAATTGGCACTCCAGGAAGCTAAAAAGCACTGGGCAGACATTATCCTGATGGACATACACATGCCAAAAATGGATGGAATGGAAGCGACGCACCATATTCGCAATCTGGATGGGTTGCAGTCACTCCCCATTATTTCACTCACCGCAGACGCCTTTGATCATAGTAGAAAGCAATTCCTGGACGCGGGAATGAACGACGTGGTCACTAAACCGTTTACCGAAGAACAGATCCTTCAAGTCGTCGACAAATATACCAATCCCCAGCAGAACCAATGATTATTACTTACCGTCATAAACCGGATTAATTTGTTTCAATCTCTCTGATGGTTTCTTGGCAGAAGATCGAAGCCATGTCATAAATGCCCCATATGGATCCCCAACAGCTTGTACTGATTTAGTTCAATTCCTAAATGTTGGTATTCCGGCGTCAAACAGTGGAAAACTTTATGTCAGAACCAAAACACATTCAGCCGTTTAGCAACCCCTACCTTCAAAAACTGCATGAGAGGCTTTCTCATGCCGAAGAACTAGCAAAACAGCCTGACAGTTTTACAAACCCCATTCTGACACTCAGTCTTGCCGTTGCAAAAGACCTGCAGACTTCTGAAATCACATTGAACGAATTGCATGGCGCAGTGAATGTTCTGAATGCCCGCAGCCTGAAAGTTCGGGCAGAAAAATTCAAAACCAAAATTGGAGAACTGGACAGCGCCAGAAACAGGAAGCAGCTTCGCACCCTATTAACTGCCATTGCCGCCAACTCAGACTACGAGACTTTCGCTCAGAAAATGCAACGGCTGACTTACGGTGTTGTCTTTACGGCCCACCCAACCTTCACCTTGACCGAGCAAGGATACAGTCAGCTTTGCGCCCTTATTCACGGTGACATTGCACCGGATGATTTGACAGTCCCAGAGGGCGTCACGCTGGACGAAGAGTTCGATTTTGCCGTCCATGCAATTCATTCTGCGCGCGACGCTCTAAAAACAATCCTGCAGATTATTTATGAAGTAGCAGAAGAGCACTGGCCCGACGCCACACATAGCTTCACTCCCCAACCGGTAAATATTGCAAACTGGGTTGGTTTTGATCTGGATGGTCGTAGTGACATTACCTGGCAGTCCAGTTTTATCAAACGTTTGAAGATGGCTGAAGATCAGCAGATTTATTATTTGGACTATTTGCAGTCTGACCTTGCAGATCTTAAAATAATTGCCCCCAAAAGCCACGCGCATCTTTTTGAAGTGATCAGCCGAAAACGGGATCTATTTGCGCAGCAAATCGCTATTTTTAACTGCAACGATGACATAAACAACGTTCATGACGAGCTGGAAAAACTTGATCTTTCAGTGCTTGAAGATCTTGGCCCATATCTGGCGAGTTTGCGCGAACAGGACTTGCCAGACGATTTGTTAAGATCCGTGCAGATCCTGCAATCCATGATGGTTATTTTTGACGAGGGGAATGCCCGTATCCATGTTCGCCTGAACAGTACGCAAATACATAATGCCGTTCGCAGTCTCATTGATATGGACCGCGATCCGGATGAAAGCCTGGTCCGTAGAAACTACCTTCAGCGGATTTCTGAAAAACTCGACACCGTTAAACCCCACGAAGTCACAGTCCTCAATATTGAGCATGAGCCAACAACAGCCCGGCGGTTATTCATGCTCATTTCACTGATGAAGAAATTCATTGCACCCAAAGACCGTGTGCGGTTTTTGATTGCCGAAACAGAAAGCTCTTTCACGCAGCTCAGTGCGCTGTATTTCGCTCGCTTCTTCAATGTAGAGGCAAATGTCGACATCTCTCCGTTGTTTGAGACGGATGTTGCCCTGTTGAAGGCTGATAAAGTCATCGCCGAACTTCTCGAAAACCGACACTATCGCGACTATGTTGAAAAAACAGGTCGTCTGTGTGTCCAGGTTGGCTACTCAGATGCCGGGCGTTTTGTTGGTCAGGTTTCCGCCTCTATGGCTATTGAGCGTCTGAAAATCAAACTGATTAATTTGATGGCGAACGAGGGACTTAACCATATCGAAGTGGTCTTTTTTGACACCCATGGTGAATCTGTAGGCCGTGGGGGCGGTCATTCGACATTGGCTGAACGGATCAATTATTTCACCCCGCCGCAAGTGCGCAAACTGGCACAGGAAAAAGGCATTTCCTTCCTTCAGGAAACCAGTTTTCAAGGCGGGGACGGTTTTCTATTCTTCGAAAATCCGGATTTCGCCCTCGCCACATTTACCCGAATACTGGAAACGCTTTGGCAAGAAAACTTTCCAAGCGATGATGTCTTTTATCAGGAAGAAGATGCCACGCTGGAATTTTTCCTGAATTTGAAAACTTTTAATAGTGATCTGGTGGATAATCCCAACTACGCGAAGCTTCTGGGTATGTTTGCACAGAATTTTCTATATCCCACTGGCTCACGCGCGGTAAAACGGCAGCATGAAGGTCAGGCCGATCGCCAGCTGGATCACCCGTCCCAAATCCGGGCAATCCCCAATAACGCGATTTTGCAGCAGATAGGATATCTGGCAAATTCGGTCGGCGGCGTCGGATGCTCGTTCAAGAAAAACATGGACCAGTTGGTCAAAATGCACAGTCGCTCTCACCGCCTTCAATCACTTATCGAGGTTGCAAGTAAGGCTGAAAGTTATAGTGATATTGACATTCTGGGCGCCTACATCAGCGTTCTTGATCCCATGATCTGGCTGAAAAGAGCTGTCGTGGAAGAAAACCGGAACAGCCGCAGCCGAATGCGCCGGATCGTTCGTCATCTGGAAAATGAAAACCGATGCGATGCCCTCAGATCCGTGGAGCGGCTGTTGCTAAGAGACAATCTGGATTTCAAACGCTGCATCCAGAACATCCGCGAAAATGATTCCAAAACACCCCTTTCCTCAACTGATGAAGATCACAGTTGCCTTAGGTTGTTACACGCGATCCGTATTGGGGTGATGTACCATTGCCTGCAACTCTTCATGACGATCCCTCGTTTCAGTAATCGCCCCCATATTTCCATGGAAGCAGTATATTCGGATCTTTTGCATTTTAACATGCAGCCAGCGTTACAAACGCTTGAGGAAGCCTTCCCTCACTCACGTGAAGATGCCGGCAATCGGATTCTTGATGAAGATATTTCTTATGACGAACTTCACACAACTACGTTCCATATGCTTCACAGCGCAGATCAACTCTTCAAAAAAATTACTGTTGGTATCGCCAACAAGGCAGAAGCGATTGGTTGATTGTCCTCTTTCTGTAACATTTTTATTGAAAAATGTTATTTATTAACCTTTCACTTACCTAAACTCCCTATAGTCGCCCCACTTGGCGCCAAGAGGGGGCGGATTATCTCATGAGTAGTGAACTCAGTGTCGAAAAAGTAAAAGCAATTTTTGCCGCGCATAATGAAAAGCAGACGCGCAAAAAATTCAGCCTTGAAATTTCCGATGGCGACAGCGAAGAAGTTTGCTTCCTCAAACAGGAAATTGCCCAGCATGAGGAACAAAATCTCATACTCAAGGGTGATCTCGCCAATTGCCGCGATGAAAAGGAACGCTTGGAAAGCGTTGCTATGGATAATGTGGATCTGGCCGAAGAAATTTATTTTACGAGGGAAGCCTTGAATAAGGCTAATGAAACACTTACCCGCCAAAAGGAAGAACTTCACAAGCTTTCAATTACCGACACCCTGACCGGTGCCTACAATCGCAGATTTATCATGGATAATCTGGCCCTTCTCGACAATAAAAAGGCCGCGAACTATGCCATGCTAATGCTGGATATAGACCATTTTAAAAAAGTGAACGATACATACGGGCATGAAGCCGGTGACAATGCGCTGATCGAATTTGCGAACCTCTGTCAAGAAATTCTCCCTAAAAACGGATTTTTTGGCAGACTGGGCGGAGAAGAATTTGCAATTCTGTTGCGCGGCTACTCTTTGAAGATGGCACTTGAATTCGCTGAAATGCTAAGACAAAAAATTGCTCAACTTAAGCTGGAAGATCAAGGAACTGCCTTTTCAATAACCACCAGTATCGGAGTTGCAGAATGCTTGAACGGGGCCCGGTCCAGCCTCGATATCCTACGCTTAACCGACAAAGCACTCTACGATGCTAAAGATCAAGGCCGTAACCGAGTTGTTGTTGCCAATTAAGCTACCTTCAATGACACTAGAGGGTCAAAGAACTGCCAACAAAATGCTCGCAAAGTTCATTTTGACAAATTGCCTTTTGACCAACACGTTCTATCTGACTTTTCAGAGTTTCAAAATACAGGACCGCCAAAACCCCTAATCAAGACGGGATGTCATTCAGGTATCCTATTAAGAGAGGTAACCATGTCAGAAAATTCAGTTGCATTCCCTGCCAAGTTACGGCTGCTTACTTACAAATGCCTGATTTTATCTCTCACAATTTTCCTTTTCTACAACACAGCGAGTGCGACAGAAAAACCTCTCTCGCTTGCGACAGGGAACAATTTCCCCCCATTTGCCGATGAAAACCTGCCTTCAGGTGGTATGGTAACTGAAATCATCACCGAAATTTTTAAATTATCCAATATTCCACACACCGTTATTCATTTGCCATGGAAACGAACCTATCAAGAAGCCCGGGTCGGTGTGCACGATGGTATATTTCCTTATTACGAGACAGAAAAACGCAAAAAGAGTTTTTTGTTTTCCGACCCGCTATATGCCACAAAAGCCAGCATTTTCGTATCTCGGGATTTACTGCAAACCCCCTCATCAGAAGCAGAGCTTGATGGGCTGCGCTTTTGCAGGGCGGAGGGATATTCCATCCCCGAAGAATTAAGGGATCAGGTGAATAGCGGAAAAATTAACGTCATCCGAACACTGGAAAATACTTATAGCCTGAGAATGCTTCTGATAAAGCGATGCGATTTCGTGGTTTGGAATAATATTGTTTCCGCGGATATGTTCAGAAGAGAAAAAGGGAGCGAGGAAAAGCTCAAACGGCTACCCATTGAATGGGCTCCCTCAACCATGCATTTCCTGATCAGTAAACAACATCCCAACGCAGAAGCAATCATTCAGACCGTCAACACCGGCCTTAAAACGCTAAAAGAGACGGGCGTTTATGATACAATCGTAGACCGTCACCTCAACCGCCCTTCCGAATAGCTTTTAGCGGCAATACTAATCTGGCCCTAAAGTCTGGATTGATAGCGTGTTTTTCAATCAAATGCCATGACAGGAAGGCGGGAACGAATGTCATCACAGTTGCGAGAATGATATGCAGATACACATCCTGCGTTACATGTGTGAGTGCCTGCTGAATAGGAAATGCATAGATGTACATTCCATATGAATAATCACCGAACTTATTAAATTTTCTGATCGAACCTTCCGGAACATATGCCAGATAAAATACAAAATATGGGAGCGCAAAAGGATAAACGAACCTGAATATATTTGGATCGCTCAAGGACACGAGCAAAGCGACCAAAAATCCCGCTGCAAGCCAATGGGTAATTACAATTTTATCTCTGAAATGGAATATTGAGGCACCAACAAAGAAAAACCCACAAATACGTGCCGCTTCGCTCTGATGGGCAAATAGCATCAGGCCAATAGCGACAACAGGCGTCATCAACTTGGGCCTGAAGGCTGTCACCAATATCACTGCAGCATAGCAGCGAACTTCCCAAGGAAGTGTCCACAAAGACCCGTTCACTGCAGGACCTAAAGGGGTGTCAATAAACGCACCGGGTAGCGTATAAGACACGCCTAAAAACAGGGTAGTATTTTTAACGAAGAATTTCAGCGTTTCGAATGAGAAAAGATCATCCGACAGCAGCACAACCATGAGGCATACAGCAACGATGAGGGCCGGAAATATTCTCAGTGCCCGTTTTAACGCGAAGGAAAGTAAACTCGAACGAGTGAGGCTTTGCGTAATCAGGAACCCACTGGTAACAAAAAATACATCGACAGCGATGCCACCCCAGGTCACGCCAAGCCACCTTAACGGTTCAAATTCCCCCCCCCCAAAAACGATGGCATATGAATGTGAAAATAACACAAGCCAGGCAGCAAGTATTCGAATTAAGTTGAAATTGTTGTCACGCGTATTGGAGAATTCGCAAAGAAGCATAATATTCTTATGAGTAGGGCAATTTTCCTCAGCAGATTAGATAGAAGCACCCCATTGGTAAAGCAGTATTGTTTAAATAACCAAATAATAAATTTCCCAACCAAAATATGATTGCCCCCTTTAATCGTAGTAATTTCAGACGGAAAATTTAGGATTTTGTGAAAGTTTAACTTATAAAAAACAGGTGCCCTATCAATTAGGGAATCCAAAAATGACTTTTCTAATCAGATAGTCACACGTTCAAATCGTACAGGGAATACCTAACAGAATCGCAATCCTTGCATGACTTACTCCACTACTACAGGAACATAGACTATTTACCGTATGATAATTCCAATAACTCACCCAGATTGTGGTGGGGTGTCTTTCTAATAAATGGGATACGACCAGAAGACAGTTTAAAAATGTCAGTTTCACGAAACTCCTTCACCCTAGAGAGAAAGACACTCATAGGCCTACAGTACTGGTCCTTATTACCATAAACTCTACGGCTAGATTGGAGTGCTGCAAATAAATCAGGATGTGACAAACACAGCTCATACATAGCTTCTAGTTTTTCTATCCTCCATGTGAAGTACTCCGGAACATACGTACCTTCTACCCACAGATAACCATGACCTTTAGGTGAAAAATAGAGAACAGCGTTTTCGAACTGATACAAGTTTCTCAGTATGGTTTTATCGTTGACATACTCTTTCAGAGTATTAGGGCTTTTAGCGTCTAATGCCTGCTGAAAAGCTGCCTCTTTTTTTGTCATCGTTTGACAACCGACGACAAAAAATAGCCAATACGAATATCAACAGCATTTTGTGCATATTGCTCGCTCTTCCAATTCGATTTTATTTTCGAATATGAAACACCAATGGTCTGCTCAAGTAAACATCAGGACTATTGAATTTTCGAAATTCGGGTAAATAGTGTGCAAAAAAACAAACAACTAAACGTCCGAAAACAAAGCAAAATTTCATGTCACAATACACATCCGTTAAGAGAATGCCTTATGTATTTTTTCTTTTTATTCTAAATAAATATAGGCTTGCAGCCCGGCTGGTAGGACATTTAACGCATTCTCTACCAATCTTCCTACCCATACTTAATCAGACGTCACCTATAAACATTAGAAAATATCAATGAACAATTACGGACTAAACACCCTAGGATTACTGGGGATTAGAAGGACATTAGCGAATTTTAGGGGATGCTGAAAAACAGGGTTCTGGCGGAGAGAGGGGATTCGAACCCCCGATACGGTCTCCCGTATACACACTTTCCAGGCGTGCGCCTTAAGCCACTCGGCCACCTCTCCACATAGGTCCACGGACGGGACCGGGGGACTATACCCAACAAGACACAGAATGCAAGCCTGCAAAACAAAATCGGGCGATTTTCCCTGAGCAAGCGGGATATTGCACTTGCCTTCAGTTCCTCTTAAGCTGTCAGGACGATGAGGCACGATCAGGGCGTGTCAGAAGGGCGGGGCAATTGTGATTATCGGACGCATATTAGGCTGGTTATGTCTCATGCTCGGCATTATGTTGCTGGGCAATGAACTGCTGGCATCGCTAAAGGCTGGCGAGTGGGCACCGCAGCTCCTTGGTCAGCTCTGGTTCGATCTCGACGCCAAAAGCCTCAACCTTGTGCAGGCGGTGGTGCAACGCTATCTGTTTGCGCAACTATGGGATCCGATCATTGTCGAATTGCTGCTTTGGCCCGCATGGATCATCTTCGTGGTCCCGGGAGTATTGTTTCTGATCCTCTTTCGCGATCGGCGCAACCGATTTGCGCCGCGCAAATATCTAAACTGACCCGCGAACAACAGGAGCCAGATCAGTCGTCGCTCATTTTCAAGGCAGCGACAAAGGCGCTTTGCGGAATTTCCACATTGCCAACGCTGCGCATGCGTTTTTTACCCTTTTTCTGCTTCTCCAAGAGCTTTTTCTTACGCGTGATATCACCGCCATAACATTTGGCGGTAACGTCTTTGCGCATGGCGCTGATGGTTTCACGGGCAATAACCTTACCGCCGATTGCGGCCTGCAATGCAATTTTGAATAGCTGGCGCGGAATAAGATCTTTCAGCCGCTCACACAAGTGACGACCGCGGGCTTCCGCCTGAGAGCGGTGAACCAGCATGGCAAGAGCGTCTACTGGCTCAGCGTTCACCAGAATGCTGAGCTTGACCAGATCACTTTCTTCATAGGCATACATTTCATAGTCAAAGCTGGCATATCCCCGGCTGACAGATTTAAGGCGATCGTAAAAATCAAACACCACCTCATTGAGAGGCAATTTATAGACAACCATGGCCCGGTTACCTGCATAAGTCAGGTCCAGTTGTACACCGCGCTTGTCTTCACATAATTTCAGAACCTGCCCCAGATAATCGTCGGGAACCATGATAGTCGCTTTGATCCACGGCTCTTCGATATGATCAATTTTCATCACATCGGGCATATCCGCCGGATTATGTAGCATTTCCATTTCCCCGTCGGTTTTATAGATGTGATAGACCACTGATGGTGCCGTTGTGATCAGATCCAGATCGAATTCCCTCTCCAGACGTTCCTGAATGATCTCCAGATGCAAAAGACCCAAAAATCCGCATCTGAAACCAAATCCGAGCGCCGCGGATGTTTCCGCTTCAAACGAAAAGCTGGCGTCATTGAGCCGCAATTTTGCAAGGCTGGCTTTCAGTTCCGTAAAATCAGCTGAATCCACTGGAAACAGGCCACAGAATACAACCGGCTGATTGGGTTTAAAGCCGGGCAAAGGTTCTGCTGCCGGATTGCGATCATCGGTAATGGTATCACCCACATTAGTGTCGGCAACTTCCTTGATGGCGGCCGTCATAAATCCGATCTCGCCCGGACCCAGCTCATCAACAATAAGGCCCTTTGGGGTAAAAACACCGACGCGATCCACCAAATAGGAAGCCCCGGTTTCCATAAGGCGGATTTTCTGCCCCTTGCGGATACTTCCCTCCCGCACCCGAAAGAGCACGACAACACCGAGATAGGCATCATACCAGCTATCAATCAGAAGCGCCCGCAATGGCTTGTTCCGATCTCCTTCAGGCGGTGGAATTTTTGCAACGACAGCTTCCAGAACCTCTTCAATGCCCAGACCGGTTTTAGCAGATACTGCAATAGCGTCCGTGGCATCAATTCCGATCACATCCTCGATCTGCTCGGAAACCCTGTCCACATCAGCAGCCGGCAGATCAACCTTATTCAGAACAGGTACGATTTCATGGTCAACTTCGATTGCCTGATACACATTTGCGAGCGTTTGCGCCTCAACACCCTGACTGGCATCAACAACCAATAAAGAGCCTTCACAAGCGGAGAGTGAGCGGTTCACCTCATAGGCAAAGTCCACATGGCCCGGCGTATCAATAAGATTAAGCGTATAAGTCTCCCCATCTTTGGCTTTGTAGAGCAACCTGACGGTCTGCGACTTGATCGTAATTCCGCGTTCTCGCTCAATATCCATATTGTCGAGAACCTGCTGCTGCATCTCGCGGGTATCCAGCCCACCGCAATCCTGAATCAGGCGGTCGGCCAGTGTAGATTTCCCATGATCAATATGGGCAATGATCGAGAAATTCCTGATTTTACTGAGGTCTGTCATTTCAACTCAATCTAACGCTTTATCTCTGCAGAAGCATTTATCAGCAGCTTTTGATACTAACCCCGATCCGATATCATAATATCGGCAAACTGACCACCATTGTCGCCGGGTATTTTCATTATTCCCGAGCCACTGAATACTGTTTCACCGTCAGCTTTCAGAATACAGGTCGCAAAAATACTTTTACGGGTTGCCTTAATCACTTCGGTGCGGCCTTCCAACCAGGCCCCAAGCGGTGTTGGGGCTACAAAATCACCACTCATATGCATGGTTGGGAGAAATTTACGCATTTTCAACGCGGCTTGTGCGCCGATACCCAATTGCATATCCGCCAATGTCATGATCATGCCACCATGACAGATATTGGCAATATTAACATGTTTCTTCTCAACAAGAATTCCAAGGCGCGCCTCTGTGTCGGTATAGTTCACATAAAGCGGACCTGTTGTCTCCAGAAACCCCGGAAATTCCGGAAATGGGACAAACCCTTCCGGTATCTTATTTGTCATTATGCAGTCCTTTTGAACATTCGGGCCGAAGAATACATCCGCATTCTCCGGCCCTCACTGATTTATTTCTGAGCAGAAATTCTAGCGGCGCAATATACCACCTGTGGATTTCTCCACATTGGCAACAACCTTGGCTGCAACCGCATCAATTTCTTCATCAGTCAATGTTTTGTCAGATGCTCAAGCCGGATGGAAAGTGCAATCGATTTTTTACCCTCTCCAATACGTTCGCCTTCATAGATGTCGAAAATTGTCGCATCTGTGATCAGTTTTTTATCAGCACCACGTGCGGCACGTAAAATTTTGTCTGCGGTCACGTCCTGATCAACTACAAAAGCAAAATCACGCTCCACCGCCTGATAATCTGAAACTTTTAGCGGATCACGGGCTGTTTTGCCTGTTGCTTTGGGCAGGGGAACATTATCCAGATACAACTCAAATCCCATGATCGGCCCTTTAACCTTCATGGCTTCAAGAACTGATGGGTGCAGCTCTCCAAAAGCGGCAAGGCGCATTTTTGGACCGAGCTGTATGACTCCGGATCTTCCCGGATGATACCACTGCGGTGCCCCGGTAACGATTTGAGCAGTTGCCGCAGGACCGCCGATGGCTTCAAGCAGATCAAGAACATCTGCTTTCACATCGAATACATCCCAGGCACGCCCGGCGCCATCCCAATGGCGCCCGGAAGTCAAACCGGTGCGAATACCCGCTGCAACCGTTCTTTGGCCATCTGGCTGATCACTGTGATATTCGCCAGCCACCTCAAACAGATTTATGTCATTAAATCCACGCGCCTGATTACGCCCCGCAGCCGCCACCAGATTTGGCAAAAGCGAGGGGCGCATAACGTCAAGATCGGAGCTAATAGGATTGGATAGAACAATATCCTCATTCACACCGCCAAAGAGTTCCGCATGAGCCCGCGGCAAAAACGAATAGGTTACCGCTTCAATCATTCCCCGGCCCGCCAAGGCCCGTTTCGCTGTTCGAACCCGGCGTTGTTTTGGACTGACAGATGGCTGTGCGACGACAGACAACCGTGGCAGGGCCACAGCCTCAATCTTATCAAAGCCGTGCATTCGCATCACTTCTTCGACAAGATCAGCCTCTGCATCAATGTCCATACGCCAAGAGGGAACCTGCGTTTCGATGACATCTCCCTTATCAACGGGTTTGAAACCCAGCCGATCCAGAATTTCAATCATTTCAGACGGCTCAACATCTACCCCGCCAAGTTCTTTAACGCGGGTTTTGCGTAAACTGACACTTTTCTGCCAATCGGGACCTTCCCCATCTGCAACCACATGGCTGGGCTCTCCGCCGCAAAGCTCCATTACCAGACGTGTCGCGACCTCCATACCATTTTCCACGAAAGCGGGGTCCACACCTCTTTCGAAGCGATAGCGGGCGTCGGATTCAATACCCAGACGGCGACCTGTTGTCGCAATGGCGATCGGATCAAAAAGCGCGGCTTCAATAAAGACGTTTGTTGTCTCTTCCGTGCACCCGCTCAGCTCACCGCCCATAATACCGCCAAGCCCCTGAGGAGCGACATCGTCAGCTATTACGCAATCGCTTTCAACAAGGTCATATTCTTCACCGTCCAAGGCCAGCAACTTCTCACCTGCACGGGCAAAGCGCGGCTGAATATCTCCTTTGAGCTTGTCAGCATCAAATACGTGCAGAGGGCGACCCAGATCAAAAGTAACAAAATTGGTAATATCCACCAACGCTGAGATCGGGCGCAGTCCAATCGAGATCAATCGATCCTGTAGCCATTTCGGGCTCGGCCCGTTTTTCACACCGCGCACATATCGGCCCAAAAACTTTGAACAAGGAAGCGGGTCTGCGTCGCCTTCAAAGGACAGTTTCACACCAATGGGGCTGTCAAACTGACCCTTTACTGGTGTCAAATCTGGCTCTTTTAAGGTACCAAATCCACTGGCCGCAAGGTCACGGGCAATTCCGTACACCCCAAGTGCATCCTGATGATTTGGGGTGATCGCAATTTCCACAACCGGATCATCAAGGCCCGCCAGCTTGGCGTATTGAAGACCAATTTCGGTGTTTTCAGGCATTTCAATAATGCCATCATGTTCATCAGAAACACCCATTTCGCGTTCTGATACAAGCATACCGTTGCTCTCAACCCCTCTGATTTTTGATGGTTTGAGCAACAGATCAGTACCTGGAACATACACGCCGGATGGCGCAAAAACTGCCTTCATACCGGTTTTCGCATTTGGCGCACCGCACACGACCTGAACAACACCTTCACCGGTATCTACCTGACAGACACGCAAGCGATCCGCATTTGGATGTTGCTCCGCCTTGATCACATGACAGACCTTGAAAGCCTCCAACTCCTTCGCGCGATCAACGATTTCTTCAACTTCCAGACCAATTGAAGTCAGCTTCTCAGACAGTTCGTCCAATGAAGCGTCAAACTCCAGATATTCTCTTAACCAGGAGACTGTAAATTTCATCGAGACAGCCCTCCCCCAAGCGTTGGTACATCCAAAGGTACAAATCCGTAATGTTTCAGCCAGCGTAGGTCACAATCGAAAAAGGCCCGCAAATCAGGGATGCCATATTTCAGCATCGCAATCCGGTCAATTCCCATCCCCCAGGCAAAACCCTGATATTCATTTGGATCAATGCCGCAATGCGCCAGTACCTTCGGGTTCACCATGCCGCAACCGAGAATCTCCATCCAGTCATCACCTTCACCAATCTTGATGTGATCACCAGCAAATGTGCACCGAATATCCATCTCGGCAGAGGGTTCAGTGAACGGAAAATAGGACGGGCGAAACCGCATTTCGACATCATCGACCTCGAAAAAGGCCCGGCAGAATTCTTTGAGCACGCCTTTCAGGTGACCCATATGGCTTGTCTTGTCGATGACCAGTCCTTCGATCTGGTTGAACATCGGCGTATGAGTCTGATCGGAATCACTTCTGTATGTTCTTCCTGGCACCACAATTCGATGTGGCGGCTGTTTGTTTTCCATGGTCCGTATCTGAACAGAAGATGTATGCGTCCGCAGAAGTTGACGACTCCCATCCTCTTTTTGCGGAAGATAGAATGTGTCATGCATTTGCCGTGCAGGATGTTCAGGCGGGATATTCAACGCCGTGAAGTTGTGAAAATCATCCTCAATATCCGGCCCCTCAGCGATCGAAAATCCCATATCAGCGAAAATTTCGATAATTTCGTCAGTTACCTGACTAATCGGATGAATTCTTCCCTTATTTTCTGGACGCACTGGCAAGGTGACATCCACACGCTCCGACGCCAGACGAGCCTCCATTGCCGCCCGGTTCAGCTCTGCCTTGGCATTGTCGATTGCATCACCAATCACTTTCTTGAGCTGGTTGAGTTTTGGGGCAATTTCTTTACGTTCTTCCGGTGCCATTTGACCGAGGCCACGCATCATCAGGCTGACACGCCCCTTTTTACCCATAGCGGAAATTCTGACGGCTTCCAGCGCGTCGAGATCCCGTGCGTTGCCGATTTCTTCCAGCAACTCGCTTTCAAGCTTGTTTATATCCTGCATCGTCTCTTTCAACAAAAAAAGGGGACCCAAAGCATCGGGCCCCCTTTTTAATAAAGTGGTCTTCGAAAAAGTCTAGTGTTCTTAACTGAAGTTTTCGAGGGGCCCGACAAAATCAGGCTTTGGCAGATGCTTTCTCAGCAGCTTCAACCAATGCCTTGAAGGCCTCAGGCTCGCGAACGGCAATATCAGCAAGAACCTTACGGTCCAGATCTATGCCAGCCAGCTTGAGGCCGTGCATAAAGTTTCCGTAAGTCATTCCAAGTTCACGAGATGCAGCATTGATCCGCTGGATCCAAAGTGAACGGAAATTGCGTTTCTTGACGCGACGATCGCGATAGGCGTACTGACCTGCTTTTTCAACGGCTTGTACTGCTGTGCGGAAGGTGTTCTTACGGCGACCGTAATACCCTTTTGCAGCCTTGATAACTTTTCTGTGGCGGGCGTGAGTAGTCACACCGCGTTTTACACGTGCCATGGTCTACTCTCCTTTAGCCGTAAGGTAAAAATTTCTTGACGATCCGGGCATCCGCTTCAGAGAGGATGGTTGTACCGCGCTGGTTACGGATCTGCTTGTTTGTCCGCTTGATCATGCCGTGCTGTTTTCCAGCCTGCGCACTGCGAACTTTACCTTTGGCAGTGAGAGAGAAACGTTTCTTCACACCGCTCTTTGTTTTCAACTTGGGCATTTTGGCTTCCCTTAAGTTTAAGAGTTTAAGCGACTGAACAGACTCGGCAGCCCTTCTTGGCCGGAATGTTCGACGAAGCGAGCGTTATATCCGCAACGCTCAAAGATAGCAAGCCCCTGTTTTCAGGGATTTTGCCAAGCTCAATTTACAATTAACGTATCGCCGTCTTCACACCAGTCAGCAGAATAAACTCAATTCTGCATAAAGCACAAAAAACGAAAAAAATAAATATTTTCAATGCGTTAAAAAAGGGATCCAGAAATCATGCTTTAGAATCCCTTTTTAAATTCTGTGAAATCAGATGCAAAAAACTGTTATTTCGCGCCTGCCGGGGCGACAATCATGGTCATCATGCGCCCTTCCATTTTGGGGTTCAGCTCTACTTTGATAGACTCTGCATATTCATCACGAACCCGATTCAGCAATTTCATACCATTTTCAGGATGCGCCATTTCACGGCCACGGAATCGAATGGTGAGCTTGACCTTGTCACCCGCTTCAATAAACCGCACCATATTCCGCATCTTCACCTGATAATCATGCTCCTCAATACCAGGGCGCAATTTCAGTTCTTTAATATCAACAGTCTTCTGTTTTTTGCGGGCCTTGGCAGCTTTTTTCTGCGCCTCAAATTTGGCGCGGCCGTAATCCATGACCTTGCAAACCGGTATCTGCCCAGGCGACACCTCGACAAGATCCAGACCAGCTTCATCAGCCAGACCTGCGGCCACCTCTACAGAAACCAGACCAATATTATTTCCATCCTCTGTGATCAGACGGACTTCGGAACTTTCGATATCTTCGTTCATACGAGGGCCTTCCTTGGCCGGCATCGTATTTCTTGATGGACGAGCTATTTACCTTCTCCTTCGCAGTTATGACGCGGCTGCCAGTGCAGACCAGCAACCTCGCCTATATTACATCTTTCCAAGACTTGTTCCAACAGATTCAACGCATTGCAATTTTAATCATGTTCCGGGAACACGCGCTTCTTCGGCAAGTGCGTCCAAGGCTTCTGTCAAACTCATGACCTTCTGGTGCTTTTCACCAAGACGTCTGACAGAAATTGTATCTTCCTCTGCTTCGCGCTTGCCTGCTACCAATAGCGCTGGAACCTTTGCAAGGCTATGTTCACGGACCTTATAGTTAATCTTCTCGTTTCGAAGATCAAGACTTGCTCTCAAGCCCCGTTTATTAGCCTCCGCCAGCACCCGATGGGCATACTCATCGGCTTCGTCTGTAATGGTTGCAATGACAATCTGCTGAGGCGCCAGCCACAGCGGAAAACGACCAGCATATTCTTCGATCAATATACCAATGAAACGCTCCATGGACCCGAAAATGGCGCGATGAAGCATTACCGGACGATGTTTTGCGCCATCCTCACCAATGTATGACGCATTCAATCGCTCGGGCAGAACAAAGTCCACCTGCAATGTACCACATTGCCAGTCACGACCAATCGCATCAGTCAGCACAAATTCCAACTTGGGGCCATAAAAAGCACCTTCACCCGGATTCATGCTGTAGCTCAGTCCAGTTGCCTCGATGGCATCTTTCAGTGAACCTTCTGCTTTATCCCAAATAGCGTCATCACCGGCACGAGTCTCAGGACGATCAGAAAATTTTACGCGGACCTCTGTAAAGCCAAAATCCTTGTAAATATCCAACAATAGCTCACAGAAAATTTCTGTCTCCGATGTGATCTGATCTTCTGTACAGAAAATATGGGCATCATCCTGCGTGAAGCCTCTTACACGCATGATACCATGCAATGCCCCAGAGGCTCATACCGATGACAGGAGCCGAATTCCGCCATACGCAAAGGCAGATCACGGTAACTTGTAATACCCTGATTGAAAATCTGGACATGGCACGGACAGTTCATAGGTTTCAGTGCGAATGTACGATCCTCTGAATCAGTCGTATACATATTCTCGCGGAATTTTTCCCAGTGACCGGATGCTTCCCACAATTTTCGATCCACGAGCTGAGGCGTCTTGACTTCCTGATAGTCAGCTTTCTCCAGCTTGTTTCGAATATAATTCTCCAAAGTCCGGTATAATGTCCAACCATGCTTGTGCCAGAAAACCATTCCCACGGCTTCTTCTTGCATATGGAACAGATCCATTTCACGGCCAAGCTTACGATGGTCACGCCGCTCTGCTTCCTCCAGACGGTTCAGATAGGCTTTAAGCTCTTTTTCTGTCCGCCAGGCAGTTCCGTATACCCGTTGCAGCATTTCATTTTTCGAATCACCACGCCAATAGGCACCAGCCAGCTTCATCAGCTTGAAGGCATGCCCCAGCTTCTTTGTAGATGGCAAATGGGGGCCACGGCAAAGGTCCTGAAATTCACCCTGCTTGTAAATACCAATTGGCTGATCATCAGGTATGGATGCAATTATCTCTGCTTTATATTTCTCGCCCTGATTTTCAAAAAATTTAACCGCTTCGTCACGATCCCACTCTTCGCGATCAATGCTTTCGTCACGGTCTACAATTTCGTGCATCCGCTGTTCGATCTTTTCCAGATCTTCTGGTGTGAACGGCTTTTCCCGAGCAAAATCATAGTAGAACCCGTCCTCAATCGCCGGACCAATGGTCACTTGTGTCTCTGGATATAGCTCTTTTACAGCTTCCGCCATCACATGAGCGGCATCATGACGAATAAGCTCAAGGACATCATCGCCCTCTTCCTTCGCCGTTACGATTTCAACTGCAACATCTTCGTTTAAAACCGTCTTAAGGTCCCGCATCTCTCCGTCGATACGAAGCGCCAGCGCCGCCTTGGCCAAACCAGGGCCAATGTCTGCTGCGAGTTCCAATCCTGATACGGGTTTGTCAAAGACACGAACACTTCCGTCTGGAAGTGTAATATTCACATTTGCGTTTTGCACTGTTGTCACCAATGGGTTGGGTTCCGATCAATACCCTGAGCTGAACCAAGTTATAAGAGTGGCGACTGTAAAAATTTAACCTGCGATGTCAAGCCGCCACCCCTTCAATAACCCAACATTCTGCCATAAAGACACTATTTGTTACTAAAGAAGCGCTATTTTTCGATCTGCAACGTCTTGATTACCTCTTCAAGCGGCAATTCCTCCAGTGAACTTTTCCGCAACACCGTCACATCCCTCCCTCTTGGACGCGCCCTCGCAGGATCCGACGCCGATGAAAAAAGAACGGTTACTGGACAGTTTACGGCGGCTATCAAATGAAGTGGGCCGGTATCATTTCCAACACTCAAACGGGCTAAACGCCCCAGACTGGCAATCTCCTCAAGAGTGGTTTTCCCGCTTAGATCCACTGCCTGTACGCAGGAAGACATGATTTCCCCAATCACATCCGCTTCAGCCGCACCGCCCAAAAGAACTGGTTGCACTTTATTTGCTGCCAAGTAATTGGCAAGTTCAGCGTATTTCTTGGCTGGCCAGCGCTTTTCAGGTCGGTGTGCGGAACCGCCTGGAACCAACAAAGCGAAAGATGATGCCAGATCATACTTTGTAATATCACGGTACGCCCAACTGAAATCCGGTGCAGGAATGTTGTCAATTCCCGCCATTTGCAACTGTTCTGCTTGCCTTTCAATCGTGTGCAGCGCACCTCTCCCCGGATTGCTATGAGGATGACTGCAACCTGGTGCGATACCAGACCATTCCGGCTTTGGCTTTGCAAAGCCTTTGAAATAGGAATTTGTGCGCGATGACGTCTGCAAATCATAAACCCGCTCAAAGTCACCTTTTCGCAGGCGTGATTTCAACTTCAAAATGGTACCAAGCTGCCAAAGCTTTGGTTTTTCATCAATCCAGACCTCATCAAACAAACCCGAATTTCGCAAAAACCCCTCAAACGCCGCTGTGGTAAGCAAGGTTATACGTGCATTTGGGTGGGCCTGTCTGATCGCCTGAAATGGCCCTTGGGCAAGAACAACATCACCCAGCGCTCCATGCTTGATAACCAGAATACGCTGATAGGATTGAAGGTCACGCATCTCAAACTGCCGCCAATAGTGACCGATAAACATCCAGTGTTGAATTACACATTTTCTCTACCGTGAAATTCTGCATCACAAACTGCCTTGTTTTCTCCGCAATGGCTTCACGCTCGGCGGGTGATAATTTGAGCGCACCATCAATGGCCCGTGCCATCGCCTGCCTGTCCCCAACAGGTACCAGCCACCCCGTTTCTCCATCTTTGACTGTCTCCAAAGATCCACCATGCGCTGTCGCGACAACCGGCCGCCCCATTGCCTGCGCTTCAACGGCCACTCTGCCAAACCCTTCTGGCACTGTTGTTGCGGAGACAACAACATCTGCCAACATCAGTGCGGCTGACATGTCATTGCAATAGTCTTTAATCTGAACTTTACCCTGCAGTCCTCTCTCTACAACCAGTTTATTCAGCTCCGCGCGATAGGATTCGCGTCCCGAACCAGCGCCGACGAACAACGCCAGAAAATTCTTGTCAGGTAAAAGAGCAAGGGCTTCAATCAGATCTTCGTGCCCTTTCAGGCGCGTCAATCTGCCGGGCATCATAATCACCGGAACACCGTCAGGTAGTGCCCAGTCAGTCGCCATTTTAATTATCCGCTCAGCACTAACAGCGCCCGGATTAAACCGCCGACAATCAACACCTCGTGCAATTTTTATTATTTTCTGCGGATCAACCGTATAATTTTCCTGAATATGCTGCGCAATGAAGTCCGAAATTGCGATAACGCGATCACCCTTCGCCATCACAGAATTATAGCTGTTTTTAAGGAACCCGCCGCGGGTATAGGCTGCGTGGAATGTGGTCAAAAACGGGGTGCCCGATCTACGCGCAGCCGCAAGGGCGCTCCACGCCGGAGCCCGGCTTCTGGCGTGAACGATCTGAACGCCCTCGTTTGCAATCACCTGCTGCAAACGGTTGATGTTCTTCCACATTACAATTGGGTTTTTAGAATGCACCGGTAAAGTAATGTGTTTGGCACCAGCCTTCTCAAGCTCATACACCATCTTGCCGCCCGCTGATACAACAACCGACCTCCAGCCTTGTGCAACAATGGCTGTGGCAACTTCAACAGTACCCCTTTCCACACCACCCCCGTCCATATTTGGTAAAACCTGCAAAATGACAGGAGAGCGGCTTTCATTTGAAGGCTCAGAAATGCTATGGTCAGTCACGTTCTTAAATCTCTAACGGCAAAAGTGAAACCGATGGCTCAAACTGAATTATCTCAACCCGAAATGCTTCAGCGTCCAGATGGACAATCTATAGCCTATCATCACAGCGCAGGCGAGGGGCCCGGTGTTATTTTCTGCTCGGGCTTTATGTCTGACATGCAGGGCACCAAAGCACTCGCGCTGGAAAAGGCAATGAAAACCATCGGGCGAAGCTATACACGTTTTGACTATCTTGGGCACGGACAATCGACAGGAAATTTTGAAGACGGCTGCATCAGTCGCTGGACCGACGATGCTCTGGCCATTTTGGATGACTGCACGGCAGGACCACAAGTCATTGTTGGCTCTTCAATGGGCGGATGGATCGGCCTTCGCATGGCTTTGCTGCGACCGGACCGTATTGCTGGCTTTGTTGGAATAGCGGCCGCCCCGGATTTCACGCTGCGTATGCGCGCAACTATGAGTGAAAGCGCTCTTGCCGATATTGAGCGTCAGGGATTTTGGAAAGAGCCAACTGAATATTCGGATGAGCCATACACGATTACCAAAAAACTTCTCGATGATGGGGATCGCAATCTCGTCATGCAGTCACCCATTCCTTTTGATGGCCCCGTTCATCTACTGCAAGGAATGAAAGATGACAGTGTTCCCTGGAAAACCGCGCTGGATATACAGGAAAAGCTGACCAGTACAGATGTCGTTGTGACTTTGGTAAAGGAGGGGGATCATCGACTTTCAGATGCGGATGACATCAATCGACTGATCCTTGCAGTTGAAAGTGTTTGTAGCCGAATTCAGCGTCAGCGGCTCGGCTAGAAAGCCATTCCAGAGTATAACTACAGGGCAAACTCACAGCGATTCTAACTACTTACCGGAGAGAATCCGGTATAACATTAGATTTTTAAAATATTTTACTTGACAAGGACTGGAAATTTCCCTGCAAATACCTATATCAGGTTGAAAGAGTGAGTAAGCAAAAGGAAATAAAATTCTTGGCTAATCAGTGAGAAACTCCCCTCTCCCACTGATATAGCTTCAGCCGGGTCGACTTCCCCCCTCTCGATCCGGCTTCTTTTTGCCTGCTACTCCTGATCGGATGGATCACCGGGAAGCATAAAGCGCAGTATTTTCATTGCAGGAAAGATCCAAAGAATTCCGACCACTGGATAAAACAGAAGATCCACCCAACGATTGTCAGGCAAAATATGAACCGCCAGCAACATTGCGGCGAAAGAATAAATCACAATAAAGCCCAGAAATAAAATCAGGCCCAAAACTTTTTTACTGGTCATTCCGTCAACTCCTTGCCCTCAAATACTCTTTTTTCTCTGTCAAGAAAAGGTAGATGACATTTTTTCTGAAATTAAAAGCGACGGATTTTCCCGCCGCTTACGTTTAATGCAGACTATGAATACATAACCAACAGGCGCCCATAGAGTGTTTATGCGTAACATAGACAGGATAGAGCAAGACGCACGGCTCATGACCCGTGTGGCCAAGCGGGATGAAACCGCATACAAGGAGCTTGTCGAGGCGCATATGCAGCGAGCCTATCAAACTGCGTTTATCCTCTTGCACGATCAATCTCTTGCCGAGGATATTGCTCAAGAGGCCTTCATCAGACTTTGGCAACAGGCCCCCAAATGGAAAGATAATGCGCAAGTTAGCACTTGGCTTCACAGGGTTATTCACAATCTTTGTATCGACCGGCTGCGTCAGTCCAGACATCTGAGCAACGAAGAAGTTCCTGAACAGATTGACCCAACCCCAAGCCCCATTGACAAACAGATTGAACGGGATCGAAGCACTCAGGTACAAAATGCAATTGAACAATTACCAGTGAGACAGCGACAGGCGCTTGTCATGATCCATTTTGAAGAAACGGGACAAAAAGAAGCCGCCCGGCGAATGGGCATATCCATTGAAGCACTTGAATCCCTGCTGGCCAGAGCCAGACGCAAACTCAAAGAGCAATTGCTTCCCAATACCGACCTACGTGGAGATTTAAAATGACAGATGAAAAAATGCAGCGATACAGGCGCTATCAGGAATATCTGTCCATTTATGGCGCTGACATATTGAAATGGCCAGATGTCGACCTTGCAGATGCGTCCCGGTGGCTGCGCCAGACTGAGGAAATTCAACAAGCGCTTGAGGAAGAAAAAGAGCTCGATTTCCTGCTCACACAGTCGTTGGAGCAAATAAAAGCACCCGAAGGCTTGATGCAAAAAATTCTGCAGGATACTCCTCGGCAGGAAAACGCCCAAACGACCTTTATCAAGCACAAAAAAGGTCTGCGCGCCCAGGCACTCGCCCCATTTGTTGCCGCTGCATTTATGGGAATTCTGCTCGGTGCCTATCTGCCCCAATTTCTGCTTGATCAAACCGCGGATACATTTGATGACCTAATTTTGCAAGAGACTTTCATAGAATGGGAGGGAAGCTTAGAAAATGAATAAGCGCCGTATTCTGAAAATGATATTTATCCTCTCCCTCGCACTTAACATTGCGGCAATTGCTTTTGTGACAACGCAATGGGTGCGTCATAGCCATGTGCGTGAAAATTCTGGCATGCTGTTTAATCGCCATGCGGCTCTATCCGCACTGGAAAATGATCGCCGGAGCGAGGTCGCAGGAATTTGGAGGTCCAAACGCGACGAAATCCGCGAAGAGCTGAAATCCTACCGCAAAAACAATCGCAAGCTTGCACGGTTATTGTTTCGGGGCGAACTGGATGACAGTGAAATTCGCATAGCCCACACTCAAATGACTACCCACCGGGCCAACGCTGAAAAGTTGTTATTTGAACTTGTACTGCAATCCGCACAAATCATGACCGAGGAAGAAAGACAAAAATTTTTCAAGCGCGGTTTTCAAAATTGGCGCCATAATAGACCCCACCGTAAACAAGAAGGAGGAGCGGGCATAAATGAATGATGATCGACAATTCGCGCCTGCTGTCGCTCGCAACCAGGGGCCCATTCTGCAGCAGCTCACGAAACTACTTCATTCAGGTGATAGAGTTATGGAAATCGCCTCAGGAACGGGCGAACACGGCGTGTATTTTAGCCAGCACCTGCCTGAAATCATCTGGCAACCAACCAATCTGGAGCCTGATCATTTACGAAGTGCATCTGCTTGGCAGAAGCATGCGGGCCTTGAAAACCTGCTTCCTGTGCTGGGGCTGGATGCCACATCCACCCATTGGCCAGTTGAAGAGGCTGATTATCAATACGGACCTTTTAGTGCCATTTTCAACGCGAATATGATCCATATATCCCCTTGGTTCGTAACCGAAGGCTTGATGCATGGGGCCGGGCGTGTCTTGCAATCGGGCGGGCGCCTGATTCTTTACGGTCCTTATAAAATTGACGGCAAACATACAGCGCCAAGTAATATTGAATTCGATAATTGGCTCAAAGAAAAAGATGAACGCTTTGGCGTTCGGGATCTGGCCGACATATCCGCAGTGGCCGAAAATAACGGACTGGTGCATAAACAATCCATCCCCATGCCCGCCAATAATTTTATTCAGCTCTTCGAAAAGTCGTAAAAAAAGGGCCGCAAAAGAGCGGCCCTTTTCAGATTTGCGATGTGCAATGGCAGGCTTAGAAGCCCATGCCACCACCCATACCGCCCATGCCACCCATGTCTGGCATTGCTGGACCAGCAGCGCCTTCTTTGGCAGGAGCATCTGTAACTGTTGCTTCTGTTGTGATCAGCAGACCTGCGATAGATGCAGCATCTTCAAGCGCTGTGCGAACAACTTTAGCTGGATCAACAACACCGTCGTTCAGCAGGTTGCCATACTGACCTGTCTGTGCGTTGAAACCGTATGTCGCATCAGTCTGCTCAAGCAGTTTGCCAGCAACTACCGCACCGTCATGACCTGCATTTTCTGCGATCTGGCGAACTGGAGCCTGAAGCGCACGAGCAATGATCTTAACGCCAACTGACTGGTCGTTATTTTCACCTTCAAGGCCTTTAAGAGCAGCAGACGCGTACAGAAGCGCTGTTCCGCCGCCTGGTACGATGCCTTCTTCAACAGCAGCACGTGTTGCATGCAATGCATCGTCAACGCGATCTTTACGTTCTTTCACTTCAACTTCAGTTGCACCACCAACTTTGATCAGGGCAACACCACCGGCCAATTTAGCCAGACGTTCCTGAAGTTTTTCACGATCGTAATCGGAGGTAGTTTCTTCAATCTGTGCTTTGATCTGACCAACACGTGCTTCAATTTCTTCTTTTGAACCAGCGCCATCAACGATTGTTGTTTCTTCTTTGGAGATGGTTACAGTCTTAGCTGTACCCAGCATATCCAGAGTTACATTTTCAAGCTTGATGCCCAGCTCTTCAGAGATCAGCTGACCATTTGTCAGAACCGCGATGTCTTCAAGCATAGCTTTACGGCGATCACCAAAACCAGGAGCTTTAACAGCAGCAATTTTCAGTCCACCGCGCAATTTGTTCACAACCAAAGTTGCCAGCGCTTCACCTTCGATATCTTCTGCGATAATCAGAAGCGGCTTGCCTGCCTGAACAACAGCTTCAAGAATTGGAAGCATTGGCTGCAGATTTGTCAGCTTTTTCTCATGCAGCAGAATGTATGGGCTTTCCATCTCTGTCAGCATTTTTTCAGCATTTGTCACGAAGTATGGTGACAGGTAACCGCGGTCGAACTGCATACCTTCAACAACGTCCAGTTCAGTTTCAAGACCTTTGGCCTCTTCAACTGTGATAACACCTTCGTTGCCAACGCGCTGCATGGCTTCTGCGATGATGGAACCGATTTCTTTTTCACCGTTGGCAGAAATTGTACCAACCTGAGCAACTTCTTCGCCGCCAGAAACTGGTTTTGCACCCGCTTTAATGCTTTCCACTGCTTTTGAAACAGCCAGATCAATTCCGCGCTTGAGGTCCATTGGGTTCATGCCCGCAGCAACCGCTTTCAGGCCTTCCTGAACGATTGACTGGGCGAGAACTGTCGCAGTTGTTGTACCATCACCCGCGATATCGTTGGTTTTGGAAGCAACTTCACGGACCATCTGTGCGCCCATGTTCTGCAGCTTATCTTCAAGTTCAATCTCTTTAGCAACAGAAACACCATCTTTGGTTACACGAGGTGCGCCAAAAGATTTATCAAGTACTACGTTGCGGCCTTTAGGGCCGAGAGTAACTTTAACTGCGTCGGCGAGTGTATTTACACCTTTGAGAATTTCGGCACGTGCGTCAGTACCGAATTTTACGATTTTAGCCATAATAATGGATCCTTAATTTCGATTTTCGTGGATTAGCCCAGAATGCCCATGATGTCGGACTCTTTCATGATCAACAGCTCTTCGCCATTGAGTTTGACTTCTGTGCCAGACCATTTGCCGAACAGAACTTTATCGCCAACCTTCACGTCAAGCGCGCGGACTGAACCGTCTTCTTTAATTGCACCGCCACCAACTGCGATAACTTCACCTTCAGAAGGCTTTTCCTGTGCACTGTCGACAAGAATAATGCCGCCTGCTGTTTTTTCTTCGCTTTCAACGCGCTTTACCAGCACACGATCGTGTAATGGACGAAATGACATAAAACTCTCCCAAATATGAGTTCTAATGATTAAATTAGATATTCATTAGCACTCAACGCTTGAGAGTGCTAACAATTGCCTTCCCGATGTATGCTCTTCGTTCCGGAGAGTCAAGGCGAGCTGGGCAAATTTTTTGAGCAATGCCGGATTATTTCTTCTAAAATGGCTTAATTCCTTGGCGCAGAGTATATTTTCCAGTAGAAGATCGCCTAACTAAATAAGCCCGGTGACTGCAGTTAAGTTTGCTCACCACGGCAATGTTTCAATTCAAGGTGACTACTCGTGACGACATCATTACTGAACCAGCTCAGCTCCGTGGTGGGACAGGCGTTTTCAAAACAGGAACTTGATCCCACTTTGGGCAAAGTCGTTATCTCCCAACGTCGGGAACTGGGCCAGTTTCAATGCAATGGAGCCTTGGCTGCAGCCAAACAGGCGAAACGCAACCCTCGTGAAATCGCACAGGCAATCGTTGATGAGCTAACTGCAACCGGCCTTTTTGCAGACCTGTCACTTGCGGGGCCCGGCTTCATCAACCTGACACTCAGCGATGATTTCCTTATTGGTCATTTTAATGAACTTGCTGATGACGACAGCTTTGGCGTCCGCAGCAATCACACCCCCCAAAAAGTCATTCTCGATTTTGGCGGCCCAAATGTCGCAAAAGCGATGCATGTTGGGCATCTGCGCGCCACTATTATTGGTGAAAGCCTGCGTCGCTCCATGTCTTTTTAGGCGACGAGACAATCAGTGACGTTCATTTCGGAGATTGGGGCCTCCCCATGGGATTGCTTATCAAGGAAATCGAACTGGCAATGCCAGACCTTCCCTATTTTGATGAGAATTTCTCAGGCCCCTACCCGCAAACATCACCTGTAACAGTGGATGAACTGCAAGTCCTGTATCCTCAAGCCTCCAGCCGAAGCAAAGAAGATCCGGAGTTTCTGGAAGCGGCTCGTAATGCGACTTATCAATTGCAGCAGGGACGCATCGGTTACAAAGCGCTTTGGCAGCACATGCTTGATATTTCAATTGCGGAAACCAAAATCGATTTCGATCTGTTAGGGGCCCATTTCACTGAATGGAAAGGTGAGGCCGACACCAACGACCATATTCCACAAATGCTGAAACGGCTCGAGGATGAAAAGCTGTCAGAAATATCTGACGGTGCGGTCATCATGCGCGTTGCACAGGAAGATGATAAAAAAGAAGTCCCCCCGCTCATTCTGCAAAAATCAGATGGCGCGGTCATGTACGGCACAACAGATCTTGCCACTATAGAACAGCGTGAAGAAGAACATAGACCTGACCAGATTCTCTATGTGGTGGATGCCCGTCAGAGCCTGCATTTTGAACAGGTATTTCGAGCGGCTCTGAAAGGGCGAAGCGTTCGCCCTGAAGTCAAGCTGGAGCATGTTGGCTTTGGAACGGTTAATGGGAAGGATGGCAAACCCCTGAAAACCAGAGACGGCGGTGTGGTGCGTCTGCGGAGCCTTATCAATGACGCGATTGAAGAAGCACGCAAAGTCGTTACTGAAGCTGGACTTGATAAGAAATTTGAAGCGAATGAGCTGGATGATATCGCGACAAAAGTAGGCATCGCTGCGATAAAATATGCAGATCTGTCTAATCAGCGCATGTCCAACTATGTGTTCGATCTTGAGCGTTTTACAAAATTCGAGGGACGCACAGGCCCGTATCAGATGTATGCCGCAGTCCGTATTAAATCCATGCTTAGAAAAGCTGCGGAACAAGGTTTCAAATCAGGTCCCCTGAAAATGACTGCTGATGCGGAACGCAATCTTATTTTGGCGCTATCTGCTCTTCCCGAAGCTGTCTTCAGTGCAGCAGAGAAAAATACGCCGAACATCCTTTGTGATCATGTTTATCACCTGACCCAGGAGTTCAATAGCTTCTATCATGACTGTCATGTTTTGGGTGAAGAAGATGAAAGTATTCGCGCCTCTCGATTGACTTTGTGCGAAGTGACATTGCGTCAAATTGAAACGGTGCTCAACATTCTGGGCATTGATGTACCCGAACGCATGTAAGTGATCACATTAACGCCTGCAATTTGTCCGGATTACGCACGGTATAAAAAGTGGCAATTTTACCCTTTTCATCCAGATCAAAAACGAGCGATTGCACTTCACCTGTTTCTTCGTGGAATATGAGTGCAGCGCTCCCGTTAATTTGAGACAATGTAATTTCGGTTCTGCCGGGAAAGTCAAATTTTTGCGCAATTCCTTGTAAAAACCTGATCACCTTATCACGGCCATATATGGGGTTAAGTGCTGCCGGTATTTTGCCGCCACCATCACTATAGAAAATTACTGTCTCTGACAGCAAAGACGCAAGCGGCGTAATATCACCTGATTGACGTGCAGACAAAAAAACGGAAAGCAATTTCCCAAGCTCGGCCTCATCAGCAGAATGACGTTTCTCCGCCCGCTCAACATTTTCACGGGCACGCGTTGCCAGTTTTCGGCATGTCGCAGGGGTCCGTTCCAATATTTCAGCTATATCTTTAAATGAAACTTCAAACAAATCATGCAGCAAAAAAGCAGCCCTCTCCAAAGGTGTGAGCCGTTCCATAACCATCATCAGGGCATAGGAAATATCCAACTCCTCTAATTCCTCCGCCTCTTGCGATTGAAGACTCCATTCGGCAACGACCGGCTCTGGCAACCAGGTACCGACATATTTTTCCCGCTTGGTGGATACCTTTCGAAGATGGTCCAGACAGATACGCGTCACAATTTTTGAAAAATAGGCCATCGGTGCATCGGGCGCTGGTTTACCCGCTGACTGCCACCGGATCCACGCTTCCTGTACCACATCCTCAGCCTCACTCGCCGAGCCCAGCATGCGATAGGCAAGCCGCAACAGCTTGCCCCGCACTTCCAGATAAACGCGATCTTCTGTTCGTATATCATCCCGCAACGGCCAAATCCTCCAGCAACACTGAAACCGGTGAACAGGATTGCGCAATACCAAGTCCCCGCTTCAGGATAGGATAAAACTGCCCGTAAACGACCGCAAGTGATGCATCCCACAAACCGCGTTTGCCAAATTCAATCTCAATTTCTCGGCAATATTCATCAATTTTATCGGTACGGTTTAAGATCGCATCCGCATAATTCCACCCCAACTGCACAAAACGTGGCATATCCTGCAAGTCACCCTTCAAAATGGCAGCGATCATTTCCTTCGAAAGCCCTGCACGTCCTGCCATTGTAATACTCAACTGCAGACATGGACCGCAATCGGCAACCTGCATGGATCGCAATTTAATGGAATGATACAACTCTTGTGGCAAATGCCCGTTATGACCACCGAGTTCCATCGCTTTTGCCAGCAGTGTGGCTTTTTCATAATAAATGTCGACCAGCTCGGTCATGTAGACACGTCGTAATTATACTCATCGCCGAAATCCTGCATTTTCTTTTTATATAGATGTTTCATCATGTCTTTATCTCCTTTTCGATAAGGAGACGGGACAGCTTCTATAAAAGTGACATGGGCATAAAAAAAAGCGGCCCTGTAACCGCTTTTTTTTTAAATCACCATTATTCAAAAATTTAATAGGCCAGCGCGTGCCCGTCTTTTCGGCTTTCTGTACCAGCCGCCAAGACACCATTTTCATGGTCAATATGGATGATCTGACCACCCCCATGCGGCAATTCCGGCGTTGTAACCTCATAGCCCATATCCACCAATTCCTGGCGAACGGCGGGATCGATTGTTTCCTCAAGCTCAAGAACACCCGCATTGTAAAAGGTGCGTGGGCAGTCAATCGCCTCCTGAACATCCATGCCATAATCCCACATATTGGATAGGACATGCGCATGTCCAACCGGCTGATAACCACCACCCATAACACCATAGCAATGGGTTGCCTTGCCACCCTGAGTAACCATTCCTGGGATAATAGTATGCATGGGCCGCTTATTGGGTTCCACGCAATTTGGATGTCCTTTTTCCACGACAAACCCGGCGCCGCGATTTTGGAACATAACCCCGGTTTCTGCACATGCGATACCCGATCCAAATGGATGAAACAGCGAATTGATAAAGGATACCGCCGTGCCATCCTTGTCGACCACGCTCACATATACTGTGTCTTTATGCTTGTCCAACGCATCAGCACCTGTGGGATCACCAGCTTTGCCAACTTCAATATAGCCCCGAAGATGCGCTGCAAATTCTTCTGACAGCAGCATATCAACAGGGACATCAGCTTTTGACATGTCAGCAACATACTTATCACGAGCTAGATACGCCAGCCGTGCGGCCTCAGCCTGCAGGTGGTAGCGTTTGGCACCCGTTGGATCCAGATCTGCAAGATCATATCCTTTTAGAATATTTAGCATGATCAGCGCTGTAATCCCCTGCCCGTTTGGCGGGATTTGATGCACATCATACCCTCTGAAATCCGTACTGATCAGATCCACATAATCACAATTTGTTTGCGCAAAATCATCCGCTGTGTGAGTCGCTCCTACGGCTGATAGCGCGGCAACCATTTTCTCGGCTATCTCGCTTCATAAAAAGCTGCTCGCCCTGATTTGGCGACCGCTTTCAATGTTGCGGCCAGCTTGGGCAATTGCCATTTGGTCCCTGCTTTGGGAGGTTCACCATTTTTCAAAAACAGAGCGCTTGCTGCTTCATTCTGCAGGAGTTTTTCAGTCGCAAGCTGCCAGTCTACTGACGTTCTTTGAGTGACGACAAAGCCGTTTTCCGCAGCGTCAATAGCCGGGGCAAGAATGTCAGCAAATTCCATGGAACCATATTTTTCGTGCAACCGAACCCAGGCATCAATGGCACCCGGCGTGGTAATGGCATGAGGGCTGGTCAGGCTGATTTCATCGATGCCCTGCTCCAGCAACAAATCGGCGCTCAAACCGGAAGGGGCCCGTCCGGATCCGTTCAGTCCGTCGATTTCAGCTGACCCTTTAGGAGAAACAAGCGCGAAACAATCTCCGCCAATACCAGTCTGCATGGGATCAACAACACATTGCACCGCGCAGGCTGCAATTGCTGCATCCATTGCGTTTCCGCCACTTTTCAGAATACCAAGACCAACTTGTGAAGCATGGGCGCTTGACGTTGCAATCGCACCGTTAAGCCCGTAGGTCACTGAACGACCCGGATAAAAGAAATTCCGCAAAACATACCTACCTGTTAAATGTGAGGCCTTTAGTCTACCCCTCAGGTTGCTTTACGTAAAACAACTTTTCACATGTTTCCACATGTTGGGAATTTCTACCAAAGACGCACGATCACGTATTTTGTAAAAGCGTCATCAACATTCATCTGACTAGCCGCCCGCCAGGCCCCAACCGCAGCCTCGTGGCTCGTAAAAAAGCCGCGCATGTCGATTTTGTCCGGGTCTACAAAATCTTTGCCGCGAGTGTCGGTAACTTTACCGCCAAATACGGCGAAGAGTGATTTTTCAGCGGCTTGCGCCCCATTTACATCAGTCATATCCAATGCTCTTCCATAATAACAGAACGTCCAAACTGAATTTTCGTCAGTCCAACACAAAAAACTTAAATTATTATTATGAGTTACAGAGACTTTTAGGAGTGATGCAATCCATATGCAAGAGAATTCATCGGCTCATCACTCTTACTCACGCGCGGCAAACAGACCAAACGAAATCACACTCGCTGCAAGCAACGCGTGATACACATTCACGCGCGGCCAGCCAAACTGGCTTGCAACCCACTCACTGGCGAGACTAGCCGCAACTAACAAGATCACTCCGCCCATCAGAAACAGACCTGATGCCGGATTACCAAACAATCGAACAAGCGCACAGAGCACCAGAATTCCGACCATCGCATATTGAACTTCACGTGGCGCCCGCCAGGCGTCACCCAACAAAGCGACACTCAATACGACTACCGCAATCAATGTGATCCACCATCCCGCCTGATGGAACTGGTGTGCAAATATGCCTCCCACCGCCGCCAATGCAAAACTGATCAACCCGACCGAACCTGCAAAATCTGTGGCCAGGTTATGGTATCCTTTTAAGCCCGAAAAGCCTCCATAAACGAAGGCGCCCAATACCGCCGCGACACCGATGGTTGTGACCCCAAAGGCCCACACGAGATTCATGGGAAAGTATGTTCGGCGCATTAACATAAGCGCTCCAGCGGAGCTAGCAGCCAGCACCAATTCAAAAATAACAAGCATATTCATAAATCTCTCTTACCCGTAAAATTGGCTCAAGTCTAACGTCATCACGCGCCGGAACTTGACGAAGCTCACAGGCGTGTCTTTCTGGTTTGGTAAAACAAAAACTGTTATTTATAATAACGCTTTACCCTGACACCGGCGGAGAAACACCATCGAAGCGAAAAACAGCAGTACAACACGCAGGGCATCCATTGCAACCATCCTTGCGCTCAGCTTTGGCTCCCTTGTGACAATTGCTATTCTCGTCGTGCTGGTCATAAGTCTCTATACCGGGCTTGAAAATACGCGTGAACTGCTGATTGGCAATGCAACGAATCAGATGGCTGCAATGCAGAGGAGCCTGGCCCATACCCTCGACCCTCTGGAGAACAGAGCACAGGACGTTGCTCAGCAGATATATGAAGGGAAAATAGACCCGGCTGATGAAGAAGGGTTACGCAAAGTGCTGTTTGCCAGCATGGCTGGAGATAAAAACATCAAGGCAATGGGTTTTCTCTATCCTGATTTTCGAGTCAATATGGTCGACCGGAAAACTGGACGACTGCTGCGCTCCAGTCATGATAGGGATCCGGTCAGTGAGCGGGTAATGCGGGATATGGATGTATCACCGGTGGGCTCATGGGGACCCCTTGTTTATGTGCCCGAGGCGGGCGAGACTGTGATGAATTATCGCCAGCCCGTCCTCAAAGATAATCACTTCATCGGTGTCGTAATTATCGCAATACCCGTGGCTGCAGTTAGTCAGGCAGTAAAGCTCAACGGGCTGGACCCTGACCAGCGACGCTTTGTTCTTTATGGCGATGACCACGTCCTCTTTCATCAGGGCTACACCATAGCGTCCGAGCGCATAACACTTGATGGTGTCGCGCCAAAACTCACTCAAATCGGGGATCCGGTTCTCTCCTCGATCTGGAGTGCCCCTCGCACCCCCTTTCGCATGATCAAGGGAGATCGCAACTTCGATGGTCATTTCACGGAAGTTGGCGGTGAAAAATTCCAGTTTATTTACACGACACTGGAAGGATATACCGACAAACCGCTGATCATCGGCTACCAGCTCCCCTTCGAAGATGCCACCCGGCAACTCAGTCGCCTCGCGTCGGCTGGGCTGGTGGGGCTCTTAATTCTGGTCATCAGCATATTTCTCGCCTTCTTTATTGGCAGGAAAATCTCGCAGCCCATACGTGCGCTCGCCGATGCTTCGCAGCAAATTTCACGGTTGGATTTTAAATCCGTCGAACCCCTTAAACGCAGTCGGCTCAAAGAGCTGGATGACGCGGCCACCGCCTATAACACAATGCTGCGCGGGCTTGGATGGTTTGAAAATTATGTCCCAAAAAGCCTCGTAAAAAAATTGATGATATCAGGCGACGCTCATTCGGAAACCCGAAATGTGACTGTCATGTTCACTGACATCGTTGGCTTTACACCGCAGGCGGAAAACATGCCTTCAGAAGAGGTTGCCAACCTGCTTAACGAGCATTTTGAAATTCTGGCTCGCGCAATCGAAAAGGAAGGCGGGACAATCGACAAATATATCGGGGATGCCGTCATGGCATTTTGGGGAGCGCCCGATCATCAGATCGACCACCCTGCCAGAGCTTGCCGAGCGGCCATTTCAATTGCCCAAGGCATCAGAGAGAATAACGAAATCCGCCAAAGCGCAGGAAAATCCCCCATCCATATGCGCATCGGCATTCACACTGGACAGCTTGTCGTGGGTAATATCGGCTCAACTGGCCGACTGAATTATACAGTGGTCGGGGACACAGTGAATGTGGCCCAGCGGATTGAACAATTGGGAAAATCTCTGAACATCAGCGCCCATACTGATATCCTGACACTGGTTTCCGACAACGTTCATGACGAAGTCAAGGATATGTTCAAACTGACACATAGCGGCGAGTTTGCGGTAAAAGGGCGCGACAGCAAAATCAGTATTTACCAACTCAACTGATACGCCCCATCGACATTCCTAAAAATCAGGCTGGCTGATAATAAGGGTTTGTCCCTCCCGCATGATCCGTCACGTCCAGCACTTCGGTAATCTCGGGCACCAAAGACATGATTTCTTTTGCAACACCCTGCTTGAGCGTAACATCAGCCATACCGCAGCCCTGACAGCCACCTTCGAGGCGCACATACGCCTTGTCTTCTTTCACATCAACCAGCGTGATGTGACCGCCATGCGCGGCGATTGAGGGATTAATCCTCTCGTGAAGCAAATCGCGAATGGCCAATCCCGTTTTTGATTGCAGGCCCGGGCGGGGCAGGGCTTCGCGGTGATCCAGAACAGCTTTCACCTCGGGCACATAATGGCGAAGCATGTTCGTAATTCCGGTCAGCATGGAAAACGCGGAACCCTGTAGCTTCAGATAAAGGTTTCCATTTTCAAAGCTGTGAAACGCCACATCGCCGCCCGACTGGGTAACAGCAGGTACAATACGGGTCTCCAACAGATCTTTGATCTGCTCAATAATTTCTTCACTGAAATCGTCCTGATCCGTAGTTTCGTTTTCCACTATCTTCTCTCCTGATTGGAAGTAAGCAGCAATGGTTGATAGAGCCTCTACTCTTATGTCATCCCATTGCACATTGCTCGACCGTTCCAGTTCAATGCTGTCTTCTTTCAGTGTCACCTGCTCGATACCATCAATCTGATAGAGCTTTTCGGCAAGTTTGGACCGCTCTGCAGCTTCAGCTTTGTCAACTGTCAATGGCCCGCCTTCATAAACGGCTTTGCCCGGAAAAAACTCCAGTAACGTATCAAGCTTGCCTGCTTTGGTCTGAATGAACATCTGTTCTTCTCAACTTTCCAACACTAAAATCGGTATTTCTGCGGATTTTCTACCGCAATTGCTCTACCCTTTATATAATGAGAAAAATAATAAAAAAAGGAGTCCTTGAATGGCAAAATATGTGATCACCGATAACAGACACACAGAAAACGGTACGATCTGCACTGTTACAATCAACAACGAAGCAAAATACAACTCTCTAAACTCGACTGCTTTTGAGGAACTCATCGCCATATTCAGGGATCTGAAAACCAATAAGGAGCTCGCAGCTGTCATCTTTACCGGCGCAGGCACCAAGGCTTTCATAGGAGGTGCCAATATCTATGAAATGGCCGAATTAACACCTTCCACCGCCCGGGAGTTCATCACCCGCATTCATGATTTGTGCACAGCTATTCGGGAACTGCATGTCCCTGTAATTGCGCGTATCAACGGTGTTTGTTTTGGGGCCGGAATGGAGCTTTCGGCAGTGTGTGATCTGGTAATTGCAGATGCAAACGCCACTTTTGCAATGCCTGAAGTCCATGTGGGAATACCATCAGTGGTGGAGGCGGCAGTCCTTCCCCGTATTTTGGGCGTAGGGCTTGCCCGTGATCTGGTCATGACCGGGCGCACCTTAACTGCAGCAGAAGCAAAAGAAGCAGGCTTCGTTCAACGACTGGCAGAACCTGGTCAACTTGATAACAGTGTCGAAGAAGCCATCGAGCAGATCCTCAAAGGTGGCCGAGAGGCAATCCGCCTGCAAAAACTCCTTTGCAATGCCTGGGAAGAAGAAAACATGTCGACTTCCATCCAAATGGGAATAGATATATTTGCAAAGTCATTCGAGACTGAAGAGCCGAAAAAATTGCTCGGCGCATTCGTCAATCGAAAGCGTTAGTCCAAAAGACCTGAATCAATTAAGGCACACCTGTCTTCAATCAATGACTGATTTGCGTAAATAGTGCTTATCCCATTGGTTAATAATTTGTTAAAAAGCCATTAATTCTGAAATCAGCAATTGGCAAAGGAGCCATTATGCAGTTTCTTCGCTCCCTGCTTAAAACAGTTACAGGGGTGAGCAGCGATAACCTGACCATAGAAAGAATGGGAAGATTGCTAACCGCGTCCTCCCATTCTCCCTTGCTGACGAGGCGGCGGGCTCTTGTCATTCTATCCAGAATTCGGCTGTTATCATTTGCCGCCGCCATTTTGTATCTGTTGGGCATATTCCTTGACGCACTGAATTTTGAAGAAGAAATTTTCAACAAACTTGCCATTTATCGCTGCACGGCAGCGGCGATGATGCTGATGTTGATGTTTGGAATTCGCAAAGCGGACAGTCTTAATTCCGCGCACCGCGCCATTTTTATATTCATGGGGATCAACATTGTATTTCAGGCGTTCTTTCAACCGCTTGTACTCCCTGATTATTTCCAATCAATCACAGACTTACCAACCGCAGGATACGCGATCTACCCCTTCCTGATTGCAGCCTGTCTCGCAATTTTTCCACTCAGCATCAAAGAAATCTTTCTGGCGGTTGTCTTATTCCTGACCGCTGAACTTTTGATCGTTACGCTCGCAACGACAGAACTCAACCCGCAACCGGGACTTGGGGTCCTGATCTCACTGCTGAGTGCGTGCGCCTTATGTTCCTATTCAGCGATCAGCCAGATGAGCTATATGGTCTCACTGGTTGAGCAGGCCTCTGTTGACAGCCTGACCAATTGTTACAGTCGCAATAGTGGTGAGGAAATTCTGGACGTACAGTATCGAATTGCGACACGCCAGCAGGCCTATCTCTCTATCGTTTTTCTGGATATTGACGATTTTAAAATCATCAATGACCGATATGGACATGAGACGGGCGATCGGGTGCTCTCAACAGCCGCGAGCAGTATTCGTCACAACCTGCGCGATTCCGATATCTCCATCCGCTGGGGAGGCGAAGAATTTGTCATGGTTTTACCCCACACAGATGCTGACGGTGCAACTCGCGCTGTAAGGCGTCTTCGGGCATCCGGCCTTGGCAATCGCCCTGACGGATCTCCGCTTACCGCCAGTATCGGCATCGCCGAACTGACCAGTGCACAAACCACTTGTTGGCGGGATTTGGTGGACCTTGCCGATGCTGAAATGTACAAAGCGAAAACCGCTGGTAAAAACGATTTCAGGGTTTATCAGATGCCTAAACCTGTTACCTCCAAAACAGCTTGAACGAGGGACCAAGCCTTGTTGCTAAAAATAATGCTTTTGTGCTTCGTAGCGCTGTTCATCGGTCGGATCTTTTTCGCCCGCAAGTTAAAGGAAATGGGCAAAGCTGCAGATCGCACCCTGAACCTCTGCCTCATCGCAATTGCCATATATCTGGGATTGCAGGCGACACTCTTTTACGCATTCTAGCTCATATCTGATCAGCCTGAAGAGACCCGCACACCCTAACGTCTTGACAGGAATTAGCGGCAGCGTATATTTGCGCCACGTGGTGATTTGTGCCGACCGGCTTGCGGCCACGTAAAAGAAACGCTAAAAGGTCGGGGCTCGAGAGAACCCTGACTGAAGGTCGGGGTCTAATATACCTCGAGGTTAGAGATGGCAAATTCTGACAAAAAAGCATCAACAGATGCCCACGGCACCGCAACCAAACTTGTCCGCGGCGGACTGAACCGGTCCCGATTTAAAGAAACTTCCGAAGCAATCTATATGAACTCCGGTTTTGTCTATGACACAGCCGAAGAAGCTGCTGGTCGTTTTAAAGGTGAAAATGATGGCTATATTTATTCACGCTATGCCAACCCCACTTTAAGCATATTCGAAGAGAGAATGCGCCTTCTGGAAGGAGCCGGCGGTGCTCTGGGCACAGCAAGCGGAATGGCGGCCGTAAACGCTGCTTTAATGAGCTTTGTTAAGGCCGGCGACCATGTCGTTGCGCCCAAAGCGCTATTTGGTTCCTGCCTATATATCATTGACGAAGTTTTACCGCGTTTTGGCGTGAATGTTACCCTTGTCAACGGCACAGATCTTGATCAGTGGAAAAATGCTCTGTCGCAGCCAACCAGCGCCGTCTTTTTGGAAACACCTTCCAACCCAACCCTTGAAATTGTCGATATCGCTGCTGTTTCTGACATGGCACACAAAGTGGGTGCAACCGTCATCGTAGACAATGTCTTCGCAACCCCCATTTTCCAAAAACCACTGGAATTGGGCGCAGATGTTGTTGTCTATTCAGCGACCAAACATATTGACGGACAGGGACGTTGTCTGGGCGGAATTGTCTTGGGATCAGAAGAGTTTATCGAAGAAACACTGTTCCCATATGCAAAACATACAGGCCCAGCCTTAAGCCCATTCAACGCATGGAACCTGCTCAAGGGCTTGGAAACACTTGACCTTCGCATTGAAAAACAGACCGATAACGCGGAAAACATTGCAGAATTTCTGTCTAATTCCTCCAAAGTGAAACGGGTCATATATCCCGGCCGGACGATCACCCACAGGCTCAACTTGCAAAAGCTCAAATGCGCCGTGGAAGTACACTGATCGCGTTTGAAATCAACGGCAGTCAGGAAGATACCTTTGAGTTTCTCAATGCATTAGAACTGATTGACATCAGCAACAATCTGGGGGATGCCAAAAGCCTGATCACGCATCCCACCACCACAACCCACTCCAGCGTAGATGCCGCCCTTAAATCTGAGTTGGGTATCAATGACAATCTGGTTCGTTTATCCGTTGGCTTGGAAACAGTAGATGATCTCTTGACCGATCTGGGTTCCGCACTGGAGCGATGAAAAATCAAAACCGGGTGGATCAATGGACACAATACTGCCATTGATTCACCCCGCCTTTTCCTCTGCTTTCCCACATTTGACTGACATGATCTCCAAAACCGAAGGAGATTTTCATGTTCAAACGTCAACATCCAAAACTAATAAATCTGTCACTTTTAAGCACTTTGCTAATTGCACTCGGCGCCTGTGGCACCTCTTCATTTGAAGAACTCAACAACGCATCACCTGTAAATGATCAATTTGCCAATGCCCTTGCAACCGAATACAGGGATTTCGCCAGATCTGAAATTAGACAATATGACTGGCCCGACCAAAAACTGTTTTCCGACAAAGGGTTACGAGTGGCATCAGGCCAGCGTTCACTACCAGAACGCCCTGAAGACTGGCGCCTTAAAGACAAGGATCTTCCCGAATTTCATCAAAAGCGCGCTGATCTAATTCACTGGCTGGACACTAATGGCAGAATCACATCCCCCTTTAGCGCAGCCAAAGCTCAGCGCAACTATGATTGTTGGGTCGAACAGAAACAGGAAAATTGGCAGGCTGATGATATCCGAACCTGCCGCGATGGTTTAAAGGCTCACATGCCTCAAATGTGGCAGGTTCAATTTCCTTTTGATAGCTCTAATCTAAAAGCACAAGCAAATGCGCAGCTCAGAAGGATCGCTCAGGACTGGCATCGAAATCCCGGTCAGTTTTTGCTCATCCAAGGGCATGCAGATAATCTTGGACCAGCGGACTATAATTACAGGCTTTCGTATAAACGGGCGAAAACAGTTGGTATAAGACTGGCCGAACTTGGTGTTCCAAAACAGGCTATTCGTTTCGAAGTATGGGGAGAAAGCCGCCCCCGTTCCTCCTCACGTCAATCTCACCTACTTGCATCGAATAAGGTCAACAGGCGCGTCGAAATTCTTAAATTCAGCAAGTAACCCACAGGCTCCCAGCTCCCTATTTTCAGGTTGTCGAAGCGGTAGGGAAACTTTAGTCTTTGAACTTAAGACGTATACCAACAATAAACGCGCATTCAGGGCAGCTTGTAACTATGGACTGGGAAAAGGCTTACAGAAAAATCACCAAGGGGATAGAAGTTTCTGTCATCCCCACCTATCTGGCGAACCGTTCAGAGCCTGAAAACAGTTTGTTTATCTGGTCTTACAGTGTTCGTATTCGCAATTTGAGCGAAATTACTGTCACCCTTCGCCAACGCAGTTGGCAGATTACCGACGCTCATGGCATGACGGAAACTGTACGCGGTGAAGGTGTGGTGGGCGAACAGCCCACACTGAAACCCGGTGAAGTGTTTGAATATACCAGCGGAACACCACTAACGACTCCTTCAGGCATAATGGTCGGCTCCTATGATATGGAAGTGGAGGATGGTGGATGGATTATTGCCGAGATTCCGGCTTTTTCACTGGACAGCCCCCATGAAGGTGCGCCATTAAACTAAACATGATTGATAACCAAAATCCGGCGAATATCAGGAACTCCAGATGACGAATGACAACAGGCCTTCAAAAGAAGAAGCCGAACAAGCAGTTAGAACCCTGATCAAATGGGCAGGGGATGACCCTGATCGTGAAGGCCTGCAGGGAACACCCGACAGGGTCGCCCGGTCATATCTGGAATTTTTCGCAGGCTATAACGAAAACCCGGCTGAATATCTGGAACGCACCTTTGAAGAGGTGGAAGGATATGATGAGATGATCATTCTCAAGGACATCCGGCTTGAGAGCTATTGTGAACATCACATGGTGCCGATCATCGGGGTGGCCCATGTTGCCTATATGCCTGACAACCGTGTGGTTGGTATTTCAAAACTCGCCCGGGTCGTAGAAGCATTTTCCAAACGCCTTCAAATTCAGGAAAAGCTTACACAGCAAATTGCCGACACCATTGATCAGACCCTGAAACCCAAGGGTGTGGCCGTCATTATTGAAAGTGCTCACCAATGTATGACCACACGCGGGGTTCATAAAGACGGTGTCACTATGATTACAAGTAGCATGCTTGGAATCTTTCGCAAATCTGATATCACCCGCAAGGAACTGCTGGCGTTTCTGGGACGTTGAGGTGCCTCCTCTAGCTGGACGGCACTTCGTTTGCTGAACGTCTCCCTCGCCTGCCAAGCTTGGCGAAATCCTGTTGCACAACCAAAAGCGCCGGGACCAGAAAAAGCACCAGAAATGTGGCGACCATCAAGCCAAATACCAGCGTAATTGCCATCGGGATCAGAAACTGGGCCTGTAGACTTGTCTCAAACAATAATGGGGACAAGCCGCCAATTGTTGTGAGCGAAGTCAAAAGAACTGCTCTCAGCCGATCGCAGGTTCCATCTATCACTGCATCACGGAACGCTTCACCTTTGGCAATTCTTTCATCAACGACGCTCACGAGAATGATTGAGTTGTTAACCAGTATTCCCGACAACCCCAGCAAAGCGATCAATGACAAAATGGTAAGATTAAATCCCAATAGATAATGACCGACAATGGCTCCAACAACACCGAAAGGGATTATGGACATTACGACAATGGGCCGGGTATATGAAGCAAAGACCCAAGCCAGAATTAGATAAATAGCTGTAAGCCCGATCATGGCTCCAAGCTGCATATCAGCAAGCGTATCTGCCTGTTCTTCTGATTTTCCCGCAAACCTGTATTTTAACCCATAAGAGCTGGCAATCTCCGCAAGCCCATTTTGAGGAAGAGCGGCCAAAATTTTATCTGAAGAGGTGACATTCTCATCAATTTCGGCCGTAATCGAGACCTCTCGAACACCATCTTCACGTTTAATACGCGAAAAGCCCTGTTCCTGTGTGATACTCACAACCTCGCTTAAGGGAATATCCGCGCCATCCTGACTCCGAAGATAAAAATTATGCAAGGCATTGGCATCTGCTTTGTCGCGTTCATACTGTACGCGAATAATCACTTCTTCATCGCCACGGGCAAATTTTCGGGCAATAACACCTTCAAATGCGGCTCTGACCTGATTTGAAATATCCTCAGTTGTAAAGCCTAGTGCCCGCCCTTTTGGAGTTAAGCGCAAAATCAGCTCCTGCTTACCAAAAGGCAAATCATCCTCAATCGAAGAAACCCCGTCATAGCGGCGAAGGAGGTTTTTCACATCTTCTGCGGCCAACTTCAATTCCATTAAATCCGGACCTTTGAGACGAATGTCCAACTCCTTGCCCGGTGGTCCCCCAATTCGCTCGGTCAGGGCAACGCGAACAAGTCCGGGTAACGGCCTGATTTCAGCCTCCCATGCTTTGATGAAATCCTTCGTTCTGACGCTGCGCTGATCAGCGGGCACCAGCTCTACCTGCATACCTGCCCGGTGATCTCCGGAAATGGATGTGAATTGATCGCCGACACTCACCCCAACCCGTCCGAAAGACGCTGCGATCAGACCGCCCTGTCCATTGGTGAGTTCTTCCTCCACCTGATCCAGTGAGCGTTGCATCTCCCTCATCATGGCCAGCGTTTGCTCACGTTCGGAACCGGCTGTGAAGACAATATTGGCGTTGACCACATCCGCCTCTGGTGAAGGGAAAAAGGTAAATCCGACCCGTCCACCAGCCATCAAACCCATGGCCAGCAGAAAAAACGTAATCGCCATTGCAAGCGTTGCGTATCGGTAGCTGACAGCCAAACCAACCAGTTTTCTAAAGTTGTGGCTTTGAAAATGGAAAAACCGTTCATCAAACCAATTACGCATGCGCGAATTATTTCCCACCTGGCGCAGGGCAAAACGCATATGGCCGGGAAGAACCAGAAAACATTCGATCAAACTGGCGATCAGTACCGCAACGACCACTGACGGTATGGCGACAATAATCTGACCAATGATGTCACCGATCATAAAAATTGGCAGGAATGCCGCAATGGTTGTTAAACTTGAGGCAAATACCGGAGCAAGCATTCGCAACGCCCCTTTTTCTGCCGCTTCCACCGGCCGATACCCTTTGGATTTCAGATGGCTGCTATGCTCTCCTACAACAATCGCATCATCTACAATAATTCCCAAACTCATGATGATCGCAAACAGGCTGATCATGTTTATGGACTGTCCAGTGAACAACATGACACCAGCAGTCGCCAGAATGGCAACGGGTATGCCAACCGCCACCCAAAAGGCAACCCGAATATTCAGGAATATAAACAGAATGATCAGAACCAGCGCCAGCCCGCTCAATCCATTGCTCAAAAGTAATCGTATACGATCCTCAATCAGACCTGCCTGAACATCAAACTGCTCAATCTTCAACCCTTCAGGCCAGCGATGTTTTTCCGTTTGCAGATAATCCGAGACAATTGCCGACGCTTCCAAGGCATCCGTCGCACGGGAACGCTGAACAAAAAGCTCAACTGCCTGTTCCCCGTCAATGAGGCCCGTTTTGCCATTCTCGTCAAAACTATCCCGCAGGTTGCAATATCGCGTAAATACACCTTCTGCCCGTCAGGCAGTGCTTTTATTTCAAGTCGGCCGATTGCAGTCGCATCGGTCTTTTCCTCCAGCGATCTCAGTTGACGCTCGTAAGTTCCACCCATGGTGCCAAGAGGTACATCTCTTGAATTATTCCCAATGACTCTGGCAATGTCATTCAGTGTCAGTTCATAGCGCCGGAGCGCCTGCTCCGGCACCTCAACCCACAGCTCTTCATCGCGGGCACCAAATAAAGTGATTTTATCGATGCCACGTTCAAGAAGATCATCGCGGATAGTCTTCGCGATACTCTTCAGTGCAATTTCTGAAAAGGGCCCGGAAATCGAAATTCTGGAAATTGGGTCATAGATTTCAATCCGACGTGTAACTGGCGTTTCAATTGTATCAGGAAAAGTTGTGATTTGGGCGACAGCCTGCTCCACATCAGAAAGTGCTTCCTGCATGTTGGTGCCTGCCTCAAACTCAACAACGACAACACTATTCCCCTCGACAGAAAAAGACTGAACTTTTTTAACCCCGTTTAAAAACCGCACCTCAGGCAACAAAGCCGTCGTAATATTACTGTCCACATCATTCGCACTTGCACCGGGCCAAACAATACTCACGCTCACAATTTCCGTGCCGAAATTGGGAAAAAATTGGGTATTGAGGCGTGCAAGAGAAAAAGCGCCGACAACAATCATCATCAGCATCAGCAGGTTGGCTGCGTTTTTATGCCGAACGAACAGCGAGACCAAGCGAGGCAGGTCCATTAGCGCACCTCCACCTTAATTCCCGGGCCAACTTCCGCAAATCGCGTGGTTAAGAGCTGATCACCAGTTTGCAAGACACTGGCATCGATGATCAAAGAGCTCCCTTCATCTTCCAGAACCCGGACAGTAACCGGTTGCAATCGTCCCTGCTTTATCAGGTAAACTGTATCTCCCTCAAACAGGGCGTGATTGGGAATGCGAATTGCATTCGTGTAAGTGACCCCATCCAGATCGACTTCGACAAACGCACCGATGCGAACCCGGGAAAGATTCTCATTTGTCTGTAACCTGGCAAAAACTTCCACGCCCCCTGATGCTGCCTGAATGGAAGAGCCAATTCGCTCCAGCTGTCCTTGAAACGCGATTTTTTCCGCGCCAACCTGCCAGAAAATCCGGACCTGTCGCCCGTTCAGTCCTTCAGCGCTGGATATCAAACGTCCATACTGCTCAGTAGAGAGCTGAAATTTTACTTCAAGTCGTGTGTCGTCTATGAGGGTCGCAACAAGATCCTTAACATCGATTTTCTTACCAAGCTCAACGGCTACATTCTGAATATACCCATTAAAAGGGGCAAGCAGTCTGACATTTTTCAAATCTCTTTCGGCTCTTTCCAACGCAATTTTCTGACGCTCCACAATTGCCTGCTGCTGTCCTATTCGCGCCCGCTCGATATCAAGTTGCGCCTTGCGCTGGTCCACCTGCTGCTGCTGCCGGCTCAAAGCTGTGCGAGCATCATCAAGCGCCTTTTCCGAAATATTCCCCCTCTTCTTGAGCGTTTCTGCCCGCTTGAGGCTTCGTTTTTCAACTTCCAGTATCTCCAGATCCTGCTCAAGCAAAACCTGGTCCGCACGTTCAGATGCCAGAAGCTCGTCCAGTCGCGATTTGGCCTCCAGCAGCGCGGCTTTTCTCTCACGTACCGCAGCTTCATAATCAAACGGGTCCACTTCCAGCAAGATCCCTCCAGCGGAGACTTTTGCCCCCTCCATCAACTCAGGGGAAACAAAAACAACTTCACCCCCCACAAGCGACCTCAAATCAACTTTTCGTGCAGATACCAGTTCACCAAAGGCCCGAACCCGGGAGATGATTTGCCCAGGCTCAACTGTCAGGGAGGACACATTCCAGCTTCTTTCGACCACAGCTCTGGGTTTTTCGACCGGTTTTGTTGCCACAAAATACTGAAACCCAATCAATCCAAGCGCGATCAACAGAACCGGCAAAAGAATTTTGAGCAGCACAGTAAAAAATCGGTTACGCATTTTAGGTATCCACTATGTCTGGAATTTTAAGCATTCCGCAAATCTGTGAGACGGTAATCCTTTTAATCAGATTGATCGCCGGATCTTCATGATGACTGACCTGCAACTGCAGCCTGAGCAGCTCCTCGTTCATGCTATATTGAAGGCACAGGTTAAATATGGATTGGCTGGTCAGGATCACTTCCGGACTTGCTGCCTCTTTATCCATTATCGCACCAACACATCGGCACATCATGTTCTGCATTTTCAGGATATGCCCCTTAACCACCAAATCAAAATTCGGGCCGTGGGTCTGTATCTCTCTCAAAATCAACTGCATCCGCCACCGAGAATCCTTGTGCGTCAGAACAGTTTCCAAAATCAAATTCACGATATGCTTTGCAAAAGCATGCTGGCTAGCAACTTCACTTGCCAAAGACTGGATCGATTTTTCCACGAATAGCTGAAACCCGACCCGCACAGGCTCCAATTCGTCGACGATTTTCTCAAAAATTGCCTGATAAAGCCCTTCCTTGCCACCGAAATGATAGGAAATCGCGGATAAATTAACTCCGGCAAGCTTTGCAATCTGCCGGGTTGATACCGCATCAAAAGGCCGCTCCGCGAATAAGGGCATCGCGACTTCAAGAATTTTTTCCGATGTTGGAGTTACAGTAGTCATGAATTAGGTCAATCGTTTGAACTAATTCACGAGCATATTTGAATCTTCTACAATAGCAAGCCCCTATTATGCGACACAGGTCACAGAATAAAGGTTACGGCCCAAGGCACCGAACTGCCGAAGTTTGATGAAATAACTCTCAGTTAAACACGAACAGGCGTGTAACATGTTAAAGAAACCTGCCCCCCAAACCACTTGATGATTCAATGAAAAGAGCACACATATCGAGCCTGCGCTTCTCCAGGGCGTTCTAGCGTGCCTGCCTCATAGAGATATCTTTGGGCGAATCCATCAATTCCAAGTTTATTATATTGTTTCACATGTTCAATTTCATGAGCCCAGAGACACACATCTCTTTCTACGGTAGAGTCTTTAAAAACGATTACATTGCCAAAAGTCATTGCGCTAGCCTGTTCGGAAAAAAGCTGCCAACTACCAATCAATGAAAGAGGAACGAAACCCACCCTAAACCTCACCAAATTCAACAATTCCGGCTCAAAGAAACGCTTTAGTTTTTCTCTTATGTGCTCTGGTATAGGGCGAACTCCGCCACTTCGTGAAGATCTATTCGCACGATGAATTGCGGCTTCATATGGTTCTGCTGTAAGCTTTTGAGTTTCCCTCAAACGTTCACAATCTGCTTTTTTATACCAACTCAAGCCGGAGCAATCTCTAAATTTTCCTATTTTGACATCCCAGCGCGTAAAATCTTTAGCAAGGTAAGCAATATTTTCGGCCCATCCTTTAGCTGCCTTACAGATATAATGCTTATTGCCAAAGAGCATTTTATACCCAAATTTAACGCCAGTTGATTGAGGGAAAGCACAGTTCAAATCTGCTTTTAAACAATATCTATTTCCATCTAGATACGGGTAACAATACCCTGATGCACAGTCTGTTCCCTTAACACAAGACAGCCCATCTGCCTTGGCCAATTGAACCCATCCCTTCCCGGATTTACATTCGAACCTTTGGTTATTGTGCATTATTCGCGTGGTAAAACTCACACCATCTGCATTGGGTAACGCACAATTCAGATCAGCGCGCAAACAATACCTATTTCCATCAACATAATCGTAACAATATCCGGACTCGCATTGCGTTCCATTCTGGCACAGCGAGCCATTTTTATTACCTAGTAATACCCAGCCCGAACCCGATTTACATTGATAGCGCACACCTCCTATTTCGCGAACGCTACCAAAGGTTAAACCGTTAGAGTTTGGAGCTGCGCAGTTCAAATCTCTATCAAGGCAATATTTCAAGCTGTTTGGATATGGATAGCAATAGCCTGATGAACACTCACTCGCGGCTTCACATCTACTGCCACTTAGTTTCTTCGCTGCTCCAGCAGATTCCAAGGTGGTTACAACAAACAAACCCAATACAATAAAAAGGCACAATTTATTGAATACTATCGTATTGCTCATAGCCCCTCCTCACACTTGATGAGCATGGTACCAAGAAAGCAATTCCGAAATTAAATCATGAAAAATACTTGATAAGGCCAGTAGCAAGTTAATCCTTATCGGGATCATCACCACTTTATACTACTATAGAGAAATTTGACCCCAATGTCAGTTCATTATTTGATTGAACGCCACGCAACACTCTAAGTACCTATAGGAGGTGTGGTTTTAGAAAACTGTATATATTCTTTTCCATTTCGCGATTAAAGTCCCACAACAAACGCTCGGTTTTATCGTAGAACATCTGATCCCGTTCCAGCAGGGTCCGATCCTCTGGCATGGTTGTCGATTGCACGGCATTGGCAGTTGCAAAAGCTTTTGAGCCGTTGACGGTTACAACCTGAACCTCCACTTCAACCCGGAAATCATATTTTTCAGATTGATCCGTCTTCCACAGCGCGCTTAGACCTGTTGACTTTTCCAGATCAGTTTCAATGACACTGGCATCTTTCAAAGTCACCACGGCATATGCAGCAGGCGTTCCCGCGGCAACCAACCTTTGCTGAACCCACTCCTCGATAGAAGAGTCTATTTTGACAGGCATTTCATGCTCAACATTTGGTGACTTGAGGGGAGAGACATATTCCCTGACAAACCTGATTTCACCGACATTGAGTTTGATGGACGGCAGATGTCTAAACGTAATTTCCGCATAATCAGGAGCACGCGGGGTCTCCGCACAGGCAGCTAACAACAAAACCAATGCCGCCAGAGAAAATCCGGTTATAAATTTTCTGATTTCCATCATTACTTGCCACCCCGCTGCAGAAATTTATCGAGATTTCTCATACCATTATGGCAAGTTCGTGACCAGCCTCAGCGGTTTTCCTGAATCTCTTGAACCGTTAGTTTATACTGGGCACTGCAAAACTGGCAATCAACGGTTATGACGCCGTCATCCGCCATTTCTGCGAGATTGTCATCTGAGAAGGAGATCAGCGTTTTGAGCACCCTTTCAGAACTGCAGCTACAATTATCCAGCAACTCCAGAGTATCATATAGCCATACGCCATCTTCGTGAAAAAGGCGGTAAAGCAATTCCGATGATCGCAGACGCGAATGAGTTAGCTCTGTCTCCATCACTGTGTTCACAAGAGCTTCAGCATTAGCCCAGGCTTCTTTCGCTGCATCCAGATCAGCGGCCAGCTTGCTATCTTCAGGGAGCCGCTGGATCATCAATCCCCCGGCCCGCCATTTTCCATCCTGTTTTTCAACGGCGACTTTAAGGCGTGTCTCGATCTGCTCAGACCGGGCGAAGTAATTTTCCATACATTGCGCCAGACTGTCACCTTCAAGCTCGACAATCCCCTGATAACGTTTTCCGGTATCGGTGGTATCAATGGTAAAAGCTACATATCCGGTCCCCAGATAGCGGTTCACCAGATTATCACCTGATGCCTTGTCAGCTTCCATCAGCTTTGCTTCATCGAAACCAGCATATCCGCGCAAGCTTCCCGGTGTCGTCATATCCGCCGCCAACAGATTGATGGCTCCGTCACCTTTGCATTGTACGGTGAAAATACCATCAAATTTCAAAGAACCACCCAACATCGCAGCCAAAACAAGGCTTTCGCCCAGAAGTCTGGCCACACTATCTGGATATTTGTGGCGATTTAGTATATCATCGACCACCTTCCCAAGGCGGACAATACGCCCACGAACACCTGCCTCAGCCATCTGAAATGGCTGGATAAGATTATCAGCTATTGCTTTAGGTTCTGACTGTTCGGTCATTTGGGGGAATTACCTTTAACAGTTAAGATTTCACAAGGCCCATACACCAGCGCAACACCGCTTTTTGTGCATGAAGCCGGTTTTCTGCTTCGTCAAAAATGACAGATTGCGGACCATCCATAACAGCGGTCGTTGCCTCCTCATCCCGATGGGCAGGCAGACAATGCATGAAGATCGCATCGCTTGACGCTTTCTCCATCAAGCTTCGTCAATCTGAAAGGGTTTCAGCATGTTGTGCCGTGCACCCACATCGTCGCCCATGGAAACCCATGTATCGGTCACAAGACAATCAGCACCGCTTGCGGCCTCAACCGGGTCACGTGTGACATGAACATTTGCACCAACCTGTTTCGACCAATCCAGCGCGACGGGATTTGGTGCCAATTCCTCAGGGCAGGCAACGCGCAACTCAAAGCCAAACTGGCCGGCTGCATGTATCCATGACGTAACCATGTTGTTGCCATCACCGCTCCATGCGATGACCTTGTTGGCAATAGAGCCTTTATGCTCTTCAAATGTCAGGACATCCGCCATCAGCTGGCAGGGGTGACTGAAGTTGGAAAGGCCATTTATAACAGGTATGGTCGCATGTTTGGCCAGTTCCAAAAGCTTGTCATGGCTATCGGTTCTGAGCATGATCATGTCTACCATCCGCGAGAGAACCTGCGCAGTATCTGCGATGGTCTCCCCCCGGCCAAGTTGCATGTCCTGACTATTGAGAACCATTGTATCCCCACCCAGTTGTCGCATGCCCATATCAAAGGATACGCGCGTACGGGTTGAGGGAAACTCGAAAATTGTTGCGAGCGTATGACCTTCGAGCGGACGGCCTTCATCCCGGGTTCCTTTGGGCAAGCCTTTGCGAGCTGTTTTAACGCGCAAAGCGTCGTCAATCATGGCGCGCAACTCTTGAGCCGAAATTTCATGCAAATCCAGAAAATGCTTTGGTTGTGTCATCAGGCCAACTCCTCACACGCCGCTTCCAGCGCTGCAATAAATTCGCTGATCTGCTCTTCTTCGATGATCAATGGCGGCAAGAGACGGACCACATTATCACCACCTTTTGCTGTCAAGGCGCCCTGTTTACGCAGAGCATCGATCAATTGCCCGTTTTCCACCTTGCATTTCAATCCAAGATGCAGCCCTACGCCCCGCAATTCTTCAAGAACTGTTGGATACCGATCTACAACGCCGTGAAGTGCCTGTTGCAAATGATTGGCCAATTGATTTACCCGATCCATAAAACCATCTTCAGTCATTGTATCAACAACAACTGTCGCAACCGCCATAGCAAGCGGGTTCCCACCATAGGTCGACCCGTGACTTCCCACATTCATGCATTGAGCGACTTTTTCAACAGCCAGACAGGCCCCAACAGGAAACCCGTTACCGAGCGCTTTTGCCGAACTCATGATGTCAGGAATAACGCCTGAATGCTCATAAGCAAAAAGTTTACCGGTACGGCCCATGCCCGTTTGAATCTCATCAAACATCAAAAGCAGGCCATGTTCATCACATAGAGCACGCAACTGCTTGAGGAATGCGGGGTCCACCACCTGAATACCGCCCTCACCGAGGATTGGCTCGATAATAATGCCACCTGTCTCAGGAGTAATTGCCGCCTTCACTGCATCGATATCTCCGACGCTTACGTGATCAAAGCCATCGACCATCGGGCCAAAACCTTCCAGCAGTTTCTCCTGCCCGGCAGCGGCGATGGTTGCCAAAGTCCGACCATGAAAGGAATTTTCAAATCCGATAACCCGGTAGCGTTCAGGCTGGCCATTAACGCTATGGTATTTACGGATCATTTTCAGACCGCATTCGTTGGCTTCCGCGCCTGAATTACAGAAATACACGGTGTCTGCGAAAGTGGCATCAACCAGTTTTTTCGCCAGCTCTTCCTGCCCCGGAATACGGAACAGGTTTGAAATATGCATCAGGTTTGAGGCCTGATTACTTACAGCCTCGACAATTTTCGGGTTGTTATGGCCCAAAGAAGTGACAGCAATACCGGCAAAAAAATCAAGATATCGTCGCCCGTCATTTCCGAACAGGTACGCACCCTCTCCTTTTTCAAAGGAAAGATCAGCAGGGGCATAGTTCGATAACAATGCGGGTATCATGTGCCTTCTCCACAAGTTGCAAAATAAAAGCCATAACTAAGAAGATCGCTCCTCATCAAGGGAGGAACGATCCGGGAAAGCGCGGAAGTATTGACAGCAGAAGGTTTTCTGTCAATCAAACTCTTCAAATATGCCCTCTTTTTCTAGGCTTTTAACTTGTACCCGCGTGAAAACAGGAACCAGACGACACCAAAGAGCACAAGATTGAGACTGGCGACAACAATAGCCCCTGTAATTTGCGAGCTGTCTGCCGTTCCGATAAAGCCATAACGGAACCCGTCAATCATGTAAAAGAACGGGTTTACGTGGCTGATGTCGTACCAGATGCCAGTTAATCGTTCGACAGAGTAAAATGTCCCCGACAGAAATGATAATGGCATAACCACAAAATTTGTCACCGCGGCAATATGATCAAACTTGTCTGAGATAATACCACCAATGACACCGAGCAGCGCTAACATCAACCCAGCGCCGACCAGAAAAAACAGGACAGCCGCCCAGGAGTGAATCTGAATATCGATAAAGAAATACATACAGGTCGCCACAGCTATGGCAACTACGATACCCCGGGCCAACCCGGACAGTGCGAAAGCCAGTGTCAGCTCAAGCGCGCTCAACGGAGGCATTAACACGTCTACAATGTTCCCTTGCACCTTGGAGATCACCAGCGACGACGATGTGTTGGCGAAAGCGTTTTGAATCACCGACATCATGATGAGACCCGGTGCCAAGAAAGCTGAAAAAGCCACATCACCGACATACCGGCTGGTTCCGCCGAAGGCCAGTGTGAATACCGCCAGAAACAGCAGCGTGGTCATCATCGGGGCAAATACCGTTTGCAGCGGCACTTTCAGGAACCGTAAAATCTCTTTTTTCAAAAGAGTATAAAAACCAAGTCCCGGAATATGCTTAATCTCACCCAAGACGCGCCGGATGAGATTAATGTAGATGGATCATTTTCAGTTGTCTGTATGCTCATGGCCCATTACATATTCCTTTAGTCCGCAACAGGCAAGTCACCGTTGTCACACAATTGTGATTACGCATGCCTGACAGAATAAAATCATCGGGGAGACACACATGAGCGTACAGATTTTTCACAACCCAAGATGCAGCAAATCCCGCCAGACACTGGCACTTATCGAAGACAAAGGAATAAAGCCGCAAATTATCGAATATCTAAAAACACCGCCAAGCCGCGAGGAACTGGTTGATATACTTGCAAAGCTTGGAAAAAGCCCTAGAGAATTGATGCGTAAAGGAGAGGCTGAATATAAAGAAAATAACCTTGCGGACGAATCTTTAAGCGACGATCAGCTCATTGATGCGATGATCGCACACCCAAAACTGATTGAGCGCCCAATTGTTCTAAATAATGGGAAAGCTCGCGTTGGGCGCCCACCGGAGTCCGTATTGGAAATTCTGTAAAATCAGAACGGGACAGATTTTAAGCGGCAAAATGGGCCTAAATTAAAGAGACTGGGCAATTCCCGCTTTTCATATAGCAGATCCCTATATAAGCTAACCCGATAAGCGGGCCCTGCCCCACAATTAAAAACAAATAACAGGAGAAAACAAAAATGGCTGAAGCCGTCATCGTATCCACTGCAAGAACACCAATTGGCAAAGCCTATCGCGGGGCGTTTAACAACACCCACGGTGCTGACATGGGTGGTCATGTAATCAAGCATGCTGTTGAACGGGCTGGTATTGATCCCGCTGAGGTTGAAGACGCACTCATTGGTGTTGCAAACCCAGAAGGCGCTACAGGTGGCAACATTGCCCGTCAGGCGGTTCTGCGTGCTGGCCTGCCGGTTACAACATCTGCTGCCACTGTAAACCGCTTCTGCTCTTCCGGATTGCAAACAATTTCAATGGCTGCACAACGCGTTGTTGTAGACCAGGTCCCAGTAATGGTCGCTGGCGGTCTTGAAAGCATCAGCCTTGTCCAGAACGAGCATATGAACGTATTTCGGGGTCGCAACGAATGGCTGGAGCAAAACAAGCCAGCCATTTATGACCCTATGCTGAAAACCGCGGAAACAGTTGCCACCCGTTATGGCATCAGCCGCGAACAGCAGGATGAATATTCCTTGCAAAGCCAGCAGCGCACAGCCGCAGCGCAGGAAGCCGGGCGATTTGATCAGGAAATTGTTCCGATGACAACGACAAAGATACTGGTCAACAAGGAGACAGGAGAAACCCTCGAAGAGGAAGTCACCCTGACTAAAGATGAAGGCAACCGCCCACAGACCACACTGGAAGATCTTGCAAAACTGAAACCAGTATTGGGTGAAGACTGCTTTATCACTGCAGGCAACGCCAGTCAGCTTTCAGATGGTGCCTCCGCCAGCGTGATCATGGATTCCAAATACGCTGAGAAAAACAATATCGAGCCGATGGGAATTTACCGCGGTATGGTCGTTGCCGGTTGTGAACCCGATGAGATGGGCATTGGACCCGTGTTTGCTGTTCCTAAACTGCTGAAACGGCACGGCCTGAAAATGGATGATATCGGGCTTTGGGAACTGAACGAGGCCTTCGCTGTACAGGTTATCTACTGCCGTGACAAACTCGGCATTCCAAATGAACTGCTAAATGTGGATGGCGGTGCTATTTCAATCGGCCATCCTTATGGTATGTCCGGTGCCCGTATGGCGGGACATGCGCTTATCGAAGGCAAACGCCGCGGTGCAAAATATGTTGTTTGCACCATGTGTATTGGCGGTGGTATGGGCGGTGCAGCGTTATTTGAAGTTGTATAACCCAACCTGACACCAGATAATAAAAACCGGTTTCGCAAGAAGCCGGTTTTTTTTATGCATAAAGGTCGCTCAACGCGCAGTTCAGACCAATAAACCTTGCGCCTTTTGGGCAAATACTGGTACCTATCTGGAACAGGCGCATAACGAAAAACCAACCGAAAGACGCTTCATGCCGACACAAAAAACGCTGGGTTATATTGCTATTATGGTGGTCGTTTGCATGTGGTCGGGATGGATAGTGACGTCTCGTTCCGGTGCGACATCACCGCTGACAATTTATGATATCGCGGTCTTACGATATGGCGTATCGGCGTTGATTACCTTTCCATTTCTGCTGCGCTACAAGCCCTGGAAAACACTTAGTCTGCCCCGTCTTCTCATAACCAGCCAACTGGCCGGTATTCCCTATATCCTTGCCGTTTTCCTGGCGTTCGAGCTGGCCCCGGCAGCACATGGCGGTATTTTCATGAACGGGGCGCTGCCAGCGATTACACTGCTTCTTGGCTGGGTCTGTTTTAAAGAACATCCCAATCGGGTTCAATATGGTGGCGCTGCGCTGATAATTACCGGGGCGGCACTCACCCTTTTTGGCAGCAGTGGATCAGGGGAGGGCGAAAATCTGATGTGGTTGGGTGACTTGCTATTTCTTTTTTCCGGCCTGTTATTCGCACTCTACATGGTGTTTTCCAAATTGTGGTTACTGACGCCCAGTCAAATCCTATTTTGCAGCTCAGTCGTAAACGCAGTTATTCTGGTGCCAGTCTGGTACTTTTTTCTCCCCACTGGCGTTCATGAAGCGACGTTGTCTGAAATTCTGCTTCAAGGGGTTTATCAGGGTGTTCTCGCAACGCTTGTTGGATTGCTGCTGGTCGCATTTGCGGTGAGGCATATCGGTGCTCCGACGGCTGCTGCCTTCATGTCGGGGGTGCCCAGTATTGCCGCAATTTTGGGATATTTAATACTGGGTGAAGAAGTGAATTTATGGGTCTGGATCAGCCTGCTGCTGTTGACTCCCGGTATTATTCTAACTGCAGTTTTCAGTCAGGAAAAATACAAGAGACCAATAATTACCGCGCTTAAACAGTCGTAAAAAAACCCGCAAAACAATCGTTTGCGGGTTTTAATGCCTAATACGTAACCTGTGTTATCGCGTTGGTGTCGGTGTATCCGTTGAATAATCATAGAACCCCCGATTGGACTTGCGACCAAGCCAACCTGCTTCTACATATTTCACCAAAAGCGGACAGGGACGATATTTCGTATCTGCGAGGCCTTCATATAGAACCTGCATGATGGAAAGACACACATCAAGCCCGATAAAATCGGCAAGCTGCAGGGGGCCCATTGGATGGTTGGCACCAAGTCGCATCGCTGTATCAATCGCCTGAACCGAACCCACACCTTCGTACAAGGTATAAATCGCCTCATTGATCATCGGCAACAGAATACGGTTCACGATAAAGGCCGGGAAGTCTTCCGCAGGAGTAGGAGTTTTTCCCAAATTGACCGAAAGATCACGAATAGCATTAAACGTCTCTTCACTGGTCGCAATGCCGCGAATGAGCTCTACCAGCTTCATCACGGGAACCGGATTCATGAAGTGCATCCCCATGAATTGACTGGGTCGATCCGTCACCGCCGCGAGGCGGGTTACAGAAATCGAAGATGTGTTTGTTGCGATAATTGCCTCAGGCTTAAGCTGTGGACCCAGCGGCGCAAGAATGGCTTTTTTAATTTCCTCATTCTCTGTCGCCGCCTCGATCACAAGATCAACTTCAGCCAGATAATCATCGGTTAAAACAGGCTTGATTCGAGCGAGAGCTGCAACTCTGTCCGCATCTTCAAGCTTGCCGCGACCTACCTGACGCTTGAGATTATTATCGATAACGGACAAAGCCCGCTCGAGCTGAATCTCTCCCACGTCTTTCAAAAAAACATCATAGCCCGCAACTGCCATTACATGAGCAATACCATTGCCCATCTGACCGGCACCAATAACGCCAACTTTGTTAATCATCACTTATCATCCTGCCTTGGAGTGAGACAGAGGATCATAGCTTCGCAATTACCGCAAACACAAGTCATTAAAGCGCTTCTTCCAGTTCTGGCAACGCTTTAAAGAGATCGGCAACAAGACCATAATCCGCAACCTGGAAAATCGGTGCTTCTTCGTCCTTGTTGATTGCGACAATTACTTTACTGTCCTTCATACCTGCCAGATGCTGGATCGCACCGGAAATACCAACAGCAATGTATAGCTCAGGAGCAACAACCTTACCTGTCTGACCAACCTGATAATCATTAGGAACAAAGCCGGCGTCAACCGCAGCACGGCTCGCACCAACAGCAGCGCCCAGCTTGTCAGCAACAGCTTCAAGCAGGTGGAAGTTATCCCCTGACTGCATGCCGCGACCACCTGAGATCACAACCTTAGCAGATGTAAGCTCAGGACGTTCTGATTTGGAAAGCTCGGCACCAACAAAGGTTGAGAGGCCAGCATCGGCAGCAGCGGAAGCATTTTCAACAGCAGCGGAACACCTTCTGCGGCGGCTGCAGCAAAGGCAGTTGCGCGAACTGTGATTACTTTCTTGGCATCGGAAGACTGAACTGTTGCCATTGCGTTACCCGCATAAATCGGACGGACGAAAGTATCTGCAGAGACAACTTCAGTAATTTCGGAAATCTGAGCAACATCAAGAAGAGCAGCAACGCGAGGCAGTACGTTTTTACCAACAGTTGTCGCTGGCGCCAAAATTGCGTCATAGCTGTCAGCCATGCCAACAATCAGATCAGCCACATTTTCTGCGAGCGCATTTTCGTAAATTGCATCGTCAACCAGAATAACCTTGGCAACGCCATTTACTTTTGCAGCCTCTTCGGCAACGGCGGCACAACCAGCACCAGCAACCAATACATGGATATCACCACCAAGAGCCGCGGCTGCAGTTACCGTGTTCAATGTTGCACTACCAAGCGCAGCATTATCGTGATCAGCATAAACCAGTACAGTCATTAGATAACCCCCGCTTCATCTTTAAGTTTGGATACAAGCTCTGCAACGCTTTCAACCATAACACCAGCTTCACGCTTGGCAGGTTCTGTGACTTTCAGCGTTGTCAGGCGAGGAGCCACATCGATACCCAGATCAGCGATATCTTTCTCATCAATCGGCTTTTTCTTGGCTTTCATGATATTTGGCAGGGACGCATATCTTGGCTCATTCAAGCGCAGATCGGTTGTAACAACAGCTGGCATTTTCAGATCAACTGTCTGCAAGCCACCGTCAATTTCACGTGTCACTTTGACAGTACCATCGCCCAAATCAACTTCAGAGGCGAATGTACCTGTGACCAGCCCATCAATGCTGCAAACATCTGGCCTGTCTGATTGCTGTCATCGTCAATGGCCTGCTTACCCACGATCACCAGATCAGGATTTTCTTCAGCCGCTACAGCTTTAAGCACTTTTGCAACGCCAAGTGGCTCAACTTCGGCATCTGTTTTAACCAGAATACCGCGATCAGCACCCATAGCGAGGGCTGTACGGATTGTTTCCTGCGCGGCCTGCGGGCCAACGGAAACAACAACAATTTCTGTTGCTTTACCAGCTTCTTTTAGACGGAGGGCTTCTTCGACGGCAATTTCATCGAAGGGGTTCATAGACATTTTAACGTTTGCGAGATCTACACCTGTATTATCCGCCTTAACGCGAATTTTCACATTGTAGTCTACGACACGCTTAACAGCGACGAGAACTTTCATGGATCGGTTTTCTCCAAGCCAAATGGCCCTTCGGTCCTACAGATTATTCACATACCTGCATCCGTTAAGGGGGGGCGTTTAACTTTCTTTTTCGGCAGCGCACAATAATTAGCAAATGACAATCTGTCAAACAAACAGCGCGACCTATTTATTTCAATGCCCCACCGGTGTTTTAAACGATCATTTGAAAGGATTAAAGGCTATCTGTTTGCCCCAGGGACCCAAAGTACATCTGACGCCCCTTTTTCATTGGTATAGCGAGCTAAAACAAAGAGTAAATCCGAAAGCCGATTTACGTAACGTATTGAAATTTCGTTTATTTCTTCAACAGTTGCAAGGGAAACCATTCTCCGTTCAGCCCTGCGACAAACTGTCCTAGCATGATGCAAATGTGCCGCTACTGGCGTTCCACCTGGCAGAATAAAGGAATTTAGCGGTGAAAGCTCACGATTCAACGAATCGATTTCCTGCTCCAGACGTTCAACCTGTTGTTCTGCAATACGCAAGGGAGGATATTTGGGATTCTCTTCGTAGGGAGTACATAAATCCGCCCCTAAATCAAACAGGTCATTCTGAATTCGGCCCAGAATTTCGTCGACATCTGTGTTGCAGTGCAATCTTGCCACTCCGATAATGGAATTAAGCTCGTCTACATCACCGTAAGCATCAACGCGGCAATCATCTTTTGATACACGGGCGCCGTTACCCAGAGACGTCTGCCCCTTATCACCCCCGCGAGTGTAAATCTTCGTCAGCTTCACCATATTCCAGCACTATCCTTCATTAAGGCCTAAAGCTAGACCGATCATGACGAGCGCAATGGCAATTGCCTGCATAACAATCCGCAGGCGCATAAGTTTGTTGCTTGTCAGTCTTCTGTTTTCACCCTGACGGCCCATATTCAGGACCCCTAACAGAACGACAAGCGCTGTCGCAATTACAGCAGCAATAATGAAATAGTTGATCATCCTTTTCGCTTAGCACATATTGATCGCCCTACCAAGCAGCATTACCAAAACAGGCACAGAGATCACAATATGAAGCATGATGTAGTCATTATAGGCGGCGGAGTGGTTGGTTCCGCGATTGCATATTTCCTGAGCAAGTTTGCTGGCAGTGATACGTCAATTGCCGTGATTGAAAAAGACAGCTCCTATCAGTTTGGATCGACTGCCCGTTCTGCTGGAGGGATTCGCCAACAGTTTTCTACGCCAGAAAACATCAGAATTTCCCAATTCGCTGTGGAATTTTTACGGGATATTTCCACCCATTTGGGAATTGATGGTGAGAAAGTTGATGTCAGCTTTACCGAAGGCGGATATTTGTTTTTAGCAAAAGATCACCAGATCCCTGTACTTTATAACAATCATGAAATCCAAAAACGGGAAAATGTACCCGTAGCCCTGCTTGATCCAGAGGATCTTGCAAAAGCTTACCCATGGATGAATGTATCTGATCTGGCTGGAGGATCTGTTGGACTTGAAGGTGAAGGCTGGCTGGATGCATATGGGCTGAATCAAGCCTTTCGCAAAAAAGCCATTTCTCAGGGTGTTTCCTATGTAAAAGATGAAGTGACAGCACTTACGATAAGTGATGGGAAAATAACGTCAGCCACACTCGCATCCGGTGCTTGTATCTCTGGAGGACAATTCGTAAATGCGGCAGGCGCCTATGCTGATCAGATCGCAAAAATGGCAGGTATTGAACTGGAGGTTCGAAGCAAAAAAAGATTTGTATACTCGTTCAGTTGCAGGGAAGAAATTGAACGATGCCCGCTGACAATCGATCCAAGCGGAGTCTATTTTCGGCCCGAAGGACACCAATTTATTACTGGATGCTCCCCCACTGCGGACAAGGACCCTGACTGTCGGGATTTTGATGTTGATTATGGCTGGTTTGAAGAACATATCTGGCCTGTTCTTGCTCATAGAGTAAAGGTTTTCGAAGCCATCAAGCTCGAAAATGCGTGGGCGGGGCACTACGCCTATACCCTTCTGGATCAAAATGCCGTACTCGGTCCACATCCGGAAATTTCAAATTTTTACTTTGCAAATGGCTTTTCTGGGCATGGATTGCAACAGTCACCAGCAGTTGGCCGTGCAATCGCCGAGTTGCTTCTGTTCAACGAATATCGCACACTGGATTTGTCCTGTTTCAAATTTGAACGGCTGATAAACGGCTCTGCTGTTCGCGAGATTAACGTTGTGTGACCGAACGACGGAGCTATAGCAGGTCTGGCCGTACGGATTGGCAGAAGAAATGTAAGCTACAGATGCGTAAGGTGAGTCATTTTTAGGTTTCTGGAAGAAATTCTGAAGTTGCATACGCAATGCTGGAAACACTTTTTTCAGCAAAATTGCCTGCGCATGGCGACGGCCCTGAGCTACCAAACCTTATTGGCGCTGGTTCCGCTCGTCGTTCTGGCCCTTTCGCTTCTCACTTATGTAGACGCCTTCTATTCCTTGCAGGATGACATCATCTTCTTTCTGTTTGATAACCTGCTGCCAGCAACAATCGTTCATGTTTACGATATTCTACAGGACATTATTTTGAACGCTGGGGAGCTTACATTTTTCAGCCTGATTGGTCTGGCCTTAACGGCATTATTGTTATTTCAAAGTATCGAAGCCAGCTTCACGCAAATCTGGCAGGCAAAAACAACCCGGAATATTTTCAAACGAATAACCGCCTATAGCCTGTTATTGTTAGCCGGACCAGTTGCGCTAGCTAGCAGTTTGACATTGGTTCGCTGGATCGCCAGCCTGACAGAAGAGGCAAGTGGCATTTCATTACAGGCATATGTAGATTACTTTCGGTTTCTCATCCCCTTTTTAATTACCTTTTTCATACTTTGGTTGCTTTACAGGCTGGTTCCGGTCCGTCTTGTACTCTGGAGCCATGCAGCAATCGGCGCTGCTTTTTCAGCTTCGCTATTTGTTGCAGGGAAGTATTTCTTCAAACTGTATCTAATGTTATTTCCCAGTTATCAAATGATATACGGTGCGCTTTCGATTCTGCCGTTATTCTTAATCTGGTTATATGTTTGCTGGATTCTGGTCTTACTCGGAGCGACAATCACCGCGGTACTTGGGTTTAACTATAAGGCGGATTTAAGCCCCCGAGAGAATCCAAAGGATGTAAATGAACTTCCCGGCACAGAATGCTAAAAACCTAATCTGTCCGCAATTCGGTGCCATGTCAGAACAGCAGGCATAAACCAAGGGGTTCCTGAATACAGGGGGCGTCCCCGCATTGGAATATCATCAAAAACAGTACGGCCTTCCTCAGATTTACCGAGGATTTTATATCCCAGCTTTGTACCAAAGTAAGAAGAGCGGGCAACTCCTGAGCCGCAATATCCCATTGCAAAATGCAATCCACCCATATTGCCAATATGCGGAGTGTGATCAAAAGTATAGGCAACGAGACCAGACCACGCATGGCTAAGTTCGATATTTCTCAGTTCCGGAAATATATCACTCATGGAATTTCTGAGAATACGCACATTTCGAGCTGTATTTTCATGATAACCGGACGCACGCCCACCAAACAGAATTCGCTTTCCATCAGGGGACGTTCGATAATAGGCGATAATCCGGCGACTATCCCCATACATACGACGCTTTGGCATTAACCTGTTGATCACATCCACAGGTATTTCAGCGGTCGCGACGAGTGCACTTCTAAGCGGCAATATCCGCTTTTTCAGATCCGAAAATGGGTTGCCGGTATATCCATTGGTACAAATAGCGACCTCACGCGCCTGAACATTTCCGCGCGTTGTTTTTACAAGCATAGAAGCATTGAGTCGCTCTAACTCAAGAACTGTTGTTTCACTAACCAAATGGACACCCGCATCCTTCACTTTTTGAACGAGTGCCGCGTGATATTTCGCCGGATGCAAGCCACCATCGAGTTCATAGACAACGCCGCCATGAAAACGATCGCTCCCTGTTTCACGACCTTGATCTTTACGCTCGACCATGTGCCCTTGAACATCACAAGCCTCCTGCAGGTTTTCCAACTCTCGTGCCATCGCGTCAAAATGCGCACCGCTCATGGCACCACGAAAACGACCGACCTGTTGGAAATCAGCATCAATGGCTTCGTCTTTGAGAAACTGCTTCATGAAATCAACGAACCCTACACTTTCGCGCAGGATTTCATTTGTTTTTTCCTTCCCAAATTCGGCCTGTAATCCGCGAACACCCAGTTTGTGAAAACTGGGACCAACCATACCGCCATTTCGACTGCTCGCTCCTTCGCCAAGCTTGCCCGCCTCAATTACCGTAACTGTCGCTCCCCCTCGTGCCAGTACCAAAGCTGCACACAAACCTGTGTACCCAGAGCCAACAATCACAACATCGCTTTTTGCAGTCGGGAAATTTGTTAATCCGGTTGATAAGGGTGCTTGATCCCACCAGTATGGTGCCTGCTTCATTTTCAGTCCTTTACAGATTTTCAATCACTGTAAGTAGCGATAAATGTCAGGACAATAAAAAAGGGGCTGCATAACAGCAGCCCCACATAGTCAACACACAAACCGACTTTTTATCTAGTTAGCACCATCGAGAAGACGACGGGCAATCACTTGCGCCTGAATTTCACCAGCGCCTTCAAAAATGTTCAGAATACGTGCATCACACAGCACCCGGCTAATGGGATATTCAAGAGCGAAACCGTTACCGCCATGAATCTGCAATGCATTATCAGCAGCGGACCAGGCGACCCGTGCGCCCAGCAACTTGGCCATACCCGCCTCCAGATCACAACGACGCCCTTCATCCTTGGCACGTGCAGATGCGTATGTCAGCTGACGGGCCATCATGATTTCCACTGCCATAAAGGCGAGTTTCCCGGAAACACGCGGAAATTCAATAATTGGCCGCGCGAACTGAACGCGATCCAACGCATATCGAATGCCCAGTTCCATCGCATTTTGCGCAACACCCAAAGCGCGGGCAGCCGTTTGAATACGGGCACTTTCGAAGGTTTGCATCAACTGCTTGAAGCCGTTTCCTTCTTCTTCACCCAACAGGTTTTCCGCCTTGACTTCGAAATTGTCAAAACCAAGCTCATATTCTTTCATGCCGCGATAGCCAAGAACCTCGATCTCACCGCCAGTCATTCCTTCGGTTGGGAAATCCTCATCCTCTGTCATATGCTGTTTTTCAGCAAGGAACATGGACAGGCCTTTGTAACCGGGCTCGTCAGGGTTGGAGCGCGCCAACAAAGTCATTACATCAGCGCGTGCGGCATGCGTAATCCAGGTTTTGTTTCCAGTGATTTTATAGACATCGCCATCTTTCACCGCACGTGTGCGTAAAGAGGCCAGATCTGATCCGGTATTTGGCTCAGTGAACACAGCGGTTGGCAAAATCTGCCCCGTTGCGATCAACGGCAACCATTTGTCTTTTTGAGCCTGCGTGCCGCCTGTCAGAATTAACTCGGCTGCGATTTCGGAGCGTGTCCCAAGAGACCCCACGCCGATATAACCTCGAGACAGTTCTTCGGATACTACGCACATGGACATTTTTCCAAGCCCAAGACCGTCATACTGCTCTGGAACTGTAAGTCCGAACACACCAAGCTCCGACATCTTGTCTACGACAGGGCGTGGGATAAGCTCGTCTTTCAAATGCCATTCGTGGGCATATGGCATGACTTCTTCATCCGCAAAACGGCGGAACTGGTCGCGGATCATTGAATAGGTTTCATCCAGACAAGGATCACCAAAATGACCTGTATCCATTCCTTCTGCAATGAGGGTTGCAAGACGCATCTTCACATCCGGTCCATAACCCTCTCTCACAAGCTTCTGAACTTCGGCTGTTTCAAACTCTGCGATTGCCTCTGCCGGAATATTCAAGTCCAAAGGGCGAATAATCTCACCCAATGTCATCGGAATTCCGCCCTTCATTTGAGCCAGATATTCAGCGAATCCAGCCTGCAACATAAGCTGCTCCAGCTCACCCAGCTTGCCTTCTGCACGCAAGGAACGGCTCCAGTGTAACGTTTCTTTTAACGTTTCCACATAGGTGACGAGCCAAGCCAGACCGTGCGTTGCATACTGATTTTGCTCTACGAGTTTTGCGCTCACCCGTCCATTTTCACCTTCGGTGATGGCGGCAACTGATTTAATGGCCTGTTGTTTCAGTCGGTCAGCAGCATCAAGGGCCGCGGCACATAACTGATCAAGCCCCTCAAGAATGAGGCTGGAATTCTCTGATGTCATAAATTTTCGCTTTTTCTTGTTTTTTGAAGATATCTGTACTGATATTCGCGGGAACGTCAAGCGTTCCCGGCTTCAATCGCATCTTCAAAAGTTCTAAGCCCAGGATATTTAGCAGAAACAAGTACTGCCATATTGCCCGGTTTATGCTCGTTATTCATCATTTTGGTATGTGCCCGGGCGATATCGTCCCAAGGAAGAACCTCTGACATACAAGGGTCAATGCGACGCTCGATAACCATGTTGTTGGCCTGCGAAGCCTGCTTCAGGTTCGCGAAATGGCTACCTTGAATACGCTTTTGGCGCATCCATACAAACCGCGCATCCATCGTCAGGTTGAAGCCTGTTGTACCCGCACAAAAAACAACCATTCCGCCGCGTTTCACCACATTACAGGAGACTGGAAATGTTGCTTCACCGGGATGTTCAAAGACGAAATCAACATCATTACCTTTGCCTGTGATTTCCCAGATAGCCTTACCAAACTCGCGAGTCTTCTTCATATATTCCGAGAAGCCTTCGCCGTTCACTTTGGGCAGTTGTCCCCAGCAATCGAAATCGTTCCGATTGAGGACCCCTTTAGCACCAAGTGACATGACAAAATCTCGTTTTGATTCGTCGGAAATTACGCCGATGGCATTTGCACCCGCTGCCGCACAGATCTGCACCGCAAATGAGCCCAAACCGCCAGATGCACCCCAAACCAGGACATTGTGACCGGGACGCAGGATGTGAGGACGATGACCAAAGAGCATACGATAGGCAGTGGCAAGTGTCAGTGTATAGCAGGCACTTTCTTCCCAGGTCAGATGCTTTGGGCGTGGCATCAATTGACGATCCTGCACCCGACAGAACTGCGCGAAAGACCCATCCGGTGTCTCGTAACCCCAGATACGCTGGGAGGGAGAAAACATCGGATCACCACCGTTACATTCCTCATCATCCCCATCGTCCTGATTACAATGAACCACGACTTCATCACCGACCTTAACGCGGGTCACTTTGCTGCCAACCGCATACACAATACCTGAAGCATCGGAGCCGCAAATGTGATAAGGCTGATCGTGAACGTCAAAAACGGAAATCGGCTCACCTAAGCCTGCCCATACACCGTTGTAGTTCACACCAGCAGCCATTACCAAAACAAGCACATCGTGGCTGTCCAGTGTCGGTGTATCAACCACCTCCACCTGCATTGCTTTTTCAGGAACACCATGACGTTCACGGCGAATGCACCAAGCGTACATTTTGGACGGCACGTGGCCGAGCGGCGGAATTTCACCAACCTCATAAAGATCCTTGACGGGCGCACCAGAAGTCAGGGTTGCTGGGTCAGTTGGGGTAACGGCTTCGCTCGCAGACATCACTTGAATCCTCTTCTCAATTAATCATTCGCAGGCCTGATATCCTGCACGCCACAGAATACTATACCGCAGCGCATCATTTTTTTCTTCGTAAAACGTGTCTCCAACGTTAATAATAGGCAGATTACAAACCTTGTGACGCAGCGCAAGTTTTTTTTGCGCCGCAACACAAAGATATGATATTACGTTTGGGAAAACAAATAAGAAATAAGTGACCCGATTGTAGTTTAACGGCGAAAGATTATTATGAGCAAGATGAGCGAAAACACTGAAAAACCTGCATCTGAAGTCAAAAAGGACCGCCCCTGGCTATTTCGAACCTACTCGGGTCATTCCTCTGCTCAAGCATCAAACGAGCTCTACAGAACCAATTTGGGAAAAGGTCAAACCGGTCTTTCTGTTGCTTTTGATTTACCAACTCAAACCGGGTACGATTCGGATCATGTACTTGCTCGCGGAGAAGTCGGCAAAGTCGGTGTTCCGATCTGCCACTTGGGGGATATGCGGACCCTTTTTGATCAAATCCCGCTGGAGAAAATGAACACCTCCATGACGATCAACGCGACTTCGGCGTGGCTACTGGCGCTCTATATCGCTGTGGCGGAGGAACAGGGTGCTGACAGAAAATCCCTGCAAGGAACAGTACAAAACGACATCATTAAAGAATATTTGTCCCGTGGAACATATATCTTCCCGCCAGCCCCCAGCATGAAGCTGATTACAGATGTCGTCAGCTTCACATACAAGGAAGTTCCCAAGTGGAATCCAACCAACGTCTGCTCCTACCATTTGCAAGAAGCTGGGGCCACGCCGGTTCAGGAACTTTCATTCGCACTGGCCACAGCGATTGCGGTTCTGGATGCCGTGCGGGATTCCGGTCAAATCAGTGCCGAGGATTTTCCAGCGGCAACCGGCCGAATCAGCTTTTTCGTCAATGCCGGAATTCGCTTTATCACCGAAATGTGCAAGATGCGAGCATTCGTGGACTTGTGGGATGAGATCCTTCTGGAGCGATATAAAGTCGAAAACGAAAAATTCCGCCGCTTTCGCTATGGCGTACAGGTCAACTCACTCGGCCTGACAGAACAGCAACCAGAAAACAACGTTTATCGTATCCTGCTGGAAATGCTGGCGGTAACTTTATCCAAAAAGGCACGCGCACGTGCTGTACAATTACCCGCCTGGAATGAGGCGCTAGGTCTACCGCGCCCTTGGGACCAGCAATGGTCCTTGCGACTTCAGCAAATTGTCGCATTCGAGACCGATTTATTGGAATATGGCGATATATTCGATGGATCCGTTGAAATTGACAGAAAGGTGGAGGAGCTAAAACAGGCCGCACGGGAAGAATTGGCGCTTATTGAAAAAATGGGAGGCGCAGTAGCCGCCGTAGAGAGCGGCTATTTGAAAGAAGCGTTGGTACAGTCAAATACCAACCGCGTCCAATCTGTCATTTCAGGCGACATTACCGTTGTGGGCGTGAATAAATTCACCGAATCCACTCCTTCACCGCTAACGCAGGCTGGCGATGGCGGCATTATGACGGTCGACCCAAAAGCTGAAGCCGAACAGATCGAACGCTTGAATGCATGGCGCGCCCAACGAGATGAAAAGAAAGTAGCGGCAGCCCTTAAAGCACTGAAGAATGCCGCCACATCCGGACAAAATATCATGCCAGCTTCCATTGAAGCCGCAAAAGCTGGGGTCACAACCGGCGAGTGGTCACAAGCTTTGCGCTCCGTTTATGGAGAGTACCGAGCCCCCACAGGAGTAAGCGCCGCCCCGTCCAACAACCCCGCTGCCAGCGAAGAATTGCGAGATAAAGTTGCCAATGCCGCCAAACGACTGGGTCGCCCTGTCAAAGTACTGGTTGGTAAACCGGGCCTTGATGGCCATTCAAATGGAGCAGAACAAATTGCCGTTTCTGCAAGGGATTGCGGGATGGAGGTTGTTTATGAAGGGATCAGACTGACACCAGAGCAGATCGTCACATCCGCAAAGGAAGGAAAAGTTCATATGATCGGGCTTTCCATCCTATCAGGTTCACATCTGTCGCTGGCAACGGATGTTGTCAAACGGTTGAAAGCGGCAAATCTTGACAAGATTCCGGTCGTGGTCGGCGGCATCATCCCACCCGAAGACGCTACAGCTCTCAAACGCAGCGGAGTTAAAGCGGTCTATACTCCTAAAGATTTTAAAATGGAGGATATTATGTCGGACATGGTTGATATCGTCCTGGATCAGGAAAGCGAACCGGCCTGAGGTTTAACGGTTACTACCGAAGAAAGAAGAGGAGAGACATCACTTGGGGGAGGGGTACAGATAATCTCTCCTCTTCCAGGTCAAGCCTACAGCACTTAGGCGTTTACGAGCTCACTCATCGTAAAATTCAAAGTAAGCCGTTTTGGTTTCAACTATATACGGGCGAGAACAAGCCGTTTACTGTTCAACATACCCTTCAAATTGAAACCAACCGAACGGTCAATTAGATTATTTTAATAAATAATGCAAGAGAAAAATAAACTATATGTTTCAACACTTTACTTTCAGTTGATTTCATTTTTTTCTGCATCACCCAATCGATACATTAGGGCATTTTGATATAAATTATCAAATATATCGACGCCTTCAATGTAATGGGATCTCAATAATTTTCCCAACGCAATCACCCAATAGACATCTTCCAAATCGTTGAGAACACTATCGTTGACCAACTCGACGAGATTATATGGGTCTTTTTCATCTTCACAGGGTCGGCGTTTTAGAATTGAAAACCCCGTTTCGCCAACAGGGATCAATTGCGCAGATGAATCATCTATTTGCTCATGTGTCCAAATCGAAACATCCCGTGCCATTGTCAAAATCCCGGTGACGTAAGGCCTCGAAAATATATCAACATTATTTCGATGGTGTATTGGAGCAATTTTTTCGATGACTTTAATCAAGAGTGGGTCAGAAAAAGGCAGCAAATCTGGCCGGTGAAGAATTTCAAACCTTGCCAAATCGAAGAAAAAGCCGGTAATCCCGATTGGACGAATTTGAAAATACCCTCCCCCACCATCGCTTTCGCCGTCGTCAGACATCGCTTATCCGCCATAAGTCTTTTACTATTTTCCAGAAACTACATCACTTTATTTTGTACTAACTATTACATCTTAACTATCACGTCATTTTCTTTCGAGTAAATTCTCCCTATTTTGTTAACAAAAATACAAAAAAGAACATTTTTGTATTAAACTATACTTAATCTACAACCATTGGTTACAAAAATTACAAATTTTATACATTCTAATACTTGATTATTTAGCTCTTCATTATAATATGTTCTTTCGTTACTCAAATTTGAGCGCACTGCCAAATTTTGAAGTTGCAAATTGAATGCGGAGCAATTCACAGGCCTGCATTCAATCAAATAAGAGGGCTTCATACTCAATACCGAGCATGAAGCGTCGATTTTTTTCAAACCTATTTTTTGAAATTCATAGCCGCAGACTTTGTGGCGACATTGCCTTGAATTAGAAGGGGAGTGTTGATGGATAGCAAAGAACTTAACGAAGTTAACCTTCACATAGCATCTTCAATAAAAAAGATAAGAAAAGCACAAAAACTCACCCAAGAATATCTTGCAAAACAACTTGATCTTAGCGTTCAACAGATTCAAAGATATGAAGATGGGCGTCAGCAATTGTCTGTTGGTCGCCTGTACGAAATTAGCAAGGTCCTACAGATTAGTCCAAGTCAACTATTCCCGCCAAATGTTCTGAATAAATACAAGGACTTACCAGAAGTCGATGAACTATTAACCGACTTTCGCGAATTGCCAAAAGAAGAACGAGCCGCACTCGTCGTGCTCACTAAATCATTAGCAAAACGATTTGAGAGTAAATGAGACATTCAGCACCAATTTGGAGCCTAATTTAAAAAATTATCTCTGTTAACAGGCCTATTGAACCGAGATTGGTCAGTTACATCCTCTTCGGCAAATCGAGCGCTTGGTTCGCCATCAAAACTCGCCAGAAACAAAGCATACACGACCACAAATGCGGACGCCAACTGCTCAAATTTCTGAAACTCAGAGCCGTTTGGTTTGCGGACTGAAACAACGTCATCATTGATTTCACTGATCCAATACCCAAACCCTTTGAACAAAAACGTATTTGAACTGCTTCGCGCCAACTCCGGCAACTGAAAATTCTTCCGACTTTCAATGTATTTTGTCAGCCTGCATATTTGATGAGCGGCTGATCTATCGGGGCCTGAATATAGTAGAGTTTCCGTTAAAAATGCTGATTGAGCATAACATGGGAAGTGCAAAAAGGGCGGCGGGCGTTTTGATCTGAGGTAAGCCCTTAGGGTGTCCTCATCTTTGCATATAATGAAGTTTGTATCCTCTGAAATTTCATGCAGTTGTTCCCGTCCATTAATTCTAGTCGAAAACTTATAAAATGTTATGGGTTCGGAATTCGCTTCAACTAATTGACTAAGTGAATTCCGATCATTGATCTTCGCTAAGGACCCTGGAGGGTTTTCACCATTCATATAGTTCATTTCACTTACTCCAAATTAAACATTCTTCTCCTTTAGAAAATTCGGGGCTCTCTAATATAAGAATAGTTATCAGGCCGGACATTATCTACATAATTCGATGTTATGAGATATTTTTACATTATTAAGTTACAATATATCACCTAATTATTGAAAATTTGCTAAACTGTTCTCTTATCTGGTTACTCGGTGCGAATCTCCTATTGAAACGAGATTGCGCCGACGTGCAATGGCAATCAAGGTTGACATTATCACCATCAAGATAGCCACTAGAGCCGGGTAAATCGGTGTAATCATTGCATCCATCCAACGCCCAGTTATCGGAGCAATATTTCCTTTTCACTCGTGAATTTAATTTACCTGGTCGCGCCCAACCCCTGTTTTCGCTCGATAGTCTCGCAGCGCCGCATTCAAACTGTTTAGATATTTTCGGCATTTCGATTTTAGGGAAAAAGCCATATGTATTGGCAAATGAACTGAGGATTTTTCCAAGATCTGGAACTCCTCTCTCTCGTAAATGTCGGGCATCAGTTCAAAAAAAGACTTCACCGACACCACCAGATAATCAACACGCCGTTCCAATAAAATGCGGTACAGGTTACGGACGATTGATACCGATGCAACTTTATATCCATCGGTCATAATCTTGTTCAACGGAGGGGGTAATCTGATCCCAGAATAATACGCACCAAGGCGCCCTTTTAGACTTTCTACAGAACTGTAATCCCAGTCACCGCCCCGCAGTTTAATGACCGCGTAGGTGTCAAACGTCCACGGGATGGAGTATTCGAAATGCTCACGCCGCTCAGCATCATCCAAAATCGCAACTACAAAATCGATATCCCCATTTTTCAATTCCCTGACAACGCGGCGCCATGGCTTGGGAGCGTCCTGTACAAATTTAACGTTGAGGCCAGAAAATATGTTTTTGGCCAAATCAAAAGCAATTCCGTGCCGCAACTTACTATCCTTGCCCGGGATAACATAGGGCGGCCAAACAGGCGGGCCCGAAGCACGCATTTCTACGCAGTCATTGGCGTAAGCATCCAAGGGCTGAAGCGCAAAAACGATCTGGCACAGCACAGCAGCACCAATCATCCAACGTTTGACACAGGTTAAAGACATGATTACCACTTTCGATTGTCTTTACACCAGCATAGCACTTTTCATTCATGTAAATCTAATATTTAACAGAGAAGCCGATCAACTTTCTGATGTCTTCGGGGCTGTAGCCGTTTTCGCGCATATCTTTAAGGGTGGCAGATTTGTCGCGTTTAGCTAGCCGGCGACCTTTTATATCACTTACCAGCCCATGATGCAGATATTTGGGAGTAGGTAATGCAAGCAAATGCTGCAAAAGCCGGTGCAGATGCGTCGCTTCAAACAGATCCTGTCCGCGAACAACCAGTGAAACTCCCTGCAAGGCATCATCCAAAGTTACTGCTAGATGGTAACTTGTAGGGGTTTCCTTGCGGGCCAGGACGACATCGCCAAAACGCTCTGGATCGCATTGAATGAAACCCTTGTCTAATTCTTCAAAGTACAGTGAAGATACATCCGCTTTGTCGAGGGCCTTGCTCATATCCAATCGCAATGCGTATGGCAGTCCTTTTGAAAAATTCGCTTCGCGTTCATCCGCGCTCAGTTCCTTGCAGGTTCCGGGATAAAGCGGGCCATCGGGGCCATGCGGCGCGGAATGACTTCTGGCAATCTCGGCGGCAATTTCTTTGCGCGTGCAAAAACAGGGATAAATCAGTTCCTGTGCAAACAAGCGCTCCAACACAGCGGCATAGTCATCCAAATGCTCACTTTGGCGCCGAACAGGTTGCTCCCATTCAAGGCCGATCCAGGCGAGATCCTCGAAAATTGCATCTTCGAATTCCGCCCGGCACCTGGTGCCGTCGATATCTTCCATTCGCAGAATGAATCGCCCCCCCGCGCCCTTCGCTTTTTGATAAGCAAGGGATGCAGAGTAAGCGTGACCAACATGTAAATAGCCGGTAGGGCTGGGGGCAAAACGGGTTACGATTGTCATAAACGCTGTTTTAACCTCATGTGTGCAAAAACAGAACTGGAAAATCAGAATTTTACGCAACTTCCCTTGCAACAAGGACGACGAGTGGCTAGCTTAATTAACAGTTTATTAACTCTCTTCGGGTGCCAATGCTTCGCAAAACCTTAATAGTTGCAAATGTAATTCTGCTACTGACCGCCTGCACCCTGCCCTTTGCTAAGGACAGATCAATAGAAGGTGCGTTAGAACGGTTCGTAGCTGAATATAACAGTGACCCGATACATGGTGAGTTTACGCGCAGTGACCGCAAAGTTTTTTCAGAAGCATTGTTGCGTATGAAAGAGCGTTATGTCGATGAAGTCGACCCCGATAAACTTGTTGATGTGGCACTGAAAGAGTTGGCAATGGGCCGTGAAAGTGACGAAGAAGCCCTCACTTTGGCGATTAATGCAGTCCTCTCGTCCCTCGACCCCTATTCAGCTTACATGACTCCCGAAGCCTACCAAAGGTATCAGGATAATCTTGAAGGTAAGTTTGTCGGATTTGGCGTTCGAATTGAAATGCGAGATGGTAAATTGACGGTAATTACACCGATCAAAGGATCACCCGCAGAAAAAGCAGGCATTCAACCCAACGATATCATTTCTCACCTTAATGGATCGCCCATCAAGGGCCTGTCCCTGATTAAAGCAGTTGAAAAATTGCGTGGCCCGGAAGGATCGTTGGCGGAGCTAACGATAGTACGCGAAAATATTTCAGAACCTATTCGGCTGAAAATCCGACGCCAAGCTGTCGACATCGAACCGGTAGAATATCGTGTTGATGGAGATGTTGGATATATTCGTATCCAGACATTCAATCGCAAAACCTCGGAGAGTGTTGATGAGGCACTCGACGTGTTTAACGCCAAATTAGGCAGCTCTCTTTGCGGCGTAATTCTGGACATGCGCAATAACCCGGGCGGTCTTGTCACATCCGCTGTCGATGTAGCCGATCAGTTTTTGGAACAGGGCAATATTTTTGCCGCTGAAAACAGAGGTCACGCTTTTTCCAAAGAAGATGCCGTACCTGGCGACCGCATCAACGGAAAACCCATTGTTGTTCTGATCAACAATGGTTCCGCCTCTGCCGCTGAGATTGTTGCAGGGGCCTTGCAGGGACAGGAGCGCGCCAAGATTATGGGCCAAACCAGTTATGGAAAAGGCACCATGCAAACATTGTTTGATCTGGACAATGGGGGTGGCCTTCGCCTGACAACCGGTCGCTTTACCGCAGGAGGTAAAGCCTCTTTCAATGGAGTAGGCATAAAACCCGACATTACTGACTCTTCACAGGCAAATGAAGATGAACTGGCACCCATCGCACGGGCCGGATCCGTTCTCAATTGCCACTTATCTGTTCAGACAGCGGCAACAGCCAATATGCAATGAAATGCGTGATGAACCATGTGCTGAAGCCATCGACCACATCCGCCGTAATGATCTAGACTTTGAACGCGCTCTTGGATTGATTTCTCCTCTTCCGAGTCGCTACAAACCAGCTGGTTTTAAGCATTTATGCCAGATTATTATAGAACAGCAAGTCTCTCTGGCCAGTGCTGCATCTATATGGAAAAGGTTGACCGACGCGGTATCTCCTTTTACCCCAATAACCCTCTTGGGTTATCAAGAGGATGAATTGAAGTCATTTGGGCTCAGCCATCCAAAAGCCCGATATTGCCTTTCACTCGCCAACGAAATTCTGGAGGGGCGTCTTGATTTGGATGCGCTGTCAGATTTTAGCGACCAGGACGCAATTGACGCGTTGATTTCGGTTAAAGGGATTGGCCGCTGGACTGCTGAGATTTATCTTATTAGTTGCCTGAACCGGCAGGATATTTGGCCCGCTGGGGATGTCGCCCTGCAAACAGCGATGCAACATTTAAAAAATCTCGATACACGGCCCGATGTGTCATTAATGGATGCGTATTCAGAACCGCTACGCCCCTATCGCACATTAGGTGCGCGAATTCTCTGGCGATATTATTCTGATGTGGTAAAGCCATCGACCCGTTTGGGCAAATAACCCGCAATCCGCCCGATATACAGTAGGGTCACAAAAGATTAACACAAAATACTGTATTAGGGTTTGATTTTTTAGTCATTGCGCGCCAAACTACTGTTATCACCTATCCTTACAAGAGGCTTGTGATCAGTGACAGCGTCAGCAGAACATTTTCCTGCTCTGGTTTTAAACGCAGATTACCGCCCCCTCAGCTATTTTCCCTTATCGCTGTGGTCATGGCAGGATGCGCTAAAGTCAGTATTTCTGGGTCGGGTTAATATAGTTTCTGAATATGACCGTGTGGTGCACTCGCCTACTTTCGAAATGCGCCTTCCAAGTGTCATCTGTCTGAAACGATATGTTCAACGCAAACGACAACCTGCTTTCACACGATTTAATCTGTTTTTACGAGACGGGTTTACCTGTCAGTATTGTGGATCTGAAGATGATCTGACATTCGATCATGTACTTCCCAGACGCCTAGGTGGTCAAACATCGTGGCAGAATATTACAACTGCCTGCGCAAAATGTAACATGCAAAAAGGCGGACGCCTTCCGAAGGAAGCGCGCATGTTTCCAAAAATTAAGCCCTATATTCCATCTGCTGAAAACCTCAATGAAATGGGACGTCATTTTCCTCCAAACTATTTACATGAGAGCTGGAGAGACTTTCTATATTGGGACGCAGAGTTGCTGGATTAGACCTAAATACCGATCAATTGTTACAGAACAAACCTCCTCTCTTGCGTTTGATCAGTTGACCTAGTAATACAGGGCGTAGATATTCCTCGTATTTTTCCAGTAACAGTGACAACATCATGAATTACGGACTAGGCCTTTCTGAAAAGAAAAAGGCGCGGGAGCGCCGCAATAAATTTTTTAAGTTCCTGTTCTATATTTGCCTTCTGGGTGGTGCGGGCGCTTATGGATATTTTGAAGGCCAATCCGAAGCCGACAGACGTGTTGCCAATTATCAGGATCAACTTGATATCCTGGCGCAGGAAAACACTAATCTGAATGAAAAAATCAGAGCTGCAATGGACAAACAGAGCGCTGCCTTAACTGAGGCGCGCGCTTGGCGGGATCGATTTGAAAAAGAAATCCCTACGGGCCCGACACTGGAAATTCTGGACCTGGTGCGAGCGCGAATGGAAGATGGTGTTGATGCAACGCGGCTGCTAAACGTGATTTCACTTGTTCAGAACAAGAGCAGATGCGATGAAAATCCCGAAACCAAGCGCTTCATTGTCAATACTCCGATCTACCAATCCCCTGACAATTCGATCAGCCTTGGAAATGGAACTGTTACGGTTACCGGTGACGGTGAACCGACCCTGAATGAAGAAGGGAAACCGGAAGCCTGGTACGACCCAACCAAAGCGGTCACGATCACCTTTACCCAACTGGGCGGGAGAAGCGAGAAATTGGAAGGTCTGCTTCCAATTCAGAAAAGTCTGGTTTTTGGTACAAACGAATACCGTTTCAATATTGTCAAAGGGCGCCAAAGTTTTGCGAGTATTACAGTAACTCGCTGCGACTTTCCTTAAAGCAGCATTAAACCCGCGAAGATAACCAAATAGCCAGTTTCGAACCTGCTTTTACAGCACCAGTTAAAAGTTCATAGCCCGGGGCTTCACTAGCCCCTTTTTCCCGGGCGATGTCCCGGTGCTCGATTTCTTCGTCGCGAAATTTCTGGATCGTTTCCTTAAGTTCCTTTTCGTCATCCCCAAGCATCTCTATCTGTTGCTGATAATGCTCATCGATGACTTCTTCAACAGCTTCTGTGCATGCCATAGCGGCTTCTTTTCCCAGCATCGCGGTGCCTGCGCCAAGCGCAAATCCGGCAACGTGCCACAGGGGTGACAGGATAGTAGGGCGAACGCGTCTTTCCGAAATCAGTTGTTCAAACTTCTCACGGTGAACGACTTCCTGCTCCATCATATGCTTAATGGTCTCGGCCTGATCGGTGTTTTTCAAAACCGCATATTGTCCCTCGTAAATGCGGACTGCTCCGAACTCACCGGCGTGATCGACACGGATCATTCGCTCAAGAAGCTCTTCCTTGTTCAAATCACCTGGCTGGCGGCCATCGCCAGTTCGGCGTTTCGCTGTTTCCTTACTAACTTTTTGGGCCGTCATGCTCATCCTCTTTCATAAATTCGCGTTTAGCAGACAAAAGCGTGAAGATTACCATTAATGCCGCCAGTATAAAGTTATACCCCGCCATTGAAATGCCAAATAATTGCCATGCAATTTCATCACATTTGGTGATGGGAGCCGCCATAATCTGAGCCTTTAACTCCGCGAGTGAATTAACTTTTCCTGCATCAGCCGTACAGGATGATGTTCCCAGCCACCAGTGCTGCTCAACCCCTACATGGTAAAAGGCAATTGAAGCGGTTGTGGCAAAAGCGAGCGCACATATCAAAAGCAGATATTTTCGTTGCACATAACGGGAGGCTAGGATGCCAAGTATGCTTAACAGAATAACTGCGCCATAAGGCCAGCGTTGATAAACGCATAGAACACATGGTTTCAGATCGAACCCATATTGCGCCACAAACACCGCAACTAAAACAGCAACACTGACAAACAGTGAAACCACCAACGCATTGTCATAGAGCCTGCTCATATCCGCACCTGCACCCACCTGTTAGAACACATATTTAAGAAGCACAAAGCTGCCGAACAAGAGAATAAAAAACAGGATCGTCAGTATGCCGAGATATTTTTCGATAAATTCCCGGATTGGCTCCCCAAATTTATGCAACAACCATGCAACGAGAAAAAACCGGGCGCTGCGAGAGACGACAGAGGCAAAGATAAACATGCCAAGATTGAGGCTTACCGCCCCACTGGCAATGGTAATCACTTTATAGGGAAAGGGTGTCAGGCCAAAAAACCCGACTATCCAGCCCCCCCACTCTGAATATCCGCTGGCAAAGCGCAGGAATTTATCCTGATAGCCATAAAAGGCGATAATCTGCTCTCCAATGAGCTGGAAAAAATAATATCCGATCACATAACCCAATATGCCGCCCAACACAGAAAAGACACTGCATATGGCAGCAATTCTCCATGCCTCTTTACGGTTAGCCAATACCATCGGAATTAACATGACATCTGGTGGGATTGGAAAAACAGAACTCTCGATGAATGAAACTGTTGCCAAAAAGCCCTTTGCCTGTGGTTTGGCAGCAAGGCCCATTGTATAATCATAAAGTTTACGAATCATTCACCAAGTCCAAGGTCTAATACACACTTGTCACAATCTAATTGAGTTTTTAAATAAATCGCAAGTTATAAACGGACAGATTTCAGTTATGATACCTTTGGATTTTACTCTATTAGATGAAAAGAATTTAATTGAATACAAGCATACTATTGATTTTGTAACTTTTTTATTACAGGATGGTTGTGTGGGATGAAAGTGCCCTTATACGCAACTCTGAGTGAGGACAGAACACCCCAATGATGCAGAAGATACTAATTGTCGACGACGAGGCTGAATTACGTGATGTATTACGTGAAACGCTGGAACGCGAAAATTATATAGTCTCCGAAGCTGCGACAGCAGAAGAAATGCGTCAGGTGTTCGCATCAGATAATTTCGATCTGGTGCTGCTTGATTTAATGCTACCGGACGAAGATGGGCTGGCATTGACACGCTATCTCAAAGAAAGGTCCGATGTCGGTGTTATAATCCTGACTGGTAAGGGTGAAAGTGTTGATCTGATTATTGGTCTGGAAATGGGTGCGGACGACTATGTGGCAAAACCCTATAATCGTCGCGAATTACTCGCCCGGATCAAAAGTGTAATTCGGCGCTCGTCCGGTAATAAAGAAAAAAACGGCAAAAATACTGACGTCAAAACGCTGGTCAATTTTTCCGGTTGGGAACTTGATTTACCGCACCACAAACTGGCTGCACCGGACGGCTCAGATGTTCCTCTTACAATGGCCGAATTTCAGCTTCTTCGCATTTTGCTGGAAACACCGGGCCAACCTGTCAGCCGGGATCATTTGAGCAAACAGATCTTTAACAAAGAACTGCGTGAAAATAGTCGCAATATTGACGCACTTGTTCGGCGTTTGAGACAAAAGCTGGAAATTGATGAAAATAAAACCCAAATGATCAAGTCGGTCCGGGGTTCAGGCTATACAATTTTGACAACTCTCGACTAATGCGCCTCATTTTTCTGCAAAAAGCGAAAAGCGGATATTGACCCCACTAAATTCATCGCTATAGTGCGTCTACTTCCACGGATTAGCCCCTGTGGCGGAATTGGTAGACGCGACAGATTCAAAATCTGTTGTCCTTAGGGCGTGCCTGTTCGAGTCAGGCCAGGGGCACCATATCTTTTTATATCATCTATATTTGGAAACCGGTTCTCAGACGACATGAATGCGGGCCTTACAGGCTGGGTTCACGCACCTGTTAATGCAGGCCCTGCATAGCTTTTACCCCAATCAGATGAACCTACAAAACCCTGATCTTCAAACTGTGATGCAACAGGCAAGGGCGAAGGTAAATGTTCAGGTTGTGGACTTGATTGAGCAGCTTATGAAGAAAACCCAAGTCGTTTTATAATAAAAAAACCCCGCGACGACATCGCGGGGTTTTCTGTCGCTATGGCAACTTAACGGTAGTCATATGTACCATTTTTCCATTCGTACCAAACATAACCTGGCAATGTAACGTCACCTTTTTCATCGAATGACAGATTACCAAGAACGGTATCAAATTTCATGCTGTTCAACTTAGCCATAACTTTTTCTGGATCCGCTGTACCTGCAGCTTTTGCAGCCTGTGCCCATGCTTGCACAGCGGCGTAAGTGTAGAGAACATATCCTTCCGGATCTACACCTTTAGCTTTAAATGCAGCAACCTGTTTTGAGGCAGCGGGATTTTTACGTGGATCTGGTGAGAAGGAGAACAATGTACCTGCACCAGTATCACCTGTAATTGACCAGTATTCAGCAGACACCAGCGCATCACCGGAAACCAGCTGAGTTTTCATGCCCTGATCGCGCATTTGACGAACAATCAGACCAGCTTCTGTGTGGTAACCACCAACATAAGCGACATCAATGTTGCTCTGTTTCATTTTAGAAACAAGTGCTGTGTAGTCTTTCTCACCAGCGGTGTAAGCTTCATACATTGCTGGCGCACCGCCCATTTTCTCCATGGCAGCTTTTGTCTGGTCTGCAAGACCTTTACCGTAAGCTGTTTTATCGTGCAGGATGGCAATGTTTTTGCCTTTATATTCTGTCGCCAACAGCTTTCCAGCTACCTGACCCTGCTGATCGTCACGACCGCAGACACGATAAACATTCGGACCACCTTCGTCTGTCAGTTTTGGGTTTGTAGAAGCAGGTGAGATCTGAATGATACCTTCTTCTTCATACACTTTTGACGCTGGAATTGAAGATCCTGAGCAGAAATGGCCTGCCATGAAAACAACGCCTTTGGAAACCATCTGGTTGGCAACCGCAACAGCCTGTTTCGGATCACAAGCATCGTCGCCGACTGTCAAAACCAGTTTTTCACCGTTAATTCCGCCTGCAGCATTGATATCAGCAACTGCCTGCTCTGCACCAGCTTTCATCTGCTGACCAAAGCTTGCATATTGACCTGTCATTGGGCCTGCTGTCGCGATCTGAATATCAGCCCATGCACTGGCTGATGCCAGCATGCCTGCGGATAATACGGTCGCAGCTAATAGAAGTTTTTTCATTTAACTTGTCTCCCTAGTTTTTAGTAAATCTTCCAAAACCACTCTAATGCGATGATTGTCTTAAAATCACTGATTTGCAAAGAGTATTTTTACAAATAATACCTGTATATTGTGCAGATATTAAGACGGCTGCTTCTCTCCCCAAGCAAAAGGCCCCTTTTTGACATAAAGCCAGGGATATTGAGAAACCATCTGCTGCACTCGCTTCAAGCGATAGGAAAGGAGTGCAATAGCGATTAACACTGCTGTATCCACTATATAATAGTGCAGTGAAAGCAAAGTTCCATCAAACAGTGCATAATGAAAGAACCGATCCGCAAGTCCAAGCAACAGCATGTAGCGAATTGGATGCCAGATTGAACGCCATTGTGAAGCCAACGCCTTGCCAGACATGAAGGCTGCGCCACCAGCAATCAACACCGTAAAAATAAAAAATGCAGCAGCACTGTTTTCCCAAAGAATTCCCATTAGTGCGCTCCTCCTTCAAGATATGCAGCCCGAACTTCTTCTTTGGCGAGCAACTCTTTGCCAGTTCCGCTCATGGTAATGGCACCGTTCACGACTACATGCCCCTTATGAGCCAGTTTCAAGGCATGATAGGCGTTTTGTTCCACTAGAAATACGGTTAGCCCTTCCTTTTCATTAAGTTCCTTGATGACGTCAAAAATCTGCTTAACGACAAGTGGTGCCAACCCCAAAGACGGTTCATCAAGTAGCAGAAGTTTAGGTCGCGCCATCAGCGCGCGGCCGATGGCAAGCATTTGCTGCTCCCCTCCAGACAAAGTCCCCCCGCGCTGCTCCCGACGTTCCTTAAGACGAGGGAAAAGCTCAAACACACGCGCAAAATCTTCTTCTAGATGGGTTTGATCTGTAACCGCGGCCCCCATGAGAAGGTTTTCCTGAACCGTCATACGCGGAAATATCCGCCGACCTTCTGGTGACTGAGCAATATCACGGCGCATGATTTCATGGGTCGGCACATGGGTGATATCCTCACCCTTATAAATGATTTGACCACTTGAGGCTCGAGGATCACCGCAAATCGTCATCATCAGTGTGGACTTTCCCGCACCGTTAGCGCCAATAAGGGTTACAATTTCCCCTTCATAAACATCAAGGCTCACGCCCCGCAAAGCTTGAATTTTGCCATAAAAAAGTTTCAACATTTTTAATCTGCAGAAGTGGTGTATCAGCCATGATTATGCCCCCTCCTGTGAACCAGCTGTTTGTTCAATCTGGTGTTCAACTTCGTCAACTTCATCGTCATCCACACCCAGATAGGCAGCAATCACTTTCGGATCATTTTTCACTTCATCCGGAGTGCCGTCAGAAATTTTTACGCCATAATCCAGAACCACCACATGGTCGGAAATTTCCATCACCACGTTCATATCGTGTTCGATAAGCAGGATACCTGTATTTTCCTTTTCGCGAATAAACAGCAATAGACTGTTGAGTTCTTCGGATTCGCGAGGGTTCAAACCGGCCGCCGGCTCATCCAGACACAGTAGTTTTGGACGCGTACACATCGCCCGCGCGATTTCCAGCTTGCGTTGCTCACCATATGGCAAATCAGCGGCGGCATCATCTGCGCGATAGGTTAGTCCTGCTTTATCCATCCAATATTTAGCGAGCTCGACTGCCTCATTTTCCGCCTTTTTAAAGCCAGACAATCCCAAAATTCCACCGATAGTGAAATTGGATGCTATCATTAACGGATTATGTTGCGCGACCATCAGATTTTCCAGAACCGTCATCCCACCAAAGAGACGAATATTTTGAAATGTTCTCGCAACCTTGGCCCGTTTTGGAATTTTAAAATCATCCATACGCTCCAACAGGAAAGTCTGACCATCCTCATGACGAGCCGTGATCATTCCCTCTGTTGGCTTATAAAAACCTGTAATGCAGTTAAAAACTGTTGTTTTCCCAGCTCCGTTTGGTCCGATTAGCGCCGTAATGTCGCCCCGTCCAACGTTAAAGGACAAATCGTTTACAGCCAGCAGGCCGCCAAAACGCATACTCAGGTGTTCTACTGACAGCAGAACATTTTCATCCCATTTTGCCATGTCAGTGTCCCTCCCCTTGTGCAACCATGTCTGAGGACACGGCCTTTTTCTCTTTCAGGAAGATGGAAGGTATACGAGTGGAGACAAGACCACGCGGCTTCCAGACCATGATCACGACCATAGCCAGACCAAAGATGAGCATTCTGAATTGTTCAGCTTCACGGAAAAACTCAAATCCGCCGATCAATGCAATGGAGGCGATGACCACACCCACTTGTGATCCCATGCCCCCCAACACCACAATCGCAAGGATCAGAGCTGACTCGATAAAGGTAAAACTTTCTGGAGAAATAAAGCCCTGACGCGTTGCAAAGAAAGAGCCGGCAAAACCTGCGAACATGGCTCCGATTGCAAATGCGGACAACTTTACCATGGTTGTATTCAGGCCAAGTGAACGGCACGCAATCTCGTCTTCACGCAAAGCTTCCCAAGCTCGGCCGATAGGCAATCTGCGCAACCGGTTCGTCACAAAATTTGTCAAAAGTGCAAGTGCGAGAATAAGGAAATAGAGGAATATTATTCGGTGTATTGATGAATAATCCAGCCCGAACACATCCGCAAAATTCCCCTCTCCCCGCTTGAAGGGAAGACCGAAAAAGGTTGGACGCGGAATACCAGACAACCCATCCGGGCCACCCGTAAACTGATACCAGTTGAGCAGGACAACACGGATAATTTCACCAAACGCAAGTGTTACGATTGCAAGATAATCTCCGCGCAGACGCAGAACAGGGAACCCCAGAATTATCCCCCAAAACGCAGCGAGAATACCCGCCAACGGTAAACACATCCAAAAAGAAAAGCCAAAATAATGCGCCAGCAGTGCGTAAGAATAGGCCCCGATTGCATAAAAGGCCACGTATCCAAGGTCCAGAAGCCCGGCAAGCCCCACAACGATATTCAAACCCCAACCCAACATAATGTAAGTGAGGATCAGAATTGCCAGATCAATCCAATATCTGTCAGCGAAGGGCAGGAACGGAAAAACAAGCGCAAACAGCAATGCCGCAATACCCAGAATTTTTGTCCGGCCTTCAAACAGGCTGACAACCCCGTTAAATACGGAATCAGCGACAGAACTTGCACTGCCTGTCCCCGGGCCCTTACGCCATAGGGTCAACCACAATAGCAAACGCCCAACTACCACAATGGCAATTGAAGATGCCGCCAGGCCCATCTTGTATTCAAGCGAAAGACCGCCAACAGCCGTTTCGGTTTTAAATCCAAGAGTTGTGCCAAAAATAGCTGCTGCAAGAATACCGGCTACGAGCAGATCCTTGGCCATCATTGCGGGAGAAAGGCCCGCCCCTGAAGAGACTTGACTGCTCATTATACTTTTTCAACCTCCGGCTTGCCGAGTAATCCCTGAGGCAGAAAAATCAACACGATTGCAAGCATGGCAAACGCTGCAACATCCTTGTATTCAACAGAGAAATAAGCCGACCAGAAAGTTTCAATCAACCCGATGACCAGCCCACCCAGCATAGCTCCTGGCAAAGACCCAATCCCGCCGAGAACCGCTGCAGTAAACGCTTTAACACCAGCGACAAACCCGATAAAGAAATCAATTACGCCATAGTAAAGCAGGAACATAAGCCCCGCCACAGCAGCCAGAGCTGCGCCCATCACAAAGGTTGTTGAGATGGTTCTGTCAACGTTGATGCCTAACAGGGATGCCATTTTACGGTCCTGCTCACAGGCACGTTGCGCGCGGCCAAGTGACGTCTTCGCAATGATAAGTGAAAAAATTCCCATCAGAACGAGCGTGGTCACGATTATCAATATTTGAATATTGGAAATCTGAACAACAAACTCGCCAGCTTCATCCACACGTTTCATAATCGTATGGCCACCAGTAATGATGGGCTGCAGAGGTTTAACACGTGCACCCTGAGCAATCTGAATGTAGTTTTGAAGAACTATCGAAACACCGATTGCTGTAATCAACGGAGCCAGACGGAATGATCCGCGAAGTGGCCTGTAAGCAAGCCGTTCCAAAGTCCAGCCATAGGCTGAAGAAATTAACATGGCACATATTAGTACGAGAATAAGTGCCGCGATTATAACTCCGGCCCCTGAGGCTACCGTAATGCCAAGTGCCGTAATAACAATCAGTGCAATAAACGAGCCCACCATGAAAATATCACCGTGGGCGAAATTGATCATTCCAATAATCCCATAAACCATCGTATAGCCGATGGCGATAAGACCATAGATCGAACCCAGCGTGATCCCATTGATCAACTGCTGCAGAAAATACTCCATAAGGCACCTCTCCCTGTCCTAATTGATGCCACATATTCCATTTTTGAAGCCGTCGGTTTCCCTCCGCGACTTCGCGCCCCATTTTATAAGGGTAAAATTTTATCCATAGCGTATGCCACATTTTTGCCCAGAAGCAAGCGAGTTGTGACCATAGGCACATTTCACCCGCAACAAAGCAAGATTAGTTTAAATATTACCGAAAAAAGGTGTGGAAATTTCACAAAACGGAAACAGTTGAGCAATCATCCGATTTGCGAAAGCTTTTCAATTGCTTTCGCAAATCAGTTCGTCATTGTATCAAGCGGGTGTAAATGTTGGTAAACGAACATCATCGCTGGTAGTGGGCGAAAATTTCAATTTCACGGACTGACCAATTTCCAGCGCATCAAAATCGCAATCTATTATGTTGGTCATCATGGAAATACCCATCCCATCCAACGTCACATATGCAATCGCATAAGGTTCTTTCGCCCGGCGCATGACACTATAGGAATAAATTGTTCCTGTACCAGATGCCTGCTTGTAGCTCGTATCATCACTACCGCAGTGAGGACAAATGGTTCGCGGGTAATGGTGATAGCTTTCACAGGAGTTACAATATCTGACCAGCAATTTATTCTCGTTCGTTGCGGCCCAGAACTCCTTGGTTTCCGGATCAACTGACGGCGCGGGGAAGATTTTTTGTTCTGTCATTTTTATTCCCTTTCCAAAATCAAAGTTGCACTGCCATGACGTGTCCCCAGTGACCCGCCTGTTCCATGCGCCAAAGCCAAATCACAATTCTCAACCTGAACCGCAGGGTGTGCTTCACCACGCAACTGTCGCACGGCTTCGATAACTTTGGTCATACCACCGCGGTTGGCGGGATGATTGTTGCAAAGTCCGCCGCCATCAGTATTGAACGGCAACTTGCCCACGCCCGAGATCAGGTTTCCATCTGATACAAAATTACCGCCCTCCCCTTTTGCGCAGAACCCAAGGTCTTCGATTTGCATCAGGACCGTAATGGTAAAACTGTCGTAAATGGACGCATATTTAATGTCAGAAGGCTTAACACCAGCTTCCTCAAATGCCGCTGGCCCGCTAAATGCTGCACCAGAATAAGTCAGGTCGACACGCCCACCCATTTGATGTTTAGGCGCTTCGCCAGCCCCTTTAACTTTTACGAGAGGCCGTTTTAGACTTTTTGCAATTTCCGGAGACACAACAACCAGTGCACCACCACCATCGCTAATAACGCAACAGTCAAGACGATGCAGAGGGTCCGCAATAATTGGTGAATTTACCACATCTTCAACTGTCACTACATTTTTCAGCACGGCATTTGGATTATGCTGCGCATGATGGGAAGCCGCCACCTTGATCCAGGCCAACTGCTCGCTGGTTGTTCCAAACTCATGCATGTGCCGCATGGCGCACATACCATACATGTTGGTAATAACTGGAGCGTAAGGAAGTTCGAAGGCAACATCAGGAGACGCCCCATAATCACGCGGGGCGGTTCCTGTTGCCATCCCTTCCGCTTTTGGACGCCCTGCAAGGGTAATGAGGGCCACACTACATTTACCAAGCGCTATTGCTTCGGCGGCGTGCGCCACATGCACAAGATAGGAAGAGCCACCTGTTTCCGTGCTATCCACATGGCGCAATTTCAGTCCCATATAATCTGCTAATGCCAGTGGACCCAGCCCCGGTGCATCACCGGCACAAAAATACCCATCGACATCATCTTTGGTCAGACCTGCATCCTCAAGTGCCCCTTTTGCACATTCAGCGTGCAACTGGGCAAGGGATTTATCCACAGCATTTCTTACTGGATGCTCGAAAGCTCCGGCAATATAGGCTTTGCCATTTATTGACATTAATTAAATCCTTTTTTTAAGGCGCTTTACACGCTTTTTCTTATTTAATCAGGGTCAACAAGCAGGTGCTTGACGTTAGCTCAACCCTTGATCTTTTGTTGTTGCAGGAGCAGTCGACGATTTAACCGACCGCAGTGCATCTTCTACTTTGTCGCAAATTTCAGTCAGAGTAAATGGCTTTGCAACCACATCATAGATTAAATCATCTAGGTTATAAGCGCGCTGTCGTTCAGCAGCATATCCCGTCATGAGCAAAATCCTGAGCTCTGGCAATTCTTTAGCGACTTTAAGGGATAAGGCTATTCCATCCATGACGGGCATCACAATATCAGTCAACAAAAGATCAAACTCTTCTTCACCCTGCAGTAGATGAAGTGCCTCGGCTCCATCACGGACTGCAGTGACATCATGTCCATGATGAACGAGTGCTCGCTGAACAAATTCCCTTAATGAGGCTTCATCTTCTGCAACTAGAATTCGTGCCATTTCCCCCCGGCTTCCCCTTAGTCACCAACAATATGCCCGATATACGGCAACTCACGGTAATAGTGAGCATAATCCAGACCATACCCGATCACAAACAGATCCGGACAATCAAAGCCTACGAAATCCGCTTCGAAATCCACAACCCGCTTGCCCTTCTTGTCCAGCATCAGGCATGTTTTGACCATTGAAGCCCCACGATCGAGTAATTCGCGAGCGGCAAATTCCATGGTTCGCCCTGATTCAAGTATATCGTCAATGAGCAGAACTTTTCTGTCTTTAACCGTATCCATAATATCGCGGGTAATCACCACTGTACCGCTACTGATTTTCTTGTCCCCATATGAGGACAGCGCCATGAAATCAATCTGTGGCTTTACCCCTGCATGATGCAAAGCGCGGATCAGATCAGCAGCGAAAACAAAACTGCCTTTCAGAACGGCAATCACAAGAATATCCGAACCCATATCCTGTTCGATTTGCTCAGCAAGTTCCCGATTGCGTGCCTCAATATCCGCACTTGAAAACAGGACTTCGATATTTGGCTCATGAGTAGCCATGACTTTCTCCACTCTCGGCGCCCAACGGCAGCCGTAAAACTAATTCTGTTCCTGCCCCAACTTTTTGGGGGCAATAAGATGTGCTTTCACATGCTTCGCTTCTTCTGGAGGCTGGTTCATACTGGAGGAAAACTCGATGGTTTCCCACGCAGGGATAGTTGTCTGCTCTACAGAAGTGCTCCAGCTATACACATGTAAGCCATTTGAATCCACCAATTGAATACCGATCCGTGGTACAGGCTGGTCCTCTCCAGTGATATTCACAATTTTTCCGTAAACGGTTAAACGAGTCACCCCATTTTCTGAAACTGATTTGTTTTCCAGGTCACGTATTTCCAGCCCCAATTTATTGGCTGTTTTCACATCCAGCTTCATCTTCTGGTACAATTTGGCGGACGCAGGCCAGAATTGAACGACTGTATTTCGGCCGTAGTAACCACCAACACCGATACCTGCCAGAATAAGAACAAACAGCACCCAACCCAGAATTCTGCGTCGGATTTTCTTTTTCCTTGCTCGCTGCTCTTCACGCTTTTTTGAAGCCCTCGTCATGGCTTCGATACTCATCGTGGCATCTTCACCGCCTGAGTCGGGCGTCCCTGCCTGCGGTGCAGCCACGTCGGGCTGCGGCTCCGGCTCTTCCTGAACCTGCTTTGGCAGATCCTCAGGCGGAAATTCACGCCATTTATGACCACATTTAGCGCATTTCACCAAACGGCCTTCAGGACCGATGGATGCAGCATCAATCGAATATCGTGTTGAACAGGATGGGCAAGTCAATATCATGGGTTAGAAACGATCCGTCCATGGGTTAAACGTTCATGAGTTATAGGCGCAAGAATGAACATGCACAAGACTATGCAATAAATCCACTTTAGATTATCTTTGCCATTCGTTTTTTTAGGGGAGGGCCATTTGGTCATATTTGAAAATGTCGGAATGCGATATGGCATGGGGCCTGAAGTCCTGCGTGATATCAATATGCATCTGGCATCCGGATCTTTTCACTTCCTGACCGGCCCAACAGGAGCTGGAAAAAGCTCGCTGCTCAAACTTCTGGCTCTGTCTCACCGGCCGAGCAGAGGCCTCCTGACGCTTTTTGGGCAGGAAGTTAGTAGACTTGAGCGAAGCGATCTTCCCTCATTTCGGCGCAAAATTGGTGTTGTCTTTCAGGACTTTCGTCTGCTGGATCACCTATCGGCGCTTGAAAATGTGGCACTGCCCCTGCGAATCGCAGAAGCGGACGAAGAGTTAATTGAAAAAAACGTCACGGAGCTTTTAAACTGGGTGGGACTCGGTCATCAAATGCAGGCTCGCCCTCCGACCCTGTCAGGCGGTGAGAAGCAACGTGTCGCCATTGCCCGGGCTGTGATCAACAGGCCACAGTTGCTGATTGCGGACGAACCGACCGGGTCCATGGATCCGGAGATGGGACTTCGGTTGATGCATCTGTTTCAGGAATTGAACAAGTTGGGAACGACTGTTGTTATTGCAACCCACGATATTGGCTTGATTCAAAAATTTCAGTATCCGGTTATGTATCTGCGATCAAACACCCTTCATTTTGCAACAGCTCAAGAGTATCTATCACAGTACAAACGGAGTGGGGTGTGAGTAGATTTTTCGGAATATCACCCGAGTTGCAGCTTGAAAAAGATGCATCAAGCCGATACCTGCCGGTCGTAATTGCAACAATGGTATTTTTGGCCTCTCTGGCTCTGATAGGTTTATTTTCCATCAACTCTGCAATCGGAAACTGGTCAGCAGCAGTGAGTGGTAATCTGACAGTTGAAATTGCTCACGACAGCTCTATTGATCTGTCAGCAAAAATGGAGAAAGCAGTTTCCGTACTACGATCCATTCCCGGACTGGAGAATGTCCGTGCACTTAGTCTGGATGAGACAGCGGAACTTCTTGCTCCTTATCTGGGCCGTACAGATGTTATAAAACAGTTGCCATTGCCCCGATTAATTGAAGTCACCATTTCCGAAAATAGTGCAGTTGATCTGTTGGCCGCAGCTAAAAAGCTGGCAAGTGAAGTCCCCGGAGCTGTCCTTAATACCCACCGGCCTTGGCTTGATAAAATGATTTTACTAGCGCGGAGCGTTCAAACGATTGCCGCGATAATCATGATGCTGATCAGCATTGTAACAGTCATTATTATCGTGTTTGCAGCTCGGACAGGGATGGTTATGCATCAGGAGATAATCGAAGTCCTCCACCTGATTGGCGCCAAGGACAGTTACATCGCAAAACAATTTCAAAATTATTTTGCACGCCTCAGTCTTTTTGGTGCTTTGCCTGGCCTTGCAATTGCCATTCTTGTGATGCAAGTTCTGGCTTGGCTTGCTGATCGCTTGGAGGCTGGCCTGATTTCCGCTCCTTCCATGATGTTTGAAGGGTGGATTGCCCTTGCAATGATCCCCGTTCTGGTGGTTATTCTAACGACGATTACGGTAAGGCTAATTGTATTGGGCAGTTTAAAACGGATGATGTAGTGTGCTGGTAATTTTGGACAGAGACGGCGTTATAAACGAGGACAGGGCGGATTTTGTCAAATCGCCCGAAGAACTGGTCCTGATAGAAGGAACAGTTGACGCTATCGCCCGCCTTAAATCAAGAAACCATCGAGTGGTTATTGCCACGAACCAGTCCTGCATTGGGCGTGGCATTATCAACGAAGAAAGACTGCACAGCATTCACGCCAAAATGCTGGATGCAATTGCGCGGGCCGGTGGCTCCATTGATCAGATCTATTATGCTCCTGATGCCCCTTGGGCGGAAACTCCCATGCGCAAACCCGGCTCCGGGATGTTAACCAAGGCAATGGAGGATTTTAAAACCACTCCATCGAACACCATCATGATTGGGGACAGCCTTCGGGATTTGCAGGCAGCGTATGGATGCGGCGTGCACAGACTCCTTGTGCAAACGGGTAAAGGCCGAAAAACACAAGCGGATGGTACCCTCAAAGATCTATTGCCTGTTTCCGTGGCAGCGAACTTAAGTAAAGCGGTTGATTTGATTGAAGATGGGCGCTTCATATGAGATCCGGGGCTTCCATACTAATTCGAATGGTTATTGCCGTCATTCTCCTCTGGCTTGGCGGTTTTCTGGGGTATGTGGAAGAAATAAAGGATCCTGAATACAGTTCTGTTCAATCCGCTGATGGGATTGTTGTTTTAACCGGTACACCGGCACGGCTCAAGCTTGGTCTGGACCTGCTGAAAACAGGTGCCGCACAACGAGTTCTAATATCGGGCGTTAATAGTGAAATTAGTGCTGAAACCCTGCGACAGGCAATGGGGGAGAGTACAAAAATCATGGATTGTTGCGTCGATCTGGGCCGCATTGCAAAGGATACAGTAGGAAATGCCTATGAAACTTCACTTTGGGCATCTGAAAATAACTTTAGTAGCCTGATAGTGGTCACAAGCGCCTATCATATGCCCCGAAGCCTTGTAGAATTAAAACGTCAGATGCCCAATAAAACACTTTACGCCCATGCCGCAATCAACGATGTTCTGGAACTCGACGGTTGGTGGCGTAAGCCGGCAACTGCTTTCATTCTCGCATCAGAATTCAACAAATATCTAATCAGCCTAATCCGCGCAAATCTGGAAAGAGTTGCCATGGCCGGAGACACTCAGTGACACGTATCAGATCAGTTTTGTTTTTTATCTGTTTTTGGATCTGGTCAATTTTCATGAACCTGATTTTCATCCCATTTCTTGTAGTTGATCGAAAATGGATTGTCCGCGGCCAGACACAATGGACAAAGGGCATCATGTTTCTCATGAAATACCTGTGTGGATTGACTGTGGAAGTGAGAGGATTAGAAAATCTTCCAAAACAGCAAGCTCTTATCGCCTGCAAACATCAATCCGCCTTTGAAACGATGGCATTTCACTGGCTGGTCAGGGACCCGGCAATGGTCCTGAAAAAGGAATTGCTGAATATTCCAGTATACGGTTGGTACTGCCGTAAAACAAAAATGATAGCAGTTGACCGTAAAGGTCACGCGGCTGCCTTGCGGTCAATGATCGAACAGGCAAAACAAGCTTTGGTGGATCAACGTCAAATCGTTATTTTTCCGGAAGGAACGCGTACAGATATCGATGAGGAACGAGACTACCAGCCCGGTATTGCTGCTCTTTATTCAAAGTTGGATACACCCGTGATCCCGGTTGCGCTCAATACAGGTCTATTCTGGCCCCGAAAAAAATTCATTTGCAGGCCCGGCGTGATCATTATTGAATTTCTTCCGCCGATTGAAACGGGACTGAAGCGAGCAGAATTTATGGCTCAGCTAAAGCAAAGCATTGATGAAAACAGCCGCCGCCTCGTACAAGAGAGTAAAGAAAAATATCTTTCAAAATAATGACTTAGAATATCTTTTCGGTTATTCCATTTGTCTATTATACCAATTTAACGTATAGTATTGGAGACTATTGGTTCTTTATATGCCAGAGGGTCTACATGACTGCACTTGCCCCCATATCAAAACAAATCTGGGACATGAAATACCGGTTTCGCTCGTCCGATGGTTCTTACGTGGAAGGCAAAGTCGAAGATACCTGGAAGAGAATAGCCACCGCACTTGCTGAAGTAGAAGAAGACAAGGCTTACTGGAGCGATGAATTCTTTAAAAACCTGCAGGATTATAAATTCCTGCCGGCGGGACGCATTATTGCCGGGGCTGGCACAAAACGCCGGGTAACTCTTTTCAATTGTTTTGTAATGGGTGAAATCCCCGATGATATGGGCGGCATTTTCGACAACCTCAAAGAAGCCGCCGTGACCATGCAACAGGGCGGCGGTATCGGGTATGATTTTTCCACGATCAGGCCCAAAGGAGCCCCGGTCAAAAGTATGGGCTCAGACGCTTCAGGCCCATTGAGTTTCATGGATGTCTGGGACAGCATGTGCCGCACCATCATGAGTGCCGGCTCCCGCCGTGGCGCTATGATGGCGACCTTGCGCTGCGATCATCCGGATATTTTGGATTTCATAGCAGCGAAGCAGGATCCTGGTCGCTTGCGAATGTTTAATCTATCTGTACTTGTTACAGATGATTTTATGGAGGCAGTCCAAAAAGACGATCCATGGGATCTGGTTTTCAAGGGAACCCAGTATAAAACGATCCGAGCCCGCGAACTTTGGGACGCAATTATGCGCTCGACTTACGCATATGCAGAACCCGGCGTGATTTTTATTGACCGAATTAACGCCAGAAATAACCTGCATTATTGTGAAAATATCTCCGCGACCAACCCATGCGGGGAACAACCTTTGCCTCCTTATGGTGCCTGCCTGCTGGGATCCATTAACCTGACCAGCCTCATTCGTGCCCCCTTCGAAGACAACGCTCACTTGGATATGGAAACACTTCGTGAGACAGTGCGAACATCCGTTCGCATGATGGATAATGTGATCGATGTGTCTGGATTTCCACTGTCGGAGCAGGAAAACGAAGCAAAAGCAAAACGACGGATCGGGCTCGGCATTACGGGCTTAGCCGATGCACTGATCATGTGCGGCCGTCGCTACGGATCAGATGAGTCCATTTCACTTACCCATCAATGGATGAAAGAATTTCAACGCGCAGCCTATCAGGCCTCCATTGATCTGGCTGAAGAAAAGGGGGCTTTTCCACTTTTTGATAAGGACGCCTATCTTTCGGGAGAAACCATTCGCCAGCTTGATGACGATATTGTCGATGGCATCAGAAAACATGGCATTCGCAATGCGCTTGTCACTTCTATCGCTCCAACAGGGACAATATCCTTACTCGCAAACAATGTATCAAGTGGATTAGAACCGGTATTCAGTTTCACCTATACCCGCAATGTTCTTATGCCTGATGGAAGTCGTAAATCTGAAGAAGTCTCCGACTATGCCTATCGATTGTATAGAAGACTTAAGGGGGATACCACGCCTCTTCCTGATTATTTTGTAGATGCTCAGGTCCTCACTCCGATGGACCATGTCAAAATGCAGGCGACAATTCAGGAATATATCGATAGCTCCATTTCAAAAACAATTAATTGCCCAGAAGAAATCAGCTTTGAAAGCTTCAAGGATATTTATTTAAAAGCCTATGAAATGGGCTGTAAAGGATGCACTACATATCGCCCCAATGATGTCACGGGTGCTGTTTTGGAGAACAGTGCTGCTACCAACCCGGAAAGTTCAGCTCAGGCAAGCCTCCCCTTAAACGAGCCCGAGCCCAGACCACAGGATAATTACGAGGCAGGCGGCATTGTATATATGACAAAACCACTGGACCGGCCGGGTACAATTCCGGGGCAAACCTACAAGCTGAAATGGCCAGAAAGCAATCACGCCATGTATATTACGCTCAATGACATTATTCAGGATGGGCGTCGCCGACCATTTGAAATCTTTATTAACTCCAAAAATGTCGAGCATTTCGCTTGGACCGTCGCGTTAACGCGAATGATTTCAGCGGTCTTTAGACGAGGGGGCGATGTTAGTTTTGTCGTGGAGGAGTTAAAGGCTGTATTTGATCCACGGGGAGGTGCATGGATGCAAGGTAGATATGTCCCTTCCTTGCTGGCAGCCATCGGCGATGTAATTGAAACACATCTTGTGCAAATTGGCTTTCTTCCTCAACAGACGGACAAGAGTGAAAAAACAACATCACATATTCAGGCTATGGATCAATCCACTAATCAAAAGCTATCTGGTCTACAACGGCAATGTCCTGAATGTGGGGAAGCTGCATTACTAAAAAGCGAAGGTTGCGATACCTGCACTGCCTGTGGATTTTCTAAATGTAGCTGATGATAACTCTAAATCAGATCCAAGCAGAAGACAGCGCTAAATGATTGTCGAAAGCAAGACCTTCATGATGGGTTAAATGTCGGTTTTGGGTGGATATATCTCCCCGTCCATTACTGAAAATAAAATCTTTGCCCACTGTAACGACACCGCAGATATCTTGAGAGGCTGAAATCTTTTGGTTCGCGGTGGCAGAACTGTCGAATAGTAACGCTCTGTTATCTCTTGGAAAGGTGACTGCAACCTGATTATTTAACGGGTTTACGGTAATGGAACCAGCGTAGTTTTTCACCAGTGAGCGCGATTTCTCTTCATATTCAATGAAATTTATTTTCCGCCGCGACACACAAACAGCGACTACAGGAAAAGGACCAGACCTATCACCTTCATATTGCCCTGCAATCCAGATATTTCCGTCCGCATCCTCCGATAAATGGCGCAAGGAAACTTGCTTAAAATTATCTGCTGGCGCTACCCAACCAGTTTTCATTCCTGTCTTTTGATCAAGAAAACAGATGGAAGGCTCATATTGTACAGGTTCAGTTTTTGTCGGGGAAAATCCGGGTGCGTTAATATTCCACCGTTCGCAACAATAAGGGTCTTTCCATCGCGGGAGAGGATGATCTCGTGCGGACCAATCCCGAAGCTAGGGTATTCCCCAACACGAATGTAATTTTTCTGGGCGTCATAAATACCAATCACGCCTCTTTCATTTTCAAAGTCATTTTCTGTCGCAAACAGATATTTGCCGTCGCTCGAGAAAACCCCATGACCATAAAAATGGCGATTGGCCGGTGTTGCAAATTCATACTGAATACCATGTGTCATCAGATTAATGACAACAGCAAACCGGCCAGGACGACGCGAAAATAGAACGGCCTGTCCAATTTTTGGTGAAATCGCTAACCCATGCCCACGCCAAGGTAGCTTTATTTTCGCTTCCAACTGTCCAGATCTATTCAAAAACCCCAAGAAGTAACCAGCTTGGCTTCGAAATGGGGCCAACAATATTGATCTGTTTTTAATAGCTAATGCATCAAAAGAGAGGGGTATTAATGAGGTCGCTAATAGTGTCCCCAAAAAAGCGCGTCGATTAATCTCCATCAAGCGAATTAAACCCTACGTTAATGCCCATAGCCTGAGATATTTCTTCTGCCAGCAAATTATGTGCGCCCAGCACCGGATTGGTCAGATAAGTCAATTGGGCGTGGCCCTCTGGTGTTTTTACCAATTCCACCCATGACGTATTTTTTAAATGTATATCCGAGAAAACGCCTAAAGCCTGATCAAGTTCAAATATCAGATTTTTTCCAAGTCCCTGATCTTCTTTTTTCATCAAGGACGAGAAATGAGCTTCCAGAACAAAGGTTTTCACTGTGCCTAGAGTTACTTGCAAGCTTTGCAAGGTGAGGTCAGATCGCCAAAATGGAGCCCGCTTTGCTTTCGCGTCATCCGGGGACCCCTGAAGACTGCTATTAAGCATGGAAGAGGCAATCAGCTGCAATATTTCTGAAGTAGATTTTAAAATCTCGGCAAGGGCTTCATCAGCAGTTCTGTAAGTTTGATTTTCAGGACCCGGAGACAATACGACTGCACGGTATCCATCGTCGCCGTTCCATTCAGCCAAAATATCAGTCGCAATACGGTATATATTTTTGCTGATACTTACGGCAACTCCGCAATTTGGCTTCTCAGCGTCGAGGAGATTTCGAGAAATGCTGGAATACAATAAATATTCGAGGGCTGGAAGTCCTTGCGCAGCGATGCTACGATGAGTGAAATCAATGTCTTTACCCTCAAATTCCTGAAGTAATCTTGAAGTATGTTTTGAGACTCTTGATTTCGTGTCAGGCCAGAAAAACACTCTTTCCATCCGGTTATGCAGTCGGATAGGACCAAAGCGAACCGGTAAAACCCGAGACCATCCCAATACCGATGAAGTAAAGGCCATCTGCACATCCACCAGCCGCTCTTCTTGCCTATCCTCACACAACATTTTGAGCTTCTTAGTGAGTTGTTTTGTCTCCTCCACGAAAGACTGATAGGCGGGCAACACATATCCATCGACATAAGCATTAATCACTATTTTCTGTTGCTCGGCTCTGCCTGGATCGGCAATGGAAACAGGCACAAGGAGAAAACCAAGCAGAACAGGCGCCACGACAAACTTTGAAATCTGCTTATATAAAGTTACCATTTACAAGGACTCCAAAAATTGGATCAGATTCTTCCTCCGCTCAGGAGGAAGTTCTATAAACGCTTGCCGTGAGTTTTCCGCTTCACCGCCATGCCATAATATGGCTTCCGTTAGATTACGGGCACGACCATCATGTAAAAAATAAGTGTGACCATTAACTAGCTTGGTTAGTCCAATACCCCAGAGCGGAGCTGTTCGCCATTCACGGCGAGATGCGCTACCAACAGGCCGACCATCCGCCAGTCCCTCACCCATATCGTGTAGCAACAAATCCGTATATGGCCAGATCAGTTGAAACCGATGTTCTTTTTGTACTGCCTTTTTACTGGTAACAAATTTAGGTCGGTGACATTTCACACAACCAATTTCGTAAAATTCCTTTTTACCAGACAATACTGACGTATTTGCAACCCGACGACGGATCGGTACTGCCAGATTACTTGAATAGAACGTAACCAGTTCCAATACGGGATCGGGCGCTTCACTATCTCCAAGGTTTTTCTGAACACCTGTTGGCTGGTTCAAACATTGCGTTTGAAGTGATGTGCAATCACCCCAAGGGCGCATGGCGCGCGGAGTGGAAATTCCAATATCGCCAGCGAAAGCATCTGCAGATTGCTGTAAAACTGAAGCCGTTGAAGCTTTCCATCCAAATCGCCCAATTTTTTTATGCTCATACCCTACCCAACTGACACGGCCTGAAATGCCATCCAAATCAACATCATCAGGATCAGCTTGTTGAAGTATATCCGCATCGTGAATTGCTTCCAGCAACCCAAGACCAACCATTGGCGGAGCAATCCGCGGGGAAATTAGTACATCAGGATGCAAAGGGCCGTATTTTTTCTCGATGATTGAATATTCAGGCTTACGTAAACTAATAACTTCACCGCCGGAAAGGGCGACCTTTATCTCGGTGTAAGTGATCTTCATCTTACCTTCAGCCGGTACTCCTGGAATGGCTAAATCCTGTAGCTGAGTGCCGTATGTAGGTTCTGGAATGATCTGCTTTTCACCTGTCTCGATCAGTCGTTTTTCCTTTTCCGATTGCGGAGGGACAGAAAGTCTTAAGAACATTGAAACAGCACTGTCAGCGTCATGCTCAGGAGGATGTCCGCGACCATCCTTCAAATGACATCGTTGACAGGATCGCGCGTTAAACAACGGTCCCAGACCATCAGATGCCTGTGTAGAGGAAGGTGAAGAAACCCACAACTTTCGAAATAGTCCATTTCCAAGCTTGAATTTCTCCTCACCCTCAAACCCAAGATTTGCAGAAAACTGAGAAAATGCATCAGCGTCTGGAGACCGGCTTGACGTTGCGGCTCCTCCAGACATCGCTTCAAATCGTTCAGCCTGACTAAAGTCACTTGTCAGCTTTGTAACCGCGAAAACGCGATTCAGCTCGTCAGCCGTCAAATCGCCTCGATACGGGGTATCTGCCACCGCTATTGAGGAGGCCACATTGACGAGAAGGACAAGAGTTAGATGGATTTTATTCTGAAACAGCATTTTTAAAGAAACCAGAAGCAGCGTTAAATTGTCTGGCCATTTTCATAGAAACGACCAGACAACCACACAGTAAAACAGTTATTGAAAAACTGAATTAGGCTTATCGAGGCTATCAGAGCCTTCAATTTCAATATTTACCAAATTTAAAGCCGTAATCACGCGCTCAATGGATCGCGTCTGGGTAACAAGTGCATCAATGGCGTTCTGAACTACAGTGTTACCATCCACATTTCCCTCGGCAATCATCTGGTCATACGCTTCAACGCTTTCTGCGCGCGACTTCAAAACAGCCATTGCAAAAACGGCATCATCAAGCTTTTGTCTCATTTCCTGATCAAGTTTTGGATCCACTATCTGAACAAGCTCGGAGACAGATTTTCCGGAGACAACTGAACCGTCTATCCGTTTGTAATGGCCTGTATAGACATTCCGAATACCAATTTGATCAAAATAGTGAGAGTTATGGGTATTATCGGAAAAACAGTCATGCTCCTCTTCCGGATCCTTGAGTAATAACCCGAGCTTCATTCTCTCACCCGCCAGTTCCCCATATGAGAGCGATCCCATACCGGTCAGAATTGCAACAATGCCTTGGTCTGGATTGTTAGTCACATATGCCCGCGCCTGACCACCTACGCGCCACAAATCGACCATTTCTGACAGATCGGAAACCAACAAATCCACAGCCGCCATCAAGTATGCAGCCCGGCGATCACAATTACCATTGGTGCAATTGGTTTGATCAAAATCTGTGTAAGGCCTGTCTCCAGCACCAGCATTCGTACCGTTCAAGTCCTGCCCCCACAAAAGAAATTCGATAGCATGATAGCCGGTTGCCACATTAGCCTCGACTTCTTCAGCCTCATGAAGAGTATTGGCGAGAAATTCAGGTGTAATACTGGTGGCGTCCAATTGACGCCCGTTTACTGTCAAAGTTTTATTGGCAATCACATTGACAGTGTATAGCGCATTTTCATCTGATTCATTTCCATATGAAGCATCGACGTAATCAATTAATCCCTCGTCCAGTGGCCATGCATTCACCTTGCCTTCCCACTCATCCACCAATGGATTTCCAAAACGATAGGCTTCGCTTTGCTGGTATGGGACCCGCGAAGCGATCCAGGCCGCACGAGCTGCAGTCAATGTCGCCTCCGAAGGGTTTTCAATCAATGACTTGATGCTTGCTCGCAAAGCTTCCGCTGTTAGCAGGCTATCTTCATAAACTGCCTCAGCGATATCGGCATAAGTGCTGACAACAGCATCCTTGTCGCCAGCGTTGGCTGTACCTGTTGCAAGTGTCACAATGATTGGACCTGCGATCGCGACGTTTCGAAATAAACATCTGATATTCATGGTAGTTATCCAGTCCTTAAAATTCGATTGTATATTCGACAAGTGCGCCCAGACCGCGACTATCCACGTCCTCTTCTTCTGCCAGCCGATATCCCACAGCTACTCCCAAACCGAAGTCAAAGCTGTATCCGGCTGTTACATCCACAACATAATCATTTTGAGTTGAACCTGATGTCTCCAGCTCACGCCCCTGATAGGTTGTCGACAGAGTCCAGTTTCCAAATTCCAAAGCACCGCCAGCGGTGAAATACTGGGCAGAATCTCCCTCTATTCCGCCTGCATCATCCAGATAGGCATACTCGGCGATGGGGATAAACGTGATCTTTTCCGTAATTGGCAGCTCATATTGTGCACCGACTACATATCCCAACTGAGATGTGTCACCATCATCCCCTTCCTTTAATGAGGAAAAACCAAGATGATAGGTGAGCCCTTCCAATGAGGAGAACCCACCATCAAGCGCCACGGCGAAAGAAGACAGAGATTCAGTATTTGCTACGCCACCATCAGACTCTTTGACAGGTCCACGGCTATTGAAAGCTGAATCACTTAAAAACGTGGTATCCAAAAAGAAACTGCTGGCTGAAATCGTGTGATTTCCAGCCGCCTGGAAATTAAAGCTACCACCCACACCAAGCATTTCTGCAAGCTCATAATCTTCAGTGAGATCAGAGCCATATAACCCCGGTGCGGCATCCCAAGCGGTACCAAAATTTGCCCCAAATTTACCTGCGTACAGAGAAAATCTGTCTGTATCGTAGTTTACTGTAAGCACGTTTACATAGCCGCCGAGATCCTCAAATTCACGATCATCGGCCGCATCTTCCACAGGCTCGAGCGTGGCTTCCAGATTAACTGACAATTCAGGTGTAAAAGCGAATTGCGTTTCAAGCGTCAACGTCGGATATAGATCGTTAATTTCTGCAGCTTCATCGTCGGACTCATAGGTCCAGTCATCCTGCACCTCAATAGTGAATGCACCAGAAATATTTGGATAGCTTTTAGTTTCGGCCAAAGCCCCAGATGATAGATGAACTAGTAGTGCTGCCAATGATGGCACCAGCAATTGCCGCATAACAAACCCCTCGAATGTGGAAAAAATTACAAGATATGAAGCTTTTGAATATCGCTTTTAATAATCATTATCAATAGCAAAAATGGCTTCACGCGAATTATTGCTTTATCGACGAATTCTGTTATCTCCTTGTGAATAGAAAAGAGCATTTTTTTGCTGCGGCAATTACCCTTTCTTAATCCAAACTCACTATCTAGTACCATTTTGAGCACAAAGCAGAAGCAGTGAATATTTTACTGAGACTTTTATGTTTAATTCCGTTTTTCCAACTTTGTTGGATTTCAATTGCTGCTTCTGAGCAAACCATCACGCTCGCCGCAGACCCTTGGTGCCCTTATAACTGCGAGGCAGATTCTTCTTCGCCAGGCATTCTGATCGAAATCGCCACTGAAGCTTTTGAGGCAGAAGGCTACACGGTAAATTACACTGAAATGCCATGGGCAAGAGCGATTAAAGCGGTTCGAAACGGATTAATTGATGGCCTGGTAGGAACAGGACGTGAAGAAACCCCTGACTTCGTGTTTCCCGATGCCCCTCTTGCTCAGGCAGAACACACTTTTTATGTTCGTAAGGATGACAACTGGTTTTACCAAGGACTGGAATCTCTAAAAAATCGGTCTCTGGGTGTGATTAACGGCTATTCATATGGAGATCTTCAGACCCGCTATATTGCCCCGAACGCATCCAACTCAGAAAATATTTCCGTAATCAGTGGAACCGCGCCGCTCAAACGTATGTATCAAATGTTGATTGGACAACGAATCGACACGTTAATCGAGGACCGATTGGTATTTCTGTATTCGCTAAAAGGACTTCTAAACAAAAACCCTGTCAGGCCTGCAGGCGTTTATGCGACAGAAGATATTTATATAGCTTTCACACCTGATGGCGAAAACTCCAAGAAATACGCTCAGATCCTTAGTGATTTCATCGCGAAAAACGAAGGGGCAGAGGTACGTAGAATCCTACTAAAATATACGCAATAATTTTTTGCACAGACTCAGTGCAGTTACCGGCTTTTTCGAGTTAGATGTATACCACCTAACACAACTGCAACTCCGATTATCTGGATCAATGAAAAGCTTTCATCGAAAAAGAGGACAGAAGTTGAAATCGCAATAATAGGAATAAGAAAACTGTATGACATACCCCGCGCGACACCAAGCCTGCTAATGCCCGAACAATACCAAACGAATGCGAGTGCAGCGCCAAGCAGTGCTGTTACAGACCAAGCGATCCAGCCCTCAAGAGGAATATTTTGATACTCAGTGTAAATCATGGCGGGCATATCAGCACAAAACAAGATTATGGCACCAAACAGCATTGCCCAAGCCGTTACAAATATTGGTCCTCGGCGCACAACCATAGGGCCTGAAACAATTGTATAAATTGCCCACACAAAAGATGCCCCAATGATAAAAAGGTCACCAATAATACTGCCACCGTAAACTGTAACTTCGGTAAAACTGTTATTGATAACGATAAACACACCACCGAGTGAAACCAATATACCAGCCCAGCCCAGAATAGAGGTTCGCTCCCCCCTCAAGAGTACCAGCAATGTTGCAAATACAGGCGATGTCGCCACCAAAATTGAGGCCTTTGACGCTGTGGTCAGATTAAGTCCATATGCCCATCCTCCCTGAAAAAGAGCAATTCCCAAAAGACCTATTACAAACAGTTGCACCGCTTCTTTCAATGAAATGCGTAACGATTGGCCGCTGAAATAAACGAGTGAGAAAAGAATAGCGGAGGCGGTAAAATATCGCGTTGAGGAGAATACCAGCGGTGACATATATTCCAGGACAAACTTGGCAATCGGAAAATTGACTCCCCATGCAAAGACCGAGGCGATCAGGAACAGATCCCCCGTTTGAGGCCATTTCGCTGGAGTTGTCGTCTGATCAGCAGCCACCATGTTTTAATCCTTATTATCGGTGTTGCGCGCACAACATCATATCTTCACAACACTCCCTTGAACAGGGCCATATAAATACATTTATTAAGGCAGTCCTAATTTAGCCATGCAGTTTCTGCATAGGTGGTTGAGAATAATGGCACGTGCAACTTTCAGTTTCTGATAATACATGAGGGCCAGTATTTTTCTGGAGGATGTAAAATGTCTTTTCACGCAGTAAACCACACAAACTCGGCAACTCCAATCGACGGCAGCTTTCGTGCTTTCGCCGCAAAGATGAGCCTCATGCTGGTGCGGAAATATCGCGCCTACAAAACAGCAAAAGCCCTATCATTACTTAGCGATACGGAGCTGGAAGATATTGGACTGGTTCGCGCCGATATTCCGAAAGTTGCTGCTCGGACAAGCCTCTAATTTTCTGCAGAAAACTTATATCGCTTGGTAATTGTCTGCATTATGGCGTGCAACGGACCATCTTTGATTCCGAATTCGTCCAGATGCTCCAGAGTGCTCCGCAGATAATCAACATTAGGGCCGCCACGTCCTGATGCCTTTGCGATAATATTGGCTGCCTCTTCGATACTATGGCCCGCCGCATATTGCTGATGGTTTGGATCAGCAATAAAAGTCAGGCCAGTTACCCTTTCCCCGGATTGAAGAAGCTTGATTTGTGCCATTTTGGGGACATAAACGCTGGTCACCATTTCGCGCCTGTACAAATAATCAATGACGGGCTCTCGTATCTCCGCGGGGCAGCAAATTGCTTTACCACGACAGGAGCCTCCGCGGTCCAACCCCAATACAAGTCCGGGATTTTCGGCCGTGCCTCTGTGAACTACGGATGTGACACAAAATGCCCGGTGGTACCCAAAGAGCTGAGCATCAACAATTCCCTTATGCTCAAATCCCGGCCGCCACATCAAAGAGCCATAACCGAATATCCATAAATCCTCCCCGTCTGGCAGATCAGGCAGCGGATAATCAACAGGTGGCAAATCAGGTTCCAAAACCAAGTCGTAGTTTCTCATGCTCTTTTTTTAACCGGAAAGTTAACCAGCGCAACCCCAAAAATTGCAATCCCCATTCCAATAAGGGAGTTACCCCCAAGCCTTTCGTCGAAAAGGATAAAAGCAACCACAGCAGTACATGGAGGGACAAGAAAAAACAAACTCGAAACACTCGATGCGGCCCCTTTTCGAAGCAGCAAATATAGCAATGACACTGCCCCCAAAGATAGAACAAATACAAGCCACAACAAGGCGAAAACCAACTCGCCCGACCATGTGATTACCTGCTCTTCCATGACGAATGACAAAAGTATGAAGTAAAGGCTTGCAACCACGAACTGGATAAAGTTACCGCTCTTGAGGCTCATGTCAGCACAGAATTTCTTTTGATAAAGGGTTCCGATGGACATACTGAACAGTGAAATAAAACACAGCACATATCCAAACATGCTCCCCTCGCTTAAAGAAAGCTTGTTCGCGACAACCAGAAAAACTCCGCCCAACCCAGCAAACAGACCTACCCACTGACGTGCTGTTACTGTCTCTTTAAGGACAAATCCCGCCAATGCCGCAACTATAAGGGGTTGAATCCCGGCAATCAGCGCAGATGTACCTGCGGGTACACCAAGGCTGATTGCCCAAAATACCGACCCAAGATACCCACCGTGCATCAACAAGCCCGCAAATCCAATGTGAGCGGCGTCAACCCAACTGGCGGGCCAACGGGTCGATGCCATCAATACAAATGGTAAAAATAAAAGACTGCACGCGACAAACCGAACAGCAAGAAATGTCATTGGCTCAATATAAGGCAAGCCCAGTTTCGCTCCTATAAAGCCGGTACTCCACAGAAAAACAAACAGCATCGGCATTGACGCGATTGCATATTTTTCCAGTTGGTTTGATGGGTTCTGATGCATTCTGAAGAAGGTTTCCAAGGAAAGTCAGTGACAGTTTTCCATTCAACTTATAGAGTGACGCTGAAAAGCTCAAGCAATAGAGACAAAGCAAAATTCATGCGAATTCTTATCACAGCAATCGTCATTCTCACTGGTCTTTCAGGCGGTTATATTTACTGGTGGAATCTCTTGGCTGATCAGTCGGTGACTGCATTGGAACGCTGGAAAGAGTCGCAACGGAGCAAAGGGGTTGAAATTGAACATTCCCCGGTAAAAGTGGAGGGCTTTCCTTATCGAATACACTTATCGGCAAGTTCGCTCCTCATAAGAGAGAGCTATCCCAATGGCTCCCCCATGCAAAGAGCATCTGTACCTGAAATCTGGGCAATTGCCCAACCTTGGAACCTGTCCCATATGATATTGGGAAGTTCTGGTAAAATTGATTATGAATTCATAGAAAAGAGCGGAGACAAAAAATCTGCAAATATTTTACCGGAAAAGGCCCTCGCCAGTGTCACCTTGAATTCTGCACAGGAAGTGGAAAAACTGGCGATTGATTTTGGGAATGTTACGTTCGACGGCAACCTTATTGGCAGTGGAACTGCGCAAAGAATTCAACTACATACGCGTAGCGAACAACGGGCCCTGAACACAGAAGGATCAGATGCATCCGCAAATGAGCTCAAAACATCCAACTTTCAACAAATAGCATTACGAGCAAGTGAGCTTTACCTCAATTCACTCGAAAAAAATCCTCTTGGCCCTACCATTGATGCGGTCAGTATTCTGGCTGAAACTGCAGCAGAGTTTAAAGACTTTAAAGATCGAGCAAGCCTTCAGAAATGGCGCGATCAAGGAGGAGTTATCGACATTACCGACGCAACGGTTAAATGGGGGCAAAGCAAACTTGAGACAACTGGTAGCCTTACCCTGGATCAGGACAACTACCTGCTAGGAGCATTTAATACGAAGGTTGAAGGCTTTAGCGAGCTTTTCAGTCTTCTTGCGACAACCAAGGGCATGAATGAAAAGGATATGAAGAGTGCTCTATTTGCGCTTAATCTGCTGGCAAAAACCGACAAGAAAGGAAACAGGTTTATCGAAGTCCCGGTAAGTTTGCAGGATCAAGCATTTTATATCGGCCCACTCAAACTGTTCCGTCTGTCACCCTTGTTCTAGGTTATTCATCCTCATGCGTCGCAGCACGACCAAAATCTGGCTCTGCTGTTTCCTGACCAGCATCAATAATCTGTCTGCGAATGGCCCGTGTGCGGGTGAAAACTTCAAATAATGTGTCCCCATCATCACGGCGAATAGCCCGCTGCAACGCAGTCAGATCTTCTGTAAACCTGCCGAGCATTTCGAGAACTGCATCTTTATTGTTCAAAAAAACATCACGCCACATAGTCGGGTCTGAAGCAGCAATACGGGTAAAATCCCGAAAACCACCTGCAGAATATTTAATGACTTCGGACCGTGTCACTTCCGACAGCTCATCAGCGGTCCCCACAATGTTATAGGCAATCAAATGCGGAACATGCGATGTAATAGCCAGAACCAGATCATGATGGGCTGGATCCATTCTTTCCACGTTGCTGCCCATTTCAGACCAAAAGCGGGATAGTTTATCAATTGCAGCATCTGTTGACTTGGCAGAGGGGGTAATTATCAACCATCTATTACGGAACAGATCCGCGTAGCCCGCCGCTGGGCCTGATTTTTCAGAACCCGCAACTGGATGCGCCGCAACAAAATCAACCCCATCAGGAATATGTGGCTCGATCGCATCCACAACCATCTGCTTTACGGACCCAACGTCAGTGAGGAGCGCCCCTTTCTTCAGATGAGGAGCAATTTCTTCAGCCAGTTTGCTATAGGTTCCAAGAGGCGTACATAAAATCACAAGATCCGCATCTTTAACCGCATCGATGGCCTGTTCAAAAGCCTGATCAACCAGCTTAAGCTCCTGCGCGACCCTTCGTGTATCATGTGTCCGCGCAGAACAGACAATTTGCTCAACCAAGCCATGTTTACGGGCAGCACGTGCGATAGAAGAGCCGATCAGTCCAATTCCGATCAATGCCATTTTTGGAAATATGACGGACGCTTTTTCACTCATTTTTCAGGCTTCCAGAAATTCTTTCAGGCAATCAATTACGGCACGATTTTCATCATCGGTTCCCACAGACATCCGTAAACAGGTCGGCAAACCATATGACGCCACGCTGCGCAAGATTAACCCTCGATCACTTAAATATTGATCAGCAGCAGACGCCTCTTTTCCTGTGCCGGCAAAATCAATCAAAATAAAGTTACCCACACTATCTGTGACCCCAAGACCCATTCCACGCAGGCTCTGGGTTAGGATGGGTATCCACTTGTCGTTATGAGCGACCGCAGCTTCTACAAATTCCTGATCTTTTACAGCAGCAATACCCGCTGCATGGGCAGCCGCATTCACATTGAATGGACCGCGAACTCTATGCAATACATCAATCACATGTGACGGGCCATACGCCCAACCCAACCGTAAAGCAGACAAGCCATATATTTTGGAAAATGTCCGGGTCATGATCACATTGTCATTCTCCGCGACCAGTTTCGCACCTGATTCATAATCGGGCTTGCGAACATATTCCGCATATGCTGCGTCCAGTACCAACAGAATATCGCTGCGCAATCCAGCATGCAGACGAGCAACCTCATCTGCAGATATATAGGTTCCTGTTGGATTATTGGGATTAGCCAAGAATAGAATTTTTGTACGGTCTGTAACCGCAGCTAACAACGCGTCAACATCTGTTGTCAAATTCTGCTCTGGGGCCTTAACTGGCGTCGCCCCATTGGCCATTGCAGCCAGTTCGTACACAAGAAATCCGTGCTGCGAAAAAAGAACTTCATCACCAGGTCCGGCGTAGGCATTTGTAATCAATGACAAAAGTTCATCAGAGCCGTTCCCACAGATTAACCTGTCGGTTGGAAGCTTGTGAACCTCTGCAATTGCTTCAATAAGTGCAGTTGATCCACCGTCCGGGTAAAGATGCAGCTTGTCAGCCATTTCCTTCAAAGCGGTTTTGGCTTTTGTACTAGCGCCCAACGGCGTTTCATTAGAAGAAAGTTTTGCGACTGTCTGACCTGAACCCCCTGTTGATTTTCCACCAACATAAGGGGTTATATCCAGAATACCGGGTTTCGGTGTAGGCAACAATGATGACATTTTAGATAACTTTCGAACGCTTAGCTTTGCGTTATTGGGACCGCATAGGCACCCAGTACAACTGTTTTAATTACAGAATCCCCAATTAATTCAGCAAATTTTTCAAGACGGGGATCAGTCTGACGGATAAAATCCGGTGCTTGGAATAAATGCAGCCAGTCACCCTCCTCAACCGCTGGGGATCTGCTGTCCAAACAATGTCCCCCTATACCAGACTTATTCAAAAACTCATTCAGCCGCGCTCTACTCACTTCATCCTGCGTCATTACAACAAACAATGTCACATCATTGCCTGAAGGTTCCGGTTCAGCTTGGCCGATAACAAGCGCATTCAAATCTTCAAAGGCACCTGTTTCATTTTGAACAAAGGGCAAAGCGGCCAGAATTTTTGGGACTGTGTCTCCTCCTTGAGCCAGATGCTCCCACCAGTTGTCCCGCTCCACATTTATCCAGGGCATCAAACCCAATTTTGTGGGATCGGTTGACACATCCCGCAGGACAACGGTTGGGGATTTATGCAAACTCATCGGTGTACCGCTGCCAAAATGCATCCGTGCCAGATCCCAGTATCCAACTGACTTTTCAGGCGCTGTTATGGACACTGATTGTGGTTTCTGCATGCGACACACAGCAGAGATAATTTCTCGCCAGATACTCGCCACTACCGCATCAGACAAATCACTCTTATGCTTTTCCAGAATGCCCCGCATCACTTGCGCTTCTCGGCCTGGCCGGAACGCCAAATGTGTATCATCGTCTTCTTTAGCCGCGGCAATATCCTTGACGATCGCAATTCTTTTTTCCAGCACAGACAGAAGTTCAGCGTCCAGACGATCGACCTCAGCCCTCAATTCTTCAAGTTTTTTATTTGTTTTTGACACGTTTCAGCCCTGAAATACGACACTAGTTGTTAAAATCCGACCCGTATTGACAATATATGCCCTAAGACTGCAGAAAATATTGACAGTTATTGCTCATCCACCCTAGGGTCCGGACTTATTAAAGAGGCCCATGGAAAAGCATGAGACTGTTTAATAAGTCAGGAACCTAGCTACCAGCAAAATAACCTAAAACAAAGATATTTCTAACCACTGTTTGTGAAAAGAGTCGTTGTCGTGTCAATTATCCCCACAGAACCAAATCATCACACTGTGAAATTGGGAACCGAGGTTCCGATGCCACTGGACTGTGGGGCTATGATGAGCGACATCACCGTGGCATACAACACCTACGGTACGTTGAACGAAGATCGCAGCAATGCCATTCTTGTATGCCATGCCCTAACCGGTGACCAGTTCGCCGCAAGCAGACAACCTCTGACCGGAAAAGATGGCTGGTGGAATATCATGATTGGCCCAGGCAAAGTACTGGATACCAATCGATATTTTATAGTTTGCTCAAATGTACTGGGCGGCTGCATGGGCACAACCGGGCCAAAAGATATAAACCCCGAAACAGGCAAGCCATACGGGCTTGAATTTCCGATTATTACCATCGGCGATATGGTGCGAACACAGGCGCTGTTACAGGATTATCTGGAAATACCAACCTGGTTTTCGGTCATTGGCGGATCAATGGGAGGCATGCAAGTTCTCCAATGGGCCAGCGCTTATCCTGAACGCTGCTTTAGTGCCATACCGATTGCAACCGCGGCAAAACATTCTGCTCAAAACATCGCCTTTCATGAAGTGGGCAGACAGGCGGTCATGGCTGATCCAGATTGGCTAGGGGGCAAATATCTGGAGCAGGACAAAAACCCGCGCGCAGGACTTGCGGTTGCCAGAATGGCAGCGCATGTCACATATCTGTCTGAATCAGCCCTGCATCGGAAATTCGGACGCAACCTTCAGGATCGCGACAGTTTAACATATGGCTTTGACGCAGATTTTCAGGTGGAGAGTTACTTAAGATATCAAGGCATTAACTTCGTAGACCGCTTCGATGCCAATTCATACCTTTATATTACAAGGGCCATGGACTATTTCGACCTTGCGAGGGATCACGGCGGATCACTTCCACTCGCCTTCAAAGATACAAAAACCAGATTTTGCGTTGTGTCTTTTTCAAGTGACTGGCTATTCCCTACAACAGAAAGCAAAGACATTGTACGCGCATTAATCGCCGCCGCTGCAAATGTAAGTTTCGTTGAAATTGAAACTGACAAAGGACATGACGCATTTCTATTGGATACACCTGAAATGCTGCAAACGATAGGTGGCTTTTTGAAGTCTACCGCCATAAGCAGGGGGTTAAGCACATGATTGAAAACACAACCTTGACCCGCCCTCAAGATATTCGTGTTGATTTACAACTGATCGCGCAGATGGTGGAACCTGGCAGCCGCGTCCTGGATGTGGGTTGCGCTGATGGCACGCTTCTCTCTCATCTGGTTGAAACCAAACAGGTGGACGGCCGGGGGATCGAGCTTAGTCAGGCAGGTGTCAACGCCTGTGTTCGCAAAGGCCTGTCGGTTGTGCAGGGGGACGCCGATGCAGATTTAAGTGACTATCCTGATAAAGGCTTCGACTACGCAATTCTGAGCCAGACCTTGCAAGCTACACATAGACCCAAATTGGTTATGGAACAATTGCTACGGGTTGGTAAAAAGGCGGTGGTCTCCTTTCCAAACTTTGCCTATTGGAGATGCCGCACCTACCTGGCATTCAAGGGCAGAATGCCAATGACCAGCTCACTCGACTATGCCTGGTATGAAACTCCGAATATTCATTTTTGCACTCTAAGAGATTTCACGGTCCTGTGCGAAGAGCTGAATATCCGCATCCAACAATCAATCATCGTTGGAAATGATGGCAAAGTTCTCTCTTATCCCTTTACCAGTCGCCGGGCGAATTTTTTCGCCGCGCAGTGTGTTTTTATGCTGGAAAGCCAGGAAAACATTAGATTTCCTCATCACACTTCATATTGCTGGTAACCGTTCCAATGGGTACCGCGGCCGGTGCGATCAAAGGTCTTAGCTTCTTTTTGCGCATCGGCTCTTCCGGGATGGCGAGAATCTGTTTTTCAGCTTCGATTATACGCACACCACTAAATCGAGCCCACCATTTCTCCCCCAGTTTTTCAAGAAACCGCGCCATACGCAGGTTAAGACGAGCACCACTTGGCGGAAAATAAAGCGCACCCTGAATATCACCATAGGTAAACATATTATTTCGAAGCAGCCGCCGCAGTTGTTTATCCGAGAAAGGATACCCATGACCAAAGGGCGTTTTCTCCATTCTCGCCCACAATCCACCACGAGAGGGCACAATGATCAAAACTTTCCCACTGGAGGTTAATACTCTCCAGACTTCCTCGAGCACCTCATCAGCCTCTCTTGTATTTTCGAGGCCGTGAACAAGGATAATGCGATCAACAGAGTTATCTGGCAGTGGCAACGAGTTTTCATCACTAAGTCCCACCAGGCTAGGTCCGCCATGAGGCCAGTGAATCACCCCTTGCTGAGTTGGCATTAGTGCGATTGTTCGTTCTGTTTCGCTGCGAAATGGATAAAGATAAGGCGTCGAATATCCTAACCCCAACAACCTGAAATTTGAAATATCAGGCCATAGCAAACGAATTTTACGAACCAGTGCTTTACGCACTGCGACACCCAGACGGGTATGGTAAAATTTCCGCAAGTCTATGACATCAGGGCGCATCATGGGTTATACTACCAGCAACATTCAAAATAATAGCATAAAAGTCTGAGACAAATGAGCAAACTGCAAATTCATCAAATCCCAGTATTACATGATAACTATCTTTATCTGATCAAGGATATAGCAAGCGATAAAGTTGCAATTGTAGACCCGGCCGTTAGTGATCCCGTTTTGGACAAACTGAATGAGTTGGGATGGAAACTGACCCATATTCTCAACACTCACCATCATATGGATCACACAGGTGCCAATCTGGACCTCAAAGAGAAAACAGGCTGCACAATTGTCGGATCAAAAAGTGATGCCAGCAGAATACCGGGGATCGATGTCCAACTCAGTGACGGAGACGTCTATGAGTTTGGGGAATCAAACGCCAGAATTTTTGATGTTTCAGGGCACACAATTGGCCATATCGCTTACTGGTTTGAACAGTCCAATGCACTATTTTGCGGGGATGCCCTATTTGCTTTGGGTTGCGGGCGCCTCTTCGAAGGCACACCAGCTCAAATGTGGGAAAGTCTATCCAAACTAAAAACGCTTCCTGATACCACCCAAATTTATTGCGCCCATGAATACACAGAAGCAAACGCAAAATTTGCCTTAAGCGTTGAGCCGCAAAATACTGATCTGCAGAACCGATATGAAGAGATTGTAAAGTTAAGGGGTGCCAATAAGCCGACAGTGCCATCCACACTGGCTGATGAAAAACGAACCAATCCTTTTCTTAGACCAGACAGTGATTATATTCAGGAAACACTTGGAATGAGGGGCTCAAACCTGATCGACATTTTCGCCGAGATCAGGTCACGAAAAGACAACTTTTAACCAGAGTACATAAAGAAATGAAATATTTACACACTATGGTCCGGGTAACAGACCTGGAAGCCAGCCTTGATTTCTACTGCAATAGCCTTGGGCTAAAGGAAGTTCGCAGAAAAGAAGTTGAAGCAGGCCGCTTTACGCTCGTTTTTCTGGCACCTGAAGGGCAGGAAGATGCGCAGATTGAACTCACCTACAACTGGGATCCGGAAACCTATAGCGGCGGCCGTAATTTCGGCCATCTGGCCTACGAAGTTGATGATATTTACGCAATTTGCCAGCATATGATGGAAAGAGGCGTCACAATTAACAGACCCCCAAGAGACGGGCGGATGGCTTTCGTGCGCTCACCAGACAACATTTCCATCGAATTGCTCCAAAAAGGGGACGCACTCCCCCCAGCTGAACCTTGGGCAAGCATGGAAAATACAGGTGAATGGTAAGCCCGTCACTTAACCTGAGCGGGGCCTGTTATGTAGCAGGTCCCGAAAAATACGGAGCGATCCTACAATAGCGCCCAGAGTTATTAAGAGGCATCCCCATAATAGTGGCCAGCTAAACTCAACTCCGCTTAACAAAACAAGCAGAATTGTTGATAACAATGGCGACAGATAAGACAAAACGCCAAGACCTTGAATATCCCCGTGTTTTACACCTATGTCCCATAGGAAGAACGCACCACCTACCGGACCAAGCCCAAGTCCCAGCACTGCCAACCACGCGATTAGATCACCCGGCCATACGGTTTGCTCAAATATGATGTGACATCCCGCTGATAGCACCGCCGTCAACAAACAGAATGCCCCCACAACATCCGTTGACACCTGAGAAAACTTGCGACTTAGGACGGAGTAACCTGACCATATGAATGCGCATGCGAAAGCGGCGAGATATCCCGGGGTATGAGTTGGATCAAGTTGCAAATCCTGCCCCTTTGTGATGAGTAATGCTGCACCCGCCAAACTGATAAATGCTCCTGCTACGTGGAACCAGTACAGTTTTTCACCCGGAAGAAAAGCAGAAAAAATTACGATCAGAAGCGGCCACAGATAGGCGATTAATCCTGCTTCCGCTGGCGGGGCTGATTTAAGCGCCATAAAATAGAAAAAATGGTATCCAAACAGACCGCAAACACCAAGCAACCATAATTTGGCATCCAACCTAAAATAGGCGGAGACGTTCTCTCCTTTAACGACCCATTTTACCGCAATTAGCAGAAAAGCTATGGCAAAGCTCATTCCTGTAAGCTGGAATGGCGGGATATCTCCGGTATAAACGGTAAATAGAGCCAGTAATGCCCATAGCAATATAGCGAGCAGGCCAAGAAGTGTTGCTTTTTTTCGTGTCATCAAAGAGAGCTAATTCGGTGTGCATGAGTGTCGATGTTTTGGATAAACTAGTTCAACTCACGCTCGACAAACAAGCGAAAAGGCATGCGCCCAGGGAGGACGAACATGCCTTTTCTTCAAGTCGGTTAGACAGGGCCCGACTTAATACATATGCTGTCCACCATTGATGGACAGGGTGGAACCGGTTATGAAACCAGCTTCGTCTGCGACAAGAAAGCAAACGCCTCTTGCAATCTCGCTAGCCTTACCAAGACGACCCACCGGAATTTTAGCAACAATTTTTTCAAGAACTGCGGACGGAACAGCAGCAACCATATCAGTATCGATATAACCCGGAGCTATGGCATTTACGGTTATACCTGTGCCGCCCCTTCCTGCGCCATAGCTTTGGTGAAACCATGAATACCAGATTTGGCAGCAGCGTAATTTACCTGTCCATATTGCCCTGCCTGACCATTAATTGATCCGATATTGACAACACGGCCAAATTTGGCTGCTCTCATATCTTCAATGGTTGCCCTGCACATATTGAAACAGGAGCCAAGGTTCGTATCGATGACTTCCTGCCAGGACTGTTTATCCATTCGGTGCAGAGTCCCATCGCGGGTGATACCAGCGTTATTCACTACGATTTCAACCGGCCCCAAATCCGCCTTCACTTTTGCAACGCCTTCAACGCAGGCGTCAAAATCGGAAACATCCCATTTATACGATGCTATTCCAGTGCGCTCAGTAAAGGCTTTGGCCCGCTCATCGTTACCGCCGTAATTCGCAGCAACTTTATAACCTTTTTCTGCCAACATTACAGAAATGGCTTCGCCAATTCCACGTGTACCGCCTGTTACAATTGCTACTCTGCCCATATCCCTATCATCCTCAGTTGTAATGAAAGTTACCGTTCAACACACATCGCAATTCCCATACCGCCGCCGATACACAAAGTTGCGAGACCTTTCTTTGCGTCTCTTTTTTGCATTTCGTGCAGTAATGTTACCAAAACCCTTGCTCCAGAGGCACCAATCGGATGGCCGATAGCAATTGCGCCTCCATTTACATTTACTTTATTTGTATCCCATCCAAGATCCTTATTCACAGCGCAAGCCTGAGCAGCAAAAGCCTCGTTAGCCTCGATCAGATCAAGATCATCAACGCTCCAGCCAGCTTTTTCCAGCGCCAGTCGCTTGCTGGAATTGGGCCCGTCCCCATAATCGACGGATCTACACCAGCTTGTGCCCATGAAACGATACGAGCCATAGGTGCCAAACCGCGAGCCTGCGCCTCATCTGAGGACATCATAACAACTGCTGCTGCGCCATCATTAATTCCCGATGAGTTACCGGCAGTAACACTGCCCCCATCCTTTTGGAAAGCAGTTCGAAGCGCGCTCAGCTTTTCAACAGTGGTGCCTGCCCGAATATATTCATCATCTTCAACAACAACATCGCCCTTGCGGCCTTTGATGGTCACAGGAACAATTTCATCTTTAAAGCGTCCCTCTTCCTGTGCCTTACCGGCTTTAGCCTGAGAAGCCGCTGCAAATTCATCCTGTTGTTCTCTCGTGATCTGCCATTTGGCAGCGACATTTTCTGCTGTATTTCCCATATGATAGCCATGAAATGCATCCAGCAAGCCATCTTTGAGCATCGTGTCTGTAAATTCCAGCGCTCCCATCTTCTGACCATTGCGCAAATGAGCGCAATGCGGTGCCTGACTCATGCTTTCCTGGCCACCAGCGACCACAATCTTGCTATCACCGTTCAACACGGCCTGATAGCCAAGCGCAACGGCACGCAAACCCGAACCGCATAGCTGGTTTACACCCCAAGCAGGGACCTCTACCGGTAAATCCGCGGCAATTGCTGCTTGCCGTGCAGGGTTTTGACCTTCGCCTGCAGTGAGGATTTGGCCCATAATTACTTCGGATACATCAGCTCCATTGGCCTGTGACCGTTTAAGTGCTTCACGTATCGCAACCTCGCCCAGTTTATGGGCGGGCAAAGCGGAAAGGGCACCATTAAAGGAACCTACCGGTGTCCGTGCCGCACTTGTAATTACAACATCCATTGCAGACCTCTCATTTTTCGAAAACTAATTAAAATTCAATCATTATTCTTATTTCGCAATTTTCGAAATAGTTTTCGACAATTAACGAAATAACCTTTTAAATTCGCACATGCAACAATTATTGTGCATCTGCGGTAAATTAATTACATATTTCTGATCCAGTCAATAACATCCTGCCATAAATTTTGACGCGCCCCACGCCCGACCATCATTCCAATATGACCATTTCCTACAGTAAGTAACTCTGAATTTGGTAACTGCAAGGCCAATTCTTTCGCTGAAGCAGGCGGAACAATTTTATCCGCTGATGGTACAGCAATTAATGACGGAATTGTTATATTCTTCGGATTAATCAACTCTGCCCCTACGGACCACTGGCCGTTCGATGGCGCATTCTCACCATACCATGAAACGAAGCAGGCTTGTGCAACTTTTGGCGCCAACGGAACACCATCATTCAGCCAATCTTCAAGTGCAACAAAAACTGTTGCGCGCTCGGAAGCCTGATCCATTCGATCAAAAAGTTCAAACTTGTTCATACATAGATTGGGATCGAGTGACGTAAAAAATGCCTGCAATATATCAACAGGAAGTTCCTGAAAACCACTTAGCAAAGCCGACCAGAAAGCTTCGTTATTAAGGAAGTTTTTTGCAGCCAGCCCCAGTCCTTCATGAAAATTCCAAGGTGTTGCTACTGCGACAAAACTTTTGAAGTCCTGTTGCCGGAAATGGCTGAGCGCAACACAGAGCGTACCTCCCATACAATATCCAAATAAATGAATAGGGGTGCCCACAAACTTTACTTTAACAAAATCCAATGCCGGTCCTAGGACATTCAGAATATAATCATCAAGGAATACTCCTTTTCATCAGGGTCGACCTCTCCCCAGTCTATGAGTAACGGCCGAATTCCCGCTTCCCTCAACGCCTCCACTAAGCTGTTTCCCGGCATCAGGTCCAAAATATAGGCTCTGTTCACCAAAGACGGAACCATCAACAGTATGGGAGAGCTTTGTCCAAGATCAGGAGCGCAGTCGTTCAGCTTGATATTACCCTTTGACCATATAATCGGGTGCTGACTTTCCTGCCGTTTATAAGGATGTTTTCGATACTTCGCTATTCCTGACATCATGGACACCAGTTTATTATGTCCTTCGCTCGCCAGTGCCGCTGAAATTTCCGCAATATCGAACTGCTGTAATTTTTCAGAGAGTTCCCGGCCCTCTTGTGCCAGTTCCGGTATCCAAGGGAGCTGGCCAGACCTGCACATTACAATCGCATTGACTGAACTGCTTAGCGTCATGGCACTTAGTCCAAGATGTAAACCCAACGGCCTTGGGGCCAAACTGCGAAAATTTTGAGCAACGTCAGTCATTTTTATCGTCGCTTCGTTCATTTTCACGCACCAAATTCTTCACCAGCTCCTCCTGCTGGCCAAGGAGTTGCAGTAATGTGGTCTCAGGGTTCCTCGACGAGGCAGCAAGTTGTCTTTGCCACAAATCGAAAAATTCCAGGACTGTCTTTTTGAGTTCCGGTTTCGTTGACATAAGACAATTATAGACCCTGTACGCCCTAACAACCAGCAAGCTATTCTTACGTGATCAAATGATAATTATTGCCAAAAACGTAACTGCATTGCACAATACGCAATTGCAGCGCAGCAATTACAGGGAATGAATTCACTTGGTCGATACTAATTCTGATACCGTAGCCCCAGTTACCATCAAGAAATACGCCAATAGGCGTTTGTATAATACTGCGACATCGTCATATGTGACTCTCGATCATCTAAGCCAAATGGTGAAACAAGGTGAAGAGTTCGTAGTCTATGATGCAAAAACAAATGAAGACATCACTCGATCTGTTCTCACGCAAATCATCTTTGAAGAAGAAGCAAAAGGGCAAAACCTTCTGCCAATCAGTTTTTTGAGGCAATTGATTCGCTATTATGGGGACAGCCTGCAAACGATTGTTCCGGATTATCTGGATATGTCCATGCGATCCTTTACGAGCAATCAGGACAAGATGCGCGATGCACTGCCCGAAGGCGTGCGTGAAAATCCGCTCTATCAGCAGTTTGAAGAAATGGGTCGTCAGAATATGGCTATGTTTACTCAAGCCATGAAGATGTTCACGCCTCCTACCTACGGCTCGCCCAAACCTGCGACCCCCGAAACTGAAAGCAAACCTCAAGAACAGTCTGAGAATGCGGCTGAGATGATGAAAGAGTTGAAGGACCAGCTCGCTCAGATGCAGGCCCGGATTGATAAGTTGAGTGAAAAATAAAATCACAGCAACTAGGCAAAACATAACTCTTACGTTATATTAGGGGAGTTGGATTACTCAACTTTATGTGACTTGAATTGGTAACTATTTGTTCACATTTAGAGTCCACTGTTGTGATAGAGTAGCGTTCAACCCTCCGCAGAATACGGGGGAAAGGTTACGATTAACCACAGCATCCCTTTTTGCGAATAACAAGATCAGGTTAATTGCCCCAAATGGAGCTATCTCGTTCCAACTCATATGCGGTTCACGCGTACCATTCTTCTGACGTCAGACAAGCTGAATATGAGGCTTATCTGGAGCAGAAGTTGTTGCGTGAGAGAATTGAGGAAAAAAGGCATCTTAAGGCGGAAATTGATACCCATATTATGGGTCACAAGCGAAGCCGAGAGGTTGAGGCTCACGGAAACCGACAAACAACAGTCGAGCTTATCCTCAAACAGAAGCACAGTCCGTCGCCTGCTCCCACACGACATCGCGAACCCTTACCACTGGGACATGCATCCACACCTTTCGTTGCGCAACAGGTTGCACAAGATCAGCATCCTTTACTTTCAGGCCAAACAAACGAACCAGGGGATACGCATATTTTCCAATCTGCGTCACAAGCTTACCGCGACACACGAAATCTGACGATTAGTCTGATGGGTTTTCAAGGGTTTCGCGAACAGTTAGCCTGATAGTTTAGTCCCTCAACCTTAAATCCGGCATGTGGCCATGCCGCGTTTCTCAAGATACTGTTGATGATACTCTTCAGCTTGGAAAAAGTCGGGAGCTTCAGTAATTTCGGTTACGATGGGCCTCGCGTATACTTTTAATCTCTCAAGCTCTGCCTTGGAGCTTTCCGCCGCCCTCTTTTGCTCACTTGACGTATAAAAAATTGCCGATCTATATTGCGTTCCGATATCGGGACCCTGTCTATTCAACGTTGTTGGGTCGTGGCATTTCCAAAATACCTGCAACAGTTCCTCATATGAAACTCTGCTCGGGTCAAAACGAACCGCTACCACTTCGGCATGCATGGTGTCTTCGTAACAAACCTGTTCATAGGTTGGATTAATGGTATGCCCTCCTTGATATCCGACCGTTGTTTCAAGCACACCGTCAACTTGACGAAATGCGGCTTCAACGCCCCAAAAACAACCGGCTGCGAAATAGGCTATTTCTGATCCTGAACCCATAAGACTGAACTCCTGATTTGCTAAGGTTTATATTTATATAGGCGGTTTATGCTCAGCAGTTAACTGTTTCGCCCATAATTTTGGCTATCAAGTTGAAATTGGTATCAACTTCATGACATATTTTGTAAATATGAAGTACCAATAAAAAGCCCGTCAATATGAAATTCGCCTATCTGTCAAACCTGTCATTGGACCGCACGAGTGCAGCGCCCCTGCATCGGCAACTGTTTCTGACTTTGCGTGACAACATCCTAGCAGGTGTTATCAAACCAGGTACACGGTTGCCTTCAACCCGTCTGATGGCAACCGATCTTAAAGTTTCCAGAAATACTGTCCTTGCCGCTTTTGATCAGCTTATGTCGGAGGGGTACCTTCAAAGTCGCATGGGGTCCGGATCTTATGTTTCCGATCAACTCCCCGATGAACTATTAAAGTCAAAGCAGAGCTCCAAAACACATGCCCCTCAGAAAAGGCACGTGAAACTTTCTACGCAAGCTGAAGCACTGCGCCCGTATCAAAGTGGCGGTGATAGCAGGCAAGGGACTTTTTCACCGGGCCAGCCGGAACTGGATCAATTTCCGTTTGATGTTTGGGCAAGACTGCTGGCTAAACACTGGCGCCGCCCTGAAAAATCGGCACTCGTCGGAAACCCGGTCGCGGGCAGCTTCGAATTGCGGGCTGCACTTTCAGAACATCTAGCCCAGACGCGGGCGGTTAATTCAAAACCTGAACAAGTCATCGTTCTCTCTGGCTCACAACAAGCCATTCATTTAGTCATTAAAGCTTTCGCCAATGCAAACGACCCTATTCTTATGGAAGATCCGGGATTCCCCGGAACCCGAACATCCATAATTGCGGCCGGCGCCCGCCCTGTTCCTGTTCCTGTTGATGAGCAGGGGTTTATGTTGGAAGAGGCTGTTGCGAAAGCTCCGAATGCCCGGCTTGCATGCCTGTCCCCGTCTCACCAATATCCACTCGGACCAACCATGTCCCTGCAACGTCGGCTGGAAATACTGGGTTGGGCCAAACAGGAAGACAAATTTCTTCTGGAAGATGATTATGACAGTGAATACAGATATTCGGGCAGACCTATTTCCTCTCTTCAAGGACTGGACACTGACAATCGGGTATTTTATGTCGGCTCCATGAGCAAGGTGATGTTCAGCGGGCTTCGGATTGGATATTTGATCGTACCTGAAGACTTGGTGGAAATATTTCTGGCATTACGCCGTGATATAGATGGTCACTCCCCATCCACTGCAGAGGCTGCTCTTGCTGAATTCATATCCGAAGGGCATCTGGCAACACATATCAGGCGCATGCGTACATTGTATGAGTGCCGACATGATAAGCTTCTGTCCCTTTTACAGGATAAATGCGCTCCGTATCTGGATGTGAATGGCCAAGAATGCGGGATGCACTTAGTCGCACATTTAAAAGAACCCCTTGTAGACACACAAATTGAAGCAAAATGTCGTGAACGCGGATTGTTTTTACGTGCTCTCTCCCGTTTTTACAAAGGAGGATCATCTCAAAACGGCCTGATCATCGGCTTCGCAGGAACATCTGAAAAGGCGATGCCTGTACATGTGGATACACTTGCAAAAATACTAAAGAATTCCGCTTTATGAAAAGCCAAAGAAAAATCTACGGATATGTATTGGCGCTGCTTTTCGTATCAATACAACATAGCGCGGCAGAAATCGGGCTTGGCCTTTCAATGTATGGGCAACCCAAATACAAAGCCGGGTTTTCTCATTTCGATTATGTGAACCCGGAGGCAGCCAAAGGAGGTAAAATCAGGCTCCCGGTTTTGGGAAAATTTGACAGCTTGCAGCCGTTTCTCATTAAAGGGGTTTCCGCTGCGGGACTTGGCATGGTTTACCAATCCCTGATGGAGCGGGCAGATGACGAACCTTTCAGCCTGTACCCTTCTGTCGCAAAGTCGTATGAAATGGGACCTGACAGGAAGTGGATCATTTTTAATATCGATGAAGAAGCCCGATTTTCTGACGGCTCCCCCATAACTGCACATGATATTCGTTTTAGCCATCATGTATTGAAAACAAGCGGGCGCCCCAATCACAGGCAATATTACAAGCAGGCAGAAAAAGTTACGCTGCTCCATTCTCATGCCATCAGATTTGATTTCCACAATAAGAGTGGCCCTGAAATTCCATTAATTTTCGCACTCATGCCAGTTTTGTCGGAGGATTATTTTCAAAGAATAGACTTCAATGAGGCCAGCCTGAACATTCCTGTTGGAAGTGGTCCTTACAAAATTCAAAACGTAATTCCCGGAAAAACTATCGAATATGTTAAGGATCCTGATTTTTGGGCTCAAGACCGAGCACCGTTCAAGGGACGCTACAATTTCAACCAGATAAAATTTGAGTATTTCCGCGACTTGGATATCGCGTTCGAAGCCTTGAAAGCTGGCGAGATAGACATTTATTTCGAAAATGATCCCGGAAAATGGGCAAAACGGCAGAACGTTACCCAGCATAATCTGATGACAAAAGAAATCGATGTCAAATTACCGCCGCCCTTTCTGGGAATCGTTATGAACACACGCCGAGACGAATTTTCCAACAGACTCGTGCGGAAGGCTCTAACACTTGCCTATGACTTTGAATGGGTCAATAAAAACCTGCTTCACAGCCTTTACAAAAGGACCACAAGTTACTTTGGCGCGGGACGTTTAAAGGCAACCGGCCTACCGGATGCAGATGAAAGGCTTATACTGAAAAATTCTGGGTTGGATTACCCTGAAAGTCTTTTTGTTGCAGAATTTTCGCTCCCTGTTTCAACTGGAACTGGCCGTATTCGGGATCGATTGATAGAAGCGCGCAACCTTCTTGAGCAAGCTGGTTTCAGCTACAAACAGGGAAAGCTTTATCCTAAAGGCCTAAACACTCCTTTTAAGATTGAACTGATCACAAACGACAGTTCCCATCTTAGGCTCTTGAGTAATTTTCAGAAAAATCTGCAGCAGCTTGGCATTACATTGACCATTCGCACACTCGATAGCGCTAGTTATCAAAACCGCATAGGTGTGTTTGATTTCGATATGATGATCGCCAAATGGGGACAAAGTCTGTCGCCCGGCAATGAACAACTGTTTTACTGGCATAGCTCGTCGGCAACTTCTCCCGGTAGCCGAAATTATCCGGGAATTAGAAACAAGACTATCGACTACATTACGGAACTCATTGCAAAATCTCAAACTAGGCCCCAGCTCGAAGCGGCGGTTCGCATACTTGATAGATTGCTGTTGTGGGGATATTACGCCATTCCCCTACACCACAAGGATCGGCAGTGGCTTTATCACACTGCACAGATTGAATTTCCTGCAAATGCTCCGAACTATGGAACGAGCGTTGATCTTTGGTGGCGCAAGCCTGTTGACGCAACGGGACAGAACAGGCAAAACAGATAGATCATTGTTATCAGTTGGAAAAGAAAATGCTCGCTTTACTCTCACCTGCCAAAAAACTGAATTTTGACCGTGAAAACCTTCCCAAAGAGCATTCAGATCTTCAATTTACATCTGACACTAAGGAACTCCTGAAAGCAGCGAAAACTCAAAAACCGGACGATTTGAAAAGGCTGATGAAGATCAGTGATGATTTGAGTGAGCTCAATTTTCAACGCTTCAAGGAGATGAAATTCCCGTTTACTCCGGAAAATGCCAAACAGGCGGCTTATGCCTTTAACGGAGACACATATGCCGGTCTGGAAATTAACACACTGGATGAAAAAGCGGTGAAATTTGCGCAAGAGCATGTCCGAATTTTATCAGGCCTTTATGGTCTGATCAGGCCACTTGACCTTATTCAGCCTTACCGGCTGGAAATGGGTACAAGAATGCCCAATTCACGAGGAGAAAACCTATATTCTTTTTGGGGAGACAAGCTGGCCAAGGCTTTGAATGCTGAACTTGAAAGGCACAAGAATCCAATTGTAGTCAATTTGGCATCAACCGAATACTTTAAAGCAATCCCCAAAAAAGCTCTCAAATACCCAGTCGTAACCCCCATATTTAAAGAGGTAAAAAACGGCACAGCAAAAGTCATCGGCTTCTCCGCAAAACGCGCGCGCGGGATGATGGCAAGGTTCATAAGTGAAAACGAAATAGATTCTCCAGAAGGCCTGAAAGACTTCAACCTGGCTGGCTATAAATTAATAAAAGAGCTGTCCAATGAAACTGAGTTACAATTTCACAGAGTGATCAGCTGAAGCGGTCCTTATCGCGGGCTTCCCATATTTCATGAGCCATTTTATCCAGCCCCTCTTCACTCATCTGGGGATGTTTCATTTTAAGGGCAATGGCAAGTGTTCCTATGACACCCAGAATGGGTACAGAAAGGCTCAGTTCACCCCCCGTCCACAATTTAACCACCTGTTCAGGGGCTAAATTTTCTTCGCGCCATTTATAGGTATTTTCATTGGTCAGTGCCGGCCAGACAATTTCCCGCTCTTCACCATTGATCAAAGCATCTACGCGGGCTGGTTTCATTGGGTTTCGCATAACTTCACCGCCGCCCCCCTTGAAAATCATTGCGTTGGGAACACCCAGTATTTTTGCTGTTTCCAGATGACCCTTTTTATAAGGTGGATGAAACACACCTTGCATCTGGCAAATCGCATTCAACGGGTTCAAATCGCGTGCAAATGTATTGACCGCGGTGCGCACACCCAAAAACGGTCTTAGGTCGAACAGTTTCTGTAATTCGGGAGAGAAATTTTCCAGCCCAACATACACAAGATTCTCTGTTTGAAGCCGCTCATTCGCATCTGTCAGATCCACTGCCTGTGCAATGCCAAGCGCTCCAATACCGGGCGTGTGGGCGCATATCCGTCATGATAACCATCAATACCATGCATTAAGACCTTAAACCCCTGATCCGCCAACAGTATCGCAGCCAGGACGAACCAAGGTTGTTGACGGTGCCGATCCGCGTAAGATGGCCAATCAAAATCAACAGCGACAGGCTCCTTAACGACCGAAAACTGCTCTCTCACGGCGGCGGCCATGCCGGCAAACTCTGCACCAGTTTCCCCCTTCCTGCGCAGCAGTAAAAGGAAAGCACCAAGCTGCAACGGTTCAACTTCGCCGCGCAGGATCATCGTCATGGCGTCTTTTGCTTCGTTAAAATCCAAGTCGCGCCACATATTTGGACCCTTGCCAAGTGCGCGGACATATTGTGCAAACGGATGATCTTCAGACATTTCGCCTCAATCGCATGATTATTTTTATTATGAAATAGCGCGAATCCGGAAAAGTTCGCCAGTATTAAAAACGCTCCAACAACCTTTTCAGATACTTTTTTTCCAATTCCGGGCGGTTAGGGTCCGCCAGACGCCTGCGTAACTCGTCCAAAACTGCACGAGTTGCGGACAGACCCGGTTTTCCAAAAATATTTATATTTGAATTGGGATCGGTTCGCCCGCCATCAGAACCGGACTGACGGCCAAGAGGATCTCTGTTTCCATTACTACCGAACTGACCAGAGGCACCTGTACCTTGTGCTTGCGCAATTCCTTCCATTCCTTGCTGCAATTGCTGGAGAACTTCCTGTTGTGAGGCCTGGGCTGCATCGCCATCACCGAGCTGTAGCTGCTCACGTGCATCGTTCATTGCTCGCTCCGCCCTACCCAAAGCACCCGGTATTTTCCCCTCCAACCCCATTTCTCCCATTATGTGACCCAACATCTGACGTAACGCTTCCTGCTGCTTTGCAAGTTCACCAAGACTACCTGATTGCGCCTCATCATCCGACCGTTGCAGATAACCATTCTGTTGAACGGAGCGCATAGTCTCATCCAAAAGCTTCTGTTGATCCCCCGCTAGTTTTTCAAGCGCGTCCAACATTTTCTGAGCCGTCTGCCCATTCTGCGTCGGGGTCATTCCTGCGGATTGCAAATTTTCCAATATATCCTGCAATTGACTCAGCAGATTTCGAGCTTCATCGCGAGCTCCGGAGCGGGCAAATTCATCAATTTGACTTAACAAATTGTCCAGATCTTGCGCTCGAAGTGCTTCTCCCTCACCTGTGTTCGGTTGATTTTCAGGTTGATTTCGGGCCAGCTCGGCTAAAAATTCATCCATCGCCTGCTTCAGCTCTTCTACGAGACGCCTAATTTCCTCATCTGTTGCCCCACTATTCAACGCGTCCATCAGCCTTTTTTCTGCTTCTCTTAGCGCCTCTTCAGCAAGGGTGAGGTTTCCATTTTCGTATTTAAGGGCCGCTTGCCATAGAAGTTCGGTGACCTCTTCGATGGAATTGGCTCCGGACCTGAAAAGTAATTCACTACGAGCGACACTCACCATCAAAGCAGCCCCGAAATCACCCGTCATCGCTTCCGGAAGGGATAGTATGACACCTAATGCCCCAACCACATCAAATCTGTTTTTATCGGCATCAATGAAAAGCTGTTTTCGCTCATGCACCAATGCTCTTGCAATAGGGTTTCTAAATTCCCTTTCAGGAAGTGTAATTCGTACCTTTTTAGATTTTCCGGCCTGCCCTTTTATATCCCTGCCCACTACCCACAAATCTGTAACGAGGCCCGCCCAGCATGAGCCGTCAAATCGTGGTAACTTTTACTTTCAACTACCGGAGAACCCGACGGAAATGGCAAAGGAATTTCCAGAATTTCAGGCTGATCAGGTTTTGATATTTGGGCCTTTAGATCCAGAATCCCATAATCGTCTTCAGCCAGCGCAATAATATTAAGCGCTGATCTGTCTGTCACGGCGGGCAAAGTCAACATTTTGATAATCGGAGGCAAATCTGGAATGATTTCAAAATCCCAGGAAATTAGCGTGTCTCCGCCCTTCTCCAGGGTCCAGCGCCCGGCCCCGATTTCATTCACTTCTATCTGAAAATTTTCGCCTTCTATAACTTCGAAAGGAAACTGTTCATCTCCTACAAAAAACGCCGGAATATCCTTGCCACCACCGCTTACACGACCGATCAGTTTTGCTCCCTCAGGCAGAGTAAACTTTTTAATCCCTTGTTCTGCAGCTTGTAGATCCCTGCTTTCTTCACCTGTCAGTTGATGGATCAACTGAGGAGCCCGGCCCGTATATTCCGGTGGAGCGGCCCAAATATCCATTGCGAGGCTGATTTCCTCCCCTCCTAGGTGAGGTTTAAATGCGGTCCTGAAATGTGAAAATGGAGCAGTCCCGCCGACGACATAACCGCTAAGCAGCAAGAGAATGACGAGAGACCTCAGAGAATATTTATCAGACGAAGACAGGCCAAATTTTGGCAAAAAATATTTTACATGGCCAAGTTTCTTATGGTGTTGATCCTGATGCAGTTTCCAAAAATATCGGCTGCGTGCGTTATCATCATGCAACCACTTGGGTACTGCGGCCATTGAGCGTACGGGCCTGTGAGAGAGATTGCTCTCCCGCTCGAGACGAGCATCTGCCTCGGCTTGTTCCGGAAAATGGAACTGGTCCCTAAAATGTCGAACGGAAAACAGTAAGGCTACCAGAAAACCCGCAAGAGCCATCAGGTGGAGAACAGGGTCGAGCACTTCCCACAAACCAGAAAGCGTACATGCAACAAAAAGGAGCACAGTACAGAAAAGCGCAGTGGAACTCTCCCAAATACGCTCGGCAAGGATAAAGAAAACCGCAACTTTCCGTTGAAGTTTCAGATTAGTTACCAAGTCTGTATCGCGTTCATCCATTCAATTCCTCACAGGGAACTAAGATAACGCTTTTTCAGTCGTTATCCAGCCATGCGGGTACATTATCGAGTTGTAAAAGCTCATCAAGGCTGGGCCGCGCCCGTATCACTTCGAATTGATCACCCTTTACAAGAACTTCAGGTACTAAAGGCCGTGTATTATAAGTAGACGCCATCACGGCACCATAAGCACCTGCACTCCGAAAGGCCACCAAATCCCCGGCAGCGACGGGCGGTAATTTGCGGCCTTTTGCAAACGTATCACCTGTCTCACAAACCGGTCCCACGACATCAGCTTCTTCCAATTCCACATCACCAGTTGGAGCTATAATTGTGTCAATATGATGATAGCCATCATACATTGCCGGACGGATCAAATCATTCATTGCAGCATCCAGAATGACAAATTTGCGCTCCGCCCCCTGCTTTACGTAAATCACTTCACTGACAAGAATACCGGCATTCCCAACAATCAACCGACCGGGCTCAAAAATAAGCTGAACCCCAAGATTGCCCATTGCCTCCAAAGCAACAGCACCGTATGAGAGTGGGCTTGGTGGAATTGTCCCGTCATAGGGAATACCAAGGCCACCGCCCAGATCAACCTGCGTTATGTCATGCCCTTCCTGACGGAGTTGCATTACAAGTTCGCGTACACGATGAAACGCATTATTAAATGGGTCCAGATCGGTTAGTTGCGATCCAATATGTACATCAACCCCCTGAATGCGTATTCCCGGAAGCTTGGCCGCTTCACCATAAATCCGTGAAACATCCTGCCAAGGGACACCAAATTTATTTTCAGCCTTTCCCGTTGAAATCTTGGCATGGGTCTTGGCGTCAACATCTGGGTTCACCCGAAACGCCACGGGCGCTTCCATGCCCAACCGACTTGCTACATCGGACAGCACCCGTATTTCCGGTTCAGATTCCACATTAAACTGGTGAATACCTGCCTTTAAAGCCGCTTCCATCTCCCAAGGGCGCTTACCGACCCCTGAAAAAACTATTTTTGAGGCTGGTATCCCGGCCGCTAGGGCACGCTTCAACTCACCTTCAGAGACTACATCTGCACCAGCACCCAGACGGGCAAGAGTACGAATCACGGCTAAATTGGAGTTGGCTTTTACCGCGAAGCAAACCAGCGCATTGGCTCCATCAAATGCCTCTGAGAAAACTTTGAAATGTCGTTCAAGTGTTGCTGTGGAATAACAATAAAAGGGCGTTCCAACCTTTTTCGCGATTTCGGCAACGGATACGTCTTCCGCAAAAAGCTCACCGTTACGGTAATTAAAATGATCCATCTGGTGGGCCTCGCTTAGCCGTTACTTTTACTGTTTTCAGAGCCTTTTTGATATACAGGCTCCCCTTTTTTACCACACGCACTGATACCAGCCGCCATCAAAAACATGATCAGGAAGACAGTCAAATATTTCTGCATTACGCCTCTCCTGCCAATTGATCTTTCCAGCGCTTGACTTGTGCCTTAACATTTTCAGGTGCAGTTCCACCATAGCTAACACGGCTGGCGACAGAGTTATCAACTCCAAGCACGTCAAAAACAGCGCTTGTGATTGTTGGTTCAACTGACTGCATATCGCTCAGAGTTAAATCCTCGAGCCCACAATCTTTGGTTTCAGCAAGCTTTACAAGTGCGCCGGTCACATGATGAGCGTTTCTGAAAGGCATATCCAGCTCCCGAACCAACCAGTCTGCAAGGTCGGTCGCGGTTGCAAAACCAGCGCCTGACGCTGCTTTCAGCACTTCCCTATTCACAGAAAGGTCGCTAATCATACCGGTCATCGCTGCAAGGCAAAGCTGAAGATTATCAGCAGCATCAAATACCGGCTCCTTATCTTCCTGCATATCCTTGCCATAGGTCATAGGAAGGCCCTTCATCATCATCAGCAAAGAGTTAAATGCACCAGCGCTGCGCCCCGCTTTACCTCGAATAAGCTCTGCAGCATCCGGGTTTTTCTTTTGCGGCATAATGGAAGAGCCGGTTGAAAAACTATCCGAACATTCTACAAAACGAAACTGCGCACTTGACCAGATCACAATTTCTTCTGCCAAACGTGACAAATGCATAGAACAAATTGAAGCGAATCCCAAAAATTCCAGCGCAAAATCCCGATCTGAGACTCCATCAAGTGAATTTGCAGTAGGCCGATCAAACCCTAGCTCGTTGGCTGTCATTTCACGATCAATTGGAAATGACGTTCCTGCGAGAGCAGCGGAACCCAAGGGACATTCGTTTAAACGCTTTCTCGCATCAGCAAGACGAAAACGGTCACGGGCAAACATTTCCGTATATGCAAGCATATGATGACCAAACGTTACCGGCTGCGCAGCCTGCAAATGCGTGAACCCGGGCATCACAGTGCCAGCTTCCTCGTCTGCCAGATTGACCAACGCCAATTGCAACTCTTTAAGCTCACCATCCAAATGATCCATTGTATCGCGAACCCAAAGGCGCATATCGGTCGCAACCTGATCATTGCGTGAACGCGCGGTGTGCAATCTTCCTGCGGCGTCACCAATTAATTCGCGCAACCGGGCCTCCACATGCATGTGAATATCTTCCAGCGCAGGGTCAGTCTTGAAATCTCCAGCCTCTATCTCACGAAGAATTGTTCGCAATCCTTGCTGAATTTTTTCACCATCTTCCCTTGATATTATACCTTGCGCCATCAACATGCTTGAATGGGCCAGGGATCCGGTAATATCTTGTCGATACAGGCGCCTGTCGAAATCAATGGATGCATTGATCCGTTCCATAATTTCTGCGGGACCCTTGGCAAACCTGCCACCCCAAAGCTCATTAGCGCTCATAATTCTCGGGCTCTCTTGAATACAGTTGGACAGTAAAAACGATGAAGACGAAAAAGACGCAAATAGCCTTAATCGGTTTCCTGCTTACATTTACAGGGCTTGTGGGGGCCACTTCAACCGCTTTCTCCCAAAACCTGAAGGAACTTGCAGTGGGGGAGATGAAAAACATTACCATCGCATCCAATCCCGAACCGCTTAAAGACTTCAGTTTTGTCAACGAAAACGGAGAGACCCTTAACCTTTCAGAGTTCAAAGGGAAAACCATTCTCCTAAATTTTTGGGCGACCTGGTGCGCACCCTGTAAAAAAGAAATGCCCTCCATTGACCGCCTGCAAGGAGAGTTGGGCTCCGATGAGTTTGAAGTCGTGGCAATCAGTCATGACATTCAAGGAATTGAACGTGTTAAAAAGTTTCTTAAAGCCCTGAAAATCAAAAATCTGGCGCCCTATAACGATAAAACCCTGAAATCGGGTCGAGCAGCAGGCGTCTTTGGACTACCTGCAACGCTGATCATCAATAAAGAAGGGTTAGAGGTCGCCCGGCTGGTTGGTCCAGCTGAGTGGGATAGCGAAGAAGCGGTGAAATTGATCCGGCAAATAATGGCGCAATAAACTCTATTGCCCCAAAAATTTCTCACTTCTCTCTTTCATGGATTTCATTTCACGATCAAATTTTTCTTTGGATTTTGCATCAACACCATCCGAATCCGGCTTTGTACGCACCCTATTGAGCAAATAGGCCCGAAAGATTCGCTCGATCAAGAGGCTTACCAGAAAGAAAAACACTGCTTTTAGCAATGTTAAAAGCATCAAATCTCTGGCTAGGGCAAGGTCATCACTGGATTGCCCTACAAAATAATCCATTGCAAGAAGCGCAATAATTCCGCCAAACCCAAGAATACCTGCAAATATACGTGCCCCACCAATCATCCAGGGAAACAGGATCAGACTAATGTATATTGCGGCATGGACCACTGACGCCCAAAGCTCAGGAGAAAAACTCATGCGGCCTTCGCGTCACTGTTTAAAGTTTCCAGAGCCACCTCAATCATTGGCCTTAATGCAGCTTCTTCCGGGCGGACTTTACCAAGCACCCGCACCCCTTGCATGACCCCGACAAAAAAGGACGCCAATTCACCGGCGGGTCTTTTGTTGTTGATTTCGCCAGCTTGCTGACCTCGTTCAATTAAAAAAGCGAGGTCTTTCTCCACGTTATCATAATATTCCCGCAGCTTTTTCGCACATTGCTCATCATATGAGGACCGTTCAACAGCAGTGTTGGTAACAAAACAGCCTCGCTTTTCCGGATCTCCCAATGTGCGATACATAAAGCTGTATAGGTAATCTTTCAGGATCAAAGCCGCATTACCATCTTCGCGTAACGCCAGTCCCCGCGTTAAAGAACTATCCGTATATTGATCCAGCGCTGCCAGAAACAATTGGTGTTTATCACCGAAGGTATCATAGAGGCTTCCGCGGTTAATCCCCATGCATTCCACCAGATCCTGAATTGAGGTTGCCTCATAGCCGCGTGCCCAAAACGCACGCATAGCCTTTTGAAGGGCTTCCTCTCTATCAAAGCATTTGGCTCTTGGCATTACTATTCCCGCACTGTGCGTCACATAACAGAATTGTTACATAAACACTCACAGCTCCTCTGACAAGGCTTTCAAACCATCTTTATAAGTTGGAAAGCTTAACGAAATACCCAGTTCAGTTTTTATCCGCTCATTACTGACAGTCTTGTTGTCAGAATAAAAACTGCGTGCCAGAGGGCTCAGAGCTGCCGCCTCAAACTCCTGAAGGGGAGGAGGTGTTACATTTAACAATTGTGCAGCGTAAGTTACGACATCCTGAGGCGGCGCAGGTAAATCATCTGCCACATTATAAACTCGTCCGGGATTCGGCTGGTCCATTGATGCGATCAGAATATTTGCCAGATCAGCTACATGGATACGCGAGAATACATGCCCTTTTTTAACAATTCGATGTGCTTTTCCTTTTTGCAAGGAAACCAACTGATTGCGCCCCGGTCCATATATTCCAGGTAATCGGAAAATATGTAATGGTAAGTTATGATCCTGCGCTAATGAGGTCCACGCATCTTCCGCATCGACACGTCTCTGTCCTCTGACGCCAGAAGGATTGCGTGGGGTATCCTCAGTTGCAACGCCGCCGTTCAAATCACCATAAACACCTGTTGTTGACAGGTATCCGACCCATTTCAACTGTTTAAACTTCTGAAGATGCGGCCGCAACAGTTCGCAAACCGGATCTCCATCTTCACCAGGGGGAACAGACAACAGTATATGGGTTACCTGATGGGAAATTTCCAAAATTCTACTGGGAAATTCTATACCGTTAAATAAAACAGGCTCAACATGGTCAAAGTCAGTTCTCTGCCTTTCAATAGACCGTGAAGTTCCCCAGATTTTCCAATCAGGGAGCTTTTTAGCAATTTCCTTGGCCGTAAACCCAAAACCGAAACACAAAAGTCCGTTTGCCATCAATTAAACCTGCTATTTTACCGGAACCAACCGCCCCAAAGTGATCACCGCCTCAACATGATGTTTTTCTGAAACAGGCATTTTTGAAGCACCGCTTCCACTTGAGTGATCAGATTCCATATTTGCAGCAGAACGCTGCAACATCATATTTTTGGCCATTGCAGGCTGGTGGCCTGTAAAACTGGCTGTAAAATTGACCGATTGAACCCGATAAGGCTCACCCCCCATCGTTTTACTCAATCGCTCGGCTTCTTCCTTAGCCTTCATATAAATACGATTTCGTAAATTCGCGAGGAGGGAATTTCGCTCCGCCAAAGAAGGAGCAAAATTTACGTGCCCTATTATTATTTTAAAGCCCGCACGGCTCAACTCTTCTGCCTTATCCTGAAGGCCAGCAATATTTTTCTCAGGCAATCGAGCATTGGCTGAAACATTCCATCTGTTCAGGCCTGTTCGATCTTTCGTCTCCTGCGAAGATAATACATACCATTCAGTGCCTGGCGATAACCTCTCCAGCGAGTCCAGTATCTCCTTTTTGAGCTCGTCTGCGGTTTCTTTTTGCTGAACAATATTAAAATGCACATCGACATCTGCAGAATGAGTTGTCACCCAACCTTCTTCTGTCAGCTTCAAAACAACATGATCCTGAACTGGCATGTGTTCAGCAGCCAGTGCCGTCGTAGCCAGAGCAATAAATGAAATACCAGTGAAAGCCAATAGCCTGTTCATTGCTGAAATCCTTCCTGTGAACTGTTAGTTCAGCAATTAAAGGCGAAATTAGACTGATTTATGGCGTGTGAGAAATCAGACATCATCATCATTCTCTTGCGGCTCTACGTCTCTACCATATGGAAGCGTTGCTTGCGCATCCTCATCCTCTCCATCTGGCTCTACAGCAACAATCTCCAAACTTCCATCTGAACCTTCATCCTCATCGCCACCTCCCTCAGGATCCTCAACATCAGTCATCTCCACTGAAGGTCTTGAGGATCCCACCATTGGCTGTGGATCCGCAAACCACGGAATTTGCGCACCATCCGTGCTCCGTGGCCGGTCATCGAAAAAATAATTCCAAAAATTTGCAGGGCACAAAGCAGGCAACAAACCCCAAACCGGGTTGGGTTGCGCCATAAGCGGACCCAAGAAAATTTCACCTGTCAAAAACGCACGTTTGAAATGCAGAACGCCCTTAGGCCCCCGGTCATAGATAAAATACAGCTGAGCAACGTCAAAAATTTGCCAAATCAAATAAGAAAACCAGAGACTACCTGTGCTGGATATAAACTGATTGAACAATGCCCTGTTTCTATATTCCGATTGTACTACACATTTGTTGACTAAATTGGCGATAGGAGCCGCAATTGAAGTCGCCAACAAACCTCGAACAAGGTTCATTTTGTAAAAACTGTCAGAACAATTAAGCAGCGCATAAGGTTCACATTCATCATTTCCAATAAAAGACAGCATTGGTCCCAAATAGGTAACTGCAACCAGTACGGAAATAAGCGATTTGAAAACAATCAAGCTGTTTGGCCCACACAAATACGTCTCCGGATTGTTTCGTTGACCCCGGCATGTTCGGTTAAAATTCTCGAACAAGTTTGTAAGAAGCGATACCGTAAAAAACCAGGCACTTAAACCGATTGTCCAACGCAATGTGGCAGGAAAATCAAATCCAAAAATCAGTGAATGAACGGGTAAGAATACCAGAAAGCAATTAAGACCTGTTAAGATTACACCCGCTTTTAAATTTGCTGGCCTGCCATAATTTTCCTTGAATGACCGACGACTACATGGCCAAGGACACAACCCTTGCTCGTCATAAAAATTAATCGGATCGGGAGGATAAGCGAATTGGTCAGCTAATCCACGTGCTGGGTCAGGGCTAAGATATTCCAATGATATTGGGCAGTAGACCCTCGTTTCGGAAAAATACAAATTTAATCTGTGATCAAATCGCATTCCCGCAAAATAAGGGTTAAAGAAAATAACACCGCTACTTTTGTCATCATCAATTTTTCCAAAAGGAAGAAACTTCAGATGTGCAAGCGGTTTCCCATCTTTCCCTGTCGCAAGAATACTGGATCCCTGATGATCTAAATGAATGAATACATCTTCAGCCCGTTGCGCAGTAAAACGCAGGCCGGCTGATTTTTCATCGCTAGAAAAGGCTTGTTTACCTATTGTATCGGTCGAACAGCAAAGCTCTGCAATAAAACCATTTGGCCCGACGACCTTAATCACATAATAAATATCGCCATTTTCGGTTTTCCGGCACTCGTAATCCGTATCCAGAAATATCGACTCACTTCCATCACTTTGGCATACCTGCAATAGGTTTGCCTTCTCATCGTAGCGAAAAGCACTTGTGATTTTGCCATCTTGTGTCTCACTGTCTGCCTTGATTAAGTTGCCAAGTTTATCAAACTTTAAATCAGTGCTGTTTGCTACATGACTTATTCGATTTGCATACCCATTGCCTGAGCGCTTGATTTTGCCGGCGAATGGTTGAGTTACGCCCCAGGTCTGAGATAATTTCTCTCCTGAACCGGCGGTGTAAACTGACGATAATCCAAACCGCTCATCATAACTAAAATATTCAGTTTCAGCCTTCCGAGCCTCTCGCTTGTTTGAAATGGCAGAAATTCTTGCGGGGGAGCCGTTTAAATAGTCAAACCCTTGACTGAAATATGTTTTTCTTTGGCCTGCCTGCCCTTCACCAGTGACTATGAGTGACTTGATCTGACCATTTCCATTGAAACGCCAGGTTTCCTCGACTCCATTTTGAAAACGTAGCTTCTGCGTAAGACCATTTCCGTTCAAATACTCAGAAGTAACTAGCGGGTTCTCTTCACCGTCACGCTTCACTTTCCGCATGACGCCTTTCACATCATATTCATAATCAATAAACCTGCCCCCCGGAAACTGGCGACGCCGTACCTGCCCGTTTGGCCAATATTCTGTTCTAACGGGATCAAATTCCCGCCCGTCGATTGTTACCTTTCTAAAGATCTCTTCACCGAACGGTGAAATACCGGATCGAATTATTGTTCCGTCAGCAAGATGATTTATCCGATAGGTGATGTTTTCATTCTCATCATATTTGTACTGGATCGTATTTTGGGATAGCTCATTATTAGGGCTATCCGACGAAAATTTTACAACTCGCCCCTGCCAGTCTCGCTTATAATAAAATTTCTCTCCGTCTTTGACCATTGTGCAAAGCGAGCCACTTTGATCATAAACATAACTAGTTATTCCACCTTGAATACGTTCTTCTTTTACGCAATTCCCCATCAGATCATAGGTGTAATCCACCTTATTATTAATGCCCGAGCGCTCAGATACGACACGCCCAATAATGTCCAGCTTCTGAATAGTCTGCTCCGTATCACCGGTTTTCCGAAACCGAACTTCACCGTCTGCCGAATACTCGCGCCTTTCAACATGTTGCTGGTGACCATTGGGACTAAAGAATGTGACCTGCTCAATCTGCAACCCCTCTTTACGTTCAAAATATTGATAACTTGCTTTTGATCCATCCGGCTGACGCACCATTGACAAACGCCCAAATTGGTCGGAATAGGATTTTTCCCACTCAATTCCTTTTTTCTGTTTCAACAGCCGCGCAATGAGTCCTTCTCTACTTGATCTGATTACAAAAGACTGGCTCTTTGCAGTCATCCTATGCCTAAGATCATAATGGTGTAGTTCAACCTCCCATCTGTTCTCATCCAGTGCTTGCACAATGACAAAAGGTCGCCCCAATCCATCTTTCAGAATTATTGTAACTGCCACTTCTGTTTCATTTCCGGCAGGTCTTTCTATAACTTCTCTATACAGACCAGCGCTTTCACACCAATCAACTTTACGCGAAAGAACAAGGCATCTGTCATCCCAATCGGCAGAAATTGATTTTCGGGATTCAGTTAACACATTTCCAAAACCGTCAATTTTGTACTTCCAATGCGCTCCATTCCCCAGTTTTTTTTCCCGGAGCGCACCTGAAATGGGACAATACCAAAATTGATTCTTTAGGTTATTTTTTTTATCTGGTGAGCTTGAAATCTGAAGTTTGAGATACCCATATTCATCGTATTTGAATACGGTTACCGACTGCTTCTGATCAATCTGTTGGGTCAATCTGCCCGCTGTATCATATTCAGAAATAACGGGATTCAGAAACTTACCGACTTCAATGGCTTGTTGATGCCGTTGACGAACTAAAGCCCCGCTATATGGATCAAAATCATACTCAAATCTTTCCGCTGACAAGATCTTACCCTGTGATTTTTTATTCAATTTGGTGACATCACAGTGCATTACTGATTTTAAGAAAAAAGTATGATAGGGAGCTGGTCCCTCAATATATTCATTATATGTCGCGGTTTTTCCATTTGAACTGCACGTGAGATTACCTTGATTGTCATATTCAAATTTCTCATAGGAATATTTTTTCTCACCCTGCGGGTCTTTTCGAAATGTTGCAATTTCGCTAATCTTTGGGGACGAGGAAGAGTTCGGACTACAATATTTATAATACTGCGCCCTCTGAGGGATGATAGCTCCGTCACTTGATTGCTTCGAGCCGAACTCTTCGCCTGTCAATAGTCCTGCAACTGAACCATGTTGACCGTAACGCCAGTTGGATCCGGTTCTCAAAGTTGAGGAATAAATAGTCACCCGGTCAAAATAATAATAGCTGTTATGCGCCGCATGTCGTTTTCCTGTACAGACGTCAAAAGCGACAGTTTGGCGAAGATTTCTGAAAGGTTTGCTGACTTCACAGTAATTCGATACGACTCCGGTCTCCCCTTTGTATTGGATTTTGATTTCAGCATCTTTTCGACATTTAACTTTTGTCATCAACTTCGCTGAAACATCAAACTCAAACTCCGGAACTTCAGTTTCCTGCTCTCTCCCGTTTTTTAAGGAAGATGATCGAATTTTTGATATTTGCTGGTAGCTTCTGATGATTTCTGTCGCATAGCAATTCTGACCATCCAACACTGACCGAATACACTGCAATTGACCAGATTTCGGCTCATAATCGAATTCGATTGTTGGTGTTTTTTGATCTTTGATATTTGGCACTACCCGAACAAGCTTTAACTCGTCATCATAGTTAAAATCACATCGGTTACCGTATACATCTTCCACGCAAATTGGGTTGTATCTTTCGATAGGCGCATTTTTCTCCCGTTTATATGTGGTTTTTATTCCGTTCATGTCATAAAGACTAATAAGATCCTGCTCCACTTCTTGGGGATACACGAGCTCATCACTTAGAAAAAACATCCCACCCTTTGCTTTTTCAATCGTATCCGTACCTTGCAAAGACCATCCCCATGGCAAATAACCGGGACCTTCAATGCTGCTGTCGTAATTTAAGGCAAGATAGAGCGCAGGACCGTGGTTAAGCGGAACCAAGGGAAGCAGGTAGCTAAAATTGGCAGATGCTCTTTTTTTATGAATGGAAAACTCACCTGCTGAATTACCATTAACGAGACTACTTGCATCCTTGCTTAATTCAGTCATTATGCACCCTTCATTCAACTTGACAGACAAAATTCCTATTTTTGACGTATTTTGCCGTTAGCTCGTGAAGTTGAAAAAAGTTAATACTTCAAAATACCGTGGAGATGCTGAGTGAGGGGCTTTCAATCCAAATATATTTTTGTCCTCATTCCAATACTGTTCTTAACCGTTTTTTCAGTAGTGATATGGTCCCAAAAAGCAATAGCCAGAAGTGAAAACCAAGAATACGAAGCCTGCCTGAAGCTCACAAGAATTGAACCAGAGCTGGCCTTTGAATCAGCGCTATCGTGGCGTGACAAAGGAGGAGGATTCCCTGCACGGCACTGCGCTGCACTCGCGCTTATGGGAATGAAAAAATACCACCTTGCAGCTGACCGAATGGAAAAAATCGCCGAAGACATGCATGCAGCAGGCAGTAAGCATGTTGTCGCTATGTTAAGTCAGGCAGCGAATAGTTGGCTATTAGCAGAACAATTTCCCAGAGCCCATGCCGTGGCGAGTGCTGCACTTGACCTTGATCCCGGAAACATTGATTTACTAATTGATCGCAGCCGCATTCTCGCAGCGGCAGAAAATTATCAAGAGGCGTTCAATGATCTGGACCTTGCTCTCCGCTTGGATCCCACACGTGCGGATGCACTTGCTTTTCGCGCTGCAGCCTGGCGTCATTTGGGAAATAATGAAAGAGCGCTTGAAGACGCTGATCTTGCACTCACACTTGACCCCTCTCAAATAGATGCTCTCATTGAAAGAGGAATTCTCCACCGTCTTATGGGCAACACCGAAGCCGCTCGCGACGATTGGATGACCGTATTGGAAATTACCCCGCACAGCCCTGCAGGTGAAATCGCACGGCGTAATATCGAGAAACTGGAACTCGACTAAGGCACCTTCCTATCCGCTTAACCCTTGCCTGTAACTCAATGCTTCCGCCACATGAGATCTGTTAATTTGATCAGAGGCCTGCAAATCCGCCAGCGTTCGGGCTACTTTAAGCACGCGGTGGTAGCCCCTGGCTGAGAGCCGGAACCGCTCAATTGCCTCTTCCATCAGTTTCAGGCATTCGCCATCCAATGGTGCGGCTTTTTCCAACGTATCACCTTCTGCTTCTGCATTGGTTCGAATGTCACTGCCCGGTGCAAAACTTTCATAACGTTCACGCTGAATTTCCCTTGCGGTTTGCACTCTTTTCGCGACAACCTCCGTCCTCTCCCCAGGTTTGGCTCTCGTAAGATCAAAGGCGCTCAGTGCTAGAACCTCAACAAAAATATCAATACGATCCAGCATCGGTCCCGAAATTCTGGATCGATAATCAACCGCACATTTTGGTGCCCGCGAGCACGCTTTGGCGGCGTCGTCCAAATGGCCACACCGGCAGGGATTCATTGCGGCAACGAGTTGAAATCTGGCCGGGTATGTCACATGCATATTGGCTCTGGCAATAACTGCACGGCCCGTTTCAACTGGCTGACGCAGCGTATCAAGAACTTGACGGCCGAACTCTGGCAGTTCGTCCAGAAAAAGAACCCCTTGATGCGCAAGAGAGACTTCACCGGGATTAGCCCGCCGCCCTCCCCCTATTATTGCAGCAACCGAAGCAGAATGATGTGGCTCACGATAGGGGCGATTGCGTGTAAGTTTACCGTCTTTCAGCACGCCGGCCATGCTGTTAATCATACTGACTTCCAATGCTTCACGCGCGTCAAGCTTAGGTAAAATGGATGGAAGGCGTGCCGCAAGCATGGATTTTCCGGAACCGGGTGGCCCACTCATTAACAAGTTATGACCACCCGCTGCGGCTATTTCCAGGGCTCTTTTTGCTGCCTCCTGCCCTTTTATATCTTCAAGCCGTAACTGAACCTGTTCAGTGTTTTCCACTTCAGCAATTGGAGATGAAATCACCTGACTACCTTTGAAGTGGTTCACCAGATGCAGCAATGATTTGGGGGCCAGAATATCAAGATCACCAGCCCAAACCGCTTCCCCACCATTTCCAGCGGGACATATCAGGTCGAGAGATTGAGAAACCGCTTCAACTGCTGCCGGGAGAACGCCATTTACTGGCTGACAAGCTCCGTCAAGTGAAAGCTCACCCAAAACCAGAAAGGATTCCATTTCATCTGCTGGCAGGATACCCATCGCAGTTAGTAATCCTGCAGCAATGGGCAGGTCAAAATGGGCTCCTTCCTTGGGTAAATCAGCAGGCCCCAAATTTACGGTTATTCTCTTTGCAGGAAGACCAATCCCAAGTGAGGTGAGAGCCGCTCGCACTCTCTCCTTACTTTCCGCGACTGACTTATCAGGAAGGCCCACGACAGTAAACGCTGGCAAACCCGCAGCCATCAAGACCTGTACGCTGACCAGACGAACTTCCAGCCCCTGAAAGGCCAAAGTTGTAATACGTGACTGCATTGCTCTTCCCCCAAAAAAGAGCAACACCATAACATTTATTTATTAATTGGTAATTCCCTAATTAATTGTATTATTTATGCAACTGAAAATTATCCGATTTTGGCTTCGATACAATCCCAGATATTTGCTTCGAGCTTTACGTCATCATACCGATTTATTTCCTGTAACCCTGTGGGTGAAGTTACATTTATCTCAGTCAAGTAATCGCCAATTACATCAATACCGACGAAAATAAGCCCCTGTTCCTTCAAGGATGGGCCAATAATTTCACAAAGTTCTTCCTCGCGCGGTGTCAGGTCAGATTTCACCGCTTTCCCACCGACATGCATGTTGGAGCGGCTTTCACCTTCTTGAGGAACACGGTTGATTGCCCCAACAGGCTCCCCATCTACAAGGATTATACGCTTGTCCCCTTTGCGAACTTCAGGAAGATACTTTTGCACAATCATGGGTTCGCGGTAGAATTGAGTAAACAGTTCATGGACAACCGTCAGATTTTCATCTTCTGGCTTTAAATGGAAAACACCAGCTCCGCCGTTACCGTATAGTGGCTTAACAATAATATCCTTGTGTTCTTCGCGAAAGGCTTTCATTTCATTGATATCAGAAGATATCAAAGTAGGTGGCAATACACCTTCAAATTGGGTGACAAATATCTTCTCAGGCGCATTGCGAACACTCGCAGGATCATTGACCACCAGGGTCTTTGGGTGGATTTTTTCGAGTAAATGAGTTGCGGTTATATAGGACATGTCAAATGGAGGATCCTGCCGCATGAGAACAACATCCATTTGCGAAAGATCGATTACCTCTTCAGCGCCCAGCGAATGGTGATTACCCAACTCTCTGCGTACCGATAATGCTCTTGCACGGGCGGTAACTTTCCCATCCCGATAGGACAAATCACCAGGCCCGTAATGATACAGGCTATGTCTACGTGCCTGCGCTTCCAGTGCCAGCACAAAGGTGCTATCACCATTAATGTCAACACTTTCAATGGGATCCATTTGAATGGCAACTGTGAGGCTCATATTCTTATCCTGTGTTTGTGTTTCCTAACCCGCTTGCGCCAATGATTGATGTAACCAGTTTAGAGCGGACTGCAAGCTTTTAGTTGCGTCTGGGATCAGTTTTTAATATCACATGACTGATCACGCCATCGACACCGGAAATATCGCGCGCATGAAGCTTCACTCGATTAAGCTCAGCCTGATTTTGCGCAATTCCCATGAGATAAATGACACGATTAACCGTATCAACGGAATAATTGATATGTTTAATGGAAAGATCCTGAACCAGTCTGGTTTTAAGTTTTGCAGTTATCCAAGCATCCGAAGTCTTCGAAGCAGGTTTGTTTTCATCTCTGATTTTAATTTCATTGAGGACCGCTTTGACTTCAGGATTTGACCATGCGATTTCAAGGGCTTTTTGACGATCTTCCTCACGGGCCACCTCCCCCATCATCAACACCCTCGCTTCGAATACGATTGTTGAAATATCTACAAAAAGGGTCTCACTTTCCTGAAAAAGTTTATTCGCAATATCCAGCTTAATACCGGTATCTTTGAATGCATCCTCAACAGAACGCTCCTCCGCGACAACAACACCTGCTGCGGCGGCACCACCCACTGCAATCCCAACGGGGGTGCAGCCTCCCAAAGAAAAGGCGCTGATTGCACCCACAAACAAAACCAACACCCACTTCATCAAGCAAACCCTTAACCATTTTTTCAGCGACTATAGCTTCAATCCGACTGCGATAAAAGCTGACAATCTCTATTACCAAGCATTTTCAATATGTAACGGAATTTTAAAAAATCTCGTAATTACAACAACATCGAAACGAACATCGTAACTGGAAAATTGAGGGTTCTCTGTAACATATTGCGCACAGGCATTTCGAATGCGGCGCTTTTGAATATTGCCAATTGCGAGCAAGGCGGCTTCCTCGGTTTCTCGCAATTTAACCTCAACGGCAACAAGTGTTTTTCCCTTTCTCAAGAGCAGATCCACTTCCCCGACCGGTTTCTTATAGCGCAATTGCAATAATCTATACCCTTTGACTAAAAGAAAAAGGAGTGCAGCTTTCTCAGCTATCAGACCGCGCCGATAGGCTCTTTGCTTGCGAAATTTTCTTTTGTTTTTTGATGCAGATGTCAAAAATTCGCCTCACTTGACTGCTTCAGTCAAACAGATTGAACTTTATTTGCTTGCAGCCCAAAGTCATGAAATTTTAGGATACACCCAAATGACAGAATTACCAGCCTGCGCGAGGGCTTGTGACGGGGAAGTATAGATTCATGGGACGATTTTTCAGGTTTTCAGGTGGAAAGCGCTTACTGGCTATTTTCATTTCCCTACAACTTTTCACCGGTTGTGAAACGATTTCTCCGTTTCTGCAAAATCCGGAACAAAAACAGCCCGTCGCCAAAACAGAAGAAACGCAACCAACCCCAAAAGCCACCCAGCCTGCTGAAGAAACGATTTCTCAGGAAAAGCTGGCCGCCGAAAAGCTTCTGGAAAGCCAACGGCAGAAGCCAACAACCGATCAGCCCAAGTTTAACCAACCATCAGTCCAATTGAATCGGCCTCAGTTACCCGAAGACGCAGTTGCCGTTCGAATCGCCATTTTGCTCCCCCTCTCTGGCCAACATGAAAAAGTTGGAACAGATTTGTTAAACGCTGCCAAAATCGCATTGTTTGATCTGAACAACACACAATTGAGACTGCAACCTTACGATACAAAAGGAACAGTTGACGGGGCGCGTGACGCTGCAACATCTGCAATACAAGAAGGCGCTGAAATTATTCTTGGCCCTCTGTTTGCAAGTTCCGTTCGGGCTATTCAGCCTATGGCCCGGCAAAACAACATTAGCATACTCACATTTTCCACAGATGTGAGTGTCGCCGGAAACGGTGTGTATCTTTTGGGTCTGACAGTCCAGCAGCAAATTAGCCGAATTCTTGAATTTTCCTACAGACAAGGCCTCTCGAAATTCGCTGTACTCGCCCCTCAAACACCATATGGTGAGACAGCAATGAACAGCATTGAGGCCGAAAGTAGAAAATTAGGTGTATCGCTTACACAGGTAAACCGGTTTCCAACTGATTTGCCGCCAGGTTCAGAAGAGCTCCAGTCCATTGCTCGAAGCGTTGCAAATTACGAAGTCCGTCAAGCCAACCTGCAACGAGAGATTAACAAGGTCAAAGATAAAAAAGATCCTCAATCCAAAGCACTTTTTCAAAAGCTCGCAAAGCTTGACACACTCGGTGAAGTCAATTTTGAAGCTATCATTATTCCTGAAGGAGGGCAGCGCCTGCGGGAACTTGCTCCGCTACTTTCTTTCTACGATGTGGATCCGGCCAAAGTCCAATTTATTGGGACCGGGTTATGGGCGGATGTAAGCCTTACGACAGAACCTTCTTTGGTAGGGGGGTGGTTTGCAGCTCCAGCACCCGGACCAGCCAACAGTTTTCTGGCGCGATTTAACTCAATTTATGGATACACCCCTCCTCGCATCGCCAGCCTTGCTTATGACGCAATGGCATTATCGGGGCTACTTGCGCTTGATGACGTCGAACAGAAATTTTCAAAAGACCGGTTGGAGAGTCCCAAAGGCTTCTCTGGATACAATGGGATATTTCGCTTTAACAGTAGTGGGCTCGCTGAACGTGGGCTTGCTGTCATGCAGTTAGGGCAAGATAGTCTGGAATTATTGGAAGCCGCACCGACGACATTCACACCCGCTATAAATTGATTAGCCCAATAACTCTGCGAGAACCGAATTCAAAACAAATCGGCCGTTATTGCTGGCTACAATCTTATGTGCGTCCATCTCCACGAAACCAGCTTTGAGCAGCCGCTCCAGACCTTCTTTTGAAACGACCGCTTCAAAATCGATACCCGCTACCTGCTTAAGGTTCTCAAACCAGACACCCTCGCTCAGACGCATTCCCATCAGCAATGCCTCTTCTGCGCATTCCTGAGCATTGCCAACAGGTTCCATGCTCTCTGTTCCATGCCCCTCTTCAGTAACCGCTCGCAGCCAACTTTCAGGCCGCTTTAGTTGAGCAGTTGCATATCGAACCCCATCTTCGAGCAGCCGACCATGTGCGCCGGGGCCAACACCCAAATAACTCCCATACCGCCAATAGGTTAGGTTATGCCGGCATTCATATCCTGCACGGGCATGGTTTGAAATCTCGTATGCACTTAATCCTCTTTGCCCGCAAAGTGTTTGTGTCAGCAAATACATATCTTCTGCCAGCTCATCACGTGGCAGCTGAAATTCACCGCGTTTATAAGCGCCGGCAAAACCGGTATTTGGCTCAATCGTTAGCTGATAAAGCGAAAGATGATCACCAGCCAGATCCATTGCCGTCAGCAAATCAGATTCCCATTCAAGAAGCGTTTGATCAGGAAGTGCATAAATCAAATCGAAGGAAATATTGTCATAATGGCGCTTAGCGAGCTCAATCGTCTCCAAGGCTTCGCTTGCTGAATGCTCACGCCCAAGGAATTTCAGATATTTATCCTGTAATGACTGGACCCCCATGGACAGCCTGTTCACACCAGCCAGCCTATAACCGGAAAACGATTCCGCTTCGGACGATGTGGGGTTTGCCTCAAGTGAAATTTCCACATCATCAGACATTTCAAAAAGGTCGTCTACCGCATCAAGCAAAGTTCCAACGGCCTTGGGCGACATTAATGAAGGCGTACCGCCACCGAAAAATATACTGGTAACTCTCCGACTGTCTGATCGTTCTGCGTAGTAACGAAGTTCTGAGGTCAGGCCCTTAATCCACAAATCTTCATCAAGGGTCGCGCGAACATGACTGTTAAAGTCACAATAGGGGCATTTCTTTCGGCAAAACGGCCAATGAAAATAGACCCCGAAACCCGGGTCAGGCTTATTGGTCAGACTTGAAGCAGGCATCAATCAATTGCCGAAAGGCATCAGCCCGATGGCTAATAGCATGCTTATCAGTCGGGTCCATCTCTGCAAAAGTAAGAGTGCTGCCCTCTGGTATAAACACCGGGTCATACCCAAATCCCTTGTCTCCGCGAGGAGGCCAGGTGAATGAGCCCTCGACCCGGCCCTCAAAACATTCTGTATGACCATCCGGCCATGCAAGGCACAAGGCGCAAATGAACGCGGATCGTTTGTTTGCGTTGGGGCCAAGCTCCTGCAGTTTCTCGTTCACTGCGGCCATTGCAATTGAAAAATCTTTGGTCGGGCCAGCCCAACGAGCTGAATAAATCCCGGGGTCTCCGTTCAGAGCTTCAACTGCAAAACCTGAATCATCGCTAAGCGCAACCTCACCGGATTTTGTGGCTGCGGCCAACGCCTTGATTTTCGCATTTGCGATGAAACTATCACCATCCTCCACAGGTTCAGGAAGGCCCAATTCGCCTGCGGATACCGGCTCCACGCCAAAGTCATCCAGCAATTCACCAATTTCACGCACTTTTCCTTGATTGTGACTGGCAACGATTAGCCGACTTCCTGAAAACTGCCGATGCATTTTAAAGCCCCAATGCTTCACGCTGCAATGCGCAGAGCTCTTTCACCCCGGCTTTCGCCAATGTGAACAAAGAGGTGAACTGCGCTTCTGTGAATGGATCTTCTTCAGCCGTGCCCTGTATTTCAATGATTCTGCCATCGGATGAAAGAACAAAATTGGCATCCGCCTGGGCATTACTGTCTTCAGGATAATCCAGATCCAACACTGGCACACCGTTATAGATACCACAGGAGACTGCCGCCACTTGGTGCTGCATCGGCACTTCCAGAATTTTTCCCTGCTCTACCAGATTATTGAAAGCTTGATACAAGGCGACATAGGCCCCGGTAATCGAAGCGGTTCTTGTACCTCCATCTGCCTGAATTACATCGCAGTCGACAGTGATCTGACGCTCTCCAAACCCTTCCATATCAACGACTGCGCGTAAAGAACGGCCGATCAAACGCTGAATTTCAACTGTACGGCCCTGTTGTTTCCCTCTTGCGGCTTCACGGCCCATTCTAGACCCTGTAGAACGTGGCAGCATGCCGTATTCTGCGGTCACCCATCCCTTACCTGTATTGCGTAGGAATGGCGGCACTCTATCCTCAACACTTGCTGTACACAGAACATGCGTATCACCAGCCTTAATAAAACAGGAGCCTTCCGCATTTTTGGCATAGCCAGGTTCCATGACGATCTTGCGAAGGTCTTCTGGTTTTCTACCCGATGGCCGCATAACTTCACCTCAAGAGTTTGTATTGTTTAAAACTTTGACTACCTTGTAGCTCTTGCGCCCAATTGACGCAAGGCTCTGCCTTTACTACATTTCAAAAGCTTATACCGTTTTTGTCGCGGGCTTAATGTGATGGAAGACAGATCTCTATGCATATTCAGGAATTAAACGAACGTAGCCGTGAAATTTTCCGGAACATTGTCGAGACTTTCATTGAGACCGGGGAACCCGTCGGCTCCAGAACTTTATCAAAACTCGATAAAATTGGCCTTTCACCCGCGTCAATTCGCAACATCATGGCTGATTTGACCGATGCGGGTTTGCTTTATTCACCTCACGTGTCAGCAGGAAGACTTCCAACTCAGGCCGGCCTGCAACTATTTGTTGATGGCCTTTTGGAGGTTGGAAACCTCACTGAAGACGAGAGGGCAGATATAAAAATGCGATGCGCGGTGGAAGGTAAAAACTTCGAAGAAGTACTTACCGAAGCTTCAAGTATGCTCTCGGGTCTTTCCAATTGCGCAAGTCTGGTAATGGCCCCGAAATCAGACAGCGCCATAAAACAGATTGAGTTTATACGCCTCAGCCTAAACAAAGGCTTGGTAATTCTGGTGACCGAAGACGGGCTTGTTGAAAACAGGACAATAGAAATCCCCTCTGGTTTGTCTGCAAGCGCCCTGCAGGAAGCCAGTAACTATTTGACCAGTCGGCTTAGCGGAAAAACATTACAGCAGGCCAAAAAAGCGATTGCCGATGAAATCGAATCTCATCAGGCTCAGCTAGATGAGCTGACAGCTAATCTGGTTGAATCTGGCATAGCCAGTTGGGGAGGCAAAGAAACACTGATAGTGCGCGGGCACTCCAATCTATTGCAGGATATTCAGGCCCTTGAAGATTTAGAACAGATAAAACAGTTATTTGACACCCTTGAAGCTGGCAAGGAAGGTATTAAATTACTTGAATTGGCTGAGGGAGGAGACGGAGTTCGAATTTTTATTGGTTCTGAAAACAATCTTTTCTCGCTTTCTGGAACATCAATGATTATTTCTCCCTATCAGAATAGCCGCAAACAGGTTGTCGGAGTGGTGGGCGTAATTGGTCCGACGCGCTTGAATTATGCCCGTATTATTCCGATGGTCGACTATACGGCAAAGGTAATTGGCAGATTGCTGGATTGAGTAACGCCGAGTTAGGAAATGGAAAAGATGAGTAACACAAACCCAAATTCTCAGGAAACACCTGAAAACGAACAGGGTGTAGAGCAAGGTAGTGAAAATTTGGAAACTGTAAGCCAAGAAGAATTGGACGCTGCAACAGCAGACGCCATCGCTGAAGCTCAAGAGACACAGGCACCGCAAGAAGACGTTCTGTCTGTTGAAGAGCAACAAGCAGCCGAAATTGCAGATTTGAAAGAGAAGCTATTGCGTGCGATGGCTGAAACAGAAAATATGCGGCGGCGTTCTCAAAAAGATAAAGAAGATGCCTTGAACTATGGCGTCACAAAATTTGCACGAGATATGCTTACTATTTCCGATAACCTTCGGCGCGCAATTGATGCCGTCTCTGAAGAGGATCGGGAAAATGAAACGGTAAAAACTTTACTCACCGGCGTTGAAATGACCGAAAGTGAGCTGTTAAGTACCTTTAGCAAACATAAAATCCAGCTAATTGAAGCTGAGGGTAAAAAATTCGACCCAAACCTGCATCAGGCCATGTTTGAAATCGAAAATCCGGACGTAGAGCCAGGAACAGTTTTGCAGGTTGTACAGCCCGGATATGTTATCGCTGACAGATTACTTCGCCCCGCGTTGGTTGGCGTATCCAAAGGCGGCCAGAAAAAAGAAGAGGCTCATGTAGATCAAAAAGTTTAAGTGACTTCAAGTCTTCATGAAAAGCCGCTGCAATCGCAGCGGCTTTTTTTTATTAGCGTTGGCGAATGCCATCGATGGTGTAGATAATTAGCCCGATCCAAATCAGCGCAAATGCGACAAATTGCAAATGTGAAAATGCTTCGTTGAAAATAAAGATGGCGAGCACAACATGCATTGTCGGCGCTATATATTGCATAACTCCCACTGTAGACAACCTTAGTCGCTGCGCACCGTAAGAAAACAATATGAGCGGAACGCCTGTCACCACACCTGTTCCAACAAGAAGCAGAAAATCCGGCATGGAATAAAAGCCACCGGCAACCTGTCCATCCTGCAGCCCTGTAGTCATCACCAAAAACACAAGATAGGCCAGACAAAATGGCGTCAGGATCGCAGTTTCAACCATCAAACCTACGGTAGATTCCGTCTGCGCCTTCTTGCGAAACAAGCCATAAAAACCAAAGGAAAATCCAAGAACCAGGGAAACCCAGGGAAGATGCCCCATAATGTATGTCATTAACGCAACCGCACAGATCGCCAAAAATATCGCCGTTGTTTGCCAACGGTTGAGCTTTTCTTGAAAGAAAAGCATGCCAAGGCCAACATTCACCAAGGGGTTTATATAATATCCTAGCCCAGCCTCCAAAACGCGGTCATTTGCAATTGCCCAGACAAAAGTTGTCCAGTTCAGCGCAATAAAGGATGTCGACCCAAGAAAAAGCAAAAATGTTTTGCGATCTGATATCGCTGCTTTTAGGTGCCCAAACCTTTTCGTAATGACCACCAGTAAAAATACCAGAACCAGTGACCACACAATTCTGTTCGCCAGAACTTCAAATACAGGAATATGGCCGATCGCCTTAAAATAGAGTGGAAAAACACCCCATAAACCAAAAGCGCCAAGGGCTGCCAAAAGGCCTTTCTTCTGCTCCAGATCAGGAGAATTAGCCAAATCAGCCGCTGGCTCGGTTTGTTGATTTTCGCTCATAAAATGCCTTAATCAAAAGAAGACAATTAAAATAATATTTCTCCCTACCAGAGGTTCACACAAGCGTAAAGAAATTCCACAACGGCGCATGATGAACAGTTTTTCCCGTGTAACTTATCAAAAAACACAAATTCTGTTGGCGTGGAGACTTGCACTGTTTTGGCATCACACCTATATAGACGTCTGACAGTAAGTTTAACTCCTAGGGGGTTTTTACGGTGCAAGGAATGGCTGTAAAAATCTGCCAATATAGAAGAGGATAATATGGCAAAAGTAATTGGTATTGATTTGGGTACCACAAACTCCTGTATCGCGGTTATGGATGGTAAAGATCCTCGCGTAATTGAAAACTCTGAAGGTGCCCGCACTACACCATCAATGGTCGCATTCACAGACGATGGTAAACTCGTTGGACAGGCCGCCAAACGCCAGGCTGTTACAAACCCATCCGATACACTCTTTGCAATCAAACGTCTGATCGGACGGCGCTTCGACGACAAGACAACCCAAAAAGACAAAGATATGGTTCCCTACAACATTGTCAAAGCTGACAATGGAGACGCGTGGGTCGAAGCCAAAGGTGAGAAATACTCCCCAAGCCAGATCTCTGCATTCATTCTGCAAAAGATGAAAGAAACTGCAGAAGACTATCTTGGCGAAAATGTAACTCAGGCTGTAATTACAGTTCCGGCATACTTCAACGATGCCCAGAGGCAGGCAACAAAGGATGCAGGTAAAATTGCGGGTCTTGAAGTGTTGCGTATCATCAACGAACCAACAGCGGCCGCACTTGCCTATGGCATGGACAAGAAAGACCAGAAAATCGCGGTCTTTGACCTTGGCGGTGGTACATTTGACGTCTCAATTCTGGAAATCGGTGATGGCGTCTTTGAAGTCCACTCTACAAATGGTGATACATTCCTCGGTGGTGAAGACTTTGACCTGAAGCTGGTTGATTATCTGGCAGATGAGTTCAAAAAAGAAAATGGCATTGATCTGCGCGGTGACAAACTGGCCCTGCAACGCCTTAAAGAAGCTGCTGAAAAAGCCAAGATTGAGCTTTCATCATCTCAGGCAACAGATGTTAATCTGCCGTTTATCACTGCCGATGCATCTGGTCCAAAACATTTGCAGGTAAAACTGACACGCTCACAGTTTGAAAATCTTGTAAGCGATCTTATCCAGCGGACTTTGCCACCTTGTGAGAAAGCTCTTAAAGATGCTGGCTTGAAAAAAGGTGAAATCGACGAGGTTATTCTGGTCGGTGGAATGAGCCGTATGCCTAAGGTTCAGGAAGTTGTAAAAGAGTTCTTTGGCCGCGATCCACATAAAGGCGTGAACCCTGATGAAGTTGTTGCCATGGGCGCAGCTATTCAGGCTGGTGTTCTGCAGGGTGATGTTAAAGACGTTCTTCTGCTTGACGTAACACCATTGTCACTTGGTATTGAAACACTGGGTGGTGTGTTTACACGTCTGATCGACCGGAACACGACAATTCCGACAAAGAAAAGCCAGACATTCTCTACCGCCGAAGACAACCAGTCCGCTGTGACTATTCGGGTTTTCCAGGGTGAGCGGGAAATGGCAGCTGACAACAAATTGCTGGGTAACTTTGATCTATCCGAGATCCCACCAGCCCCTCGCGGTGTTCCTCAGATTGAAGTAACCTTCGATATTGATGCCAACGGTATCGTGAATGTGTCAGCGAAAGACAAAGGTACTGGTAAAGAGCAGAAAATTCAGATCCAGGCTTCAAGTGGTCTAAGTGATGATGACATTGAACGCATGGTGAAAGATGCGGAAGAGCATGCTGCTGAAGACAAAGCGCGTAAAGAACGCGTTGAAGTCCAGAACCAGGCGGATAGTCTCGTCCACACAACTGAAAAAACTCTCTCTGAAATGGGCGACAAAGTCGGTGATGATGTCAAAGGTCCTGTCCAGACTGCATTGGATGAGTTGAAAGAAGTCAAAGACTCTGACAATGTTGAGGATATCAAAGCCAAAATGGAAGCCTTGCAACAGGCATCAATGAAACTGGGTGAAGCGGTTTACGCTCAGTCTCAGGCTGAAGGTGCTGATGATGCAGCAGATGCAAGCAGCTCCAACAGTTCTGACGATGATGATGTCGTTGACGCTGACTTCGAAGAAGTCGACGACGACAAGAAAGACAAATAAGGCCGAGTAACCTTTATTAAAGGTTACACCCGTACTTTTAAAGATCCGCTCCGGCCTGAATACCAGACCGGAGCGGCATTTGGTTGAGTAGGACCTTATGGAAAAACGCGATTATTACGAAATTCTAGGGGCTTCTCGAGATGCGACGCAAGCACCCTAAAGAAAGCCTATCGCAAGATGGCTATGAAATATCACCCGGATCGCAATCCCGGTGACGCTGAAGCCGAGGCCCGCTTCAAGGAACTCAACGAGGCTTACGAGGTCCTGAGTGACGAACAAAAACGCGCAGCATACGACCAGTACGGCCACGCCGCCTTTGAAAATGGTGGCATGGGTCATGGCGGTATGGGCGGCATGGGTGCTGGTGGATTTTCTGATATTTTTGAAGACCTGTTCGGTGACTTCATGGGTGGGCGCCGTGGCGGCGGAAGCTCACAAAACCGGGGATCAGATCTTCGATATAATATGGAAATCACCCTCGAAGAAGCCTACCACGGTAAAGAAACCGAAATCAAAATTCCAACCTCTGTCGAGTGCGACAGTTGTGAGGGAACTGGTGCAGCTGAAGGCTCTGCCCCTGTGAATTGTGGCACCTGTCACGGTCACGGCAAGGTCCGCGCCCAACAAGGCTTCTTTACCATTGAACGAACATGCCCGACTTGTCACGGGCAAGGCCGTGTCATCGAAAAGCCATGCACTAAATGTCGCGGGCAAGGCCGGGTAAACAAGGAAAAAACGCTCTCCATCAATATCCCGGCTGGTGTAGATGACGGTAATCGAATTCGTCTCTCCGGTGAAGGAGAAATGGGTTTACGTGGTGGCTCCGGGCGATTTGTATATTTTCCTGACAGTCGCGGATCACCGTATATTTCAACGGGACGGACAGAACCTGCATTGCCGGGTTCCAATTCCGATCACAACCGCTGCATTGGGCGGCGATATTGAAGTTCCCACGCTGGATGGCGCAAGAGCGAAAGTATCCATCACAGCTGGCACTCAGTCAGGGCGGAAGTTCCGATTACGTGGCAAAGGCATGCCTATCATGAACTCATCCGAAAATGGCGATATGTATATCCACACCATTGTGGAAACACCGGTCAATCTGACGAAGCGCCAAAAAGAACTGCTACGTGAGTTCGAAGAAGAAGGCAAAGGCGCCCATAACCCGGAAAGCGAAGGCTTTTTCTCTCGAGTAAAAGACTTCCTCGCAGACCTGAAAGATTGATATGAACCCCTCGCCAGAGGGGTTTTTTCATGCTACACCACCTCCGCTATCCCAATTTTAAGCAGGAACAGGATAATGAGTGACTTGAAAATCGGTATCGTCGGATGTGGTGGTCGCATGGGCAGAATGCTGGTCAAACAGGTTACCCAGACCGCAGGCTGTCACGTTGCAGGTGGTACCGAACCGGCGGTCTCACCTTTCCTTGGCAAAGATATCGGGACACTTGCGGGGGTTGAAGCTCTGAATGTCACCGTTGCCGACAGTGCGGAAAAGCTCTTTCAGACTTGTGATGCCATAATAGATTTCACGACACCGGCAGCTACAGTTGAACACGCCTCCCTCGCCGCTAAATTCGGTAAAATTCATGTCATCGGCACCACTGGTATCAGCAATGAAGATCAGCAGATAATTGCCCAAAACGGAAGTCGTGCAACAATCGTACAAGGTGCAAATATGAGCCTTGGCGTTAATTTGCTCGCACAACTGACTAAAAAAGTTGCCGCCATTCTAGACGATGAATTTGATATCGAAATTGTAGAAATGCATCATCGGCACAAGGTCGATGCCCCCTCTGGTACAGCCTTGCAACTTGGCAAGGCCGCGGCTGAAGGCCGCGGAGTTGACCACGATACCGTCGCGGACCGGGGACGCGATGGCATTACAGGTCCGCGCAAAGCCGGAGACATTGGATATGCAGTTCTACGCGGTGGCAATGTTGTGGGAGACCATACTGTTATGTTTGCTGCCGAGGACGAAATTATCGAAATTACACATAAAGCTGGCGATCGCTCAATTTTTGCAAGAGGAGCAGTCAAAGCTGCATTATGGGCATCAGACAAACCCGCAGGCTATTACAGCATGATGGATGTATTGGGTCTGGACGATTAGGCGAACACTGGGTTTTGACTGCGCCTTAAAGCCGCGCTGAGGTTATTAAATACCTCTTCTTTTTCATCTGGCACAAGAAATTCACCGATTTCGTGTTGCGTTCCTCTGCAACTCACTAAAATACGCTTGTTCTTAAAATCAACTTTGCTCCAGTAGGTGTCCATTGCCCACCGCTTTTCCTGGCCACCTACAGCAATTTTCTTGATGACGAGCTTTCCATTTGTGATTTCGATGATTTCGCAGCAACGCCCTGATCGAAAATTCCACTTAAAAGCCCAGTAGATGAGCAGAACATCAAGACCAAAAAACCCAAACACCGGCCACGCTCCCATACTGGCAAACACGGCGCCAATGATAAAACTCACCCCTGCAATGAAGCTCATCAAAATCAAAAACGCTCTTGGCGAGAGACTTCTATGAGGTCGCAGCAAAAGGGAATAATCAACGCCTGAGATTTTTGGAGTTAAAGGATCCTGTGTCATATTGGACTTTCCGATATTAAAATCATCATTGCACGTCTTGGCAGGCTATGCCAATAACATGGTCATGAAAAAAGCAGATATCGAAGAATTTTTTCGAAGAATGAGCGAAGCCAATCCAGAACCGAAAGGTGAACTGGATTACGTGAACCCATTTACATTACTTGTTGCAGTCGTATTGTCTGCTCAGGCAACCGATGTGGGGGTTAACAAGGCCACCGGCCCTCTGTTTGCGATCGCTGACACGCCCGAAAAAATGCTTGCGCTTGGTGAAGATACGGTTCGCGATTACATCAAATCCATTGGCCTTTACAAAACAAAAGCAAAAAACGTAATTAAACTATGTGAAGCGTTAATTCGGGATCACAATGGCGAAGTTCCTCAAACAAGAGAAGAGCTGGAAAAACTCGCTGGTGTTGGCAGGAAAACAGCAAATGTAGTCCTAAACATTGCCTTTGGGCAGCCCACAATTGCTGTAGATACCCATTTGTTCCGGCTTGGAAACAGAACTGGAATTGCGCCCGGCAAAACACCGCTTGAAGTGGAAAAAAAGCTCGAGAAGAAAATTCCCAAACAATATCTAAGACACTCACATCATTGGATGATTTTACACGGTCGCTATATCTGCAAGGCCCGCAAACCAGATTGCCCAAATTGCCTGGTTGAAGATCTTTGCAAATTCAAGGGTAAAACCACAGTCAGTTAAATGCCAATTAGCTGAGGGCTTTAACCCGATCAAAGCCGACACGCTGCAATTGGCTTTTAAAGCAGTCTTTAGGCTGTTTCACTTTATTGGCTGAAACCCGGTCATTCATCGCGACATGTGTTACGACAGGCTCTTCATCGCCAGTCGCATAAAACACAATATGCAAAGCACATTCTGTTGTCAGATATTGCCAGATCTGTGCTGGCTCTTCTTTGCGAAGCAGCACTGGCTTACCAAATACTGCCTGTATTTCCTCTGGTGTCTTGCCATTTAAAACGCTCGTCGGCGGGACCTCAAACTCTGGTTCAGGTTCAATATTAGAGATCTCTACCGGATCGCGCTTGCTGTCATCTTCACTGACATTGCTTGCTTCTGTCTGCTCTGGTGCTTCCTCAACTTTCGAAATTTCTTTTGATAGCTTGGAAGTTCCTGCTTGTTCACTTGTGCGGGCATTTTCACGCTCCACCGGCGTGCCGCAGGCGGCAAGCAAAGTCACAGATATTCCAACCAAAACTGACCTTGGCAGGATTTTCATTGCGTTTTAACCAAAGCACTGCCTGCTGCAGATTTAGCTCGAGCCTTATATAAATGCACCATAGTTGCCGTCGCAATAATCGGAACGATCAAATTCAAAATCGGGATCGTCATGAAAAATGCTATTGCTACGCCGGTTAGAAAAATTTCCATATTTCCAATTTTTCTGAGCTTGCTTACAACCCGCATTTCATGATGCCGAACTGCGACTTGCTGAAAGAATTCTCGGCTCAGCAGGTACCCGTTCAACAAATAGTATATGAAAATATTAATGACCGGGATCAGGTAAAGAGGCAAAACCAACAGGTTCAATAAAATGATAACGCCGAAAAACTTCACAGCATCATACACACTTGACCAAAGCGGAATGTCCCTTGAGGGAGTGTCCTGAGGGTAATGCTTCGCCTCCACCGCATCGGCAATATCATCCAGCAAGACGCCGATAACAGCACTCATCGCCAGCGGAAAAAGTAACAACGCAATAACAAAGGCACCAATCCCGCTTAAAACCTCGATCACGCTATTCACCCATTCCCAATCAGTGGGCGGAATCAATCCAGTAAGCTGGAAAATAACGATGAAGGCTATGATCTGAGCGACCACAGCCGCAATCAACGACTTGATGATCACCGATCTAAAGGCCGGATCCGAAAGTTGAGCGATGGACTTACTGATCGCAGATAACACGACAATCCCCCAATGAGCAGTTTGCAATTCTTTCAGATGTAAGTGTTTATAGCGTGAAGTTCAAACGCTTTCTAGGGTTGTCCTAGGATCAATGGGCGTCATCGCAGAATACTCATGCAATGCTTCAAATTGTGCCGCTGCCTGCAGAACCAAATCTTCACGATGTGCAGGGCCAACGATTTGCAGCCCTACGGGCAATCCAGATTTGGTAAATCCGCAAGGAACCGAGATAGCGGGGCAAGTCGTATTTGTAATCAGATAGGTTTGCGCAAGCCAGGCTATATAATTGTCAAACTTGACGCCGTTCACTTCTTTTAGCGATCGAATTTCATGATCAAAGGGGGGCACCATAACAGTTGGCGTTACCAATAGATCATAGGTTTCAAAAAATGCAGCGCTTCGATGGAAAAGCTGCCCTTGTTCACGCAAAGCCCAACCAATGTCATTAGCGGTTAGTTTGAAACCCTCGGATATATTCCAGATAACATCCTCTTTTAGCAGGTCTTTATGTGTCTCCAGTTTGGGGCCATGAGCCGCAGCGAATTGAGCCGCGCGAAGTATCTGAAAGATATCGTGACCACCTGAGAAATCGATACAATCTTCCTCTACGGAGGCAGAAAATTCGCGCAAACCGCTCACCGCTTTTCCGCAAATTTCAGCAACTTCTGCGTCAATGGGGCATTGACCCAGATCCGGACTGTACGCAATCCGATTAAATTGAACCGGTTGTTGCACCTTATCCAGATAAGAATAGCTAGGCGCCGGCAGACTGATTGGATCCCAGGGGTCCTGCCCAACCATCATATCAAGCATTAAAGCAACATCAGCCACGGTACGCCCCATTGGGCCTTCTACTGAGTTCAGACCAAATGGTAACGCTGAAGGTCCATGAGCTACGCGCCCCGGTGAGGGGCGCAGCCCTACGACACCCGCAAAGCTGGCCGGGATACGCAAGCTCCCGCCAAGATCACTGCCTTGTGCAAGCCAGACCTGCCCTGCTGCCAATGCTGCAGCTGAGCCACCGGACGAACCACCGGGAGTCTTTCGTGTATTCCAAGGATTTGTCGTTGTGCCAAAAACCTCATTGAAAGTCTGCGCCCCGGCGCCGAATTCTGGCGTATTGGCTTTCGCAATTACAACAGCCCCATTTTTCTCAAGGCGTTTCACCATTACATCAGAATGCTGAGCGATCTGGTCTTTGAAGATCGGGGATCCATTGGTGTGCAAGACCCCTTCAACCGCCGTCAGGTCCTTGATCGCAATTGGTAGTCCAAATAAGGATTTTTGCCCGTTTTGTGGCTTTTCATTCAGTATTTTTTGAGCATGTTTTCGCGCACGGTCCAGACACAAAACAGGTAATGCATTCACAGCATCATTCGTCTGTTCGATCCGCTGTTCTGCGGCATCAATAAGCTCCAACGGCGAAATTTCGCGAGATTTCAATTTTTCAACTGCTTCAAGTGCAGTCATTTTTATAAGTTCGTTCATTTATTAAATTTGGCAAAAACAAAACCTCTTGTACAGCGTTACCTTGTAAAGGGCGCCCAAAAGCGTATACTCCGCCCGCACATCGCTCAGGAGACATTATGAACAGTACACGATTTGATACCACTTGTATTGGCAACGCCATTGTTGACGTTTTCAGCAAAATTGAAGATGAATTTCTTGAGACTGAAAATCTTGTCAAAAATTCAATGAACCTGATCGATGAAAATCGTGCCATTGATCTTTATGCAAAAATGGGAAGCGCAATAGAGGTTTCTGGTGGTTCCGCGGGAAACACTGCTGCGGGTGTCGCCTCACTTGGCGGCAAAAGCAACTATATCGGCAAGGTTCGCAATGATCAGTTGGGCGACATATTTGCACATGATATCCAAGCAGCTGGCGTTAATTTCGAAACTCAGAAAAGCACTGCCGGCCCTGCAACCGCTCGCAGCTTCATTCTGATCACTCCTGATGCCCATCGCACCATGAATACTTATCTTGGAGCCTGCGTGGAACTGGGCCCTGATGACATTGATGAAGAAGCAATCTCTCAGTCAGCAGTAACCTACATGGAAGGGTATCTGTGGGACCCTGAAGGCGGTAAAGCCGCATTTCGTAAAGCCGCAAAAATAGCTCATGAAGCCAAACAGCGCGTCTCACTCACCCTTTCTGACAGCTTTTGCGTGGATCGCTTTAGAGACGAGTTCGCAGATTTCATTGTGGACGGTGTCGATATCCTGTTTGCCAATGAGGATGAGCTAAAATCACTGTATCAAACCGACAACTTTTCCAGCGCCATAAGCGCTATCAGAGACAAAGTTGAAATAGCCTGTATCACACGCGGTGAAAAAGGGTCTGTTATCTTGACACAGGATTCAGAAGTTGAAATTGCTGCTGACCTGTCGGTTGATGTTATTGATACAACGGGAGCAGGCGATCTATATGCCGCCGGGTTCCTGTATGGATTTACAAATGGCTTAAGTCTGGCACAAAGCGGCGCTATCGCTTCTCTTGCTGCGGGAGAGGTCATCAGCCATGTCGGCGCCCGTCCAGCTACAAGTCTGAAAACGCTGGTGAGTGACAAGCTCAACTTAAAGTGAACTTCTGCCTTTTTCTTGACAGTAACACGATTTGCAAACACCCTGATTGCAAAATCGGGAGCATAAATGGCAACTGCACAGGATCATGGTGACGGTAAAGCCACCACATTAAAAACTCTTTTCAAGGCAGAACGACTTCGCCTTTTGAGTGGCCTGATCCTGATGGTGTTTTTAACGACCCATCTGCTCAATCACACTTTGGGGCTTATTTCTCTAGAAGTACTGGACAGAGGGCGTGATGTGTTTGTCGCCCTTTGGCGAAATCCGCTGGGATCTCTGCTTCTGATTGGCGCATTGATAATACATCTTGCTTTGACCTCCATGAGGTTGCTCACACATAGATCTTTTCGGCGTATTCCCGCCAAAGAAGTCCTGCAGATCATTCTAGGGCTGGCAATTCCTCCGCTCATGATCGGTCATATTGTTGGGACGCGAGTTGCGCACGAGATTTTTGGGATAAATGATGACTATTCCTACGTAATATATTCAATTTGGATCGCTCAACCGGTTCAATCCCTGCTGCAATCTGTAGGCCTGTTGGTTGCGTGGGCGCATGGGTGCCTGGGCGTTCACTTCTGGCTCCGCCTAAAGCTTGGTATGAAAAGGCTATGCCGTATTTGTATACAGCAGCGATCATATTGCCGATACTGGCACTCTGTGGATTTTTGATGGCAGCGCAAGCCATTGAGGTCCTATCAAGTGAAGCAAGCTGGCGAGAGCAGCTCTTCGCCGGCTTGAACCTGTCTGAGGAGGATATTCTCTGGGCCTATCAGGTACGGGATACCGGATTGCAGGCAATGATCTTCATTCTGCTTATACTGTTGATGAGCAGGCTATTCTGGTTCCTGCATTTCAGAAAAGAACGGTTGATCACACTCACCTATCCCGGAGGCAAGAAAGTAGCTGCACCCCCTGGTACAACCATACTCGACATTAGCAAACTGGGTAACATTCCCCATGCATCTGTCTGTGGAGGACGGGGTCGATGCTCGACCTGCAGGGTCCGTATTACATCGGGGGGAGATCAGATTGCGCCGCCCTCCGATCACGAACTTACAGTTCTGAAACGGGTTGGCGCCAGCGAAGGAACAAGGCTGGCTTGTCAGGTTCCTGCCATGTCAGATATGACGGTGACCCCTCTTCTCGCGGATAAATCTCCATCCCATCGCAGCTCCTTCGCACGGCCAGCTTATTTGCAAGGCCGCGAAAAGGATATCGGCATATTATTTGCCGACCTCAGATCCTTTACGAAATTTTCTGAATCCAAACTTCCCTATGATGTGGTCTTCGTAATCAACCAGTATTTCCGGCATATGGGTGAGGCAATCGAGAAAAGTGGAGGCCATCTTGATAAATTTATCGGGGATGGCGTTATGGCTTTGTTTGGTCTGGAGGATTCCTCGGATCAGGCTGCACAAAAAGCCCTTTCAGCCGCAAAAGAAATGGCAATTGCACTTGAACAGATGAACCAGAGTCTAAAATCGGATCTGGGTGAGCCCCTGCGTATTGGTATTGGACTTCATATGGGGCAAACAATCATTGGTGAAATGGGTTATGGCAAAGCAACGTCAATAACGGCTATTGGTGATGCGGTGAATACCGCCAGCCGGCTTGAAGCATGAACAAAGAATATTCAAGCCAACTCATTTTCTCGGATCGGATCGCGCGAGAAGCCGGTTTCAAGGGAAACACTGAAAGGCAGGAAGTGATTATCCGCGGGCGTAACCGGCCATTGCAAGTTCATATTGTAAAGGATGCAACAACGCTTGATATCTAGGATTGCATCCCCCGCGCCATACTGCCTTCCTTAATTTTTTGGCCGCCCATGATATGTGCGTGAAAATGAGGGACAATCTGGCCAGCATTTTCACCATTATTTGTCACCATCCGATAGCCGGATTCATGAACGCCAAGATCACGGGCAATTTGCCCAACCTTTGCGAAAAAGTTGCCAATCTCTGCTGCGCTTGCGTTCGCCGCAAAGTCATCCATATCCACATATTCACCTTTTGGTATTACCAAAACATGGACGGGTGTTTTCGGTGCAATATCATGAAAAGCGAGAATATTTTCATCTTCATATACCGTTTTATTTGGTATTTCGCCTCGGAGGATTTTTGCAAAAATATTTTCGGTATCATATGCCATCTGTCTACCCCTTCTCTTTTCTGGAGGCTTTTTCATCAAGGCCTGAAAGGCCCTCTCTCTTTGCCAATTCTGCGTACACCATGTCCGGAGTGATGTCCGCATTCGCCCATAATACGCACATATGGTACAACAGATCAGCGCTTTCGCTTACAATTTCAGCCTTATTCTCCAAAGCTGCCGCAAGCGAAAGCTCTACGCCTTCTTCACCGACCTTCTGAGCGATTTTCTTTGTGCCCTTGGCATAAAGCCTCGCGGTATAGGAGTTTTCAGAAGTCTCCGTTTTTCTAGCCAAAACAGTCTCATAGAGACGATCCAGCATTTCAGCCTGACTACTCATTCCGCCTCCGTTATAATCTTACAGGAATGCCTGCATCCCGCATTGCTTCTTTGGCCTCAGTGATAGTGTATTCTCCAAAATGGAAAATGGAAGCCGCCAACACAGCTGTTGCATGGCCGTCTCTTATTCCTTCTGCCAGATGCTCTAGAGTTCCAACACCTCCCGAGGCGATCACCGGAATTTTAACAGCATCCGCAATCGCTCTGGTAAGCTCAAGATTAAATCCTGAACGCGTCCCATCCCTGTCCATGGAGGTCAGCAAAATTTCTCCCGCACCGTAATCGGCCATCTTCCGGGCCCATTCCACAGCATCAATTCCGGTAGGGTTTCGTCCCCCATGAGTGAAAATTTCGAACCTGTTTTCACCAGTCTGCTTCGCGTCTATTGCAACCACAATACACTGATTTCCAAATTTCTGCGCAGCTTCTCGAACAAATTCGGGATTTGTAACCGCCGCAGTGTTAATGGAAACCTTGTCAGCGCCAGCAAGAAGAAGTTTTCGAACATCATCAACAGTTCTGACACCTCCGCCAACGGTTAGTGGATGAAACATTGTTCCGCGGTTCTTCGGACCACATCATAAATGGTGTCCCGATTATCAGAGCTTGCGGTTATGTCCAGAAAACAAAGTTCATCAGCGCCCTGTTCGTCATAAACCCGCGCCTGTTCGACCGGATCACCAGCATCAATAAGGTCAACAAAATTAACCCCTTTGACAACTCTGCCATCCTTAACATCCAGACAGGGTATCACTCTCGCTTTAAGCATTGGCCTGTTCCACCAGTTCTAAGGCTGCGGCAGGATCAATGCGCCCATCATAAAGCGCCCGACCAATAATAACGCCTTCAATACCACTATCCCTGACAGCCAGAAGGTTTTCAATATCCTTGATTGACGCAACACCACCTGATGCGATCACAGGAATAGAAATTGCACTTGCAAGTGACTGAGTTGCCTCAACATTTACCCCTTGCAGCGCGCCGTCTCGATCAATATCGGTATATATGATTGCATCCACGCCTGCGTCTTCAAACTTGCGGGCCAAATCAAGGGCTGAAGTCTCGCTTGTCTCAGCCCAGCCTTCGATCGCAACCATTCCATCCCTTGCATCAATTCCAACGGCAATATGACCCGGAAAATTACGGCAAGCCGTCTTGACCAATTCCGGATCTTTTAAGGCAATGGTGCCCAGGATGACTCGATCAATTCCTTTCGACAACCACATTTCAATTGTCTCCAGATCACGAATACCACCACCCAGTTGCGCTGGAACATCGGTCGCTGCCAGAATACGCTCAACAGCTTCGGCATTTACCGGTTTGCCTTCAAATGCACCGTTCAGGTCCACCAGATGTATCTTCTTGAAACCGGCATCGCGAAACGCTTTGGCTTGTGCGCCCGGATCATTGTTAAACACCGTTGCAGCATCCATTTCGCCGCGTAACAGTCGGACGCAATTGCCATCCTTGAGATCGATTGCGGGATACAGGTTCATAATTTGACGACCTCCTCAAGGTCTTTGGTATAGTAGAAACCGCTTACAAAGCGCTCTCCGTTCCACGCATATTTCTTCTTTACACCCCAGCGGACAAATCCGCTATTCTCGATTAGGGAAATGGCTGCTTTCTGGGTCTCTCTCACATCCACCTCCAGAGCTTTAAAACCCTGTTTACGGGCAGACTGAACAAGTACCTCCAGCATACCAATTGCCAGCCCATGTCCACGGGCATAAGGGGCAATAAAAAAGGTTGAAATATTGGCGATATGCGCCCCGGCTTCATTATTGGCAAATGGTTTTATCAGCTGGGCTGACCCCACGATGCGCCCTTCGAAACGGGCACAGTAAAGTTCTCGCATTGGCATTGTAACAACGCCTCGCCAAAACGATTTTTGCTTGCTCCGCTCAGGCGGCTTGAGCCAACCAAAACCGTTTCCATCAAGCACTGCTTCATCCACAGCAATACAAAGATCTTCAAGATCACGATCACTGATGTCGTCCATAAGCTCAATCACAGGCTGTAATATGGGTTTGTTACTGTCATCCATAATTTCTGGCCTCATGGTTTCCAGTTCAGGAAGTTCGAAATCAGTTTCAATCCAGCGCTTTGACTTTTTTCTGGGTGAAACTGGGTACCGATCATATTGTCCCGCCCGATTATGGCAGTAACAGTTCCACCATAATTCACTGTCGCCAACACATGAGAGGGATCTTCTGTTACAACATGATAGCTATGTACAAAATAGATGTGATCCCCGTCAGCAAGTCCTTCCAGCAAGACGTGATCGGAAGTCATTTCAAGTTCATTCCAACCCATATGCGGAATTTTCAGCGTCGGATCGCTCAACTCAAGCGGTGATACAGAGCCTCCGATCCAGCCAAGCCCGTCGGTTTCTCCGTATTCAAGGCTGCGACTGGCCATCAGTTGCATTCCGACGCAAATTCCAAAAAAAGGAACGCCTCTGCCAAGAACTGCCTCCGTTAGCGCTTCGGTCATTCCAGAAACGGACTGCAGGCCATCTTTGCAATCCTTAAAGGCTCCTACACCGGGCAGTACAATACGATCCGCCTTTGCAGCTACATCAGGATCACTTGTTACAACAACCTCTTCGCTTAAACCAGTTTCCTGAACGCAGCGCTCGAACGCCTTGGCTGCAGAGCGCAAGTTCCCGGAACCGTAATCGATAATTGCAATCATTTTAAAATTCCTGAGCAGGTCCATTTTGCGAACCCGCTCAATTCCTAAACTTCATTCGTTGGGGAATATGAGAATTCAGGCGAGCTTGTTCACCCGCCCAAAACACCTTTTGTTGAAGGAACTGCATCACTTCTGCGCGGATCAATTTCCACCGCATCGCGAAGTGAGCGTGCCAGTGCCTTAAAGCAGCTTTCAATAATATGATGATTGTTCTCACCATATAGATTTTCTATATGCAAAGTGATCCCAGCGGACCCTGCGAAAGCCTGAAACCATTCCTTGAAAAGCTCGGTATCCATCTCACCCAGTTTATCCCGAGTGAAATTGACTTTCCAAATGAGATAGGGACGATTGGAGATATCCAGTGATACCCGGGTCAGCGTTTCATCCATTGGAATATGAGCAGAAGCGTAACGGCGAATACCCTTCAAATCACCAAGTGCCTTGGAAAAGGCTTGTCCGATCGCAATTCCGGTATCTTCCGTGGTGTGATGAAAATCAATGTGAAGGTCACCCTTGGCGCGGACTTTCAGATCAATAAGACTATGACGGGAGAGCTGTTCAAGCATATGGTCCAAAAAGCCAATACCTGTCTCGACATCATAATTGCCTGTACCATCAAGATCCAACCAGACCTCGATATCCGTTTCTTTCGTTGTCCGCGTAACACGACCTTCACGCATGTGCATTCCTTTCACGGAGCGACTTTAGTTAATTCCACAGCGTGGATATAGCAGGAGTCGTCGCCAAAACCAAGAAAAGACGCATAAATACTCTGCTTGCAGGAATGACAGGGATTACTTTTCGGTAAAATCAGGCGACAGGTGGCGTTGAAGGTTCGCTTGCTTTTTCATTTTCTTTCTGAAGCTGCTTTAACTCCTGTTCTGCGCAGTTCATTGCAAAACCCAACCTATCGGACAGTTCAACATGTCCGTCTTCACATGCATCTACCTGCAGATACGCCAAAATATCGAAAATAGCCTTGAGGTTATTTACTTTTTCAACTTTACGTGTGTTCTGATCATGAGTCTGTTGCATTGAAATCTCCAAGCAGGTCCCTCGTTTTTGTTACTGGTTTGCAGACGCTCATGATCAAATTATGTGAACTGGAAACCTTTCTTGCTGCCTGTTTTAGGTGACCAGCTCTTGACCCCGGTCAGAAAATGGTTACATCGTCTGTCTAAGATCAACCACAAAGCTGAAAGCTGAACTACATGTCTGAACAACAAAAAAGTTGGCACGGCACAACAATTCTGTCCATTCGCAAAGGCGACAAAGTCGTTATTGCCGGTGATGGTCAGGTTTCATTGGGCCAAACTGTTATCAAAGGCAATGCCAAAAAGGTTCGCCGAATTGGCGCTGGAGGTAATGTAATAGTAGGCTTCGCTGGCGCAACAGCCGATGCGTTCACCCTGTTTGAGCGATTGGAAAGCAAGCTTGAGCAGCATCCCGGAAACCTGACACGTGCCTGTGTTGAACTTGCAAAAGACTGGCGAACCGATAAATACCTGCGGCGCCTGGAAGCAATGATGGCTGTCGTAGACAAAGATGTTTCACTGATCCTGACCGGAAATGGCGATGTGCTGGAGCCCGAAGATGGAATTATCGCTATCGGATCGGGCGGGAACTATGCATCTCCGCTGCGAGAGCCCTTATCGATGTTGATGGCTTGGATGCCGAGCAGGTTGCCCGCAAGTCAATGGCAATTGCCGCTGAAATCTGTGTATACACAAATGAAAATCTGACCGTAGAGAGTATTTGATTATGGCAAATCTGAGCCCCCGTGAAATTGTCTATGAACTGGATCGGCATATTGTAGGACAAAAAGAAGCCAAACGTTCAGTAGCGATTGCCCTGCGCAACCGCTGGCGCAGACAGCAGCTTTCTGACGAGATGAAAGACGAAGTCCTGCCCAAGAACATTCTGATGATTGGTCCGACCGGTGTTGGTAAAACTGAAATTTCCAGACGCCTTGCCAAACTTGCAAATGCACCATTCCTGAAAGTGGAAGCGACTAAATTCACTGAAGTGGGCTATGTGGGCCGGGATGTTGAACAAATTATTCGCGATCTGATGGAAATAGCAATTTCCATGGTTCGCGACCAAAAGCGCAAAGAAGTCGTCGCCAAGGCTGAACTGGCAGCAGAAGAGAGAGTTCTGGACGCGCTGGTTGGTGAAGGCGCAACTGCAGATACGCGTCAGAAATTCAGAAAAATGTTAAGAGAAGGGCAGCTCGACGACAAGGAAGTTGAGCTTAATCTCATTGATAACAGTTCGGGTGGTATGCCGACATTTGATATTCCCGGAATGCCTGGTGCCCAAATGGGTATGCTCAATTTAAATGATATTTTTGGCAAGATGGGTCCTCAGCGCACCAAACCCAAAAAAATGAAAGTCGCTGACAGCTACAAGGTTTTGATTGAAGAAGAAAGCGACAAGCTTTTGGATGAGGACAATGTTGTTCGCGATGCAATCAAACTTGTCGAAAATAATGCGATCGTATTTCTTGATGAAATTGACAAGATTTGTGCAAGAAGTGACCGTCAGGGTGCTGATGTGAGCCGCGAAGGTGTCCAACGAGACTTGCTGCCTCTGATCGAGGGAACAATCGTTTCAACAAAATATGGAACTGTGCACACTGACCACATCCTGTTTATTGCCTCCGGCGCGTTTCACGTCGCGAAACCATCTGATCTACTTCCAGAGTTACAGGGACGTCTTCCGATCAGGGTTGAGCTAACGCCGCTGACCAAAGAAGATTTTAAACAGATCCTTACTGAACCTCAGGCAAGCCTTATCAAGCAATATGTAGCGCTTCTGGAAACTGAAGAAGTGAAACTGACTTTCGCCGATGATGCAATTGAGGAAATCGCAGCCATCTCCGAAAAGGTTAACGCAACGGTTGAAAATATAGGCGCCCGCAGGCTTCACACAATTCTTGAAAAGGTTCTGGAAGACATAAGCTTTTCTGCTGCGGATAGTGCAGGCACGGAAGTTGTAATCGACGCTGCATATGTAAATGAGCATCTGGGGAATCTCACAACCGATTCTGATTTATCCAAATTTATCCTCTAAATCTCAGCCGGGTTTTCCGAATATTTATGGAAAACCCGTCACATTTGCCTTCATACCCCTGATTATCACTCTCATTTTTCAGAATTTAGGATTGCTTAACTCACAGGTCCTAACCTTCTTCCTATCGATCGATTAGAGGGGAAGATCAGTAGTTATGAGAGTTTTGAGTGAAGAAGAACTGGAAGCCCAGTACGAACAGGAAGCACTGGATGAGGCGAGAGATGTTGTCGCAAGCCTAGAAGTGCGTATGCAACAAGTTCGAAGTGGCACACTGGGACCAAAAGAAGCAGCCGCGTTGCTTGCTCAGGATGCTTCAAATCTTCGGTTAAAAGTAAAAGCAGTAAATTTACCCGGCTTGACCCCCTTAAGCTTAAGGATGGATGATTTCCTTGGCAAAGCGACCGAGGTGAAACCGGAACATCTTGATGACCTGCAACGATTCAGTGATAAAATCAGCTCAATTTTGGATGGTGAAGAACTACCGCCCGAAGAAATTGCAACCGTTATACGGAACTTGCCTCATAAAAGTACGTTCGATGTCGCAGATGTATCCGTCACGGACAAAGAAGTCATCTTAATAATGCCCCAACGCACAGCAGCCAAGGTCGTGGAGAGAGAACTGGCAGCCTGCGGCTATCGGGTAACAACTGTTCTGGATCCTGTCGAGGCCTTTCAAATCGTTGTCGAAACCAAGCCCGATTTAGTGATTACAACTGCCGTCATGCCAAGCTTTCAGGTATAGACATCGCATGTGCGTTATCAGCGATGCCTGTCACAAAAAATATTCCTGTTGCTGTGCTCACAAGTCTGGAGCCCGAGCATCCTGATTTGAAACCACTGCCAATCGCAGTCGGTTTGATTAGGCGTGGCGATCAGTTCGGATCAGATCTTGCCGATACATTACAGCGTTTCAGGATCACCTGATTTCATTTACCCTTAAATCGAGGAGGACGCTTTTCATCCATGGCTTTGCGTCCTTCTTCAAAATCCGCTGACTGAAGACATTTAAGCTGGGCTTCGCGCGCTGCCTGATCATTGTATGATTGACGGGCAATGTCATTAAATGTCGCTTTCATACCACGCAAACTTAACGGCGCAAGTTCACTCATTTTTTGAGCCAGATCAGCTACAAACTGATCGAGATCACTCTCTTCAACGAGATAATCCAGAAACCCGACATTCTTCAGTTCCTGACCGTTCATGGTTTCAAGTGCAAGAAACAACCGTTTTGCAGGTCCAAGTCCAAGCCGGGAGACCGCGCGCGCCATACCAGCAGGATGATAGTGAATACCAATCTTGGCCGGAGGGATAAAGCATTTCATTGAGGCACACCCCACCCGGAAATCACAGGCAAGAGCCAAATCTGTACCTCCCCCGTAAACACCACCATTTAACTTGCAAATCACAGGGGCCGGAAAATTTTCAATCGCGTCCGTCAAATTTTCCAAAGGATTTTCAGAAAAATTATAATCACCCAGTTCACCCAAATTTGCTCCGGCACAAAAGCTTTTCCCCTCTCCCGTCAAAACGACTGCGAGGAGTCCTTCAACCTTACTCATTTCAAGGAAATGATCTTTCAATTCACCCATTTCATCCGGGTTCAATACATTATGCTGCGCCGGCTTTTGTAAAGTAACTGTGAGAATGGTGCCATTTGTTACAGAGCTGAAGAATGATCCCATGAAATCTGGTCCTGTTATTGTGTTTTGATCATCTGTAGCATATTCAGGTTCAGTTACCAAAATAACTGGGCAGCCTAAATCAGGCTTCACATTGCAAGCAGGTATTCAGTTCATGAATTTCAGATTACTCCGGATGGGGATCAGCACCCTTCTTAATATTCGCAAGCAGGGATATTTTATCCCTTATCGCTATGCTGACAGTATTCCGCAGCAGTCTGAAAAGCATGTCTACACGTCTCTTGAAGAGAAATTTGATCAGAAGAGAGAGGAGTTTGAAAGGTTTCTCAAATTTATCTCCGGCTTCCAAGAAACCTTTGCAGAGTTTGGTAAATTTCCGCCCCCCTACCCCAGATGGGAACAGGACTGGTTTCCCCGGCTGGATGGTGCATCCGCCTATTCTATGGTTCGAAAATACAAACCGTCTTCAATTATCGAAATCGGTTCCGGGCATTCAACACGTTTCATGATGCAGGCAGTGCAGGACGGTGAACTCAACACCAACTTCACAGCAATTGATCCGGCCCCGCGGGCGGACATATCCAAATTACCCGTCGAAATCCATGGAAATATCGTTCAGTCTGTCGATACTGAAATATTCAGACAACTTGGAGAGAACGACATTCTTTTTATTGATAGCAGTCACATTGCAATGCCCGGAAGCGATGTCGATCATTTACTGCTAACTGTTTTGCCCATTCTCCCTAAAGGCGTAATAATCCATATCCACGACATTATGCTCCCCTTTGCGTATCCGGATAGTTGGCACTGGCGGGGTTACAACGAGCAACAGGCTGTAGCGCCTTTATTGCTTTGTGGTTTCGAACTCCTGTTTTCAAGCGCCTATGTAGCTCGCCGCATGAAAACAGAAATCGAGGCGAGCGGTCTCGATAATATTCCGCTTCGAAAAGGTGCCGTGGAGACCAGTCTATGGCTTCGAAAACAATTCTAACAAACATATGAGAAGTTGTGACTGTCATTTTAAAAGGGATCAGGCATAGTAATGCGATGATATCTTTTTTAAAAAGCGCATATCTTTTGGGAGAACCGATCGAAGGTCATCCACCTGAACGTGTGCAGTTAGCCATTCAACGCCAGCAAGATCAATCCGAAGTCCTGATAGCATCGGTTCAATTGTTGCTGGTTCTGGTTTTTGCGGTTCTGTATTTTCTATCTCCCAAAACCTTTTCTCAGGACACCATGTTTGCACCAGTGCCCTATGCGCTATTTGCTTACTTCAGCTTCTCGGTGTGCAGACTTATCTGGGCGATAAACTGGCGTCTTCCAGGATGGGTACTTTCTATATCCGTTATCGCGGATATGTCTCTCCTTCTGTTTCTGATCTGGAGTTTCCATATTCAGTATCAACAACCACCATCCTTTTATTTAAAAGCACCAACGCTACTGTATGTTTTTATATTCATTGCCTTAAGGGCACTTCGCTTTGAATTACGTTATGTGTTGCTGGCTGGTTTTACGGCGGCAATCGGATGGCTCATATTAATGAGCTATGCCATTTATGAAAGTGGAGGCATGAATGTCATTACAGACGATTATGTGCTCTACACCATGTCCCACAAAATCCTGATCGGGGCCGAGTTTGACAAGGTGATCAGCATATTGATTGTGACAGCCATCTTGGCACTGGTAATCGCCCGTGCCCGAAGACTGCTGATCAATTCCGTATCTCAGGCCACCGCCGCTCGAGATTTATCCCGTTTTTTCAGTCCAGAGATTGCTGATCAAATTACCCACTCAGAAAACTGGATCAAGCCGGGAACAGGACAAATTCGTAGCGCTGCGATCCTTCACTGCGATTTGCAAGGATTTACTAAATTATCCATGGAAAAGCCAGCGAATGAGGTCATAGAACTTCTCGCGGAATATCAGGCGCGTATGGTGCCCATTATTCAGTCTCATGGTGGCGCGATCGATAAATTTTTGGGAGACGGAATATTAGCAACATTTGGTGCCGTTGAAAACTCGGACAGCTTTGCTGCTGATTGTATGCAGGCATTGGACGAAATGATGCTGGAAGCCGGCAACTGGGAAAAAGAAAGAATTTCTGAAGGTCTATCACCCCAATATATCCGCTTTACAGCAGCATCGGGACAAATTCTCTTTGGTGCTGTTGGCGATGAAAGCCGGCTGGAATATACGGTGATAGGGGAACCTGTCAATCTGGCTGCAAAGCTGGACAAACATGCCAAAGACGAAAAAGCACAAACAGTTGTAACATTGGAATGTTTTGAAACTGCCTTAGCACAGGGTTATAAACCGGCACAACAAAATGAAATCCGCGCTGCTCGTCACGTTGGTGGAGTTACAGGCCTTGTGGATCTTGTTGTTGTTGGGGACCCGGCCTAACCGCTACCCTATTTATAGGGATCTGCAGCGTCACGAAGTCCATCTCCCAGAAAATTAAACGCAAGCACAACAATTATGACCGGCACAACCGGATACATTAACCAAGGTGTGGTCGCCACCGCATTAATGTTGGTTGTCTCATTTAACAACACGCCCCAGGACGTGATGGGAGGGCGTAATCCCAAACCCAGAAAAGATAGAGCGGTTTCCCCCAGTATCATACTGGGTACCGCGAGGCTTGCGCTGGCGATCAGATGAGATGCGAAAGAGGGCAGAAGATGTCTGCCGATAATCCGGGGAGGACTTGCCCCCATAAGCTGCGCAGCGGTCGTAAAGTCTTCTTCGCGCAGTGATAAGAATTTGGATCTGACAGCGCGCGCAAGACCGGGCCAATCCAGCAGGCCCAAAATAATTGTCAATCCAAAAAAGACCCATATTGGCGACCATGTAACCGGCAATGCTGCAGACAAGGCCAACCACAAAGGTAACTGGGGCAAGGATTTAAGAAGCTCAATTGTTCTTTGAATAACATTATCAATCCAGCCGCCATAATAGCCCGAAATACCCCCTAAAATGATACCAAGGGTAAAGCTTATGATAATACCGATAAGACCAATGGTAAGAGAGATACGTGTACCATATATAATTCGCGAGAGAATATCCCGCCCAAGCCTGTCCGTTCCCAGCCAGAAAAAACTGGCTCTACGCTGGTCATCCGGACAAACCAGATGCAAATCAGATTCAAAAAGCCCCCACATCTTGTATTTGTCGCCTCGGCAAAAATACCGCAAGGTGTAAATCCGGTTTGTATCGACCCTGTATTCCCTCTGCAGAGTTTCCAGATTCAATCGCTGTCGGTAGCCATATACAAAGGGTGCTCGCAATTCCCCCTCATGGAAAATATGAATGGATTGAGGCGGTGCAAAAATATATTTCGTATTTCGACTATGTAATTCATAAGGAGCCAGAAACTCCGAAAACAGTATCGACAGATAAAACAGGAGCAAAATAATACCGCTTACAACGGCAAGACGATGCCGGCAGAATTTCCACCACATCATTCGCCACTGAGAGGCCATGTAATACTGTTCCTGCTCCGGTGTCAATTTCTCTACGGATTGCGGATCGAACGGCTCTTTTGAATGCCAATGTTCTAGGCGGGTCTCGCGGCCGCTATTTGCGGTATCACTCATTTGGTTGCCCCTCCTGTCAGTCTGATCCGTGGATCAAGTGCCGCCAAAAGCAGGTCAGAAATAAAGACACCAATTACGGTGAGCAGGGCAAGGAACATCAGGAAGGATCCTGCCAGATACTGATCCTGACTGCGCAAGGCTTCAAGCAACATGGGCCCGGCTGTTGGCAAACTAAGCACTGCACTTACAATAACCGAGCCTGAAATAACATCAGGCAACAAGTTGCCAATATCAGCAATAAACGGATTTAGAGACATTCGAATTGGATATTTGACGAGCGTCTTAAGACGCGGAACCCCTTTGGCGCGGGCGGTCGTGACATATTGTTTTTGCAGCTCATCAAGAAGATTGGCACGTAACCTGCGGATCATGGCGGCCGTGCCGCTGGTGCCAATCACGATCACTGGAATGATCATATGATCGAGTACAGATTTGACCTTTTCCCAACTCCAAGGTTGATCCAGGTATTTTTCATCCATCAGCCCGCCAATGGATAGGCCAAAATAATAGTTGGCATAATAGAGCAGAACCATTGCCAACAGGAAATTTGGAGTCGCCAACCCCAAATAACCGATCAGGGTAAACCCATAATCTCCGATCGAGTATTGTCTGGTTGCCGAATAAACACCGATTGGAAACGCCACTATATAAATAAATAAAATCGTGGAAAAATTGATTACAAAGGTTAGCAGCATTCGATCGCCGAGCACTTCAGTTACCGGAAGATCATATGCGAAACTGTGTCCCCAATCCCCTTGCAAAAGACCAGAAAAACCATTTGGGCCGGGCCAAAAACCCATCCAGATTGCATATTGCTCTATCAATGGTTTATCGAGTGAATACTGTTCTCTCAAAAAAGTAATTTTTGCCGCCGCACTCGCGCTTTCACCTTGCGCTTTTAGCTCTTGTAACTGATTTGATAGATAATCCCCGGGTGGCAACTGGATAATGATAAACGTGAGGATACTGACAATCAGCAGTGTTGGAATCATGACCAGAAGGCGCTGGATAAAGTAGCTGAACATGACTTACTCCTTCACCCTCTCTTCATTGAACCAGAATAAATCTGGATGATACATGCCCAAATGAGCACCCGGATCCCAATTAAAAATTGCTTTTTTCGGGACATTCATCAAATGGTTTTTAACTACGATCGGCTGTAAAATTCCGCTTACCACACCAATTGTGAATTGCTGCTCAACATGAATTTGGAGCATTTCTTTCCAGATCCGCGTCCGTTCCTGATCGTTGTCAGCTATATGCCAAGCCCGATAGAGCTCATTCAGTCGCTCAACCTCTGGCATATCAACTGGCTCGCCAGATTGCCCCTTGGTCTCGTAATACTGCCCCCATTTGGGCCATTGGTAGCTAAGCTGACTGGTTGTGGCCAACCTTGCTGGGCTCTCATTTGCTGTTGGCACGCCATTTTCCATTCCTGACCATACGGACATTATGGTCTCTCCGGAAAATATCCGATTTCGAAACACTGTGCGTTGAGACGGTTTTGTAAAAAGGGCGACACCAATTTCACGCCAGGAATCGCGGATCAGCTCCAGGACATCAGTCTGCTCTGTACTCTCGCCTGCTGTTTCGACAATGATAGACAGGGGCTCCCCATCTTCCATCAACCTTATTCCATTATCATTGCGCTTGGTAAGACCCAACTCGTCCAGTAATTGGTTGGCTTTTTCAAAATCCAATTCCGCCCAGTTTGTTTGAAAATGGTCTTCAAAAAGTTCACTTTGCTCCTGGACGGTATTGTTGCCTTCTTTGGCCAATCCGAAGAACAACACATCATTGATTTCTTCGCGGTCAATTGCCAAGGATAGCGCGCGGCGAAATCTTACATCTCTTAGCAGTTTCCGCCATTTAGGATCATTGGCGTTCAGATTTGGAAAAAGCGCGAAATGCGAACCCTGGACTGTTGGCCACAACAGAACCCGATAAGCAGAGCGTTTCTCGTTTGCTTTCAAAAAGGTTGCATCCTGTAACTTGATAGCACGTACCTGCAAATCGACATCACCTGAAGCAGCTTCGCAGAGATCAGTTTCGGCTCAGATACTGACAACACCACTCGATCAATATAGGGGAGCTGTCGCCCTTCCAAATCTACTCGATGGAAATACGGATTTCTCACCCCAACAAATCGGGTTGCCGGAGCAGCAGTTATATTACGCCATGGTTGCAATGTCGGAAGTTCAGGATTGTCAAATTTATAGAGGTTATCCAGTCGATTATGTTTCGATGCCCATGATTTGAACTTGATCTTCTGAATTTTGCTCATTTTGGACATATCCACATATTTTTCGTGGAACGGCTTCAAGTAATGAGACGGTCGGTAGATCAACAATGGAGCAGCGCTTGCCAGATGCCGTAGAAAATCCGGATTTGGTTGATCCCACTCATATCGAACCCGCAATTCATTTAGTATCGTGACGGTCGGCGGTTTTCCGTCAACAAGCATAGCTACAGGAGGTCCGGTTGGTGACAATTTCGGATTATTCGCTACATCCTCCCACCAATAGCGGAAATCCTCGGTTGTAAATGGAGCGCCATCAGACCAACGATGATTTTTTCGCAAAGTGAACGTGAATATCCGATTTTCTTCAACTTCATAATTTGCAAGTATATCAGGAACCAGCTTCAAGGACGGCGTATAACCCAAAAGCCGTGCATAGCCATATACAAACAGAAGTTTCACATCAGACGGATTCCCAATAAGGCTATTTAACGTGCCGCCGTACCTGCCAAGCTCCTGCCCCTCAAACAAGGGAACAACCATTGGATTTTCAGGCAATCTGTGCTCCACTGGCTCAAGTGCCCCGGATTTGACTTCAGCCTCGAAAAACGGAACTTCCGTCCTTGCTGAAACTGAAGTAACCCAAGCAAGCAAAAGACTGAGAGCAACAACTGCAATACTGAAATCACGCTTTGACAACTGTATCATGACTTCAGATCCTTTACGCTTGTCCCCTCATGCACCCTGACAAAATGACCATCACCCAGATCAAGCATGAGCGGTTTCGTGTCATCATTAATCGTAAAGGGTGCCTCCCATTGTGACGGATCTGACGCTTTTTCTGAAACCAGATGATCGAAATCCAGCTTGTGATCAGGATTTGGTTCCGGAACGGCAGCCAGCAGCCTTTTTGTGTATGGGTGAATGGGGTTTTTAAACAGAACCTCTTTTGGCGCCGTCTCAACCAGACGCCCCTGACACATCACCGCAATTCTATCAGCAATATAATCAACAACCGCAAGATTATGAGAAATAAACAGATAGGTCAGCCCCAGCTCTTTTTGCAAATCTTTTAGCAGGTTCAGAATTTGCGCCTGAATGGATACGTCCAGCGCGGAGACCGGTTCATCGCATATCAACAGATCCGGTTTGAGTGCCAGCGCACGTGCAATCCCGATCCTTTGCCTTTGGCCACCTGAAAATGAATGAGGATAACGCCGTAAAAAACGAACATCCAATCCCACCAAATTCATGAGTTCTTTAACAGTTTCCTCACGTTCCTTTTGCGTTCCAATATTGTGAATTACCAATGGTTCAGAAATGATGTCAAACACGGTCATTCTAGGATTGAGCGACGAAAAAGGGTCCTGAAAAATAAACTGGACCTTGCTACGATAATCAAAGAGTTCGCTGTTGTTCATTGCCAGTACGTCAACATCACTTCCGCGGTCATTATAAACAACCGAGCCTTCAGTTGCGCTAATTGCCCGCAATATCATTTTTGAAAGTGTTGTCTTGCCGCAACCGGATTCCCCGACCAATCCCAAACATTCCCCGGGTTTTATAAAAAAAGTAACCTGATCCACCGCCTTAACAGTTCCTGCAGGTTTGCTCCCGAAAAGCGAGGTTTTTCGAGTTGAAAAGACTTTGGTCAGATTGGAAACCTGCAAAATAGGTTTATCGTCCTCGGAGAGTACCTCCCGAGGATTAGCCTGTGCCAAAAATTTGCTATCCTGATCACGCGTAATTTCCCGAATAGGAGTTAAACGCTCTCCTTCTTTCATATTGAAGCGTGGAACAGCTTTCAGCAGCGCTTTTAAGTAAGGATGCCGTGGGTCCGTAAAGATATCTTCAAGAGTTCCCTGTTCCATTACCTTGCCATGATACATGACAACAACTTCATCAGCCATACTGGCAACCACACCCAGATCGTGGGTAATCAACAGAATTGCCATTTTCAATTTTTGCTGCAATTTCTGCATCAGGTCCAGAATTTGCGCCTGAATAGTTACATCAAGCGCTGTTGTCGGCTCATCGGCAATAAGAAGCGCCGGATGACAAATCATCGCCATGGCAATCATTGCTCTTTGTCGCAAACCACCAGAGAGCTCAAACGGGTATGTGTTTACAGCTGCTTCAGGATTTGGAAATCCTACCAATCGAAGCATGTCGATTGTAAGCTCCAAACCTTCTTCCTTGCTTTTTTTGTGGTGTAGATGAAGAGCTTCCGAAATCTGGTTACCAATCGTATGAAGCGGAGAGAGAGAGGTCATGGGTTCCTGAAAAATGATCGTTATCCGCCCCCCACGAATTTCTCTCATTTCCCGGCTTTCAGGCTTCAATTTTGCAATATCATAAAAATTGCCGGGTTTCTCAGGGTCAAAAAACAGAATTTCTCCATCTGTGATATGGGCCGCTTTTGGTAGGATAGACATGATCGCCTGACTAATGACGGACTTTCCAGAACCCGACTCGCCCACCAAAGCAACAGTCTTCCCTTTGGGGACCCGAAAAGTGACCCCGTCCACTGCTTTCACAACACCTTCTGCAACCCTAAACTCAACTTTTAGGTCACGTACAAGTAAAACGTTGGACATCAGCTACTCTTTTCCCCAATTCTGGATCTGCTGATATCCTGAAGCGTGAGTTTCAATTCCCAGTGTACGCATGTTCCGGATCGTAGTTGAATCCAGTAACAGCCCCCTGTCATTTGCAATCAACGCGCAAGTATCTACCAAATCCCAAAAATCAGTGATGGTCGACTCTACCCTCAATCTGACTCCCCTTGCTTTCAGCTTGAGTTGCATCCACCCCTTTTCCCCATCCCGGCGGTTGAGTAATAGGATAATTTGACGCCCTCAAGTTCCTCCCACAAAATTGTTTTCTCTCTTAACCCCGTAACTTTGATCGTATCCTTGCCAAGGACGATCTTTAAGCGACTGCGACGGAAAGCCCTGATCCCATAGAGAGAAAACAGGCAGAAAAAACATCCCAATAGGGAAACAATGACAGATGATGGCCCGAACAACAAGAGGGGAACGCCCGATAACAGCATTCCCGCACCGGATCTGTAATATTCTTTTCGAATTTCATTTCCGGGGTAGCTGTAGGTTTTCGGCATCTCTTCAACTGTAACTAGTTATACTCTGGTAAATCCGGCATTTCATCGATGAGGGAAATAGCGCCTCTCAATGTCAGAAATCTTACAGCTTCGTGGTTTTCCAAAAAAGTAAGAAGCTTATAGGTTATTTCCCACAAAGGCTCGTCAAACATCAAATGATGAGTGAGGATGCCTATGGGCTCCAAAATATCAGCTTTTCCAAGCCTTCTGTTTTTCAAGGCCTGAATAATATCGGACAGAATTACATGTTCAGGATAGGCACTTCGATCCAAGCGCCAGTTAACCGGGTCGATATGCGTATTAACTTCAGCAAACGCTGGAAAGGGGCAAGCGCTTTGCCGTGATTTAAATCGGGATACTCCAATAAACCCTAACCCCGGAAGTAGATTTAGCGTCTCAGCCGAAATTCTGTTCCAAGGTGGAACGAAGAACGCAAAAAAATCATTTGGAAACAACTCTTCCAGTCTGGCTTTACCTGCCAATAATTGCACTTTAGCTTCATTTAAATCTCTGGAAGCGGGAAATTCAGATTTCTTTTCCCCTTTTTCTGCGTGAGATACATGTGTCACGCCGTGCTGCACCAGTTCGCAACCATCAATATAGTCAGATAAAACCGGGTCTACATTGTCAGGTATAGTTGCAAGCGTGAGCGGGAGATCCAAACGCTGACGTAGCGACAGTAAACGCTCCAACGCCAAAGAAGGTTCATTCAGGTCATCATCCCGCCACCAAAACGTAGCCTTCTTCCGGCCTTTAGACCAAATATCAAGCTCCGCAGATAACGCGTCCCAAGACCCAAACATTACTTTGCCACCCAGCTCTTAAGAAGCTCCACGGTCTTTTGCGCGCCATTTACATTAATTTCAGCTTGCGCAGGTGGTCCGTCATAGGCCAGATCCACTTTTGCAGCCAATTTCACCGCATCCAGCCCTTCTTCATCGGCGATTTGTAAAACACCCTTGTCCGCAAGCAACTGCGCACGCAATGTCTGTTCAGTCTCTACGCCACCTGCATAAGGGACAATAACGGCTTTACACTTCGCATACAGTATCTCCATGACTGTATTGTATCCCCCCTGGCTGATCGAAAGCGCACAATTCATGAGAAGTGTCGGAAAATCTTTTCGGGCGCGTTCGACGATGACGCCATCGCCAGACAAGGCCCTCAGCTCTTCAAAAACCTCTTCCTCTACAGTGGCCCCCACTAATAGACGCCAGACCTTATCATTCAGCTTGCTCAGCTGTTTCGCTTCAATTGCTGTTTTCAACAATTGTGTCCCTACTGCACCTCCGCCACTTGAAACAATAACCTCGTCATAGCCGGGGGCCTCTTCACCCCCTTTTTGACCGGATCTATCGACAACATATCCTGTATAAAAAATAAGATTTGATATTGCTGTTGTGTGTGGAAAAGTCTGATCCAGCGAGATCAGATCTGGATCACCATGCACCAGAACCGTGTCAAAATACCGCTTCACAAGATCCAGCATTTCATCATTTCGCCCGGGCTTGGTTTGTGCGACGAGAATATCCCGAACAGAGGATATGATAAGCGGAGGGTTTTCAGCAGCTTTGGCCGCATCCAGCAAAGGCAGCAACTCAAAGCGCATTTGCCTTCGGCCAAATGGAAACAGCTCAGTAATCAGAATATCAGGCCTAATCTCATGATATAAATCAAGCAACCTGCTGGCCCTCTTTTGACGCCAAGTATCGTCTATGTGATTTCCATCTTCATCGACAAGTTGCTTAAAGAACAAATCGGTAGCCCGCGTGGCTGGCAACTGTACAAGCCGTGCGCCGCCTAAATCCACGTCGATTTTATGGCCGCCTGAAACGACAGTTACGTCAAAACCAGCCCCAACCATCGCACGTGAAAGCGTCGCCGTTCTACGCAAATGTCCAATTCCAAGCAAATGCTGCACATAAAACAGAATTTTCACAGGCGTATTTTCAGTCATTTGGCAGCGTCCAGCTTAATGTTCAATTTCTTTCCTACAGGAATGCCTTCACTCGTCACTTCGAATAGATGTGCTGCATTCCATTTAAACTCCATCGGGAATTTATCTTTCATATCCCAATCATATGCGAGTGATTTGATAGCTCTAATCACTCCTTTGTGCGTCACGGCAATAGTTGGGTTCCTTAAGCCTCTTAGAAAAGAACGCAGACGCTGCTGCACGTCATATGGGCTCTCCCCCTGTGGCGGCGTCATATATATTCCCTTAGCTTCATTATCCAGCATGGATTGGCCATAGCGTTCTCTCAAGGCTTTAATCGTGCAACCTTCCCACTCTCCAAAATCCATTTCGATCAGCCTGTCGTCTGTCGCGAAATTTTCAGCGCCCAGTAATTTCGCCGTCTCTTGCGCCCGCTTCAAAGGACTAACACACCATTCAAAATGATTAAATTCCGTTGGCAACGACATTTGCTTCAATTCAGTAATGCCCACTTCACATAAACTGATATCCTGTCGGCCCTGAAGCTTCTTTTGTAAATTCCACTCAGTTTTTCCGTGCCTTATCAGCAACAGCGGGATCATCCAACAACCTCTCTAATCGCTTTGCCCAAAATATCACTCGCCATCTTCATGCTTCTTTCACGAAAAACAAAATCCTGAGCGGACCGGCCGTATTGCCGACGCCTATTCTCATCCACCATCAACGTGGATACCTGCCGAGCCATCTCTTGTGTGTCATTCGGGGGTACCAGTATTCCCGTCTGCCCATTCACTACGACATCCGGAACACCGCGAACCATAGCAGAAACAACTGGTGTCCCTTGACGCTGCGCTTCCAAAAAAGCCATACCAAAGGCCTCACCACATGCGGGCCAAACATACAAGTCTGCAGCAGCATAAACCGATTGCAAAGTTTTACCATCTTGAAGGCCCAGATACACAATTTGCTCTTCAAATCGGGAAAATAATGCGCGAACTTTTTGACAATAATCTCCGTCACCTACGATAACGAGTTGCCAGCTCTCTTCTGTGAGGCGCCCCACAACGTCAGCAAGCTGTTGATAAGACTGGAATTTATCTCCAGCCCGCATCATAGCGACACATAAGAGAGTAACACGATTTTCCCGACCCCCGTGCTCCAAGATCAACTTCTGGCCCAGCTCTGGATCCGCGGGTTCGTTCACTTGCTCGATAAAGGGAGGGAGGTGCACAAGCTTTTCCGGCGACTTCACGATCAAACGAAGACATTCGGCATCCAGTGTCGTTAAATGAAACACGCGTGATGCCATACCTATAGCAGCTTCAGCTGCTGTAAAACCCGTCGCCCAATTTCCCGACTTTTGCTTGGGAGCATGGCTGGCTTCAGCAACAAAATAAGGTATTCCAAGTGCCCTACACACCGCAGGACCAATCCAATCAGGCGCTTTATGATATAAGTGATAGGTGAACCAAACGTCAGGACGCTCATCTCTGACCATACCGGCGTAGGTATTTATCAACTCCTGCGCTCTTTGTTCTCCCTCTCGCCTTATGGCTTCCTGTACTGCGGCATCGCCTGTCCCTTCGAAACTTCTAAATTCACTCGCGATATCCACTGAATAACCCGCCTGGGTCAACGCTTCCATTAACAAACGCGCCATGCGCCTGTCACCTGACGGAGTCGGATGATTGGGAGACTTCATAGGGGCGTAAAACGCGACCTTCATCGCTGACTTTCTTTTGCAAATTTACTGGACAGTTTGCCAATCCATTTATTGGCATCAAAGTTATCGCGTAAAAAGCTATCCCCCGCCTCAGTCAATTTCTCACGAAGCGTTGGCGTTGTGATCAAGGTCGCCAACGCTTGCGCCATACCTTCTGGATCTCGCTGCTCAACAAGCAGCCCCGTTTTCTCATGTTCAATCAGTTCGGGGATTGCTGATACGCGCGTTGAGAGGATCGCAGCCTTTTGGCTTTGTGCCTCCATCAGCACATTGGGCAGGCCGTCCCGATCTCCGTCCTCAGCAATTCTACTGGCCAGAACAAAAATATCTGCCTCCTGCATCGCCTGTAAAACTGTCTGCTGTGATTGCGCGCCACGCCAATTAATTTGACCCGCTATTCCCAGTTTTTCTGCCTGTTTTTGCAACTCTGATAAAATTGAACCACCGCCAATATGCTCAAACTCCCAGTGAAGATTGTCAGGAAGTAACGCAAGCGCGTTAATCAAATCATCATACCCTTTTTTGGCAACCATTCTCCCTACTGACAAAATTCTGACCTTTGCATCAGCAGATCGGCCGTCTGAAATATGACGTTTGCCGTTCACCTTCGGAAAACGAGATAAATCCAGTCCATGATACAGCAATTCAATCTTATCCGGAGCCGTGGCCAGCTTTCGAAGATGGGATACGTTGAATGAAGTGCATGTCACCAGCCACTTCAAATCGTCCAGTTTTTCGCCTATCTCCCACTCTTGGGAGGTATAAATATCTTTTGCATGTGCAGAACAACTCCAGGGGAGATCACAAAACTTGGCAGCATATCTGGCTACACTCGCAGGCGTATGTAGAAAATGAGCGTAAATATGAGAGCTATTTTTAGGAAGCTCTGCTGCCAGTACAAGCGCCTGACCGAACCGCCGCACTCTGTTGGATGAGAAATCCCGTTTCAAATCTTTTAGCCATTGAGAAAAAACCTGACGATAGGTTGGTAGTTTTCGAACCTTCCACCAACTTTTCAATACACGTAACGGCTCTTGGTACAAGTATTCCGGTAAATATGTAACCGGGGCTTCAATTTCAGAATGGATGGGATGCCGCTTCTTATCCGTTGGATGGCGCAAGGAAATCAAATGCAGGCGATGTCCCAGTTTTTCAAGCGCTCTCAGTTCCTGAGCAATAAACGTTTCAGAAAGACGAGGATAGCCTTTGAGGACGACGGTGATAACACTTTTTGACTCTGGTTGATAAAGCATGCGGCAACAATCGGAAAGAACTGAAATAATTGTAGTAAGGACTGTATGTCGCAAATTCAAGCGTTCAATCCAATTCTTCGTCACGATAATCACATTCCTATGGACTAAGACATGTAATTGTCAATTTGCTCCTTGCGGAATTTATAAAAAATATGAAAAACTAATCCTAACCTGCGAGCATGCAGGACAAAACGCTTAATGGACAAAACAAACAGGGCTGTATGGAACATAGTATTTACAAGTACATACTGCGTCACAGTAAAAAACAGCAGATCATCCTTCTGTTGCTTTCCTGCGCGTCTTTTCCATTTTTGTATTATTATCTGGAACTTCCAAAAATCATAATTGATCAGGCCATACAGGCCAAAGATATCGTTTTTCCTGTCGAATTCATGGATATCTCAATCGATCAGGAGGAGTTTCTATATGTTTCGGTAGCGGCTTTTCTTATTCTGGTGCTGATTAATCAGGGCTTCAAATACGCAATCAACGTTTATCAGGGTATCACGGGAGAGCGTATGCTGCGCAGGCTGCGCTATGAGCTCTACAGCCGCATCATGCGCTTCCCCCTTCCAACATTTCGGAAAAAAAGCTCTGGTGAAATTATCCCCATGATCACGGCGGAAGTAGAACCACTCGGCGGGTTTATTGGAGAAGCGTTTGTACTCCCTGCATTTCAGGGCGGATACCTGCTTGTCATTATGGGCTTCCTGCTTGTGCAGAATGTTTATATGGCACTGGCCGCAATTGCCTTATATCCGCTTCAGGCCTATTTCATTCCGAAAATGCAGCGAAAGGTAAACCTGCTCGGCAAGGAACGGGTTCAAAGGGTCCGCATCCTTTCTGATAAAATTGGGGAGACTGTTGCGGGCATTCAGGAAATTCATGTCCATGATGCCTCAAATTTGATGCGGGCCGACTTTACCAACCAACTGGGCCGTATTTATTTTGTAAGGTACCGTATTTATCTGCTGAAATTTGTGATCAAGTTTCTCAATAACTTTATTCAGCAGTTGGGCCCCTTCTTCTTTTATGCCATTGGCGGAACCATGGTGATCGCAGGAAACCTTGAAATTGGTACACTCGTCGCTGCGATTAACGCCCACAAGGAAATGGCGGCGCCCTGGAAAGAGCTGCTCGCCTATTATCAGCGCCGCGAAGACGCGCGTATCAAATATGAGCAGGTCGTTGAGCAATTTGAACCTGCGGGCCTTCGTGATGATTCCTATCAACAGGATGAACCCGATCCGTTTCCCAAACTGTCTGGTGAGTTGGTGGGTAGCAACCTGATACTTTCGGATGATACAGGGTCTGCTCAACTAGAAGGCCTGAATATTAAAGTCCCTCTCGACAGCAAAGTGGCTATCGTAGGAAATGCCGGTTCAGGTCGAGACGCGCTTACACGAATTCTCGCGCGGCTAATAGACCCCGATAAAGGAAACCTGGCCGCGGGTGAGGTCAATCTGCTTGATGCCCCCCAATCAGTTACCGGTCGGCGGATTTCTTATATTGGGCAATCTGGCTATGTCTTTAATTCGACAATTGGGGATAACCTGTTCTTCGGATTAAAGCATCGCCCGTTACGCGAATTAGACATAGAGGACGAAGATGAGAAGACTTTCCTGCTGCGTGATCAGTCTGAGATTGAATTAACTGATAACAGCCCCTTCAACGTGCGCCACGACTGGATTGATTATGAAAGCGCGGGTGTGAACAGCCTTGAAGAACTGGATGGACGCGCCATTGATGTTCTGCAAATGGTAGAACTGGGTGATGATGTTTATCAATTTGGCCTGCGCAGTACACTAGATCCGGAGGAAGACCCTGAAACAGCGGCATTGATACTCTCGGCTCGTAAGCGCTTTTTTGAAAAAATCGAAAATGGGGGCGGGCTGAAGAACCTTGTGGAGGCATTTGAGCCGGATAAATACAATACAAACGCCACACTGGGTGAAAACTTACTATTCGGAACCCCGGTGGATGAAAGCTTTGATCTGGAACGTCTGGCTGAAAATACATATGTTCAGAAGGTAATCGATGAAGCTAATCTGAAGACAGAGTTTCTCAAAATGGGCTATCAAGTGGCCTCGCTGATGGTTGAGCTATTTGCCGATTTGCCACCAGATCATGAATTTTTCCAACAATATGGTTTTATCAGCTCCGATGACCTGCCCGAATATCAAGCCATTTTAACGCGCGTAAACCCCGAAAAACTCGATCAAATGAGAGAAGAAGACAAACTGCGGTTCATGTCTTTGCCATTCAAAGTCATTCCTTCAAGGCATCGTCTGGGTGTAATCACAGAGGAAATACAGGAAAAAATTGTCAAAGCGCGCAAACAGTTTGTAGATCACTTGCCTGACGAGCTCAAAGGCAGCATCGCCTTCTTTAACCCCGACGAATATAACGCCGCGGCAAACATTCAGGACAACATCCTTTTTGGTAAAATTGCCTATGGCTATGCGCAAGCAAGTGAAAAAATCGGTGCACTTCTTTCAGATGTCGTCTCTGAAATGGAGCTAAAACGCGCTATTATCAAAGTAGGCCTCAACTTCCCCGTTGGCTCTGGTGGCTCACGTCTTAGTGAAAACCAGCGCCAGAAGTTATGCATTGCCAGATCAATCCTCAAAAAACCTGACTTTTTGGTGATTAATCAGGCAACGGCCTCCCTGGATGCACGGTCACAGCAACGCATTCTTGAGAATATTCTCAATGAATTTGAGGGAAGAGGCGTTATCTGGTCGCTCGAAAAACCTGAACTATCCTATCTATTTGACCAGATTTTACTGATTAATGGCGGTGTAATCGCGGACACCGGGACGTTCGAAGATCTGCAAAAGCGCAGCGAACAGTTCAAGATGCTGATCAATTAACCTTCAGCAAGAGGAGTAACTAAAGTGAGCTTAAGAGAAGAGGTTGAAACACTCAGGCAAATTCCCCTGTTTGCCAAAGTAGATCCATCCAAAATCAAGCTGCTTGCTTTTACCTCAGAGCGTCTGACATTTCAGGCCGGTGATATTCTGTGCAAGCAAGGAGAAATGGGGGATGCTGCCTATGTTATTATCAACGGAAAAGCAGATGTTGTTGTGGATTCGCCAACCGGCCCGCTCACCGTTGCAACAATGCAAAAAAATGACGTTGTTGGGGAAATCGCCATTCTGATCAATATTCCGCGCACCGCAACGATTAAAGCTGCATCCGAATTAACCACACTGCGCATCACAAAAGATCTTTTTCTTCGAACCATCTCCGAGTTTCCGGAAATGTCTGTTGAGATGATGAGAGTACTTGCAGAGCGGCTGGTCAGAACGACTGAGGAACTCCAGAAAGCCAAAGAGTCCCTTCGTAAGGAAACCGGCGAAGAATAATTCCGACGATATAATGTGAAAGTTTGATTTCGTGCTTCTAAAGCGCTGGTTTACAGCCATATCCATTTATAAAGACCCCCGCGTCATTGCGATCCTGTTTCTGGGTTTCTCTTCAGGTCTACCGCTTGCACTAACCGGGACAACACTTGCCCTTTGGCTTCGAGAGGAGGGTTTAACCCTCACATCGATTGGACTTTTTGCCAATGTCGCAACCCCTTATGCCCTCAAATTTCTATGGGCACCCTTAATTGACAAACTGCCAATCCCTTTGCTGGGACGAATGTTCGGACGAAGACGCGGATGGATGATCCTGACCCAGATTTGTCTGATGCTTTCAATCATCGGGCTTGGAAGTACTGACCCTGCCACGAACATAGGCCTCACTGCCATTTTTGCTTTTTTGATCGCCTTTTCCTCGGCGAGTCAGGATATCGTTATTGATGCTTATCGGGTTGAGATATCCGATGAGAAAAATATGGCTGCCGGAGCCGCAGCAATCGTATTTGGCTATAGAATTGGAATGTTGGTTTCTGGCGCTGGAGCGTTATATCTGGCAACCGCACTCGATTGGCAAATGACTTTCAACATTATGGCAGCCTTAATGCTAATCGGAACGCTTACAATCCTAATTGCAGGCGAGCCAAACATTCACATAGAGCCACAACAGAGCGTCGTTCAACAGAAAACTACTCGATTAAATGCATATCTAAACTGGCTTAAGGAAGCTGTGATCGATCCATTTGCTGAATTTCTACAACGCCCCGGATGGCTGCCCATTCTCCTGTTTGTCGCACTGTATAAATTCGGGGACAGTCTCGCTGGTGTGATGAGCACACCATTCTTTTATGATTTGGGTTTTACAAAAATTGACATCGCAAATGTAAGTAAGGTCTATGGAACAGCAGCAACTTTTATCGGCCTTGCCCTTGGTGGATGGCTTATGGCTGCCAGCGGACTGTATAAAACGCTGTGGATCTGTGGCTTCCTTCAACTGGGGTCAAACCTGATGTTCGCAATTCAGGCACTGGCCGGAAATGATATTACTGTATTGGCACTCACTGTGGGGATCGAAAATCTGGCTGGTGGTATGGGCACTGCAGCATTCGTCGCCTATCTATCCAGCCTGTGCAATATCTCTTTCACTGCAACACAATATGCTTTGCTGTCATCTTTTATGGCAACAGCACGTATCTGGTTCTCATCCCCGGGCGGATGGCTTGCAGAACAGATGGGTTGGGTTCAATTCTTTTTGATAACCACAATTGCCGCGGTTCCCGGCTTGATACTATTGTGGTTACTCACCAGACCAGGGCAACGGACACGTACAATCGATAAAAAAGAAGCCTTATAAGGACAGGGAGATTCTGATGAATATTGCCAATTTGCTAAGACGCAGCGCGCTAACTTTCAAGGATTTTCCAGCACTAGCCCATGGAACCAACATCACGGCGACATACGAAGAATTTCAGGCAAAAGTATCTTCCTTGGCAAGGGCCCTTCGCACGCACTATCACCTTAACGAAGGAGATAGAGTTGCTCTCATCATGAGCAACCACCCCGAATACTGGATATCGCTCTTTGCCGTTTGGCACGCCGGCCTCGTAGCTGTGCCGGTGAATGCGAAACTGCACATTAGTGAGTTTCAATATATTTTGGAAAACTCAGATAGCCACGTGTGTATCGCAACTGACAAGCATGCAAAGCAGTTACAAACGCTTGAACAGAAGTTGATAGTCATAAATATTTCGGATCCGGAATATGGCTCGCTTTTTTCACATGATCCGATGGAAATGGTTCCACGTGCACCGGATGATCTAGCCTGGTTATTTTACACATCCGGCACCACAGGCAAACCAAAAGGGGCAATGCTAAGCCATCGAAATCTTTTATGTGCCGTCACAAGTTATTTTTCTGATGTTGCATCTATTAATCCCGGTGATGCGGTCATCCATTCTGCCCCTCAAACCCACGGCTCCGGTCTATACGGACTTCCTCTAGTTGCGAAAGGCGGCATACAGGTCACACCTTTAAGCGGTGGCTTCGAACCTGCAGAAACATTCGATCTTATACAACATTATCCCGGGTCCTGCTTTTTCTTTGCCCCCACAATGATACATCGTTTGATCAACTCACCCGCGCTAGAATCAGCAAACCTTCAAAACTTAAAGCTGATTGTGTATGGCGGCGGTCCAATGTACGAAGCAGAAATTCGCAAAGCCCTTGATGCAATCGGGCCAAAATTCTGCCAGATTTATGGGCAAGGTGAAGCACCGATGACCATAACCGCACTCAGTCAGTGGGAATTGGCGCATAATACTTCTCATCCGAAACGCTCAGAACGCCTCGCATCCGTCGGAGCGGAGCGAACGGACGTCGAAGTGCGCATTGTCGATAAAAATGGTCACGAAGTCAGCGACGGGGAAGTTGGTGAAATCACTGTGCGCGGCGACGTTGTCATGCTTGGTTATTGGAAAAACCCCAAAGCTACACGTGAAACGATCCGTAACGGCTGGCTCTATACAGGTGATATGGGTAGTCGGGATGAAGATGGTTTTATCACCCTTAAAGATAGGTCAAAAGACCTGATCATTTCAGGTGGGACCAACATCTACCCAAGGGAAATTGAAGAAGTTCTATTAACTCACCCAGCAATTGATGAAGTTTCTGTGGTGGGACGGGCTCACGAAGAATGGGGAGAAGAAGTGGTTGCCTTTATCAGCTTCAAACCAGATGCCACCGCAACAGCGGAAGATCTGGATGAGTTTTGCCTGCAGAAGATGGCACGCTTCAAGCGCCCCAAGGAATATGTTTTCAAAGATGAACTTCCCAAAAACAACTATGGAAAAATTCTGAAAACTGAATTGCGCAAAGAACTCTGATCACGTGCAAGTGCGATTGACCAAATACTCAAGGTGCCTTTTGGTCGCTGGCCATTCTGTATTTAAGATGCTGTAAACACATGTATCACGCAGACTGCCATCAGGCATCACCATATGATTGCGGAGAATACCATCAAGTTTTGCGCCCAATCCTTCTATGGCCGCACGGCTTTGACTGTTAAAAAAGTGAGTTCTAAACTCTACAGCATTACAGCCCAATTTTTCAAAAGCATGTGTCAGCATTAACAGTTTGCATTTTCTGTTAATTCCGGTTCTTTGGCTGGATTTTCTGAACCATGTACTTCCAATTTCTACGCGTCTGTTCTGCGCGTCGGCATTCATAAATGTCGTCATCCCCACAACGCGCCCCTGCCCGGTATCTACGGCTGTATAGGGCAGCATGGTACCAGCAGCCTGAAGGGACAATCGACGGTCAATTTCCAATGCCATGTCATTTGGCCTTGGAATAAAAGTATACCAAAGGTTCCACAATTCCCCATCAGCCACTGCGTCACATAATTCGGCTTCATGCGCTGTCTCAAGCGGCAATAACTCAACATCTTTCATTTTCAAAGTTACTGGGGATAGCCAAGTCATTTACGCACCTCTTTTTAACTGGCCCCATCAGTATGATGCAAAGCAGATACTTAAAAGTACCAATCCAAATCGCTTGCGCAGAACCAAAAAAGCCACGCGTAACTAGCGTGGCTTTTTTACAAATGTCTGAAATTAAAGTTTAGTGGCCTGCCTCATGCGCTGCAAGCGCCGCCATATTAACCAAATCAGATACAGTCGCGCCTATGGGGACAATCTGCACCGGTTTAGCAAGCCCGACCAAAAGCGGACCAATCACTTCTGTTTCACCAAGCACAGGCATGAGTTTCGAAGTAATATGAGCAGAATGCAGTCCCGGCATTACCAACACATTTGCAGGGCCGGACAGACGGCAAAACGGATAGAGCGCCATAATGTCTGGATTAAGCGCAACATCGGCAGACATTTCTCCATCATACTCAAAATCAAGCTCTTGCTGGTCCAGCAAACGAACGGCTTCACGAACCTGCTCAGCCGTTTCATGGGCAGGGTTGCCAAAGTTTGAATAAGATAGCAGTGCAACGCGTGGCTCATGTCCAAGACGCCGCGCAACTTCTGCACTTTGTTTGGTAATTTGAACAAGCTCTTGGGCATTTGGAAGCGTAGTAACCGCAGTATCGGCCAAAAACACCGTGCGTTCGCGCCCAACGGCAATGGAAACACCAATCGGTTTTTCACCTTCTTTTGGATCAATAACCTTGTTGATTTCCTTGAAAGATACAGAAAAACGCCGCGTGGTACCTGTAACCATGGCATCTGCATCCCCATTTGCCACCATACAGGCTGCAAAGATATTCCGATCGCGATTTACCAATCGAACGCAGTCCCGATACAGATATCCCTTACGTTGCAAACGTGAATACAGAAAATCATAATAACGTTCCCGATCTTCCATTTCGTAAGCGTTATAAATTTCAAGCGCTTCGTCAATTTCAATGCCCAACTGGGACATCGTATCACGGACAACTTCCTCACGGCCAATAAGGACCGGCTCCCCATATCCCGCTTTTTTAAACTCAAGCGCGGCGCGAATGACTTTTTCTTCCTCACCTTCAGCGAAAATGACCCGGCGCGGAGCCGCGCGAACTTCGTCCATAATCAATTGCAATGACCCAGCGGTTGGATCAAGCCGTGCGCGCAGTTCGTTGCGGTAAGCTGTCTCATCGACAATTGGTTTTCGAGCCACACCACTATCCATGGCCGCCTTGGCAACCGCTGTTGGGACATGGCTGATCAAACGAGGGTCAAAAGGAACCGGGATTATGTAATTGGGGCCATAAACAGGACGATTACCTTTATAAGCTGCCGCCACCTCATCAGGAACATCTTCGCGAGCGAGTTCCGCCAACGCTTCTGCAGCAGCAATCTTCATTTCCTCGTTGATGGTAGTTGCACGCACATCCAGTGCACCGCGGAAAATGTATGGGAAACCCAATACATTATTCACCTGATTTGGATAGTCCGAACGACCAGTTGCCACAATTGCATCACCGCGAACTTCAGCAATCTCCTCGGGCCGAATTTCCGGATCAGGATTTGCCATGGCGAAAATTATTGGCTTTGCCGCCATATCCTTGACCATTTGCTTTGTCACTGCATCTTTAACTGACAAGCCCAGGAAGATGTCAGCACCAACCATCGCCTCTTCCAGTGTCCGCGCTTCAGTTTCCACTGCATGCGCTGATTTCCACTGGTTCATACCATTTTCACGTCCCTTGTAAATGACGCCTTTAGTGTCACAGAGAATAGCATTATTATGTGGCAGACCCATGGCCTTGATCAGTTCAAGACATGCGATAGCCGCAGCGCCCGCACCATTGACCACAACCTTGACATCCTTGATTGTCCGTCCTGTCAGATCGAGCGCATTAATAACCCCTGCTGCACAAATAATGGCGGTCCCGTGTTGATCATCGTGAAAAACGGGTATATCCATCGCTTCACGCAACCGCTGCTCAATGATAAAGCATTCAGGTGCTTTAATATCTTCCAGATTTATGCCGCCAAAACTTGGACCCATCAGACGCACTGAGTTTACAAACTCATCAACATCCTCAGTATCAAGCTCAAGATCAAAGCAATCCAGATCAGCGAAGCGTTTAAACAGAACCGCTTTACCTTCCATTACAGGTTTTGATCCAAGCGCGCCCAAATTTCCAAGGCCAAGAACAGCGGTTCCGTTTGAAATTACGGCAACCCGGTTGCCTTTTGTTGTATAGTCATAAACCGTGTCAGGGTCTTCAGTGATTGCAAGGCAAGGAGCTGCAACCCCCGGTGAATAAGCCAGTGACAGATCTTGCTGGGTTGCAACTGCCTTCGTTGCAACAATTTCAAGTTTTCCGGGCTTACCTTGCGCGTGATAGCGCAACGCTTCATCATATTGGCTGGAATCCCGCTTGTCGCTCATTTCACTTTTCCCTCAGCATACAGCATATTTTTCGATTTAATCCCCAACACATTTTTTTTGACAAAGCTGTTGGCAAAACCGGCGTCTGTGATAGTTTTCCATCATGCCTACAATAGTCAAATCAAAGTCGCAACAGAATAAGTCAGTAACCCCAATGATGGCCCAATATATGGCTATCAAGGAAGCACACTCTGACAGTCTCCTATTCTACAGAATGGGGGATTTCTATGAACTGTTTTTTGAAGATGCCGTTATCGCTGCGAAGGCACTGGATATTGCCCTAACCAAGCGGGGCAAGCATAATGGCGACGATATTCCTATGTGCGGTGTACCTGTTCATTCTGCCGATGGGTATTTGCAACGCCTAATCCGTCAAGGGCACCGTGTCGCCGTAGCTGAACAAACCGAAAGCCCGGCTGAGGCAAAAAAAAGAGGGCACAAGGCTGTAGTCGCTCGAGAAGTTGTCAGACTGGTTACACCTGGCACCATTACGGAAGACAGTCTTCTGGACTCCAGATCTCATAACTATTTGGTGGCAATTGCACGAGCGGCAAAAGACTACGCTTTGGCTTGGCTCGATATGTCTACAGGTGATTTCCAGACAGCTGCAGTGGCATTGGAAGAAATTTCAACGCAGCTTTCAAGGCTAAATCCCGGAGAAATTCTTATCTCCGATTTATGGCTTGATGAACCCTCCATGCAACCCGCATTATCTGACTGGGACAGCCAGCTAACACCATTACCATCTGCACGGTTCGATAGCCAAAATGGTGAACGGAGGCTGAAGGATCTTTTTGAAGTAAGCGCACTTGATGCGTTTGGACATTTTGGTCGCGCGGAGCTAGCGGCTTGTGGATCTTTGGTTGATTATGTGGAGCTGACCCAAAAAGGTAAATTCCCTTTAATTAAACCCCCCATCCAACAGCCCAGCAATGACATAATGGCAATTGATGGAGCCACAAGGCGAAACCTTGAACTTGTCCGAACCATGTCAGGTGAAAGGAAAGGGAGTCTGCTCTCTACAATTGACCGGACAATTACAGGGGCTGGTGCCCGAAAACTCGCTGCTGATATTTCAAGCCCTCTTACAAATGTAGCGCAGATCCAGGAACGACTGGATATGGTTGCCTATTTTCAGGCGGATAACAGTCGGCGGGAAAAAGTGAGAGAAACCCTCAAGAAATGTCCGGACATTGAACGTGCGCTTTCGCGTCTTTCACTCGGTCGCGGCGGACCGCGGGACATGGCTGCGATTAGAGATGCGCTCGCCGAAACGGCAAATTTACGTTCCTATTTAGTGTTTGATGACCTTACGGGACCCGTCGAGGGGATCAAAACAGCGTCCGAACAACTGGGCTTTCATGCCGAGCTGGTTGATGAGTTAAAAAAAGCACTTTCGGCGGAACTGCCTCTGCTTGCAAGGGATGGGGGTTTTATTGCGAAGGGGTATCGTCTGGATCTGGATGAGCTCAAGACATTGCGGGATGAAAGCCGCAGGCATATTGCAAACCTGCAAGCCCGCTATTCTGAAGATACAAAAATCCCATCGCTTAAGATCAAGCATAATAATGTATTGGGTTATTTTATCGAAATCACGCCTCGATTTGCAGACAATATGACGAATGGATACATTCACCGTCAAACCATGCAAATGCCATTCGATATACACCGTTGAACTGGGGGAGCTGGAGGATAAAATTTCAAGAGCTGCCGATCGGGCTGTCGCACTTGAGCTTGAATTATTTGACCAGCTTCTGAAAAAAATAACGCAAAACGGACCGCAAATATTGGCCGCCGCCGAAGCCATGGCAAAACTCGATGTGGCCGCAAGCCATGCTGAACTTGCCGTCAGTCAAAATTTCACCAGACCAATTGTTGATAACAGTCTGGCGTTTAACATTAAAGGTGGCCGGCATCCTGTGGTCGAGGCAGCGCTTAATGCTACAAATGAAGGAAGTTTCATTGCCAATGACTGCAACCTGGATATTGATAACCGGCTTTGGCTCCTGACCGGCCCCAACATGGCAGGTAAAAGTACCTTTCTCAGGCAGAACGCCGTCATTGCTATTCTTGCACAGATAGGAGCTTACGTCCCGGCTAATAGCGCGCATATAGGTATAATTGATCGCCTGTTCAGTCGGGTTGGAGCCGCCGATGATCTCGCTCGAGGCCGATCAACATTTATGGTTGAAATGGTAGAAACTGCGTCAATTCTCAATCAGTCAAGTGAAAGGGCGCTCGTCATTCTGGATGAGATTGGGCGCGGCACGGCTACATTTGACGGTTTATCCATAGCGTGGGCAACGGTCGAGCATTTGCATGACATAAATAAGTGCAGAGGACTGTTTGCAACTCATTATCACGAATTAACAGCTCTTTCAGAGAAGCTGACCGCTCTTTCAAATCACAGCATGAAGGTTCGAGAATGGCAGGGAGATGTTATCTTCCTGCATGAAGTAGGAGCTGGATCAGCCGACCGCTCTTACGGAATTCAGGTCGCAAAACTCGCGGGACTTCCCAAAGCGGTTATCACACGTGCTGAGTCAGTGCTAACCCATCTGCAGGAGAAAGATCAAAAATCAGGGACCAGCAAGCTTGTTGATGACCTGCCCTTATTTGCCTCAGTAGTGGAAAATAGCGAAGAAAGCCAAGTATCAGAGAAATCGTCCGAGATTGAAGAAAAACTGAAAGAATACAACATAGACGACATGACACCCCGTGAAGCGCATGCTCTGCTTTATCAACTAAAAGACTTGATCGGCGCATAACACAGGTGACAGATTGGTCCGCTGGCGTTAATCTGCCACCACAATAAAAAGAAAATATAGGAAAAAAGCATGTTCGACCTTTCAGGCAAAAACGTTCTCATTACAGGATCCAGTAAGGGCATTGGCAAAGCAATTGCACACCAAATGGCATTACAGGGTGCTAAAGTCACCATTTCAAGCCGCAAGGAAGACGTTTGCAACGAAGTTGCAAAAGAAATAAACGAAAGTCTTCCTGAAGGTTCAAGCGGCGGGGCGGTTGTAATTCCATGTAATATCAACTCCAAGGAAAGCCTTCAAAACCTTGTCGATCAAACCCATGAAAAGCTCGGACAGATTGATGTGCTTGTTTGTAACGCGGCACTCAACCCGTTTTTTGGCTCTTCAATGGATATTCCAGACGATGCGTTTGACAAGATCATGTCCGCAAACATCAAATCCAATCACTGGCTGTGCAATATGGTTCTGCCAGAGATGAAAAAACGCAAAGACGGCTCTATAATCGTTGTTTCATCCATCGGCGGTTTGAGAGGCTCACCTGTTCTGGGTGCCTACAGCATTTCAAAAGCCGCTGACATGCAACTGGTTCGAAATCTAGCGGTTGAACATGGCGCAGATAACATCCGGGTAAATGCAATTGCTCCGGGCCTCATTAAGACCGATTTTGCGCGGGCTTTATGGGAAAATCCAGAAATTCTCAAGAAAGCCACGTCACGGGCACCTTTGCAAAGAATTGGATTGCCCGAAGAAATTGCGGGAATGGCCATTTATATGGCATCAGACGCAGGCACGTTTATGACGGGCCAAACCATCACCATTGATGGTGGCCAGACGATTACTTAATATCTCAGACGGTTTGGGGGAGGTTTATCCTCCCCTTTTTAAATCAGGATATTAAGTCCAGAAAACACAATCAGCTTTGCGATAGAAAATCGCTGATTAATCCGGCAGCAACAATAAACATCATAATTGCGACCAATAAATCCAGCACTCTTGCCCCCGCCGGATGCTTCATAAAGGGCGCCAAGGCAGTTGCCCCAAATCCAATGGTAAAAAACCAAACGAACGATGTCGCAATTGCTCCTGACAGAAAATACAGACGCTCATCAAACGGATAGCTGGACGCAATGCCTCCCAATAATATAACCGTGTCCAGATAAACATGGGGATTTAAAAGACTAAATGCCAATGTCATCAGAGCCGCCCGCTTCAGACTGGACGTAGATTTCACGTCGCTAAAGGACTGGCTTTGCTGCGGTTTCGCCGCCCGATAGAGAGACATCGTCCCATATACGAGCAAAAAAGCTGATCCGCCTATCGTGGCAATTGTTATCGCAAGTGGAAAGGCTGCGATCAAACTTCCTAACCCCAATGCCCCCAAGGCAATAAGAGTAGCATCTACAATTGAGCTGATCAGTACAACTACGAGTACCCGATCACGCGCCAGACCCTGCTTGATAACAAACATGTTTTGGGCGCCAATCGCAATAATCAGGGCACCGCCAAGAAGCGATCCGTTTATCAAAGCAGACAAATACATGAAATTTGCAGATTAAAATATCTATGGAGGAATTGGGAAGCATTTACTAACTTATGTTATACAGAAGCAGGTAATTCATTACAACCGGCCTTAAAGCGCCAAAATCGGAACTCCAAAATGAGAAAAATCCCGAACCGCCGAGAGATCATTGACCGCAAACAGGTGGTCGCAGAAATCGCTGAGATGGCTCAGCGATATGCACCAGATAGTACGGATTTCAGGGCTGCGTTGTTAAAAACATTAAAGTCTGCGCTCACGTCTGGTCAACAGGTGGTTAAAGACCGGTTTATGAAAAGCAATAAAGGCAGACCCTCCATGTATGCCTACGCCTTTCTGGTAGACCAGGTCATTCGAACAATTTACGATTCTGCCACGCAGTATGTTTACCCTCTTAATAATCCAACTTCAGAAGAGAAACTCTCTCTTGTCGCTGTCGGTGGCTATGGTCGCGGGGAGCTTGCTCCACACTCGGATGTGGATTTGCTGTTTCTGTTTCCATACAAGCAGACTCCGTGGTCTGAGCAGATAATCGAATATTGCCTTTACCTGCTTTGGGATCTCGGATTGAAAGTGGGTCATGCCACCCGCAACCCTGATGAATGCATCCGGTTGGCCAAAAACGATATCACCATTCAGACGGCACTTCTGGAGATGCGTTATATCTGGGGCGATCAGGATCTGGCCAATGAAGTCAGGAGTAAATTTAAGAAGGAAATCATTCCGGGTAACAGCCGAGCTTTCATCGACGCCAAACTCAACGAACGTGATGAACGCCACAAAAAATTCGGTAACTCAAGATATGTTGTAGAGCCCAATATTAAAGAGGGCAAAGGAGGCCTTCGCGACCTGCAAACTCTCTTTTGGCTCGCCAAGTTTGTCTATAGCACCAATGATGTTTCCGAATTACAGGCAAACGGGGTTTTTACGGAGACAGAGCGGAAGAAATTTACCAAAGCCTCCAATTTTTTAAGAACAGTGCGATGCCACCTGCACTATCTGACCAATCGCCCCGAAGAACGACTGACGTTCGATGTCCAGAGTGAACTTGCGAAAAGGTTGGGGTACACCGATCACGCAGGCACATTAGGCGTAGAGCGTTTTATGAAACATTATTTCCTTGTCGCCAAAGATGTAGGTAACCTAACCCGTATCTTCTGTGCCAACCTTGAAGCGGAACAACAAAAAAAGAGCCGCTTGCCAATTCCCCGCTTTGGTCTGCTCCGCCGAAAACTGGATGGGTTTCTTGTCGATGGGGGCCGACTAAATGTTCAAACCGATGAGGACTTTAAGGAAGACCCATTGAAAATTCTGGGGTTGTTCCATCTGGCTCAACAAAAAGACCTTGATGTGCATCCCAACGCCCTCAGGCTAATTCGGCAAAATCTTAAACTCATCAACAAGAAACTGCGCAGCGAGCCGGAAGCTAACAAGATGTTTCTGGAGATGCTGACTTCGCGAAAAGACCCGGAAACCACTTTACGCCGCTTGAGTGAAGCTGGTGTGCTCGGCCGTTTTATCCCTGATTTTGGCCGTGTCGTAGCGCAGATGCAACACGATATGTATCACGTTTACACAGTGGATGAGCATACTATTCGTGCTATTGGCATACTTGCTCAAATCGAAGATGGACTACTCGCGGAAGAGCATCCTTTGAGCCACAAAATCATGCCTAAAATTTTGTCTCGGCCCGTACTCTACGTGGCCGTCCTGCTACATGATATTGCCAAGGGGCGCGGCGGTGATCATTCTGTCTTAGGTGCAGAAGTTGCGGACAAACTATGTCCCAGACTTGGTCTGAGCGAGTCAGAGACCGAGACTGTTTCCTGGCTTGTGCGGTATCATCTATTAATGAGCAACACAGCGTTCAAACGGGACTTGGCCGACCCAAAAACCATTGAGGATTTCGTACAGGTTGTTCAAAGCCCCGAACATTTGAAGTTACTTTTGATTCTAACTGTTGTTGATATCCGCGCAGTTGGACCAAATGTCTGGAATGGCTGGAAAGGGCAGCTGCTTCGTGAGCTTTATTACGCAAGCGAAACAGCCTTGACCGGTGGACACACTTCAGAAGGACGTGCAGAACGAGCCCGCCACATGCAGGAAATTCTGAAGGAAACGCTAAATGGTTGGAATGATGATGAAATTTCCGCACATATGGAAAGATTCTATGAGTCTTACTGGTTAGCCAACAGCCTTGAGACGCAACAGGCACATGCCGAATTAATTCGCAAAGCCATCAAGCAAAACACTGTTCTTACAATCGATGCCAAAAGCGATCCCTTCCGCGCAGTTACAGAAGTAACCGTCTATACACCTGATCACCCTGGACTGTTTGCAAGAATAGCCGCTGCCATGTCTATTTCAGCCGCCAATATTGTGGATGCTAAAATTCACACGACAACCGATGGAATGGCGCTGGACACATTCTTTATTCAGGACGACGAAGGGAACGCATTTGACCGCGGCGACAGAATTGCGAAACTGAAAAAAACAATTGAAGACACACTGAAAGGAGAAATCCACGCGCGTAAAGAGTTAAGTCAAAGGACAAAAAATTCACTACCTAGCCGCACACGCGTATTTAAAGCGACACCTTCGGTTCTGGTAAACAACGCAGCCTCAAACATCCATACAGTTATCGAAGTCCGTGGCCGAGACAGAAATGGGCTACTAGCAGATCTTACACGTGCACTGTTTGAATTATCACTCTCAGTCTCTTCTGCCCATATTTCCACATTTGGCGAGCGTGTTGTGGACGTTTTTTACGTCAAAGACATGTTTGGCCTTAAAATCACCAACAATGTGAAGATAGCATCCATCGAAGAGAAACTAATGTCGGCTTTGAGTGGCTCTTCAGATGGAGCAACACAAAACCAGAACGCTAAAGCAGCGCAAAGAGCCGCCAGTTAAAGTGCTAAATGTTGGGGGAGGCGGGCTTTGAGTCTCGTTAAATCAGTCGTTACTGTAGGTGGGTTCACCATGATCAGTCGTATTCTGGGCTTTATCCGGGATATCCTGATCGCTGTAGTGTTGGGTGCTGGGCCAATTTCAGACGCCTTTTTTGTAGCCTTTAGAATTCCAAACATGTTTCGCAGGCTTGTCGCTGAAGGAGCTTTTTCTGCAGCATTCGTCCCTCTTTTTGCTCGGCAGATTGAAGAGGAATCAAAAGAAACCGGTTTAAATTTTGCCTCTCATGCTCTTGGGTTTTTAACTGGGTTTCTCACCTTATTCTCCTGCTTGTTCATGATTTTCATGCCCTTCCTGATGCAGTATCTGGCACCGGGTTTTGAAGTCGGGGGTGATCGATTTGAGCGTGCGGTCCTATATACTCGCATCACTTTCCCATACCTCATGGCAATGTCCATTGTGGCACTTTTGGGGGGCGTATTAAATGCCTACTATAAGTTTGCAGCGATGTCGGCCGCACCAATTCTGCTAAATATTATTCTTATCTCTGTATTGATCGTGCAATTGGTCTGGCTAGACTCAGATCCGGGACTCGCCCTGTCAATTGGAGTTACAATCGCAGGTGTCGCTCAAGTCGCCTATCTGGTTATTGCCTGTAAACGCGAAGGCGTTCTTCCTCCCATTATCTGGCCGCGTTTTACCGAAAAAGTTCGCAGACTTTTCAAGTTGATGCTACCCGGTCTGCTTGGTGCGGGCGTCCTTCAGATCAACATCCTTGTTGGAACCATTATTGCTTCGTTATTGGCGACAGGTTCCATATCGTACCTATATTACGCTGATCGAGTATATCAGCTACCGCTTGGTGTTATTGGCATTGCTATTGGAACAGCCTTACTTCCCATGCTAACCCGGCAGCTACGTAGTGGAGTTGAAGCACAAGCTAATGCCAGCATGAACAGAGCTGTAGAGCTTTCCATGTTATTGACCTTACCAGCCACGGCTGCGCTCATGACAATCGATGTCCCGATCATATCCGTTTTGTTTGAACATGGAAAATTTGACTCGCTAGCCACGCAAACCACCGCAGAAGCGCTCGTCGCATTCGCAAGTGGACTTCCCGCATATGTATTAACGAAAGTCTACGCACCCGGTTTCTTTGCACGCGAAGACACCACAACACCTGTAATAGTTGGTGTGGTGGCAATGATTTTGAATATCGTTTTAAGTCTGATCCTCATTGACACATTCGCACATGTAGGAATAGCGATTGCAACCTCGCTGGCAGCCTGGCTGAACGCTGGGACCTTGCTCTTGTTATTGTTGATAAGGGGTCACCACCGCATGGATATTCGGCTGCTTAAACGAGTTTCTGGTGCGCTTTTGGCTTCTGCTCTGATGGTCGTATTTTTAAACTTCACAGCAGATTTTCTAAAAGATCAGTTACTCGCGAATGACCTGTTGACGAAAGTTGCCAGCCTTGCATTACTCATCCTTGGTGGAGGATCAATATATGCAATCACAAGCCTTTTGTTCGGTGCCGCGCGAATTTCGGAACTAAAGACAATGCTAAGGCGAACACCACAATCATAAACAGTTGACGTATATCAAGGCGCCTGCAATAAATCCCTTCCCCTTAACTCCAGCTCGGCCAATGTCTCAAGAGGAGCATTGAACAACCGGGCCGTGTCCAAAGCGTGAGGAGCGTTTTTTATGTCTCGTATTTTTTCTGGTGTTCAGCCAACTGGTAATTTGCATTTGGGTAATTATCTGGGTGCAATCCGCAACTTTGTTCGTCTGCAAGATGATTATGAATGCATCTACTGTGCAGTCGACATGCATGCCATTACTGTCTGGAAAGATCCCAAAGAGCTTCGCAGTAACATTCGCGAGGTGGCCGCAGCCTATCTGGCATCTGGTGTAGATCCCAAAAAGTCCATTGTTTTTGCGCAAAGCGCTGTTGCAGCTCACGCGGAACTAGCCTGGATTTTCAATTGCGTCGCACGCCTCGGCTGGTTGAACAGAATGACCCAGTTTAAAGAGAAAGCTGGAAAAAATCGGGAAAACGCTTCAGTTGGCCTTTATGCCTATCCAAATTTGATGGCTGCGGACATTCTAGTTTACAAAGCCACACATGTCCCCGTGGGTGAAGATCAAAAACAGCATCTGGAGCTCACTCGTGATATTGCGCAAAAATTTAACAATGATTACGAGATTGAATTATTTCCATTGGTGGAGCCTCTCATCTTTGGTGAAGCAACGCGCGTAATGTCACTGCGGGATGGTTCTAAAAAGATGTCGAAATCTGATCCTAGTGATTATTCACGTATTACATTGATGGATGGGCCGGACGAAATTTCCAAAAAACTTCGAAAGGCAAGAACTGATCCCGAACCTCTTCCAGAGAAACTGGAAGACCTTGAAGGTCGGCCAGAGGCTGCAAATCTTGTGGGTATTTATGCAGCTCTTGCGGATAAAACACGTTCAGAAATCCTGCAAGAGTTCGCCGGTTCACAGTTTTCAACTTTTAAACCCGCATTAACAGAACTCGCCGTTGAAAAATTCGGTCCAATTGGCAGTGAAATGAAGCGGCTGATGGACGACCCATCCTACGTTGACAGCGTTTTAAAAGATGGCGCTGAGCGGGCTCGAGCCATTGCAGCTCCCATCATTCGTGAGGTTAAGGAAGTTGTTGGTTTTCTGACCGACTGATATGCAATTGGTGGAGCAGGTCTTGTATAGGCTGCTCCACCTCTTACATTTTGGTTATCATGCTGAAAGCAAAACAGGGAAAATGGCCATGAGTGAAATTGGAACCGGGGATAGCACACCAATTAGCCGTAGAATTTCGCTCCAGGGTCATGTTGGAAAATTCTTTATTGGCATATTTGGGGCCATCTTTCTCTATTATGCCATTGGAATGATCTGGATCCATAAAGTCGATGATGATCTGAAATTTACGCCTGCTGAACATAATCAGACAGCCGGTGGCAGTAGGGCGGTTGAAGTGGCCGCGGGTCTCATCGACAGAGAAATCAACATAAATAGCTGGACTTCAAATGATCCGTTTTTCATGCCAGCTGCCCTGCTGGATAACATGCCCAACTACCAACAGGGCATTATCTCGGCGCTTGCCCGGTTCAGTTTTGAACTTACAGATCAGATAGGCCGAACAAGAGGATCCAGCCAGACAGATGTGGATCTTCAAAATGCGGCGGGCTTACTTCAATATGCAGGCGACGTCTGGAGCTGGGATCCGACAGTTTCACTTCTGCCAACAGCCTCTTCTGAAAAACAATATGAAAAAGCTCGCAAATCTTTGATTTCGTATAATCAACGATTGGCTGAAGGCCGCGCAGTTTTTGAAAAACGCGGGGACAATCTACTGGCAACCATCGACCGAATTGCACTTGATATAGGATCCTCCACTGCTGTCATAGACAAACACATCGCGGAACATTCAGGCGCTTACATTGATTTTGAGGCAGATGATCTTTTTTATGGCTTTAAAGGTCAGGCCTACGCTTATTATATGATCCTCGACGCACTCGCCAAAGACTACGAAACTCTCATTCGCGAGCGAGAGCTGGGTAACGCCTGGGGTCAAATGCTGGGTAGTTTTCGCTCGGTTGTTGAACTTGACCCCTTTGTGATATCCAACGCCAAAAACGATGGTCAACTTTTCCCGAACCACCTTGCTGTACAGGGCTTTTATATCCTTCGGGCGCGAACGCAACTTCGCGAGATCAGCAACATTCTCTTGAAATAGAGCTAATCTTGATGGCAGGATGGGATCGAGGAAACCAAGTCTGGAGACTTCATGACAGATGAAGCCCCTTCGCCGCCGCGGCGAAACAAATTTCTTGTGGTTGTGGATGACACACCAGAATGCAAATCGGCAATCCGGTTTGCCTGTCGTCGAGCTTGGCATGTTGGCGGAGGTGTCATTCTTCTTAAAGTCATTGAACCGCCTGATTTTCAACACTGGATGGGTGTCGAACAGGTCATGCGCGAAGAAGCCCGTGAAGCGGCAGAAGAACTTTTGCAGGAATTGGCCGAAGAAATCCGAAGAGATACCAATATTATCCCAGAGTTTGTCATTAGGGATGGATATATCAAGGATGAACTTCTATCGCTAATCGAAGACGATCCCGACATACGCATTCTGGTGCTCGCAGCATCACCGGACTCTGGTGGGCCAGGCCCACTTGTCAAAAGTCTGGTTGGGGAAATGTCAGGCACATTTGCCATTCCCATAACTGTCGTCCCCGGGCATATGAGTAACAGCCAACTGGATGCTGTCACATAGCCCTAATCCGGTGATTCGTAAAATTTTACCTATTTCCCTTGAAATCGCAATTTTCTCACTAGATATAAACCTCTGACTCCTAAAGGAGATTTCAGCACTATGCTGAAAGGGTTGCAATTAACTTTTTATTAAGACATATTGCGCGCCGATTTGGCTTAAATTCATTTCGATTTTCGATGAATTGACTGTATATAGTGAGTACTAATCGTTGCACATACCAAATATAGTGGTATAATCTAATATTCAAAGCCAGAGGTCGTGCAACACTGGAAAGACATGCGACAATTAACGACAGCTTTAAAATCAAGCAGAATTGCTTCATTACTCGCGCTTTCGCTGCTGGCAGGATATGCCATCACCGAATATGGAAACCACCCCTCCCATATGGCCGAGGCAAAACTTCCTGCTTCTCAACTCGCCAGCACTCATGAAAAGCTGATCGGTGAAGACAAGCTATCTTTAGATGCAGTCCCTAAGCCGTTGTCTCGACCCTCAAATCTGCCCACAGTCGAGCAACCTTATCAGTTAACGGTTGTTTCCCTATCAAACAGCTTGAATTCCCTATCGTTCAATCTAGCGGATATTCGCAGTGGAAACCCGGTTCCCAGGATTTTTGTAGACACCATGCCTGTGGATATTCTGGATATCGAACAGGTGCAGAAAAAGAAAAAGATTTTTCTGTCTGTAACGCTTCCTTTGATCCTGAAAGTAAACGAGAAGATCGAAGCGGAAAGAGACCGCTTACTTAATATCGTGACACTTGTAAAATCAGGTAAACAAGTTCCTGAAACTGACCAGAAATGGCTTCAACGTCTTGCAAAAAGATATCAAAGTACAACTAGCAATCTGTTTGATCTATTGCTTAAAGTAGATACAATTCCAGTGTCTCTTGCACTTGCACAGAGTATTGAAGAATCTGGCTGGGGTACGTCTCGATTTGCTCGTAATGGTAATGCCCTGTTCGGGCAGCGCGTCTGGGCTACCGGGAAAGGTATAATTCCTCAAGAGCGAGAAGAAGGTGCAACTTATGAAGTTCAAGCCTTCGATCACTTGGAACAATCTATCCTCTCTTATGCCACCAACCTCAACAGACACACTGCATATGAAGATTTTCGTCTGCGCCGCGCTTACCTGAAAAGCACTGGAGCAAGCCCCACTGGATATGATCTGGCAGACACATTGCTATCGTATTCTGAACGAGGTGAGGAATATGTCCAGACACTCAAATCACTGATAGACGCGAACAATCTCACAGATTTCGACACAGTCGAGCTATCGCCTGAACGCTTTGCTCAGGTTGTCAGCTCAGAAAGCAACTGATCCGCTGCGGTTGAAACCAAGCTTGTTTCAGATGCGCATAGCAGAAAATCATGACCTTGCGCAAAATAGCGTTTTGACTGCTCAACACCGCTGCTAATCGTTCCTAGCCACTTGCCGCTTGCCTTGATTTTTTGCACTGCCCTATCGTAAAGGGCTTTAACTTCAGGATCTTCAAACTGGCCCAGCTTACCAATGCTACCAGATAAATCATATGGTCCGATAAAGAGCATATCGACACCGTCAACTGCTGCGATTTCCTCAATATTCTCAACTGCCTGAGCAGTTTCAATTTGGCAGATGATCAGCAGGTTATCTTCAAATTTCTGCAAATATTCCTCGTTCATCCGCCCATATCTGGTCGCATGAGTTGCACTCAAACCTGCGCCCCTGCTTCCACGCGGCGGGAAATAACAGGCATCTACAGCTTTGCGGGCCTCCTCAGCCGTATTGACGCAGGGAAACATTATCCCTTCCATACCGGCATCCAGCGCTTTTTTGACCATAACCGGATCATTCCAGGGAATTCGAATTAAAGTGCTGCTGTCTCCTGCAAATCGAATAGCCCGGTGCTGGGCAACCGCTTCACCCGGCACTCCCGGACCGTGCTCCTGATCAATCATAATAGCGTCAAAGTTACAGCCACCAATGACTTCGGCCATATCTGTAGAAGGGGTAAACAGCCAAGCACCAGTCGTTTTTTGACCTTCTTGCAATTTACGTTTCAACCTGCCCAAATAATTCATTTTTTACTTTCTTGGAATATAGAAAAGCGTGCCAAACCAGCGAAACCGACCATCGGGACCGGGAAGAGTGCAATTTATTCTGCCTCGTCCCGGCTGATAGGGTTTGGATAAGCGAATTTCAATGCGGTCGTCACCAACGCGTTCGATGGGAACGGCACCACCTGACTGATTGGACGCGTAACAACTCAGTTGCCTGATATTTTGATACGTTTCTGCAAGTGTAAAACCAAAAGCAGGCGGATTGCGCTTCAGAATATTATCACTGGGTAAAACATTTTTAGCTCTCAGTGGCATCGCATTTGCTGCCAGACGCAACCTCCCGATCGTGCCATAGTTATCGCTCATGGGAAAACGGGGATAGGCAAAACGGTCCTGTCCCGCATACATGACGCCAGACTGCTGCCCAAAGGCTGCTGCAAATCCAAATTCAGCAATAATATTTTTGATTTCGGTTCCGTACTCTCCATAAGGATAGGCAAAAAGAGCGGGAACGAATCCCAGATGCTCCTTAAATTGGGCATTGGCGATACGGATCTGATCCCGGACTTCCTCATTGCTCAGTTCTGGCAAATGTGCATGGGCCGCACTATGATGCCCGACATAAACGCCGCCGCCCTCCAACATTTCCTGAAGTTGCTGCCAGTTCATGAAATCACCGCTGCCCATATTCAAATGATCGGTGGAGGCAAACACGGTAAAGGGTAATCCTACCTCTTTTAATGCAGGCCATGCCTTTTCATATACGGACAAATATGCGTCATCGATTGTAATCGCGACAGTGCGATCAGGAAGTTCCTCTCCCTTTTCAAGCCGCTGTACAATTTCACCAAGCGGAAGTACCGAATATTTGGAAGATGACAACTCATCAAGATGAGCCTGAAATTTGTCCATGGAAATATTCGTAGACGGATATTTATCCTCTCCAAAGCGATGATACATGATCACGCTTGCCCAATCCGCTGCATATGAAATGCTGATGGTGCTCAAAAAACAGAAAAGCGCCAAACAACTTAACAGGTATCTCGAAAAAATATTCATCCTGTATTTCCTGTACTCTCCACACTCGTGAAAATTATCAAATTCTACCCCATCATATTTGTCTTCGCAGCGGCATCCGACAAGGTTGGGTATCGTCGTGGTTTAAACAATTGATAGTGCCACCATTCATTTCTATAAAAATCCCACCCCGCGGCCGTCATAATTCCCAGAAGAATAGCCCTATTACGCTGCGCATCTTCACTAATCTGGAGTGCACCGTGATGTGAAAGGGGTGTCATCGCATCAAAATTTATTCCCATTTCTAAGTCTTCGCCCTCATCATCGACTAGTGTCAGATCGACAGCCGCCCCTCTGGCATGGGGTGAACCACTGGAAGGCGGAGCCAAATACTGAGGGTTCGGTGTATGGTCCCAAAGCTTCTGAACGGCTTCTGTTGGACGAAACGCATCGAATATTCTGAAGCGATAACCTGCCTTGGCTGCAAGTTCGATCGCTTTACAAAGCAAGCCTTCGGCTTCGGGGTTCAAATAGCAGGCGGCCCGCCCATATATTTGTGCGCCGGTAAAATTATTGGTGCTGGCGTAACGGATATCAAGCAACACGTCATACTTATCTTCGGTTATTTCAACGAGTTCCATTTACGCTTTTACTTTCCGTTGCTACAAATTTCGATTTTTAGCCAGACTTCGCCCTTAAAGATATGATACTAGCTGTCAAACATTGGAGCCTACAATCAGATGAACCTCAAGGCAATGAAGATACTGGCAATTGATACTGCACTCAATGCATGTTCTGTCGCGTTAATGGATGGTGAACGGGAAATCGCATATTCGCATGAGACGAGATCCCGCGGGCATGCTGAAAAATTGCTACCTGTTATTCGTGAGTTAATGCAGCAAAATGACTTGGCTTTCGAAGAACTTGATGCAATTGGTGTTACCATAGGCCCAGGAACATTTACCGGACTCAGAATTGGGCTTTCTGCTGCCCGCGCCATTTCACTGGCGGCCCAGCTGCCCTGTATTGGAGTTTCAACTCTCGAATGCCTGGCGGCCAGTGTAAGTTGCGTGGAAGCCAATGGAGCGGATATCGTTCCAATTATCGATGCGCGACGAAACGAGGTTTACCATCAATCATTTTGCTATTCTCAAGATAGCGAAATGCTTCGAGCAATATCCGAGCCGATGGCGAGCTCAATCAAGGGTATTGCAAGCCAGCTAAAAAATGACAAAGCAATCGTCCTTGGAAACGGTGTTTCTTTGATTGAACACGCAACTGACACCAAATCCAATTGGACCGAGCTGGAAAAATCTCCCGATCCGGATTCGCGTATTGTCGCCAGACTCGCCCTCAGAAAATTAGATGAGGTACTTACGTATCACCACCCTCTCCCCTGTATCTTAGGGCACCTGATGCCAAGCTGCCCGGCGGTCTGGATCCGAAAGGCAAAGATGTCACTTAGTCATCAGTTTATTTCCACGCCAGAAATCGCGAAGCTTCTGGCGGAACTTCACAAAAGCTGCTTTTCCGAGCCTTGGAGTGAAACGGCTTTTGAAAAACTGCTGCTGTTAAATGGCACAATTGCTCAGGTTACTCTGTCAAATGACCAACCCGTAGGCTTTGCCCTATATCAAAAAACGTTGGACGAAGCAGAAATTCTCACCCTTGGAATACTCCCTCTGCAGCGTAATCAGAATTTTGGAAGTCACTTGCTTCGGGCAGGACTGGAGCACCTTAAAGAGCAGGGTGTCGCAAAAGTATTACTTGAGGTTTCAACCGACAACTTATCTGCTCAACGACTATACCAAAAGGCTGGTTTTCGTGAAATTGGTAAACGAGCCGGTTATTATCAGATCGGCGGCGAAAACTTTGATGCCTTAATCCTTGAACATGTTCTTTAATAACAAATTTTTGTAAAGTGACAAAACTCCCGATAGCAACATTCGTTCGAATTTCAAATATGTATATCCAGCACCAATAAGTACAGCACTAGTTGAAAGCTGATTTTTATTGCATTTTTTTTTGGTCCAAGCTCTTTTTTTATTGCAGATCTATTGCACATATAAGCATCATACACTATAAGTCTGCAGCTATTTAAAGGAGGACCTCTAAAAGTGTCTGATAAAGTTGAAAAAATGGAGCTACTGGCTCTTACAACGGATATCATTACCTCACATTTATCGCGTAACGCGGTAGAGGCAAGCGAAATTCCGGGGTTGATCCGTGAAATATACTCCACTTTAGCAACTGTAGGCACCACAGAGCCGGTAACTGACCGGCCTCAGCCGGCTATCTCCATTCGAAAGTCCGTGCAGCCGGACTATATTATTTGTCTGGAAGACGGCAAAAAGCTGAAAATGCTTAAACGTCACCTGAAGACAGCTTACAACATGACTCCGGAAGAGTATCGTCAACGCTGGGGCCTGCCATCAGACTATCCAATGGTCGCTCCAAATTATGCCAACCAGCGCCGAAACCTTGCAAAAAAAATCGGATTGGGCACTCGCCGCAAGAAAAGCGCAGCCAGTTAGTTTTTCTTTTCTGGAACCGTCCCAAATTTGTGTATAAACTATCGGTCGGATACTCAATTTACAAGTAAGGATAGAGGCCCGAATGTCTTCAAGAGTTGAACAGCTATGTATCGACAAAGGACTTCGTATGACCGAACAACGCCGCGTAATTGCGCGTGTTCTATCAGAATCAGAAGATCATCCCGATGCGGAAATGGTCTATAAACGGGCTGTTCTGGTCGACGACACTATTAGCATTTCAACTGTATACCGTACGGTCAGGATGTTTGAAGAAAATGGAATCTTGGAACGGCACGATTTTGGGGATGGTCGTGCACGCTACGAAGAAGTTTCTGACGAACATCATGATCATCTGATCAACATTGAAACCGGTCAGGTTATCGAGTTTACGAGTGATAAAATTGAAGCTTTGCAGCACGCAGTTGCAGAGGAGCTTGGATTTGACCTTGTTGATCATCGCTTGGAGCTTTACGGCCGACCGAAGAAAGGCTTAAGCCAGAAAGCGGTCAAACCTGAAGAATCTGTAGTCAATATCAAACACACGGCATTGCAGCGTAAAGACCTTTGACGCGACTCGTATCAGTTAGTAAAGCAGTTTTCGCATGAGACAAATACGCGCTGTGTTGGTTATCCTGGCAGTATTCCTGTGGATCGGGCTACTTATTCCGGTGCATCTGGTATTAAAAACCATTAGCCCATCTTCTCGCTATACGATCCCAAAGCTATTTCATAGCGGGCTTTGCAAACTCTTAGGGCTTAAAGTTGTTGTCTCTGGCATTCCGTCAAATGATAGCCCTACACTCTTTGTTTTGAACCACATTTCATGGCTTGATATACCTGTGGTTGGCAGTGCTCTTAAGGGTAGCTTTGTCGCAAAGGAAGAGGTTGCCGGATACCCCCTTGTGGGTTTTGCAGCTTCCTTGCAGGAAACTATCTTCATCGCCAGAACCCGACCGTCTGTGAAAATCCATAAAGATGGTATGAAAGAGCACTTGGAAAAAGGCGATAATATTTTTCTTTTTCCCGAAGGCACCTCCTCCAACGGGTTTGTCGTCCAAAATTTCAAAAGTGCATATTTTGCACTTGCCGAACAATACCAAGGGGAAAAACCGCTGACAGTACAACCTGTATCCCTCGCCTATAGTAAAATGGATCGTCTATATGTTGGACGTGATCTGATGAAAAAGATTGCATGGATCGGTGACGAAGAACTGTTAGGTCATGTTTGGAATTTTTTGAAAGAAGGGCGCGTAACAGCCGAACTGCGGTTTCATCGCCCCGTCACAATTACATCCTATGATTCTCGTAAATCAATGGCAGTTGATTGCCAAAAAAGGGTAGCAGAGGGTCTTTCAAGGGCAATGACACATAGAGCAGAGCCAAATTTCAGTGAATTTTGACATTTTCCATCAATTTCTTCATTCTTGAAGAGTTTCCTGTTAAAAGACGCGGTTTAGTACCCATATATTAATTGTATTATACCGCGACGCCATGTATGTGGTCAGTGAGGACAAGTGACCAAGAAGCTTTATATTTCTACGTACGGCTGCCAGATGAATGTATACGATTCTGCCCGTATGGCCGATATTCTTTCTCCACTCGGATATAGCCTGACACAGGAACCTGCCAATGCAGATATGGCAATCCTGAACACGTGTCATATTCGCGAAAAAGCATCAGAAAAAACTTTTTCAGAACTTGGGCGCCTGCGAAACCTGCGCAAGGCAAAAGAAGAAAAAGGAAAAGGCGACATGCTAATTGCAGTTGCCGGCTGTGTTGCCCAGGCCGAAGGTGATGAGATTATGAAGCGTGCGCCATATGTGAATATGGTCTTTGGTCCGCAATCCTACCATAAACTCCCTGAAATGCTGGCCGAAGCAACGCGTGGTGCTGGTCAGGTTCTGGATACTGACTTTCCTGTAGAGCCAAAATTTGACCATCTTCCAGACGAGGCTATCGACACTAACCTAAGCGCTTTTCTGACTGTTCAGGAAGGATGTGACAAGTTTTGTGCATTCTGCGTAGTCCCTTATACAAGAGGTGCAGAATTCTCAAGAACGACCGCCGATATTATTTCGGAAGCAAAACGAATGATTGATGGCGGAACACGAGAAATCACTTTGCTTGGCCAAAATGTAAATGCCTATCATGGCCTGAAAGATGATGGAAAATCTGCGTCACTGGCCGAGTTGATTTACATGCTATCCGAATTGGATGGCTTGCAGAGATTGAGATACACCACGTCACACCCATTGGAAATGACCGAGGAACTCTGTCAGGCTCATCGCGATGTGGATATTCTGATGCCATATTTACATTTGCCTGTGCAGGCTGGATCAGACAAAATCCTGGAAGCCATGAATCGTCGTCATACAGGCGACGAATATAGACGCATTATCGAAAAATTACGCAAATATCGACCAGATCTTGCTTTATCCGGCGATTTTATTGTCGGATTTCCTGGCGAAACAGACGCAGATTTTGAAGACACACTTCAACTTGTTCGGGACGTCAAATATGCTCAAGCCTATAGCTTTAAGTACAGCCCACGCCCGGGAACACCTGCTGCAGGATTAGCAGACCAAATGATCCCCGAAGAAGTGAAATCAGAACGTCTAGCGCGTTTACAGGCTTTGCTAAATGAGCAGCAGCTTGAATTTAACCGCACGTTCGAAGGTAAAACAATTCCGGTTCTTCTTGAGAGAGAAGGCAAAAGGGAAGGCCAACTCGTTGGACGCAGTCCATATATGCAATCGGTTTTTGTGCAATCTCCCGCTCACCGGATCGGCAGAATTGCAAATATCATAGTTGAAGAAGGAAATGCCAATTCCTTGCGTGGCCGTATAGATACTGGCAGCGCTCAGGACGTGGCCTGAACCAAGGAGAGAATGTGTCCAATCCGATAATCGATCCCAACACGCCGAAAAAGCCCAAAAACAAGTCTATTTTGGTGGAGTTTGAAGACAACCATTTGCTGGCTCAGCTTGTAGGAGAACATGATCGATATTTGGCACGCATAGAACAAGGACTGAAAGTTTCCGTCACACCCCGCGGCAATAAAATGGCGATTGATGGCCCATCACATGCGCGCCTTTTAGCTAAGCAGGTTTTGGAAGATCTGTATTCCCGCCTTCAAAGCGGTCTGGAAGTGACAGAAGGTGAAGTGGATGCTGCCATCCGAATGGCAAATGACTCTCCGCCCATTGAGGGAAAACGGGGTTCGGTATCTGAAAAGGGCGCCATGATTGTCACCAAGCGGAGACATATTACTCCGCGATCCACCAATCAATCCTATTACGTAAAATCATTACGTGATCACGAACTGGTATTTGGCCTTGGGCCTGCGGGTACAGGTAAAACCTATCTGGCAGTCGCAAACGCAGTGTCCATGCTGATAGAGAACAAGGTCGATAGAATCATATTGGCAAGACCGGCGGTAGAGGCCGGTGAAAAGCTAGGCTTTCTGCCCGGAGACATGCGCGACAAGATTGATCCATATCTGAGACCGCTATATGATGCTCTCTATGATATGTTGCCTGCTGAAGAGGTTGTGAGCAGGCTGGAAAATGGTGAGATTGAAGTTGCAGCGCTTGCCTTTATGAGGGGGCGAACCCTATCCAATGCTGCAATTATTCTGGATGAAGCACAAAACACGACCCCCGTTCAGATGAAAATGCTACTCACCCGAATGGGGGAGAATTCATCAATGGCGGTAACTGGTGACCTGTCACAGATTGATCTACCCCTTGGCGTCCCATCTGGCCTTAAAGAAGCGGTCAAGATCCTACGCGGGGTCAAAGGTGTTGATATTATTGATTTTGGAGAAGCTGACGTCGTTCGACATCCTCTTGTCACCCGCATTGTCCGGGCCTATGGAGAACATGACCGAGAAAAAAAGCTGAACCTTGAAATTAAGAAAAAAGCCAAGGAAGGGCTTGAAACAGGTTAAATGGCAGCTACCCCATCAAATTATTTTGAGGTAATAAACCGAAATTGAACACACATTTGAATGCAGGCGCTTCTGAGGAAGTGAACTTACGTTGTTTGGCATCCGTTCGGATCGCATCCGATGACTGGAACGATTGGAAACAGGATTTCGAAAAGCTTCTCAACTCACTACTGCAATCCGTACTCGATCAGGTACCCTTGGATGACAGTCTAAAAACCCAAGCAGCTTCCACGTTTATAGAAGTGAGTTTTCTACTTACTTCCGATGCTGAAATTCAGGACCTGAATTCTGAATTTCGGGGCAAAGACAAGCCAACAAATGTCCTCTCTTTTCCTGATACAGAGCTCACAGCCCAAAACTTACTTCTGGCAAATGAATTTGAGGAAAACCTGTGCCTAGGTGATATTGCCTTGGCTGATGGAGTCATCCGGAATGAAGCCCGTGAGCAGAGTAAATCAGAAATGGACCATTTTACCCACCTTGTTATTCACGGAATTTTACATTTATTGGGTTATGATCATGTAGATGACGCCCAAGCGAATGAAATGGAAACACTTGAAATCGCCATTTTGGATACCTTTAATATACAGAACCCCTACATCACGGATCTTTGAGGACCTTTCAGTAAGCCGCCATGAGTGACGAATTAACTAAAAATAACATCGAACCAATTGATCAAGTCAGTAGAACTGACGTGGATAGTTCAGGAGGGGTATTTCAGCGTCTGTTAAAAACGATTGGTATTGGTGGTCAAAATGACAGCACCGTTCGATCAACTCTGGAAGAGCTTATTGAAGAACACGATGACCCCGAACAGGAAATAAATCCCTCGGAACGGGCCATGCTGACCAATATTCTTGGTATTGGCGATATGAATATTAGTGATGTCATGGTTCCACGTGCTGATATTGAAGCCATTGACGCTAGCCTTCAACTGGACCAGGTCGTTGCCCGCTTCGCCGAAACAAGCCATTCCAGACTTCCCGTCTATGAAGATAGCCTTGATAACGTCATCGGAATGTTCCATATCAAGGACCTTATAAATTTCTGGGGAAAGAAAGACGCTTCCAACTGGCAAAATTTCACTCGCGAGGTCCTATTCGTGCCTCCTTCAATGTCTGTACAGGACTTGTTACTTAAAATGCGGGCAACCCATATCCATATGGCTACTGTTGTCGATGAATATGGGGGCATTGATGGCCTTGTAACCATCGAAGATCTGGTTGAAGAAATTGTCGGAGACATTGAAGACGAGCATGACGAACAGGAAGGACCGTTAATTTTTGTAGCGGGTAATGGGACGATTGAAGCCGACGCACGCGCCCAAATTACGGATCTTGAAGAACTTTTGGAAGTCGACCTCCTGCCCGAAGACGAAGATGAAGAGGTTGATACCGTTGGCGGTCTTGTATTCCAGTTGGCTGGACATATCCCTGTTCGAGGTGAAATCATCCATCATGACAGCGGACTGGATTTTGAAATAACGGATGCAGATCCTCGCAAAGTCAAACGCGTGCGCATTCGAAGAAGCCCAGAGTTATTAGCAGACATAGAATGAATTTAAAGCTTATCCGTCTGTCAGAGCTCACATTCTGGAAAAAATCAGCATTATCGCTGTTTGCAGGTATATTACTGGCGGCGACATTGGCGCCACTTCATATTATCTTTCTACTACCTGTCTGCCTTTCTCTGTTACTTATCCTGACAGCAGAAACCCGAAACAAAAAGCAATCCTTCTTCATCGGTTGGTGGTTTGGATTTGGATATTTCACAGCTGGTCTTTACTGGATAGGCGTTGCCTTTACGATTGACGCGGGAGCCCATGCTGCCCTAATTCCAATTCCAACTTTAGTTCTACCCGCATGTCTGGCCATATTTACCGGGCTTTCAACTTTTATTTTATATGTCTTGCAAGCAAAAGGCATTGCCCGGATTTTTATCTTTGCTGCCTCGTGGACAATGCTCGAATATATTCGCGGAATATTATTCACTGGATTTCCATGGAACCTGATTGGGTATGCTTGGGGGGACATCCTTCCCATGTTGCAATGGACCGCCTATGTTGGGATATACGGGCTTACACTGGTAACTGTTTTCGTCTGTTCCGTGCCCGCACTTTTAACCGAAACATCACTATCTGTTCGGAAAAAAAACTACTTCATGCTGGCTGACAGCCTGTTGATTTTGGCCCTCGTAACCATAGGAACCTTGCGCCTTAATTCTCCCCCCTTAGAAAATATAGAAAACAGTGAAATCCGAATAGTCCAGCCAAACAATGATCAGGAAACCAAGTGGAAAACCGAAACACGATTTTCGCATGTTCAAAATCTTGAGAAGTTAAGCCGTTCCGAGGCCGGTGAGTTTAGATATCTGATCTGGCCAGAGACAGCAGTTCCTTTCTTTATAACCACGGATGAGCGGATTTCAGGGTATTTGCAACGACTTGCTCCAAAAGAAGGAGCGCTTATCACCGGTGCCCCTAGACGGGATCCAGTTGAGCGCAAATACTGGAACAGCGTTCAGGCCTTGTCGAGCACTGGAGAGATAATCGGTGTTTATGACAAAAGGCACCTATTGCCATATGGCGAATACTTACCTCTGCGATCCTTCCTCGAAAGTTCAGGGGTTTCAAGTCTTATTCCGGCATTGGATAACATGTCTGATTTTTCATTTCCTCCTCCAGGAGCTAATGATGTGATGAAACTTGCTGGATTGCCACCTTTTCGCACATTGATTTGCTACGAGGTCACATTCCCGTGGGAAGTTAAATCTGACGACGAGTTCGACTGGATCCTCAACGTAACAAATGATGCCTGGTTTGGGCACACGTCTGGCCCCTATCAACATTTCGTAATCTCTCGAACTCGGGCCATAGAACAAGGAGTTTCATTGATCAGATCTGCAAACAAGGGAATATCTGCTGTAGTGGATGGGTACGGCCGCATATTAGATGAGATCCCCCCGACAAAAGCCGGAATCATCGATACAAGTATTCCTAAGGCCTTGGAGAATAGAACTCTTTATGGCAGAATCGGCGAGATTCTACCTTTGGTAACATGTGTGATTTTTTTAACTATCGGTCTCACGATTAGAAGGTTTCACTAATTTACCAGATTTTCAGTCAAAAATTTCACAAAAATCACCTTAATTTGCCATGCCGGTAGTTGTTAAGGGTTCTTTAAATCAACTAGAATATGTTCCGTTGACAAAAGAGGGGTACATGCAATGTCACATCATCCGGTAGATGTTCATGTTGGAAGTCGATTGAGAGAACGCCGCAATTTCTTGCGCATTAGTCAGGAAAAACTCGGCAAGGATCTGGGGTTGACATTCCAACAAATTCAAAAATACGAAAAAGGGGCCAATCGAGTTGGAGCAAGTCGGCTTTATGAAATCAGCCGCCTTCTGAAAGTTCCAACTGCCTATTTCTTTGAAGATATGCCCGAAAGCATCCAACATTCAAACGGTGCCGTTGCCGAAAACGGTGAATCGTTTGTTGCCCATCCATTTGATAAACGAGAAACACAACAACTGACCCGAGCATATTATAGCATATCAGACGAAGATACGCGCAGGAGAGTGCTGGAACTCATAAAAGCGATCAGTGATCAGCAACTGGACTCGGATGACGAATAAATATTCTTCTTGACCCCTCGGGCAAGAAAGTTACATTGCTCGATCTTACAATCAATTTGCGAAACCATTGGTTTGCAGCAATCACTGATATGAAAGTCGAGACTGACAGTGCAAAATTCCAATTATCTATTTACAAGTGAATCAGTGTCCGAAGGACATCCTGATAAAGTATGCGATCGCATTTCTGATGCAATCGTTGATCTGTATCTTTCAAAAGATCCCTACTCCCGAGTAGCTTGCGAAACCTTAACAACCACAAACAGGATTGTTTTGGGCGGCGAAGTGCGGGGCCCTGCAGAAATTACCAAAGACCTTATCGAGGAAACAGCTCGCGAAGCAGTACGCGAAATCGGTTATGAGCAGGACGGCTTTCATTGGAAAAATGCTGCCGTGGATATTTTTCTTCACGAACAATCTGTGGATATTGCCCAGGGTGTTGATGCTGCTGGCAATAAAGATGAAGCGCGGGTGATCAGGGGATAATGTTCGGCTTTGCTGTGAATGAAACAGACGTACTGATGCCGGCTCCCATATACTACTCCCACAATATTCTCAAACTTCTGGCCGGAGCTCGACACTCTGGTGCGGAAAGCATCCTAGGGCCCGATTCAAAAAGCCAAGTAACACTTGCTTACGAAAATGGGAAACCGGTCCGAGCAACCTCTGTCGTTGTATCCACGCAGCATGCAGATGGTGTTGAGACTGAGGAAGTCCGTGAAGTAGTGCGCAAATATGTAACGGAAGCACTACCCGATGGCTGGATGTGCCCAGAAGATGAGTTTTATGTAAACCCAACAGGTAAGTTCGTTATTGGAGGGCCAGATGGTGACGCAGGTTTGACCGGCCGCAAAATCATCGTGGACACTTATGGCGGCGCTGCCCCACATGGTGGCGGTGCCTTTTCTGGCAAGGACCCTACCAAAGTTGACCGCTCAGCAGCTTACGCATCGCGTTATCTGGCGAAAAATGTTGTGGCAGCCGGACTCGCTGAAAAATGCTGCATACAGGTATCCTATGCTATCGGTGTTTCAAAACCACTCTCGCTGTATGTGGACCTTTACGGGACAGGGCAAGTAGATGAAAACAGGCTTTCTGAAGTACTGATGCAGGTCATGGATTTGAGCCCGCGCGGTATTAGAGAGCACCTGAAACTTAACCGGCCCATTTATGCACGAACAGCAGCATATGGTCATTTTGGCCGGCATGCTCAAGATGATGGCGGTTTCTCTTGGGAGAAACTGGATCTGGTTGACGAGCTGAAATCTGCCTTCGCCTGATTTTCAGACCAATGCAAACTGGCTCCCAGAGAAAACGTATACTGTATGGTCGCCGAAGAGGTAAATCTCTTCGGCAAAGCCAACAGAAACTGGTTGACGGAATGCTGCCAAAACTCACCGTTCCGATGGACGGTGAACGCCTGACGCCAAGCGATCTTTTTTCAAAGAACCAGTCCGAATACTGGCTGGAAATTGGATTTGGTGCTGGTGAACATCTAGCTTGGCAAGCTGAACATAATCCAGACGCAGGCATTATCGGGTGCGAACCTTTTCTCAATGGCGTCGCATCCTTGCTTGCAAAAATTGAAGCAAAAAACCTAGACAATGTTCGTATCCATAATGAAGCGGCAGAGCATTTATTAGCAAAGCTACCAGACGCTTCAATCAAAAAAGCGTTTTTGTTATTCGCGGATCCCTGGCCAAAATCCTCTCACCATAAACGGCGATTCGTTTCAGAAACAAACATTCGAGCCCTTGCAAGGGTCTTGGACGATAATTGCATCCTGCGAGTGGGTACCGACCATTTGGACTATGGCGCTTGGATTCTTCACCATTTTTTAGCGTCAGAGGACTTCGAGTGGCTTGCTGAACAACCCAATGACTGGCTTGTTCGCGGCGAAGACTGGCCGCAAACCCGGTATGAAGCTAAAGCACTTCGCGAAGACCGAAGGTCTGTTTATTACCGTTTCAAACGCAAATCGCGTCATTAATAGTGTAGGGAAGACAAGAAAAAACTTGGCATTACCTTCGCTTTGGCTATTATAGCGCTAAATTAGTACTGTTCGCTTACCGTAAGGATAAGCTGTTTGAACGGTGGGCCTCTGGTCCGCTGTTTTTGTTTATGGGCCCTTTTAAAGCATTTTGTTGCTCCTTGGGTCGATGAGAAGTGAGAGATATTCAGTGGATCCGACTACAAAAATTGCTGATCTGATTGAACCTACACTACAGGATTTGGGTTACGAACTGGTGCGGGTAACCTTCACCGGCGGCGAAAACCCCGTGTTACAGGTGATGGCTGAAAAAGCAGATGGAACGATGACCATTGACGGTTGCGAGGAAGTCAGCCATGCAGTTTCAGCAATACTTGATGTGGAAGATCCAATTTCTGATGCCTATAATCTGGAAGTCTCCTCTCCAGGCATCGACCGCCCTTTGACACGTCTGAAAGACTTCGAAAAATGGGCCGGTTTTGAGGCGAAAGTTGAATTGGATGAAGCGGTCAATGGCCAGCGCCGTTACCGTGGAAAATTGTTGGGCGTTGAGGATGAAAATATTCTCGTGCTTGATAGTGCTGGAGAAAAATGGGAATTGCCTTTTTCAGATTTACGAAAGGCAAAGCTGGTGTTAACGGATGAGTTGATTGCTGCAAGTCAAAGCAGCAACAAGTCCTGATCAAAGCTATAGGACGGAATTGAAGTCATGGAATCGGCTGCAAGCTTAAATCGGTTGGAACTGCTGCAAGTTGCAGATGCAGTAGCCAGAGAGAAATTAATAGACCGGGATATCGTTCTGGAAGCCATGGAAGAGGCTATTCAGAAGGCCGCACGAGCCAAGTACGGTCACGAAAACGATATTCGCGCGAACATTAATCGAAGCACAGGTGAAATTCGTCTGGCCCGCGTTCGCGAAGTCGTTGAAGAAGTTGAGAATGAAGCAACTCAGGTCACGCTTGAGCAGGCCCAGTCGGAAGTCCCTGGTAGTGAAATCGGTGATTTGTTGACTGACCCGCTTCCACCAATTGATTTTGGTCGAATTGCTGCTCAGACAGCAAAACAGGTCATTGTCCAAAAGGTCCGTGAAGCCGAACGTGAACGGCAGTATGAAGAGTATAAAGACCGAGTTGGCGATATTATCAATGGTATTGTCAAGCGCGTAGAGTATGGCAATGTAACTGTTGATTTGGGTAAAGCTGACGCTGTTGTACGACGGGACGAGCTGCTGCCTAGGGAAACATTCCGTCAAGGTGACAGAATTCGTGCATACATCTTTGATGTCCGCCGCGAGCAGCGGGGTCCTCAAATTTTCCTCTCCCGCAGTCATCCTCAATTTATGGCCAAACTGTTTACTCAGGAAGTTCCAGAAATTTACGATGGTGTCATTGAAATCAAGGCTGTTGCCCGCGATCCAGGGAGCCGTGCAAAATTTGCGGTTACTTCCAACGATCCCAGCATTGATCCGGTCGGTGCGTGTGTCGGTATGCGTGGTGCTCGTGTTCAGGCAGTAGTCAACGAGCTTCAGGGCGAAAAAATTGACATTATTCCCTGGTCACCTGATCAGGCAAGTTTCATTGTGAACGCATTGGCACCTGCCGAGGTTGCCAAAGTTGTTCTGGATGAAGAGGCCAACAAAATTGAAGTGGTGGTTCCAGATGACCAGCTATCATTGGCCATTGGCCGCCGCGGGCAAAATGTAAGACTGGCCACGCAACTTTCCGGCTGGGATATTGATATCCTGACTGAAGAGGAAGAATCAAATCGTCGCCAGGCCGAATTTGCCGAACGAACCAAAAACTTCATGGAAGCCCTTGATGTTGATGAGACCATTGCCCAATTATTGACAACAGAAGGCTTTACCTCAATTGAGGATCTCACCTTCACTGATGTGTCGGAAATTGCTGAAATTGAAGGGTTTGACGAAGACGTTGCCGAGGAATTGATCCGTCGCGCCCAGGAATATATCGAAACCTTCAACCAACAGATGGCTGAGAAGCTTGAGACGCTGGACGTTAGTGATGACGTTATCAACATTGAAGGGCTAACCCCTGCGATGGCAGTTGCCTTGGGCGAAGCTGGTATCAAAACACTGGATGATCTGGCAGACCTTTCAGGTGACGAGTTGGTCAATTCCGAAGATGGTATTTTGAAAGGGTCAAACCTAAGCCTTGACCAAGCCAATGAGATCGTAATGGCTGCTCGTGCCCATTGGTTCGAAGAGGATGAAACAGCAGGTGAACAGGAAACTGAATAAACCTGCAAAATCGAGGGAAGAGCACAAGACGGCCTTGCGAAAATGTATCGTAACCGGTGAGGTTCTTCCCAAGGATGATCTGTTCAGATTTGTGGTTTCCCCGGATGGGATGCTGGTTTTTGATCACCAGAAATCATTGCCGGGAAGAGGAATCTGGATCAGGCGTCCAAAAAAGTATATAGAACTTGCGATTAGGAAAGGTCTGTTTTCCCGATCAGCAAAACAGAAAATAGTAATTCCAGAGAGCATCTTGGAAGCAATAGACAAAGCTCTTTTGGAAAAATGTTTGAATTTGCTTGGCCTTTGCAGAAAACGTGGTTTGTTGAAAACCGGGTTTGCAAAGGTAGAAGCAGCTTTAAAATCAAACAAAGCTGCTGTATTAATTGCGGCAAGCGACGGCGCAGTAGATGGGCGACAGAAGTTAAGTCGTCTGGCACATAGCCTGAAGCTGGTGGAATTATTCAGTGGTGAAGAGTTAAGTCAGGCTGTGGGGCTTGAAAATGCAGTCCATATTGCGATAACCCCAGATGGACTGACGGATAAGTTTTTGATTGAAGTCTCGAGACTGCAAGAATTTCGGGATGTCGACAATGTAAGTTAAGGAACCGGGTCGGAGTAGGAATGACTGATACAAACGACAAGGGTGGGCGTAAATCGCTTAGCCTGAACAAACCGCTGGAAATGAAAAAGAACGCCGGTGACAGCGGTCAGGTTCGCCAGAACATCAGCCATGGTCGCTCAAAGACCGTGCAAGTAGAAGTGCGGAAAAAACGCGGAGCCTCGCCAGCGGCTGGCGCGACCAAAACCACTGTATCAGCCAAACCGAGTGCCGCCAAAAAAACGCTGAGTGTTAAAAAGAACACAGCGACTGCCAGCTCGAAAGAAACCGCGTCAGATCCAAATCTACTAACTCAGGATGAGAAAAGCGCACGCGCCGCTGCACTTCTGCTTGCGAAGAAGCAACAGGAAGAACAGCAAAAACTTGATGCGTTAAAAGCAGAAGAAGAAGCGAAAAGGGCCGAAGAAGAAGCTGCCCGCAAACGCATCGAAGAAAAAGAGAAAAAAGAAAAAGAACGTGCGGCAAAACGCCGATCTCCCGAAGAACGCAGACGTGCCGAGGAAGAGGAAGCAAAAAGACTGCTTGAAGAAGCTGCTGCTGCCAAAGAAGCGCAGGCTGCCAAGCATCGTGAAAAAGCGAAAGCTAAACCACAAGCGGAAGAGCCCAAACGCACGACAGCACCGAGAGTTGCCAAGACCTCAGCGCGCCCTGATTCAGGGAATACGGGCGGCGAAGTCGAAGATACAGGCCGCGATCGTACCGGTGTTCGTAAAAAAGTTGCCAAGCCGAGCCGTGGGAATGAAGAACGTCCATCTGGTGCACGTCGCGGAGCAGACGATCAGCGCAGACGCTCAGGTCGTCTGACAATTGGCGATGCATTAAATGACCGGGGCCCGAAACAACGTTCATTGGCCTCGATCAAGCGCGCACGCAAGAAACAGCAAATGCAGCCAGAGGACTTACCTCAGAAAGTGTATCGCGAAGTTACAATTCCCGAAGTCATTTCCGTTCAGGAACTTGCAAACCGTATGAGCGAACGCGTCGTCGATGTGGTCAAGGCATTGATGAAACTTGGTATCATGGCCACTCCTCCGCAAACAATCGATGCTGACACTGCGGAACTTATTGTGACTGACTTGGGTCATACTCCAAAACGTGTCGCCGCCTCAGACGTGGAAATTGGCCTTGGTGGTGATGACGAGGAAGACACAGACGAAAATATGGTTCCACGCGCCCCTGTTGTTGCGATAATGGGACATGTGGACCATGGTAAAACCTCCTTGCTTGACGCTATGCGCAAAACTGACGTGGCCGCCGGCGAAGCAGGTGGTATTACCCAGCATATCGGTGCCTATCAGGTAAAACTGAAATCGGGTGATACAATCACATTTCTTGACACTCCGGGCCATGAAGCTTTACAGCAATGCGTATGCGCGGTGCTCAGGTCACCGATGTTGTAATTCTGGTGGTTGCTGCAGATGACAGCGTGATGCCGCAGACTATTGAAGCAATCAAACACGCCAAAGCAGCGGAAGTACCCATTATTGTTGCGATCAACAAATGCGACAAGCCGGGCGCAAACCCTGACAAGGTTAGACAGGAACTTCTGCAGCATGAAATATTTGTTGAGGAAATGGGTGGTGACGTCCTCTCGGTAGAGGTGTCTGCGCTTCAGGGTACGGGTCTTGATAAATTGCAAGAAGCGATTATGCTTCAGGCAGAGATTCTTGAGCTGAAAGCGAACCCAGATCGCAGCGCACAAGGGTCTGTAGTTGAAGCCAAAATTGAGACAGGCCGCGGTATGGTGGCAACAATATTGGTGAAACGTGGCACTTTACGTATCGGCGATAACTTTGTTGCTGGTCCAGCTTACGGTAAAGTTCGAGCACTTCTGGATTATCGCGGAAATCAGGTTGAAGAAGCTGGTCCATCCATCCCGGTTGAGGTCCTTGGTATTCAGGGAACCCCAGAGGCAGGTGACGAATTTGTTGTTACCGAAAACGAAGCCAAAGCAAAAGAAATTGCTGAATATCGTCAGCAGGTCGCGAAAGAGAAGAAAGTTACAGCAACCGCTCGCGGATCAATTGAACAAATGTTTACTGCAATTCAGGAAGGGACTGCAGATGAACTTCCTGTTGTGATCAAAGCCGACGTTCAAGGCTCTGCGGAAGCCATCTCCGCTTCTCTTGAGAAGCTTGCGACCGATGAAGTGAAGGTAAATGTTCTTCTGTCAGCGGTTGGCGGTATAACTGAATCTGACGTCAATCTGGCGGCCGCCTCCAACGCTATGATCATTGCTTTTAACACTCGAGCCAATAAACAGGCACGTGAGGCTGCATCAGCAAAAGGCATTGATATTCAGTATTACTCCGTCATCTACAATGTAATCGACGACATCAAGGCTATGCTGTCTGGTATGTTGGCGCCAACATTGCGCGAGGATTTCCTGGGGTATGCGGAAATTCGCGAGGTGTTCAACATATCCAAGGTTGGTAAAATTGGCGGTTGCATGGTCACAGAAGGCACTGTCAAACGCGGCGCCAAGGTTCGTCTACTGCGGGATGACGTTGTCATCCATGAAGGAACACTGGCGACACTCAAACGCTTCAAGGATGAAGTCAAGGAAGTCAAGTCCGGTATGGAATGCGGCATGGCATTTGAAAATTACCACGATATTCAGGTTGGAGATTTTATCGAATGCTTTGAAGTTGTGGAAGTTGCTCGCGAACTTTAATCAATTCGCAGCGACACGTTTTTCAAAAGCGCAGGGGCAGAATTGCTCCTGCCTTTTTTGATTTGAGAGGCATCCTCTATGACTAACCAGAAACGATCCGCCAAAACAGCGAGCAAGCGCCAACTGCGTGTTGGTGAACAGCTTCGGCACATAATTTCCGAAGTACTGGCTGAGGGAAATATTCACGATCCGGATGTGAGCTCCACCCCCGTGACCGTAACCGAAGTTCAGCCCAGTCCGGACATGCGCAATGCAACGGTTTATGTTGTCCCTCTTGGGGGCATGAATGAAGAAGCTGTTATTAAAGGCCTAAATCGGTCCGCCGGATTTATTCAGTCGGAAATGGGTCGACAGCTATCTATGAAATTTACTCCAAGATTGGCTTTCAAAATAGACGCTTCTTTCGAATATGGGGATCATATAGACAGTCTCATTCGAAAAACCAGCTCCGAACGGAACCAAGATCAAGAGTCAGAAACTGACTCTGACTCCTAAAGATTATGGCACGTCGCAAAAAAGGAATACCCATTCACGGCTGGCTCAATATTGACAAGCCCGCCGGCATGACGTCGGCGGCTGTAGTCAATAAAGTCAAATGGATAACAAAGGCCCAAAAAGCGGGGCATGCAGGAACACTTGATCCATTCGCAACCGGCGTTCTGCCAATTGCACTTGGTGAAGCAACCAAAACGGTTCCCTTTATAGTGGATGATCGAAAACAGTACTCCTTTACAGCGCGCTGGGGAGCCAAAACCAATACCGACGATATCGAAGGCGAGATTGAAGAAACTGCCGAAAAATGCCCTTCGGAATCCGAGATATTGGAAGCCTTACAAGCATTTACAGGCTCGATTACCCAAATTCCTCCAGCATATTCAGCAATCAAAATTAATGGCGAACGTGCATACAAGCTGGCCCGAAGCGGTTCGGATGTCCAAATGCCTGAACGCCAGGTTGAGATTTATGAGTTGAATCTCACCAACATCATCGATTCTGATCATGCGCAATTTTCGGTTACCTGTTCAAAAGGAACCTATATCAGGGCACTTGCCCGCGATTTGGCGGTCTATTTAGGAACCGTTGCGCACTTGTCGCAACTTCGCCGCACAAAAGTAGGTCCTTTTTTAGAAAAAGATGCGATTTCACTGGATAAGTTGGAAAAGCTGTGGCAGTGTCCGGCGGAATTTGAGGACTTGCTTCCACTGACGACCGCGCTGGACGACATCCCGGCGGTGGCCATTTCGGAAACTCAGGCTATTCGCGTGAGGCACGGCAATGACGTGGCAGTACCAAATTTGGCAGACGGAATTGTCTGTGCAATGGATCAGGATAAACCTTTGTCAATTTCTCGAGTGGAAAACGGCATTTTATACCCGGTCCGGGTTTTTAATATTTAATTATTGGAGTTTACCGATGTCGATTAGTGCTGAAAAAAAAGCAGAATTGATCAAGGAATTTGCAACAACTGAAGGTGACACTGGTTCACCAGAAGTGCAAATCGCTATTCTTACAACACGTATTTCCAACCTCACTGAGCATTTCAAAGACCACAAAAAAGACGTGCATTCGCGTCGTGGCTTGTTGAGCCTGGTCAGCAAACGTCGTCGTTTGCTCGACTATTTGAGAAAAAACAGTGAAGAACGCTATCAGGATCTGATTAAACGTCTTGGAATTCGTAAGTAACAACCAGTTTTCCGGATCTCGTAAGAGTTCCGGAAATTATAAGCGCCGGTTCTGCTTTGGGCAGTTTTTGTCCGATGCACCGGCGTTTTTGTATTTCCGGTATTTTATCGGAAACCGTAAGTGAAGGTATGAAATAGATTTTCAGTACATAGGGTACTGGGTGAATGCGGGAACGCATGGGGCTGAACCGCTTTGGAAGGAAAAAAAATGTTTGAAGTACATCGCAAGGAAGTGATGTGGGGCGGACGTCCGCTCGTAATGGAAACAGGTAAAGTTGCCCGTCAGGCTGATGGTGCAGTGATGATTACCTATGGCGGAACTCAGGTTCTGTGTACAGCTGTTGCTGCGAAGGCTGAAAAGCCTGGAGTGGACTTTTTTCCACTCACTGTAAACTATCAGGAAAAAGCGTATGCTGCGGGTAAAATCCCGGGTGGCTTTTTCAAACGTGAAGGACGTCCAAGCGAAAAGGAAACACTGGTCTCCCGCTTGATCGATCGCCCGCTACGCCCCTCTTTCGTGAGCGGCTTTAAAAATGAAACACAGATTATCTGCACCGTTCTTGCGCATGATCTTGAAAATGATCCGGATGTGATTTCGTTGATCGGTGCCTCAGCAGCACTGACCATTTCCGGTATTCCTTTCATGGGTCCAGTAGGTGCCGCCCGTGTTGGTATGATTGATGGTGAATATATCCTCAACCCAACCGCAGAGCAGATGGCCGATACAGATCTTGATCTGGTAATTGCAGGTACAAGCGAAGCTGTTTTGATGATTGAGTCAGAGGCATCTGAACTATCTGAAGAACAAATGCTGGGCGCTGTGATGTATGGTCATCGTGAATTCCAGCCAGTAATCGATGCGATTATCGATCTTGCTGAAGAATGTGCGAAAGAACCGTGGGATTACCAACCTGCCGAAGTCGATGCTGAACTCGAAGCAAAGGTAAAAGCAGCAGCGGAAGACGCGCTCACTGAAGCCTACAAGGTACAGGTTAAACAGGACCGCGTTGAACAGGTTAATGCCGCCAAACAGGCTGTCCTTGAAACGCTTGAAGAAGACCAGATTGAAGCAGCGAATGCCATTCTGAAAAAGATCGAAAAGAAAATCGTTCGCGGAAATATTATTTCTACTGGCAAGCGAATTGATGGACGTGACACGAAAACCGTTCGTCCAATCGTTGCTGAAGTGGGCGCATTACCACGCGCACATGGTTCTGCTCTGTTTACTCGGGGTGAAACTCAGGCGCTGGTTGTTACAACGCTCGGGACCGGGCAGGATGAACAAATCGTAGATGCCCTTGAAGGCGAATATCGCGAAAACTTCATGCTTCATTACAACTTTCCACCTTACTCAGTTGGTGAAGCTGGGCGTGTTGGCTTTACAGGCCGCCGCGAAGTTGGACATGGAAAACTGGCATGGCGTGCAATTCATCCTGTACTGCCGGGTAAAGAGAGTTTCCCCTATACTTTACGTGTTGTATCAGAAGTAACTGAATCAAACGGTTCCTCCTCAATGGCGACTGTTTGTGGAACCTCATTGGCGTTAATGGATGCTGGTGTTCCTCTAGAGGCACCTGTTGCTGGTATCGCTATGGGTCTGATCCTTGAAGAAGACGGCCAGTTTGCAGTTCTGTCCGATATTCTGGGTGATGAAGATCATCTAGGTGATATGGACTTCAAGGTTGCTGGCACTGGCGAGGGAATTACTTCTCTTCAAATGGATATCAAGATTGCAGGTATCACAGAGGAAATCATGCGTCAGGCTCTGGCTCAGGCCACCGAAGGTCGCTTGCATATTCTGGAAGAGATGGCAAAAGCACTTGATGCTGCCCGTGACGGTGTTCGCGATGGCGCGCCTCGTATCACCCAACTGAACGTTGCCAAAGACAAAATCCGCGATATTATCGGTACAGGTGGTAAGGTTATTCGTGAAATTTGCGAAACAACAGGTGCCAAAATTGATATCGAGGATGATGGAACCGTCAAAGTTGCGGCAACATCAACTGAATCTGCTGACGCTGCCGTAAATTGGATCAAATCAATTGTTGATGATCCGGAAGTTGGCGTTACATATACAGGTAAGGTCGTTAAAGTTGTTGATTTTGGTGCATTTGTAAACTTCTTCGGCAACCGGGACGGACTTGTTCATATTTCTGAACTTGCTCCAAAACGGGTCGCCAAAGTTACAGATGTTGTCAATGAAGGCGACGAGGTTCGCGTAAAAGTGTTGGAAATTGATGGCCGCGGTAAAGTTCGGTTGTCTATAAAAGCAGTTCTGGCTGACGAAGCCGAGGATGATGCAACAACCGAAGACAATAGCGAAGACTAAGTGTATAGTTAGCTGTAAAGGCGGTTCAGTTAAACTTTGCCGCCTTTGCAGGTCTTTACCGCTTGGTGTAAATGCAACTTTGCGCTAAATGGTAATGGTTAGGTCTAAGTATTAGGGATTGTCACGTGAAGTCACTAAATGCCATTGTAATGTCAGGTAAAGAAGTTCTCCCGGTCGTTGAGGGCGGTAAAGGTATTGCTGTATCCTCCGGCCAAAGTTCAGGTGCCTGGGCAGCTGCGGGAGGTGTCGCTACATTCTCCGGTGTGAATGCAGATAGTTACGACGAAAACGGAGACATCATTCCCCAAATCTACCACGGTAGAACACGCCGGGAACGCCATGACGAGCTGGTAGCCTATGGTATTCGCGGTGGTATTACACAAGCTCAGATTTCTCATGAAATTGCAGGTGGACAGGGAGCTGTTCACATGAATGTTCTATGGGAAATGGGCGGCGCTGAGCGGATTTTGCACGGTGTTCTGGAAGGTGCCAAAGGTCTAATCAATGGTATAACTTGCGGCGCGGGTATGCCTTATCGCGTGGCACAAATTGCCGCAGACTATAAAGTACATTATTACCCCATCATCTCCTCTGCCCGTGCTTTTAGGGCCCTATGGAAACGAGCCTATCACAAATTCTCTGAATGGCTGGGCGGTGTCGTATATGAGGATCCATGGCTTGCCGGCGGCCATAATGGTTTGAGCAACTCGGAAGATCCGATGAAGCCCGAAGACCCCTATCCACGTGTAGCGGCTCTTCGCAAGTTGATGAATGAAATGGGCCTGCACAACACCCCAATAATCATGGCTGGTGGTGTTTGGCATATCGAAGACTGGGAAGACTGGCTCGACAACCCGGAAATTGGTCCAATTGCTTTTCAATTTGGCACACGCCCCTTGCTGACCAAAGAAAGTCCAATTTCCGATGCTTGGAAGAAAAAACTGGGCACCCTTAAAAAAGGCGATGTCTTCCTGAACCGCTTTAGCCCAACTGGTTTCTGGTCATCTGCTGTTCGAAACGACTTTCTTGACGAACTCAAGGAAAGATCAGAACGTCAGGTTGCCTATTCAAATGAACCTGTTGGTGCACATACCGCTGCATTCAGCATGGGAGCACGTAAACGGGAAGTCTTTCTCACAGAGCAAGATTTGGTCAATGCACAAAAATGGGTAGCCGCAGGTTTTGATCAGGTCATGAAAACACCGGATTCTACCATGGTTTTTGTGACTAAAGAAAAAATGCAGGAAATTCGTAAAGACCAAATTGATTGTATGGGGTGCCTTTCGCAGTGCAGCTTCTCAAACTGGGCGGAAAACGAAAAAGGAAATACAGGCCGAAAAGCCGACCCTAGAAGTTTTTGCATTCAAAAGACGCTACAGGATGTGATCCATTCTGACAGCAACATCAACAACAATTTGATGTTTGCGGGTCATGGCGCTTATCGCTTTGCAACGGATCCATTTTACGCAAACGGGTTCGTGCCAACAGTGAAGCAGCTGGTTGATCGGATTATGACAGGGAAATAATTCTGGTCATTCTCGTCCGGTTGATTTGCCACACTGCATTAATGAACTATATTTGTTCATTAGGCTTTGGCAATTATATGCGAGATTTCGGATGCCGGATGATTTTTCCAGTTATGAGGCCCTGATCAGGGCGGCAGGCCTACGACCAACCAAACAACGGATGGCTTTGGCAAGCGCCCTTTTTGCAGACGGAAATCGTCATATTACTGCGGAAGAACTTCACAAGGAGGTCTCCTCTTATCGGCTGCCTCTTTCTCTTGCCACCGTTTACAATAATCTGCACCAATTTACCAAAGCAGGACTTTTGCGAGAAGTTATTGTCGATTCGAGTAAAACATATTTCGACACCAACACTTCTCCCCACCACCATCTATATTATGAGAATGAAGGACGTCTTGAAGATATCCAATCTGATAATATACGCCTTCGCCAATTACCGGAATTACCGGAAGGGGTAGATATTTCATCAGTAGATATATTTGTTAGGGTTCGCTCGAACCCCACCGGCTAAACGGCCTTTCAGCATCGACCTGAATTGGAATAATTCTAATCAATTGACATTTGTTTTTTTTATTCCATATAGTTAAAAAATAAAAAACTAATAAACAGGTCCGAGCTAACGATCAGGAGGAAAGTCCATGTCTCTCAAAGGAAGTAAAACCGAACAAAATCTCAAAGACGCCTTTGCTGGCGAGTCTCAGGCTAATCGTCGCTACCTATATTTTGCACAAAAAGCAGACATTGAAGGTTACAATGATGTATCCGCCGTTTTCCGTTCTACAGCTGAGGGAGAGACCGGTCACGCTCATGGACATCTCGAATATCTGGAAGAGGCAGGCGACCCTGCAACTGGCCTACCTATCGGCACAACATCCGACAATCTGAAAGCTGCCATTGCTGGTGAAACGCATGAATATACAGATATGTACCCGGGCATGGCCAAAACTGCACGAGAAGAAGGCCATGACGAAATAGCTGATTGGTTTGAAACACTTGCAAAAGCTGAAAAAAGTCATGCTGGTCGTTTTCAAAAAGCTCTTGATGAAATGAGCTGATGCCTATCGAGAATATGGAGACATCCATATTCTCTCCCCCCTCCCCTATCAAACTGGAGGCAAAACATGCGCGAAGGCAGCTTGGAAGCGCCCACACGCCACCCTTTAGACTGGCAAAACGATGCCTTTTACGATGAAGAATTACTCGACCAGGAACTGCGCCGGGTATTTGATATTTGTCATGGTTGTCGACGATGCTTCAATCTTTGTGATTCATTTCCACGGCTATTTGATCTGGTAGATGCCGCTCCCACCGAGGAGTTGGACAGTGTCAAATCGGAGGATTTTAAAACGGTCGTGGATGCATGCACACTCTGCGATATGTGCTTCATGACGAAGTGCCCCTATGTTCCACCCCATGAATTTAACTTGGATTTTCCGCATCTTATGTTGCGATATCGGGCGGTTGAGCAAAAAAATGGTGAAATGGGATTTGTCAGCGGGCAACTTGCAAAAACAGACAGAAACGGGAAATTGGCCAAACCGGTTGCAGGTATTGCAAATTGGGCAAGCAAACGCGAGAACACGCTTACACGGGGGATAATGGAAAAAACGCTACACATCCATAAAGACGCAGAACTTCCAAAATATCACTCCAAAACATTACAGGACCTAGCGGAAGCAAACAGCTACCCATTAAATGATCAGGCACCCGCATTTGGGCGAAAAGCTGTCATATATGCGACATGCTTTGGAAATTACAATAACCCCGATATAGGGGAGGCCACGCGAAAAGTTCTCGCTAAGAACGGTGTTGAAACCAAAGTTGTGTATCCCGGATGCTGCGGCATGCCACAATTAGAGCAAGGTAATATTGACACTGTTGCGCAGACTGCCAAAAAAGTATCAGCCGAGCTTTGCGAGTGGATATCCCAAGGTTACGACGTTATTGCTCTGGTTTCTTCTTGTGCTTTGATGCTGAAATTTGAATGGCCGCTTATTCTACCGGATGATCAAAATCTCAAAACTCTGAGCACGTCGACATACGATGTTAGCGAATACATCGTAGATATTTCCAAGAATGAAGGATTGTGTGAAGGACTGAACCCCTTAAATGGTGCAGTATCCATGCATCTCGCTTGCCATGCGCGAGCCCAGAATATGGGCGCAAAAGGTGCAGAAATGCTAAGGCTCATTCCAGATACACGCCTTACCATTGTAGAGCGTTGTTCTGGCCATGGAGGGTCATGGGGTATTATGAAAGAAAATTTCGAAACAGCTCTTAAAGTTGGCAAGACAGCAGCCAAAAATGCTCTTCAGTCAGGCGCCCCAAACATCGCATCTGAATGCCCACTGGCTGCGGAACATCTTTTACAAGGAATTGAAAAGCAGGACTCCGAAGCCGTAAAAACAAAAACAGCAGCCCATCCAATTCAGTTTATGGCGCGCGCCTACGGCCTTGACTAAAGGAACAAAAATGACGGCACAATCTCGGAAAATCGAACGCAGCGATATTCTGCCGATGGCTGAGTATGAAAAGCAGCGCAATGACTTAAAGAAAAAGCTGATTGAGATTAAGCGGGATCGGAGAGTTGCGATTGGCCCCCATGCAACTTTCTATTTCGAAAATTACGACACCATGTGGGCACAGGTTCACGAAATGCTTTTTATAGAACGTGGGGGAGAGGACCAGATTGTAGACGAACTTGCTGCATACAATCCCCTCATTCCGCAAGGTAAAGAACTGGTGGCGACTTTCATGATTGAAATTGATGACCCTGTTCAGCGGGAACAAACATTATACTCATTAGGGTATATCGAAGATAAGATATACATGTCCGTAAACGGCAAGAAAACGCTCGCGGTGCCTGAAATGGATGTGGACAGAACAACGGAAGACGGAAAAACTTCAGCTATTCATTTTCTGCATTTTAATTTATCCGAAGATCAAATTAACGCTTTTAAAAAGGAGGGCGCTGAAATCATTATTGGGATAGAACACGATAGTTATGCCCATATGACAAAACTGAACGAGGCAACCCGCCGGTCTTTGTCGAATGACTTCGGGGATTAGCGGATTTTTTCGTTTTCGTGAACACCATAAAAATCTGTCGTCTTCAACCAACCTTCGTTACCAGCTATATCGACCAGACACCAATGACCATCGCACTCCAAAAGCCGCCCCTGAACCCCGGGATCAGCAAGGAGGATGACGCTGCTTTCTTCGTTTGGGTTTTCGTATAGCGGTCGCTGTGCATCTGTAATTAAAATGGTTCTACGATTGGACAGCAGGCTGGTATGTATCCACCCGGTATCTCCCTCCACATCACGGATCTGACGCCAAAGTTCATACTCCGCAATTATTTCAACAGGCCAACCTGAGCGAACATAAACCCAGGAAATCGGGTACCGTTTTCCCGGTCCGACGCGAACATTTACCTTTGACGATGCGAGAGAGGCAAAACGAGGGACATTGGCATCAGATGCTGGTGCGGATTGCGGCTGAAATACTGCGCTCCCACCAAAACAGAATATACCAAAGAGCAATAGTTTCGCTAAAACACGAATATTCACCTGTGCACCCCAAAAGACTGTCATCAAGAATTACATCCTTATATGCAGGCATGAGCACCGGGGTCAAGAACACAAAAAAAGCGATTTGCGCAAGCACATAATTGTTTCCCTCTTCGTGATCTGCTAGATAAACAGAAAGGTAATAATCAAAAGAGACCCTGAACGAGAGGCCTCACATGTCCAGTACAGCAAAAAAGAAACCCGTAGTTGTTGTCACAAGAAAGCTTCCAGAAGCGATAGAAACCCGCATGATGGAACTGTTTGACACACGCTTGAATCACGATGACAAGCCCATGAGTCAAAGCGATCTTGTTGAGGCAGTAAAGGTAGCAGACGTTCTTGTTCCAACGGTAACGGATAAAATTGATCTTGGGGTGCTTAGTCAGGCCAATCCAGATTTGAAACTGATTGCAAGCTTCGGCACTGGCGTTGATCATATTGATCTTGCAACAGCGCGTCAGCGCAATATTACCGTCACCAATACACCGGGCGTACTGACAGAAGATACAGCGGATATGACCATGGCACTCATCATGGCTGTTCCACGAAGGCTGACAGAAGGTGAACGGCTCATGCGAAGTGGTGAATGGCAAGGCTGGTCACCAACCGGTATGCTCGGGCATCGTATCTGGGGTAAACGGCTGGGTATCGTAGGTATGGGACGAATTGGTCAGGCTGTTGCCCGCAGAGCAAAAGCATTTGGCTTGTCCATACACTATCACAATCGAAACAAGCTGCCTGACTATGTGGAGGAAGAGCTTGAGGCAACCTATTGGGAAAGTCTGGATCAGATGCTGGCCCGCATGGACATTGTCTCCATCAATTGCCCACACACACCCGGCACCTTCCACCTTTTGAATGCGCGCCGCTTGAAACTGCTGCAGAAGCATTCCTATATTGTAAACACGTCCCGCGGCGAAGTCGTGGATGAAAATGCGCTCACACGCATGTTGCGGAACAATGAAATTGCGGGAGCAGGGCTCGACGTATTTGAACATGAGCCAGCAGTTAACCCCAAGTTACTGGAGCTTGATAATGTGGTGCTCTTGCCGCATATGGGGTCCGCCACGATCGAAGGCCGAATTGATATGGGTGAAAAAGTAATCATCAACATCAAAACCTTCATTGACGGGCATACCCCCCCGGACAGAGTATTGGCAGCAATGCTTTGAATAGGAAATGGCCCGCAATATTTGGCGGGCCTTTTTACTGGCATGATTGAAATCACACCACAGATCAAGATTTCTGAAGATGACCTTGAAGAGAGCTTTGTACGCTCTTCAGGTCCTGGTGGTCAAAATGTCAATAAAGTTTCAACAAGCGTGCAGCTGCGTTTTAATGCAAAAAATTGCCCTGCAATAACAGATTACGTCTTTAATCGTCTTCGCACCCTAGCCAATCATTTGATGACGAAAGAAGGCACGATTGTCATCACAGCAGATACACACAGACTGCAAAGCCGTAACCGTGAAGAAGCTCGTTCGCGACTGGTGGAATTAATTCGCCGCGCCGCTTTTCGCCCTAAAAAACGAATTGCGACCAAACCCACTAGATCTTCAAAAGTGAAACGACTTGATGCAAAGAAACAGCGAGGAGCGATTAAGAAAAACCGGGGCAGGATATCCAAATCAGACTTTTAAGGTGCCTAAATAGACACAAAAAATGGCGACCAAAATATGATCGCCAGTCTCGTTTGATTAGTATCAGTGTTACGCTATAGAAGCGCGGCGTTTTCGCCAGCCTAAGAGGCCAAGTAACGCCATTCCTGCGCCGTACAAAGGCAATGCGGCAGGCAGTGGTACTGCAGAGACTTCCACGTTCGCATACTCAAACGCATTTCTGCCAGACAGGAAGCGAATTTCATCAAACATGCCATTGGTCAAGATCGTTGCAATCACAAAATCCGAACCCCGAACTGCGCCGGCATTAATGGCATCCTGTCCCACAATAGACTCGTTCAGAAGAACGCCATCATTGTAAAATTCGATGGAGTTGTACAAATCCACTGAACCCCACATAAAGGTCAGGGTATTCATAGCTGTCTGAAATACATAACTGGCCCAAGAACCAGCGGAGACAGATGTATAGGCACTGCTTTCAAGTCCGGAAACCGTATCCCAAGGGGAACGACGTAGACCGCCCACTGAACCAGTTACGTTCTGGTAAACAGTTCCGCTGGTGGCAGAAGCAGTTAACACGGGAAGAGCTGCAATGGGATCATCAGTGATAATGGATACTGTGGCCGCACGAGCAGGACTCGCAAACACAACAGTCAGGGCCATGACAGCCAAAAAATGTTTAATCAATGTATTCATCTGATTTTTACCCTTCTGCCATTGAGCAATTTAATGCCCAAAAAAGCCAAAAACTCTACGTGATATTTGATTTTCTCTCATGTTTACACAAAGGGGTCAAACATGAACGCGGATATTTATATAAAATTTTAGATAATTTTACGTTTTCTACTCAATATGGATGATAGAATGTAGGTGCTTGTTAACCATAACATGATTTGTCATTTGAGCTGACCAACCGAATCACCCCTGCAAATACTGTAATATCAACAACCAGGCAGAAATACTCAGTACACCAAGCACTGTACTTTGCAGGACCGTGTTTGCGGCAATATCTGTAGAACGATTGTAAAAGGTCGCAAAAATGTAAACATTTAACCCTGATGGCATGGCTGCTGTCAGCACAGCAACCCGTACCAGTTCAAATTCAAGATCAAATACATAGTAGGAAAATACCAGCGCTATCATCGGATGAACCACCAACTTCAAAACACTGGAAATCAGAGCCTGACCCCAGCTTTGGCGCAATCGATACTGAACCAGCGCGCCGCCGAGACCAAACAGCGCGGCCGGTAATACAGCTGTTGCCATCATCTGGGTCGCATCATCCAGAATTTCAGGAATTGATATATCCAGCAGATTAGCGGCAATTCCCAAACTTATTCCAATCAATAACGGGTTTTTAATTACCCTCATCAACGATTGACCAATCGCTTTTGCCAAAGGTTCCCCATCACGACGAGCAAATTCCATAACCACCATGCCAAAGCTCATCAGGACCGGTGCATGAAATCCCACAATTGCAAATAACAAGGGCAGGGCTTCATTTCCGTAAGCCCTCTGGATAATTGGCAGACCCAATAGAACCGTATTTGTAAAATAGGCAGAAAAACCAATTGCGACAGATTCCCCTGCTCGTCGCTTGAAAATTTTTCTGGCGATTAAGAATGAGATTCCAAAACAGCAAAAAGCGCCAATATAAAAAGAAAGCAAATATTTCGGATTAAATGTGGACCCAAAATCCACTTTCAGCATGGCTTGAAACAGCAGACACGGAGTTGCAAAATTATTCACAAAACTGATTAAGCCAGCGACTCCCCCTTCAGGGTATAGGCGCATCCGAACGCTCAAATAGCCCAGCGCCACAAGGGCAAAAACCGGCCCAATGACACTGAGTACCGTAAGCATTCTGAACTCCCTACCTAACCGGACAATCGGGTCTAGTGTGCTTCGCCCCAGTTATCCCCAATACCCGCATCAACCGTTAGCGGAACTGACATCTCAATAGCAGGCATTGCTGCATTTTGCATAATTTCCTGAATGACTTTCACGGCTTCTGCGGTTTGGTCTTCATGAACTTCAAAAATCAACTCGTCATGTACCTGAAGCAACATTTTCGCGTCCAGCTTCTCGCGTTCAAGCGCACCCGGGATGCGGATCATTGCTCGTTTGATAATATCCGCCGCTGACCCCTGTATGGGTGCATTGATTGCTGCCCGTTCAGAAAAACTGCGACGAGCACCGTTTTTGTCTGAAATACCGGGTAAATGTACTTTCCGGCCGAATAAGGTTTCAACATAGCCATTGTCACGGCAGAATTGCTTTGTTTCATCCATATATCGGCGGATACCCGGATATTGCTCAAAATATGCTTCGATATATCCTTGAGCTTCGGTTCGTAACACGCCAAGTTGTCTGGCGAGGCCAAATGCACTGATGCCGTAAATAATCCCAAAGTTGATCGCTTTCGCGGATCTACGCATCATTGGATCCATCCCGTCGAGTGGAACTCCAAACACCTGTGATGCCGTCTTCGCATGGATATCCAAACCATCCGCAAAAGCCTGCTTAAGGCTTTCAATATTCGCAATATGCGCCAAAATCCTCAGTTCGATTTGAGAATAATCCGCGCTAATCAGTTTGTATCCCTCTTCGGCTATAAAAGCTTTCCTGAGCTTTCGGCCTTCCTCAGTACGAATTGGAATATTCTGAAGATTTGGCTCACTGGATGCGAGACGACCTGTGGCTGCAGCCGCTAAACTAAAGGACGTGTGAACCCTTTTGGTCTTTGGGTTAATCTGTGCCTGAAGGGCATCAGTATAGGTACTTTTGAGCTTAGACAATTGGCGCCAGTCAAGGACGCGCTGTGCAAGTTCAACACCTTCTGCAGCCAATGTTTCAAGTACGGTAACATCCGTGGTATAGGCACCCGTCTTACCTTTTTTACCGCCTTCAAGACCCATCTTATCAAACAGGATTTCCCCCAATTGCTTGGGTGAGCCCACATTAAATTCTTCACCGGCCAGCTCATGTATTTCAGAAACAAGGCTTTCCATACGTCCACCGAAGTCTTCTGAAAGCTGACTCAGGAACGCAGAATCGACTTTAATGCCATTTTGTTCCATTTCCGAAATAACTGGAATTAACGGACGTTCGATGGTTTCATACAGACGTGCAACCTGTTTGCGAAACAGGTTTGGTTTCAATACTTTATGCAAGCGCAACGTAATATCTGCATCTTCAGCTGCGTACTCTGTTGCTTTATCAATCGGCACTTCAGCAAAGCTAATCTGTGACTTTCCAGTACCGGTGATCTCCTTATAAGGTATCGGGGCAATATCAAAATGTAACTTCGAAAGCTCATCCATTCCGTGTCCATGCAAGCCGGCATCGAGACAGTAGGAGAGCAGCATCGTATCATCTACTGGTGTAACACCAATCCCCTCCTTGGCGAGAATTGTCATGTCATATTTGATATTCTGACCAACTTTCAAAACACCGGGATCTTCCAGCAAAGGCTTCAGAACCTTGATCACCTCGTACTTGGGTAATTGATCCAGACCAGGCTCCGTATTTTCTTGCATATCCGCACCGAAATCGAAACCACCCTGGGTCTGGGGCCGCTTATGTCCAACAGGAATATAGCAAGCTTCACCGGGTTCTACAGAAAGTGATATTCCGACAAGCTCGGCCGCCATTGGACTCAAGCTAGTGGTTTCAGTATCAATGGCCAGAACTCCAGATTTTTGAGCCCTTTCAATCCAACTCATCAACTGTTCTTGCTGAGTGACTGTGGTATATTTTTTTTCCACGTTGGAAAGATCAAGCGCTGGAGCGGTGGAGTCTTGAGTTAAACCCGTTTCCTTTTTTGCTTGTGGAATACTTACAGTGAACTCACTGCCGTAAAAGGCCGAAACGCGGCTACTCAGTTGGCGAAACTCATTTTCCTTCAAGAAGCTTTTCAGGTCTTCTGCTACAGGTTCCTGGATGTTCAGATCCCGAACATTTATGTCCAGTTCAACATCGTCTTTAAGACGCACCAACTCTCGGCTAATACGAGCCTTATCCGCGTTTTCCAGTAATTTTTCCCGCCGACCTTTCTGCTTGATTTCGCCAGCCCGCTCCAAGAGCGTGTCCAAATCACCATACTCATTTATCAAGAGCGCGGCGGTCTTGATGCCAATTCCGGGAACACCCGGTACATTGTCTACGCTATCACCCGCGAGCGATTGAATATCAACAACCTTCTCCGGGCCAACACCAAACTTCTCATAAACCTGATCTACACCAATAGAAGTGTTCTTCATTGGATCAAGCATCGTCACCGGACCGCCAACAAGCTGCATCAGGTCTTTGTCAGAAGAGACAATCACGCATTCCATATCCTGCTCACGCGCTTGCCTTGCATAAGTGGCAATGATGTCGTCGGCTTCAAACCCTTCCTTTTCGATGGCAGGTACATTGAAGGCTCGGGTAGCCTCACGAACCAGGGGGAATTGAGGGATCAAATCCTCCGGTGGAGCGTCACGGTTAGCTTTATATTCTGGATAAATATCAGTTCGAAACGTTTTTCGGCTTGTATCAAAGATCACCGCCAGATGGCTTACACGCTCATCTCGTTGTGTGTCCTGAATAAGCTTGAATAACATATTCGAAAAGCCAAGAACCGCGCCGGTCGGCGTCCCATCAGATCTTGTAATCGGTCCGCGCCCGCGGATCATTGCAAAATAAGCTCTGAATATATAGCCAGAGCCATCTACAAGATATACCCGATGCTTTTGATTAGGATCGCCCGTGACGTCGGCTTCCTTCATGTCGGTCCCCTTTTATGAGCCCAAAATCAAACTTAGTGGGCGTCAGAAATTTTCGCGCCTTCTTTGAGGACAAATAGATGTCCGCAATAAGGGCATTCTACTTCACCCTTATCCCCCAAATTCAAATAGACACGTGGATGGCCCAAAGCCCCTTTTCCACCATCACAATGTACCTTCAGGGTTTCAACTTCGCTTTTTTGCGCTGCAGCCATAACTGTGATCACCTTCTGTTTTTGGTCTGTGCTACTTGCAACTATGGCCTAATGTGACTAAATCATAGGCCAATAGCACCGCTTTCCGCGTCGGATGATATCGAATGCCGGTGCTTTCGCAAGGCGAAAAGCATATAATATACAACTCCTGCCAGGTTTTTCTTCATGACCGCTGTTAAAGCTTATAATCAGTCCTCGGAAAATGCACTCGAAGTTAGAGATTTACGTAAAATCTATAAAGGCAAAGGTAAGGTCCCTGACAAAGAAGCGTTAAAAGGTATATCACTCTCTGTCCCACGCGGGTCATTTTTTGGACTGCTAGGACCAAATGGAGCTGGCAAATCAACTTTGATCAACATCCTCGCAGGTCTGGTTAATAAAACATCTGGAACAGCTTCGGTTTGTGGATATGACATCAACAAAGACATGCGCCTTGCCCGCCGCGCACTTGGAGTGGTTCCTCAAGAACTTAATCTGGATGCATTCTTTTCCGCCCGCGAAGTGATGGAATTTCAGGCCGGCCTTTATGGCGTTCCTAAATCACAACGGCGAACCTCGGAAATTCTGGAAGCAATGGGCCTTTCCGATAAAGCAGACAGCTACGCACGCACCCTGTCGGGCGGTATGCGAAGACGTCTTCTGGTGGCCAAGGCAATGGTTCATCAGCCAGATGTTCTCATTCTGGATGAACCTACGGCGGGCGTAGATATTGAATTACGCCAACAGTTATGGGGTTATATCCGAAAGCTGAACGAGGCTGGAACCACGATTATCCTCACAACTCATTATCTGGAAGAAGCCGAAGAGCTATGTGATGAAATAGCGATCATCAACCACGGTGAGGTTGTCGCGTGCGAGCCAACAGATAAACTTCTCTCCAAACTGGATGCGAAATCCATAACCATTGTACTTGATCAGGACATTGAGCACATTCCTGACAGCTTGCATGTGTTCAATCCGGCCCTGTCGCAGGGCCATCGTTTGACCATCCAATACAAACCCAGTGAAGCGGATATTGGCAGTATTTTAAGTCGGATTTCGGAAAGCGGGCTAAGTATCAAGGATTTAACGACGGAGGAGCCGGATCTGGAAGATGCATTTCTTCAGATGACCTCTTCCAAAACACAAAATCGTTAGAATATTCGCTGGCAAAAGAACTTCCGGACGTGCCATAATTGTGGGGCTTCAAACAATAAATACAAGAACTCTCTGATTGGTGAGAGTTCCTACACAATGACAGGAAACGCTATGTCGACAACACTTTATTCAGGCGGCCTTCTTTTCGATGGTGAGGGTGATCTACAAGAGAATTATGCCGTTCTGGTTGAGGGTGACAGCATTATTGATGTAGCTCCTGTTGAAAAATACGCGGACTACAAAGGCAAACGCGTAGACACCACTGATGCAACGCTAATGCCCGGAATCGCCGATTGTCACGTCCATTTGGTCTATAAGGGCGAAGCGAACCCACAGGCAAGCGTAGATGGCGCGAACCCCGGAGAAATCACATTACGCGTGCTAGAAAATGCGCAAACCTCACTCAAATCAGGGATTACAGCCGTTAGAGATTGCGGCGGCCGGGACTATCTTGAATTTCCAGTTCGTGATGCCTGCAATAGTGGTCGCTTTCTTGGGCCCAGCATTATGGCGTCGGGAAAAATCATCTGTATGACGGGTGGTCATGGAAATAAAAACGGGCGTGTTGCTGATGGCTGTAATGAGGTCGTCAAAGCAGTACGCGAGCAGGTCCATGCAGGAAGCGACCTTATCAAGATCATGGCAACCGGAGGTGTCATGACACCAGGTGTAAACCCGGAAGATGCCCATTATAGCGCCGATGAAATGGCCGCAGGTGTTCACGAGGCGAAACGCTTTCATAAATCGTCAGCTTCCCATGCACAAGGTGCGGAAGGCATAATGAATGCCGTAAATGCCGGGATCACCTCAATTGAACACGGCATTTTTATGGATCAACAGTGCCTTGATGCAATGCTGGAACGCGGGACCTATCTCGTGCCAACGCTCGCCGCGGTTAAAAACATAATAATGAACAAGGACAATGGTATTCCCGACTACGTGGTCGAAAAATCTTTGCGGGTTTTTGACCGGCATCAGGAAAGCTTTACCATGTTTTATAAGGCTGGCGGCAAGATCGCCATGGGAACTGACGCCGGAACACCCTTTAATTTACATGGAAAAAATGCGCTGGAGCTTGCCTATATGGTAGAATGCGGAATGAGCCCACTTGATAGCTTGAGAAGCGCAACATCAGTGGGCCATGCCTGCATGCAATATGAAGACCGCGGTCAAATAAAAAAGGCTTTAAAGCCGATTTATTGATTGTAAACGGTAATCCGGCCGAAGACATTATGATGGCTGCGGATAGTGCAAACCATAAAATGGTTATAAAAAATGGCCGGGAAGTCATCCTGGATTAACTATTAGCCCCCTACATCAAATCCGGCTAATCATTAGCCGGATTTTTGACTCGATTTTCTGTCCCGCGACACTACATATGCTTTAGAAGCTCCACTGCAGAAGGAGGATGTCATGGGATTGAGAAGAGACATGATCCGCACCATCGAGCGCAGACAGAAATACTGGGAACGGGTTCGACGGGAACAGGCGCTACAAAGTGAACAGCCAACAGATCACGCGAAGGAATATTCCAGAGTAGTCGCTGGTGAACAGGCCCACTACGAACATCTGGCCAAAATCAATCAACTCAGGCGGCAATCCTCTTCCCAGTAAGTCTGACCTGCACTGACATTTTCCTGTCCTCAATTTCAATTATCAAGTGATCTGACGACAGCTCAAACATTAGACAATTATATATCTGCGTGATACCGTTTCGGTAACAAGGGAAATAACAGGGTACACATGATTGATTTGAAAGGGCTGCTGTCAACCTATGAGCAAGGTGCGTATTTTTGCGAACTCCTTGGCTTGCCTGATGGCTCGTCCGTTACCTCCAAAACAGCAGCAACCATAATCAAGCGACTAGATAAACTGAATCTGAAAGCTTTAAAAAAACGGGCGCTGGCAGCCGAGCATGAATTGTATAATCTGGGAATTACATTTACCGTTTATACAGACTCACAAGCCATAGACCGAATTCTACCGTTTGACGTTCTACCTCGCATTATCTCGGCTGCTGATTTCGATATTATTGATCGAGGTGTCCAACAGCGTGTCGCCGCGATAAACGCGTTCTTGAAGGACATCTATCACGATCAGAAAATCCTAAAAGATGGGGTTGTTCCAAAAGAGCTTGTGCTTGGGAACGAGAATTATTGCAAAAAAATGGAAGGCGTGGAAATTCCGGGCGATACTTATGTCCATATCTGCGGCATCGATATTGTTCGTGATACGGATGGCAGCTTCAAAGTGCTTGAAGATAACGCCCGGACACCATCTGGCGTCTCGTATGTAGTTGAAAACCGGCATCTAATGCTCCGCACCTTTCCAGATTTGCTCAAAGGCGTTGGCGTCAGACGGGTTTCTGATTACGGCTTGCGACTTTATCAGGCGCTCGCCGAAGTAGCCCCAGCAGGTCGCGAGGAAGATCCGGTTGTAGTGCTCCTCTCTCCCGGGGTGTTTAATTCAGCCTATTTCGAGCATGTTTTTCTGGCGCGCGAAATGGGTGTCCCGCTGGTTGAAGGAAGTGACCTGACGGCCGAGGATGGTGTTGTTTATATGAAAACAACAGGCGGGTTGCAGCGGGTCGATGTTATATATCGGCGTATTGGTGATGATTTTCTGGATCCACAAGCCTTTCGAAAAGATAGCATGTTGGGAGTTTCGGGATTATTCGATGCCTATTGCCGCGGTAATGTGACCCTTGCCAATGCCATTGGAACAGGTGTCGCCGACGACAAAGCAATATATGCCTATATGCCGCGCATTATTAAATATTATCTGGACGAAGAAGCCATCTTGCAAAATGTTCCCACTCATATTTGCGGTGAACCTGAAGGCCTCAAATACACAATGGACAATATTGATAAACTGGTTGTCAAACCCGTTGGCGAGGCAGGTGGCTATGGGGTTCTTGTCGGGCCACGCGCCACCAAAGCGGAATTGGATGAAAGACGGCAAGAGCTGAAAGACGATCCTGCCAATTATATTGCACAGCCAGTTGTCGGACTTTCCGTATGTCCCACTTTGATGAGCGATGGCATTGAACCGCGTCATGTGGATTTACGGCCATTTGCCGTTACCGGCAAAAGCACATGGGTTCTGCCCGGCGGGCTTACCCGTGTTGCATTAAACAAAGGATCATTAATCGTTAATTCCTCGCAAGGGGGCGGATCAAAGGATACCTGGGTACTTGAAAAATAGTCTGCTAGCTCGATTTGCAAAAAACACATTCTGGCTCGCCCGGTATATGGAGCGGGCCGACAGCCTTGCGCGTCTTCTGGAAGTTACCGAAACCCATTCGCGCGATGAACATGGGGATCAAGACTGGAAACTGATCCTTGAAGTGAATGGTGACCTCGATCATTTCAGGCAGGAGTATGGTAAGGTAACCGCAGTCGACGTTGTCAAATTTTATACAATCGACCTGAACAACGCGACCTCGCTCGCATCTTCCGTTGCTTATGCGAGGGAGAATGCCCGCTCGCTCCGTCATTTGATCAGCACTGAAATGTGGTCACAGATAAATGTGATGCATTCCCGTTTCCGGGATGTCAAAAACAAAGATATCCAGCCACGCAGGCTCGCCGGGTTCTGTTCTACAATTAAAGAAAGCTGTCAGGCCCATACCGGTATAACCGAAGCGACCCTGTATCGGGATCAGGCATATCTGTTTTACTGGATCGGCAAAATGGTGGAGAGAGCGGATCAGGCCTCTCGCCTTTTAGATGTTGGTTTCAGGCGTGCACTTAAACTCGCACACTCGGACGACAATGCAGGCGAGAGCCTTTCTCACTGGACCGGCCTTTTAAGATCTGTAGGTGGGTACCAAGCTTACAGACGAACCCATCCCATTCGACTGCGAGCTCGCGAAGTAACCGGATTTGTCCTAACCAATAAATCCTTCCCTCGATCAGTTATGTATTGCCTGCAGGAGGCTCATGACGACGTTAGTAAACTCATTAATGAACATGGTGTAGAGACAGCTCACCCAGCTCTTCAAGAGCTGGAAGTTGCTCTATCCCAACTCCAAAATGCGGACATCCAACAACTGGTAAACTCAGATTTGCATGAATTCGCTGATACATTACAGCAACAGTTAATTACCTTTACGCAACGCTTGGCTGAAGGCTGCTTCGGGCTGGATAAACAGGATTAATTCATGCAAACTATGAGAATCCGTCACAGAACGGAGTATAATTACCACAAACCGGTAAAATTTGGGGAACATCGGTTAATGATTCGTCCCCGTGACAGTCACGACCTGCGGCATGTCTCGAGTGAACTGATATTATCCCCGACAGCCGATATTCGCTGGCATCATGACGTGTTTAGCAACTCCATCGCAGTTGTAAAGTTTGCGGAACCCTCTGATAAGCTTTGCCTGCAAAGTAATGTTGTCGTTGAACAATATAACCGCGATGACATTATATTTCCTATCGATCAATATGCACAAACGCTTCCTTTCACCTATTCTGCAGACGAAGTGGGGGATCTAGCCCGCACAAATGAGCGACATTATCCCGACCCTGACGGACTGATTAACGACTGGTCGATGGCTCGGCTCAGGGAAGCTTACGGCATGACCGAAAAAGTTCTGGAGGCGATGACAATCAATATTCATCAGAATTTCGAATATGTCACGCGTCTGGAAGAGGGAACGCAGTCTCCACATCAAACGCTGCTGAGCAACAAGGGGACCTGCCGTGACTTTGCCTTATTGATGATTGAAGCTGCTCGCTGCATTGGTCTGGCAGCACGCTTTGTGACCGGATATCTCTACGATCCTGCAGAGAATTCAAATATGGCCCTTCGCGGCGCAGGATCAACTCATGCATGGGCACAGATTTTTCTACCCGGAGCTGGCTGGATTGAATATGATCCAACTAACGGCATTATCGGAGGCGCCAATCTGATCCGCGTCGCCGTTGCCCGTGATCCCTCACAGGCAATCGTTGTTCGTGGGAGCTATTTTGGAGACGCGGCCGATTTCAAATCCATGGATGTCAGCGTAACCGTGGAACAGATTTAAGGTGTTGGCACATCAATAGGCATTGGGGGAATACGCTTGAACGCGGATCTTAACGCCTGACCCCATTTTTTCTGAATCTCTTTCAAATAGGGGTCATCTTCTTCAATGGTTCGCTGAATATCCAGCTCGAAAGCATCCCGTTTGATGGTAATCACATCGAGAGGCGGGCCCACAGAAATATTGGATCGTAAAGTCGAATCCATAGAAATCAAAGACAGCTTCACTGCATCTTCAAGACTTAAATCATACTGAATGACCCGATCCAGAATGGGTTTGCCGTATTTCGTTTCGCCTATCTGAAAGTATGGGGTCTGCTCTGTCGCCTCAATGAAGTTACCAGCGGTGTAAATCTGAAACAGACGCATCCGTCCCCCCGCGATCTGACCACCCAGCAATATGGCAGCGCTAAAATCCACACCTTGCTGGCGCAGGGCTTCACCGTCCTGTGCCTCAACAATTCGAAGCGCTTTTCCAATAAGTCGCGCGGCGTTTCGCATGGTTTTAACTGTGTCCATGCAGACAATGTCTTCCTCATCATCCAAGGGCAGACCTTCTGTGACCAGATCAATAACCGCCTGAGTAATGGCAAGATTTCCAGCAGTCGTTAGCGCAATAATCCGCTCTCCCGGCTTTTTCCAGATATTGAGCTTTCGGAATACGGAAATATGATCAACACCAGCGTTGGTGCGCGAATCCGAAACCATCACAAGCCCGTCTTTTAAGGCCATACCCACACAATAAGTCATTTCCCACTCCGAAAAGCGATTTTCTTCCACATCACCAATTGAGCAGAAATTTCAATCGCAGCATACTATAAATTGCGTGTGGCGAAATAGTTTCAAGACGGGCAAAAAGAAATATTTCTAGGCTGCAGACGTCAGGACCTTCGAGCAGCATTCGCGAACAACAAAATGCACTGAGCCCCGGATACTGGGCAAATTCACGATTTTCCATTGCACTTTCAACAGCCTTCGGCTATAGCTGACCTCTCTTCAGCACCCGTAGCTCAGCTGGATAGAGCGCTGCCCTCCGAAGGCAGAGGTCACACGTTCGAATCGTGTCGGGTGCGCCATATTTTCCTCTTCAGTTTCAGATATTTACTGAGATTTGAAGAAACTCCTGAAAGCTAAAAACATCAGTCTGTCACACCAATGTCACAGTGACGGAGACAAATATGGCTACCTATCGCAAACGTGGGAGCAACTGGCAGGTTCAGATACGCCGCGAGGATCATCCTCCTCTTTCAAAGACTTTTAGGTTAAGAGCGGACGGGGAACGATGGGCAAGAAGTATTGAATCTGCAATTGATAGAGGCGAACTAATACCAAGTTCAGGCTCCTCGACTAGTCTTAGATCTTTTGGTGATTTAATGACTCGCTACAAAGAATTAGTAACCTCCAAGAAGCGTGGCAAAAGTATTGAAGAAATCAGGATTACTAAAATCCTTCAGCACTCACTATGCCAAGTTAGCATTAAAAGCATCACTCCTTCTCTCATCGCTCAATATAGAGATCAACGCTTAAAGACAGTGAAAGGTGAAACCGTACGGCGAGAACTGGTAATACTTAGCCACGCCTTTAACGTCGCTATCAGAGAATGGGGTGTGCCAATACTCGTAAACCCTGTGTCTAGCATAGATAAGCCCAAACCAGCCCATGGCCGTAATCGTAGAGTCAGCCAAGAGGAGTTAAATACATTATTAGAAGAAGGAAAGAATAGCAGGAATACTGAATTACTATTTGCTATTCAATTGGCCGTTCATACAGGCATGAGAAGAGGAGAGCTACTGCTGACTCGTTGGGAGCACATAGATCTTGATAACTCTCTTCTGCATATTGTTCGGACAAAGAACGGTATTCCACGAGAGATCCCTCTCACAAACAACGCTAAAGCTATTCTCTTAGAGATGGGCCCCCTGTCCAGTGGCCTCGTTTTCAACACTAGTGCAAATGCCTTAAGGTTATCGTGGGAACGTTTGCGCAAGAGGGCAGGATTAGAAGACCTGCGCTTCCATGACCTTCGCCATGAAGCTATCAGTAGGTTCTTTGAGATGGGTTTAAGCCTCCCAGAAGTGGCTCTTATTAGCGGTCATCGAGAACCAAGAATGCTGATGAGATATACGCACCTCAGAGCAGGCGATATTGTCAATAAATTGAATCGTCGATAAGGATAAACCTGCTCGAACTCTATTTGTAATCCTAATACCAAGAGAACCTCGGATTTCTATTTGTAATCCTAATACCAAGAGAAACCGAATTTCTTGCTGGTCGACATTTGTACCACTCAATTACTAACGTCGGTAATCCCATATAGCTCGCTGAAGGTACATCAGCTTGAGCCGCAATCACCCTCGTCTTCAGTTATTACCTTTCCAATAGCGATAGGGCGGGGGTGTTTTGCTAGTTCACGGAAAGGACAATACAAATGCTCTCTGAGCTTCTAAGCAATGCAACAATCGATAATGTTAAACGGTTCTTCAATCAAGAAACGGAACACCGCCCATCAGAAGAAACATACATAGCACTCAAAGCGATAGCTACTACTCTGTCCACAATGGCGTTAGGTGAGGCCACTCACAAAATTCACTTAAGTAGTTTGGACCCCGGCAGTGGAAAAACAGTTACCATTACGCAATTTGTGAAAACCTTGAGTGCTTTTTCTAAAGACTACCCTGAACTAGATGATGTAGGGGTGATCGTTTTTCTATCTCGCCTAGAAGAAATTGAAAAAATGGTCAAAGAAATGTCCTTAGCGCCAAGTGATTTCGCCTGCATAACTTCTGACCCTGAAATCAACGAATTAGGACTGAATGCTGAAGGATATGGAGTTGCAAGGGTCATTTTCACCACACAGCAAATGCTAGAGTCTCGACTAGATGGCGGTTCATTCGAAAACTGCAAACTCTTTCACTTCAACGATAAGGTTCGTCAGGTTAGAATCTGGGATGAAAGCTATTTACCGGGTAAGGGTATAGTAATTCAGGAATTCGACCTTGCTCAGCTAGTTGGAGTGATAGGAAAGTGTGGACATCTAAGGCTGTCTGAAGAAATTCGCAAGCTGTCTGATGAAGTGCTAAGCAAAGAGAAGGGAGAGGTAATTCTCCTTCCAGAATTTCATGAATTAATCAACACTTCCGAACACCAACTACTCGCCGATATTCAAGAACACTCTGTGTCTAGAGATGATCTATGCCTTGTCATGAGTTCATTGTTTTTCTTGTCTGGAAAGAGTGTGGTAATTGGGAGTGATGGTGGCAGAAATGGTGGGGTAAAGATCATCTCTTATAGGGAAACAATGCCAAAAGATTTAGCTCCTCTTCTTGTCACGGATGCCTCTGGAAGAGTTCGATATACTTACCATCTTATGAAAAGAGACAGGGGAGATATCCTTGAACTACCAACGTCCAAGAAGCACTACAAGAATTTAACTGTCTGTGTATGGTCACGTGGTGGAGGAAAGTCATCATGGATCAAACATCATTCAGTGCTTACTGCTGGAATAGTAGAAACGATCAAGAAAGAACCTGAAAGGAAGTGGCTGATAGTACATCATCTCCCTAAAGAATCTGGTTCTGCATCAATTCCAAACATTGAGCTTGAAGTGTCGAGGCAACTACCCAGTGATATTAAAGTGAGCTATACTACTTGGGGAAAGCATGCTGCAAGTAACGACTTCAGAGAATGTGATAGAGTGGTGCTTGCAGGAACTTTGTTCTATCCGAGAAGTCATAGTGAAAGCTTGACTCGTTTATGTTCGAACAAGGCACCAAACAAAGGAAAGCCTACTTCTGATGATATGGGAAAACTAGTCTTAGGAGAGAGTAAACATCATATTCTACAAGCTATTTGTAGGGGTAAAGTTCGCAATTCAGTATTCAACGATTGTGGTGAATGTAAAGTTTTCATCATCGCTTCCGCCGCCTCTGGAATAAGATCAGCGCTAACCATGGACCGGAACCAGTCGTATGACAGTAGTTATTTATTTCCTTTCTGCACCGTTGAAGACTGGGGAGCAATGCAAACCATGGCCTCAAAGAGGTTGAAGGGAAATTTAAAGGCAGCATATAACCATGTTAAGAGATGGTTGTGTGATGTGCCTAAAGGTTCAGTGCTAAGGCTAGCTGAATTGAGAAGTCTTGTAGGGGCTAAAGATGCTCAGCACTTCAATAAGAGTATGAAATCAACAGATATGATTGAAGCTCTAGATCGTATTGGAGCGTCACTCTACATACCTAATTCACGTCTTACTGGCATTACTAAAGTTTAGCAGAACACTAGTTTTTCTAAAATAGCTTTAGCTAACCTAGATAGAAGCAACAGTAAATTAGTGGGGGTTTTACTCTAAATATATATAGAGCTTTACCCCCATTATTTATCTTAGAGGTTGATATACTCCAGTTCTCTAAGACAAGTCCGATTGTCTCTCTATGTAAGAGCAGGCATCAAGGGAGATACTTGAAATTCCTCCTCCCACAATAATCACTTCAAACTTAAAAACTACTGACCAACACCTAATGGATTGGAGGTTGGTCTTACTATGGTTTATTGAAAGGAAAGGTAGCCATGACCCATACAAAGAAGAAATTTATTAAAGCAGGTAAATATCTAAAGGAACTGAGAACTCGGAAAGGATTGACTCAAAAGGAACTGGCTGAACTTGTTGGTTTCCCCAGATATGGTTTGATCAGTAACATCGAGAAAGGGAGGAAGACATTAGCTCCTCCACATTATCTAAAATATGCTGAGGTGTTGGGCGCTGACCTGTACCAGTTCACAATTAACTTAATGAGAGACTATAAACCCGATCTCTTTGAGTTATTAGTGATGAAACTGTGCGTACAACCCAAAGCTCTTAATGAGCAATAATTTCAGTAAATTTTTTCGGGGGGAATAAGTATTCAGGTTCGAAAACAATGTTCCCCCTCCACCCCCTTCAATTGAAAAAACAAACCACCTTTACTATAATGCACTTGAAGTTGGAGGGGAAATGGCTACAGCAAAGCAACAATTAGGAGAGCTTGGTGAAGTTCTGGTGGCTAAACATTGCATCTGCCCAAGATGTAAACGCAACAAGACCCTGAAGCGTCTACCCGCTAATTTTAAGTGTGCAGATCTAGTTTGTGATTTCTGTGGTTACTTGGCTCAAGTCAAAGCCTCTAAGGTAAAAGACGTGACAGTGATGCCAAAGACAATATTGGGTGCTGCTTGGGGACCTCAGAAACTTCGCATGGATGCGGGAATTTATTTTCCACTCTTTGTGGTTCTAATAAGTAAAGTAACAATAAAGGAATTTGGTATTTACTATTTGTCAGCTGACTTACAAACCCCAGGAATGTTTATTCCACGAAAACCTCTCTCTCCATCTGCAAAGCGAGCAGGTTGGCAGGGGTTTTACTATGATATGCAATCAGTTGATGATGCGTTGGTACTGTTGAAAGTAAATTGAATAGATGTAACTAGTGGAATGTGCCTAAAACACTTAGGGGTTTTTTCAAAGCGCTCAGTGAAGTAAAGTACTATATAGAAATTCCAACCTCCTAAAATGTAAAACCTGCTTCACCAAGAGTCGACTTTCAGACGACATTTAACAAATAATCGTCGCTTTCTACAACTAAATTATCAACAAGCACAATTCCTATCTTTTCTAAATTGAATACGTACCTCCAATTAGCCTATACCCACACGAGACGTTAGCCCGAGACACTAAAAGCGTATTATTAGGGTTGTTAACGGGACTCTGAGACTTTAGACTCTTAAATTCTAGACTCTAACGATACACCTCGGAGCATTTTATGATCTATGGCTACGCTCGAGTGAGCACCACCGACCAAGACCTCTCTATACAAGAAGAAGCCCTTACAAAGGCCGGTTGCGAGCTTATAAGAGCCGAAAAGGTTTCCGGCACATCTGTCCAAGGTAGGGATGAGCTTAAAAACCTTTTGGACTTTGTTCGAGAGGGAGATGAGTTGATTGTGACAAGGGTGGACAGATTAGCCAGATCTGTGCGAGATCTCCAAAACATAGTTCATGAACTAACCGAGAGAGGCGTTATTCTTAAGGCCACTGAACAACCAATTGACACCTCTACTGCTGCCGGGAAATGCTTCTTGGATATGCTTAGTATTTTCTCAGAGTTTGAGACAAACCTGAGGAGAGAGAGACAAATGGAGGGAATAGCGAAAGCGAAAGAAAGAGGAGCCTATAAGGGACGTACAGCGTCCATAGATAGAAAAAGGGTTCATGAGCTCAAAGAAGAAGGGAAAGGTGCCTCAGAGATCGCTAGAGAGCTAGGAATTGGCCGAGCTTCTGTCTATAGGGTGCTTTCCGAAGCAAAGATAATTGGGTTTCATGCCTGAGCCCCTAAAACTGTTTTTTCAGAAACTTCCCACTAGAAGTAAATTTGCTTTTCTCGAGATATGTCACGTTAAATCTGACTAGCAACCGTACCATAGAATTTAATCGGCCGGGCACTAGTTGTTGAACGTAACCTTATTCCAAAGCCTTCATAAAGCCCGGTTAGAATTGGCAAACTAGAAGTAAGATTATAATCACGCCGAACCACATTTGGCTCAAAACGGAACACCGCCTACAACGTTTGCTGCAAAACACCATCCAAGGGCTTCAATTATAACTGGCGGCAACTATGGATTCAGGTCACATCTAACCCACTTCGAGATTGAAGATAGTCAAAGGTAATAATTCAAAAGCAATGTAGTAGTTTTGTACTGCAATGTTTGAGCCTTTGATTGCGACCATAGCATACAATTGATACAATCATCCGCTGCAGTAACTATAGACAATACTCAAGGACCACCCTGATTATTTTAGTGTCGGAATAAAATCTTTAACTTGAGCTAAGCTCTGTATTGTTATATCGACCGATACAGCGTTGTGAGGATTACAGTTTCCTGAATCTAACTGCGCCTTCTCAATACCCACCTATTACTATCTCTCGTACACTTTAGTTGCTATTATTTCAGGAAGCTTTCTTCCTCCACTAGGTATCAAAACTGACCAAGGATACTTTATTTCGCTATCTCGTTGATATTGGTACACTCGTACGTTTGGTATGTTTCTTCTATCCAGCAATGCGCCAAACCTAAAAACAATGCTACTTTGACCTGCTAGAAACAAATGAATTGTCTTTACTCCTAAATTGGATAAATGACCTATTACATCTAAGAACTGTTTTCCTAATTCTCTTTGCTTCATTTCCGACCAATGACAGTTAAAGGAAACTTCCTTAAGCTCAAGTTGTACTATAGGGGTGCCTTTTGTGATCTTACTAGCACTAACTAAGTCAACTTTCATTGAAACTGATACAGTGAGAACTACCTCAACTGAACCTACTCCAAACTCATCAAGTCCAATAACTTCGAACCTCGCATCATCATCTTCTTCATCCAATTCACGCCATTTTTTTATATGCCTATCCCAGTCCATACAGCAAACAGGTACTTCGTCATCGATAGCTGAACCCAAGTAAAAGGTCATTGGAACAGGGGCTAATCCTCCAAAGAAGACTCTGACATCACTTTGGTTGAAACTGCTTAAACGACGTTTCAAGTCTGTTGGAGCAGCCCTAAGTTTCTCTAGCGCAGCCGTAGGGTCTGAGATGTACCCATCATGAATGTTTTGTCGGAGATCAATCTTCATATCTTCACGCTGTCCCTTAAATTTGGCAGGGATTGAACTTACCAACGAAGGGCCATCCATATCACGCAACCCTTTAAGCTCTATTGCAATTATCCTTTGCTTTAAAGTCGTCTTACGTTCGTCAATCCAATCCAGTAAAATGAAAATCAACCCCAGAATCAGAAACGCTAGGCCTAAAGTAATTAGAACATAATTTAGTACCGTTGGAAGATCAGGACCCCTAGCCCATTGATATGAGATAGGAATATCTTCAATCACGACACTGAAAACATGACCAATGTCGAAATTCAGAACTAATGTGAGAATCGCCAAGCCGATATTAACCAAATATCTTCCTACCGGTGGCCTACGAAAATACCATTCAATTAATAGTTTCAGAATTTTTACCACTGATTTCCACATTTCCGATACTCAGTAAAAAGTTTATGTAAGTTCTTGATTCAGCAATGGTTAACCTTTCAAGAAATTCGATATATAGTGCCATATTTTATATAAGAAGCCATTCATACCACAATATATAGAAAAAATCGCTTGCATAAAGGATATAGTAGTATCAAATAAGTTCTCATTATGTTCCAACTCTTTTAAAGGGAAAATGATGCGACCTTTCACAACAAATCTAAATCTAGATGATCTACTTCTGGATATTGCAACTACTATTGAACTCAGTGACAATGACCGGAATGTAGCAGCATCAAGATATAATATGCTCAAGGAACACCTTGAAAGACCTTCAAGTCCTTTAAAGCCATATCTATCAGATAACGAGAGCCAGATATATCCTCAAGGCTCCATGGCGATTGGAGCTACTATCGTAAGCGGTACTGATGATGATAGGTTTGACGTTGACGCCATTGTAGAAATAAACGTTCCGTCTGATTGGTCTCCGTCTGATGCATTAGATATACTTGAAGAGTCACTTCAAGGGTTTCCCAACGTGCGTAAGATAGAAAGATGCACACGTTGCATACAATTACAATTTGCTTTCATGCATATGGATGTATCGATTCTAGACCCCACTCAATTTCGCACTGTCCCAAGACAAGGAGACATCTTTCACAGTCCTGATGCAGGTACCGAATACAGGGTGCCCTCTAACCCTTATGGGTTTTCTGCTTGGGTCCGAACGAGCGCTGAATTACCTGAGAACGAGAACAAAGATTTCAGAGAAATGCTAGACAAGAGAAGGGCAAAATATAGCATCGACAGACTCTCACCGGATCAAAAAGCGGCTGAGCAAGAAAAACTGCCTACTTCCATTCCTCCAAGGATTGACTCCCCTCAGATTGTCGCTCTCAAGCTACTAAAGAGATATCTCAACCTGAAATATGTAAACAGAGATCTAAAGAAACCACCCTCAGTCTATCTGACAAAAGCTGCGATCGACTGTGGTGTAACCCATGAGGGACTTTGTGCACAACTCGAAAGACTAGCTTCATATCTACAATCGGAAATGGAAAAATCAATCCAAATTTCTGATGGGCCAGATGAGCGAAACCCATCCTACCAAGAAGACAGACTAAATGATCGTTGGCCAAACCTACAGATAGACAGGCAGGTTCTTAAAGATGACATGACAGATCTAATCAATAACATTGAAGAGACAAAGTCAGCATCCTTTGAAGAGATCATAAACTTATTCACGAGGTTATTTGGTGAAAGAGTGTCAAGGAATGCCGCTAAAGCTCTTATGGATAGAGCAACATCCGCGACACGTTCTACAGAAACAAGGTATGAGAAAAAATCTGGGACAATTCTGACATCTGGTGCACTGCTTTCACCGGGATTATCTAAGAATATATCTACCGTCCAGAATCACAACTTCCACATTAGCACTCTTGAATATGAAAAAACGCATAACTGATAGAAAGATCCGCTCCGTACATACCCAGCTAAATAGAATCAGAGGTAGATGGCCAACCTTTAATTTAGCCCACGTGAATTCAGACTGGATTGTTCTGCATGTCAGTGTCAGAGGTTTTCAGAGGGTTTACAAAGTCAGTCTAGCTTGGATGTACACCAGTAATAGCTGTCCACAAGTCCAACTGCTTAGTCCAAAATTACGGCCTCGCAAAGGAGGGACCTTTGAGGAAATACCCCACCTTATGTTTAATCTAAAGAACCCAGAAGAATCAGCCCTGTGCTTGTTTGACCCCGATAAACGGGAATGGACAAATAAAATGCTAATTGCAGATACCACTATCCCGTGGACAGCTGAGTGGCTTTATTACTACGAACTTTGGATCCATAGCGGAGTATGGTTAGGCACAGGCGTCGGCCCAGAGTCAATCGCTCAAGCCAAGCTCTCTTCCTCAGAACAAACCTAAACAACACTAAATTCAGAAGAAACTAGTAATTTTAGTGAAATAATGTGATCTAAATGAGTGTGAGGCAAAATTTAGTATTAGCTCCTACTTCTTCACAAACTCAACGATCGCATAGCTGATGAGTGTGAGTTAAGAGCCAGCAACCTTAACATTGCCGAGATATGTCTTCACTCAACTTTATCCCTCAATACATTTGCCAATCTAATCATATTCGGGCTAGGGTAAATCTTATTATCGATGACACGGCTCAGTATTGGTTGCCCATCCCACTGAAGCAGCTCTTCCTCATCACAGATAGTCTTAAACTCATCAGAAAATTCTACCTTGTAATTTTCTCCGTCTGTAACAATCCTTAACAACCCTTTGTCGAAGAGTCGATGCATGTTTGCACACAAGACTAATCCGTTTGCGGGATCGTTTAAGTCATACTTCAATGAACCTGTTAAACTATGAGGCACTATATGGGCCGCTTCCAACAAAGCTTCTGTGGTGCTCCCAGTTATCAAACACTGTGTCCCCAACTTGCTAAAAACAGTATTTCTAAACTGGCGCTGTTTGTCTCTCGACTTTACTAATACTTTCTTGGCCTCCCTCAACGACTTATCCGACAGTTCTTCCCCCAACGGATCAATTGCATTAGTTGTCGTTGAATGCTTAACCCAATATTTATCAGTTAATGTTAGATGAAGAAGTTCTGGGTCTGTATGGAGCTGTTCTTTACTTAAAGGCTCCATAAGATCATTTCGAATGAAGAATTTGACAATTCCCTTGTCCAGAAAATAAGCCGAACCATTAGAGCATTTGAAAATAAAAGGTACCGAACCAGACTTCGAGCTATGAGTTGAAAGCTCTCCAAGAAATCTCTCAAACCACTTCGTTCTATCAGTCTCTTTCGCGTCCTTCTTGTCAGCCAAGCTTTGAATCAGCTCAATCTTATGCTTTAAGTTAGATTCTTCTAGTTCATACTTAGAAAGCGGAAATTTTTTGTATGTCGTTTCCCGTAGAAAGCGAGACCGAAGCTCCTCGTAGTCTATGCTCGTTTCCTGTATAGTCATTTCAACTCTTCAAATCTAATAACCAAGTTACACAATGGCACTAATTTTTACATCTCTAAGCACATCAATGCTCAATAAAGGCGATTTCGTACTACATAAGCTAATAACGAGCTATGCCCCCAATACCTCGCCAAACAATCTCAAAACTTGAGAACATTTATCTACCTTAAATCGATACAAGTCATGCTTCTGAAAAACAGGCCTCACCGGAGATTCCAAATTACTGTTTGCACCATTCCGCTGACCTGATACATCCTCAGAACTTCTCCATGGACTGTCATTGTTGTCAGTTTTGGTCTCAGGCTGCCAGATTTTACAGACGTACTCTTTAAGACGTAACTGCTCGATATCTACATCCGCTTGACGAACCCATATGTTGAGGAAATTTGCGTGATCATACTCAACGCCAATTGGAGACCCGCGACTAGTTTCATATACTGATAGATGTACAAGATCAATTAAACCGCTCTTCGACGGCACGGGAGTTAGCTCAGGACATGCCTCTACTAAAGCCTTAACAAACTCTTTAACATCGTTAACTTCTAGCATTGGATCCCTTCCTTTCGATTACCCATGTATTCATATCTACTCAGTTCAACTTGGCAAACATACTCTTAAGGGTACCTTACTATGTCTAGTAATTCTATTTATAAGAGAGCAATAATCAATAATAAAAACAAGAGTGTTTAGCAGCTTTAAAAAAGTAGGGCAGGGGCTTGGGAATTCGGCGGTCAAACTTGAACACGGGCCTACTACGACCATTCAGCTTCCGAGAAAAAGTAACGATATTTTGTCACAGTGCTGTCACATTAGTTATTACATTAAACTAACATATCTCTTGCTCAGGACAAGACGGTAGGTTATCATCGGCGCACTTAACAGATTGATATTTTTAAACTTTCTATCACACCCGAGTAGCTCAGCTGGATAGAGCGCTGCCCTCCGAAGGCAGAGGTCACACGTTCGAATCGTGTCGGGTGCGCCATATTTTCCTCTTTTTGTTCTTCTGGTTTTCTCGAGCAGTAAACACCCCTAAAACCCACGATAGCGAACCTCCCACATAAAATTAGTTGAAATTTATAATCGACCGGTCTATTTTATTTCAAAATTGATGGCTGTTGACGTGGACAAGGAGTCTGGTTGCCACCTGCACCAAAGGCTGGAGGGAGAGAAATATGGCTCGAAAGAAGAATGAAGCGACTTATGCCGACACGCGAGAAAAGCTGCTGTCTGTTGGTCTTAAGTTAATTCGAGCGAACAGTTACGCAGCTGTTGGGATTAGCGATATTTTGCGAGAGGCAAATGTCCCCAAAGGATCTTTTTACCATTATTTTTCCTCCAAAGAGGAATTTGCGGTTGAGGTGTCCAGATTCTACAACGCAGAACAACTTGCAACGGCTGAGAAGATCCTGAAAGAGCACAGCACACCGGCGCTGGCGCGATTAAAATCCTTTTTCCAAATGGCGTATGATGACTTTGAGGCCCGTGATTTTTCACAAGGGTGCCTGATGTGCAATCTGTCCACCGAATTAAGTGAAGAGCACACTACTTTTAAACAAGAACTGTCAACACATTGGACTGCGCTATGTGCCGTCATTGCTGATTGCATTAGCGAACTGGATAAATCTGAAATCGGACTGACGCATTTGTCCGATAAAGAAGCAGCCGATTGGTTACTAAATGCCTGGAGCGGCGCACTCACACGCATGAAAGCCGTCCAAAACGGCTCTCCACTTCAACTCTTCCTTAAAACAACTTTTCGCGAAAGCAGATAAAATATGACAAACCCAAAAACAGTATTGGTAACCGGTGCAAGTCGCGGCATTGGATTTCTCACCGCAAAGCTGCTTGCAGAAAATGGCTATCGGGTCTACGCATCCATGCGCAATATTACAGGGCAGAACAAGAAAATTTCCGACGAACTGACGCTTTGGGCGGATGAAAACAAGGTCTTGCTTGAGCCCATTGAACTTGATGTCACCAGCGACATATCGGTTCAGCAAGCCATTGAGAAAATCGAACAGAAATATACCATAGATATATTGATTAACAACGCGGGCGTTATGCCAACAGGCCTGACGGAAGCCTACAGCCTTGAACAGGTGCAGACATTTTTTGACGTCAATCTTTATGGTGTCATCAGAACCTGCCAAGCTGTTTTGCCCCACATGCGGGAACGTAAAAGCGGATTACTGATAAACCTGAGCTCTGCCGCTGGTCGTTTTGCGATCCCGTATTTTGGCGTCTACTGTGCCTCCAAATGGGCGATGGAGGCATATTGCGAAACGCTGCATTATGAGCTTGAAGCATTCGGAATTGAATCCGTCCTTATCGAACCCAGTGGGCATGGCACTGACTTGGTTAAAACCGCACCCGCTCCAGCAGATAATCATCGCCTAAGCGAATATGGGGTGCTTGCTGGTGGTCGAGAAAAACTACTTGGTTCTTTTCAAGCCATGTTTGAACAAGGTGATCGGGCAACTGATGCAGTCAATGTGGCCACCAGTATCCTACAGCTCATAAATGCTGATGGCCCAAGGCCTATTAGGACGCAAGTGGGTCATGATATGGGTGTACAGGCACTGAACGATGCAAGCGCCCCTATACAAGCTGCTCTTATCGAAGGGTTAAAGCCTATTTATTCGCCTGCGTGATCTACCGAAATCACCTGCTAAAGGCGGGTTAAATATCTCAGGCAGCAGCTTTTCATATGTTCGCTGCCTGATGAACAGGAAATGAAATTCTTTTTGTTGAATGAAGGAGCAGCGCTTAGGTATGTGAAAACTAAATTCGCGCACACAATACCGTTAGTCCGCGATTGCGTGTGAAATGCCAGCCTGTTTCGCTTTATACATCGCTTTATCGGCGCTTTTAATTAGGGCCTCGGTGTCTCGGCCATGATCGGGAAAGAAAGCAACTCCAATACTTAAGCCCGTTTTAATGTCATTTCCGTCAATTGTGAAAGCCCGCCGAAATTGGTCTTCAATGTTTGAGATGACACTCACGCTAGCCTCTTTCGCGTTTGTAGCACCCGTATCCAGATGAGCCACAAACTCATCACCAGCGTACCGGGCAAGCATGTCACTCATGCGCAATCCGGATCTTAGACTGGCAGCGACCTGTTTTAGCAGTAGGTCGCCAACATCATGCCCGTAAGTATCATTTACGCTTTTAAACCCGTTCACATCCATGAACAAAATGCATTCAGTTCTGTTCCATCTGGTCGCGCGGGGAATACATTGTTGCATATATTCTTTAAAATACCGTCTATTGGGGAGCCCGGTTAGTTCATCCTGCGTTGCCATTCGAAATAATTGCCGCTCGTAGGCTTTGCGCTCGATTGAAGAACGGATAATCAATCCCAGTATACGACTGTTGCTATGCCCCTTTACCAGATATTCCTGAGCCCCATACTGAACGGCTTCAAGGGCTGTATCTGTACTATCCTGACCGCTTAACACAACAATAGGTACATCTGGATTTTCAATCTTGATTGCCCGAACGTTCTCAAGCCCGCTCGCATCGCCCAAATTCAAATCCAGCAGTACTGCATCAAAACGTCTTTCCTTCAGTGCCGCCTTTGCTTCAGTTAGCGACACAACACGCGTCAGATCAAGATTTTGCGCACCAAATTCCTGACGGCAGGATCGCATTACCTCCTTGGCATCCCCGTCATCATCTTCCACATGTAAAAGGCTTAAAAATCGATCTTTCATTATAAAAACACCACCAACTTTTCTGGCTTTTACTCGGGCAATTCCACAATTCGCCAATATGATTGAACAAGATCCACTAGGTTCAAAAAATCCTGCCCAGCAGTTTCTTTGACGATGTAGCCCGCGACGTTTAACTCATACGCCTTCGTTTTATCTTCCTCGTTCTTGGATGTAGTGAGAATAAAGACGACCGTTTTGCTAAATTCCGGGTCCTTTCGAAGTTCTTTTACAAATTCAATACCGTCCATACGGGGCATGTTCAAATCAACCAGCAACAAATAAGGCGCCCGAAGTTTTTCGTGACCGTTCTCACCACGCATTAGTTCAAGTGCTTCAACCCCATCGATGGCCCGGATAATCGGGTTTGCAATGCGCGCCTTGGTAAAGGTACGCTTTACAGCCTTCGCATCCCCATCGTCATCTTCCACCAGCAATATATTAAGTGGTTTTGTCCCGTTTTGTTCATTCATCATTTCAACCATATGCAATCCCCCTCTCGCTGGTTAGCTGTTGCGATTTCGGCCATGTAAACTGAAATTTGCATCCATGTCCTTCTTCGGAGCTAAGTGTGATGCTACCCCCCAGTAGCTCGATATGTTTTTTGACAATTGCAAGCCCCATTCCACTTCCTTCCACCTGATCCCGTGGCTTCAGTGTCTGAAACATTTTAAAAACCTGTTCCTGATATTTCTCGGCGATGCCCGGCCCATCATCTTCAACAGTAAATAACAGAAAGTTGCCTTGATCGATCACATCAAGGTTGATTTTACCATCCGACCGATCGTGATGTTTTATGCCATTATTGATCAAGTTAAGCAGAACCTGCTGTAATGGCATTCGCGGCAGCTCAATGACGGAAAATGCATCTGAAAAAGTAATAGCGAATTCTTGCGGCGCATTGATCAAAAGTGACAGCTCCCGCACCAATTCACCGCCCGAGACAATTTGCGAATACCCTGCATCCTCTTTTCTGCCAATGCGGGAATATTCCAATAGATCATCAAGAAGCCGCTCCATGCGTTTAACCCGGCTGCGCAACAAATCAAAACTTTCGCGTGTGTCTTCATCAAGATACTGTTCCAAATCCTCTTCAAGCCAATGAGATGCGTTATCTATCACCCGCAAAGGTGCTTTCAGGTCATGTGATGCCACATAAGCAAAGTTATCCAACTCCCGGTTGGAACGTCGCAAATCCTCAATCAATCTTTCATTCTCTTTTTGAGAATTGACTTTATCCGTAATATCACGACTGATAGACGCAAAATGTGTTGTATTGCCCTGACCGTCATTTACCGGAAAAATACTTACGTCGACCCAATATTCTCTGCCATCTTTCGCGTAATTTATCAGTTCAGTATTAAATGCCCTGTTACTGCGAAGCGCGGCTTTAAGCTCATCCAGTCGCGACCTATCCGTTTTAATGCCCTGTAGAATTCTGGGGGTCATCCCGATCATCTCATGCGGCTCATACCCGCAAACCTCTTTTGAAGCCTTATTGATATAGATAATTTCCGGGTTTTCCGGGTTTGCTGTGGTCACGGTGACAACATCGCGTGAGTAATCAATAACCATCTGCAACAATCTGAGCTGTTCTTCAGCCGCAACGCGATCACTAATATCCCTGACCACCCCCGTGAAGCTGCGCCGACCATCTTGTACAAGCTCATTCACCGACAAACTCATTGGAAAGACAGTTCCGTTTTTTCGTCGGCCCTCTACCTCTCGGCCGCTTCCGATAATCTTTTTTAAACCTGTCAGGATATAATTTTTTAGATAATGGTCGTGATCTCCGCTATGGGGTTCCGGCATTAGCATATTGATTTTCCGGCCGATAACCTCTTCCGGGGAATATCCAAAAATCCGTTCAGCACCGGGGTTATAACGTTCAATTGTCCCGTCTTCAGAAATAATGATAACCCCATCCAAGGCCGTATCCATTACTGCGGTTGCTTGCCTTTCACTATCCAGAATGCCGCGGGTCAATTCCGAAAAGGCGCGGGCCAAAGCCCCAATTTCATCATTAAGCTTCACTGGCAATTCAAGCGGATCAGCATAATCCTTGATCCCGTTAATATTTTCAGTCATCCGCTCAAGCGGGCCAGTGATTTTGCGCGAAACCAAAAGCGCAACCAACACGGACAGAACCGCAAGAATGACGGCCAAATAGATGGACTCACGGCGAACCTCGACTACATTTTGCAAAACTTCATCGCGTGGAACACGTATGATTGCCCCAACAAATTCACTTGTTGTACTTTTATCGATCTGCATCCGACTATAGAGCGTCAGATTTTGGGCATCTTCCAAAACAGCTTGATCCTGCCTAGAAGCAACTATGGTTTTTACAAAATCCGGTTGTTCTTTGGTGAAACGCTCATGATATTCCAAATGAACCGAACCAGTTTTAGGATCATACTCCACATAATCACCCGACTGGTTAATCAAGAAAGCACTTTGTGTTGGCTTGGCATGTCTGAACATGCGTTGCATCAAGCTTTCAAAATCAACATTTATGATCACCAAGCCGTAAAGTTCGTCACTAGAATTCTTGACCGGCATAACCGCACGAATGGTGGGAACAGAGCGACCGTCTGGTGCTTCACTCTCCTTATTCAAAGTCACTTTGGTGAAAAAGAAGGTGTCTCGTCCTTCTTGTACCGTCTTTACATAGTTTTCTTTCGCTTTTTCACGGAGCTCTACGTCTGGAACAACCCTAAATCCAAAACGGGCACGGCTGACCTTAACCAACTCTCTGCCATTTTCGGAGAGGCCGATATATCTGATACGCATATAATGTGGATTTTCCCTCATCACTGACGAGAAAATTGTTGCAAGCCTATCCTTCCAAAGAGCTGTGGTTGATCCATCAGTAGGGTCAACACCCCCATTTTCGAGACTGCGAATTAAGCCGGTTATTGGAGGGGTATTGGCGATGATCCGAACGTCATTTTGAACCGCGTCATAGGCGTTTTGAAATCTCAGCGCCATCAAATGCGCTTTAACGGAAAGGCTTTCTATTGTCGCATCTAGCGTTTTCTGCGTTGTCTGAATATAATTCAAACCACTTACCAACACCGCCACAGCGACAGAAATCCCTGCGCTCAAAAGAATAACTTTCCCACGCAATGTATTAAAAGGGGTCAAAAGTACGCCCCTGAACGAATGCAGGAAAAAAGCTGCCAAAACGAGAAGGGCGAGCAATTCCAGTAGCTGTTTACCCCACCAGATCGGCGACCAAGGCATATCGATTAAATAAAGAAACCCGGAACCAGCGAGTAAAAACGAAAACAGAAACAACAAAACATATTGTGAATTTCGGCTAACAAAAAACTGACGCAGGAAATAGAAGGCCGCCATCAGGAAACCAGTCGCACCAATTAGATTCAGCGCAATGGAAACAGAGCTATGGGCATCATATACGATCAATTGCGGAAAATGATCCGGCTTGAGCAACATGGCAGATACTACGATCAATATTCCCACGCTTGTCGCTCCTACGACAAAGCGTGGAATTTTCACCAATGTTAGCGGCAACCAAAGCAGTGCAAATAGTACACCAGCCACAGCCGTACCAAAGCTTTCCAACCAGTCAAAGCTGCTCCCTGAGCTTTCTATGGCATGAAAAATATCCAACAGCCCCAACGCCACCAAGGCCGCCGAGAATAGCATAGTCTCCGATGATTTGAGGATGACATAAGAGTGTCCTTCAGATAGGCCAAAAAACACAATCAACGCTATACTTGCAGCAATCAGCTTGACAACAGAGTGAAGAGGGTAATTCTCGTAAAATGAGTAATTCTGGTCCACCCAGAAAGTAACGGCTGCACCCAATACAAGTATTGGGAAAAGTACAAAAATAACCGACTGTACCCTTGGCAGGTTCATTTAATCGTTATCCTCAAACACTGAATACAGAACAGGTTCCATAGCTGAACGGGAACTAACAGGTTTTCCCGATTGACTGGATTTATCAATCAACAAATTAAACTGAACTTACTCAATACTTTAGCCAACAGATTATTAGTTATGATATTCTAATGTTGCAATTCCCAAAACACCAGACATTTAGGATACATCAGCCATTTTTTTATCAACAGTAAAGGCGAATGACCCTTGTGGTTGTTTCACACCTTCAGCTATCGCTTCGCCACCGATATAATCAATATTAGCCGCTGCTGCAGCATCATACAGAGCTGTTGTTGATGTTCCGAGCATGTAGGTCCGCAACCCTTCCTGAGTGGCTCTTTTTCCGAAGGTTATGAACTTGTTACGGGCCGCATCCAGTGACATGCTGCCTGACTTCCATGTGAAGCCAACACAATCAACCCCAATCGCTTTCAAGTCGGTAAACTGAGGACTGGAGACATCCATTTCTAGACACACCATACGCCCAAATCTCTTCACTGCCGAAATCGCATTTATGAGCTGAGAGTGCCAATTTTGAACACCACTCTGCGTTATTTCAAAAGAGATCAGATCCCGCATGGATTTTGGAATGGTTGAGCAAATATCCACATATGCACTGCGATAGGAGTTAACGTTCAAGGTTGAAAAATGAACCGGGACGATAATCACGTTCAACATGTCCATATTAACGCAATCTACCAGATCAACAATCGCCCGCCGTAACAGCAACTGATCAAATGTTGCAATGGCTGGTGGCTCCATGGTCTGCGGAAGCTCATCAAAATTCCACAGCGATTTTTCAAGAATAATCTGTGATGTCAGACGATAGGAATGAATTCTGGAAATGGCAGGCTGCAAAATCGGATAGTAGGAAAATGCCATATCCGGCTCATCAAGCTCATCCTCCTCCTCTTCGATTTCCTCTTCTTCTTCATCTTCGATCCGTTCCAGGATTGTATCCTGAATATTGCCGTATAATTTTTCGGTATCGCCAATCAAAGCCGCGAGTTTTCCGGCCAACCCTTCCATGGGTTTTGCTTCGCTATCACCTTCACGGCGAGTTGTAAAAGCTCCCATTGAGGAGAGCTTTCGTTAATTTCGGTCAGCTCCGATGTAACTTTGATCTGTTTTTCAATTTTCTCAATACCGTTCATGACGGTACGGAAATTTTTTAATGATTCTTCTTCACTGCTAGCGGGCATATTGGCAACTTTTTCAACTGCCGCGATATCCTCTTCAATACGCGCCATCGCTTTTTCAGCGACATCCACCGACGTATTTTCCAGCATTTCTTTTGGATTGATTTTTTTAGCGCTCATCAGGCTTTTGGTAATACTGGTCGTTAGCGAAGCTTCTTCAAGAAGAACTTCACCATCAGCGCCCGCAACGGCAACCGCCGTTCCAAACTTGTCAGAGGACCATTCATCGCCAAAGACCTGCTCACCAATTTCCTTGGCGATCAGCGAACATTTTATGACAGCTTCCTCTTCGGAAAGGTCCGCAAACACAAAAACATATGTATCTTCACCAACTCGATAATAAATGTCCTGACTGGTGACCCGCTTTTCGATAACCTTTTCAGCAAATTGATGGACAAACTCTGCGTATTTTTCCCATTTTTTACCCAATTTTTCCTTGATTGAACCGAGATTAATCAAGCTAACCTTACCGTTTACAAGGAAATCGTTGTCTTTAATCAGGTTTTTGATTTCTTCATCAAGGGATGAGTCAAATGTTTGTGCAGTCCCGCCTTGAAGTGCATACACCTCTTCCTTTTTGGTCAGAGGAGCCTTCGCGCCCAGGTGCGGCGTAAATATTTTTCTGGATAGATTTGCCCAGTTTTCTCTAAGACTTTTAAAATCCAATTTCGCCAACTTACTACTTTGTTATTGCGCACTACTAATACTTTCCAGAGATGCATTTTGCGCACATCTTCAATCAACATAAGACAAGCTATATATAAATATTTTCTTAACCGCTTAACCAATCCAGAGGATTTCAATTAATCTGATGGAAAATGCTAATGTGGCAGCAATTTATCAGCGACAGAATCCGATGACCCCGCAGACAAGGCCAAAGCGATTCTGTACATGGTATCGGTAGAAACGAATCCTTAGTCTTCAGGGTGCTCGTGTCGCAAAATACACTTGCCATCTACCTTGCGATTAATGACGGCCGCAAGCGCCTCCTGAAACTGATCAATAGTGTAAACAGCACCAATTTCTGGTCTGAGATGCCCATCGGAAAACAACTCAAGAACACCAGAAATCATCGCATCCACTGTATGGCTATGTTCTGCTCTGTCAACGCCGGGTGCCCAACCATAATAATGCCCCATGTTGAAACCCATGACTGAAGCGTTTTTTAACAGCAACCGATTTGCAGGAATATCTGGAATAGTCCCGGATGCATATCCAATGGTAAGCAGCTTGCCTTCCCAAGCCAACGACCGAATGGATTGTATGGTCGCGTCGCCGCCGATGCTGTCATATACCACATCAACGCCGCGGCCACCGGTGATACGAAGGACTTCCTCCCTAAAATCCAACTGGCGATGATCAATCACATGATCTGCGCCATGAGCTTTAGCCGTATCACAGTGGGACTTGCCACCTGCGACAGCAATAACCATACATCCCAGCGCCTTTGCAATCTCTACAGCGGCAAGACCAACGCCACCTGCTGCACCCAATACCATAACCCACTCACCCGGCTTAATATTTGCCCTTAATGTCAGTGCCCCATAAGAGGTGGTATAGGATGTGATTAAGGTGGCCGCCTGCTCAAATGACATTTCGCCGGGGATTTTGTGACAGCAAATATCACGAACACAGTTATATTCTGCCAATGCACCGCTATCTACATTGCACATAACTCGATCACCAACTTTTACGCGGCTAACTCCTTCTCCCACAGCATGAACAACTCCTGCAGACTCGCTACCGGGAATATAAGGAAGTGGTGCCTTTCGTTGATATTTCCCTTGTATGTTCAAGGACATGGCAAAACTGATGCCCGCTGCATAATTTTTTATAACAACTTCACCGGGGCCTGGGTTGGTGATATCTAACTCTTCGAGCTTTGCGACTTTTGCTGGCTCACCAAATTCCCGGACTACAATTGCACGCATTATTCATCTCCTTATCGCCTTATTAGCGTGAAGCTTTTCTTTTTTATTCTGTCTCAAACAGATGTCAGTTATACGGTAGCTTATTTTCCGGCATAATGCATGAGACAATGAACCACTGTATCCTGTTTAGTATGATTTCGATAGCCGTGCTCCCTGTCACCCTGAAAACGAATACTCTGGCCTTCTGAAAGCTCTTTAATTTCAGTCTCAAATTCCATAATCAATGATCCTTTGAGAACTGAAATAAACTCGATCACGCCCTTTTTATGCGGAGCCGATTGTCGCTCATATCCCGCAGGAAAAGTAATTTCAAACCATTCGAAACCAAGTGCAAGGTCAAAATCCTGAATAATGCTCACAAGCATCCCATCATCGGAAATTGCTTTTTTTGCAAGATTGCTGTCAACAACTCTAGTCTTGTCCTTCACAGGCGTTGCGACATTTACCAACTCAGAAAACGAGACTCCAAATCCGGTAGCAATTTTCCACAAGGTTGCAAGCGTAGGACTGGATTCACCGCGCTCAATCTGCCCTAACATAGCTTTACTCACTCCCGTTTGCTCTGCTGCTTGTGTAAGGCTCCACTGCCGCACCGAACGGAGCTTTTTAAGGTTTCCGGGTAAGAAATCTGACGGATTTTGCAAAAGTCTTCCTCAATTTTTACTGTACGTTATAACGCACAAGTGGTAGTGTTTCCAAATTCGTGCGTTATAGCGTACACAATTTTCTCCTTCAGGAACAAGGATTATTCCCATGTTTCGGTTCTTTGCTTTGCCTTTCATTACATCCGGTTTTGTGGCTGTGCTCGTGGGATATAGCAGCGCTGCTGCAATCGTATATCAAGCTGCCATCGCAAGTGGTGCGGATTTAGCAAAAACAGCAAGCTGGATGTGGGCCGTCGGAATTGGAATGGGCGTATGTGGTATCGCGTTATCCATACGATTTAAAGCACCCATCATTATCGCATGGTCAACGCCCGGAGCGGCGTTACTGGTCACCAGTTTGGACGGCGTTTCTATGGCTGAGTCTGTTGGTGCTTTTATCGCCTGTTCAGGTCTGATCACGATCTGCGGCCTAACAGGATGGTTTGATAGGATTATGAAGCTTGTTCCGATTGAAATCGCGAATGCCATGTTAGCGGGCATCCTGCTGCAATTCGCTTTCAAAGCCTTTCTGGCAGCAGAAACAGAACTAATTCTGGTGGGAATAATGACCCTGACTTATATAGCGGGCAAATGCTTCTGGGCCCGCTATAATATACCCCTCACTTTATTTGCCGGGGTTTTGTACGCCGCAGTCCAAGGTTTAATGCAAACTCAAATGCCTGCTTTTGAAATCACAGCGCCAATATGGACAACACCCGTATTTTCTTTACCAGTGATTATTGGTGTCGGATTACCACTCTTTTTAGTAACAATGGCTTCGCAAAATGTTCCTGGTTTAGCAACGCTCAGAGCCCACGGATATCAAACGCCTGCTTCACCTTTAATTTCCTGGAGTGGAGTTACTGGTCTAATCCTCGCCCCTTTTGGAGGGTTCGCCTTTAACCTGGCGGCAATAACGGCCGCAATTTGCATGGGAAAAGAAATAGATCCGGATCCCGCCAAGCGCTATTTTGCCGCAATTTGGGCAGGTGTTTTTTACATCTGCGTTGGAATATTTGGTGGTACCGTTTCAGGAATTTTCGAGCTGTTCCCAAGTGAACTCATCTTTGCGATTGCAGGGCTCGCATTACTGGGAACTATTTCAAACTCTCTTGCGACGGCACTTGGAAACGAAAATCAAAGAGATGCCGCCTTTTTCACGTTCGCTGTAACCGCTTCCGGACTGACATTATTTGAAATTGGAGCCCCATTTTGGGGGCTAATTGCAGGCCTAATCGTCCGATATGCACAAAAATCAGTTTTCAAATCGGTTTAGTTATCGTTCTTGCCTTTAATGCCTTCATAATATTTTTGAATAAGGGGCAAGTCTTTCTCTATATCGCCGGTTGGATAGAAAGTTCCCAAAAATCCACCTTCCTTTTTGGCGAAATCAAGAAACCCTAGACCCAGCGGTACATTTGCACCCACTGCAATGTGATAAAAACCCGTTTTCCAGTTCTTTGAAGCCGTCCTTGTTCCAGCAGGCGGGATCACAATTTTCAGATTTTCCCGGCTATTATAAGCATCAATGGTCAGCTCAACGCGATTATGGGCTTTATCGCGATCAATCGAGATACCACCAAGCCAATGCATCAAAGGGGCTAACGGTTTTGGAAAAAGACTCTTCTTTCCCATCCAGTAAATTTCAAAACCGAGCACACACGCCATCGCCAGCAAGACAGGAAAATCCCAGTTGCTTGTATGTGGTGCGGCAACCAGAACATATTTTTTTTCTTTCGGGGGAGTACCTACAATGCGCCAACCCGTAAGCTTTAAACCCACGACAGAAACCGCATATAAAATTTGCTTAAAAACCGGGGTCCGGTAAATCGTAAGATGCATGAACTTCCAAACTTTGATCAGTTATCGTAACAGTCTGACTGACCATTCAATGACACCGCATATACCTACGAAAAACCTAAAATTCAATGAAAGACAGTAAAAAACATTATCCCTGTTTTTTATCGGCCAAGAGCCTGCAGTATATCATCCTGCGAGATTACGCCTATCTGAGCGCCATCTGCAATAACACGCAACGGACTTTGATCCTCATTCATAAGTGCAATCACATCCCGAACTGCCATATGAGGTGGCACCTGCCGCATAAGTGCAGAGTCTGTTTGTAATTCACTCCGCATTACATCTTCTGCACACAGAATATTTAGGGGGTTCATATGCGCCACAAAGTCTTTCACATACTGATCTGCAGGGTTAAGAACAATATCCTGCGGGGAGCCAAACTGATTGATGCGCCCCCCTTTCATAATGGCTATCCGGTTGCCAATCTTCATAGCTTCATCAAGATCATGACTGACGAAAAGTATGGTTCTTTTTGATTTCTGCTGAAGCTCAAGCAACTCATCCTGTAAACGGGCCCTGATTAACGGGTCTAGTGCGCTAAAAGGTTCATCCATCAATAAGATAGGTGCTTCGGTAACAAATGCTCTTGCAAGCCCAACCCTCTGACGCATTCCGCCGGATAATTCAGTAATTTTTCGGTCAGCCCATTCTGTAAGGCCCACCAAATCCAGATGGTGTCCAATGCGCTCCTCTCTCTCCAGCTTCCCAACCTTTGAAAGCTCAAGCCCCAAACCTACATTCTCAGCAACTGTGCGCCAGGGAAGGAGCGCAAAGCTTTGAAACACCATAGCGACCAGATGACTTCTCAAGTGATGCAACTGTTTTTTACTCGCCGATCCTAACGATACTGTTTCGGATCCGGCACAAACAGTCACATCGCCTGCAGTAATGGGATTCAAGCCGTTTACAGTTCGCAAAAGTGTAGATTTGCCCGATCCGGACAATCCCATCAAAACAACTATTTCGCCAATTTCCACATCAAGCGTACACTCAGTCACACCCAGCACATTGCTAGTCTGCTCCTGAATTTCCTCACGGCTTTTGCCTTCTTTTGCAAGCTGCAATGCCGCTTCGGGCTGTTCACCAAAGATCACCGATACGGATTTAAAGCTAATCGCAGAATTCATTCTCTAATCCCTGGATGATCTGATAAGCCGGTCCAGAACAATCGCAACGATCACAATCGCAACGCCGACCTCAAACCCTTTGGCAATATTGACCTGATTAAGCGCTCTTAACGTGGGAACACCTAACCCATCCGCCCCTACCAGAGCAGCTATCACAACCATTGATAATGACAGCATTATCGTTTGGGTCAGCCCAGCCTTATTTGCGGGAGTGCAGAGGGAATTTCGATTTTCCACAAAATTTGCCAACTGTTACCTCCAAATGCCGAACCAGCTTCTTTTAATTCGTCAGGGGTTTCAGAAATTCCGAGTTGGGTTAAACGAATTGAGGCTGGAAGAGCAAAAACAACAGTCGCGATAAGCCCTGGAACCATACCCAATCCGAATAGAATAAGCGCAGGTATCAAATATACAAATGTTGGGATGGTTTGCATCAAGTCCAGAACTGGCCGAATAGCAGCATAAAATACCGGTCTCCTTGCGGCCAGTATTCCAACGGGAATACCAATCGCCATACACACCATTGTAGCGGCTAACACCAACGCCAACGTTTCTGTCGTTTCTTCCCAATACCCCTGATTTACAATCAGAAGAATGCCCAAAAACACAAATAACGCAAAGCCGATTGACCTTCGCAACACCCATGCCAGTGCTGCAACCACAATAGCCATCAAAAAAGGATGAGGGAGCTGCAGGAGAAACAAGAGGGCTTCAATGAAATTTTCAAGTGCAAACGCAAGCCCGTCAAAAAACCAGGCACCATTATCGGTCAGAAAATCAACAAACCCCTTCGCCCATTTTCCAATGGGAATTTTTGTATCCGTTAGCCAGTCCACTGGATCACCTTTAATTGCTGAGCGGGTTTATACCCGCTCAATATACCTTATAATCCAAGACTTGATTTAACAGCGGGCAAACTCTCTTTTCCGTCAATAGTTTTCACATTCACAAGCCATTTGTCCAGCACGGTAGAGTTGGCTTTCAACCAGTCTTTCGCAGCCTCTTCCGGATCTTCCCCGTCATTAAGGATTGCACCCATGATTTCATTTTCCATCTTCAGGCTGAACTCAAGGTTTTTAAGCAGAGCGCCCACGTTTTTGCACTCCTGCACATAACCTTTTCGAGTGTTCGTATAGACTTCCGCTCCCCCAAAATTTGGACCAAAATAATCATCGCCGCCAGATAGATACTTCATCTCTATATTGGCGTTCATCGGATGAGGCTCCCACCCCAGGAACACGACATGCTCTTGTTTCTTTTGCGCACGAGTTACTTGTGCCAGCATCCCCTGTTCAGATGATTCCACGACTTTGAAGCCATCCAATCCCATGGCCTTGTTGCTGATCATATCCTGAATTAACCGATTTCCGTCATTTCCCGGTTCAATACCGAAAATCTTGCCATCAAGTTGATCTTTGAATTTTCCAATATCGGCAAATGACTTCAAACCCGCATCATAGGTGTACTTTGGAACCGCTAGAGTATATTTGGCGCCGACAAGGTTTCTGGCGACCGTTTCAACGGTGCCGGCTTCACGATAAGGTGCAATATCCGCCTCCATGGTTGGCATCCAGTTTCCCAAAAAAACGTCAATATCCCCGTTTGCAAGCGAAGTATAGGTCACAGGAACCGACAGAACTTTTACATCTGTTTCATATCCAAGCCCTTCCAGAACGACAGTAGTTGCAGCGGTGGTTGCAGTTATGTCCGTCCACCCTACATCCGAAAAGCGCACTGTTTCGCATTTGGAATGTGCCGCCGTTGAAAATACGGCAACTGACGCCGCAATCACTGTTCCTGCGATATAGTTTTTCATGTACCTCACTCCCATTTTAAATTCCTAGTTTATTGGTAAGCCGTTCGCGTACGCACCCAAGTAATTGCCTACATAAGTAGAAACACCGCCACCGAATATTACAATTAATTTAACTAACATTCGAACATAGCCAGATATTGATTGCAACTTTTTATTGACTGACCAGTTAATCAAAATAACAATAAACTTTTGGCGGCTAATCAGGAACATATATGCCCAAGATTGGAATGGAAGATTTTCGCCGCAAAACTTTGATTGCGGCAACGCTTAAAACAATACAGGAAAAAGGCACAATCGATATCCGTGTAAGTGATATTGCCGGCCATGCGAATGTATCTTCGGCTTTGGCACATCACTATTTTGGTAGCAAATCCCAGCTCATACAGCTGCATTACGCCACTTATTAAGCGACTTTCGCTTAGCTGTACTAAAAGAGTTAAAGAATGCGACCACACCGCAAGAAAAGGTAATTTCCCTAATTGATGCCTGCCTCGCTGATGATCAGTTTTCTGATGAAATAGTATCGGCATGGCTCATATTCTATGCCTATTCTCAAAACTCAATGGAAGCCCGAAAACTGCTACAGGTTTACGTTCGGCGTTTGCAGTCTAATTTGAGATATTATTTACGTCCTCTTTGCGGACACAAAACCGAAGAAGCAGCTGAAGTGGTTGGCAGTCTGATTGATGGAATTTTCATTCGTCAGGCATTAAGAATAGAAAAAGCAGACGCCAATTATGCCCGAACCTTGGTGAAAGAATGTATTCAACCCTATTTGGCTAGAAATTAATACGATTCCAAAAACGCTCATGTAAAAAATACAAACAAAAAGCGGTGAGAGTTAAAAAAAATGTCATCTCGCCAGCTTCACCTATCGACCCCAAAAACAACCAGGAAATACTGAAGCTCGTAACTAGGCCCAATATCTGCCAGCTTATCGCCTTCAACATTGATTTTTTCCGTGAATCCTTCATACCCCCAGTATTTAGATTCCCTCGCCTCTTTCAAGGCGAGACATATCATATTTATCTATTAGAGTTAATTTTGAGAACATAAATGGACTATAGTCAATCAAATTGATTAAAATAAGATTCATCCTTATAATTTTGGAATGGATAAAAGGGAACGCTCTGAAATATTTCGAAAAAATCTTTTGCGCGCGCTGGAAGCCGCTGAGCTTAAACAATCTCAACTAGCTGATCGCGCACAGATAGACCGATCAACCCTTGGTCAACTTCTCAACGAGTCCGAACCCCGATTACCCAACAGTCACACACTGGCAGAAATTGCTGAAGTGCTGGGTGTCAGCTCCGACTGGCTGATTGGCCTTAGTCAAGAGGCACAACCCATCACCACATTTCTCGACAGTGCCTTAAACTTCAAGGTCACGACAGAGCGTACACCAACTGATGCAAATCTTGAAAAATGGCATATGGAAGCAGCTGGATACAAAATACGGCATGTACCCAATACGCTGCCTGATATGCTGAAAACACAAGATGTATTGCGATATGAATATCGTGATTATGTATTGAAAACAGGTGATCAAGCCATCGCAGATCGCAATACCAGGCAAAATTATGCGCGTCTTCCGGATACGGAAATGGAAATTTGCGTTCCTATCCAGCGCTTTACCCAACTGGCTGAAGGAACTGGAATTTGGGACGGTTTAAGCCGCCGGAAAAGATTAACCCAAATCGATTATATGGCGCGTCTCACCGAAGAGCTGTATCCCAGAGTCCGCATGTATGGTTTTGATTTAAAAACTCATTACTCTGTTCCCATCACTATTTTTGGCCCGCTGAGAGCTGCAATTTATATTGGTCAAGGATATTTCGTCCTCAATACAACGGATCATGTTCGTTCTCTCGCGCGGCATTTTGACGAACTTGTTCGCAATGCTACTGTGCAGGCACATGAAATGTCTGATTGGATGCGAACCCAACTAACGGGATAGTCCCGCCTAACATAAGGAAACTTGCGAAAAATGGATCTTGGCATTACTGGTAAAACCGCAATTATTTGTGCTTCGTCCAAAGGATTGGGTAAAGCTTGCGCGCTATCGTTAGCAGCAGAGGGAGCCAAAGTTATCATCAACGGACGCTCAAAAGACAGCCTCGAAAAAACCGCAGATGAAATACGTTCAACAACCAACTCCGACGTCATTACCGTTGCCGCTGATGTTACAACGGAGGAGGGACGCGCCGCCCTACTGGAGACTTGCCCTAATCCGGACATCCTCGTGAATAATGCAGGCGGTCCGCCCCCTGGAAATTTCCGCGACTGGGATAGAGATGATTGGATCGCCGCAGTGGATGCTAACATGCTGACACCCATTCTTCTGATCAAAGCAGTTGTCGATGGTATGATCGAGCGTAAATTTGGAAGGATCGTGAATATAACGTCAGCCGCCGTAAAATCACCGATTGCCATTCTGGGTTTGTCCAACGGCGCGCGAACTGGACTGACCGGATTTGTTGCGGGCACCTCACGTGAAGTGGCGCTGCATGGGGTCACAATCAACAACCTGTTACCGGGACCTTTTGAAACTGACCGGCTTGCTTCCAATCTAGAGTTGACGGCAAAAGCTGCCGGGCACAGCCTGGCAGAAGAACGAAAACAGAAAATGGCAGCTAACCCAACAGGCCGATTTGGAAATCCTTCTGAGTTTGGTGCCACATGTGCTTATCTTTGTAGTGACAAGGCTGGCTTTATCACCGGACAGAATATTCTCATGGATGGGGGGGCCTTTCCCGGCACAATGTAAGACACTCTAATCTGGTCCAAAGCGTTACGTGATTCGGCCGATCAGAATATCTGCGGAAAATTAACCAAACTCCAAAACTTATGGTTAGCAGAATGTTACCATAAGTTGCGGCTTGGATTGAGCAAGTAACCAAGAGGCGAACAAATTAACAAAATATTAACCTTTATTGCAATTTGGCTAACTTCAGAAATTGACATCTGTTAGGCTGATCAAAATGAAAAAAAGGATTTTGTTGCATGCTTACCAACCTGTTTAAACTCTTCGGTGCAAGCCTTCTTTCAATCGGTCTGATGTCAACAACTGCATCTGCCTCGACCATTCTTGATTTCACGAGCACAGCGGTTAGGGATGCCATTTTGGCGCCTACATCTGGTGAAGTTGCGTTCGCTGGAACGACCGCCACAGTTTCCGCTACAGGTGGTTCACTAACCTGGACTGGTCAGGATGGCAGTAGCTGTGCCTCCCCGCCTTTGGCATGTCAGCTTGACGGCATCGGCGTACGCGATGATGAAGTCTCAGGGGGCACTCAGGAAAGTATCATCATTTCCTTTGCTAATGCAGTAACTCTAAACGCAGTCTATTTTCTGGATCTTTTCACTGCTGCTAATGGCGATGGTCAGGAACGGGCAGAGTTTAGTTGGAGCGGCGGAACAAGTGGTAACGGCTCGGGCTTTGCGCTTTCAGATCCAACGGAAACTCCCACAGGCGATAGCGGATATCTTATGTTCCTCCTGCCAAATATCAATGTCACCCAAATCGTTTTTACCGCCCCTGGCATTAGCCCCGGTGACAACCTTGGCCGGAACGACTATGCAGTTGCGGCAGTTTCAGTGGTCCCGCTACCTGCGGCTTTGCCACTATATGGTACTGCATTGGCGGTTCTTGGATTTATGGGTTGGCGTCGCAAGCGAAAATCCTGATAAACAAGAAACTGAATTCAAGGCGGCATACACAACCGCCTTTTTTAGGGCTTGGCCGTTAAACCATGATCCTGCTGAGAATACACTTCAGCATGCGGGTTAGGGTTATGAACCTTTATGGTTCCACAACCGCTCAAAATAGCAATAAACAAAATAGCCATCACTGTTGACCGTAACATATTGGTATTCCTAAGTGGTTCTATCAACTTTCTTGGATGTAAGTACATTCCCTTGAGTTTCAACCGAACCCAATAGATTCGTTAGTTTATCTTAATATTTGACAATGACGCCTAAAATGTGTTTTTGCATAAATTTACTGCAATACGCTATTTTAGTCATAACGTAAGCTCCCACCTTCATTTTCAATGGATTGCCACAATCTTGAAACATAGATTTGTTATTCAAATTCGGTATTTCATTGACTTTTGACACAGATAACCCAACTATTCACCCACGTGTTACATTCGATAAAGACTTACTAGATGACTCTGACTAAAGACTACTCTGTTTTGTTTCCTACCGATGTGAACGTTACCCCAGCTGCAGGTCAATAGGTGGTTTGCGGCAACACATCGCTATTAAGGAGACAATAATGGCTAACGGTACTGTTAAATGGTTTAATGCAACAAAAGGTTACGGTTTTATTGAGCCAGAAGATGGTTCAGCAGACGCTTTTGTTCATATTTCTGCTGTAGAAAAAGCAGGTTTGACAACACTTGCAGAAGGCGCGAAAGTTTCTTACGAACTCGTTCCTGGACGCAATGGCAAATCATCTGCTGAACAGCTGGCTGTTACAGGCTAACCAAATTTCGCCTCCAACTTCGGTTGGAGGCACCCCCAAATATCACACCGAAAATTGTAAGCATTCTATTTGGCCCGCCTAATCGGAGCCTTATTGCACTGCAACTGTTTCAACCCGATACAATTCCTGTACCCCCAAAAAAAACCCTTGCAAGAATCTTGAATGACTGCGCTTAGCGGACTTTTTATCTCCGGCCTGTTATCTGCAACATTATTGCCCGGATCATCAGAAGCCCTATTAATTACGCTTGTCGCTAAGGGCCAAGAACCTATTGGTCTATTACTCGTAGTTGCCACAACCGGAAACCTTTTGGGCTCTCTAATCAATTGGATAATCGGCAAATATCTTATGCGGTTTCAAGACCGAAAATGGTTCCCCGTAAATCAGAAACAGATGATCAAAGCTGAGCGTTGGTTTAACAGATACGGGCTCTATTCGCTTCTTTTAGCCTGGCTACCCATCATAGGCGACCCGCTTACACTTGTCGCGGGCGCCCTGAATGTAAGATTACCAGTTTTCCTCATACTGGTCTTAATTGGAAAACTGGCGCGCTACTCTCTTGTAACTGCTGGTACTTTGGCCTTGATTTAAAACAGGATTAAGCCGCCTTAAGCAACGATCCGCCGAAACCGCTCATTAATGATAGTTTCAGCATCGTTGACAATACGTTCAACCAGCTCTTTCACAGTTGGAATGTCATTGATCAGACCGATGCACATACCCGCAGACCAAACGCCTGCGTTCTCATCACCTGTTTCGTAAACAAGTTTTCCTTTAAGACCACTGGCAATCGGACCGATTTCATCAATTCCCTTACCTTCCGCTTCCATTTCAATGATCTTTTTGGATACTTCGTTGGAAAACATCCGTGTGGTATTTCGCAGAGTCCTAAAAATGAGAGTTGTTTGAAGCTCATCTGCAGATACAATTTTCTGTTTTATGGTCTCGTGTACTGGCGCTTCCTGCGTAGCCATAAAACGCGTACCCATATTGATACCATCAGCACCAAGCGCAATCGCAGCTGCCAAGCCACGCCCATCCGCAAAACCACCAGAGGCTATAATCGGAATGTCAATTTTGTCTGCCGCTTTTGGAATAAGAATAAGACCAGGCGTATCGTCCTCACCTGGATGTCCTGCACATTCAAAACCATCAATGCTAATGGCGTCGACGCCAATTTTTTGAGCCGTGATCGCATGGCGCACCGATGTACATTTGTGAATAACCTTAATACCTGCCTCTTTTAATTTAGGCATATGGGCTTTTGGGTTATTGCCTGCTGTCTCTACTATTTTCACACCAGATTGGACAATAGCGTCCATATATTCATCATATGGAATTGGTTTTAGCGTCGGAAGAATCGTAAAATTGACAGCAAACGGTTTGTCGGTCATATCCCGCACACGACCAATCTCTTTGCTCAGATCTTCGGGTGTAGGCTGTGTAAGTGCTGTCAAGCATCCCAACGCACCTGCATTTGCAACTGCGGACACAAGTTCTGCTCGTCCGACCCATTGCATACCACCTTGAATAATTGGATGTTCCACACCAAAGGCTTCAGTGAATCTTGTTTTCATTATTATTATTTCCCAAAGTATTTTTTATGGTCGGCAAAAGACTATTTGAGCCAGTCGCATGCTGCAAGTCTTTTAAAACAACCACATAACTAGTTTTATGGTTGTTTTTAAGTTTTTTCCTGCTATAAGTGAATTATGGAAACATCATCGATAGCAAAAGCTCTAGCAGAACTTGGAAACGAAACCCGACTGGAAATTTTCCGCCTGCTAGTCAAATCCGAACCGACTGGGCTAAACATTGGCGAAATAGGGGAGCGACTGTCTGTTCCAGCTTCAACACTAGCTTTTCACCTGAGAGGATTGGTGAGCGCCGAATTGGTTACTCAAACCAAACAAGGCCGAACCGTCACCTGCAGAGCAAATTTGAACAAAATCACTACCATCATTTCCGTGCTTGAACAGGAATGCTGCATAGACAATCAGGAGCCAACAAATGACTGAAATCATCTCCGAAAACCCGCAAGCCTGCTGTGCACCCAAAATTGATTCTCAGCTTTCATTTGGAAAAAAACTCTATTCACATATCAAAAATCTTGGAACTCCCGTTTGGGGCGGTGCCTTAATCCTGCTGGTTATTGCAATCTTTGTACCGACAGACATTGGCAAACACATCGGTTTTACAATTGATAGCCTTGTGTCAATCGCCCCTTATTTACTGCTATCCATTTTGACAGCAGCTTATTTGAAAGCAAGTGGAGCAGACCAACTCATCGCACTTGCTTTTTCTGGGAACCCTGTAAAAGCAGTAGTAATCGCATCCATGGTCGGCGCACTGTCTCCTTTTTGCTCCTGCGGCGTTATTCCTCTGGTCGCGGCTCTGTTGGCCAGCGGGGTTCCATTTGCACCAGTTCTCGCCTTTTGTATTGCTTCACCCATAATGGATCCGGAAATGTTTATATTAACAGCTGCGGAGTTAGGGCTGGATTTCGCGACTGTGAAAGCACTCGCGGCAATTGGTATGGGGTTGTTTGCCGGATTCGCAACGATGGTACTTTCTCGTGTGATCAACATGAAAGGCGGCCTTAAAGAAATTGCTGCACCCCAATGCGGTAGCTCGGCACTCGCAAAACCAAATGTCAATTGGCCAGTGTGGCGGCATGCTGATAAGCGCCAGATGTTTGGATCTGAAGCCTGGAAATCTTTTAAATTCCTTGGGAAATGGCTCGCCTTTGCCTTTTTACTCGAAGTTGATGATCTCATATGTGCCAGCAGAAAACATTGCCAGCCTACTTGGCGCGGGCAATGACTATTCCATATTGCTCGCCGCCTTTATCGGAATACCTACATACCTGAACGGTTATGCCGCCATTCCCCTTGTTGACGGCCTGATGAATCTGGGCATGAGTGCACCGACTGCCCTAACATTTATGGTTGCAGGGGCTGCAACCTGCATCCCGGCAGCCGTTGGAATCTGGTCATTGTTAAAGCCACCGCTGTTTGCCCTGTATGTTGGTTTCGCACTAGTAGGCTCCCTTCTTGCGGGATTGACATTTCAGATGGTGCTCTCAGTCCTCTAGAATAGCACTTCCCCTTCACAAAAGTTCTATATATAGTACTTTTAAAAAAGTGAAGGGGAAATGATGGCAAATCAAAAGACGGACGTAATCCGCATTGCCAATTGCAGTGGATATTACGGTGACAAACTCAGCGCTGCGCGTGAAATGGTGGAAGGTGGTCCCATCGACATACTTACCGGCGACTATCTTGCTGAACTCACCATGTCAATTCTGTATGCCAAGCAACGAAAAAATCCCGAAGAAGGTTATGTTGGGACATTCCTCAAACAGGTTGAAGACGTTCTTGAAACCTGTTTGGCAAAAGGCATCAAAATAGTCAGCAATGCAGGGGGTCTGAACCCACAAGGGATGGCAGATGAAATTGCAGCTATCGCAGAGCGGCTTGGGTTAAAGTGCAATATTGCCTATATTGACGGAGATAATCTGGTTCCGCGCCTAAACGAATTGATGAAAGCCGGTGAAACATTTACGAATATTGACACCGGCAAAGCGCTGAACCAGACCAATTACAAACCCGCCACAGCAAACGCTTATCTTGGGGGGTGGGGGATCAAAAAAGCCCTTGATGAAGGGGCTGATATTGTGATCGCCCCGCGCGTCACTGACGCCGCCGTTGTGCTGGGCCCCGCCGCATGGAAATTCAACTGGCAACGTGACGATTTTGACTCACTTGCCGGAGCTGTCGCTGCCGGCCATCTGATTGAATGCGGCGCGCAGGTATGCGGTGGTAATTACGCTTTTTTTGAAGAAGTTCCCAGCTTTAGAAACGTGGGCTATCCTATCGCGGAAATAGAATCCGATGGCAGCTTTACGATCACCAAGCATCCAGGAACCGGCGGGCTAGTATCTGTAGGTACCGTTACAGCCCAACTACTATATGAAATAAATTCACCAGCCTATGTTAATCCAGATGTCATCAGCCATTTTGATAGCCTCAAAATCGAACAAGTGGGTGAGGATCGAGTGCGCATCAGTGAATGTAGAGGAAGTCCACCTCCCAAAACCCATAAGGTATGCCTTAATATCATGGGTGGGTTTAAAAATAGCATGGAAATCCTACTCACCGGACTACAAATAGAAAGAAAAGCTGAAATCTTTACTGACAGCCTGTTTCATCTTTTGGGCGGGAGGGAACAATTTGACGATATATCTGTTGATCTGATCAGAAGCGATAAGGATGACGCTCAACGCAATGAAGAAGCCTTTGCAACTTTGCGAATTTCTGTCAAATCTGGAGACCCCAAACTCGCGGGTCGCCTTTTTTCTGCGAAAATTATTGAACTTGCACTCGCCAATTTCCCTGGCTTCACCGGCCGATCTGCCCCTACATCAGGTGGCCCATTTATCATACACTGGCCTGCACTAATTAACAGCCAACACATAACGGAGAAAGTCCATATTAATGGGACCTGTTACGATATACAGCCAAGCAGCGTCCAAGAGCTAAAACAGGTGCCTGCATTTACAAACAATATGAAACTCCCACCATCGCAGGATAGTGAACTGGTGGAAATCTTTTTTGGTGAGCTTTTTGGCACTCGCTCAGGTGACAAAGGGGGTTCTGCCAATATTGGCGTTTGGGCTAAAGATATGAGTTCGTATAGCTGGCTGTATCACACACTCACTATAGAAAAACTAATAGAACTGTTGCCGGATACAGCTCCGTTTAGAATTGAGCGCTTTGAACTCCCCAACATAAAATCCCTCAACTTCATGATCCATGGAATTCTGGGAGAAGGTGTTGCTGCTAATGACCGGATTGATGGGCAAGCCAAGACAATGGGGGAATATTTAAGAAGCCGGAAAATATTGGTTCCGAAATCACTTAAACAAAATGGGGGCCATTGATGTCCGGATCTGATGAAAAACTAACACTTGAAGGACTAAATTTTACCACTCTGCGTCTTAACCTTCAAAATCATATATTCACCATAACGCTTAACAGACCCGAGCGAAAAAATGCGATCAATCCGACCATGAGTAATGAGTTGATCTATGCCTTTGATTATGCCCGACAGTCACGCGACGTTCGCGTAGTGGTCATTGCCGCCGAAGGTGATATTTTTTGTGCAGGTGGCGACCTCAGAACCATGAGCGGCGAGGAAAGCGCCAATATATCCAATGTACCAAAACGTGGTGAAACAGATGAAATTTCACTACGGCTCCGTCATTTAAGCAAGCCCGTAATTGCCAAAATACAGGGTCCGGTGCTCGCAGGCGCATTGTTACTAGTATGCAATACCACCCACGCTTTCGCGGCAGATGATGCCTATTTTTCCGCACCTGAAATCAAACGTGGCATTTGGCCTTTTATGGTTATGGCCGGCTTATTTCGGGTTATGTCCAAACGAGACGGTCTTGACTTCATCATGCGCGGCCATTCCTTGACAGCAAAAGAGGCGGAAAAAACGGGATTGATTAACCAGGCTGTAGCACGTGACATGCTGGATGAAACCGTAGATGATCTCGCCACTGAACTTGCATCTCTCGCGCCGGGAACCATGCAACTTGGGCTTGCCGCCTATAACCGCCAGGAAGACCTTGAGTTTGATCAGGCACTCCCTTATTTGCGTCAGCAGCTTGACCATTGCCTGAAAAGCGATGATGCAAAAGAGGGAATTAGTGCTTTTCTGGAAAAACGCCAACCAGAGTGGCGATAATGCGCAAAACGGACACCGCTTATACATCTCGAGTTTCCTTATATTTGAAAGTCGCAAATATTCTTAGAAGCAGGATCGCAAAGGGACTATGGCGTGAAGGTGACCGTTTGCCAAATATCATGTCACTCTGCGAAGAGTTTAATGTAGGACGTGTGACTGTGCGACAAGCACTTCAATTACTGTCCGAAGAAGGGCTCATTGACAGCCGCCGTGGACGTGGCACATACGTAACATCAGCCCACACTCAAAACCGTGAAAATAGCAAGACTTCGCGAATTCTCGAGGGTGAGGATCAAACTATAAAAATTCTCGAAATTGCTCCGCCCTCAAAACTCCCACATGCCTTGAAAGGAAATTATGCTGCAGGAAAAGAATATGTCCGAATACGAAAACTGAGATGTCATGGCAGCAAACCATTTTGCCTGATGGATATTTATGTACTTTCAGACATATTCGATCTTTTTCCAAAAGAAGAGCTTTCCAACAGAACCGTTGCTGCACTTATCCAGCAGTATTCTCCTATTCCAATCCACACTGCCCGTCAGGTTCTTGGAATTAATGTGGCGGATTACGAAACCGCAAACCTGTTACACTGCCATATGGCTGCACCGATAGCGGAAGTTGACCGGTTTTTCGCAAATGCTGACGGCGAGCTTATTTCACGCGGGCACTATTTCTATCGTGGGGACATGTTCTATATGGCGACTGAACATATGGGTGATCCGGTTTCTGACTCGGCTTCAGGCTGGTTACCGGTCGTCAAACGGTCATAAAAAAAGGCTTGCGGGGAATGCAAGCCTTTTTCCCTGAAGTGATTTGTAATCAGGCAGCGCGAACGTCTGAAAGGAATCCTTCAATGTCCTGCTTCAATTTCTGCGACAGACTATCCAGTCTTGAGGCAGCTGACTGAACTTCTTCAGCAGCAGCACCCGTTTCACTGGCTTTTTCAGACACAGTGCCAATTTTCATGGAAACTTCACTTGTACCGTTGGAAGCTTCCTGAACATTTCGGGAAATTTCGTTAGTCGCAGCACTCTGCTCTTCAATTGCAGAGGAAATACCCACTGTTGATTGCCGAATACTGGTAATCACGCTATCAATATTTGCGATGGCTGATACCGCACTGTCTGTTGCTGATTGCATATCATTAATCTGCTGCGCAATTTCTTCTGTCGCGCGAGCCGTCTGATTGGCAAGGCTTTTAACTTCCGAAGCAACAACGGCAAATCCCTTGCCCGCATCTCCGGCACGGGCAGCTTCAATAGTCGCGTTAAGAGCCAACAGGTTTGTCTGGCCAGCAATATCGTTGATCATATCGACAACTTCACTAATTTTCTTGGCGGTTTCGGCGAGAGTCGAGACTGAAGTTGTGCTGTTACCTGCTTCAACCACCGCTTTTTCAGAAACTTCATTTGCTTGCTGAACCTGACGACTGATTTCATTGATCGAAGACGTTAGCTCTTCGGCCGCAGATGCTACTGTCTGTACATTTCGTGAGGCCTCATTGGATGCGCTTGCAACACCTTCAGCAAGCTCCTGAGACGTACCAGCGGTTGAGCTCATGGAATTTGCAGTAGACTGCAACTCTCGCGTTGCCAAGGCAACTGTGCTCATAACTTCAGATACTTCGTTTTCGAAATCCTCAATCAGCTTGGCAACTCGCTGCGCATGGGCTTCTTTCTCGGCAGCTTCACGCTTTTCGCGCTCACGCTCAGCCTGTTCACGGCGTTCCTCTTCCTCACGAGCGAGACGATCACGTTCAGCCTGCTCCTGCTCACGCTGTTTGGCTTCCGCTTCAAGGCGTTCCTGCTCGATAGCATTTTCCTTAAAGACCAAAACAGCTCGGGCCATTTCACCAATTTCATTCTTTTCTTCGTGTGATGGAATTTCCACAGACTTGTTACCCTTAGAAAGTTCGGTCATCGCACCTGTAAGAGCAAGAATTGGTCGGCGGATCATCCGTGCAAAGATATAGGTAACCGCACCTGCGATAACCAATGCAATAACGCTGATCGCAATAAACTGCTGAACCGCATTTTCCCCGTCTTCAACTGCTTGCAAGTATTTAAGTTTACTATCTTCCTGCCATACTTTGACGAGTTCATTAATCGTTGCATACATGATGCCGAATTTCTCATCGGCACCAATCATCATGATCACAGCAGTACTGCCATCCACTTCAGTCATGTCAATGACATCTTTGACGTCAACACTGTAATTTTCGAGCTCAACACGCAACTTCTCAAGCAACGTAAGTTCACTTTCCGTGTAGCTACCGTTGGCGATGAAGTTATCGAGGCTTTCTTTTGCACCCGCAATATATTTGCGTAATCCCTCACGCTGCTTGGCAAGCAGTTCCTCTTCCACTCCCGCGTTCATCTGGGATATCAGCCTAAACAGATTTCCGTTAAAGGCCTGCAAATCCCGTTGAAAACGGTAAGCCGCACCGTTTTTCACTTCAGCCTGAGTATTCAGCGCTTCCATGGTGTCCAGACTTTGCTGACTTCCCGATATGGATACGGCTCCAAGAAAGATCAGCGCCAGCACAAATATCGTGGGAGAAATGAACAATTTTTTCGTTATGCTCAAATTGCGTAAGTTCATTTGTTTTTGTCCTTATCAACCCAGAGCAGTCAACAAACGAAGACACACAACCTCGAATGAAAATTCCTGCACCTGGTACCTGATTACTCATTAAATACTTAACCATGTACTTAACGACAGAGTTGTTAAGGCTTCCCTAACAAAGCACCGAAAGAGTCAATTTTCCGAATTTTTGAAGTTTACTGTAACGTAGTAAAGATGAATATCACTAAGCGGCGATTGCACCACTTATGGATCCCAGAATTTCGTCTGGTTCTTGTAATCGACGAATGTTCGCAAATAAAGCGCCACTTGGATCATATGTACGGCTCAGTAATTTTATCCATTGCTTCAGCCTACCTGCACGCCGATGATCACTGTCCATTTTAAGCAACAGCATGTTGTAATCATGCAAATGGCCCATAATTTCACCCCAAGACAGCTTGTCTTCTCGCTCTTTCTTAATTTCCTGCGCAAGGCTTGGGCGGGCAATGGCACCGCGACCAATCATAAACTCGCTACAGCCGCTTATGGATTTACACGCCTGAAAATCCTCATGTGTCCAAATTTCTCCATTGGCAATGACACGAATTGACAGGTTTTCCCGGATTGGAGCCAAATATTCCCAATGTGCAGGTGGTTTATAACCTTCGAGTTTTGTTCTGGCATGAACCGTGAGCTTCCCAGCCCCGGCATCTTCGACCGCATGGGCATTGTCCAGATACAGATTTTTATCCATATAGCCAAGTCGCATTTTTGCGCTGACCGGAATGTGCACGGGTACAGCTTTGCGGACCGCATAAACAATATCATGTACGCGTGTTGGCCACTGGAGTAACGTTGCCCCAGCATCTCGTTTATTTACTGTTTTTGCCGGGCACCCAAAATTCAAATCAATTCCCGGCGCTCCCAGTTCGACAAGCTGTTGGGCACTTTCTGCAAGCAGACTGGCATCGCCGCCCATAAGCTGAACATGCACGGGCGTGCCAGAAGCAGTGGTCCCACCATTCTTTAATTCGGGGCAATACCGATAATATACGGAAGCTGGCAATAGCTGCTGGCTAACCCGGACGAATTCAGAAACGCATAGATCGAAACCGCCAATGCGCGTCATGATATCTCGCATATATTCGTCAACAACCCCTTCCATAGGGGCGAGCGTTACTGTCATCCTCGAGTCCGCATAACTGAGTGTTGTCACTTTAGAAACCGCTTACTAACATATTTTTCATCAGAACAATTGATTAATTGTGTTGTCATAAAAAAATGCTAAATAGATAGAGAAAAAAGAAGAGAATTTAGTTTTGGCGGTGACCGTAGGGGTCACTGGAAGGAAGAAAATATGAGTGGATTTCTGACAAACACCACGTCAGGTCACGGCGGTGCAACGAATCTCAAGAAATATGAGACAGCAGCTGACGCCCTTGATGCAATCGAAAAAATTTATAACGAGAATGTTGAAAAGGTTAAGAAGCGCTTCAGGGAATTTGCTGAAGGCGACAAAACCAGCCCCCTTGATATAGCATACTACCCCTATCTGGTTTAGAGATCGGACCGCAGGATATTAACCTGACCGGACGTTTGGCATATGGAAATCTTCATTCAGCCGGTGTTTTTGGGACAACTCTCACCAATCCCGAGCTGTTTCGCAGTTATTATCTTGAACAAATTGAACTCCTGATCAACAACCACGTACAGCCGGTATATGTAGGTCTTAGTGATCGACCAATGCCACTGCCTTTTGTAATCGAAAAAGCATCCTCAAATGTCTCCGGTGAAGATGTTCAGGCGTTGCAATCCATCTTTCCTATGCCAGAGTTGGCTAATATAAACGATTCCATCGCCAACGGAACTCATCAACCTGCACCCGGTGACCCCATGCCGCTATCGCTGTTTGCTGCGGAAAGAGTTGATTATTCCCTGTTGCGCCTTGCTCATTACACAGGCACATCACCCAAACATTTCCAGCGCTTCGTCTTATTCACGAACTATCAGCGATATGTGGATGAATTTGTCGAATATGGCAAAGAGCAGGTCTTAAATGGTAACGAATACAGAGCTTTTGTTGAGCCGGGTAACGTCGTTACAAAAAACCCCCGCATTGACGGTGAGGAAGTTGAAGGTGGAACTTACCCTGTTCATCTACCGCAAATGCCCGCCTATCATCTGGTTACGGATCATCATGAAGGGATAACCCTTGTTAATATTGGTGTGGGCCCTTCAAACGCTAAAACGATAACCGATCACATAGCAGTCTTAAGACCCCATTGCTGGCTCATGGTTGGCCATTGCGGTGGGCTCCGCCGAACACAAAGTCTAGGTGATTACGTGTTGGCCCACGCCTATGTTCGGGAAGATCATGTGCTGGATGAAGATATTCACCCTTCGGTTCCTCTACCGGCAATTGCAGAAATTCAAGTAGCCCTTACGGAAGCCGTGGCCAAAGCATCGGAAGGAAGCCTCAGCCGGGCACAACTCAAAGAACATTTCAGAACCGGAACGGTTTATACAACTGATGATCGGGACTGGGAATTACGTCACAAAGAACTGGCGCAACGCTTTAACCAGACGAAGGCAATCGCCATTGATATGGAATCCGCGACCATTGCCGCAAACGGTTTCCGTTTCAGAGTACCCTACGGAACATTGCTGTGTGTATCCGATAAACCATTACACGGAGAGATTAAGCTTCCAGGAATGGCCAATAAATTCTATCAGGATAGAACAGCCAAACATCTGCGAATAGGCATTGAAACCCTCAGAATGCTCCGCGATGGGGGAATTGAAAGCATGCATTCACGCAAGCTTAGAAGCTTTGATGAACCAGCTTTTCGCTAGTACTGATGAGATTTCAGATGATCAAGCAGCAAATCCGCTAAATGGGCACAAAGGGCTGGAGATAAATCATGCCCCATCCCCGAAACCTCAACATACCGGCTGCCAGTTACATGATCCGCAACATTCCGCCCGCATACCGGCTGAACAAGCGGATCATTACTTCCATGTATGACGAGTGTTGGAACAGAAATCTTGTGTAAAAGCTCAACCCTGCTACCCGCGGCCAACACAGCAGCATACTGGCGCATATAACCATCCGGGCAGTAGGAACGCTCGATGCAAGCTTCTATATGAGCCTGCAATAGTTTTAGCGGCCACCTGAACCCCGGGCTACCAATCACTTCATTAACCTTCAAGCCGAAGGCCACAATATCTTCTTTATTCTGGCTAGCAGGTGCTGAAGCAAGAATCGTAGAGGCATCATCTGTTGGCCCCGGAAGAGACGGATCTGAGGAAGAAGACATAATCGATGTTAAGCTCAATGTCTGCTCCGGAAAGCTTGCCGCAACGATTTGGGCAATCATACCTCCCATGGACATACCCACAATATGCGCCGCCGAAATATCCAGCGCTTTGAGCAGTTCGGAGACATCCTTTGCCATATCCTCTAATTGGTAGGGTAATTGAATATGTTTTCCCTGCCCTTTGTCATGTAAGATTTTCTGAATATCCGGTATACCAGAAGCGCTTAACTTTTCGGACAGTCCAATGTCACGGTTATCAAAACGGATAACCTGATATCCCGCTGCCGCAAGTTTTTTGCACATGTCCAAGGGCCAGTCGATCATTTGAAAACCAAGGCCCGCGATCAACAGAACAACCGGATTTCCAGCTTCGCCAATTCGTTCATATTCAATTTCAAGTGAATTACAAATTACAGACGCCATTCAAACTTTGCTTTCTTTTAATTTTTAACTGATTGTGCCGGATATATGAAAAAAAAGACAATAAAAAAGCGGGCCACTTGGGCCCGCTTGTCACTTGGTAAATCTTATGCCTATCAGCTTGAAGATTTAATCCATTCCTCGATTTGTCCTTTTGGTGAAGCACCGACTTTAGTTCCAGCAACTTCGCCATCTTTAAAAAGCATAAGGGTAGGAATACCACGAACACCGTATTTTGTTGGCGTATTCGGGTTTTCATCGATATTGATCTTGGCGACAGTCACCTGACCCGCAAGTTCATTGGAGAGTTCTTCCAAAGAGGGAGCAATTGTCTTGCACGGGCCGCACCATTCAGCCCAGAAGTCAACCAGTACCAGCCCCTCATTTTTTAAAACATCCTGTTCGAAAGATGCATCTGTAACACTTGTTGTGGCCATTATGTCCTCAATCCTGACAAAAAATTTACGCGCCCTCGAGCGCGAGCTTTCGCTCGATCTTATATTGATAATTACGTATCCATAGCCATTCCGTCAAGTGATGGAAACTACATCATGCTTTCAGGCAGCTCCATTAGGTAAGGGCCATCTGTCCAGAGCAAGGCGCATCTGATGTATTTTCCCGGATACATTTTTTTAAGTGCCCGATAATATATCTGCATTTGCTGAATATATATTCGAGGAACTTCGCTGACATCCCTCGGTGAAGGACGATTTGTTTTATAATCCACAATAAGAACTTCATCGCCACGGATTAAAAGCCTGTCTATCTGACCTGACATAATTACCTGATCCATCAGTCCTGTTATTGGAACCTCAGCCCGACTATCTGGACCAAAAATGTCTCCAAATTCCGGATGATCAAGTACAGCCAAAGTCTCCTTCAAGATAGTTTTCTGCTGCTCCTCTGAAAGCCCATGTGCTGGCCTGGCAAGCCAGGATTTTGCCGTTTGTCGTCGCTCTTCGATTGGCACTGATGGTAAACTCTCCAGCAGTCTGTGAATGATAATTCCCCGGTGAAAACGATGTCCATCATCACCTCCCAATGGCGATCGCACGGATGGCTCTTCTTCTTGACGCGAAGGCGTCAAAGGCTGAGGCGGAAAGGGTTCAGCTGCTGGCATCTGACGCGCCCATTCAGGAAGTGCCTTCAAAGTGTCTGGCTGTGATTTGACCTCATCGGAAATGACTACCTTTTGAGAACCACTGCGCCGCCGCCTGGCCACATCCCCAAAGGGAAGTTGGATCTCTTCAATCTCTCTTGAATCCATCGGTCGAAACGCGCTCTCAATCAGGTCATACCAACACCCTTGAGGGCGGGCTTTCTTATTTTCCCAACCACAAATATACAACCTGTCCTCAGCTCTGGTTAGAGCCACATACAAAAGGCGCTTCTTCTCTTCGCTCTGGCTTCGCTTCTGTTGATTCAATAACGATAAGCTGTACTGATCATAATTTTCCTTTCGAACCGGCCAGAGAGGTGCATGTGCTCCACCCTCACTCCAGAGAATCTGACTATTTCTTGGGGGGGCGCTTCCTTGGCAAGTATCTGGCAAAAACACCACCGGCGCCTGCAACCCTTTGGATCCATGTACCGTGAGGATACGAACTTCATTTCTACCCTGCTCCATATCCCTTTTGATTTCGGCCGCTCCGGCTTTAATCCAATGCAGGAACTTCTGCAGCGAAGTTGCCTCACTTCTCTGATAGGACAGCGCGAGTGATAAAAACTCCTCAATTGGATCAAGTGCTTCGGGACCAAGGCGGGAAACAAGTTTTTCCCGACCCTTTTCCCGCCCTAAAATGTCAGCGTAAAATTCGTAGACAGGAACATAATCAGCGCGAGCCATTTGCCGCCGTAGAAAACCAACAGCATCTTTAAAAATCTCTATTTTACCGGTGTATTTCTGCAGGGCTGACCAAAGTGACCCTTTTCGCCCATAAGCCAACTCAAAAAGCTGATTATCATCGCATCCCACAAACGGGCTTTTCAACAAGATTGCCAGTGTCAAATCGTCCTCTGGCAATAACACGAAATTGCCAAGTGCAATCAGATCCATAACCGCCAGCTGTTCTGTCAATTGCATTCGATCAGCACCGGCGAGAGGAATATCTGCCTGCTTCAGTGCACGGACCAGTTCATCAAACAAAGCGTTCCGGCTCTGAACCAATATCATGATATCCTTGGGCTCAAGATATCTCCCTTTGGCTTCCAGAACCTCTTTATTGTCCAACCAGTACCGAATTTGCGTCGCAATATTTTTTGCGAGTTGCGCTGGCGGACTGACACCCAATTCCTGATCCAAAGGAATCTCCCACGGATCTGTATCCTCTACAGGTTGCGGTTTAACAACCGGCCAAATCTCAGTAAAACCCGGTGCATCACTTCGATGAACGAAATGCTGTATTTCCGACGCTTCGACAGTCAGGCCTGAACGTGCCTCTTGCGATTGAAATATATCGTCAACTAGTGACAATACAGCATGAGTTGATCGAAACGACAGGTCCATAGGAACTTTCTCCCAAACTTTTTGCGCCCGTTCAGCCTTTTCCTTGAAAAGCAGACGCATATGCTCAAACGCAGCCGGGTCCGCTCCCTGAAACGAATAGATTGACTGTTTTTCGTCTCCCACAACAAAAACGGTTCTAGCATGGTCGCGTGAGCCCATCCCACTAAAGAACTCACTGGTCAGGGCGTTGATCACTTCCCACTGTTCGGGGCTTGTATCCTGAGCCTCATCCACAAGAATATGATCGATCCCGCCATCAAGCTTGAACATAACCCAAGGCGTAATTTCGGTTTGTTTGAGCAAATCACGTGTAGTCAGGATCAGGTCATCGAAATCCAGCGCTCCGCGGCGTATTTTTTCACGCTCGTATTCACTCAGTAATCGCTGGGCCAGCGCCAGCATAGCTGTAGTTGTCAACAACACCCGGATACGCTTGCGTGTCTCTAATATAAGACTTAATCGCTCCCTCTCTGCATACAGGATATCCAAAATCTCCGGCATCTGTTTTTGAGATTTCGCACCTGCCAGAAATCTGTCTGTTTTTGGATCTTCTTTGACTGTAAAAAACACTGACTTGTACTGGTCGAATAAGTCTTTTCGTTTTTCTGGCTGTGATAACCAGTCCGCCAGCTTATTCGCATTTTCCGTATCAGTTTTAGTGCCATTCAAAAGAACTTCGACAACCTGCCGAAGGGCTTGCCCATCAAACGCTTCTTCTTCACACGCTTTTTCCAGCAATTCCTCTTCAGTTAGGACGGGATCTACTTGCAAAATGTCCGCCAACGCGTCTCTAGCTTCATTAAGCTCTGATGTTGCTTGAAAAAGCGCCTCAACCGCCCCCGTTTTGAAGTAAGCGCCTGCATCAATGCTGCGAAATCACCTTCATTGATACGCTCGCTAACCTGCCTTAATGCGTCTGCCAAGCTTTTTTTGGCAGGATCCCGTGTAGCACTCAATAACCTGTCTCGCGCCACCTCCATTATTTCGGATGCGGTACGATCATCCAATTCGCGAAAATTCGGTGAAATGCCTGCTTCCAGTGGAAAACGGGCGAGTACGGAACTGCAAAAAGAATGTATGGTCTGAATTTTTATACCACCCGGAGCGTCGAGCACACTTGCAAATAGCTGACGCGCCCGGACCACTTCCTTTGCATCAGGCTCTTTGCCTCTCAGCTCCTTGATGGCAGCTATTAAATCTTTCTCTGGCAAAACTGACCAACTGCCAAGGACCTCGTTTAGCCGGTTCGCCATTTCCGCCGCGGCTGCTTTGGTAAATGTAATACAGAGTATTCTCTCAGGCTGCGTTCCTGCCAACATCAACCGCAAAGTCCGGTCTACAAGAACCCGGGTCTTTCCTGAGCCCGCTGAGGCAGACACCCACGCGGAAATAGATGGGTCTGCGGCCCGCCGCTGTGCTTTAATACCCGCTTTTGTGAGCTCGGATATACCAGAATCAGTCATCACTACCCCTCCCGCTTGACCACTCACGAACGCGGGCGAGATGTTCATAATCGTTGTATCTATCCACGAATTCAGAACGCGGCCTTGCCAGATAAGGTGTAGCCTCGCGATCAAATTGAGCCACAAGACGTTGCAGGCCATTAAAGGCCTGTTCCATTAGCTCCTCAACGGAAAGTTTTTTGCATGCCTGGCGTTTTTCACCAGCAGGGTCCCCGCCGCTTAGGCGAATATATAGAAGCTCGGCAACGCTTAATCCCTCAAGTCCCTCAAAGCTCCTCGCTCTAGCATGCTGCTTCCAGCGCCAATTGTGGTGAAATGCCTGTTTCAACCTGCTTTTCGGTGGGAATAGACCCTGTTTTATAATCTATTATTGAAACTTCATTGAGTTGCGACTTATCAATCCGATCCGCAGTTCCGGATAATTCAAACGGGCCAAATGGAGCACCGATTTTCATGACGCCTTTTGCTTCCAGTTTTACGGGCAAATAATGTGATCTACGTTCTTTTTCGAATTCCACAAACCACTTTGCCATTTTTTCAAATCGCGGCCACCAGAAAGCCCAGACCGCTGGATAGGTCAGGATTTCCGAGAAAACCTCCCGACCAATTTGCAGAAGTTGGGCTTCTGCATCCTCTGGTAATTCTTTTGGAAATCGCTCAACAAATATTTCCAGTGCCTTATGTATAAATGTTCCTCGCTCAGCGCCACCGGGCTCTTCGCCAATATTATCCAATGGTTTCAAATTCAGGATTGCATCTGCAAAAATGGAATACGGGTCTTTAATCCACTTTTCAATTCTTGTAACGGATAGCCGCCGTGGACGTGCAGACACAGGTGGTGTTGGCCGAGGCGCCATTTGCGCAGAATATATATCCGGCTTATCCAGATCAGCTTGCCAGTGCAGCCATTGAGCACTGCTCTTCTGAACAAGACTTGCTCCATTTTTTTGTAATAGGGTCTGCAACCGTAAAATCCAGCGGCTCGGTACTGTCGGTGCACCATCCATTTTCTCGGAACGAGTGAGAACAACTTCCTTCGCACAGAACGCCTGCTGGAAATCATGCGCAGACAAGCCAATTTTTTTCTCCGGCAGTGGTAAGTTAAACTCGGCTCTCATGGGCCGGCTCATCCAAGGATCTCCCGCCTGTTCCGGCGGCCACACCCCTTTATTCATACCCCCCAGTATCATAACATCCGATCGTTGCAATCTTGCTTCGATCGGTCCCCAAATCTGTAATCTGGGGTGCAGACCATATGGACTTCGAACCATTCGGCCGACCATGAGACTTTCCAGCAACTCAGGCCAGATGTCGCTTTTAACAGGTCCCGCAATATCACTGGCGCGCAACAACTCTGATATGAAAGAGGCGGCCTCTTCTCCAAAATGGCCCTGCCATAAAACTGTCTGTAGCTCGTTTTCGCTGACGCATAACTCTTCCGCTACACTCACGTATTTTTTCAGAAATTTCTCAAACGGCACTTCACCGCTCAATGCAAGATCCTCAAGCGGCTTCACAATTTGCTTAAATTTTGTAAACCAACTCTCAAGCTCGCAGGAAATTTTCGTTTGAGCAACCGCTGCAATTACAAGACTTTCTAGTCCTCCAAGCCCTTCCGCTGGTTTAGGTCCACGCAACAAATTGATTTCGAGTTCACGCACCAGCGTCCGAAATCTGCCAATCGGATAGCCCATATTTGCGTAAGGATGTTTCAATACTGCCAACACAGAAAGGGGGTCAAATCTGTCTGCCACCATTTTCGCAATGAGCCGCAAGAAAACACCAGGCGGTGACTGATCCAAACTGGCCCCGGCGCTGTCATCTACTTCAATGCCCCAACGCCGTAATTCCGCACTTACACGTCTTGATAAATCCCGATCCGGAGTTACAAGTGTCGCAGTTTTGTTCGGTGTCTCCAACACCTCACGCATCTTAAGTGCTATGACTTGGGCTTCTGCTTGCGGACCACTACATTCGATCAACTGCAGAGCCCCCATCTGTTCAAAGTCTGGTAACTCTAATTGCTGCCAATAATCAGTGGTGCTTGCCGGACGCATGGCCTCGGCAAAAAAATGAACGCGCGCATCCGTGCCGGTTTTTGCGCTCGGATCGGTCAAATCATGAACGTCTGCACGTGTTATTCCCATATATGATAACAACCGTGCGAGACCATATTGCGGATGACTGGGCTCATGTTCAACCACTGCCCATGTTTCTTCATCCAGATACCGATCAAGCCCGGGTAACACTACACATCCCGATGGCAATTCAGAAACAAGCTTTAATAATGCTGCAGTTGCGGGAATGGATCCTGTTGAACCGACAGCATATATCGGCCCCCTTGGGGGAATAGCTCCATTCTTCGATTTGATGCCGCAGCAATAAATCCCTGCGCTTAGCCGGGTCGATCGCACCTTCTGCCTCCAGAATTTGGGGCCAGACTTCACTGATTATTTTTAAGAATTCGAGGGTTACCTGCCAGTGAGTAGCGTACTCATCAGGAACAATTTTCCAAAGGTCCTTGAGGTCCTGTCCTTCGGTCTGAGTTTGATCAAGCAAGCGTGCAAGCTCCAGCGCAAGCCCCACTGCCTTTGCTATATCCTGATTTTCAGGATCTTTCTTCAAAATCAGCTGACCCAACAATAATTGCCTGCGTAACGGGTCAATCGCTGGGGGCAAATTTAGCGCGTGTTGCAGATCCTCACTCAACCCTCCCTCAAGCAGCAACTCATCTTCATCCACATCTCCGATCGGACGCATTCTTGGAAGTAAAAGCGGTACACCTCTGGCTTCTCGCAAAAACGCATGTTGAAGTGCGCGTGCAGCCCGACGGGTAGTTGTTAAGATGGTCACATCTCCAAGCCGGGACAAATCCGCAGAATAAGTCTGCACTAAATGGCGGGCCAAACAGTCAACAAAAATATACTCAGGCGGTATATTCAAAACATTAGGCTGCAAATTTGACTTCTTATTCACAACCCGCAAAAACCTCCTCTGCCTGAGATATTGCGTTTACTGTTCCAACATGGAGCCACATTCCGGTATGGATTGATCCATATAAACGCCCGTTTTTCGCTGCCCGGTCAAAAATAACATTCATAGAGAATTTTCCTTCGGCAACTTCGTCAAACATTTCCGGTTTTACAATCTGTACACCTGAGAAAATATAAGGGGCGACGCTCTGCTCATGACGCCGTGTTAAGCGCCCATCTGGTCCGATGGTGAAATCACCCTCTCCATCGTAACCAACAGCGCTGGATTTCTCTTGCAACAATAGGAGGACGTCCATCTTTTCCGGATCCCAAACTTCAATCAGGGATTTCAGAGATCCGTTCTGTGAGTCCCTGACGATCACATCTGAATTAATAACAGCGAAAGCTGAGTTTCCAAGCAGAGGTAGTGCCTTTTGAACACCACCACCGGTTTCCAGCAACTCACCGCGTTCATCAGATATTTTAACGGTCAAATCCTGTATGCTCTTTGCATAAGTTTCGATCTGATCAGCGAGATGGTGGCAGTTAATCACCACCTGACTTAAACCTGCACCACGAACCAGATCCAATGCATAGTCAATAAGCGCACGCCCCTGCACCTTTACCAGTGGTTTAGGTGTATGGTCGGTTAGCGGTTGCAATCGACGTCCAAGCCCCGCGGCAAGGACCATCGCAGTATGAATGTCACTCATTACAACCTGACCTCCGCCTGATGTGTCCCAAGTGTAACTTTGATCCAATGTTTTAGCGCCAACAGGTCAGGGTGGGCCAGATTATCGTTCAAATGACCAATCACTCTGGGCAGGAGTGCAATATACTGGTTTTTCCCTTCCAATTTGGAAAGGCGTGTGAACACACCCAGAATTCTTAAGCAGCGATGGGCTCCGAGGATCGCAAAATCCCGTTTAAAAGCCTTTTCATCTACGTTCGTTTCGCTTATGTAATATTCAATCATCTTCTGGGCGATGTCCGGATCGACCTGCCGCCTCACATCCTGCAGCAAGGATGCAAGATCATAAGCCGCAGGTCCAGTCATCGCATCCTGAAAATCCAGCAACCCAAGCCTATGCAAACCACTTCTGTCCGGTAAATACAATAAATTTTGAGCATGAAAATCGCGATGTAGAAACACCTCCTGCTCGACATCAATCTGTTTGAGTAACTCGACCCAGATTTGGTGAAAAAAATACCGCGCGTTATCAGCCAAAGGCGCCCCCAGAATTTCAGGGACATAAAAATCAAGAAACGCCGCGTTCTGATCCAGCACATAGCTTTGTGAGAAAAAGGGAAGACCAATAGGTTTCTCCAACCCTTTCTGTCGGATCAAAAAATCAACGGCTAACTGATACAGATCTTTTTCGCAATTTGGATCCTTATCAATCAGACTTGCCAAAAGCCCATCACCCAGATCTTCGAGTATGACGACACCACTTTCGACATCCACATGATAAATTTCCGGCGCGCTGAATTCTCTTTTCTTTAGCAACTTTGCAATTTTAAGAAACTTTTCAACTGTATCTGGATCTGGATCAATCATCAAAACTGCCGGCTTCTCTCCACCAGCAAGTCGATAATAACTGCGCGAAGATGCATCTCCAGCCATGGAAACGGGAGCCGCACCGCTCCACGGAGTACCTTTGAGCAGAGAAAAGTGCAAATCAGTCATTGACGGTTTTGCCCTGACTGAAACCCGCCAAACGGCGACCCCAGCTTTCGTCGCCTGTTATTTGCAACACGCGGCTCGATTCTAAATCACCTGTAATAACCAGTTCGATCCTCAGCGCATTCTGCGGCGCCAGATCTTCAAGCCGTTCAGCCCACTCCATTATAGTGATCCCACTGTCATAGGCATCGTCAATATCCAGCTCCCAGATTTCCTCAGGATCTTCCAGTCTATAAAAATCATAGTGATAGACCATTCCGGCGGGCGTATCATAAAGCAGCAACAAATTAAAAGTCGGGCTTGGAACTTCAAGATCCTGCTCTGCCAGCGATTGAATCAATGCTCTCGCAAAAGCGGTCTTGCCAGCTCCAAGTGTCCCATCCAAGCGGACAATATCTCCTACCTTCAGAAGTTGGGACAAGTCTTTCGCCAGATTGCGCGTTTCCTCTTCTGAAGTCACGGTAATGGACAGATCCAGATGACCAGTCATGGGGTTGCTTTACCTCGGTTTAGACTCAAGACACAATTTTTCAGGCAATTGACAGTAGACAGTTGTTCCCGTGTTTTCATCAGATTCAAGCCACACGCGACCCTCATGCATCTCCACAAAACTCTTAACAAGGGAAAGACCAATACCCGCCCCTGCATTTTCATGAGTGGTATCACCCTTTGCAAATCGCTCAAATATGCGATCCTGAGCTTCTCTGGATATTCCAATCCCGGTATCAATTACCTTGATCAGCAAACCTTCCGCATTCCGCCCTGCTTCAAGATATACACGTCCTCCGGGTCGCGTAAATTTGATGGAGTTGCTGAATAAATTGAAGATCACCTGCTTGATCCGCCGCTCATCCAGTGTCGCCCAGCCCAAATCCTCGGAAATATCAAAATCGATTTGAATCTGCCGCTTTCTGGCGCGATCATGTACCATTGTAATCACGTTGGCAAGCAAGGCATGTACATCGACGGGCTCAAGTTCAAGCTCAATCTTGCCAGCCTGAATATTCGCCATATCCAGAATATCATTGATTAATGTCAGCAAGTGATTTGAGCTATCCAGAATGCCTTGGCCATATTCGTTCTGTTTAACGTTGAGTGGGCCGAAGAACTGTTTAACCAAAATCTCAGCAAAACCAATTATCGTGTTCAATGGAGTGCGCAGCTCATGACTGACGCTCGCGACAAACTCAGTCTTCATGCGATCTGCAGCCTGCAAAGCATCATTTCTTTCGGTCAACACCCTTTCGATCCTGAGCTGATCAGTCACATCGATATAGGTATAGAGCACGTTGCCATCAGGTAATGGAACGCGGTTATAATTTACTGTCCGTCCCGTAGGTTGTTGTAACTGACCTGAATACGCATCGCGCCGCGTCACGTTGGCAATATAGCGATCGCGTAAATCTCCGTTTTGATCCAGTTTCCACATATCGAAGATCTTGTCGATCAGCACCGATATATGCATATCCTCTTCCAGATATTCCTGCGGAATTCCCCATATCGTTGAGAAACCAGAATTATACAGCTTTAACCTTGCGTCAGATCCAAACACCGCAACCGCTTCGTACAAATTGTCAAGAGTTGCTCGCTGCACTGCTGTTTGAGTATTTCTGGCTCTCTCCAAAACAACCCTGTCCGTCACGTCTTCGAACATGAAGAACAATCCCCCCATGGAATGCGGAGCAATCACCGTTCTCAGCATCGTTTCATCGGGGAGCTGGACAAGCTCTTCTTGCATGCTGATAAGGTTTGTAAATAATGCCTTGCGTTTGGCTTTATAAGCAGAAAAGTCTGCCTGCTCAGGAAGGCGTCGCAATTCACGTTGTTTATCCAGAACTTCCAGAATTGTGGGTTTTTCCTGAAGAAATGCGTCACTTAACTTCCACAATTTTGCGTAAGTCTGATTATAAAATGTCAGTCGCAGGTCTGGTCCGTAAATAGCAATGGCGGTTGTTATATTCTCAAGAACGCTTTCCTGACCGCGCATATGCTCATTCATATCCGCAGCCATTTGTTCTTCACGGGAGACATCCTCCGCAAATCCCGCAAGCTGGTTTTCAAACTCAAGCGGTACTTCATGGACCCTAAAGCTTCGCAAATCTCCACCAACGACAAATTTGCGCAGTTCACTCTGCGTGGATTGAGTAACACGGGCTCTGGCTGCCAACTTACGAGCTTGATCAGGTTCTCTACTGGAGGCAAGCTCCGACACATCACCCAAGCTATTGGGCGGTCCGACTATTTCTTCGTATTTATTATTGTGCCAAACTATTCTGGATTGTTGATCCCTTCGCCAAATTGGGAAAGGTGCGGCATTCAAAAGATCAATATAGTCATCCCGTTCGGATCGCGTGTCCATAAGGATCGACTTAAGGCTCAAGATTTCTTTCTCTTTTTCCGCAGCTTCTTCACGGGAACTTTCAAGCTCTTCTTCAAGTAACCGCACCCGCTCGCCAAGTCGATCACTTTGTCCAAGCAGGGATAACGCTTTGCGACGCATCACGAAAAGGGCCATCGCCAAAATGATAACGATGAGAACCGTTAGCCAGATAATTACAAGCTCTGTAGACGAATAATCGATGCCCATTAACAGTTGTCCGACGCTTTCCCCTTTACGGCACTATCAACAAATCCTGCCGCTCCAGCAACCAGAGTTATCAAAAAAGAGTGCGCAATGACAATAGATTAAGCGTTCTGTTGTGAAAGCATAAAAAAAGCTGGCCGTTTTTTGGCCAGCTTTTCGGGATCAAACTCACTTGATTTAGTAGCGATAATGCTCTGGTTTGAACGGCCCCTGTTGTTTCACGCCGATATAAGCGGCCTGTTCTGGGGACAGTGTTGTCAGTTCGACACCCAACTTCGCCAGATGCAGACTGGCCACTTTTTCATCCAGATGTTTAGGAAGTACATATACGTCATTCTTGTAATTTTCAGAACGTTCCCAAAGTTCAATTTGCGCAAGCACCTGATTTGTAAAGGATGCGCTCATCACAAAGCTTGGGTGACCTGTAGCACAGCCCAGATTTACAAGGCGGCCTTCTGCCAAAACGATAATACGTTTTCCATCAGGGAATTCTACTTCATCCACTTGAGGCTTAACATTGTGCCAAGGGTAATTGCGCAGGGCTTCAATCTGGATTTCGGAATCAAAATGTCCAATGTTGCTAACAATTGCGCGGTCCTTCATCTGCCGCATATGCTCAATTGTAATGACGTCAATGTTACCTGTTGTCGTGACAAAAATATCACCAAGCGGAGCTGCCTTTTCCATCGTGACAACTTCATAACCTTCCATGGACGCCTGAAGTGCACAAATTGGATCAATTTCGGTAACGAGTACGCGTGCACCTTGCGAGCGCAGTGATGCTGCGGAGCCCTTGCCCACGTCTCCATAACCTGCAACCACAGCAACCTTACCCGCGACCATCACATCTGTTGCCCGTTTGATGCCATCGACAAGACTTTCACGGCACCCGTACAGGTTGTCAAACTTGGACTTGGTAACACTGTCATTCACATTGATTGCAGGAACTTTCAACGTTCCCGCCTTTGCCATTTCATATAACCGATGAACACCGGTTGTCGTCTCTTCTGACAGGCCTTTGATATCTTCCAGATATTGTGGATATTTCTCATGCATGATCTGCGTGAGATCACCGCCATCATCCAATATCAGATTTGGACGCCAGCCATTTGGCCCTTCAATGGTTGCTTCGATACACCACCAGAATTCTTCCTCACTCATGCCTTTCCAGGCAAAAACCGGGATGCCGGCATCAGCGATAGCCGCAGCAGCCTGATCCTGGGTCGAAAAAATATTACATGACGACCAGCGAACTTCCGCACCCAGTTCAATCAGAGTTTCAATGAGTACCGCAGTCTGAATTGTCATATGAAGACAGCCGGCAATGCGAGCACCTTTCAATGGCTTGCTAGCTCCAAATTCCTCGCGCAGCGCCATCAGGCCAGGCATTTCGGTTTCAGCGATCTTAATTTCCTTGCGACCCCAATCGGCAAGCGAAAGATCGGCAACCTTGAAATCTTGTGAAGTTGACATGGGATACTCTTTTCCTTTTGACATATCTGGTTGATCACGGGCTCAGATTGCGCATGACCATTGCTTAGCTGCGTTTATAACAGACACATCCAACACGATCAAGAATTACATAAAGACATCTTTATATCTTGATTATTTAATGGGAAATATGAAGCCAGTCAAACTTACTCTGTGCCGTCCTGATCTTCACCAAACTTGTCACCGACCAGTTCTTCGATTGCAGTCAGCGCCGCTTCTGCATCCGGCCCGCTAACAGATAGGTTAATCGAAGATCCACGGGAAGCCGCCAGCATCATCAGACCCATTATGGATGTTCCGGACACATTATTATCGTCTTTGGTTACGATCACGTTAGCGTCAAATTTTTCGACACATTTTACAAATTTTGCCGCAGCGCGAGCATGCAGACCGCGTTCATTTTCAATCAGGAGTGTTTTTTGCAAAGATTTGCTCATACTGACAAAACGATCCGGTCAGGATTTATTGGCCAGCAAATGCGACGCAACATTGATATATTTCCGGCCCGATTCCTGCGCTGCCGCAACTGCTTTCTCCATATCATCTTCACCGCGCAAGCTCGCAAGCTTGATCAACATCGGCAGATTAATCCCGGCAATCACCTCAACACTTGCTTTTTCCATAATGGAAATAGCAAGGTTTGACGGTGTACCGCCAAACATATCCGTCAAGATTATAACTCCCGAACCAGTCTCAACCTCAGATACGGCCTTCAATATGTCATTGCGACGTTGCTCCATATCATCATCAGGACCAATCGAGATCGCCCTTACCTGATCTTGGGGGCCTACCACATGTTCGGTGGCTGCAACAAACTCTTCAGCCAACCGGCCATGTGTAACCAAAACCATTCCAATCATTACATACGCCCTTTTAGATTCGCTTATCAGTTTTTACTCAAGATCCCGATGTATCAATTGCGTAAAATACCCATTTTCCATCATATAGCCATGAATATTTTCCGACACACACACAGATCGATGCCGTCCACCTGTACAGCCAATCGCGACTGTTAGATAGGATTTTCCCTCGGCCTTGTACCTTGGCAACAGCAAATCCATCATGGATTTGAGCTGCTGCAGAAACGGCCTGAAACTTTCGTCCTCTGATATATAGGCAACAACCTTATCATTTTGACCCGTAAGAGGTCGTAATTTTTCATCATAATAAGGATTACGCAAAAATCGCATATCAAAAACAAGATCTGCCTCGCGCGGGATCCCGCGTTTATAGGAAAAGGACATGACCGTAATTGTCATCGTCGGACTGTCATTCAGGCTGAAGCGCTGTATCAACTGATTGCGCAGATCGGGTAATGATAGCAACGTTGTATCAATCCGAATATCTGCTTGTCCCCTCAAAGGGCGAAACAGGTTCCGCTCTGCCTTTATGCCATCTGCTACTGGGCGCCCATTTGCCAACGGATGTTTACGCCGGGTTTCCGTAAAGCGACGCTGCAAGACATCACTGTCGCAGTCGAGAAACAATAATTCAACTGGGCTATCGGTATCGGATCGTAAAGTCTGCAACAATTCAGACAAAGCATCGACAGAAAACCCTCTTGTTCGGGTATCAACACCCACTACAATATTCATCCCACCAGCGCGACTGATATCACGCACCAGTGGCGACAGCAGGGAAAGCGGGATATTATCCGCAACTTCCCAACCCAGATCCTCAAACTGTTTTAAGGCTGTTGATTTTCCCGCACCTGAATAGCCTGTGATCAGAACAATTCTGGTATGCGCCTTTTCCATGCGATCTTCTGCCTTAATCAATATTTATTAGAAATCTGCACCAAGTTCAGAGGGCCATATCTCACTTCGGCGGTCAAGTGCCAATCGAATTCGGGCGGGTGTTGACGCTGCTCGATAATCAACATCCATCCGCGGAACCGCAATATTCAATAATTGTTCATATTGAGGCGGATCGGGCAACCTTTCAATTTCACTCACCTGTACAAGATCACAAACAAGAGCAACAGAAACACCACTTACGTAAGGCTGGGAAACAATACCAAGGCCCCGAACCTCTATCAGCCCGGCGATATTTTTGGGGGTGTGCGCCCAAACTTGGCCACCCAGAATTTCCAGCTCCACATAGTCATCGCAAATTAGCGTTGCCCCTTCGCCAATCAGCCGCAACGCCAAATCTGACTTACCAGCCCCCGAAGGACCTCGGAGCAAAATGGCTTGATTCTGGATTGCAACTGCGGATGCGTGGATCTTTTTCATTGCAAAATTAGGACATCTGATGACAGGGCTGTCAATGCAAATTCCCTAGTTAGGCAGTCGGACAGAAAAACGGGCTCCCAGAACCGCACCATCGGCACTCATTCGGTTGGTGGCCCGGATACTTCCCCCATGCGCTTCAACTATCAACTTGGAAATACTCAAACCCAATCCTGAATGCTGGCCAAAAACCTCGTCTCTCGGACGTTCTGTATAAAATCTGTTAAATATCGCTTCCAGCTTATTCTCTGGAATTCCCGGCCCCTGATCTTCTACATCAATCTGGACCCACTGATTTTTATTCAGATCCCGCTCCTCTTGCACACGTACCAGAACACGCCCCCCGTCAGGAGAGAATGAAATCGCATTTTCAATGAGGTTTCGAACGACTTGCCCAAGCCTACCCGGTACACCCTCAACAGTAATGTTGCTGGACGACACTTCAACATCAAGCTGTACTTTTCGCGGTATCCTGTCCGCCGAATACATCGCGACAACCCCATCGATAACCTCAACCAACGCAACAGTTTCCCCTTCCGTTCGCGATAATTCCGCATCCAGCCTGCTGGCGGAGGAGATATCGGTAATCAGACGATCCAGCCTTTTAACGTCACTTGAGATAACAGCCTGCAACTGTTTTCTTTTTTCTTCATCCTTGATCCTCTCAAATGTATCAATAGCTGTACCGAGTGAGGTCAAAGGATTTTTTAACTCATGGGCCACATCCGCGGCAAATGCCTCAATAGCATCCATTCGATCATAAAGTGCAGTGGTCATTTGCCGGAACGAAATAGACAAATCCGCAATTTCATCCTGTCGATCGGAGAAATCCGGCATTTCAACACGCCTGCCAATTCCAAGCCTAACTTTGTCTGCGGCCTCTGCCATTTCATGTATTGGCCGCGCAATGGTTCTTGCCAAATACAGAGACAACAACAAGGTAATAACAACCGTTATAGAAAATACTGTCAAGGTCATCACCTGTGCAGCCTGAACCGCGTCATCAATCGCACTCCCATCCTCGACCAGCATCAGGGCACCCAGAATTCTCTTAAAACCCTGAACCGGAATTGCTGCTGTCAACATAAGACGGCCGTCACGGGTCTGGCGAATAACAGTTTTCAGCTCTCCTTTGAGAGCTGTCTCAACCTCGGAAAAATCTTTCGCAGATACTGAGCGTTTTTCAGGAAACAACGGGTAATCCTGCGATGCAGGGATCAGACCTGCAAGAAAAGCGTATGTATTTTCATAGTATTTTTGCAGACTGCTGCGCTGATCTGGTGGCGGAAGTTCCTCCAGTATGATCTGCCTTCCTGCCGAAATCAGAAACCGACTATCCGCTATCAAGTCACCCTCACGATCAAACAGACGCGCAGGTGTATTCGTGACAACTGCCAAACGTCGCATCACGCGACGAATATTTCGGCTATCCAGATTAAAATAACTTGATCCACCTGAGAAAGTCATATCTGCGAGCGCAGCTTCACCTAGTGCCCCCGCAATCATCCGGCCGTTTGTAGTCAAAGCCTGAAGTCTGGCATCTATCAAGCCGGAGCGAAACTGATCCAGATACAGAATCCCGCCAGCAAGAAAAACAATCGAAAACAGATTGATTGCCATAATACGGCGGGACAGAGAGGAAAATGGGCTCCAGTTCCTCTTTTTAGGAGCCGCTTTCGTAGCTGACCTGCTTCGTTTGGCAGTGGATGCACTCTTATTAGAAGCGGGTAAAGGCAGCGGCTTGTCTGAGGCCTTTTCTGAAAACTCTGTGGCGTCCACTTAACACTCTTTCCAAAAATGACGACTAGTTTTCCTTGAAACGATAACCTACACCGTAAAGAGTTTCTATCGCCGAAAATTCCGGATCCACATTCCGGATCTTTTTACGCAGCCGTTTTATATGACTGTCAATTGTCCGATCATCTACGTAGATATTGTCATCATAGGCCGCATCCATCAACTGGTCCCTGCTCTTCACGTGACCTGGCCGATGAGCAAGCGCATGCAAAAGCATAAATTCTGTTACAGTCAATGTAACTTCCTGATCATCCCAGAAACATGCATGACGCACACTATCCAGTTTCAGACGCCCCCGAACCAGGACATCTTCATCTGCAGTTTCCTCAGAGCTTGCCTTGGCCTTGTGACGTCGAAGTACTGTCCTGATCCTTTCAACAAGAAGTCGCTGAGAAAAAGGCTTTTTCACATAGTCATCAGCACCCATTTTAAGACCCAGAAATTCGTCAATTTCGTCGTCCTTCGAAGTGAGGAAAATAACGGGCAAATCTGAAGATCGCCGTAGTCTATTCAGCATTTCCATGCCATCCATTCGTGGCATTTTTATATCCAGCACAGCCAGATCAGGCGGGCTTTTCTGAAATGAATTAAGCGCTTCTTCACCATCTGAAAATTTAGTGACCGAAAACCCTTCGGATTCCAGTAATATGGAAACCGTCGTCAAGACATTAAGGTCATCATCCACAAGGGCAATTTTGGTTGTCACAACAATCCCCTCCAAGGCCAGTCTGTGTCAGTTTAATGTAGCTGTAATCTTAATACCATCCTGCTTTTGTCACAATTGTGGCAGCATATGGACTTAACCGTGATTTTTGTCCTTAAACTGGTGTATGTTTCCATTATCATGAATCTTTCTTTTCAGCGGACATCGAAAAAAAGCGAAAAAATACCTGTCCGTTTAGTCAGGAAAAATCTAACCACAAATAAAAATTGGTTAATTTATTTCAAGATTTTTCGGTTTAAGAATCAAACGAAACTCATTTGAAAATCTTTCAAAAAAATTTCACTTTTTTGACAGTTTTCAAGGCCCTTCTCTTGCGAAGCTCCCGGGGGCTCCGTATCCTTTGAGCAAAATAGTCATCTAAAAAATACGGTTTGGCGGGAGAAGTGCGTTGGAAACTAAAGGATCTCGGATCAGCAGTTATGGTCTGGAAAATCAGGGGTTGGGAGGAGTAGGTGTCTCCCATTGGAATTTTACCGCTCCTGATCTGTATACAGAAGCTCTTAAACGGGGAGAAGCCAAACTCTCTGAAGGTGGTGCTCTTGTCGCAATTACCGGCCAACATACTGGCCGTTCTGCCAATGACAAATTTATTGTCGAAGAAGACTGCAGCAAAGAGAATATTTGGTGGGGTAAGGTCAACAAACCCTTTGAAGCCACAAAGTTTGCTAGCTTGCACAAAAAAATGATTGCCCATCTGCAGGACCGGGAAGTATTTGTGCAGGATTGTTATGCTGGTGCGGATAAGAACCATCGTCTGCGGGTGCGGATCATTACTGAATGCGCATGGCACAATCTGTTTGCCCGCAACATGTTCATTCAGCCTGCTGATGAAGAACTTGACGATTTCGTGCCGGAATTCACGATTTTGCAATGCCCATCATTTGAGGCCGACCCAGCAATTGACGGTACCCGTTCGGAAGTTTTTGTGCTCGCTAATTTCGCTGAAAAACTGGTGATTATTGGTGGTACATCCTACGCAGGCGAAATCAAGAAATCAGTATTTTCAATTTTGAACTACCTGCTGCCAGAGAAAAATGTCCTGCCGATGCATTGCTCTGTCAATGTGAGTAATGAAAATGAAAGCGCGGTCTTTTTTGGCCTCTCAGGCACTGGTAAGACAACACTTTCAGCAGATGCCAGCCGCATGCTGATCGGGGATGATGAGCATGGTTGGGCGGATGACAGCGTCTTCAATTTTGAAGGAGGCTGTTACGCAAAAGTGATCAAGCTCTCTCAGGAAGCGGAGCCGGAAATCTACGCGACAACCGGACGCTTTGGAACGGTGCTTGAAAATGTGGTGATGGATGAAAAGGGCCGGCTCGATCTTGATGACAACAGCCTTACCGAAAATACACGTGCTTCCTATCCGATTAATTTTATTCCTAATGCCAGCGAAACAGGAATAGCTGGTAACCCCAAAAACGTCATTATGCTAACAGCTGATGCCTTTGGTGTGTTACCTCCCATTTCCAAACTTACGCCTGAACAGGCGATGTATCATTTTCTATCCGGCTATACAGCAAAACTGGCTGGCACTGAAAAAGGATTGGGTAACGAGCCTCAGGCAACATTTTCAACATGTTTTGGCGCACCTTTCATGCCCCGTCACCCATCAGTTTACGCGAAATTGCTGGGAGAAAAAATTGAAGCCCACGGCGTAAATTGCTGGCTGGTAAACACCGGTTGGACAGGTGGTGCATATGGAACAGGTCATAGAATGCCAATCAAGCATACACGGGCGCTGGTCAATGCGGCTCTGGACGGTACATTGGCAAATGTGGATTTTGAAAAAGACCCATTCTTTGGTCTTTCCATCCCCAAATCCGGCGAAGGTGTGCCTTCCGAAATTCTGAATCCGCGGAATACTTGGGCAGACAAAGATGCCTATGACAAACAGGCTGCACATTTGGTCAGCCTGTTTATCGAAAACTTCGAACAGTTTATCGAATATGTCGATGATGAAGTCATGAGCTCTGCGCCGAAACGCGCATAAGATCAATAAACTATTTAAGTGTTACAACCCCTCGCAGCTGGCGGGGGGTTTATTTTTGCGCTACTGTCCACGTCTCTTTGCGGACAAAGACAGGGGTTACATTTGCGAGGCGCAGTTATTTTCGACATGGATGGATTGTTGCTGGATACAGAACGGATCGCCAAGCGAACCTTCCAGGAAACCTGCGTACATTTTAATGTACCTTTTGAAGACGAGATTTACTCGCGCTGTGTTGGCAGTAACCTGGTACGTACTGCAGATATTCTGTCAGCATCCTATCCGGAATTTCCCAAAAAGCCGTTTATGCAGGCGTGGAATGAGCTTTATGTACAGGAAGCCATCCTCAAACCTGTCCCCGTCAAACAAGGGGTTCGGGAGTTTTTAAATTACCTGAACGAAAACCATATTCCTTGCGCTGTTGCGACCTCATCCCCTCAAAAAAATGCAACTTTGAAACTGGAACATTCCGAACTGATCGACTACTTCCAAGCCCTTACCTTTGGCGATCAGGTATCCTCCAGCAAGCCCCACCCGGAAATATACCTCACAGCAGCCTCTCGTCTTGGCATTGCAGCAACACACTGTTTGGCGCTCGAAGATTCTGACAATGGGGTGCGTGCAGCGGTTGCCGCTGACATGCTGGTGTATCAAGTACCAGACATATTAGAACCGTCGCCGGAAACCCTGGCCCTTGGACATCGGGTAGTACCATCCGTCGCAGACGTTCATAGAGACTTTTTCGCCGCCACTCAAGAGGGTACAAACCCAATATAGTAGAAATTGCTGGTCGCTTGGCACTTTGATTGTTAGACACTAAAGGAAAGAACATAAAGAAACACGCCAACCGGTCTATTCAGGTGCCCTCTAATGTGGTCAATATCACTGTCCATTGTCCCCATCTTTCTGTTGCTGATACTGGGTTACATTTTCAGACGCAAAGCCTTTCCTGGTGAAAGCTTCTGGGGCAATGCTGACAAGGTCACTTACTGGATTCTCTTCCCCGCGTTGCTTTTCTATCGAACAACAACCGCGCCCCTTGGAGGTGAAATAGTTGGCAGTTACACCTTTGCTCTCCTCGGGGCTCTATGTGCCTGCTCTGTATTTGCGGTTTTGATGTCGCGGCTGTTCAAATTAAACAACGGTTTAAGTGGTGCAATCTTTCAGGGAGCAACACGCCACAACACATTTATCGCGTTCGCAACCGCAGACATGCTTTTTGGAAATGAAGGCCTTTTGCTGGCGGCTGTTGCAACTTCAATTCTCGTCCCTCCGACAAACCTGTTTTGTGTCACTGCGCTGGTAAGCTATCAAGGTGGTCATGAGGGAAAACTCAAACGTCGTCTTCTGCAGGAAATCATTCGAAACCCGCTCCTTTTGGCAATCGCAGCAGGGGTAACCCTGAATCTGACTGGAGTTGGAAAACTTCCGATTATTCATGACCTGGCGGACATTCTTTCGCGTGCAGCTCTTCCATTTGCCCTGCTGTGTGTTGGTGCGGGCTTACGTATTCGGGCGATGAAAACCGAATATATTTCACTGATTATCGCAAGCGTCAGCAAGTTAGTTATTTTTCCGGCCATCATGGTTGCAATTATCCATCTCACTGGATTAACCGGCGTGGCTGCAATTATACTGATCATATACGGTGCGGTTCCTACGGCTAGCTCCGGATATGCGCTCGCAAAGCAATTGGGCAGCGACTCAGAAGCCACCGCTGCCATCATCACCATTCAGACACTCTTGTCGATGCTGACCTTGCCAGTCTCAATCGCGGTAGCATCCTATTATTTTCTATAGGGTCTGAAATCAATATGAAGTGATTGAGGGTGTCTTACCGCATAACGGACAGCCCGGATCTGGCTTGACCCTTACCTTCCTGAAATCACTATACAAAGCATCATAAATAAGGAGCGAACCTGACATGCTCTGACCGATATCGAGGAGTTCTTTAAGAACTTCGACTGCTTGCAAGGACCCCATCGTCCCCGCAAGTGCGCCCAGTACTCCCGCCTCACCGCATGTTCGCGCCACATCATCAGGCGGAGGGGCAGGAAAAATGCATCGGTAGCAGGGATGCTCCGCACCTAAATAGGCCTTGTAAGTCGAAAGCTGACCCTCAAATTGGAGCATAGCTGCTGAAACAAGCGGCTTTTTTAGAAAATAACAAGCATCATTGATCAGAAAGCGGGTTTCAAAGTTATCTGATCCATCCGCAATCAAATCATATTCGCCAAACAACTGCTGAACATTATCACGCGTCAATCGTTCCGAATGCGGAATAAATTTAACGTCCGGATTAATATCGGCGACTGTCTGCTGTGCACTGAGAACCTTTTCTAATCCTATATCTTTGGTTCCGTGAGCGATCTGCCGCTGAAGGTTCGAAAGATCAACCACATCATCATCCACAAGGCCAATGGTGCCAACGCCAGCCGCCGCCAAATAAAGCACAAGGGGTGACCCTAAGCCACCCGCACCGATGATCAGCACTTTCGAGCCCAGCAGTTTTTGCTGCCCCATACCCCCGACTTCACGAAGGACAATATGTCGTGCATACCGATCAAGCTGATCATCGCTTAAAGCCATTACTAGATTCCGTCGAACAAAGCTGTTGTCAGATATCTTTCTGCGAAGGATGGAATAACAACAACGATGTTCTTTCCTTCCATTTCAGGCCGTTCTGCAACTTCTACCGCCGCTGCCAACGCCGCACCGGATGATATACCCGCAGGGATTCCCTCTTCACGGGCGAGCGCACGTGATGTTTCAAAAGCCGTCTCGTTGCCGATAGTCAGAACTTCGTCGATCAGGCTGCGGTCCAAATTTTTTGGAATAAAGTTTGCGCCAATACCCTGAATTTTGTGGGGACCAGGCTGACCACCAGAGAGAATAGGACTATCTTCGGGTTCCACTGCTATGATACGAATGTTTTCATTATGCCCTTTTAGAATTGTTCCCACACCCGTAAGTGTTCCTCCGGTTCCAACCCCCATAATAACAGCATTAACGTTACCTTCAGTATCAGTCCAGATTTCTTCGGCTGTTGTTACCTTGTGAACAGCAGGATTTGCCGGATTTTCAAACTGCTGCGGGATCACAGCATTGTCCAGCTCTGCAACCATTTCCTCTGCCCTTTGTACGGCACCGTTCATGCCCTTTGAAGCATCGGTCAGCTCCAGATTGGCGCCTAGAAACTTAAGCATCTTACGACGCTCAACAGACATGCTTTCTGGCATCACAAGGGTCAAATCGTATCCCTTGGCAGCACAAACAAATGCGAGCCCAATCCCTGTATTTCCAGAGGTCGGTTCAATAATACGGGTATCCTTGTTGATTTTTCCTGCCTCTTCCATTGCTTCAATCATGGCAAGGGAAATACGATCCTTTACTGAAGCAAGTGGGTTGAAGAATTCCAGCTTCAATAACAAGTTGGCCTTGAGATTGCGATTGGCGGCAAAACGATTGACACGAACAAGGGGGGTGCTGCCGATGGTATCAAGAATACTGTCATAAATCTTGCCGCGCGGCTCTATCTTCTTCATGGGGAAACTCCGTCCTGTTGATTGAAGGGCCCTTGGACCGTTATTGGGGAAATTGTTTATTCAGACCTAAATACTAAAATCACTTGTCGGTGCCGGATTAGCGTCGCTGCAGTCCTCCTCAGCCTTTCGGCACAGATCTTCAAGTGTTACACTATCAAGCTGTTTGAGCAGGGCGTCCTGTGCATCCATCCATAATGGGCCCACCACCTTCTGTCCGATTTCCGAGGAAAATATCTGGATATCACCGTCCGCCTCATCAGCGGCACTAATTACACGAACAATATCGCCTGCCGTTATTCGGCGGCGCTCTCGGGCTAGCCTGTATCCGCCGCGCGGGCCCCGTACCCCTTTGAGTATGCCAGCATGAACAAGCTGTTGCATAACCTGTTCAAGATATCTTTGAGGAATACCCTGCCGGCGGGTAATTTCTTTTGACTGTACCGGGTCGGGCCGTGCATTAAACGCAATATCCACAACAGCCTCTAGGGCATACAGCATCTTTTTTGGCAGATGTAACATCCAACTTTCCTTTATGCTGTTGAAACACCGGTGGAGCCAAAGCCACCCTCACCGCGCACGGTTTCATCAAGCGTATCTACTTCTGACCACAAACCGCGGGTTACAGGAGCGATCACCATCTGGGCAATTCGATCTCCACGTTCAATCACAAAATTCTCATCACCAAGGTTGATCAGAATTACGCCAACTTCACCGCGGTAGTCAGAATCGATCGTTCCCGGCGAATTGGGGAGGGAAATTCCTTTCTTAAGCGCCAGTCCTGAACGAGGCCGCACCTGCGCTTCATAGCCATCTGGTAACGCGATTTTAAATCCTGTCGGTACCAGCGCTCTTTTCCCGGGCTCAATCACAAGTGGCTCCGTCACAGCAGCACATAAATCCATGCCTGCGCTTCCCCTTGTCTCGTAGGAGGGAAGCGGTAGACCTTGCCCATGATCCAGGCGAGAGATTTTGATTTCTATGCTACTCATGATTTGTCTTTCGAAAAATACTCTACAATTTGGTTTGCCAACTGCTTTGCAACCTGATCTTTAGTCTGTTTTGGCCACTGCTCCTGATCAGACTGTCTGATCAAATGAACCTGATTACTATCGCCCCCAAATGTACCACTGGCTGGGCTTACATCATTCGCCACGATCCAATCGCAGCCTTTGCGTGCCAACTTTGCTTTACCATTCTCGACAACGTTTTCTGTTTCCGCAGCGAAACCGATCACCAACTCTGGCCGTTTATCAGCTGATTGGCTGATCGTTGCCAGAATGTCAGGGTTTTCACTGAGCGCCAATTCAGGAAGAGCCCCTTCTTTTTTCTTTATTTTTTGACCAGACGCGTTCGCGACCCGCCAATCGGCAACTGCGGCCGCAAATATGGCGGCATCAGCAGGTAAATTTTCTTCCATTGCAGCGAGCATATCACTTGCACTTTGCACATCGACCCGTTTCACACCAGGCGGACATTCAAGCCTTGTAGGCCCTGAAACTAAAACAACATCAGCGCCCTGCTTTGCCAGCGCAGCGGCAATTGCATACCCTTGCTTACCCGAAGAGCGGTTTGCAATATAGCGAACAGGATCAATAGGTTCATGAGTTGGACCTGCGGTCACAAGAATTTTCCTGCCCTTTAAAGCATTTGAAGAGATACCACTGAAAAACTCGTCAATTTTGTCTGCGATTTCCAGCGGCTCCGCCATTCTTCCTGGGCCATACTCTCCGCACGCCATATCCCCCTCATCAGGTCCTATAACCTGCACACCATCGGAATGAAGTGTCGCCAAATTTCGCTGAGTGGCAGGATGCTGCCACATTCGAACATTCATAGCAGGGGCAATCAGAACCGGCTTATCCGTTGCGAGAAGGGCCGTGCTTGCCAGATCATTGGACAAGCCATTTGCCATCTTAGCCATCAAATCTGCCGTCGCGGGTGCAACCACCACCAAATCGCTTGAGCGGGACAATTCAATATGTCCCATTTCAGTCTCATCAGTCAGAGAGAAAAGGTCGGTATACACCTTATCACCACTAAGCGCCGCCAGCGATAGGGGCGTTACAAACTCCTCACCCGCGCGAGTGAGAATCACCCGACAGGCATAGCCTCGTTTGCTTAGCTGTCTAATCAGCTCAAGACACTTATAGGCGGCTATTCCGCCGCCAATGATCAACAAGACTGATTTTCGTGAATCCAAGACACCCGCCTATTTTACCGTTATTTTATGTGAATAAAATAGTAACCGTAATATTTTTGTGCAAGTTATAATTTACCAATTCAGCTATACTGACAAAAAGACATATAATCCAATGGCCCCACTGGCAGCGCCAATCAAAAACATCCAGCCTTTTCCAAACGCAGAACCGCCAGAACCAGTTGATCCGCTCTGTTCATGTTTTCCGCCGGACTTTTCCTCAAGCTCACTTAGCAAACGATCAGCCCTGTTTACGAGCCCGGGTATTTTCTTGGCAAAAGTCAGGCCATCATTCACTATATCTGCCAGCTTCGCCTCCGGCCCCATATTTTCGCGCATCCAGTTTTCAACTGTTGGATGGGAGACCTCCCAAAAATTCACATCCGGGTTCAAGCTTTGAGCGACACCTTCCGCAGTTACCATGGTCTTTTGTAGCAACAGCAACTGAGGTTGCGTTTCCATCTCGAAGGTTTCAGTGGTCTGAAATAACTGCACCAGAAGTCTAGCAATAGATATTTCACTAACAGGTTTACCCAAAATTGGCTCCCCGATGGCACGGCAAGCTTGCGTAAACGCATCCAAGGATTTGTCTGGCGGAACGTAACCTGCTTCGAAATGAACTTCCGCAGCCCGGCGGTAATCCCCAACCAGAAATGCATAAAGCATCTCTGCCATAAATAGCCGCGTTTGCCGATCCATTCTGCCCATGATCCCAAAATCAACGGCGACCAATGTTCCCGCATCAGTTACAAACAGGTTTCCATGGTGCATGTCAGCATGAAAGAACCCATCTCTGAGGACTTGATGTAAAAATACCCTAATCACGTTTGCAGACAGTTTTTCAAGATCGTGATCGGAATTTTGCAATGCATCCCTATCAGAAAGAGCGATTCCGTCTACCCTGCTTTGCGTCATCACCCTTTTACCAGTGCGTTGCCAGTCAATCTTGGGAACATCAAAATCGGGATCATTTTCAAAATTTTGACCCATTTCAGCGGCGGCGGCAGCTTCAAGTCGCAAATCCATTTCAAGAGATACAGAATGTTCCAAAATCTCCACGATTTTACGCAAACGCAAGCGGCGAAAGGCGGGTTGAAAGCGCTCAACCATATCTGCAACCCAAAAAAACAGTCGCAAGTCCCTCTCAAAGGCATCTTCAATCCCCGGGCGTAATACTTTTACAGCTACTTTTCGCCTGAAGGTTTCTAGTGCCTCTGGATCTTCTGGCGTTGGTGCGGCGACAGTCTCCGCAACTTCAGCGAAATGAACTTGCGCAATTGACGCTGCCGCAACCGGTTTTTCGTCGAATGAAACAAACAGATCATCCAGTTTCTCACCTAATTCAAACTCGATGGTTTCTTTGGCCTCCTCGAATGAAAAAGGGGGGAGTTTATCCCTTAAGTTTCCAAGATCCTGAGATATTTCTTCACCGAGCAGATCCGATCGCACCGATAGCGCTTGTCCTAACTTGATAAAACTGGGCCCCAATTCCTGCAGCGCTCGTGCAAGCCGCTCTCCTTTGCGCATATGCTTGGATGATTTCGCTCCAATGGCAAAAAGAGGCAACAAAAACAAGCCGAGCTTCACGTGGAAAGGTGCCCTCTCAAGTTCATTTGCCAAGAACAGGGCATCATGCTTGGCGAGGATACGCAGTACCCATAAAAGGCGGAAAAAATTCCGTAGGCCGTTAAACACGCTTTCCCCCTATATCCGCCAGGCGGAATGAAGTGCAGCAATGCCGCCGGACAAGCGCCGGTACTTGACCTGCCCAAGACCCGCCACCCCGATCATCTCCTTAAATTGATCCGCGTCGGGAAATTTACGAATACTCTCTACCAGATACTGATAGGATTCCTTGTCGTTAGCGACAACGCCCCCAATTTTTGGCAAAATATTGAATGAGTAAAAGTCATAAAACTCTTTCAATCCCGGCAGTGTCACCTTACTGAACTCCAGACACATGAACCGTCCACCCGGCTTGAGTACTCGGCGTGCTTCTCTCAATGCCATGGGGATATCCGTTACATTTCGAATACCAAACGCGATGGTGTAAGCATCCACCGATTTATCGGGCATAGGCAATTTCATGGCATCCCCATTTACCCAGCGATATCCATTTATTCGGCCCTGATCGATTGCTCGGCCCTGCCCAACGGACAGCATATTATGATTGATATCAAGGACGGTAACCTGACCATCTTCATCGATACGATCCATAAACTTGAAAGAAATATCGCCTGTACCACCCGCCACATCCAGCAGATGCTGTCCCGGGCGTGGATTTAACCAGTCAATCATTGCGGTCTTCCAAAGCCGATGAACACCTGCGCTCATCAGATCATTCATCAGGTCATAATTTTCAGCTACACTGTCGAAAACGCCGCGCACAAGTCCCGCTTTTTCTTCAACAGCCACATTCCGAAAACCAAAATGCGTTGTTGAGGAGGGATCGCGGTTATCCTCCGTATTTTTAGGCTCTTGTGCATCTGCCATAATTGTCCCCGGGGCGGAATGAATTGGTAAAAGTCTGTTTTGCGTAAAATAAGACCATAGCGCAAGTCTCTATTTAGGTCTAATCTGCAAGGATGCCAGAATTACCTGAAGTCGAGACAGTCGCAAGAGGGCTAGAAAAAGCACTTCTTGGCGATAAGTTTACGAAAATCACCCTTAACCGCTGATCTTCGTTTCCCATTTGCACCTGACTTTTGTGAAAAACTAAGTCACAAAGAGATCAAATCCATTTCACGCCGGGCAAAATATATTCTGATGACCCTATCAGATGGAACCGTTATGATTGGGCATCTGGGGATGTCAGGCAGTTTTCGAATTGAACCAAAGGGCGGTGATAGCTTGATCGCCATGACCATATTGTCTTTGTAACCGAAAAAGGGGTGCGCGTGCGCTATCATGACCCCCGACGTTTCGGGTTTATGCTGCTCACGCATATCAATGAGCTATCTAAGCACCCACAAATTTCTTCCATCGGACCTGAGCCTCTTGGCAACAAATTTAATGGTCCCGTTTTGGCAAAAGCACTGCAAAATAAAAAAGGACCTGTAAAGGTGGCTCTTTTGGATCAGAAGGTCGTAGCAGGCGTTGGAAATATTTATGCATGTGAAGCTCTATACAGATCCGGCATTTATCCAAAACGTGCAGCGAATACAATTAAAGGAGTTCGCGCAGAAAGGCTGGCCACTGCCATTCGCGATGTTCTAAATGAGGCGATCCTCTCGGGCGGGTCAACATTACGAAACTACAGCAACACAGATGGCGAACTTGGGTATTTTCAGCACAGGTTTCGCGTCTACGGGCACGAAGGCGAACCGTGCCAGAACAAAAACTGTTCACAACATATCCGCCGGATCACACAATCGGGTCGTTCAACCTTTTACTGCTCTTCCTGCCAACGATAAGGGCTTTTAATTCTGATCCTTCTTAACTAAATCACTGGACATCCATCTAGTGGCGACGATAATGGCGCCACTATTTTAAATGTCCGGGCGTTTTCACAATCGGTTTACCTTTATGCCCGGATGTAGAGTTGTCATAACAGGAGCTGAAAATGGCTTATAATAACATCATTGTTGAAACTCAGGGTGAAGTTGGACTGATCCGTCTGAACAGACCACAGGCGCTCAACGCACTGTGTCAGGAACTCACCGAAGAAATGGGCGAAGCATTGCGGGCCTTTGAAGCTGATGACAATATTGGTGCTATTGTCATAACCGGATCTGAAAAAGCCTTTGCGGCAGGGGCTGACATTAAGGAAATGAAGGACAAGTCCTTTATGGATGTTTACAAGTCCGATTTCATTACAGCCACATGGGAAGAAGTGCCGCGTTGCCGCAAACCTGTTATTGCCGCAGTTGCTGGTTTTGCATTGGGCGGAGGATGTGAACTTGCCATGATGTGTGACTTTATCATCTGCGCCGATAACGCCAAATTTGGGCAACCTGAAATCAAATTGGGCACAATACCCGGTGCAGGCGGTACGCAGCGACTGACCCGTTTCGTTGGAAAATCCAAAGCCATGGAAATGTGTTTGACGGGCCGCATGATGGATGCGGAGGAAGCGGAACGTTCCGGGCTGGTCAGTCGAGTGGTTCCGCTTGACGATCTGATGGACGAAGTGATGAAAACAGCGGAAACCATCGCCAAGATGTCTCGCCCGACTGTGATGATTTGCAAGGAAAGTGTAAACAAGGCCTACGAGACAACTCTCAAAGAGGGAATCATGTTCGAACGCAGGGTTTTTCATTCGACTTTTGCAACAGAAGATCAGAAAGAAGGCATGGCGGCCTTTGCTGAAAAACGCTCCCCGTCCTTCAAACATCAGTAAATACTGTGCTTAATATTCACAAAAACAGTGTTTTTTGGGGAAAAAGCATGGAAATTGCCATTTCTGTCAGATTTAACAGATTCTCCTGTTGACGGCGCATAAATGGCTAGTTATAACCCGGCTTCCGAAATTCGAAGCTAATGTACAGGATTGTCATGGCGCATCATAAATCAGCTCTTAAGCGCATTCGGCAGACAGAGACACGGACTGAACGTAACCGTGCCCGCCGTAGTCGCATCCGGACTTTTGTAAAGAAAGTCGAAACAGCAATTTCTGCAGGTGACCAAGCGGTCGCCAATGAAGCTCTTCGTGCAGCCCAGTCTGAACTGACTCGCGGCGTAACCAAGGGCGTGTTGAAAGCCAACACAGCTGCACGTAAGGTTTCTCGTCTGAACGCTCGTGTGAAAGCACTGTCTGCGTAAGCGAAAGCCAAATTACGAGAATCAAGCCGTAACCGAAAGTCGGGCGCGGCTTTTTTTTCGTCTTTTTGGGCATTTTGACAGACGAATCCAATAGTTCAAATTTTCTATATATTTTAATTTTTACTATGGATTTGCCAGAAACAACTAGATCTAGTAGGTCAAGAATTTCTTACGTCTATAAATAAGTTTATTTTCATTAAATGTTGAATGGCTCCCTTGCATCTGTGGATAAGTTGAGATTAAATTCTTCGCAATTGGGAGTACAAACAGACTTTTGACAGCAGGAAAGTCTCGGATGGGATCAGGCATATATGCAGGATCACCGGACAATTAACTGGGCCTTGATCACATACCCGCTTTCAACCGCTGTCAATTTCACGTTTTCGGAAACGACCTGATCCGCAGAGCAATTTGCGGGCAACTGGTTCGTTTGTGCGATTGGCTCACTTGAGCTATCGCGACGGGACGGTCACGTTTGAACAATCAACATGTATGACAGGAAGGTTCTTTATTAATGACAACTACGGGAACTCACACCGCTAATTCACAATATGCAGGTGATGTTACACCACAACAGGCCTGGGAAATGTTGCAGGATCAAGCTGGCGCGGTGCTGGTAGATGTTCGTACCAATGCAGAATGGGCCTATGTAGGCCTCCCGGATCTGTATTCAATTGGTAAAAAATGTGAATTGAATTCCTGGGTACTGTTCCCGCAAATGGCACCAAACCCAAACTTTCTGCCCCTACTGAATGAAATTCAGCCTGACAAATCCCAACCTGTATTGTTCTTGTGCCGCTCAGGTGTGCGCTCCGTTGCCGCTGCTATAGCGGCCACTTCCGCAGGTTTTGAGAATTGTTTTAATATTCTGGAAGGGTTTGAAGGCGATCCAGATAGTGAAGGCCACCGCGGAAAAATCTGTGGTTGGAAAGTGCGCAATCTTGACTGGAAACAGGGTTAAGAAATGTCCTCGAGCAGTCCACTTAATCGCAACAATACTGATTATGCTGACATCTGGGTCAGGGTGCGTGAAAAGCTTCGGTCGGAATATGGTGAGGCAACCTTTAATTCCTGGTTAAAGAATATCGAGTTGGGCGGTGTTACGAATGGGCATGTGACCATGTCCTTACCCACCAAATTTCTGCGCGATTGGGTAATCAACAATTACGCCAATCGTATTCGCCAGATCTGGTGCCAGCTTAGCAGCGACATTCAATCCATCGACATTCATGTTAAAGAAATTCCTGCCACAAAAGTTGAAGAGGCAGCCTCAAATTTTCAGCCAGCACCTAATGCCAATACACATGTAACAGCAGCAGAGATTGTGAAAGCAGGTAATGACCCACAGTCACAACTGAAGTCACAGCTTGACCCTCGCTTTACATTTGAAAATTTCGTAGTCGGAAAATCCAATGAACTTGCACATGCAGCAGCGCGTCGTGTTGCGGATGCAAAAGACAATATCCCCTTTAACCCTCTCTATATATATGGCGGTGTCGGGCTGGGAAAAACCCACCTTATGCACGCAATAGGGCACGCGATTTCCCAAAGCAGCCCAGACAAGAAAGTGCTTTATCTGTCTGCAGAGAAATTCATGTTCCGATTCATTAGTGCCCTCAGGTACAAGGACACCATGAATTTCAAGGAACAGTTCCGTTCCGTAGATGTTTTGATGATAGACGATGTGCAGTTTATCTCTGGAAAAGAATCTACACAGGAAGAATTTTTCCACACTTTCAACGCTCTTGTTGATCAAAATCATCAAATTATTATTTCTGGTGACCGCTCACCTACAGATCTGGAAGGCATGGAAGAGCGCATGCGCTCTCGTCTGGGCTGGGGTTTGGTCGCAGATATCCACCCAACTGATTACGAGCTTCGACTTGGCATTCTACAGTCCAAGGTCGAACAGGCTGGTATTTCAATTGATCCAAAAATTCTGGAGTTTCTGGCGCACCGGATTACCTCTAATGTGCGCGAACTGGAAGGAGCCCTAAACAGGGTGCTGGCCTATTCTGATCTGGTTGGCCGTGCTGTTACTCTGGAAAGTACCCAGGAAGTGCTAAGGGATCTCCTGCGGGCTAATGACCGCCGTACTACGATTGAGGAAATTCAGAAGCGCGTTGCTGAACATTTCAATATCCGTATGTCTGACATGCATTCCGCAAGACGAGCGAGAGCGGTCGCACGTCCCCGTCAAGTGGCAATGTATCTCGCCAAACAACTTACCAGTCGATCACTGCCGGAGATCGGCCGCAAGTTTGGTGGACGAGATCACACAACAGTAATGCACGCAGTGAGGAAAATTGATGAGCTGCGTGAAGGTGATAGCTCGTTGGCGGAGGATATTGATCTGCTGCGTAGAATGCTGGAAAATTAACTTTTTCAATCACTTAATAGCCGCCAAACCGATGATGTTTTACATTCGCAGCCAGCGGTGTACCAAGACCCAAAATACGTGGGCAAGCGCCGATCATTCTGTTATAGTGAACTTTATATTCCTGACACTTGGGCAAATGGGGCTAGGAGAGCGGATTCATTTTTGTGAATCAACTTCTTAACAAAAAGCACCTTCACCCAAAAGGGGGAGATAATTGTTGATGTTGAGCACCATAATCAGGCATGATGGTGTTTCATCCGTGGGTAATGTCTGAAAGCCTAGTTGAGCCAATGAAACTTACAATCGAACGCAGTACCTTACTGAGCGCCCTAAATCATGTACAGAGTGTCGTTGAGCGGCGAAATACGATCCCCATTCTGTCGAATATCCTGTTGAGTGCTGAAAATGGATCACTTGGTTTAATTGCAACCGATCTGGATCTTGCCATTAACGAAAAAGTGCCCGCCGAAATACAGTCTCCAGGAGCGATAACCGCCCCTGCTCATCTCCTGTATGATATTGTCAGAAAGCTTCCTGACGGATCACAGGTCGAACTTGACTATCAAAGTGCAGACAGTCGGATCACTGTTCGTGCCGGCCGGTCGCAATTTGCGCTTTCCTGCCTGCCAAAAGATGACTTTCCGATTATGGAAACAGGTGAATTACCCTTTAATTTCAGTTTCCCCTCTGCCGAACTGAAACGATTGATAGATAAAACCCGGTTCGCAATTTCAACTGAAGAAACGCGCTATTACCTGAATGGCGTCTATATTCATGCTGCAGATAACGAAGGCATTCCGGTTCTGCGTGCAGTTGCTACAGATGGCCACCGCTTGGCCCGTGTCGAAACGCCTCTTCCGGCAAACGCCGAAAATATCCCCGGTGTTATTATTCCAAGAAAAGCTGTCAACGAGCTCCGCAAGCTCATTGATGACACAGAAGGGGATATCAATATATCTCTATCTGACAACCGGATCTGCTTTACCTTTGATGGAACAATACTCACTTCAAAGTTGATCGACGGCACTTTCCCCGATTATGAACGGGTTATACCAACCGGAAACAACAAAGTTCTGGAGTTGGATGGTAAGTCCTTCGCGCAGGCTGTTGACCGCGTCTCAACGGTTTCAACGGAAAAGTCCCGTGCAATCAAACTATCTCTAACCGATGATACTGTTACTCTTTCCGCTACCGGAACAGACAGCGGCAGTGCAACCGAAGAATTAGCGGCAAGTTACTCCTCCGGTGATCTGGAAATCGGCTTCAATTCCAAATACCTGCTGGATATCACTGGCCAGATTGAAGGGACTAACGCGCATTTTGTCCTAGCGGATGCACAGTCACCCACCATCGTCAAAGATGGTACCGATGATGGTGCCCTTTATGTATTGATGCCCATGCGTGTCTGATCTGTGGGCCGCCTTGTCGGCCCAGATCATCAGATAGGAGCTATTCTTGATCCCTCTCGCGCTCACGCGGCTGGTTTTAACAGACTTTCGAAACTATGCGTATCTGAAGCTGGAAACAGATACGCGCCCTGTGGTTTTGACCGGCCCCAATGGGAGCGGAAAAACGAACCTGCTAGAAGCGATTTCATTTTTTTCCGCTGGAAGAGGCCTGCGCCGCGCAAAACTACAGGAAGTGGCAAACAACAATAGTGACGGAAAATGGGCTGTGTCAGGCTTACTAAATGACAATGGAATTTCTGTTAAACTGGGAACAGGCCTTGTTGTATCCGGCACCTCTGGTGACAGCCCTGATCGAAGGGTCGTACGCATCAATGGGCAGACTAACTTGAAAGCTTCTGATTTTGGAAACCTGTTGTCTATTGGCTGGCTCACCCCTCAAATGGATCGACTTTTTCAAGAAGGAGCAGGGGGTCGGCGGCGTTTTCTGGATCGACTAACCTATGGGTTCGACCCCGCTCACGCACGCAGGGCCAGCACATATGAGAAAATCATGCGCGAACGCAATCGGCTACTCAAAGACGGACGCACAGACAAAAGCTGGCTTTCTTCATTGGAACATCAACTGTCTGAACAGGCAATTGCCCTTTATGCAGCGCGCATGGATACTGTTAACCGCCTTAATCAAGCCATGCTTGAAGAAGAGGAAAAAAGCACTGGCAGCGCTACTCAAGCGTTCCCAAAAGCTGAAATGAGCCTCTCTGGTGAATTTGAAGACGAAATCAGTGATATGACGGCGCTCGCAGCCGAAGATTTGTTCCGGGAGACTCTCGCAAACAGACGAGCTCTTGATGCAAAAGCGGGGAGCACAACATATGGCCCACACCGCGTTGACCTTCAGGTTTTTCACCGCGAAAAGGGTCAAATCGCCTCCCTTTGCTCAACAGGCGAACAAAAGGCACTTTTAATTTCAATAATCCTTGCTGATGCGCGTCTACAGGCTGGATTACAAGGCAAAGCCCCGGTATTATTACTGGATGAAATCACTGCCCATCTGGATCGGAAAAGGCGCATGGCATTATTCGATGAAATTACAGAATTGAAGATGCAGGCCTGGATGACTGGAACGGACAGACTGCTATTCGCCGAACTACAGGATAGAGCCCAATTTTTCACAGTGGATGCCGGTAGAGTTACGCCGGAAAACATCTGCTGAAGTTAAAGGAAGTTACGTATGAGTGAAGATCAAATGGCCGCTGAAGAATATGGTGCAGATTCCATTAAAGTCCTGAAAGGGCTTGATGCGGTTCGCAAACGTCCGGGCATGTATATCGGAGATACCGATGATGGCTCTGGTTTGCACCATATGGTCTATGAGGTTGTAGACAATGCCATTGACGAAGCCTTGGCCGGTTATTGTGATCTGGTATATGTCTCTCTCAATAGTGATGGCTCCGTTACTGTCCGCGATAATGGACGCGGAATTCCTGTTGATATACATGAGGAAGAGGGCATATCGGCTGCGGAAGTTATCATGACCCAGCTTCATGCGGGCGGTAAATTTGATTCAAACTCCTACAAGGTCTCAGGCGGTCTGCACGGCGTGGGCGTATCTGTTGTAAATGCCTTGTCCGTTCGACTGGATATGAAAATCTGGCGGAATGGTAAACTCCATGAAATCAGCTTTTCTCATGGTGAAGCGCTGGATCGACTGAAAGTTGTTGGTGACGCCCCGATGAAAGAGGGTACAAATGAACCTTTGACCGGCACCGAAGTTACATTTTTCCCATCAGCAGAGACATTTACAAACATCAAGTTCGATTTTGCGACACTTGAGCATCGTCTGCGTGAATTGGCATTCCTGAATTCCGGGGTCCACATTCAAATTCACGATTTTCGCTCTGCCGAGCCAGTATCCACTGATCTGCATTATGAAGGCGGTATTTCCGAGTTCGTCAAATACCTTGACCGCTCCAAAAGTCCGCTTATTCCAGACACAATCAATTTTGCAGCGGAAAAAGAAGGCGTTGGCGTTGAAGTCTCGTTGGAATGGAATGACAGCTACCATGAAAATGTTCTGTGTTTCACCAACAACATTCCGCAGCGTGATGGCGGCACTCATCTGGCCGGTTTTCGCGCGGCGCTGACCCGAACCATCAATAAATATGCTGCCAGTACCGGAATTGCGAAAAAGGAAAAAGCGTCCATTACGGGTGATGATGCCCGTGAAGGTCTGACCTGTGTTGTTTCGGTTAAAGTACCAGATCCAAAATTTTCTTCTCAAACCAAGGACAAACTGGTCTCCAGTGAAGTCAGGCCAATTGTTGAAAGCACAGTTAATGATGGCCTTGACCAATGGTTTGAAGAACACCCGCGTGAAGCTCAGGCCATTATTTCGAAAATCTTTGAAGCTGCTGCTGCCCGCGAAGCCGCACGCAAGGCCCGTGAACTGACACGTCGGAAGGGAGCTCTGGACATTTCAAGTTTGCCCGGCAAGCTCGCTGACTGCCAGTCGAAGGACCCAACCATTTCTGAACTCTTCCTGGTGGAGGGTGACAGTGCGGGAGGATCAGCCAAACAGGGTAGGGACCGCCATAACCAAGCTGTTCTGCCACTACGCGGTAAAATTCTGAATGTGGAGCGGGCTCGCTTTGACCGAATGCTTTCCTCTCAGGAAATTGGAACAATCATTACCGCACTTGGCACTGGCATCGGCGCCGAAGAGTTTAATATTGAAAAAGCCCGCTATCATAAAATTATCATTATGACAGACGCGGATGTGGATGGATCACATATTCGAACATTGTTACTAACGTTCTTCTACCGCCAAATGCCGGAACTTGTGGAAAAAGGCTATTTATATATTGCACAGCCTCCTCTTTACAAAGTGACGCGCGGCAAATCTTCGGTATATCTCAAAGACGAATCCGCCATGGAAGATTATCTGATTGAACAGGGGCTCGAAGATGCGATTCTGACCCTCGCCAATGGTGAACAACGCTCTGGTCAGGATCTTAAGAAGCTAATCGAAAGAGCTCGTCAGTGTCGGGATCTGATCGATTCAATATCACGCCAGCATACCAAAGGCATTCTGGAGCAGGTGGCGATTGCTGGTGCTCTGAATGATGAAATACTCAGCGATCCAGAAAAGGGCCCAAAAGCCGCTGAATTTGTCGCCAACCGGCTGGATTTCATGTCTTCGGAAACAGAACGTGGCTGGGTTGGTGAAATTCTGCCTGATTTCAGCCTCAAGTTTTCACGTGAGGTACGTGGTGTAACCGAAGCTCAACTCATTGACAGTAACATGATCCACTCGTCCGAGGCCAAAAGCCTCGATGCTATGAAAGAAGAACTTCAGGAAATTTACGCCAAGCAATGTAGCTTTAGCAGCAAAGACAAATCGCAAAAAATCAATTCGCCTATAGAATTGCTCGAAGCGGTCCTTACTATTGGCCGAAAAGGCTGAGTATGCAGCGATACAAAGGATTGGGTGAAATGAACCCAGATCAGCTTTGGGAGACCACGCTGGATTCTGAAGCAAGAACACTGCTGCAGGTCAAAGTCAATCACGGTGATGAAGCTGATGAAGTCTTTTCAACACTGATGGGCGATGTGGTTGAACCCAGACGGGATTTTATTCAGCAAAATGCGTTGAAAGTCCGGGTTTTGGATGCTTAATTTGGTTTACTAACGGTTTTTTCACTATTACCTTCATATCTTGATGTTTTTTAAAGAACGGATGCCCCATGAAGTTTTCAACATTTACATCTAGCGTGTTGGCTGCGTCTTTGCTGGCCGGATCGGCTGTTGCCGCCGGGAAAGTTTCCAACGAGGCGAAAAGTGACGCTGAATATATGATGCGGAAAATTGTTGAAGACATTCATGAACGCAGCCTTCGTATGGTCGTTACAGATATTACTCTGGACAAATCCATACATGTGGTGGGTAAGGCTGTAAAATTCATTCCCTCCCGCAAAGACAAACGCACGGGCGAAGATTTCAGCTGCGCCCGTGTTGTCTTGAACACTCAGATTTTCAGTGGTGAAAAAGTCGCAGAAAAGATTAATCGGACAGATGAAATCTGTACCGGCAAAAAATCTGGCTCTGTCAAATATGTAGCGAATATCAACTGACGATCACAGTTTCTGCTTGCAGATGGCCCAAAACAACTTATTTTTGCCGTAAATATGGATCAGGGTTTGAGCTCTAGTTCATTGCAAAATCAGGTATCTGCATCTCATCTATGAAAAAAGCTTCAGCAAAAGGTAAATCGCTCCCGCCAACTCGCGAAAGCCGAACTACGAACAGCGCAAGCCTCCAAGCAGAACGAACCGCAAAGGCAAAACCGCCCCCCAAAAAGCATCGACGCGAAAACCGGCAAAAGAGAGCTCTTCCCCTCAACGCAAAGGTTTGCTCACTCTCGCCCTGAACTGGGGTGGGACTTTAATGTTATGGGGAATTCTCATCACCGGGATCATTATGGGCTATTTCGCCTATACCTTGCCCAGTATCTCGGGAATAGATGTCATTGAAAAACGACCCTCTTTGTCTCTGCGTTCAGATGATGGTCAGCAATTTGCAACCTATGGCGATCTCTACGGCCGAATGCTTACACCAAAGCAAATCCCAACCGTCATGAAAGAAGCCGTTCTGGCGACGGAAGATGCCCATTTCTATTCCCATTTTGGCATTAACCCGGTCAGCCTTATACGGGCTTTATGGCGTAATTATCAGGCAGGGCGCGTGGTGGAGGGGGGAAGCACCATTACGCAGCAGCTTGCAAAAAACCTGTTCCTTACACCAGAGCGAAGCATTGGCAGAAAAATTCGTGAAGTCCTTTTGGCTTTTTGGCTGGAAGCCAATTACACCAAAGAAGAAATTCTAGCGCTCTATCTAAATCGAGTTTATTTCGGGTCAGGAACATATGGCATTGACGCGGCGACAAAAAAATATTTTACCAAAGATATCAGAGATTTAACAATTTCTGAGGCAGCGATGCTGGCTGGTCTTCTGAAGGCACCAACCTACTATGCACCAACTGTTAACCTCAAACGATCTCAGCAGCGGTCCACCGTTGTGATCCGGCGCATGCAGGAAGTTGGCTACATTACAAAAGAACAAGCTGACAAACTGGTGAAAAACCCCGCCAAACTCCAACATGCAGGCAGTAATTTCAAGAATGTACGCTACTTTTCCGACTGGGTCGTAAATGAAGTTCGCTCTTATGTGGGACGTACTGAAGAAGACCTTGAAGTCATTACAAGTCTTGACCTGAACCTACAGACACAAGCCGAAAAAACCATTGAAAAGCAGCTTGCGAAAAATGGTAAAAAGTTTGGCGTGGAACAAGCGGCGCTTGTCGCCATGACTCCGGACGGTGAAGTTAAGGCTATGGTCGGTGGGCGCAGCTACAGTAAATCGTCTTTCAATCGGGCAACCTCCGCCCAACGCCAGCCAGGCTCGGTCTTTAAAACTGTTGTTTATGCCGCCGGATTTGAAAATGGGTATGAACCCGATGATGTCTTTCTGGATGCTCCCATTAATATCAATGGCTGGACGCCAGAAAACTATACTCGCAAATTTCTGGGGAACATGACGCTAAGACAAGCTTATGCCAAATCTATTAATACCGTTGCTATTCGATTGAGTGAAAGTGTCGGGCGTAGCCGTGTCGCACATATGGCTGCAAAACTGGGGTTAGGCGGCGATATGCCAACACATCCATCAATCTCGCTGGGCACTTCAGAAGTTACCCTGCTTGAGATGAGTGCGGCCTATGCAAGTATCGCTAATGGTGGCTATTCTGTTCTCCCCTACGCGGTTAAGGAAATCCGCAATAAAAGGGGAGAACTGCTGTACAAAAGAACCGCAACCACTAGCCGTCGTTTGCTTAACGGCTCTACCGTCAATAACCTACGGGATATTATGAACACGGCGCTGCTCGAAGGAACTGGCCGCGCTGCGTATCCCGGATTTGCCGCAGCAGGTAAAACTGGCACGACGCAGGATTACAGAGATGCCTGGTTTATCGGCTTTACACCCAGATTGGTCGCTGGGGTCTGGTTCGGAAACGATAATGGAAGCCCTACAAAACGGGTAACCGGCAGTAATCTTCCCGCATATGCCTGGAAAGATTTCATGAAGGGCTCATTAGGCAATGGTAACCAGCCCACATTTGCCAAAGTCGATGAGCCTTAAGTGAGACGGCCCAAAGTATATGGGACAGAATTGTGAAAACATTCAGTTCTGGTCCTTCGACAAGTTCTGCTTCGAAAAAAGAAAATCCAACGGGCACGCAAAAACCCGATACCTACTATGATGAAGATACCAAGCCTTGATGTTACGAACCAATGTAGGACAGACCAGCCCGCTCAAGTATGTCATCGATCGGTGCATCTTCGGATAGTGATCCGTAGACATGTCCCCCTTCGGCTCCTAGTCGGGTATCTGCAAAACAGCGAGCAATATTTTCAGGGGCGTGCCGATACATCAAAGATGTTTGTATCAGTTTAGCCAATTGCTCTGTAAGCCAGCGTGCCCGCGCCTCACTGAGTTGACCCGTTTCAAAAGCTGTAACCACCCGATCAAGGGACTGATCATAATCTTTGTGCCAACCGCAATCTTCTGCTAGATCATTTAAAAGCCTTTTAAATGCATCACCCTCTCTGGCAATGGCTCTCAAAACGTCAAGGCACATAACATTACCTGAACCTTCCCAAATACTGTTTACCGGACTTTCCCGGTATAAACGTCCAAGCGGATTTTCCTCCACATATCCCATTCCACCATGGCATTCCATGACTTCATAAGAAAAATTGGGTGCACGTTTGCATATCCAGTATTTCCCAATTGCCGTTACAATACGCTTATACGCATCCTCCAAAGGATCCTTTGCGGCTCTGTCAAAGCTTCCGGCGACTCGCATCATAACCTGCGCTGCCGCTTCACTTTCCATTGCCAAATCAGCAAGAAGTACTCTCATAAGCGGTTGATCAATCAACCTTCTTTGAAATGCCCGCCTGTGAGATACATGATATAGTGCGTGCACCAACCCAGCCCGCATAATCGCCGCCGAGCCCATGATACAAAACAACCTGGTATGCTGAACCATTTCTATGATTGTGGGTATGCCTCTGCCTTCTTCACCAACCATTACGGCATGGCAATCAACAAACTCCATTTCGCTGGAGGCATTCGATTTATTTCCAACCTTGTCCTTCAGACGTTGTATAAACAGATTGTTGCGACTTCCATCGGCCTTCCAGCGCGGCAAATAAAAACAGCTTATCCCCTTTTCTGCTTGCGCCAGAACCAAAAATGCATCGGACATAGGGGCTGAGCAGAACCACTTATGCCCATTTATCAGATATTCCGAACCGGGTCCGCTCTTGTCACCCGCTGGAACAGCGCGTGTTGTATTGGCACGCACATCCGATCCTCCTTGTTTTTCTGTCATAAACATTCCCATCGTCATGGCTGTCTTTTCATGGACAGGAATTGACCTCTCGTCATACTCAGCAGACAGAAGCAGGTCTTTGATTGGGTCAAACACATCTTTTTGTGTTTGCAAAGCAGGATAGACTGCGTAAGTCATCGCCATAGGGCAGGACACTCCGCCCTCTGTCTGATTAAACAAATAAGCAAGGGCAATCTGCGCTGCGTGAGCGCCACTTTTACCTTCATGGCGCCAGGCAAAATTATGGACTCCCGCCTTCATGGCAAGTTTCATCAGCTGGTGATAAGCCGGATGAAATTCAACTTCATTCAACCGCCTGCCATATGGATCAAATGGTCGAATTTCCGGTGGTTTCTGATCCGCTTGCCGCGCCAGATCCCGAACCGTTGCAGAACCTATTACTTTGCCAAAACCTTGAATATGATCGCTTGCCCAACTAGCCCCTTCACGCTGTATCATTTCAAGAAATGCAGGATCAATTTGCGCATAATTTATGTCAGCCATCATATCAGGTTGATTTTCAACCGAATGAGTTGGCATTTCACTCATGGGGTGTCGGGCAGTTGTCATAACAGATCCTTAATTTATTGGATCTGTAGCTTGGTGCATTTCACACCGGCTGACAAGATTGACCTAACGGAAAGAGATAAAATTCAGGCTTGTTTGACCACCTCAATCGCTTTCACTTTCAACCGGCAGATCACGAAGGAAACCGTCCCCATACAAAATACTGCGATACCCATGGGAAGAGCGCTACCGGAATAGAATTTTGCGACCAGCAGTCCTATAATTGCAGAAAAACCTAGCATGAGAAAACCGTTTAAAGCGGAAGCAGCCCCGGCTTTTTCAGGAAAGGGGTGCATGGATGCCGCTTGGCTTTGCGGAACAATTATTCCCACCCCAATATTGTAGACGAACATTGGCAGGCAAATCAGAAAAGGGTTCAAAACACCGTTAATGGCGACCCCAAGAACAGTTATTCCACCTAACAGGGACAAGAGGGTTCCAAGCCTCAGCGCCTGATCAAGCCCCTTAAGCCGAAGAAGCCGGGGTCCCAATAACGTGCCGCTGATATAACCCAGCACAACAGCACCAAAATAGTAACCAAATTGACTAACCGGCACCTGCATCAGATTAATCAACACATATGAAGATGCCGAAATATAGGCGAAGAAACCTGCGAAGCAAAACGCTCCGGTACAGGCATACTGCAAATAAGTAGCGAGCTCAGCAACTCCCGGTAATTCGATAACACCTGCAACGGGCGGGTCGCATGCTTGTCTTTTTGATCCAGACTTTCCTGTAAGAAAACTGTCGTCAACACCATTGCCAGGATTCCATATCCAAACAGGAACAAAAATACTGCATACCAACCATAGTGAACGGTTAGATACCCACCCAGAACCGGTGCAATCGCAGGAGCAATACCCATTATCGTTCCCATACGCGACAACTTCCGCGCGGACATTTCCCTTTCAAACAAATCCCGGATCATGCTCTGGGAACGACCACAGCCACACACACACCAATACTTTGTAGAAATCGCGCGATGATCAGCTCTGTCATGCTACTGGCCTGAGCCGCGAAAAGACTGGATACTGAGAAAATAAACAGTCCTGCAATCAATACATTTTTGCGTCCAAATCTGTCCGAAATTGGACCGATAACAAGCTGAAACACCGCAATCCCGATTACAAAAATACTAAGTGTCCACTGAACAACAGAAGCATTGACATCAAAAATTTCTCCGATCAAAGGGAAGGCAGGCAGGTACATATCCGTTGCAAGCGGCCCAAGGGCGACGGACATTGCCAGAAACCATGTCAAGAAAATGCTGCTTTTTGAAATAAGTCCCATAAATCTCATGTTCTTTAATCAAGAACATAGTTATACACTTTACGCTAAGTAGTTGCATTATATTTATGGAATCTACCGGCATTTTTCTTCATCCAGCGCCGACTTTCATCCATGTGAGGACAAATCCGAGCAACTAGCGCCCAAAATTCAGGACTGTGATTCATATGTCTTATGTGAGCTATCTCATGCGCAACAACATAATCCAGCGCCTTATCGGGCATGAGATACAGTCGCCAGGAAAAGTTCAAGTTCCCAGTTGATGAGCAGCTGCCCCACCTACTTTTCTGATCTCTAATCGTGATACGACCATAGCGAACACCTGCTTTGGCAGCATAATACTCAGCTCGCTCAGAAATTCGGGATCGGGCGTTTTTCTTTAACCAGTCAGTCAAGCGCCGTGCTAGATGCTCTTTGCCGCCAGATACAAAAATCACCCCCGTTTCGATTGAAACCGGTGCTCCACTCTGCGCCTGATGACAGATCCGATGGTCTTTTCCGCGAATTGGAACAACCGCGCCTTCTTCGAATTTGACAGGTGGTTCAATATTTTCAAAAACCCCTTCAATCCAATTCAGTTCAGAGCGAACAAATTTCCGCGCGGCCTCCATCGTTACACGCTTTGGAAGAGAGACTTCAACCAAGCCAGATGCGCGAACTTTCAACTTCAGGCGCTTACCTCGGGATGACGGCGTAAATTGCAAAGGAACAATTCGGCCTGATATCGGTAGACGAAGCTGCTCTTTTTCCGACCGTTCTATGGCAGGTTGTCTCAATCGTCCAAATTTCAGGAAAAATCCTCCTCCGGCCAGTCCACAATATGGTCTTCCAGATCACCAGCTTTGCGCTCGGATACCACTCTCCCTCGAGCCGATATACCTGCTTCATGAACCGTTTCTGAAGAGCCTGAGACCAATGGATGCCACCAGGGAAGTGGCTTACCCTCTGACAAACGGCGATAGGCACAGGTTTTTGGCATCCATCCCAGTTGCGGAACAATTTTCGGGGTCATGGTTACACAATCTGGTACCAGAATGGCCCGCTGCTCATAATTTGCGCATCGACAATTACCAATATCCAATTGCCTGCAAGCTACATCCGTATAGGCGATTTCACCTGTATCCTCATCTTCCAGCTTTAAAAGGCAGCATTTCGCACATCCATCACACAAGGACTCCCACTGCTCAAGGGTCATCTCATCCAGTGGGGTTGTCTCCCAAAAAGGCTTTTCATTCACAATATTCAGGCTCCTGACGAACAGGGGCTAATTATTATGTTTTTTTATGAATTTGCCAATGCGCGGTGCAATATGCTTACGAAATCTGGATCCGTTAAACACGCCGTAATGACCGACACCCTTTTGCTCATAATGAGTCTTCATGCTATCGGGCAAATTCACACACAAATCATGTGCCGCTACAGTCTGACCAATACCGGATATATCATCCAATTCACCTTCAACCGTCATCAGAGCCGTTTTTTCAATGGCACCCGTATCTACAAGACGTGTGCCTCGATACATCATTTCGCCCTTGGCAAGGGATTGTTTTTGAAACACTGTTTCGATGGTTTGCAGGTAGTATTCCGCTGTCAGATCCATAACAGCATTATATTCGGAATAAAATTCCCGGTGCTTTTCTGCGCTGTCGCCATCCCCTTCTATCAGGTGATTAAACTGCTGCAAATGGGCGTCCATGTGCCGCTCCAAATTCATGGAGACAAAACCACCCAATTGTAAAAAGCCGGGATATACCCTGCGAAACGCACCTGGATAGCCAACGGGAACATGATAGATAACCGTCCGCTCAAACCAGTCGAGCGAATGATCCATGGCCAGTTTACAAGGCACTGTCGGATGCCGGCGCGTATCAATGGGACTGCCCATCAAGGTCATTGATTTTGGTGTGTTGGGGTCTTTGTCTTCCGACATCAATGCAATCGCCGCCAAGACCGGAACTCCCGGCTGGCAAACGGCCATCACATGGGTATCGGGGCCCAGATACTCCATGAATTTCCGCAAATAGTCGATATAATCATCCAGATCAAAACGGCCTTCGCTCAAGGGTACCGAAGACGCATCCCGCCAATCTGTGATATAAACATCATGCTCGGGCATCATCGCCTCCACTGTGCCCCTGAGCAAGGTTGCAAAATGTCCAGACATCGGTGCAACCATGAGAATTTTGGGATCTTTCCTCTTTGTTTCGCGGTTGAAGCGCTTCAGTTGACCAAATGGCAAACGAAGAACTATTTGTTCCGCAACCGGAACAGACTTTCCATCAATAACCGTCTCATACAAACCAAATGCCGGTTTCCCGTGATATTGAGTGGTTTCAGAGAACAATTCATAAGCCGCAGCAAGTGTTCTAGCCTGAGGAGTCTCTGACAGGGGGTTGAACGGACTTCGCAGGATCTGTGACTGCAGTTGAGCAGCCATTCGAACGGGTGTGAGAGCCAGTCGTTGTAACTCGTTGAACTGATACAGCATCAAAATATTCCGATCCTACTGACAAAGACAAATTACTAATTGGTGTTATAATACTCCGAATTTCGCTGCGTTGCAACATAACTCGAATCAGCCACTAAGGTTAATGACGTTTGCCACCGCGAACAGTATACTGCTAAACTCTCTTAAAATTTTCATAAGAAGGGTCCACAATGATTAGGTTTTCAGCCACTTTCGCGCTTCTGTTATTGATAAGCTTCAATATACAGGCTGCCTCTTTGTTCGGTGAGCATGAAGTTTTCGACGCTGCAGCGCAAAACAATTCCGAAAATGTTGAAGCCTATCTGTTAAAACGGGAAAATGTGAATATCCGTGACAGCTCCAAAGTCCCGCTGATTAGCCGTGCAGCCGAAGCTGGCTCCACCAGCGTGGTTGAAGTTCTCATTCGAAACAAGGCGAATGTAAATCTTACTGACAGGCTGGGAAATTCAACACTGATGTATGCAGTCTCGCAAAATCATCCCGAAATTGTGGAAATACTCCTGCAGGCCGGAGCGAATGTTAATGACGTGAATAACAAAGGGGAATCCCCGCTGATTAAGGCCGCTCAGGAGGGACATCTTGATGTTGCGAAATTACTTCTTCAGTTTAATGCGGATAAGGAGCTGACCGACTTTACCGGCCGGACAGCTCTGGATCATGCAAGGGAAAATCGCAACCGTTCAGTCGAAAAACTTCTGGCGCTTCCCCAATAATCTACTTTAAGGAGCCTCTGCTGCTTTCAATGCATTTTTAAGTGCGCTTGCAGCGGGGCTATCAACGCTTCTGAGAATAACGATATTCCGTGCGGTTACCGGCTTGCCATAATAAGCTTCCTGCCAGTCATCTTTCGCATCCAGTAATGAGCCCTCTACTGAAGCGCCAATGAACAGCCCAGCAGTTTTGGCAAAGGAAAATACGTCCACATCCATGTTTGTTGTGCTGGATGCACCGATATTTTTGCCAACCGGCCCAACCGCGGCGCTAAGGTCACCCCCGAGCTTCACCTGATTTTTGATAATGGCGTCCATGCCTTTGTCAGTCATGATAAGCAAGACAAGTTCCTTCGCCTCGGCACCAATCTGCAGCCCAACGCTCGCCTGACCCATCGTATAAAAGGCCGGTGAACTCCAGCTACCTTCTTTATTGCGGGCCAGCAGAACACCTGTACCGCCGGCACCACCCACAATAAAGCCCGCCTTCAAAAACTGCGGGAAAATCACTACGCCTTTTGAAACAGCCAGCAATTTGCGAAACTGTTCCATTTCGGACTGGTTTTGCAGCGCTTCCACCGTCAACTTTGCCTTGTCCACCAGCTGCTGTTGTTCGCTACTGGCAACTGCGTGGCCAAAAGGTAGCAGGATCAACAGACCCGCAAACCCGCCGACTACATATTTTTTAAACGCCTGTACCCATTTTAAAAGCATTTTATCCCCCTGAAGGAGTTGTCAAAAGAAATTGCCTGAACTCACATGACGCGAATTATTGCCCGAGTTTAACGTCATTGTACATTAAACAATTCCATCTATCGGGCCTCAAATACACGTTTATCGTTGCTTTTCTCTATCAAACTCATAAATGTGACGTAATTAAGAAGTGAAACTGCCCCTTTGGGAAAAAGGGCGAAAGGAAGCATATCTGTGCTTAAAAAAAGTACACGGCATCACACTGAAACCGCTCAAACGAAAGCACCCTTTAATGGGAAGCGATTTTCAAACCTGCCCAACCCTGAGATTACTAAACCCTCCCGAAAAACATATTTGTCATTTATCTGGCGCATGATCGGCTATAGCAGGGAACGGATTACTATTCCCGATGGTCACGTCCTAAATCCTGATGATGCCGCTGCGAAAATGCGTGCGTTTCATGCTTCTGAGACAGATTGTGCCACATGGCTGGGGCAGGCCTGCTTTTTACTGCGCATTAATGGAAAGACAATCCTGACAGATCCTTATCTTTCGCCTTACGCATCCCCTTTTCCATTTGCCGGGCCCAAGCGATTTGTCGATCCTGCATACGCCTGTCTGACTTACCACCTCTGGATTATCTTGTCCTGTCACATAACCACTATGATCATCTTGATGCGCGCACTATACGCGCAATACAGGGTAAATCCGATATTACTGTCATTGTTCCTCTGCGTCTGGGTAATTATTTCAAAAAGCGAGGTTTTTCCCGCGTTATCGAAATGGACTGGTGGGACCGATTTGAAGAAAATGACATTCAAATTACGGCCCTACCTTCACAACACTGGTCAAAAAGAACACCTTTTGACCGCAACAAGACATTGTGGGCATCTTTTGCCTTCAAACATGATGCTACGAGTATTTATTTCACCGGTGACACCGGCTACGGCCCACTCTTTAAAGAAATAGGCAAACTTGAAGGGCCTTTTGACTATACATTGGTCGGTATTGGTGCTTATGAGCCGAGGGCTATCATGAAGGCGCACCACACAACCCCCGAAGAAGCCGTAAAAATCGCTCAGGATGTCAAAGCTAAAACGATTGTCGGTATGCACTGGGGAACGGTCCGGCTTACGGATGAGCCTTTGTTTGAACCTCCCGGACGCTTCTTGCAAGCAGCTACCAAAGAAGGATATGATCCGGAAAATATCTGGATAATGAGTATTGGAGAAAGCCGGAAACTGAACTGACGATCAGGGCTTGGCTATGTTAGGGTAATGGTTGCAGCAACTCTCGCGGATCAGGGCGCATCTGATACAAACATCCTGAACGCATCACGCGGTGTACGTCTTCAGTCATTGGTCTATATTCGCTGGCTTGCTGTGTTGGGGCAGGCATTTGCCCTTCTTCTTGTTCACGTATTTTTAGGGTATGAACTGCCAATTGTTCCCGCGGTCCTGCTGGTAAGTTCCAGCGCCCTTCTCAATATTCTGGTCACTTTGAGCTCCCGCCCTGCGACACGCCTCTCGGACCGAGGAGCAATTTTATATCTGTTTTACGATGCATTGCAGCTTACGGGTTTATTGTATCTGACCGGCGGACTAACCAACCCGTTTTCACTCCTGTTTCTGGTTCCTGTCACAATTTCCGCGACAAACCTCTCCTTGAAGGGGACCGTTTTTCTGGGTTTAACAACCATCATAGCAGTAACTATGCTGGCGCTTGTTCATGAACCGCTTCCACTGCCAGAAGGTGAGATCCGCCTCTCGAACACCTATATATTCGCGATCTGGTCCGCCCTTGTATTGGGAACGGTGTTTCTGTCCATTTATGCATGGCGTATTTCCAAGGATAGTCAGCGAATGACCGAAGCTCTTACCGCTGCAAGATTTGCCCTCGCAAGAGAACAGCAACTCTCAGCTATAGGCGGGATCGCTGCAGCCGCAGCCCATGAACTGGGAACACCGCTTAATACCATTCTTCTTGTATCCGAAGAATTGTCCAAAGAATTCACTGAAGGAAGTGACCATGCAGAAGATGCTCGCCTCCTGTATGATCAGGCCCGTAAATGCAGAGAGGTGCTGGAACAACTCTCCACTAAACCAGATACCAGCCGATTTTTGCAAAATGACGCCCATCATAATTATCTGCCACTGCAAAGCCTGATGGAATTGGTTGTTGAAAAACAGTCTGCTCCTCACGCAACCTTCAGAATTCATAACGTTGGGGATCCCAAAACGCAGCCCAGCCTGTTTGCAACTCCTGAACTCCTCTATGGGCTCGGCAACCTGGTGAGCAATGCGGGTGAATTCTGCAAGCAAGCTGTGGATATTACACTGAATTGGTCAGAACGCCGGGTAGAAATCATTATTCAGGATGACGGCCCTGGTTTTAGTGACGAAATACTTGACCGATTGGGGGAGCCCTATACGTCAAGCCGTGCAGGCAAGGGGGGTATGGGCCTGGGAGTTTTTATCGCTGATATGCTGATCAAGCATACCGGGGGTCATCTCTCCCTCGGAAATCAGCTCGATGGTGGTGCTCGAGTGGCGGTGGAATGGCCTCGCAGCCAGCTTGAAAAGGCAGACCCCTACCTGTAGACTCTGAAAACGGATGGATGAGTGGAAAACGCGTGATGGATGAAAAACGCCTTTTAATAGTGGATGACGATCAGATCTTCCTGAACCGGCTAGGTCGTTCCATGGAAAAAAATGGATTTACTCCTACATTGGCGAATAGTGTCGCTGAAGGTGTTAAACTTGCCGCAACCTGTAATCCCCAGTTTGCGGTGGTGGATTTGCGCCTTGAAGATGGCAGTGGCCTCGAAGTGGTAGAAGCCATCAGAAATGCCAGCCCCGCGGCACGCATCGTCATGCTCACCGGTTATGGAAACATCGCTTCTGCTGTCGCCGCTGTGAAGGCCGGTGCCATTGATTATCTGGCAAAACCCGCAAATGTGGATGATATCATCAATGCGCTCTATGCCCGCGAGGGAGAAAAACCTGAACCACCAGAAAATCCCATGTCTGCGGATCGGGTTCGATGGGAGCATATCCAACGAGTATATGAGCTTTGCGATCGCAACATGTCAGAAACCGCGCGCCGATTGAATATGCACCGCAGAACCCTGCAGCGGATCATGGCCAAAAGATCCCCCCAGTAAATGCAGGATTATGACGAACATATTCTTCTCTGTGGCGATGCACTTGAGCATCTGAAAGCCATTGATGATGAAAGCGTGGATCTGATAATTGCTGATCCACCTTATAATCTTGGCAAAAACTACGGTAATAATATCGACCAGAAGGAAAGGACAGACTATCACAATTTTACCCGCCAATGGCTGGAGCAGGCCAAAAGGGTACTGAAGCCTGATGGATCCCTGTTTTGCTTCATGGGCGTGAAGTATATAGCCCGCCTTTATGTCATGTTGGAAGAAGAGCTGGATATGCTCCCCCAAGGATGGATTACGTGGCATTACACGCAAGGAATGGGACGCAAACGCGGATTTTCCCCCCGCCATGAAGACATACTGTGGTTTTCCAAAGGAGAGAATGCGACCTTTAATCTGGATGATGTTCGAATTCCGCAAAAATATTATCGCAAGCGCAACAACATGTCTGGGGCTAATCCAGGAGATGTCTGGCAATTTAGCCACGTTCACTACTGCGCAGCTGAACGTCAGCCTCACCCAACCCAGAAACCAGAAGCCCTGATCGAGAGGATCATCGCTGCTGCCTCCAATCCGGGGGAGTTGATACTGGATCCTTTTGTCGGAAGCGGAACAACTACCCGAGTTGCAAAAGTGTTGGGACGTCGCAGCATTGGGATCGATATTAACCCGGACTATGTCGAAATGAGCAGGGCCCGGCTTGAGCAACCTTTTGACGGATTTGACTCCATTGATCCCCGAAAAGACCGTGCTCCTAAGGACCAGCCCAGAAAAGAGACGGAAAAGGCCGTAAAGGTAACCAGTTAATCTAAATTCCATCAGCTAAGCACAAAAATAAAGGCGACCTTAAAAGGCCGCCCAAAATCTGCTTGATAATCGTAATCTTGGATACTCTACGACATACGCAAATCTACTCTACTGGTTACGCTACTGCTTACTCTAATTATAAACGAATACGCTACTCTTTACTCGGGTTAGCTTGACCCTTTTACGCTACGCTTACGCCCAATCAAAGCAAGCAGAACAACACCGGCAGCATATAGTGGGAGCGCTGCTGGCAGGGGTACCGCCGAAATGCTCAGATTGGCAAACTCAAATGCATTTTGAGAAGACCGGAATATGATTTCATCAAAAGCCGCTAAAGCCAAAATTGAAATCTGTACAAATTCTTCGCCGGACACAGCACCTGCATCAATTACGGTTTGACCGCTCAAGTAATCAACAATGGTTCCGTTATTCTTGAACACAACCGTGTTGAAAAAATCAACTGAACCCCACAGGAAACTAACCTGTGTGACCGCATCGCTGAACTTGTAAGACGCTTCAGATCTAGCCTGAACCGACGTAAACGCTTCAGCAGGGGTCGTTGTCCCTTCAAACGGTGACTTGTACATATAACTCGTGCTGTCTGAAGATGTCAGACCTTCATGAACCGTTCCTGACGTTGAACTGGCACTCAACAGGGGGGTAATCGTCAGTGGTTCATTAAAATCAAGGTTAAAAGTGGCTGAACTTGCTGACTGCGCACCAATCACGGTCAGAACAAACACGCCAATAATCAACTTAAATACGCTATTCATGGTTTAACCTCTTAAGCTGCCAGTCCCGATCTGTTACCGTTAGTCAGTTTTTGATCGGCACCGCAATTGGCGCCAGTATGTGCTTTTTCATATCTGCTGCAAGTTCGAAATTTTCTCTCTTTTTTAGTAAAATTTTATACAAAACAGTAACTTATTGCTGTACCGTCATTTTCTCCCTTCCCTAGTAGGCATAAGAAAAATCACGGTTAATTTTCGTTAAGGTTAATTTTCTGTTAAAAAGAATTGTCTATCACTCAAATGAGGTACGGGTATTTTGGCTAAAATTCCGAATCACTTTTCATAAAATGACGAATTAACCAACTTTCCAAACTTCTCTTTAGGGTTCGGTTAAGTTTTGCTGCTTAAATAGGCTTCAAAGACATCGCACAGCACAGTAGGGGGTCGCGAATGCGAGTACTGTTCTTACACAACAATTTTCCAGCCCAATATCGCCATGTAGCTCGAAAACTGGCACAAAATAAAAACAACACTGTAGTATTCGCATCTCACCGGGCTGTGGAAAAAATTCCGGGCGTTAGTAACCTGCTCTATAAGCCTCATCGTGAGCCACGCAAAGAAACCCATCATTACCTGCGCTCTACTGAGTCAGCGATTATTAATGGGCAATCCTTGTTCAAGGCCTGTCTGGAGTTGAAGAAAAAAGGCTTTCAGCCTGATATTGTCTGCGCCCATTCCGGGTGGGGTCCGTCACTATACGTTAAAGACCTGTTTCCCGACACGAAACTGCTCAGCTATTTTGAATGGTATTATCACGCTCTCGGATCTGACGCCAATTTCCTAAAAGATTCCAACATTTCCTTTGACGATCAATCACGCATTCGGACCAAAAACCTACCAGTTCTGATGGATCTGGCTCATTGTGACTGGGGACAGGTCCCAACCAGTTTTCAGCAGTCCCAGTTTCCTGAAATTTTCAAACCGAAACTCTCTGTCATGCATGATGGTGTAGATACGGATTTTTTTAAACCTGCTCACAAGTCGAAACTCAAAATTAAAAATCTGGACCTGTCAGATGCAGATGAAATCTTGACCTAGCTACGCGTGGTATGGAACCCTACCGCGGGTTTCCGGAGTTTATGAGGCTGCTGCCCGACTGCAAAAAGACCGTCCGGGTCTTCACATAGTGGTGGTTGGTGAAGACAGAGTGGCTTATGGAAAACGACTTCCAAAAGGGGATAGCTGGAAAAAGAGAATGCTTGGCGAACTTGAGTTTGATGAAAACCGGCTGCACTTTACCGGCCTTTTACCCTACAGCGATTATGTCAAAGTCCTGCAGGCCTCAACGGTGCAAGCCTACCTAACGGTCCCATTTGTCCTCTCTTGGTCCCTAATTGAAAGCTTGTCCTGTGGGGCACTCGTGGTTGCATCAGACACTGCGCCCGTCCGCGAAGTCATAACGGATAGTGAAAATGGCTTTCTCGCTGATTTTTTTGACCATGAAGCTTTTGCCGATCGGATTGCCCATGTGCTGGATAATCGGGATCAACTTGCAGACGTTCGCAAAAACGCTCGCCAAACTGTAATGCGCCAGTATGCTCTCAAAAACCTGCTGCCAAAACATATCCGCCTCATTCAGGATGTTGCCAGTGGAAACCTGCCACCAGCGGGTGCATAATTCCCATTTGCACATTTCAAACTGTTCAATTGCATGTATGTGTCAGTTCCAGTATTACCCTAAGAGGCATTGGCAGAGGCAAAAGGATCAGTTTCTTGGATTTTCTGGACTATTTTAATAAAGAATTAGACGATCACGAACAGGTTCTGGCGCGTACCAAAGCTAATTTGTCAGGTCCCTTTCTTCAAATGCTGAATATATGGACAGAAGCTGTAGAGAAGGGGGGTAAAATCCTTTTCTTTGGAAATGGTGGTAGCGCTGCAGATGCACAACATCTGGCAGCCGAGCTCGTAATCCGCTTTATTTCGGATCGCGCCCCCATTGCCGCCATCGCCCTCAATACGGATACATCAGCCCTGACAGCCGGTGCAAATGACCTCGGATATGATCAGGTATTTGCGCGTCAAATCCAGGCTCTTGGCAAACCCGGTGACGTTGCGGTTGGGATATCAACTTCCGGCACCAGCCAGAATGTGGTTGAAGGATTAAAAATGGCAAAAAATATGGGCATCGTGCCAACGGCGTTTGCCGGCAGGGACGGTGGTATTATGCCACAGCTTGCTGACCCTGTTCTGATTGTGCCCGCCCAATCGACGCGACGCATTCAGGAAATGCATATTACACTTGGCCATATGTTATGCGGTGCACTGGAACAGCGCCTTAATCTCGTGTGAGGACCCTATGGATCTGGGAAAGCTAAATTCCGTCATTTCCAACTTTGATAACATCCATATTCTCTGTCTTGGCGATGTGATGCTGGATCGTTTCGTCTATGGCAGTGCATCACGTATTTCGCCTGAAGCCCCCATTCCGGTTCTTGGTATAACCCATCAACAATCCATGCTGGGCGGGGCGGGAAATGTCATTCGCAATATCCTCTCCCTTGGCGGGCAGGCAACTCTCATCGCGCTGGTCGGTGATGACGCGGATGGCCATGAAGTTGAAAGCCTTCTTGCAAAAGAACAAAAGCTGAATAGCGCAATTGTAAATTCAGGCCGCAGACCAACAACTGTAAAAACCCGATTTATCGCTGATGGTCAGCAATTACTGCGGGCTGACGCAGAAGTGAACCATAATGTGGCCGAAGATACAGCCCGTCGTCTGCTGGAAGAGTATGAAAAAGCGTTAGGGTCAGCCGATGTGGTCATTTTGTCGGATTATGCTAAAGGTGTACTTTCTGATCAGGTCCTGAAGCACGCGATAAGTCTGGCCAAAAAAGCCAACGTTCCAATTATTGCAGACCCCAAATCAACTGATTTCAGTCGCTATGAAGGGGTCACATTACTCACACCTAACCGCAAAGAAATGATTGCCGCCAGCGGTCATCCCTGCAGCAGTGATAGCGAGGTAGAGACAGCCGCATCACATATTTTATCAAAGCTTCAAATCAATGGCCTGCTTATAACCCGTTCTGAGGCCGGAATGAGTTTGGTAACCAAGGCTGAAACAGCCCATATTCCAGCGCAAGCCCGCGAGGTTTTTGATGTATCAGGTGCTGGTGATAGCGTAATAGCCTGTCTGTCTTTAGCCATGGGGGCAGGTGCAAGCGTTGTTGATGCGGCTTACCTCGCCAATCTGGCCGGTAGTATTGTTGTTGCCAAAACAGGGACGGCTGCTGTCACTCAGGTTGAACTGTGCGCCAGCTTCAATCGAGTGAAATCAAATCAGCCGATAACAAGATTTCTCCTTTATCCAAAGCAAAAGAAATTGTTGATGGGTGGCGGTCTCGCGGTTTGAAAGTTGGCTTCACCAATGGCTGTTTTGATCTTGTTCATCCGGGACATATCTCTCTGATCCGCCAGGCACGTGCAGAATGTGACCGTCTGATTGTGGGGCTAAACACAGATGACAGCATTAAACGACTCAAAGGACCCGACCGACCCGCGACGACGGAAACATCACGAGCGATAGTGCTTGCAAGCCTTGAAGATGTGTCACTGGTCGTCCCCTTTGCCGAAGATACACCCATCAACCTGATTAGTGAACTCAAGCCAGATGTTCTGGTAAAAGGTGCAGATTACACAATAGATACAGTCGTTGGCGCTGATCTTGTTCAAGCCTATGGCGGACGGATCTTTTTAGCCAAATTAAAAGAAGGCTTCAGCACCACAGGCACCATCCAGCGACTCCTTGAAATTGATCGCAATAAAGGAACTGATTAATGCCAAGACGTATCCTTGTAACCGGCGGGGCTGGCTTTATTGGCTCAAATATCGTTGCGGCCCTGTCCGATAAAAATGACGAAATCATCGTCTGTGATTGGCTGGAAAAAGGCGATAAATGGAAAAACCTTGCTAATCATGTTGTCAGCGATTTTGTTGATCCAGATAATCTGGACACTTGGCTGAAAACTGCACCCGCGCTGGATGCCATAATTCATATGGGCGCCATTTCTGCAACTACCGAAACCGACGGCGACCTGATTTTAAAACGCAATTTCAGACCAACCCGTATGCTTTGGGACTGGTGCACTGCCCACAAAATCCCATTCCTTTATGCCTCTTCTGCAGCAACCTACGGAGATGGCTCTGCCGGATTTAAGGATGAGCAATCTCCAGAAGCGCTGGAAAAACTAAAACCACTGAACCTGTACGGATACAGCAAACATGCCTTTGACAAGTTTGTGGCGGCGGTCGAGCGTGAAGGGGGGCCAACTCCTCCTCAATGGGCGGGGCTTAAATTTTTCAATGTCTACGGGCCCAATGAATATCACAAGGAAGGCATGAAAAGCGTGATCGCACAAAGCTATCCGAAAATTGCCGCAGGTGAACCTGTTACCTTGTTCAAATCACACAATCCTGATTACGAGGATGGCGGCCAACTTCGTGATTTCGTTTATGTAAAAGATTGTGTCAAAGTGATCTTATGGCTACTCGATAACCCACAGGTAAGTGGTCTTTTCAATCTGGGAACCGGGAGCGCTAGAAGCTTTAAAGATCTGGCACTTGCCACCTTTGCAGCAGCCGATAAGGAACCTGACATTCGTTATATCGATACACCGATTAGCATTCGCGACAAATACCAGTATTTCACGGAAGCGGATATGCAAAAACTGAAACAGGCCGGATATGGCGGGAATTTCTATGCCCTAGAAGATGGTATTCGTGACTATGTGCAGTCATATCTCTCCAAGGAAGATCCCTATCTGTAACCCTAACAAACCTGTGATCTACTGTTATTTGCGATTTGAAAAATTTCTGGCAGTCTTGACCTGATATTAAAGGAGCCTGTCTGGAACATGAAAGCCGTGTACGCATTCATATTTGCGTTAAATCTGTCTGTAATCATCTGCAAGAATGCCACCGCTGCGCCAGACGCCATTCTAATTGAGCGCTGGACAGCTCATGATCCATCCAGCCAGCAACAGGTAGATCATTCACCTTTTAATGATCTGCTGTCTAGCTATCGTTACGTGGGAGATGATTTTATTGCACGATTTGCCTATGACAAGGTTAGTAAAGCCGACCACGCAAAATTAATCTCTTATTTGAATTATCTGCAATCTGTGAAAGTCAGCAGTCTGAACAGAAACGTGCAATATGCATTCTGGGTCAATCTGTATAACAGCCTCACAATCTCGGTTATACTGGCGCATTATCCTGTAAATACCATTCGCGACATCAATATTTCTCCCGGGTTTTTTACAACCGGTCCCTGGGGAGCAAAACTGGTCACAATTGAAGGCCATTCCCTGTCTCTTGATGATATAGAACATGGAATTCTTCGACCTATCTGGAAAGATCCACGCACACATTATATCCTCAATTGTGCATCCCTTGGATGTCCGGACCTTCCAAAAAAGGCTATTGATCCCGATAATCTTGAACCCATTTTGGAAAAAGCCGCTAGAAATTTCATTAATCACGAACGGGCGTTCAGACTTACTCCAGACAAGGAAGTCGTTGTAAACAGCATTTATCGCTGGTTTGCAGAAGACTTTGGCACATCTGACAAAAACATCCTGACCCACATTGCCCAATATGCGTCACCGGTTCTCTCGGTCAGATTGCAAGGAAAAACACATATCAATGATGATCACTATGCTTGGCAACTAAATAATTAGCCCGCTTACTTCTTGTGTTTTTCTACTCTTATTAGTATAATAATTCCCTCATATAGAGGGGTGCATATATGACAGCCATGAATTCCTTGACAATTGATTCCAAAAAAGTGGACCGGCTTCTTGAAGAGGCAAACGCCCTTGCTGAATATGTGTACCGGCATGGCAATATTTTACAAGAAGATAAAACACAAGAAGATAAAACAGATGTTTATAGAACCTTCCTCAATGACCTTAAGGATCTGGAATGTACTAAATCTGCTGAGAGCTGGGTAAATCTGCAGGCAAGCTATGCCAAACTGTCCGCCATCACTTACGCCAAAAATTTTGTCAACGGACACACTATTTTGGAGACAAAAAAGGCGACCAACCAAATTTTGATGAAAGACAATATACCGCGGACCAGACCTGTCGTAATCGGATTTGCCTTATTCATATTGGCTATCCTGATTGAAATATCGAAAGTCTGGGTTTTGGGAGATCCAGATCAGGAAGCAGGAAATGGCAGTGAAGATTCAGCGATTTTGGGGCTGGCCAAGCCAGCTCTCATATTTCTGATTGCGGCAACCTGGGGCGGTATTGGGTCCTGCATATACCTGATGAAAAGAATATCCGATAAAATGTTTATGGAAGCATATGACAGCGCAAAAGTCCGCGGTGACATCACCAGAATTTTTCTGGGATCTATGCTCGGTGTTTGTGTTGTATTGCTATTCTTCAATGTCCCTGATGAACCCACACCTTTTGGTGAAATAAAGTTCGGACAGGCAATCGCGGCCTTTATAGCGGGATTGGGCATCAAACCTGTTTATGCTGCTTTTGAAACACTGAGCGAAGAACTGGCGTCCCGATTGGGAAAAAGACGAACAGCAACTGAAGTGCAGCCTGCCCGCTAGTATGAGTTGACAAAATTGCCTTTTGTTCCTATTTTGTTCTCATTCTTAAAGGAACGGGAGGACACTCATGATTTCCGGTAGTTGTTGCTGCGGCGCCGTCAGATTTGAACTCAAAGAACAGCCTGAAATGATGGGAACCTGTCACTGTTCCAGATGCCGTAAAATTGGGGCCAGTACCATAATTTTTACAAAGCAGGAAAATTTCACACTTCTGTCTGGGAATAAGAGTATTTGTTATTACCCACCCGAAAAAGGATATCAATATACCCGCAGTTTTTGTGGGATTTGTGGGTCTTCACTTGGTGAAATTGGCTCCCAGAGTGATAGCTTTCCAATCCCTGCTAACCTGTTTGATGATGAACTTGAACTAACGGTCAAGTTTCATGAATTTACGTCCGAAAAACCCCATTGGTACGAAATTACAGACGATACCAAGCAGTTTTCCGGCCATCCTCACTCCTGATATCACGTGTGATTTTTAATCAGGTTTATAAGCCCGATGGCTCAGACGAAGATTGAGATAATCGATACGCAGCCTGCCGAGCAAACCTTAAAGTAATATTTTTTCGACGGGCTGCATTGAGCTTGCTATCCGGTGCCGGGCGGATGATTTCTGCATGAAAATCATCCGCTATGATAAGCCCCTGATCTTGTGGTAATAAATCTGTTGGAAAATCTTCATCAACTGCGAAGAAATATCCATCGCAGAAATCCAGGTATTCTGCCCATTTCCCATCACTTCTGAAATCCGCAACACTGCTTTTGATTTCCGCAATCAATATATGCCCTTTGTCATTAATGCCCATAACATCAACCCGTCTGCGAATTCGTAAATTTACTTCGCACATACTGGCATAGCCCATTTGTTCAAATAGGTTCTGAACTGACCGTGCCAAACGGACACCTTTATCTGATCTTTCCAATACCAAAGCTCACCCACCTACAACCGTGATGGAGTTGAGTTTTTCAAATATTCGAGCATTTCCGCCAGTCGGGGCTCTGACAAATTTCGAATTTCCCGCGCTAAAAGATTTGCATATTCAGTCGCGGTAGGCGATAGACCACTGGTATCAAGAGTTACTTTTGGATGAGACAGCGCAGCTAGCCGGTGTAACTCTTCCGCTTCATCCCAGATGATATTGAAATAGGAACAAACCTGTTCTACCAACGACCAGGACGGTTGTCCCCGATGACCATGTTCCAATGCCGATAAATAGGCGGAACTGATCTGCAGATCTTCTGCCATTTTTTTTAAACTGACATTCTGCTCTTCGCGTAATGCTCTTACACGAACTCCAAAAGGGGTCATTTTCCGCTCCTCACCCTCGCGCCCTTCGTAGCAATACATACAATGCCCCTGCACCTCCATGATGGGGTTGAGCAGGTTTAAAATCAATAACCAGACGGTTCAACTCCGGCTCACGGAGCCATCTGGGAACCTCTTCACGCAATACACCTTTTCGCCCACCACCCATATAGGGCGCATCATCAGTCTGACGGATAGAAGATCCTTTGCCTGTAATAACCAGAACACAGCGTTTGCCGCTTCGATAGGCGCTATGAATAAAACTCTTCAGGCGGCTATGCGCCTCTTTTCGGGTATATCCATGCAGATCAACCCGCCCCTCAATGGGCATCTTGCCCCGGCGCAGACGTTCTGAGCTGTTTCGATCCAGCCCTGCAACAGGACTACGCTTTGAAATATCCTCAAGCGCCTGATGAAGAGCACTAGGTGGTGTCGTCGATTTCACCGAAAATGCATCAGGCCGATCCAGACGGACCCCTTTTCTTTTTCTCCCTTTGGCCTGCGCATACGGAGCTTGTATTTGTGGCTTTTTCTCCCCCTCGGCAATTAGTTCGGAAAAGGATGTATATCGGTTCACATGGATCGGTTTTACCGTTGATGATACATGCTGCCATAAATGGCGGTCGTCAGAACTCAGCTTACCACGTTCCTGCGCTTTAACGGCCTTACTGCCTTTGCCTGTATCACCTTTTTCCGCCATCAGCCGACCAGTATCACATGAAGGCTTTTAGGACCGTGTGCACCCATAATCAGCCTTTGTTCGATATCTGCAGTTCTAGACGGGCCGGAAATCAAATTGACGGTTCTGGGCATATCATCGGTACCCCGGCCACTACGTAGTAAATCCCATGCCTCCTCATATGAACCACACATCGTTTTCACGTCAACGACAACAATATGGTTTTCGGGCAAAAAATTAACCGTGGAGGGGGTATCCGGGCCTGATACCATCATCAAAGTCCCACTCTCTGCAATCGCTGAAAACGCAGGTGATAGACCGACTTCATCTTCTTCAGCGCCGGCGCCAGTCACAATTTCCAGAGTTGGCACTTCCTCCCAGGGAAGATTTGCAACCAGTGGGGAAGGGCTTACCTTTATCCGACTTGGCAGGTTTTTTGCCGCCAAATAAGCTTTTATCCTTTCTGGAATTTGTGAAGAACTCTCTACACGCTCAACCGTTGTCAAAAGCTCTGTCATCTTTTCAGTAAACAACGCAATCTGATCTTCCGGTGGTATTTGGCTACGCTTTGGAACCAGATTTCTTTTATGCGCTTGAATACGGCGTGCCAGAATATCCTGCTCACTTTTTGAAAGAACATCACGTCCTTTTTGGGATCGGATACGGCTCAGGATTTTTTCGCGACTATCCATATTTATCCCTCCCGCTTTTGTTTTTTCTGCCATTGCTGCATGAAAGTCTCCCCTTGCGGCGCTGGCAGGTCTCTCACTCGAGTCCAGCCATTGTTAAAGGGCAGCTTTTTAAGTCTTCCCTCTTTTCCAGCCATCAATGACAGCATTTTCGCGGCAATCTTTGTGACCTGCCGGTATAGCCCCGGTCGTTTGGCAAAAAATCCCCAAAGCTCTATACCCCAGCGATCCGGTTTTGGAGCAATCTGTTGCTCAAAAGCCTTCTCCCGCCAGTGACGAAGAATTTTTGGTAACGGAATACGAACCGGACACACTTCTTCGCAACGCCCACAAAAGCTCGAAGCGTTTGGTAAATGCAACGCTTCTTCCAAACCAACCATCTGCGGGTTCAATGCCGCACCAATAGGGCCGGGATATACCCATCCGTAACTATGCCCACCAACCGCGTGATAAACCGGGCAATGATTCATACAGGCACCACAACGAATGCAACGCAGTAATTCCTGAAGCTCTGTACCGATCATTTCTGAACGGCCGCCATCGAGCAGGATCACATGAAAATTTTCCGGGCCATCAATATCATCTTTTCGCCTGGGCCCTGTCGAAAAGGTAGTGTAGACGGACATTTCCTGACCAGTTGCCGATCTTGCCAATACCCGCATGACTGTACTGACATCCTCCAGTGTGGGGATGACCTTTTCCAAACTGGCAACAACTATATGGGTCTTTGGAAGAGACTGGGTTAAATCCCCATTTCCCTCATTAGTGACAATGACCGTGGATCCAGTCTCTGCCACCAGAAAGTTAGCGCCTGTAATACCAACATCAGCCGTTACATATTTATGGCGCAGGACCGCGCGGGCTTCTCCGACCAGTTTTTCCGCATCCTCTTCTCGCTCTGTATAACCATATTTCTGATGGTGCTCATGAAACAGTTCGGTCACTTGTTCTCTGGTTTTGTGTACCGCGGGACCGATAATGTGACTGGGCGGCTCATCCGCCAGCTGAATGATATACTCACCCAGATCCGTCTCAATAGGTTCAATGCCCTGTGCTTCCAGAAACTTGTTCAAGGCAAGTTCCTCAGTGATCATGGATTTGCCTTTTGTCACCGTTTTGGCACCGGCATCCTTACAGATCTTCAAGATTGCGTCTTTCGCATCCTTGTGGGTAGAGCACCAGTGGACATGACCTCCCTGATCCTTTACCCGGCTTTCAAAATATTCCAGATAATAGTCGAGATTTTCCAGAACATGGTTTTTGATATCGCGTGCCTGATCACGAAGCTGTTCAAACTCGGGAAGCGCATCTGCGGCCTCCCGACGCTTGGTGGTAAATCCTTGTTTGACCCGATTAAGGGCAGCACGCAGTTCTTCATCCTGCAGCGCTTTATGGGAATTTTCCTTGAATTGTCGGCTTGTAACCTGCATTAGCGCCTCTCCTCCCCAATGCCGGGAACATCACCCATACCGGCCAGAATTTCTGCAATATGCAGAACTTTCATATTCTCACCGCGCCGATAAAGTCGCCCAGCGATATTCATCAGGCACCCAAGATCCCCCGCCGAGATAACATCCGCTCCTGTAGCTTTCAGATGATCAATTTTTCGATCAACCATCTCTTCGGATATCTCTGAATATTTAATGCAGAAAGTTCCACCAAATCCGCAGCAAGCTTCTCTGTCTTCAGCTTCTATCAGTTCTAACCCATTGATGTTTTTCATCAGTTCCCGTGGCTGCTCAACAACTTTCATTTCTCGCAGATTTGAACAGCTGTCATGGTAGGTAACTTTCTGATCAAAATGCACATCGTTAGTTTCGAAGTTTCTGACATCTTTTAGGAAGGAAACAAGTTCATAGGTCCGATTGGCAAGATCCTGCGCCTCCAGCAACATATCCGGATCATCTGCAAACAGTTCAGGATAATGTTTTCGGATCATACCGGCACAGGATCCAGATGGGGCAATGACATATCTGTATCCCTTGAAAGCACTGATCACATCACCAGCGATCTGTTTCGTTGATCGCCTGTCACCTGAATTGTATGCAGGTTGACCACAACAGGTTTGTGCATCAGGTACAACCACCCGACATCCTGTTTGTTCAAGCAGCTTAACCGCAGCAAAACCAACCGAAGGTCTGTTGATATCCACAAGACAGGTTACAAACAGAGCAACCTCTATTTTTTCGGTGTTTTCAGACATACACATATTCTCCCAAGCTCAGTGGGTGAACTATACGCATATCCTGCGGCGGACACCAGAGAGTGAAAACCCGGTTTAAAGGTTTTTCTGCTTTACCAGAGAATTTGGCAGTAAAATCCAGTATCGACCTTTGCTTTTCATGGATCCAGCTGCGTCATATGCATCGCGTCCATGTCCCCAGAATACGTCTCCACGCACTGGCCCTCGAATAGCGCCGCCTGTATCCTGCGCCATCATCAAATGATTAAAGGGATCTGGATCAGTTTGGGACGGGCCTGCAAATACCTCTGTTTGCAACCATACCGGAACGCCTAGTGGCATCCATTTACGATCAACAGCAAGGCTGCGCTTGGGTGTCAATTCCACCCCCTGTGCACCAATGGGGCCCGAAGTGGATAATTCCCGAAAAAATATATAGGAAGCATTTTCCTGCATCAGATCACTGGCCTTGTCCGGGTTCGCCTCCAGCCAGTCACGAATGGCTTGCATGGACATGTCTTCTCGTGCAACGGCCCCATTTTCAATCAATGTTTTACCAATAGCATAATAAGGATGCCCATTCTGAGCAGCATACCCCACACGCAATTGAGACCCGTCATCAAGTTCGATCAAGCCTGAACCCTGAATATGCAGAAAAAAGGCGTCCACAGCGCTGTCCACCCAGACAATTTCAAGATCACGGCCTGCAAGTGCCCCTTCTTCGATTTCCTTGCGGTCTGCAAATGGATATAGCTGTCCGTTTTTCACAACACCAGCAATTCGTTGCCCCTTTAGACTATCTCTAAAACGGCCAAGATCCACCATTACCAGCTCATCGGGCCGCAAATACAAAGGTGTGGCATAAGTTTCTGACCGGATTCGGCTACCTTTCAGGCTGGCTTCATAATATCCGGTAAACAAACCCCAAGGATCCCCGGCATTGGAGACAGCAAAGGGCGTGAAATTGTCTTCCAGAAATGTGCGGATTTCTGCACTATCGGCGCCCAGTTCAAGAACGTTTTCACACAAATCAGACCAATCCTGCGCTTTTCCTGCAAGACCATCTGCCCCAAGTGAGCGGGTAGCTGGAAGACGCAGGATTTTTTTGCAGGATGTTTGAAAAGCGGACAGAAAGGGTCTTAAATCATCTTCATTCCAGCCCTTCAAGTCTGAAAAATTTGCTTTTTCAAGAACCAGTTGCTCGTATGCTTTTTCCTCTATTTTAAAGAAGAAATACCAAATACCCACACCTGAAATCACCACCAGCAACATAAGTGCTGACAGGATCAGTCTGTCTTTTCTCACCCCAATCCCCTCACAAAATCAGTCTGCACGCTTGGTGGTAATCAATAACCAGTTTGGATTTCGGGATTTAAGATTTCTGGCGAAGGTCCATTTCTCACGAACCAAATGCGGATGGGTATCGCCGCTTATAACAACACCTTCTTTATCTTTGGTCATCGAAATCATTTCAGTTTCGAAACGAACTGTCACTTCCGCATCTTTGCCATCAAGAAGTGCATCCACAAGTTCAGAAGATTTGATGCTCAAAATATCGGTGGTCATCTCTTCACCCGCAAGCTCGCGAGCGTCGATAGCATTTGCAAAATTTTTATAAACTTCTTCGGATAGCAGATCCTTTAAAGTCTTTTTATCTCCATTGGCAAATGCGAGAACAATCGTCTCATATGCCATCTCTGCCTGAGAAGGAAAGACATCCGGATTAAAATTTCGATCAATTTCATGAATCTGACGCAAGGTTGCTGCCAATGGGGGACTAACTTTGGAGGCAATTTTGAAGTCCTGCTCCATATCATCATTCATGGGGATCACATTGTCAGCCGGATCATCCTTGTAACTTTGTTCCGCTTTACCAAAGCCTTTGCGGGACAAATCCTCGCGCGGGGTTTGCTCATGACCCATTCGGCGCCCAAGAACATTTCGCAACCTCAGGAAAATGAAGGCTGCGATCATTACCAATAATATTATATCCAGGAACTCGAACCCATTACCCATGATTTTTAATTCACACCAAAGTTATAAAATGCCAAAATCCACCCAGAAACAAACGGGCAGCCTTCGAAGGGTACCCGCTTCCAAAGCCAAGGTCCAGATGGATCTTATTTCTTGAAGTTTAACCGCCTGCTAATAAGTAAATAGAAACTGCAACAAGGATAAACAAGTTTGCCATTACTGTTTTTTGCCATTTTAATCGCTATTCCTGTCGTCGAAATCTTCGTCTTTATCGAAATCGGTGGGGAAATAGGGGCACTTAATACCATCGCCCTTACCTTTTTAACGGCCGCAGCAGGCATGCTGCTCTTGCGAATACAAGGTATATCCATACTCACACAAGCTCAGGAACGCCTGCAAGCGGGACTATCCCCTGTGCGCGAAGTCTTAAGCGGCATATTACTGGCACTGGCTGGATTATTTTTACTGGTCCCGGGTTTTGTAACCGATGCGATCGGATTTCTCCTGTTTCTGCCGCCGCTTAGAAACCTGATTGCGGACAGCCTTGCCTCACATAGCAGATTTACACGTAGCGAGCGGCAATACAGGGGCAACAAAGACCATCAGTATCGAAGTGAAACAATTATCGAAGGAGATTATACGGTTGTCACTGATCCCGATGATATTGAACCCGGCCCTTCCAAAGAGGAGAGCCCCTGGTCAAAAAATAAAGACTGACGACGGCTAAAGCTTGTCCAGCGAACAGATACATGTTAGCCAAGGTCAACTTTTTTCCAATGCCAAACGACTCTTTCAGGAGAATTTTTTTAAAATGGCTGAAAATGAAACAGAAACAGGAGCAACTGCTGCTCCTGAAGGCCAGGAAGGTCCAATCCTTTCCATTATTACGCAATATGTTAAAGATATTTCATTCGAAAATCCAAACGCGCCGGCCAGCCTGAATCCAGAATTGCCTCAACCCTCCGTGGATTTGGGTATTAATGTTCAGGCAAAAGCGCTGACACCCGAAAATTACGAGGTTGAACTGCGCATTCAGGCAACGGCCAAGCATGAAGACAACACGGCTTTTATTATCGAGCTTGTCTATGGTGGTCTATTCCTGATTAAAAACTTCCCCGCAGACGCACTTGAAATGGTGTGCATGATCGAATGCCCGCGCCTCATTTTCCCGTTTGCACGCAGAGTTATCTCAGACGCTTCTCGCGACGGTGGTTTTTCGCCTCTGCAGCTTGATCCGATTGATTTCGCTGGATTATATCAGGCTCACAAAAGTCAGGAAGCGCAGAATAATACTGCTGGCAACGCTTGATAACAAAAATTTCCGACTTAAAAGCCCCTTTTTGGGGCTTTTTTCATGTGTAATTTTCTAAGAATTCCAGATCGGATCAGATAACTTTTCCAAAAAAGCAGAGTGTGCAGCCAGTTCTTCGTCGCTTGGTGCATGTGGGCGAGGGGGGCGCACAACTGACTTTCGAAACTGGGTGTTCTCAGTCTCGCCAGATGCTCCCAATGAAAAACCTGTCTGTCGACCACCGCGAAGTTCCAGATAAACTTCGGCCAGAAGCTCGGCATCCAGCAAAGCTCCATGTTTTTCACGAGCAGAGTTATCAATATTAAACCGCCGACAAAGAGCATCCAGGTTGGCCTGTGCACCAGGAAACATTTTTCGGGCCATTGCGACAGTATCAACGGTACGATCCATCCCAAGGGGCCTGCGTTTCATCCGGATCAGCTCGGCATTGATGAACTTCATATCAAATTCGGCATTGTGAATAACCAGATTTGAATCGCCAATAAAATCCAGAAAATCATCCATCACTTCTGCGATTACCGGATGTTGTTTCAAAAATTCCTCGCTCAACCCATGAACCTTGAAAGCAGCCTCAGGCATATCACGCTCTGGATTTATATACACATGAAAGACACGGCCGGTTGCCATATAATTTTCAAGCTCAACACACCCAATTTCCACAATCCGATCACCTGTAGAAGGATCAAAACCGGTTGTTTCCGTATCCAGCGCAATTTCACGCATGAGCAGCTTCTTCCCGTAACTCTCTAATCAAATCCTGAACTTGTTTACGTGTCTCTTCCATCGGTAAGCCTGTATCAATCACGTAATCAGCAAGTTCTCGTTTCTGTGCATCAGGTACCTGCCGTGCCAGAATAGATTCAAACTTTTCTGCCGACATATCATCTCTGACAAGAACTCTGTCCCGTTGCATCTGAGCAGGTGCACTGACCACTACAATCTTGTGGAAATTTTTCTCACCGCCAGTTTCAAAAATCAATGGTACATCCAAAATAACCATATCATGCCCATCCTGCTCCGCTTTTTGTAAAAACTCTGCTCGATGGGCGCCCACCATTGGATGAACAATAGCTTCCAGTTTTTTTATAGCACTATCATCACCCAGAACCAGCTTGCTTAAAGTGGGACGATCAACCCGGCCATCTATAACAGCCTCGGGGAACAGTTTTGAAATAGGCTCTACTGCCTGTCCTCCAACCTGATAAAATTTGTGAACCTCTGCATCCGCGTTATAGACAGGAATACCTTCTTCGCGAAACATTACGCCTACCGTTGATTTACCCATTCCAATGGATCCGGTCAGACCTATTATTTTTATCATTTTTGTCCCAACCCTTCTAATACATAGGCTCTCAAATTCGTATCAACCTCTGGACGTGTTCCAAACCAGGCCTCAAATCCTGCTTTTGCCTGATGAAGCAGCATCCCAAGACCATCAATAGTAATATGTCCACGCTCCTTTGCTGATTTCAACAGTTCAGTTTCAAGGGGGGAATACACTATATCCGTCACAACGGCTTCTTTTTGAAGACCCTCAAGCGGCATTTCCAAGCGCTGTTGACCACTCATACCAAGGCTTGTTGTATTCACCAGAAGGTCAATATTCCCAAGGTTTTTGGCGCGATCCTCCCACCTAATAACCTCAATGGGAAACTGCGAAAATTCTTTTGCCAGTGCTTCGGCCCGCAACAATGTTCTATTTGTCAGATAGATTTTGGAAAACCCGCTTTTTTCAAGCGCATATATAATTCCTCTGGCGGCCCCTCCAGCACCCAGAACAAGGGCTTTTGAAGACTTAAACCGATTTAAGTCAACCCGTTCAGCCAGACTGTCGGTAAAACCAATCCAATCCGTATTACGGCCAATTAACTGACCTTCATCTCCAATAATAACCGTATTGACAGCTCCGATTATTTTAGCCGCATCTTCAAGCTCATCAATCTGATCAATAATAATCTCTTTCAGCGGTATCGTCAGATTACAACCTCTAAATCGGGCATCTTTTGGTAAATTTTCTCTTTCGATCAATGATGAGATTTTACTCATCAACTCTTCGGGTCTTACTTCAAAAGCCTGATAACTGGCGTCCAGCGCATATTTTTTTATCCAGTAACCATGCAGTCTGGGTGACATGGAATGAGAGATGGGAAATCCCATTACGCCTGCACATAATGTCATGAAGCTACAACCTTGTGTCCACGAAGAAAATCAATAAGCGGGAGTAGGGGAAGACCCAGAATGGAAAAAAAGTCACCCTCAACCCTGTTAAAAAGCTGAGCTCCCAGACCTTCAAGCTGATAGGCTCCGACTGAGGATAAAATTCCCTCACCAGCAGTTTCCAGATACTCATCCAGAAAATCTTCAGAAAACTGGCGAACCTGCAGGCTGGCGGTATTTGAAAAATGCCAGATAATTGTGTTCGATTTTGCCACGCAGACTGCATTTTGAAGATGATGGGTTTTCCCTCTTAAACTCGATAAATGAGCCCTCGCATGGCTCATATCAACTGGCTTGTCAAACCAGACACCGTTGCATTCCAGCATCTGGTCAGCGCCGATTACCAGATGCTCAGGATAATCCTTTGAAATTTTCAAGGCTTTCAATTCAGCGAGTGCAATTGCTGTATCAGTTGCACTTGCTCCTGCTGCCTGCAGGGAAAGTTTCATTTCACTTTCGTCAACCTTTGCCGCAATAGCTTCAAATGTTAAACCCGCATTTTTCAGCAAGTCACGTCTGGACTGACTTTGAGACGCCAGAATTAATCCCGGTATCGGATCCTGAACCATTACTCCTGCCTTAATCCTGTTTACTGAACCGCTTGTTATAAAGAGTTATGATCTGCGCTGCAGTTTCTTCAACCGATCTGCGCGTTACATCAATAATCGGCCAGCCATGCTTTGTACATAATTTGCGTGCCTGTAAGACTTCTTCTTTTATTTGGTCCAGATCCACATAATCTGTCTCGTTAGTTTCTTTTAAGGAAAGCAGCCTGTTTTTTCGAATTTGTGACAATCGATCCGGACTGGATGTCAAACCTACAATAAAAGGACGTTTCAGCTCGAAAAGCTGTGGGGGCAATGGACAACCAACAACGATTGGAATATTTGCTGTTTTGATCCCTCTGTGTGACAGATAAAATGAGGTCGGTGTTTTTGACGTTCTGGAAACCCCAACCAGTACAATATCCGCATCTTCCAAGCCATCAGGCATTTGCCCGTCATCATGGGCTAACGTATAATTCAAGGCTTCAATTCGCGCAAAATACTGCTGATCAAGCATATGCTGACGGCCCGGTAAACCACGGCTTTCCTGACCAAGATACTGTGATAGCGATGCCATCACTGGATCAAGAATGGATATACAGGGAACTTTTAATTTCCGGCACCCTTTTTCAAGGGTTTGGCGCATCTCCTTATTGACCAGGGTAAACATGACAAGGCCGGGATTTTTCTGAATGGAATCAAGGATATCATCTAATTGACGGATGGTCCGGGTCATAGACCAGACATGCTCAACTGGTTCAACAGCATCAAATTGAACAAGAGCTGCAGTCGTAATTGACTGCAGGGTTTCACCCGTTGAATCCGATACCAAATGAAGATGTAGCTCTGTCATAAATACCTGTCCCGATCAGCCTGTGGATAATGTGAATAACAGGGATAACATGAGCCAATTGGCACTTCCAGAAACTTTACTCTTTTCCATTCCTGACTTTACAATTTCCCTGTACACGTCTGGACAACTCAATACAGCTCTTTTGAAAATCGGGGATATCCAATTTACTGCTCTAACTTTTCAAAGTTATCCCCATTATCCCCATAATTAAGGTGATCGAAAAACGCAGCTATACCGTAGTTATCCCATGCGTCAGAAAAGCACATGTTTTTTCCACAGTTTTTAGGGTAATACTGTGCATGAATCAGTATCCCCATTATCCACAGGGATAAACAACAACAACTACCTTCTTTTATAAATATATATTGGAAGGGATAACTTTTTGAGGAAGGCAAGTTACGTGTCAGCTAAACCCGCCAAAAGATTTTTGAAAGCCTTGCGACAGGAAAAACTCGACAGGCCTCCTTTTTGGCTCATGAGACAAGCTGGACGATATCTACCCGAATATCGCCAAACAAGAGCTGATGCAGGGTCGTTTCTGGATCTATGCTATAATCCATCACTAGCAGAAGAAGTCACTTTGCAACCTCTTCGTCGATATGACATGGATGCAGCCATTTTATTTGCCGATATTCTGCTTATTCCTGATGCATTGGGACAGCCTCTTGCCTATAAAGAAGGTGAAGGACCAGTACTAGATCCCGTTCGCTCGGCAAAAGAACTTTCAAAACTGACTTTTGATAATCTTCACAATCGTCTTAATCCGGTCTATGAGACCGTTAATCGATTGAGCGGCTCCATTCCCTCGCATTGTTCCCTAATCGGCTTTGCTGGCGCTCCCTGGACCGTAGCGACCTATATGGTGGAAGGTCGTGGCTCTAAAGATTATGTGGAAACCAAAAAATGGGCCTATTCAGATCCAGAAGGTTTTGATCAGCTGATCGAATTACTGGTTCAGGCGACAATTGAATATCTGATCAAACAGATAGAAGCTGGCGCTGAAGCAGTTCAGATTTTTGATACATGGGCCGGTGTTTTGCCTGACGATAAATTTGAACGATGGGTAACCCAGCCGACGGCAAAAATTGTCACCGCAATCAGAGCTAAATATCCAGATTTTCCCGTAATCGGTTTTCCAAAAGGTGTTGGCGGGAATCTCCTTGAATTTGTGGAGAAAACTGGCGTAACTGCGGTTAGTCTTGATACATCGGTTTCGCTTGACTGGGCAGCTCGAGAAATTCAGCCAATAGTAACAGTGCAGGGGAATCTGGATCCGATCCTCCTTGTTGCCGGCGGAGATGCATGGTGAGCCGCATTCATCATATCCTTCGAAAATTCTCAGGCGGGTCTCATATTTTTAATCTGGGTCATGGAATTATTCCGCAAACACCACCTGAGAATGTCGAACTTTTGGCAAAAATCGTTCAGGATTGGAAAAACGGCTAACAGAAAGGGCATCTGGGTTTGAGCAAAAAAGCAGTCATATTGTTTAATTTGGGAGGACCGGATGCTCCGCAGTCGGTTGAACCCTTTCTATTCAATTTGTTCAATGATCCCGCAATTATCGGTTTGCCAAATCCATTTCGATTTCTGGTGGCAAAGCTGATTTCATGGCGCCGTGGACCTACTGCTCGGGAAATTTATGCTCATTTGGGAGGTAAATCTCCTTTGCTGGAACAAACACAGTCTCAGCAGCAGGCTCTGCAGGCTTCCCTATCCACAGATGAAGATGAATATCGGGTTTTCATCGCCATGCGCTACTGGCATCCGCGTGCTGAGGCGACTGTGAGAGAAGTAATCGCCTATGATCCTGAGGAGGTTATTCTTCTGCCGTTATACCCGCAGTTTTCGACAACGACGACGGCTTCATCGGTTAAAGAATGGCATGAACAGGCCAAGAAACAGGGCTTGAAAGCGGTTCATAGCACAATTTGTTGTTATCCGGCCGAAGATGGATTTGCCAAAGCATATGCAGCCTTGATTTCAGATAAACTGTCGCAAATGAAGGATGTTAATCCCAAGCTTCTGTTTTCAGCTCATGGGTTGCCCAAAAAGATAGTTGATGCTGGTGATCCCTATCCGGATCAGGTGGAGAAATCAGTAGCAGCGATCATTGCGCGGTTAAACCGTCCTGATCTTTCTCATCAGGTATGTTATCAAAGCCGCGTGGGTCCGCTTGAATGGATTGGCCCTGACACTGAAGAGGAAATAAGGAAAGCTGGCAGTGAAGGTCAGCCCCTGCTGGTGATCCCGGTTGCTTTTGTATCCGAACATTCTGAAACTTTGGTTGAGCTGGATATCGAATATGGTGAACTTGCGAAAGAAGCAGGTGTTCCCAGGTACGAGCGCGTTCCCACTGTCACGATCAATGAAAAATTTGTAGAAGCCCTTGCGAACCTGGTTCGCAAACGGCAATCAGGTCAAATTGCGAGTAATGAAGCAAAATTATCTGTCCTGCGGGGGCAGGAGGATGTCTTTGCCGGTAATATATTATTGAGGGGCGTCCAGCGATGATGGATTTTTTAAGCGATAACTATCTGTGGATAAAAGCATTTCACATTATTTCAGTAATCGCCTGGATGGCGGGAATGCTCTATTTACCAAGGCTTTACATATATCATTGCGATGCCGAAACAGGATCTGTCCAATCAGAAACCTTTAAAGTGATGGAACGTCGTTTGCTGCGTGGGATTATTAATCCTGCCATGATAATGACCTTCATTTTTGGGGGAATACTTTTGTCAATTCCGGGAATTGTGGATTGGTCTTCCGGTTGGATATGGGTCAAACTTGCGGCAATTTTCCTGATGGGCGGTTTTCATGGATCTCTGTCAAAATGGCGAAAAGAGTTTGAGCGCGATGAAAATACACGTCCGGCAAAGTTTTATAGGTTCGCAAATGAGTTTCCGACTATTTTGATGATAATCATTGTCATTATGGTCGTTGCCAAGCCATTTTAGCATAAAAAAGGCGTATTTTCGGGGTGTTACGCATTTTAGACTGTTGACTTAAATGTCATATGCTGGCATTTCTTTATCTCAACCGGTCGCGCTTCTCTTGCGACTGGGAACTGAGACTTAACTCACTTAGTCCCTCAAAATCGAAACAGATTGATCGCTAGTTAGCGCATTACTTCCCACTAAAGTAACATCAACTGACTTCTTCCGTATTCAAATTATTATATATCTTTAGAGATTTACATGAATCTTCAAGAACTTAAAAAGAAAACCCCCCCTGAGCTTCTCGCAGCAGCAGAAGCCCTTGATATTGAAAATGCTTCTACAATGCGTAAACAGGAACTTCTGTTTTCCATTCTTAAGCATGAAGCTGAAAATGGCGTTGAGATAACCGGCGGCGGTGTTCTTGAAATCCTTCAGGATGGTTTCGGTTTCCTTCGGTCACCAGATGCAAACTATTTGGCGGGACCTGATGATATTTATGTCTCTCCCAGTCAAATTCGCAAATTTTCCTTGCGAACAGGGGACACGGTAGAGGGACAAATTCGCAGTCCCAAGGATGGGGAGAGATATTTTGCACTTCTTAAAGTGCAGCAGATTAATTTCGAAGAGCCGGAAAAAGCGCGCCATAAAATCAATTTTGATAACCTGACACCGCTTTATCCTGATGAACGGATCAAGCTTGAAACACCAGATCCAACAAAAGAAATCAGTTCTGCCCGAGTAATTGATCTGGTTTCCCCGCAAGGTAAAGGGCAGCGTGCATTGATTGTTGCACCCCCGCGTACCGGTAAAACGGTTCTTCTTCAGAATATCGCCAACTCCATTACAACCAATAATCCCGAAGTCTATCTGATTGTCCTTCTGATTGATGAGCGCCCCGAAGAGGTGACGGACATGAAGCGATCAGTAAAAGGTGAGGTTATCTCCTCTACCTTTGACGAGCCAGCAGCCCGCCATGTTCAGGTTGCAGAAATGGTGATTGAGAAAGCCAAGCGTCTGGTGGAGCATAAACGTGACGTGGTTATTCTTTTGGACAGTATTACCCGGTTGGCCCGCGCCTATAACACAGTTGTTCCATCCAGTGGTAAGGTTTTGACCGGTGGTGTTGATGCAAATGCATTGCAGCGACCTAAACGTTTCTTTGGTGCTGCCCGTAATATCGAGGAAGGCGGATCGCTAACTATTGTTGCGACAGCTCTTATCGATACAGGTTCAAGAATGGATGAAGTTATCTTTGAAGAATTCAAAGGAACAGGTAACTCTGAAATTATTCTTGATCGCAAACTTTCTGATAAACGTGTGTTCCCGGCTATTGATATTACCAAGTCAGGTACCCGAAAAGAAGAATTGCTTGTGGATAAAGCCACCTTGCAGAAAATGTGGGTTCTGCGCCGTATCCTTAACCCAATGGGAACAACGGATGCAATGGAATTCCTGCTCGATAAATTGCGGACAAGCAAAACAAATGACGACTTCTTTGATTCAATGAATACCTGATGGGTTAAAATGATATCCTTCATTAAAGCGCTACCTCACCAGGTGGCGCTTTTTTTGTATTTCTGGCATTTGATTTAATCCTTAGAATTAATAATAACATATGTTATTACTTGTATAGACATCTGATATTACAGGTTATTTTTTATGGTTAAAAAAGACCTTGAGCCTTTCGAGACCAAACTCAGAAAGACGGGAAGTGCAGCGGGCGTGACTATTCCGGCTGAGTTTCTGCGCCATCTTGGCTATGAAATAGGGGATACTTTGCGAGTTAAAATTGAAGGAGATGGCCTGCAGGTTCGAAAAATCGATCCTGAGTTTGATGAGTTCATGGCTCTTTATGAGCCAATTGAAACTCATTACCGCCCTTCACTCAAACGGCTCTTCAAATAGGGGATTTTATGCATCTACCAACTCGAGCCGTTATTCGCGAAACCTATAGAAGGTTATCCTCGGATTTTGGGGATGGTGATTGCCAGATTGATGATGTCAAAATTCGGGCTGCACTTGCCTGGCCGAGAATGATGGTTACCTCAAAATCCAGCTCAGATATTTTTGAAGTGGTTTTGTCTCTGTTCACTGGCGTTATTTCCGAACAGCCTGCCAGCAAAGGAAATGCTTCTCTGGCGATTCTACTCGTTATGATGACATTACGGCGAAACGGCTTTTTGCTTGATTTGACCAATGACGATATTCTCAAACTTTTTTCTTCCATCGCTAAAGGTGGCATGAATGAAAAGTCACTTATTGGATTCTTTCAACAAAAATCAATTCCGCTCTAGATCAGATTTTATATCTAAATTTTTAGGATTTTTATCAGAAATTTTTAGTAATAATTTATGTAATTACTATAGTTAAATTATTGATTTATAATAATTTAACTTGTCAGTTAAATATTTTCATAAAAAATGGCATCCCCGCGAAGAGATGCCATTTTTATTTAGATAACCGCTGATTACAGGGTAAAAATAGTGGATCCTGTTGTTTTTCTACCTTCCAGATCTTCATGGGCTTTGGCAGCTTCTGATAGATGATATCTTTGACCGATATTTATTTTTAGAGTGCCGTTACTGACCAACTTGATCAGATCCGCTGCTGACTTTTCCAGATCTTCGCGTTTTGCGTTATAGGTCATCAGAGTGGGACGAGTAACAAAAAGGGATCCTTTGGCAGCGAGGGTTCCCAGATCAACATTATTTACAGGGCCTGTCGCGTTTCCGTAAGACACCATCAATCCCATGGGTTTCAGGCAATCCAGTGATTTCTCAAAAGTATCCTTGCCAATACTATCGTAAACAACCGGAACACCTTCGCCGTTAGTGATTTCCATTACGCGTTTTTGGAAATCTTCAGTGCGATAGTTAATGGTGTGATCACAGCCATGTTCTTTTGCAAGGGCAGCTTTTTCCTCTGAACCAACAGTGCCAATCACGGTCGCCCCAATATGTTTTGCCCATTGACAGGCAATAAGGCCAACTCCGCCAGCTGCAGCATGAAATAGGATCGTATCACCTTGTTTCACGTGAAACGTCCGCTGAAGGAGGTATTCTACAGTCATTCCCTGCAGCATCATCGCAGCTGCGGTTTCATCATCAATATTTTCCGGGATTTGGATCAGGTTATCCTCAGGCATAATACGTTCTTCGGAATAGGCTCCGATCGGGCGCCCTGCATATGCAACTCGGTCTCCGGCTTTGACAAATTTCACACCTTCGCCAATTTCCTGAACAATACCGACCGCTTCCATTCCTGGCGAGGCGGGCAGGGGGCTTGGATAGAGCCCGGTTCTGAAATAGACATCAATGTAATTCAGGCCGACGGCAGCGTGTTTGATACGAACTTCGCCGGGTCCCGGTTTTCCAACTTCGACATCAGACCATTTCATCACTTCTGGTCCGCCAAATTCTTCAAATATAATTGCTTTTGTCATTATCTACCCATTTGTCAGGAGTTGCGCCCCTTGATCAGGTTTGATTTTATAAATCTAGACTTTGTTGTTGTGGTGGCAAAGCGTTTTCGAGGGCAAGCAGTTTCTTCTTTGTCTCGACGCCGCCTTGGCCGGAAAATCCGCCCATTTCTCGATTGGCTGCAAGAACTCTGTGGCAGGGAATTATGATAGGAATGGGATTTAGCCCGCAGGCATTCCCCACTGCTTGAGCGGAACTATCAAGGTCTTTTGCTATTTCACCATATGATCGTGTTTGACCTGCAGGTATGGCACTCATCGCTGAACAGACCGCTTTTTGAAACTGTGATCCCGGCGGATTTAGTGGTAAATCAAATTCTAGTCTTTTAGCATCAAAATAGTCGTTCAGCTGTTCAATTGCCGTGAGAAGTAAGGGTGTTTCTTCCTGCCATTCAGAGGGAACCCAACCCCAGTCTAGCGAAATAATCTGTCCATCTTCTTCAGTCACAGTGAGATCTCCCACAGGACTATGCATACTGAGCTGCGGCATACTATTGGTCTCCCTCCAGTATTTTTCGCAAATCCAGTGGTGAAGTTGCGGGCAGGGAACAGACGGGCCCAGTGCAAATATAGGCGGTAGGTTTATCATCAACACGTGATTTCCCTTTTGCCGGATGGTCAAACGGCAAATCTTCCGTATCCGTAATAATATTCAACACCTTGTTTGGAATACTGAAATTTCGAAGTTCGTTTAAAAGATCCTGCGTTTCAGGCTCGTCCCGTCCACCCACTATAATGATCTGTTTTCCTTCAATCAGAGTCTCAAAATTATTGAGGAAAGTGGCAAGGGGGAAGAAATTACGTCCCAGTTCTGCTGAAAAACACCGAACAATATCAGTGGCTTTTTCAAAGGGTTCTCTCTCTCCGGTCAGGTAATGAAGTTTGGCAAGAACTTCGAGCATGGTCCCATTACCAGAGGGAACCGCGTTATCAAATGCACTCTTGCTCCGGACAATCAGGGCTTCTGCATCATCTGCTGTTTGGAAATACCCACCTTCTGTATCCCAGAAATGCGTGTTTAGAATTGAAAACCAGGTTTTGGCGCGCTCCAGGTAAAAATTCCTTCCGGTTATTTCATACAAGGTTAAGGCCGCCCGGGCCATATTGGCATAATCTTCAAGAATACCAGTATGTTTGGCTAATCCAAGTCGATAGCTGTGATAGAGCCGTCCATCATCCTCCATAGAATGTGTTGTGATGGCGGTAAACGCGTTTTCCGCCTGCTCCACCCACCTGACTTCGCTGAAATAGGCACCGGCTTTGGCCATTGCGGCAATCATCAAGCCGTTCCAGTCGGTCAATATTTTATCATCAAGCTCAGGTGCTACCCTTTTTTTGCGTTCCTCAAATAATTTGGAGCGCAATGCCCCGAGTGCCGTTTCAAATTCCGGATCAAGGGTGGTTGGATAGTTTAATCGGTGAAGTATATTTTTGCCTTCCCAGTTTCCTTCGGCTTCAACACCATATATTTCACAAAACTGAGCAGCTTCGTCCCCTAAAATGGCTTCCAGCTCAGCGATGCTCCATACATAAAACTTCCCTTCCTCACCTTCGCTATCTGCATCGATTGTGGATGAAAACGCTCCGTTTTCACCAATCATTTCGCGAAGGACCCATTCTATTGTTTCATAAATACGGCTTTTGAAAAGCTCGCTCTTGGTTTCGTGATGAACCAGAACCAAGAGATCCAGGATCAGCGCATTATCATAAAGCATCTTTTCAAAATGCGGGACCAGCCACTCTGCATCGGTAGAATATCTCGCATATCCGCCGCCCAGATGATCATAAATGCCGCCTTGAGACATATGGGTGAGGGCCTTAACAGTTATATCGGACAGAATGTCATGACCTGTCCGTACATAGCTTCGCCACAGATTTTCTAAAACATAGGTTTGGGGGAATTTAGGGGCTGATCCGATCCCGCCATGTTCCTGATCTGCTTCTTCACTGTAACGTGCAGCGATCCTGTCCAGAACGTCCAAATTCAGTTTGGGCCTGTCGCCATCGGGTACCGAATTATGCTTTTTCAGCGCTGCTTTTAATATATCCCGGTTTTTGGTTACTTTTTCGGGTTCATTTTGGAAAATACCATGAACGGATTCCAGGACATGGATAAATCCGGGTCGACCATAAGCGGTTTCTTTTGGAAAATATGTACCGCCCCAGAAGGGTTCCCCTTTTGAGTTGAGAAACATGGTCAGTGGCCATCCGCCCTGTTCTCCCAGCAACGCGAGAGCCGTTTGATAGATATTATCGATGTCAGGTCTTTCCTCCCGATCGACCTTAATATTGATATACAGATCGTTCATTACTGCCGCGACCTGTTCGTCTTCGAAGCTTTCATGGGCCATAACATGACACCAATGACAGGCTGCATAACCGATGCTGAGCAGGATCGGTTTGCCTTCTCTTTTGGCCTGATCCAGAGCGTCCTGTCCCCAGGGCTGCCAATGAACGGGATTGTCTTTATGTTGCAGCAGATATGGGCTTGTTTCCTGATCAAGGACATTTCGCATTACTAAATCCATTATTTTATGTGAAATCAATCCATCTGATTGATCCACCAGTGATTTTCACATAACTTGAATATCGTTCTATGGCGAACAATACAAGGAATGCATCCATGAAGATTAATCTTGATATTGAGTGTACACCAGAAGAAGCAAGGAAATTTTTTGGACTTCCGGATGTGGAACCCATGCAACAGGCGTTAATGGCTGAAATCCAGAAAAAAATGATGGAAAATATTAATAACCTGGATGCAGAAAATATGATGAAAAACTGGCTGCCTGCGAGTATGAAAGGGTTTGACCAGATGCAGAACATGTTCTGGAATTCTTTTACTCAAGATAAGTCTGACAAAAAAGACTAGGCACCGTACATTGATGGATACCATTTTCGCAACCGCCAGCGGTAGAGGCCGGGCAGGGATTTGTGTTATACGCATTTCCGGACCGCAGGCGTTGAGCGCACTTGATAAACTGACAGATAAGCCAAGACCCGCTAACAGGATGGCATCCGTGCGGGATATTTACTCATGTGATAGGTCGTTTCTCATTGATGAGGCACTTGTTATTCCTTTTAAAGGTCCGGGTAGCTTTACAGGCGAAGATGTTCTGGAAATACATTTGCATGGGGGCCCGGCCATTGTTGCTTCTTTGATGGAGGAACTTTCAAAACTGGACGGTTTTCGAATTGCCGAGCCGGGTGAATTTACTCGCCGGGCTTTTGAACACGGTCGTTTGGATTTGACTGAAGCAGAAGGGATCGGGGATCTGGTGAATGCGGAAACTCACGCACAACATCAGCAGGCCCTTCGTCAAATGCGCGGATCATTGGGTGCAATTTATACCAAATGGCGAGAAGAGCTGATTGCCAGTCTCGCCCATCTGGAGGCGGATATTGATTTTCCCGACGAAGACTTGCCGGAGGGGGTAGCGGGCGCTATCGCTCCTAAAATAGTAGTTCTTCGGGAGGAAATTGAAAAACATCTAGCGGATGGGCATCGGGGAGAGAAAATACGCGAGGGCTTGGATGTTGTTATTCTAGGCGCGCCAAATGTTGGAAAATCCAGCCTGCTGAATAAACTTGCTCGTAAAGAAGCGGCAATTGTTTCTGATCAGGCGGGGACCACCCGTGACATTGTGGAAGTGCATCTGGATCTTGCGGGATACCCGGTAACTATCGCTGATACAGCTGGAATTCGCGAAGCAACCGATCAGATAGAGCAGGAGGGAGTGCGTCGCGCGCGGGCGCGAGCTGAGGCTGCGGATATTCTCATCTTCATGACGGACGCGGCTGACGGGGTTGATGCTGCTATTGAATTTCCAGATCTTGCCAGCTCTAGCTCTTACCGTTTGTATAATAAGGCAGATAAAACCAGCCTGTCCAAGGACATTGAGGTATCTGGTAACCCGCGTGAGTTTGTACTGTCGGTAAAAACAGGTGAGGGGTTGGATTCCTTTCTGAACCAACTGGAAAAAGATGTTGTCTCGAAGCTGGATGTTTCCGGTGCACCTTCCCTGACACGGGTCCGCCACCGTCAGGCGTTGGAGGATTGTGTTCAATCACTAAATCGTTTTGAGCTGGCGGGGGACCCGGAACTAGCGGCTGAGGATGTGCGGCTGGCGGTGCGGGCTTTAGGGCGAATCACAGGGCGCGTGGATGTTGAAGATATTCTGGACGTTGTCTTCGGTGATTTTTGTATCGGAAAATAGCGGATCAATCGTGTGTTTCACGTGAAACACTGACAATAAGAACTCCATTTTTCACCAACTGTATTATTGCTTTGACTTTTTCTTTTCTATTCATAAATTGGCGCTCATGACTGTATATGACGTAATTGTAATTGGCGGAGGACACGCAGGCTGTGAAGCGGCCGCGGCATCTGCACGCATGGGTGCTAATACCCTCCTTCTCACTCATAAGCTGGATACAATTGGCGCGATGTCCTGTAATCCCGCAATTGGTGGTTTGGGTAAAGGCCATCTGGTTCGAGAGATTGATGCTCTGGACGGTGTGATGGGTCGTGTGGCTGATGCGGCTGGTATACAGTTTCGATTGCTGAATCGGCGTAAGGGACCTGCAGTAAGGGGACCTCGTGCTCAGTCGGATCGAAAATTGTACAAGGCAGCCATGCAGGACATTCTTGGCAATCAGGAAAACCTGACGATCAAAGCCGGTGCCGTTGAAGATCTGATCGTAGAGCAAGGTGAGGTTGTCGGTGTTGTGACTGGCGATGGAACAGTCATCAAATGCGCTAAGGTTATCCTGACAACGGGTACATTTTTGCGTGGCCTGATCCATATGGGCGAGACTAAAATTCCGGCAGGTCGGATAGGGGATGATCCGTCGAACGGACTTTCCGTTACTTTGGAGCGGGCTGGTTTTGAATTGGGACGCCTTAAAACTGGAACTCCGGCTCGACTGGATGGGAAAACCATAAACTGGTCAGTTCTGGAAGAACAACCCGGTGATGAAGAACCTGTTCCGTTTTCTTTCCTGACGAAGGAAATCACCACACCACAGATCCCCTGTCATATTACATATACAACTGAAGCCACTCATCAGGTGATCCGTGACAATTTACATCGGGCCCCAATGTATTCTGGTGATATTACAGGAACTGGCCCAAGATACTGCCCCTCGATAGAGGACAAGGTAGTTCGTTTCGCAGACAAAACGAGCCATCAGATCTTTCTGGAGCCTGAAGGGTTGGATGTTGACACGATCTATCCGAACGGAATGTCAACATCTTTGCCAGCTGATGTTCAGGTAGAATTTTTAAGGTCTATTCCAGGCCTTGAAAAAGTAGAGTTTTATCAAGCTGGCTATGCCATTGAGTATGATTTTGTGGATCCGAGAGAGCTTCGCCATACACTTGAGACCCGTAAACTCAAAAACCTTTATCTGGCAGGCCAGATAAACGGAACAACCGGATATGAAGAAGCGGCTGCACAGGGCCTGCTTGCCGGAATTAATGCAGCGCGAGCTGCAGGAGGAGAGGGCGCCTTCATTCTGGATCGGGCGGATGTATATGGGTGTAATGATCGATGATCTGGTTACCCGCGGGACGAAGGAGCCTTATCGCATGTTTACCTCTCGTGCTGAGTATCGTTTGATCCTACGTGCGGATAATGCAGATGCGCGCCTTACTGGACTTGGGATCGAAATTGGCTGTGTTGGACAAGAAAGAAAACGTGCCTTTGATCAGAAACAGGCTGATTTGACTCGTGCCAGAGAGCTGTTTGATAGCTTGGATATGACACCGAATGAAGCCAGGTCCAAAGGATTGAATGTAAATCAGGATGGTGTTCGGCGTTCTGCATCTGACCTTTTGGCTTATCCAGATATCGGTCTTACAGAAATTGCTGCCATATGGCCGGAAACAGAATCTTTTTCCAAGGAAATTCTCGAACAGATCGCAATTGACGCCCAATATAAAGGGTATCTGGATCGTCAGAAAGCCGACATCAGAGAATTCCGAAAAGATGAAGCCCTGATTTTGCCAGCGGACATTGATTACGAAAAAATTGGTGGGTTGTCGAGTGAGGTAACCCAAAAGCTAAAAGATACTCGTCCAGACACTTTAGGGCAGGCGGCCCGTATTTCAGGTGTTACGCCCGCTGCACTCACCGCTTTGCTATCTTATGTGAAGCGCGGGGACCACCGGAAAGTGGCAGGATAACCTATTAATATGCAGGAACAGGAATTCCAATCCCTTACCGGTGTTTCACGTGAAACACTGGATAAACTAAGAATTTATGTCGAGCTTCTCAAGAAGTGGCAACGGGCTATAAATCTGGTTAGTAAATCTACTCTTCCTCATGTGTGGGAGAGGCATATTCTTGATAGTTTTCAGATATTAAAATATGCGCCGCAAGATAAGGGTACATGGGTTGATCTTGGTAGTGGGGCCGGTTTCCCGGCCCTAGTGGTTGCTATGGCATCAGATTATGACGTGCATGTCATCGAAAGTGACCTCAGAAAATGCCAGTTCATGCGAGAAGTTTCACGTGAAACATCGACCAAAATCACAGTTCATACTAAAAGAATTGAAGCAATTGACCCTTTTAATGCTGATATAATTTCTGCAAGAGCGCTTGCATCTCTTGAAAAATTGCTGGAATTGGCGCATCCGTTTGCGACTGAAAAAACAACCTTTTTGTTTTTAAAGGGACAAGATGTAGATGCGGAATTGACCAAAGCCGCAAAATGTTGGAGAATGACCCCAGTTAAGCATACAAGTCTATCCAGTTCTGAGGGCTGCGTCCTGCAATTGAAGGATGTCCGCCCGCTATAGGTGAGGGGGCATCATGGAAGAGCTTCGCATTGTTGGATCATCAAGAATTTTAGCCATAGCAAATCAAAAAGGTGGAGTTGGTAAGACAACAACAGCCATTAATCTGGCGACAGCTTTGGCTGCTGTCGGTAAATCTGTTTTGATTGTTGATATTGATCCACAGGGAAATGCAAGCACTGGACTTGGGGTTGACCGATTTAATCGCGAGAAAAACGTATATGATGTGATCATGGGCCATATTCCTATGGCTGATGCGGTCTGCGAGAGTGTTATTCCTAATCTGGACCTGGTTCCTTCGACACCTGATTTAACAGGTGCCGAGCTTGAGCTGATTGAAATGGACCGAAGAAGCCACAGGCTGGTAGAAGCGCTTGCGCCAATCAAAGGGAATTATGATTATATTCTGTTTGACTGCCCGCCGTCGCTCAATCTACTGACTTTAAATGCCCTTGTTGCTGTGCAGTCTGTCATCGTGCCGCTTCAATGCGAATTTTTTGCGCTTGAAGGATTGAGTTTGTTAATCAAAACCATCGAACGGGTTCGGACAACATTAAATCCTTCCTTGGAAATTCAGGGTGTTGTGCTGACTATGTTCGACAAGCGAAACAAGCTTTCCGATCAGGTTGCTCAAGATGTAAGAGAATATTTAGGTGATAAAGTTTATCAGACTGTAATCCCCAGAAATGTTAGGGTTTCAGAGGCTCCCAGCCATGGTAAGCCTGCATTGATTTATGATCATCGTTGCGCTGGAAGCCAAGCCTATATTAAATTGGCAAGTGAGGTCATTCGGCGTGAAAAACGCCAGTTTGCTGCCTGATGCAAGTCTGCTACTAACGGTTAAACGAAAATGTCTGACGATACTGGAAAAAAGAAACTGGGACGGGGCCTGTCTGCTCTTCTTGGGGATGATGTTGCCGCCGATTATTCGGAACTGGATCGGGTCAGAACCTCCAAGGAGGTTCCAATAGACCAACTACATCCAAGTCCTTTTCAGCCGCGTCAGCTTTGGGATCAGGAAGCGTTGGAAAGTCTTGCTGATTCAATTGCGGATAAAGGTGTTTTGCAACCAATTCTGGTTCGTCGCGATCCCAGTGGCAATGGATCTTATCAGATAATTGCGGGAGAACGCCGTTGGCGGGCCGCACAGATTGCTCAACTTCATGAAGTTCCTGTCATTATTAAAGATCTGAGCGATACGGATAGTCTTGAAATTGCGATTATCGAGAATATTCAGCGTGAGGATTTGTCTCCCATAGAAGAGCTGAAGGGTATCGCCGGCTCATGGATGAATATTCTTACACACAGGATCAATTAGCAAAACAACTTGGTAAGAGTCGATCACATATTGCAAATACACTAAGGTTGCTCGCGCTACCGGAAACGGTCAAAGGTTTGGTAAGCTCGGGAGCAATTAGTGCAGGTGCTGGCCGCGCCATCCTGATGTCGGATAATCCCGATAAACTGGCTCGCCGTGTTTTGATTGATGGTCTTTCAGTTCGAGAAATTGAGAAAATTGTCTCTAAAAAACCCTCAAATAGAGCGCCCTCAGCGCCCCGCAGTACGAAGGATCAGGATGCGCTCGCTCTAGAACAGGATTTATCAGCGGCAATTGGGATGAAAGTTTCGATTTCTCATGATAAATCAAAGGGTTGCGGCCAAATATCGATTGCCTATGATCACATCGATCAATTGGATGAAATATGTCGTCGTATCTCTCGTCAAGTTACAGAGCAAGAAGAAGAAGAGGATGCTTTTGAAGGAAGTATCCAATCTGCTCTTGATGAAGACTTCCATTAAATCAATAGCTTAGCTAACGCCGGTTAGCCATGGCTACCCTTAGGAGGGCACGCCTGCAGAAAGTTTCGGCGGGCATTCCCGTTTTTTTACATTCAATTTCAGCTTGCAGGATGATGTCCAGGCATTGTGCAAAATGAGCCGCCGTTTTACGGCCGATTTGAGCAAGTGCTTTCTGCTGATTAAAAGGAGCAATACCTGCTTTTTTTACAGCTATATTAGCGGGTGTGCCTTTTGAAATAAAAGCTGCGGCTTTGTGGAGTTGTTTGAGCTGATTTTGGGCAAGGCGAAGAAAAGTAATAGCTGATTCCCCAGCGAAGAATGCTTTATCAATGGCATATTCAAGTTTGGGCAGGTCACCAAACAAAGTTGCATCTATGACATCAAAAACGCTTTCAGCAGAGTTATCTCCGACGATTGATTTAACTTCCTGAAGGGTGAGGGGTGAGGTGTCGTTGCCTTTGTATTGCTGAAGCTTTTCAAGCTCTTGTCGGGAGATTGCCCTGTCACTTCCCAGACTTGATTTCAGATACTCCAGCACGTCGGTGGGTACGGGAATATTTGCGCCGCCCAGAATTTCATTGATTAGAGACAGAATATCCTGTGATTTGTCACGGTAGCAGGCAATTATCGCACCAAAATTCAGCGAATTTACTGCCTTTACCAGAGCGGCTGTTTTTTTTAGGTCTCCAGCTTCACATATGAGGAGCGTATTGGAAAAATCTGCGTCCAGTACATTTGTGATCAGTTTTGCATGTGCATTAGATACATTTCTCAAGCGGACGACGCGTTCACCGCCCATCATGGAAATGGCTTCTATCTCATCACGAAGCCTTGCGGGATCATCACTTAAGGATGTTGCATCCAGTTCGCTATAGCAAAAAGGGTCATCAAGGGAAGCAACAGCGGTTAGCGCAATTTTTTTGCCATATTCCCGAACAAGTCCTTCATCCTGACCGTAAATTAAAAACACTCGTCGTGTTTTATCTGGTGTATTGAAAAAAGCTTTAATTTGACCAGAACGAAATTCCATAGGAATTACCGGGAAAAATATACAGACAACTGCCGGTGGATTTCTTCGGATAAAACTATGGCAGATCGTTTTTGAGCATTTTTTTCAGCTGCTAGGTTAGCGAAGTCTGAATCAACAATATTAAAAGACGCAATTGCTTGTGCAGATCCTTGATAAACTATATTTTTTCCGGTGGAGTCCAGTAGTTGGTAGTTAGCTCTCAGCGTCAGGTTATTACGGTTGGAACTGTTGCTCCGATCGATAGCAAGATTTTCTTTTTCCTCACGAATTCTGACCTGAAGTTGATATGCTGCGTTTGAAGGAAGGCTTCTGGGGCTGACTTTATCTAGCAGATGATTACGGACAATTTGTCCAACGCGCCCGTCGATTGGCAATATATAGGTTTGATCAAGAGCATAGGTAACTTTAGCATTCTCTGTCTGGCGGCCATAGAGCGGCTGAAAGCCACATGCAGCAACCAGAAAGAGAATACCAAATAAAGCCAGTGTTCTATATAACAATGTTTACAATCCTGTTGGGGACTACAATAACTTTGCGAATTGTGGCATCGCCGATAAATCTTTTTACATTTTCTTCGGCGAGAGCCATGGCTTCGACTTTAGCCTTGTCTTCATCCTTGGGAACTTCAATAGTGCCACGCAATTTTCCTTTTACCTGAACAGCGATTGTCACAGTATCATCGACTGTAAGTTCATCGATGACGGTTGGCCAAGGGCTGTCTGCAAGGATTTCCGTGTGACCCAGTAATTCCCATAATTCTTCAGCAAGGTGCGGCATCATTGGTCCCACAATTGAAACCATGACTTCCATCGCTTCTCTGAGGGCCCAGGCTCCGTCTTCACCGGTACTGCGAAACTCAGAGAGAGTCTTCATAAATTCGTAAATACGGGCAATTGCCGTATTAAAATGAAGCTTTTCTATGCTGTCTGTAACCGAGGCTAGGGTCTTATGCGTTTCGCGGCGGAGCGCTAGTGCTTCGCCAGAGAATTCAGTCGGTTCGTCAGCATTTAAATCCGCTGCATTTTCCAGGTTTTCATGGATAAATTTATAGAGGCGCTGTTTGAAGCGCCACGCACCGGTAGCGCCAGCATCCGTCCATTCCATATCGCGGTCAGGTGGACTGTCAGAGAGAACAAACCAGCGGGCCGCATCTGCACCAAATTTGTCTATTATTTCAGCAGGATCGACCACGTTCTTTTTGGACTTGGACATCTTTTCGACGCCGCCAATAATCACTTTTTCCCCTGTTTCAATATGAACCGGCTCGCCCGCATCATTGGTAATTACATCCTGAGGGAAAAGCCATTCACCGGATTGGCTTTTATATGTTTCGTGGGTGACCATTCCTTGCGTAAAGAGGCCTGCAAAAGGTTCTTCAAAATCAACTGCGCCCGTAACTTTCATCGCACGGGAGAAAAAGCGGGAATACAGAAGATGCAGAATCGCATGTTCAATTCCGCCAATATACTGATCTACGGGGAGCCAGTAGTCGACATCTTCACGGCTTACAGCTTCGTCGGCACGGGGAGAGCAGAAACGGGCAAAATACCAGGAACTATCAACAAAGGTATCCATGGTATCGGTTTCGCGAACAGCGTCAGCACCGCAAGATGGGCATTTCGTCTGTTTCCATGTGGGGTGATGATCCAGAGGATTGCCGGGTTTGTCGAAGGTTACATCCTCCGGTAATTCTATGGGCAAATTCTCCGCTTTTTCCGGAACGGTCCCGCATTTGTCACAGTGAACAACTGGAATGGGGCAGCCCCAATAACGCTGCCGGGAAAGGCCCCAGTCACGTAGTCGATAGTTAATTGTTTCGGATCCCAAACCAAGTTCTTCAAGCTTTGAAATTGCTGCTTTTTTCGCTTCTTCAACCTCAAGATCGTTTAAAAAGTCAGAATTGATAATCTTGCCCGGACCAATATATGGTTCTGTTTCAAGCGGCCCTTCCTCACCGCCGGGGCCGGCGACTACACGGGAAATTTCCAACTTGTATTTTGTGGCAAAGTCAAAATCACGCTGATCATGGCCGGGACAGCCAAAAATTGCACCAGTTCCATATTCCATCAGCACAAAATTAGCGACATAGATCGGAAGCTTTTTACCTTCTATGAAAGGATGATCTGCAAAAAGTCCGGTATCCACCCCTTTCTTTTCTGCTTTTTCAATGGCTTCCTCACTTGTACCCATGCGATGGCATTCAGCTACAAAATCAGCGATGGCCGTATTTGATTTGGCAAGTTCCTGCGTTAATGGATGGTCCGCTGCAACTGCCATAAAGCTGGCCCCATACAAGGTGTCAGGCCGTGTAGTATAAATTTCAAGATGATCACTGCGATCGCTGATTTTGAAATTTACCCGAGCACCGCTGGATTTACCGATCCAGTTTTCCTGCATCAGGCGAACCCTTTCGGGCCAGCGGTCCAATGTTTGCAACCCTTCAAGAAGTTCTTCGCTATAGTCAGAAATCCGGAACATCCATTGATTGAGTTTTCGTTTCTCAACCAGAGCGCCAGAGCGCCAGCCTTTGCCGTCAATCACCTGTTCGTTTGCAAGAACAGTCATATCCACCGGGTCCCAGTTCACCCAGCTTTCTTTTCGGTAAACCAAGCCTTTATCGAGAAAATCCAGGAACAGTTTCTGTTGTTTGCCATAATAGCCGGGATGACAAGTTGCCAGCTCCTTGCTCCAATCAAGAGAGAGGCCCATGGATTTCAGCTCTTTTCGCATGTTGGCTATATTGGCGTATGTCCATTCAGCCGGATGCACCTTTTTATCACGTGCTGCATTTTCTGCCGGCAGTCCGAAAGCATCCCAACCCATCGGGTGCAGAACATTAAAGCCGCGTGCGCGTTTGAAACGGGCAACAACATCCCCCATGGTATAGTTTCTCACATGCCCGATATGGATATTTCCGGACGGGTATGGGAACATCTCCAGCACATAATATTTTGGTTTGCTGGTGTCTGTTTTCGTTTCAAAAGTATTTCGGTTTTGCCAAGTTGACTGCCATTTGGCTTCAACTTCCCTTGCATTATAGCGGGACATTATTTACAGGACCGTTTTCTAAAAAGATTATTAACTACAATTGGTTAGTGATTTATTCGCCTTCACGTGCAATACGGAGCTCGCGGGCGCGCCTTAAAATGGCATTTTCCAGATTGGTAATGGTTTTGGGCGTGAGCTGAACTGGCACCCAATTATTGGTGGCATCCAGATTCTGTTTGAAGGCAGAGACCCTAATGCCATCGGCGCGCAATCGGCGATCCAGAATGTAAACGGTTACTTTAAACCGTTCGCCCGGACTTTCTGCAGGTGAATACCAGTCGGTAATGATCACACCGCCAAATGGGTCAGCGGAGCTTAAGGGCATAAAAGATAATGTATCCAGAGATGCCCGCCATAAATAGCTGTTGACACCTATACCGCCACCGCCTTCACCATCTTTAAGTGATTTGCTTCCACCAAACAGACCGCCTTCTCCAAATATTGTTTCACGCTCCTTTGGGCGACCATCTGGGAAAACCTGCCCAGAGGGTCCAGATTCGGGAAAGGCAGAGTCTGTTCCAAGGTTACTGCCACAAGCAGTGAGAGCAAGTAGCCCTGCAATACTGGCAATTACGCTAATTGTCGTGCGACTGAAAATTCGCAAAATCATTCCGAAAATCCCTTTGGATCTAAGTCATCTGAAGAAACGCTGTAAGCAAAGCGTTCTTTAACGGTGAACCTCAATTTTGCGCCAGTCTAATGCAGGTTCAGTTGTACGACAACAACTGAAACGGTGTGATTTTTGGAAATCCGATATTTAACGACTGTTTCTACTAAATATAGGGGGATTAGATGATTTTATTACAGCTTGTAGTGTGAAATATCGATTTGCCGAAATGGTTATCTATACAACGGGTCGAACAGGTTGTGACTTTTTGAGCACAGTGTTTCCAAAAGAGGAAAAAGCCCACCGTTCAAGCGCTTGACCATTTGGGGTAATAGGCCTTTAACTTCACATGGCTAACAAGGCCACTGTGCCTTGCGTCGTTTATTTCAAATCTATTTCTCTAGCTTTCATGAGCAGAGGGGAGACAAAATGAAAAAAGTAATCTTGGGCACAACAGCTTTGGTAGCTGCAAGTGCACTCACAGCGGGTACTGCTTCTGCTGCTGAAAAAATTAAACTCGGTCTTGGTGGTTACCTGCAGACTTCTTTCGTTGCTGCGTCTTACGACACAGGCGATCAGCTTTCAAATGACATCCGTCACGAAGGCGAAGTTTTCTTCATGGGTTCCACAACACTGGACAACGGTTTGACATTCGGTGTCAACATCCAGTTGGAAGCACGTGAATCAGGCGACCAGGTCGACGAAACTTACATGTATGTTGATGGTTCTTTCGGTCGTATCCTGATGGGTTCTGAAAACTCTTCATCATACCTGATGCACTATGCATCTCCATCACCAGTTCCTGCATGGGGCTTGGCATCACCAAATGCAAACGCATCTGGTTTCACAACTCCGTCTACATACACAAACGACATCAGCGACTCTGACAAGCTGACATACTTCACACCACGCTTTGGTGGTTTCCAGTTTGGTGTGTCTTACACTCCAGATGGTGACAGCGAAACAGCTGGTGCTAAAGTTTACTCTGACATCGAAGATGAAGGTGCAACAGACGAGGCATACTCACTCGGTGCAAACTTCAACCACAAATTCGGTTCAGTAGGCTTCAAAGCTTCTTTGGGTTGGGAACACTCAGAAAGCACAACAGCTGAAGACCAAGACGAATACTCAGCTGGTGTTGGTCTCGATGTAGCTGGTTTCTCAATCGGTGCTGCATACAAACTGACAGACAACGATGGAAACGTAGATGACGAAGAACGTCATGACTACAACATTGGTCTGACTTACGGTCAGGGTCCATGGAAAGTTGGTATCCAGTATGCTGGTGTAACTCTTGACGATGCATCAGATGGACAACTGGACGCAATCGTTGTTGGCGGTCAATACACACTCGGCCCAGGAATCACTGCATTTGGTGGTGTTCAGTTCTGGGATGCTGAAGACGATCTAGTTGTCGGTGGCAACGAAGATTCAACAGTCTTCTTCCTGGGTACTTCCCTGTCCTTCTAATTTGAAGGTACAGTTAGTCCGCAAGGATTTGAAAGGGGTGGCTTCGGCCACCCCTTTTTTGTTGAACTGCCTATAAATTCACCTAGATTACGGAGAGTTAAAAGGGAGTTTGAAATGGGCGGAATTATCTGGCTGGCGTCTTATCCTAAATCGGGAAACACATGGGTGCGGTCATTTCTTCAAAATTTGATCACAAACCCGACAGGTATCGTTCATATTAATGAGTTGTCCCAATTTGCTTATGGGGATGGCCAGAAATTCTGGTATGAACAGGCAGCTGGTGGTTCACTGGAGGGAATGAGTCCTGAAGAGGTCATGAAACTTACCCCAAAAGCGCAGGAGGTAATGGCCCGCTCTCGCCCGCAATCCGTATTTGTGAAAACACACAATAGGCTGGGATATAATTTTGGGGTGCCTTTTATTACGGCTGAAGTCACTGCCGGTGCCATTCACATTATCAGAGATCCGCGGGACGTTTGTGTCAGCCTAGCCCATCACTTTGGATTTTCAATCGATGAAGCCATCGATTTCATGAACAATCCTGATGCTCAGACCCCTGAAGATGCCTATAAACTCGCGCAGTTTTATGGGAGTTGGTCAAATCACACAAATAGTTGGAAGAAGTTCAATCCGCAATATATCCATCGCGTGAGGTATGAAGATTTACTCCATAAGCCGGAGTTGCGTTTGCAGGGATCACAAAGTTTCTGGGGCTAAAGCCTCCTAAAAAAGTGCTCGCCAAGGCGATTAAGGCGTCGTCTTTCAAGGTATTGCAAAGCCAGGAAAAGAAAGATGGTTTTCTCGAAAGATCCAACAAAACTGACATGTTTTTCAGATCGGGTAAGGCAGGGGGTTGGAAAGAGCAGCTAACAGACACGCAGGTGAATAAACTGGTTGAAGCCCATAGGGAACTTATGGAGGAATTTGGGTATCTGAAAGGGGTTAAGAGTTAATGGGGGCCATAGTGTGGTTGGCATCTTATCCCAAATCTGGAAACACTTGGGTACGGATGCTGTTGAACAACTATTTTCTTGGTGATGTTAAACGCCAGAATTTGAACAGTCTCGATCTGACGACCTTTGGCGGCTCAAGCATGAGTTCCTATAGGGCAATCACCAAAAAAGATGTTGAAGCCCTTTCTGACGATGAAGTCATGCAACTCACGCCAGCAGCACATCGCTATATCGCCAGCTTGCGCCCCGAAGTCACCTTCGTGAAAACACATAATTTGCTTTCTACCAATTTTGGGATACCGCTTATAACAGCGGATGTTACTAAAGCAGGGCTTTATGTTGTTCGCAACCCTTTGGATACTGTAATTTCAGTAGCCGATCATTTCGGGTTGGATATTGACCGGGCTATCAAATTTATGAACAACCGAAGTGGTAGTACTGCACCCAACGAGACCATGGTAAGACAGATTTTCAGTTCATGGTCGATGAATGTCGCAAGTTGGACTACACAGCCACCTTTTCCGGTCTGGACAATTAGATATGAAGATTTGCATAGTTCACCGGAGAGAACAATGCGCAATGCTTTACAGTTTTTGGGTGCAGAAATTGACCGCAAAAAGCTGGTACAGGCGATTAAACAATCCTCTTTTAAATCCTTAAAATCAATGGAGAAAAAGGACGGGTTTGTGGAGCGGTCCCGGCATAGTAAAGCTTTTTTTAGAAGTGGAAAAACGGATCAGTGGAAGAGTAAGCTGACGGCGGCACAAATCAGGCAGATCGTTGATGCCAACCGTCAGCAAATGCAACGTTTCAACTACATCCCTGATGGATATTAAGGTAAATCTCTTTCAAAAAGTGAAATTCCGGCGAAGCCAGCAAAGCCTGAAAATGCCAGTTGGTTGAAATGTTTTTGCCCAATGCCGCCCAGTGCATAGACTGGAATTGAAAGGGTATTAAGCCATCTGGTGGGCCGAATGGTGCCTAGCGTGGCCGCACCGGGGTGGCTTTTGGTCGGGTAGATCGGGGAGAGGAAGGCAAAATCGGCTCCCAGTCGATCTGCCGTTTTTAGACCGAGATATTGGTGGCAAGCGGCGCTTATCAAAAGATTTGGATAACGGTGTTTTAACAAGGGAAGTTGCCTTAGTTGCCATTGCGGTAGGTGCAGGGCGTCAGCTTTTAAGTGGCAAGCGAGTCTGGCGTCACTGGCAACACTCAGAAACCGTTGATCTTTTTGGCAAATATGGGCGATTTTCTCACCAATTTCAGCGCGATTTTTAGTGTCATAATGACGAAAGATTACTCCCACATTTGGGGGTAGATCTGCTATTGTTTCGATAGCGGAATGAGTTCTGTTTTGATCAGTAAAATAAAAGGCATCTGGTAACTGCATGACCTGTTTTAGCACTGGGCGCAAAAAAAGCTCAAAGGGTTTTTCCTTCAGGACGGTTTCTGCTATGCCATAGGAATTGAGTTTCTGCAGCACACAGGATCAGGATCAATGACAGATGTCTCGGCTAATTTGGCCAATGTTCAGGAAAAAATCAAAAAACGTGCCTTAAAATGGGGGCAAGACCCTGACAAGGTCAAGTTGATAGCGGTTTCCAAACAACAGCCGCTTGAGCGGGTCGAGGCGGCTTTGCAAGCGGGACATCGCGTATTTGGTGAAAACCGCGTTCAGGAAGCTCAAAGCAAATGGCCTGATTTTCGAAGTCAATATCCCGATATTGAACTGCACTTAATTGGCCCCCTGCAAAGCAACAAGTCGGCGCAGGCGGTTGCGTTGTTTGATGTTATCCAGACAGTGGACCGTCCTAAAATCGCTAAAACCCTTGCGGAGGAAATGCGAAAAGCAGACCGCCAGATCCCTGTCTACATTCAGGTGAATATTGGCGGAGAACCCCAAAAGGCAGGTGTTGCTATTGAAGATGCTGACGCATTTATTGAGCAATGCAGAAAGGAATATGGGCTGCAGGTTGAGGGTTTGATGTGTATTCCCCCGTTGGAGGAGCAGCCAGCGCCGTTTTTTGCTCTTCTTTCAAAAATTGCCAAACGCAATGGACTGGAAAAACTGTCTATGGGAATGAGCGGTGATTACGAATATGCAGTTCAGTTTGGAGCGACCTCTGTACGGGTTGGCTCTGCCATATTTGGAGAGCGCGGTTAAGCTAGCTCTGCTGTGGCCGCCCTGCCATCCAATCCGCCAAATTTCCCTGCCGCTTTAAAATTCGTCCAACGACCAAAACGGTTAAAATCAGCGCGGCGACTTCAGTTATGGGGGCAGCATACCAAATTCCGACCTCACCAAAAAAGGAAGGCAAAAACAGGATCAAGGGCAAGCTGATCAGATAGACTTTCGTCAGGCCCAAAAGAGCCGCCCGGCGAGCATCACCAACTGACTGGAAAAAGCCCGGAAACATAAGTAAGGGGCCAAAGAGCAAATACAGAGCCGCAATATAGGGAAGAATACGGGCTGTTTCCTGTTGAACAGCGACACTGTCAACGAAAAGCGCCGCGATTTGTCCTGGAAAGGCAATCATGATGAATTGTAAGGTTGTGCAATAGAGAAATGCCACGCACATGGAGAATTTCAGGCCAGCAGTGGCCCGATCCCATTTTTGGGCCCCAAAATTGTTTCCAACGATAGCCTGCTGTGCCATTGTCATCCCTAGAATTGGCATATATCCGAAAGACAGAATGCGGGTGATAATGCCATAAGCTGCAACTGTGACTTCGTATGTGTCAGCATTCCAGGTCTGAATTTGGTAAATGGTCGCACCCGTGATCGCAGAAACACCCACATAGGTCAGGCTGGTTGGTGCGCCAAGCGCCAGATATTGTCCCCAGTTAAGGGTGAGTTTAAAGAATCCGGCAAACCGGAAGCGGGCGGTATCGCGGCGGAGATAAAGATAGGCTAATACCAGAATAGCAGCTGTCCCTTGGGCTAGGGCGGTGCCATATGCAGATCCGGCAACACCCATATCTAGTTCCACGATCAACAGGTAATTGAAGATCATGTTAAAGATATTGGCCGAGATAGCCATCAGGCTCATGAAGGCTAGGTGGCCTTGACATCGCAGGCTATCAGATAGCAGGGCAATAATAAAAAACAACGGACTGAAATATATGGTCAGGGAAAAATAGGTGTCACCCATCTGTGCAAGAGATACTGATCCATTGGCAATCTGTTCGACAACCTGAAATCCCCAAATTTCATAAAGCCCGACCAACAAGGCGCATATGAAAACCGAGAGGACAGCCGCACTGGACATGGATTGTTCACCCAGTTCCTTTTTTCCGGCACCGTAATAACGGGCAAAAACACTTGAAAACCCGCTGGAGACAAGTGTTCCAAGCGCAATCAGCATCATAAACAGGGGGAAAACCATGGTAACGGCGGAAAGAGCCTCTGGCCCCACATAGCGCCCGATAAACCAACCATCTACAACCGTATACAGGCCATTGCTAAAGGTCACCAGAATGATAGGCCCCGCCGTTTTTGCATACAGAGATGCGAGAGGGGTTGTCAGATACACGTTGGTGGAGTTCGATTGGGCGTCAGACATCAAAGTAGGGTCAGTTGCTAGGGGATTATATAAGGTACGAAGATGGCTAGAGTAAATACACGCAGCGCCAATGGCTAGAAAAAAAGCCGTTTTAATCACCCGCATTAATTTCAATTAAAGTATCCTTGTCCAAACTTGTAAGGACAATTAGTAAGTCTTGTATAGACAGGGCGATACATCCTTCTGTGCCTTCGTATTCATCTTTGGCGACATGCATGAAAATACAACTTCCCTTGCCAGGGACAGGTGGGTCGTCATTATATCCAAGAACAACGATGACATCGTACAAATGATCTTCTCTCCAGAGGGTTTCATGTCTGGCCGTAAAGGGGCGCTGGATTTTTTGATTATAGCTGGGGTGCGCTGGGTCATCACACCAGCCATCCTGTTGTTGAATTTGATAGCAGGGAAGGAAGGTTTCAGGCTTTTTGACCCTGTCCGGGCGATAATAAACTTCACGTAATGGGAAGCATCCCAACGGGCTGGCATGATCCCCTTCTTTTTTATCAGCGGTAACACCCGCTTTTCCAAGGGCGCAGGGGAAAAGTTTTCCTGCCATTTCCAATTGGCCTAAATGGCCGTCGGTTGCTTTTACTTGAATATACATATGAACGGTGTATTCCTGTTTGATCACTCTGTCATATAAAAAGTCCCCATAATGTCCAACAAACCTCAAACATTAGATTTTTTGGCACTCTTATCATTGTCATTAATGTGGAGTTCCAGCTTTCTATTTATCAAGTTTGCCGTTGAAACATTGCCGCCGCAATCGGTTGCTGCGGGTCGTATCTTGATCGCTGCAATCGTCTTATATGTGGTGATGCGCCTCAGCGGTGCGAGGTTACCAGCAGATCGCAGGAGTTGGATATTTTTTCTGATTTTGGGCGTATTTGGTAACGTGCTGCCCTTTAATATGATCAGTTGGGCGCAACTTACGGTCGATAGCTCTATAGCGGCTATTCTGATCGGAACAGCACCATTAATCGGATTTGTGCTGGGTCATCTTCTGACAGAGGATGAAAAGCTTACCACTGAGAGGGTGGTCGGCGTAACAATCGGTTTTGGTGGTCTTGTGGTTTTGATAGGGCCTAACGCCATATTGGAGCTTGGAAATAATGTGATAAGTCAGCTTGCTATTGTCGCCGGCGCTGCCTGTTATGTCGCCTGTGGTTTTGTTGCGCGTAATATGCCAGATATGGACGCCTTTTCCAGAGCGGCTGGCGTACTGATCGTTGCGAGCATGATCGCTGTACCCATCTGTCTGTTTGTAGATCAGCCCTGGACCTTGTCACCAAGTCAGGAATCGCTGGGAGCACTTGTTGTTCTGGGAGTGTTTCCGACCGCGATTGCGACGGTAGTATTGTATTTCGTGATTATGCGGGTTGGAGCAACATTTGTGGCCCTCAATAATTATCTGAACCCGATGCTGGGGATTTTGTGGGGATATCTGTTTGCAAGTGAGATACCAAGTGTTCAGACCTATATTGGGCTTGCACTGATTTTAGGGGGAATGGTGATCACCCAGATCAAATTCCCCAAGCTTGTAAAAAAACGCAGAGAGACCTAGCGCAACGTGACGGTGAGGCCAAATTGGTCGGTCTGTGATGTTAGGTTCGCTAAATTTGAATTCCGTATTGCGTTTGTGGTGATTTCACCAGGATTGCCAGGAGATGCGCGCCCAACCTGATCAGGCTCGCTGGTCTGAGCTTTTGTATCAACAGTTGTAGCTCTTGCAGCAGGAGCTTGATTGAAAGCACCCAGTATGCGGGCCAACTGTTCGGGTGTTAGGTTTTCACCTTGTGCAGCGCGGATATTATCAATGTTTTTGTGCAGGTTAGGAGGCTGGGTTTTCCACTCCAGTCCCATCATCAGTGGCGGTTGTGCGGGTGATTTTTCTTGGTTAGATGATCTGCTTTGAACTGGCGTTGATGCTGAATTTGGGGCTGATGCCTGCGGTTTTGGCTCGAGGACTGTGGGCTTTGGAGCGTTAAAGCTTGCCGGGATTATTTGAGGCGTTGATGTTGGGGTAACTGCGGGTGTGGGTGATTGCGGCGCGGATGATGTTGTAGCTAGCATCGTCTCATCAGGTATTTCCTCGCCGCTTACCAAGGCTGCAACATGCCCACCAATATCCTTGCCGGTTTCCACTTCGATGACTGTATTGACCACGGAGGCCGCCAATCCCACGCCACCACCGAATATCCCACCACCGATAATACGGGCGCCCGGATTTAACTGATCGCCTGTGATTTCCCGGTACAACGTCGAAATGACGGGAATATGTTGAAGAGGGTTTATGATATCGAGGAAATCATCAAAGCCAAAGCCATCCTCACCAAAAAGGTTTATGTCTTTTTGCGCGGTTTCCTGCCCAGATGTCTCAGCCGAAGCTTCTGCGTTTATTTGAGATGATCGAGCGCCAGGATACTGTACCGTTGCGCCGCCTTCTACATGCTGGTCCATATAGGCATAGTGGTTTTGAGTAGCGATACCGACTGACATATAAAATCTCCTTCGCTAAAAAGTAAGCAAGGTTCATGCCAGTTAAGCAGCTTGGTTTTATGCGCCTTTCACCACTATTTTCTTTTGCTTGTCGGTGTCAGCTGGGCAAATTTTACCAGATATGGGAAAGGCTATCCCTTTACAGATAATGCCCGCTTTTTTTCCGCTTGGTGGCCAGATATAGCTCGTTATGCGTGTTGGAGGGAAATTTATGTGAAACCCGCTCGGTAACTTCGATGCCGCACCGGGTCATTCCTTCAATTTTTTCCGGATTGTTGGTCATGAGTCGGACGCTTGAAAATCCCATATGCCGGAGCATTTCCGCAGCAGGCCTGAAGACACGTTCATCGGCATCAAATCCTAAACGTTCATTAGCATCGATGGTATCAAATCCATCACTTTGCAGTTTATATGCCCGTAATTTGTTGATCAGGCCGATGCCTCGCCCTTCTTGCGCCAAGTATAACAGTACACCCCCGCCTTCATCAGCAATGGCTTTTATGGCACCGCGCAGTTGTTCACCGCAGTCGCATTTCAAGGAGCCGACAAGATCACCGGTAAAGCATTCCGAATGCAGACGCGCCAGAACAGGTTCGTGTCTTGGTGGGTCACCAATGATAATCGCGAGATGCTCAATGCCCCCATCCATGGGCCGAAAGGCTTGAATTTTGGTGTTTTCTGAAGCCTGCAAAGGGACCTTGGCAATGGCGACCGGTTTTAACTCGGCAGCCGCGTCATCATCATAGGTGAGGATTTCATCGGCAGTGACACTCAACAAGTCTTCGTTTTGTTTCAGGCTTTCAACATTCGCTGGATCAATTTCACAGAATAGTACGGATGGCAGGAGCCGACCCAGCTTGGCCATTTTAATCGCGGCAGTCACTGTTTTAGGGGTCGATGATTTGATGCGATTAAAAGGCCCCCTGAACGGTTGGTCCAGATCATGGGTCGCATCAGCAAGAGCGCGCAATAAGTCTGTTTTCATCCAATCGGCGATTTCGACCTGAATGGTTTCATCCCCTGTAGGCAGAATGTGTAACACGTTCGCGCGATGCGCTGTAAGCGCGAGAATAGCCGAAGTTTGCGCGAGGCTTTCCATTCTGAGTTTAGCGTCTTCAAACGCCATTTCAGTTGAGAGAGCCAGAACTGCGCTATCTGGGGCCTGCACAATAACACATAAGGCACGGCGTAAGTCGGCAATGGCACGATCCACATTGCGAAGCGACAGGTTTTTCTCTGTAGGTGAATAGGGGTTCTTCATAGATACAAGGCCCGATTACGGAGGTGTTTTTATATGTTTTTAGCAGGCATACACTGTTTTGACTATCTGTAATCATACAGTATTGTTATTTTATAACAATTTTTTCCTCAAATGGTGTTTGTTTAGGTGTAAAGCGGACAAAAGTGCTCTCATTTGATAAAATCTGCGTGAGGTGTGAGCGTGGTACTGTGAATTTCACTTGATAACAGGTAAAGAAATTCAATCTATGCAGAGTTATTGGAAATTTTTCCAAGAAGGTTTGCTTACGGGGTTGTTGGGAGAAAGCCATGTCAGGATCAAAAAAAATTCTTTTGGTAGATGATGACGAGAGCCTGCGCGAAACATTGGCAGAGCAGCTCGATCTTCATGAGGAGTTTGAAACTGTTCAGGCCGGAACAGCAAGCGAGGGAATGGAGCTGATTAAATCCGGTCATTTTGATCTGATTTTACTGGACGTAGGTCTGCCTGACATGGATGGCCGTGAAGCTTGCAAGATTATTCGGCGAAACGGCTCAAGGGCTCCTATCATCATGTTAACTGCGCAGGACAGTGACAGCGACCAGATCCTTGGGCTGGAATCTGGTGCGAATGATTATGTTTCCAAACCATTTCGGATTGGTGTCCTTCTGGCACGAATTCGCGCCCAGCTCCGCCAGCATGAACAAAGCGAGGACGCCGTGTTCGCCATCGGGCCCTACAGTTTTCAGCCCGCCAAAAAACTGCTCCTCAACGAAATCAAGGACGAGAAAATTCGCCTTACCGAAAAGGAAACCTCAATACTGAAATATCTCTATCGGGCAGGGCAGAAGGTTGTCTCCCGCGATATTCTGTTGAATGAGGTTTGGGGGTATAATGCGGGAGTTACAACGCATACGCTGGAGACACATATTTACCGGCTCCGTCAGAAAATTGAGGAAGACCCTTCGTCTGCGGCTATTCTGGTTACAGAAACGGGTGGATACCGTCTCGCTCCTTAAGAATTGGTGCGCAAAACATGGCCCGCAAGATACAGGCTGCCAGCGATTAACAATCTGCAAGACTTCCTAACCAGATAGGGCATCAGCATATCAACGGCTTCTTCGACGGTAGGGGCTGTGATGCAGTCTATTCCGGCGGCACGACCCTCCTTTGCCAGCGCTTCTGCGGGAGTTGAGGCATCTTCGCCAGGGATGGGAACCATTACCGCTTTTTGAACGAAAGTCTGCATATGGCGGAAATAGGTTAGCTGATCTTTGGTAGAGAGCATACCGGCAATAAGATAGGTTGGGCGGTCATCCTCTTTTTCCCACTCGTTAAAGCAGGCTGCGATTTGTGCGCCGGCCGCAGCGTTGTGCCCCCCATCAAGCCAAATTTCAACAGAAGATGGAACTCGCCGGACCAGATTTCCCTTGGTCAGTGGTTGCATACGGGCGGGCCAGGTTACTGAACTCAGGCCCTTTTCTAAATGTTCCGGTGTGATTGTGAATTCGTCCAGAGTTTCCAGTACGGCCAGAGCTGTTGCTGCGTTGGGCACCTGATGAAGACCGTGAAGCGCTGGTGCGGGGTAGGTTCCTGACAGGAATTTTCCTTCATACTGCCAGTGGGTGTTGCCGGTGCGGTGGCATGACCAATCTTCCGAAAAGGTAAAAGGTTCAATTTTCAGCCGAGCGGCGACTTTTTTGAGTTCTTTCAGAGGAATTTCAGATTGAGGGCCAATGACAAGCGGGCTACCTTGTTTGATTATGCCCGCTTTTTCCCGAGCAATACCACCTAGATCACTCCCTAGAAACTGTTCATGATCATGGCTGACAGGTGTGATTGCGACGGCTGCAGGCTGATCAACCACATTTGTTGCATCCAGCCGGCCCCCAAGACCAGTTTCCAGAAGTAGAATATCTGCTGGTGTTTCAGCAAATGCCTTGAAAGCAGCCGCTGTTGTTATTTCAAAATATGTAATCGCCTCAGAACCGTTTACGGCTTCACAATGCTCAAGAAATTCTGATAGTTTCTGCTCCGAAATAATCTCTCCTGCAAGGACAATCCGTTCAGCAAAACTGACAAGATGCGGAGAGGTGTAGACATGTACGCGATAGCCTGCAGCTTCGAGGATAGCGCGCAAATAAGCCAGTAAGGAGCCTTTGCCATTTGTTCCGGCTACATGAACAACAGGTGGCAATTTACGTTCCGGATGGCCCAGCTTTTCAAGGATCTCATGCATACGATCCAGCGACAGGTCGATAACCTTGGGGTGAAGCGCCATCAGGCGCTTCAGGATCGCGTCACTCTTAAGCTCGTGCAAGGAATTACCCTTTGGCTTCAGGTTCAGTTGTTGTTGGTTTAGCTGGGGATTTTTTAGCCTTGTCATCCACCTTTGCTACAGCTGGTTTTTCTGCCGTAGCTTGGGGCGAAGGTTTGGCTTTTTTGGCAGGTTTTTTATCAGCTTCCCTGAATTTGTTGGTCGTTAAGTCAACGATCCGCGCAAGAGTTTCTCTCATCTGATGGCGATGCACCACCATGTCCAGCATACCTTTATCAAGCAGAAACTCTGCGCGTTGGAAACCCTCTGGCAGTTTTTCACGGATCGTCTCTTCGATGACGCGAGGGCCAGCAAAGCAGATTAGAGCGCCGGGCTCAGCAATCTGAATATCACCGAGCATGGCATAAGAAGCTGTAACACCACCTGTTGTCGGGTCTGTGAGGACCACAATAAATGGCAAACGGGCTTCTTTCAGCCGTTGGATGGCCACCGTTGTGCGCGGCATCTGCATGAGGGAAAGAATCCCTTCTTGCATGCGGGCACCACCGGCCGCAGCGAACAGAATTAAGGGTGCTTTTTGCAATATTGCAAGCTTTGCAGCGGCAATAATGGCTTCACCAACAGCCATACCCAAAGATCCGCCCATAAAGTTGAAGTTTTGAACAGCAACAACAGCTGCATTTCCAGCAAGCTTGCCATGGGCTACGACCATAGCGTCGCGATCACCGGATTTGTTTCGAGCGTCTTTCAGACGATCCAGATATTTTTTGGAATCCCGGAATTTGAGTGGGTCAACCTGTACTTCTGGCAGTTCGATGACGTCATAGCGAGCGTCGTCAAACAGTGCATTAAAGCGGTCCTTGGGTCCGATACGCATGTGGTGTTCACAATGGCTGCAGACATTCTGATTAGCAGCTAACTCACTGTGAAACAGCATTTGGCCGCATTCTGGGCATTTCACCCACAAATTATCTGGTGTATCTGCCGCTTTAGTCAGGTTGCGGATTTTTGGAAGAACTTTATTGGTCAGCCAGTTCATAAGGGATTCCTGTTTCCTATTTTGAAACGCTCTGCACACCTGCAGAGATTTCAGAGGCTAGTGTATGTACAGCTTTGACGGCTTCTGCGTCTGAAGTGGCGTTTGCAATGCACTCTACAAGAGCACTTCCGACGACAGCACCATCTGCGATTTTAGCGATTTCAGCAGCCTGTGCACCGCTTCGTATACCAAAACCAACAGCAATGGGAAGATCCGTTGCCGCTTTAATTCTTTCAAGGGCCACAGCCACATCCTCAGGTTTTGGGGCTGCAGCACCGGTCGTTCCCGCGATGGAAACATAATACAGAAAACCGGAGCTGTTTTTCAATACGGATGGCAAGCGTTTGTCATCTGTTGTAGCGTCGCAAGCCTTATAAAATTAAGACCAGCAGCCTGCGCAGGCAAGCATAGCTCGTTGTCTTCTTCGGAGGGCAGATCAACTACGATGAGGCCATCGATACCGGCGTCTTTCGCATCTTTGAGAAACGCATCAACACCATAGCTGTAAATCGGATTATAATACCCCATGAGAATAATCGGGGTATCGTCATTTTCGCGCCGAAAATTGCGAATTGATTCCAGCGTTGATCTGAGTGTGGTTCCTGATGCGAGTGCCCGTAGGCCGGCCTGTTGAATGGCAGGTCCGTCTGCCATCGGATCTGTAAAAGGCATTCCGATTTCGATGACATCTGCGCCTGCGGCTGGAAGGCCACTGATTATCTTTTCGAACGTTTCCCTGTTGGGATCCCCGGCCATGACAAAAGTAACAAAGGCTGCCCGGCCTTCAGCTTTCAGGGCCGCAAAGCGACGATCAATACGGGTTTGCATTAGAGTTCCACTCCCAGAGCGTCAGCAACTGTAAAAATATCCTTGTCCCCACGACCAGACAGATTGACCACGATGATATGATCCTTGGGCAAGGATGGTGCGTAATGTTTCAGATAAGCGAGGGCATGACTGGATTCCAGCGCCGGAATGATGCCTTCAAGCTTGCAGCACAACTGGAACGCTTCCAGTGCTTCTTCGTCGGTTGCGCTAACATAGTCAACCCGGCCTACATCATTAAGCCATGCATGTTCAGGGCCAATGCCGGGATAATCCAGTCCTGCGGAAATGGAATGGGCTTCGATAATCTGGCCGTCACCATCTTGTAGAAGATATGTTCTGTTTCCGTGGAGGACACCAGGACGTCCTCCCTTTAGGGATGCAGCATGTTTATCTGTATCCAACCCATGGCCCGCGGCTTCCACTCCTACGATTTTGATATTTTCGTCATCAAGGAAAGGATGAAAAAGACCCATTGCGTTGGAGCCACCCCCAATACATGCCAGCAGGGTGTCTGGAAGGCGGCCTTCAGCTTTCATAATTTGTGCGCGAACTTCGTCACCTATCACATTCTGGAAATCGCGAACTAAAGTGGGGTATGGGTGAGGTCCGGCAACAGTTCCAATGATATAAAAGGTATCATCGACATTGGTAACCCAGTCGCGAAGCGCTTCGTTCATTGCATCTTTGAGGGTTCGCGATCCCGAAGTAACAGGTTTTACCTCAGCGCCCATCAATTTCATGCGAAACACGTTGGGCTTTTGCCGTTCTATGTCAGTTTCGCCCATATAGATTGTGCAGGGCAGGCCAAAACGGGCCGCAACTGTTGCTGTAGCAACGCCATGCTGACCCGCACCGGTTTCTGCAATGATGCGCTTTTTACCCATCCGAAGGGCGAGAAGGATTTGTCCCATACAGTTGTTGATTTTGTGAGCACCGGTATGGTTCAAATCTTCGCGTTTCAGATAAATTTTAGCACCGCCAAAATGTTCGGTCAGACGCTCTGCAAAATACAGGGGACTTTCTCGGCCAACATAATGCTTTAACAGGCCGTCGAGCTGGCGGGAGAAGTCCGGATCCTTTTTTGCGTCTTCATAGGCTTCGTCCAGCTCAAGAATAAGCGGCATCAGGGTTTCGGCCACGAACTGACCGCCGAAAATCCCAAAATGTCCGGTATCATCCGGACCTGAACGGTATGTATTTAACTGCGTCATCGGTTTTCCAATTCAACCTTCATTCTAAATCTGGCGAACAGCTTCAATAAAGCTCGAAATCGCAGCGGGATCCTTGTGTCCCGGTTTGATTTCAACACCTGAGGAGGTGTCCACCATCGTTGCACCGCTGATCCTGACCGCCTCTGTCACATTTTGCACATTCAATCCCCCGGCGAGCATCCACGGGCGAGCGCATTTAAAATCCGCCAGCATATTCCAGTCAAAGCTCAGGCCATTTCCGCCGGGCAATGCATCCTTCATGCTTTTAGGGGCTTTTGCGTCAAACAGCAACATGTCCGACACGCTTTCATAGGCATTCACCGCAGACAGATCTTCTTTTTGCGCAATGGCGAGGGCTTTCATAACAGGTCGTTTGAAATTTTCGCGAATTTCTGCAACCCGCTCCGGTGTTTCCTTGCCATGTAGCTGGATCAGATCAAGATCTACATTTTCCAAAACTGTACGCAACAGATCGTCTGACGGATCAACAAAAAGCCCGACCAGTTTTGTTTGGCTATGATCCATTTTCGCAAAGAGATCTTTGGCTTGCTCGGCTGTGATGGAGCGGGGGCTACGTGGATAAAATACAGCTCCAATAAAATCTGCACCGGCATCAAGCGCTGCGGCAATAGATGCTCTCTCGTTCAATCCACAGATTTTAACCTGAATAGCAGTCATTTCAATTCAGACTTTCGAGGATATTCTGAATAGCGGTGGCGGGTGCTTCATGAGCGGTAATGGGCCGTCCAATGACAAGATAATCTGCTCCGTCAGCCACAGCCTCTGCGGGTGTTTTTACCCGTTTCTGATCCCCATGATCACTTCCGGTGGGCCGAATTCCCGGGACAACCAGCTTAAAGTCAGGGCCGCATTCTGCGCGCAAGGTTGTGATCTCATGAGGACTGCAGATGACACCATCTGCACCATTTTCCTGAGCCAGTCGAGCCAAACGTAGAACCTGATCCGAAGCTGTTGAATTTACACCAACTGATGTGAGGTCACTGTCATCCATACTGGTCAGGACCGTAACAGCTAAAATCCAGGGGGAGCTTTCAAATTCAGAGGCAGCGTCACTGGCTGCTCGGATCATGGCCGCGCCCCCACTCGCGTGAATGGTCATCATATTGGGCGCCAGCGCACGGGTTGCGGCCCGAACAGCACCGGCAACCGTGTTTGGGATGTCGTGAAATTTCAGATCGAGGAACAACGGGGTTTGTGTTCCGGCGACCTGTTGTATGCCTTGTGGGCCGAAGCTCGTAAAGAATTCCTTGCCAAGCTTGATTCCACCACTGGCAGCTCCGACTTCGCTCACCAGATTTTCCGCCTCCGACAGATTATTTTTGTCGATGGCAGTTAAAATCGGATTTTTCGGGTTCAGTCGGGTCATGATGTCCAAGTTTTTTCCGCTAATTGTGGAAGAAAAGCAGTGGATAATAGCCTTTTTTGCACGAAAGTGAAGTGATAGAAGCGGTTTTTGTCAATTTTCTGCTTTATGAGAAAAAGCTGACCAGTTTTGAGAGATTATTCATTTCTGGCTCTTGCTATTTTGCATCTGCTGGGCTTCGGATTTCATATGATCGTGTAATTGTTTTACATAACTACTGGGGAAGGTTTCATCCGAGACCGTAAATGATTGAAAACGGTCCATTCGGAAATTGCGGATATCCTGACGGAGATGACACCAGGCAACAAGTAGTTGAATATTTTCGAAAAATACGATGATGAGGGGGCTAAGGCGCCTATCTGTGAGTTCGCCAGCCAAAGACAGATATGTAGTGTCTGCATTGAGATGATGACGGATGGCGCGACGAACTTCCGGCATAGAGACGGTGATTTTCTTTGCTTCATCTGGACGGTGGATGATGTGGGTAAGGGAGGAGAGAAGAGCCTGTCGGTTTTTGGGTAGAACAGCTCCGATTTTCACCAGAACGTCTTCCGCCGCTCGCTGAATTTGTGTATCACCGTTTGCTCTCACCCATTCAACGCCCAGCATAATGGCCTCAATTTCCTCATCTGAGAACATCATGGGGGGAAGATCATAACCACCTTGCAATAAATACCCTGTACCGGGCTCACCGCAAATGGGGACATGATTTTTGATCAGGTCCTGTATATCGCGATAGATCGTACGGACTGAAACTTCCAGCTCTTCAGCGATTATCTGCGCGGTAATTGCGTTTTTCTTTCGCTGGAGTATCTGAACAATCTGAAAAAGGCGATCTGCACGGCGCATGAATAGGATCCTGAGCTAAAGACTACTGACAGTATGTTGTCAGTAGGGGGGTGTTATCAAGCCATTTCAACTACATGATGGAGACTGCAGATGGCAGACACAGTGAAAGTTCACAATTTTCCTTGCGTAATTGGAATGCAACCCAGCCCGTTTGGGCTAAAGCTGGAAACCTGGCTTCGAATAGCCGGATTGCCTTACGAACAGATTTGGTCATTCACACAGCTGGGGCCGAAAGGAAAGGTTCCCTTCATCACACTGGATGGACAGAAAATAGGGGATAGTGAACTGATTGTTCAAATTCTGGCTGAAAGGACTGATAGGGATCCGGACCGTCAATTGAATATGCAGGAACGGGCCAAAGGCATTTTAATCCGCAGGCTAGTAGAAGAAGAGCTGTATTTTATTTTGCTGTATTCGAGGTGGCAGGACATGGAGGTCTGGCCAAAATTTTCACAACGGGTTTTTTCCGGAGTGCCTTTTGTTATGCGCGGGTTTGTGAAAGCGAGTGCTCAAAAATCCGTTCGAAAAGCTATTCATGCTCAAGGAATTTCAAGGCACACTTCGGAGGAAATATACGCCAAGGCGGAGCGGGACTTTGAAGCACTTTCAATAATGCTTGGTAATCAGGCGTTTATACATGGAGAGATGCCCGGATTAACGGATGCGTCATTATATGGATTGCTGGCTAATATTTACTATCAGCCGGATGAAGGTCAGCTTCAACGGAGTTTGCGGAGTTTTGATAATCTGGTTGGTTATGTAAAACGATTAAAAGAGATGTATTTCAGGGATAGTGAGAGAGGCGGAGGCGACCAGATTTCTTTTGAGCCTCTTGAAACAGAGATAATCTCGCAACTTAAGTCTGCTTGACTTCGGTTATCTTAAGCATTCGCTCCCGGCTGTCTTCGTCAGTTGATCGATTTTCAGACTGCTGCGCCTCAAGCTTTGCCAATTCTGCCTTGAGGCGCAGGACTTCCTGTTTATGGGCTCGGTTTTCACTGCGGGCTTTCCCGTCAGCGATCCAGGTTCGAACTGAGCCCAGCAAAACACCGATAAAGGCTCCTGCAAGAATCAGGATGTAAAGGGGGAGTTCCATTTCGAAAGGCAGTGGATATAGCGAAAATACGACCGGCGCCTTGTTTCCCACGCTCAATATAATGACAACAAGCGCAAGGGCTGCGATAAAAATCCAAGAAATGAGTTTCACTGATATATCCGCCTGAAAAAGGGAGAGTTATTATCTCACTTATTTAGGTTCTCGCGCATTTCTTTGCCACATTTAAAATAGGGAACAAGTTTTGCGTCCACAGAAACCTGTTCTCCGGTGCGAGGGTTCCGACCGATGCGCGAAGATCGCTCTTTGGTTGAAAAGGCCCCAAAACCACGAAGCTCAACACGATCCCCGTTCGCCAGAGCATCCGAAATAGTGTCAAATATGGTTGTGACAATCCGCTCCACATCTCGCAGATAAAGATGAGGATTTTTTTCTGCGAGAATTGCAATCAGCTCCGACTTAATCATCCTGAGAGGCCCCCAATAAATTCTACGAATTATGTGTTCGATACTTGTTTAAACAAATTTTCTCTAATTAGGGTGCCAAAGAGAAATCAGTCCGTCAAGTGTAAGTCTTTCAGATATAACGCTTTTCCCCAATATTCCTTGAATAAGCTCCTGAATTAGACCTTTTGGTTCACTATAGTCGGCCTGTATGAGGGGCAGGTCACGGGGAATCTGCCTGTTCGATTCCAGCCAAATCCGTGCTTCCTTGAGGCCACCAAGCTCATCAATCAGTCCCGCAGATATCGCTGATTTTCCGATCAGAATGCGTCCATCAGAAATGGCTTCAACTTCGGCTTCTGACAGGGGACGGTTTTGAACAATCAAATCTTCAAACCATTCATGAGTTTGCAGGACCATCTCCTGAAGATTGCGCCGCCCGGCATTTGAGAGGGGTTTAAGTGGTGAAGGTTCACCTTTAAGGGGGCCTGATGTTATCGCGTCAGCGCGAACGCCGATTTGATCCAGTAATTTGGAGATTTCCGTAAATTGAACAATGACACCAATGGATCCGGTGATGGAAGTTTCGCCGGCAAAAATCCGCTCCCCTGCCAGGGCAGTAATATATCCACCGGATGCGCCTACCGTTCCGATCACTGTTACAACGGGCTTTTTCTGGGCTACATCTTTGAGCGCATGATAAAGGCGCTCACTTCCGTAGGTGGAGCCACCGGGGCTGTTGATATAAACGATAAGTGCCTTCACATTATCATTTTGGGCAATATCACTGATGACCTGTTGACGACGGTCATTTTCAACAATGACATTTTCAATATTCAGCTTCGCAACATGTGGCTCTGCTTGGTCGGGAACAAGCTTCATTGTCCCAAAAGCGATCGCGACAAGGATTGCGATTACAGTCAGTATTCGCCAAAAAAACAGGCGCCGTTTCAAACGGCGCCTGTCGAGTATCAGATCGGTTTCAGTCGTCACGGTGTTTCCTACTTTCGTTAAACATCATTTTTCCTCAACCGAAATGTTGTATTTTAGTCGTCAGAGCCTTCTGCTTTACGCATTGCGGCGCCGAGAATGTCACCAAGAGATGCACCTGCGTCAGAAGAACCGTATTGTGCAACAGCTTCTTTTTCTTCCGCAACTTCCTTGGCTTTGATTGACAGAGAAACTTTACGTGTCTTGTTGTCAATCGATGTGATTTTCGCATCCAGCTTGTCACCAACCGCGAAACGGTCAGGGCGTTGCTCTGCACGATCACGGCTCAGATCACCCTTGCGGATGAAGCCAACAACACCGTCGGTAACTTCTACATCAACACCAGCATCCTGAACTGCGGTAACAGTACAAGTAACAACAGCGCCCTTTTTCAGCTCCGCTGCGCCTGCAAATGGATCTTCACTCATTTGCTTGATGCCTAGGCTGATGCGCTCTTTCTCGATGTCGATATCGAGAACTTTTGCAGTTACCTCATCACCTTTGTTGTAGTTCTGGATTGCTTTTTCGCCAGGCTCACTCCAGTCGATATCGGACATGTGAACCATGCCATCAACATCGTTTTCGAGTCCAACAAACAGACCGAATTCAGTGATGTTCTTAACTTCACCTTTGATGGTGCTGCCAACAGGAGTTGTTTCAGCGAATTTTTCCCAAGGATTGTCAAGGCACTGTTTCAGACCAAGGCTGATCCGTCTGCGGGATTCATCCACTTCCAGAACCATGACTTCAACTTCCTGAGAAGTAGAAACAATTTTACCTGGATGAACGTTTTTCTTGGTCCAGCTCATTTCGGAGACATGGACAAGACCTTCAACACCTGGTTCCAGCTCAACAAATGCACCGTAATCAGTGATATTTGTGACACGGCCAGTGAATTTGGCGTGTAGTGGGTATTTGGCTTCAAGGCTATCCCAAGGATCTGTCTGAAGCTGTTTCATACCCAGGCTGATGCGCTGTGTATCTTTGTTCAGGCGAATAACCTGAACCTGTACAGTCTCACCAATTGTCAGAGCTTCTGATGGGTGATTGACACGGCGCCATGCAATGTCAGTGACATGCAACAGGCCGTCAACACCGCCAAGATCAACGAATGCACCGTAATCGGTGATATTCTTGACCACACCTTCCAGTGTCTGGCCTTCTTCAAGAGTTCCGATCAGTTCAGCGCGAGCTTCCGCACGGCTTTCTTCCAGAACAGCACGACGAGAGACAACAATGTTACCGCGGCGGCGGTCCATTTTCAGAATCTGGAATGGCTGTGGAATACCTTTAAGTGGTGCAATGTCGCGAACTGGGCGAACGTCTACCTGGCTGCCTGGCAAGAAAGCCACAGCGCCGGAAAGGTCAACTGTAAAGCCACCTTTGACACGACCAAAGATAACACCATCCACACGTTCGTTTGCATCGAAGGCAACTTCGAGTTTTTCCCATGCTTCTTCACGGCGAGCTTTGTCGCGAGACAGAACAGCTTCACCAGCAGAGTTTTCAATGCGCTCTAGGAATACTTCTACTGTATCGCCAACTTTCAACTCGGCGTCCTGACCAGGAGCTGCGAATTCTTTCAAAGGTACACGACCTTCTGATTTCAGTCCGACATCGATGACGGCAAAGTCGTTTTCGATGCTGACGACTGTACCCTTGAGAACTGTTCCCTCAAGGCTATCATTTGTCCCATAGGACTCTTCCAGCAATGCTGCAAAATCTTCCATTGCTGGCATGCCTTCTTCGGCAATTTTGGTATCTGACATATTTTGAATTCCTCAATTGATCCAGTATCAGGCCAAACCGGCGTTCCGGTGGATCGATGGCCACTTGTTTTCCAGTTTTCTGTTCACGCTTGGAAAACGCTGTTTACGAATGATCACTGCGTGAGCGTGATCGCCCAAAACGAGCCGTGGAAATTTACCTCATCGGGCATCTATAATTTCGTAGGCTTTTTCAAGTGCCGCTTCTATATCCAATTTTGTTGTATCAAGCAAGTGTGCGTCTTTTGCAGCCACAAGTGGGGCCGACGCCCTGTTGCTGTCACGTTCATCCCGGGCCTGTAAATCGGCATAGACTTCTTCAAAAGTTGTAGCCACACCTTTGGCCTTGAGCTCTTCGAAACGGCGCATGGCCCGTACTTCTGCGCTGGCAGTGACAAATAGCTTCACGGGGGCGTCAGGGCATACGACAGTTCCTATGTCCCTGCCATCCAACACGGCGCCAGGCCTTGAGTTTGCTACGTTTCGTTGATAATCAAGCAATGCATCGCGCACGCCCTGTATGGACGCAACAGTGGAGGCTGCATTGCCGGTGCGCTCGTCTCTCAGCTCGGGATCGGTCAGGTCAATCTGGTCCACATCAAGTGCCGCGGCAATGGCGTTTGCCTCATCCGCTGGATCCTGAGCGCGGCGCAACACTAGAAGACCAACGGCCCGATAAAGGGCGCCTGTATCCAGATATTTCAGGCCATATCGTTCAGCGATTCGCCTGGCGAGGGTTCCTTTTCCTGCGGCAACGGGTCCGTCTACAGCGATAATCATCAGTCAATCGTACTCCCGATTTTTGCGCCGAGACTGTTCATGAGCTCAGTGAAGCCGGGGAAACTTGTCTCCATTACCGAGCCGTCATCAACCGTAACAGGATCTTCCGACCCCATTCCCATAACCAGAAAACTCATGGCGATGCGATGATCAAGGTGGGTTTTGACAACAGCCCCCCCTTTTGGAGGAACGGCGCGTCCATGAATGATCAGTCCGTCTTCACGCTCTTCCAGATTTACACCGCAAGCTTTCAACCTTCGGCCATGACTGCTATACGGTCGCTTTCCTTGACCCGTAACTCTTCTAGCCCGAGCATGGTTGTCGTACCGTGCGCAAACGCTGCGGCGACAAACAGAACGGGATATTCATCAATCATGGAAATGGCCCGCTCCGGTGGGACAACAACCCCTTTTAACAGGCCTCCACGGACCCGAATATCTCCAACCTGTTCGCCTCCTTGATCGCGAAGGTTATTTATACTGATATCTGCGCCCATCTGGCCCAATGTCTCAAACAGGCCATCGCGCAAAGGATTAAGTCCGACATTTTCGATTGTTACTTCTGATCCTGGCAGGATCGCCGCCGCAACAGCCAGAAATGCAGCCGAAGATGGATCGCCGGGAACCAGAATATCCGCGGCTTTCAGTTCCTGCTGCCCCTGTAAGCAAATTGTACGGCTTCCATCATCGGGTTGGGTGACAGATATTTCGGCTCCGAAATGGCGTAGCATGTTTTCCGTGTGATCGCGCGTGGGTTTGGGCTCGATCACGGTTGTCTCTCCCGGGGTGTCAAGTGCTGCCAGTAAAATACAGGATTTAACCTGCGCTGACGCGACGGGTAATTCATAGGTGATTGGCATCAGGTTCTGACCGCTAACGCATAAGGGAAAACGATCACCTGAACGGCTTGTGACAACTGCGCCCATTTGCTCTAACGGTTGGGAGACCCGTCTCATGGGGCGCTTGTGTAAAGAAGCATCACCACAGAAGAAAGTGTTAAACGGTGCGCTGGCAACCAGACCCATTAACAGACGCGCGGCAGTTCCGCTGTTTCCCATGTCCAGAACGGCATCCGGCTCACTTAACGAGCCAACACCCACACCCGTTACATGCCACTCGCCATTTTCCTTTTTATCAATCTGGGCGCCGAGCTTTCGCATGGCTTCTGCAGTACACAGAACGTCTTCGCCCTCCAGCAGGCCAGATACGCGCGTCGTGCCCAAGGCAAGCCCCCCTAAAATCAGGGAACGATGGGAAATGGATTTGTCGCCCGGAACGGTAACCTTGCCCGCGATTGCTTTGCAGGCGTGGGAGCTAACCGGGCCAGCTTTTGTTTGGTTCGATGTCATTGAAATCTGAATTTTGTCTCGCCCTTGATCAAATAGCAGGCGTTTTACTTAATCGGTTGAAAATAATCCCGGTTTTAACAAGCTTTTAAACATTTGTCACATATTCGTAGGTCTACGATGCAAGAAACTTTTGACAGGCGGGATCGTTTCTGGCAAACGAGCAAAAAATTTTACAAGTTTTATTCCTTTAATTCGGTGTGAGGAAAAAATGGCGAAACCGGAATGGGGTGCAAAGCATCGCTGTAAATCTTGTGGTAAAGCTTTCTATGATATGCAGCGTGACCCGATCGTTTGTCCGTCCTGTGGCACGGAACATGTTCCCGAAAAACTGTTGAAACCATCAAAGGCCGAAGCGGCTCCTGCTGAAAAGCCAAAGGTAAAGCCTGTGAAGCCGGTTGTTGGTGACGACGATGACGAGGAAAACGTTGATCTGTTGCTGGATGATGATGAAATCCTCTCCGAGGACGATGTGGATCTGGCGGATGACGATGATGATGACGGTGATCTGGGCGTTGTCGTTCGCGGTAAGGATGATGAGGACCTGTAACAGGGCCATGAAAAATCGCGCGGCAGGCTGAATTTTTGACTTGAATTTGTGAAAGGTTCAGCTTAGTTTCCGCGCATTAAAGACGCACTGTCTTTATTTTGTGGGGCCATAGCTCAGTTGGGAGAGCGCTTGGATGGCATTCAAGAGGTCGTCGGTTCGATCCCGTCTGGCTCCACCAGAATTTTAGAAAAACCTCGGCTGATGCCGGGGTTTTTTTTGTGAGCTGCGATGTTCAACGAAATTGATTTTTGTTGAACATAAGGCTGGCTTGTTACAAAGGCATTCAAGGAAAGCCGGTGCGGGTCCGACGGGCTGCTAGTTAGAAAAGAAAGACTGGAGCGTTCTCTGGCACGGCTACCTGAGACTAAAGCCAGATTGAAAAACCTGTAAGACTTTTTGGCCAGTAGTGTCACTGACCGATATCAGATATCGATGCCTTTGTCGGTGAAATGCTTCTTAATTCGTTCAAAGGCTGTTTGGCCGACTTCCCGTCCCCACCTTTGACCTAGTAGAATTCCCTGTTGAAAGAGGGATGGAAACAGGCGATTTGCTTTTTGCCCTGCTGGACTTTTTTGAAATTCCAGAATGGCAATCAATTCTTCAGTGGTGAAATTTTCTGCATAGAGATTCGCAATGGGTTGTAAAACCTCACTGGACCGTTCCTCAAAGGTTTGCTGGAAAATGCGCGTAACTGACTGAAGATCACTAGCGGAAATCTGAGGGTTTTTCCCTAGTTGTTTCTTTATCTCCTTTGCAATCAGATCCTGCGTGACGGTAATCATATTGTGCTGCAGGCCAGTCACTTCAAACAATTCATAAATCACTGCATATTTTTTACTATCCTCCGCGGTGTCGGCTGTAGCAGGTGGGAGAGTAAAAAGCAGAAGAAAAACAGCGGTAAGGAAAGAAGGAGTTTGTCGGCGCATAAGGATCCTTTTTACAATGACGTGAATTCTTCACGAGAACAGTTTGATATGTTTTATGTGACGAAAAAGAAAAATCTAAACTAAAGATTGAATAACTGAAAGAGATATTTCCATTCAAAGGATCTTTAGTTGGTTGGTTTAGCGGAAGGATGACTATCGAATGTAGTCAAAACCTCCGATGTGAAACCTGAGTTAGTACCCTAAATTTAAAGTATTTATTTACGGCGGTTATTGAGCTTGCCAATTCTTCACAACCTTAACTTTTTCAGCCTTAAAACATCCAACACAATAACAAATAATCCCAAAAACCATTGAAAGGGCGGAATACTCTACGCCTGTTTCTAAAAAATAGAGAACAGTACCTAGAAGATCCTCTGAAACAGCATATAAAACGCCAGAAAAAGTAAATAAAATAGAAAGGACACAAAGAGCAACGCTTGAAACAAGCGGGCCTATAATTGGCGCGGCCGGCAAATAGAAAATAATTTTTGTGATCTGTCGTCGGGTTCGAGCTCCTAGCCTGTAGCAAAGAATGCTCGCTATTAATATTATCACTAAATTATACTCAATAAAGTTTTGTTGTATGTAATCTTCAGCGCTCATCCTTCAACGATCCTCTACTAAAGAAATCCATAAAAAACAATTCATTGTCGGCGCTCAAAACGGAAAACCCTGTTATCCGTTGTTTAGGTTAGAAATGAACCCCGCGCTTTATAAAAAACCGATATCCAATCAGTCGTGTTTCAAAATAGAGTAAGAATTTTCTTATTATGGTAGCATAAATAATCACTAAATAGTTGAAAATGTAAAATTGAACCGTGGCACTCTTGTTCTTCGCTTGGCTTGATATAAAGTGTTAAAGCCTATTCGCTGCAGGAGACTACCATGGCCCACGATCATGATCACAATGACCCCCCGTCAGATACGGTTTTACGAGTAAAGGCGCTGGAGAGTCTGCTTGTTGAGAAGGGTCTCGTTGATCCAGAGACGTTGGATACATTGGTGGATCGGTTTGAAAACCGAATAGGACCCCAAAACGGAAAAGCCGTAGTTGCTAAAGCCTGGCGGGACCCCGACTACAAGGCGAGGTTGCTTGAGGATGGCACAAAGGCAGTTGCCGAGCTTGGTTATTCGGGCGCTGGCGGTGAGACGATCGTTGCTGTGGAAAATACGGATCGGGTTCATAATATGGTCGTTTGCACCCTGTGTTCCTGTTATCCGTGGCCTGTATTGGGTTTGCCACCCGTCTGGTATAAATCGGCCCCCTATCGGGCACGTGCTGTTCGTGAGCCGCGCAAAGTGTTGGAAGAGTTTGGAACTCATATACCGGCGGATGTGGAGGTCCGTGTGTGGGATAGCACAGCGGAAACTCGTTATCTTGTCATACCAAAGCCTCCTCTTGGTTCAGAAGGCATGAGTGAAGAGCAACTTAAGGAGTTGATCAGCCGCGATAGTATGATCGGGGTCCGCTTGGCTGGCGCTGGACAGCCAAATACGGGAGGTGCGTCATGAACGGTGTGCACGACATGGGCGGAATGCATGGTATGGGTCCCATTGATGTGAATGAAGATGAACGTGAAGTATTCCATGCCGAATGGGAGAAGCGGGTTTTTGCCGTTAATAATGCAGTTGGCCCCTTAAAAATACGTAATATTGATGAATCACGTCATGCCCGCGAACGTATGGACCCCCGGAAATATATGACGAGTAGCTATTATCAAATTTGGCTGGATGCGCTGGAGAGGATATTGGCGGAAAAGGGTTTGTTTTCGATAGATGAGTTGAAAGGAAACGTTCCTGCGCAACCGGTTTCCATACCGCATGGTCCCAAGTTGACACCGGAAAAGGTAGATGAGTTTCTGGCCCGCGGTGGATATTTTTATCGAGACGAGGGAAAGCCAGCCAGCTTCACTGTGGGCGATCAGGTCCGAGCGAAAAACATCCATCCGCCGGGCCATACCCGACTACCTCGGTATGCAAGGGGTAAGCAGGGTGAAATCATCGCTGATTATGGAATTCAGGTCTTTGCCGATGCCAGTGCCCATGGCCGTGAAGCACACCAGCATTTATATTGTGTCCGTTTTTCTTCCATAGAGTTATGGGGGGAAGATGGAACTGCAGGTGACTATATTCATTTGGATTTATGGGATGACCATTTGGAGGCTTTATCGTGACAGATCAAGCCATGATTGACGCCTTGCTAATACGCCAATCCCGATGGATGAGGACGGTCCCGTATTTGATGAACCCTGGCAGGCTCAGGCCTTTGCCATGACAGTTCAAATGCATGAAGCGGGTTATTTTGAATGGGCAGAATGGGCGGACATCTTCGGTGCAGAGATCGAAAAAGCAACCCGGCAAGGCCGTGGATGTGGCAATAGCGATTACTATATGTGCTGGTTGTCAGCATTTGAAAAATTGATGAATGAAAAGCAATTTGTTTCTGAGCCTGAAAGAAATAAACGCAAACAGGATTGGCTAGACGCACATCTTCATACACCACATGGCGAGCCGGTGATGCTGAAGGGACGAGAATAATTTCTTTGCCTCTTTGCTCAAATCACCTTATGTGTGGGCCAGCAAAACTCAAGGATTGGATAGTATTGTGAGCGAGTCAAATTCGTTTTCCATGCCAGATATGGAAACCAAGGAGAAACTGGACAAAGCCGCCCAGATTATTACGGAGCATCTGGATAAGGCGCTGGAGAAATGCGTTGAGGAAGGACTTGAGCGCGATTATTTCAATGCCGGTGTGGTTGCAACCCTGATGCAGGCTATGGAAACCAGCTTGGGTGGATCGGCTGCAGTTGCCGGCGCTCTTCATCAAATGGCGGAAATTGCCTCTTTGCAGGCGGAAAGAGAAGCAGAACAAAGTAACTAGCCATAAAAGGCAGGGCGCCCGAAGGCGCCCAGACCGTTAATTTGGAGTGTGGATTGGCAGGTTGAGCAGTGCCCGGCGGCGAAGCCACAGACTGGGGCGGTAACGTTCCTCACCTGTAATCTGTTGAAGGTTTTCAAGAATCTTCAGGGTGTTTTTTACTCCCAGATGTTCTGCCAGCTCGACTGAACCGTGAGGGTAATTCAGGCCCAGCTTCATTCCTTTATCTATATCCTCAGGGCTGGCAATTCCTATTTGCGCCATTTCAGAGCCAAGGTTGGCAATCATTGCCTGCAGCCGCTGTGCGACAAATCCTGGACTGTCCTTGATACGAGTGACACGGTTGGAAACCTTGCGGAACGCGGCCATGATGGACCTTACAACGGCGTCGTCGGCGCCTGGCGCTGCCATGACAGTGGTATGCTGATAAATGCCGCTCAGCATATCCACGGCTACGGTTCTTTTGACATCAAGCCAAGCCGATGAACAACGCTTGTACAATCTTCACCTACAGGAGCCACAAGTATCGGAGAGATTCCGTCGTCTTCTTTCAGGATAGAGAGGCCGATATCACGAGCAATGGGCTCCAGGCCTTCGATGTCTTCTGGGACATAGGCTCGTGCAGCGGGATTATCTTTGATTTTGGGATCAAGGTCAGGATAGATGATCTGTCCGTTATCATCATAATCGTAGAAACCGGCTTTTGTTTTACGGCCCAGACGCCCTGCTTCCATCATGGATTCATGGATTGGGCTTGTCGCAAGGCGTTTGTCGTAAAAATAACCGCTGTAGATGATCTGACTAACCGGGAAGTTCACATCAATCCCGGTAAGGTCCGCCAGCTCAAAAGGTCCCATTCTGAAACCACAGGCATCGCGCATAATAGCGTCAATTTCATGTGGCTGCGCAACGCCTTCCGCCGCGAGGCGCATAGCTTCTGTTGTGTAGGCTCGGCCGCCAAGATTAACCAAAAAGCCTGGAGCGTCTTTTACGACAACAGGAACTCGGCCCATTCTTTTCCCAATAACGTTCAGGGCTTCGATCGTTTCCGCAGATGTTTCAGTCGCATTAATGACTTCGACCAGTTTCATCAGGGGAACAGGGTTAAAAAAATGCAGACCAGCAATACGATCCTTGTGGGTACAAGCGGATGCAATTGAAGCGATGCGAATGCTGGATGTGTTGGAAGCAATAATCGTTTCTTTTCGTACGACCGATTCGATCTGCTGAAAGACTTTTTGCTTAACGTCCAGATTTTCAACAATAGCTTCAACGACGAGGTCGCAGTCAGATAGATCTTCCAGTTTTTCCGCTGCAATCAGATTATTTTTGGCATTTGAACCATCGGTTTCAGAAAGGCGTCCTTTTTCGACGGAGCGGTCAATCATACCGCCAATAAAGTCGCATGCCTTCTGCGCTGCCCCATCTGCAGTATCGAAAATCAGCGCCTGCATTCCGCCTGTGACGGAAACTTGTGCAATTCCGCGGCCCATGGCGCCGGCACCGATTACGCCGACTTTCAGATTCTCTTTATGTGGGTCAATACTCATTTTCTTCAGTTTCCTGCTTGTTTTTCTCGTTGCGGAGCCCAGAAAAGATGTCTTTTTACATCTTCTTCAATTGGCTCCTTGATGAAGATGACAAGGCAACCTACATTAAAGTCAGTGACAGTGCCATAGTGGCTGTCACGGAAGCGCCAATTTTGGGCTTCAGTTTTACTCGCTCAACCGAGGAGAATACGTGGTGTCGACAATGTCTGTATTTAACAGTCCTCTTTTGTTGGGATTCGACCGCTTTGAGCATATGCTTGAGCAATTGGCGAAATCCAACGGTGAAGGCTATCCCCCCTATAATATTGAACAGATTTCAGAGTGTGATTTGCGCATAACCCTGGCTGTAGCCGGATTTTTTAAGAAAGATTTGCAGATAACGCTGGAACAAAACCAACTAATCATTCATGGTAAGCAGAATGAGGAGCAGGGGCGCGTCTACATTCATCGCGGGATTGCATCACGCCAGTTCAAACGGAAATTTGTGCTGGCCGAAGGTGTGAAAGTTACCGGTGCAGAGATGGACAACGGCCTATTGCATATTGATTTACGTCTACCGATTGAGAAATCTGACGTTAAGGAAATTGAGATCACCGACAAAAACGGTGAGAAAAGTATGAAAACGATCGGTTCTAGCCGGTCAACAGAATAGTGGGCGGCCCCAGATGGGGTAACAGGAGTTAAGTAATGCAGTATCAGGAAGCGACGTTACGCCAAATTAGTCCGGCGGCCCTCGCAGTTCTGGGATCGATGGACACAGCTTATGTCCGGGAAGTCGAAGAGGATGGAAATATCGTCTACGCGATTTACTCGGCCGACGGTCAGCGTCTTGGTGAGGAAGACAGTGCGGAAGTCGCCTGATCATCGCTCGTCAAAATGATCTGGACGCTTTTTTGGTAAGCTGAATAAATAATCTGATAGGCAGCGCCTACCGCATGTTAATGCTGGCGCTGTCTTCAAATACAGACCCATCGGTTCGCCTGATGGTGATTTTCCCCACATATGTTCCCGACTCCCAACCCGTTGCCGGTTTTTTCATACCAATAAACATGGTGCGGCTGATCTGGTTGTTACCCGCAGGTTTGGATGTGTGAGACCTGAGGACGCTGCCATCGGGCCCGATAATTTCGATTTTTGTCTTATCTCCCATACGGCTGCCAATATAGTAGGACCAGAAATATATTGTTGGGGCAATTGCGGAAAAATCAGCCACTTTTTTACGGCCCGTTTCAAGATCTTTGCGATCTGCAGGCCGAGTTTCTGAAAATCCTGTATTAACAAAAAAAGTTTCTTTGTAGGGCATTTGGCGTAAGGCCGCTTCGCTCCAGAACGTTCTATCAGATTTTCCGCAATCACTTTGCGCCTCCAGGCCTGTGAAGGGGTCAATTCTGGAGTTGCGATGGCGCAGTTCGAAATGCAGGTGGGGAAATTCTGTTAATCCGGACATACCAACAAGTCCAAGTACCTGCCCTTTGGAGACGCGTTGTCCTTTTACCACGCGAATGGATCCCTTTTTCAGATGGGCATAAAAGGTATTCCAGCCACCCCCGTGCTGAATGACGACAACATTTCCACGCCCTTTGCTATATACTTCCTTCTGTTTCTTTTTAGAATATTCACTAAAATATTGATCTGGAACTCCATCGCGAAGGTTAAAGACGACGCCATCGTCTGCGGCCACAACAGGAACGCCTTTTTCCATCTGCTTCAGTGTCAGGATGCGAAAATCTGTCCCGCTGTGATTGTTGTAGGTTAGTGATCCGCAGTTAAAATCAGCAGCACCAGGTCCAGCTTGAATATCCATAAAATGCTGTATGTGGCAGTCCATTCCCAGTGTACATTTCAAGGGAAAATCCAACTGGGGAGGTCGGCCTTTCTGGGCCGATGCCATGCTGAAAGTGATTAGAATCCCGAAAAATACACTTAGTGACAGTTGCCAAAGTTTATTCATGGAGCGCCCTAACAATTGAAATCGTGTATTCTGAAAACTATCAGATTTTAATCCTCGCAGCTGTGCAGTCCTTCACATTTGACACGGTTTGCAAAAAGGGTAGTCAGGCTGCAAGCGCGTCGTCTGTCAGAATGGCAAAGAGCGCATCCGTATTTTCAGTGCCGCGAATTCGCTCACAGCGTTCAGCATTGCGGAGAGTCCTTGAGACACGCGCGAGGGCTTTGAGATGATCCGCTCCGCCTTCAGCCGGTGCCAAAAGAAGGAAGATGAGATCCACGGCATATCGTCCATGGAGTCATAATCGACCGCAGTTTCAAGCTTGGCAAAGAATCCCTGAACAGTTTTCAGGGATTCCAGTTTGCCATGAGGAATAGCGATCCCCTGACCGACACCTGTTGTGCCGAGGCGTTCGCGTTCAATCAACACATTTAGAATTTCCCGCTCATCACAATTGATATGGGCTGCTGCCCGACGGGATAGCTCCTGCAATACCTGTTTTTTACTGGTTGCCTTGATATCAGTAAATACAGCTTCAGGGCTGACAATATCAGCTATTTCCATGAGTCTCTAACTAGTTGTCCAATCGCTCGCGCCGTGGGATCAATTTGGGTTTCTTAGCCGTTATCCAGTTTTGGATCTATCCAGCCAATATTACCATCTGCACGACGATATACAACATTAAGTCCTTTCGTTCCAGAGTTGTGGAACATCATTGCTGGCAAATTTGCCAGATCCATCCGCATCACGGCTTCACCTACAGAACATTCGGGAATATATTCACTGCGCTCTGCAATGATCATGGGTTGCCAGTCATCATTGGCAACCTCTTCTTCCGGTTCCTCTGGTTCAGCGGCAAGGACGTAAGACTGTGCTGCCATAAGCTGCTTTGCCTTTACCCGCTCCTTGCTGTGATGATCTTTGAGCCGTCTTTTATATCTTCTGAGCTGTTTGTCAATGCGCTCTGCTGCTGCATCGAAACAACTGTGTGCATCATTATGTTCCGCTGAGGCCGCGACGGTAATGCCTGAGCTTAGGTGAACGTTACATTCTATGTGGAAATCATGCCCGCGACGACTGAGTGTCACGGTCGCATCCACCGCATTGTCAAAATATTTTGAAACCCTTTCATTCAGGGTGGCTTCTACATACTCTGTAAGAGCAGCACCGACATCAACTTGTTTTCCTTTGACAATTACATGCATATTTTGACCCAATTCTTAAAAGTGATACTTGGCAATCGTTAGTCTATCGTATGACGATTGCGACCTGGACTGATTCGGTCAGTCTCGTAACCATTTCAAACTGAGTGAACAGTGAGGTGGTTTCATTTTCCAAGCTCCTTTTTTGTCAGGTTGTCAGTAGTTTCTTTTGTCTCCTGCGCTCTACCGAGGACGGGATTTTCAAAGCATCCCGATATTTGGCTACGGTGCGCCGGGCAATATCGATTCCCTCCTTCTTCATGAGTTCAACAATCTTGTCATCAGACAGGATAGCGTTTGGCTTCTCTTCGTCAATAAGCTGCTTAAGCTTAAATTTGACAGATTCTGCTGCGTGAGCATCTCCTCCACCTGTAGAATTAATGGCAGAAGTGAAGAAATACTTAAGCTCGAACACACCACTGGGTGTTGCCATGTATTTATTGGCGGTAACACGACTGACAGTGCTTTCATGCATTTCAATTGCATCGGCAATGGCTTTGAGGTTCAAGGGGCGCAGATGGGCGATCCCATAGCGAAAAAACATTTCTTGCTGGCGAACCAGTTCTGTGGCGACTTTCAGGATGGTGTTGGCTCGCTGGTCGAGTGATTTCACCAGCCAGTTTGCGGAATTCAAACATTCGGAGATGAACTCTTTCTCATTTTTTTTCAGTCCCTTACCAGATATCTGGGCATAGTATCTGTTATTTACAAGGACTTTTGGCAGAGTTTCGCTATTGAGTTCAATATTCCATGTCCCGTCCGGATTTTGGCTGATAAAGACATCAGGAATGAGTGTTGCAGCTTCGGCTGATTGAAATTGCAGGCCGGGTTTTGGGTCGAGCTCCTTGATTTCTGAAATCATTTCCGTGAGATCTTCTTGATCGACGGCACAAATCTGCATCAGGGACTTCAAGTCGCGTTTTGCCAACAGGTCAAGATTTTCAAGAAATGCCTGCATGGCCGGGTCCAGACGGTTTTTCTCCTTGAGCTGCAAAGCGAGACAATCCGCCAGATCTCGGGCAAAAACACCGGCAGGTTCAAAGTCGCGAAGAATTTCAAGGGTGGTTTCGACCAGTTCCCTCTCGCAACCCAGCGAGTTGGCGACCTCTTCGATGGGATGAGTAAAATAGCCAGTGTCTGAAATCAGGTCGATGAGGTAGGCAGCAATAAACTTTGTGGTGACAGGCAAATTCATTAGCTGCAATTGATCCGTTAAATGATCCTGCAGAGTTTTTTCTTCCGTTAGGGAATCTTCAAAAGAATAATCGGAAAAACCCGAAGCGGTACCTGACATAGAGCCGGATATATAATCCTGCTCTGGGCTATTCTGAGGTTGCGGAGCATCGCTGTCAGCGTCGTTGTTATACAGATTGTCGTAGTCTGTATCGAGAGGTGAGTCTTTTTCATACTCAACCGCCGCACCTTCGGTCAGTGACAGGTCGGCAAGCCCTTCGCTATTTGGAGTTTCCTCTCCAAAGCCTTCAGTATCCGTTCGAACAATCTCGGCTGGGGTGTCGGTTTGCAGATCCGCATCCGCCGGCTCTAGCAACGGGTTTTTTTCAAGTTCCTGTTCGACATAGTTTGCAAGGTCCAAATTGGACAGTTGCAGCAGTTTGATTGCCTGTTGCAGTTGTGGAGTCATGACAAGCTGCTGACTCTGTTTTATGTCCAGTCTGGGGGCTAAACCCATAATCACTCCCGGTTTTCTTTGATGTTACACATAGTTTGCAAATCAAAGGTTAAAACGGTCTCCCAAGTAAACCCGCCGAACACCTTCATCTTCGATGATTTCAGAGGGGTTACCTTCCTTAATGACATGTCCATCATTAAGGATATAGGCCCGGTCGATTATTTCCAGCGTTTCGCGAACATTATGCTCGGTAATCAGAACCCCAATCCCCCGATCTTTCAAATGGGAAATCAGGTCCCGAATATCGCCCACGGCAATGGGATCAATACCAGCGAAGGGTTCGTCGAGCATGATGTAGCCGGGTTTGCCGGCAAGTGCCCTAGCAATTTCCACCCGACGGCGCTCACCACCCGATAGAGCAATTGCCGGTGTCCGGCGCAAATGACTAATTGAGAATTCGGCGAGGAGTTCTTCAAGCATATTTTCCCGTTTTTCACGGATTGGTTCAATAAGTTCAAGAACTGATCGGATGTTCTGTTCTACTGAAAGCCCTCGGAAAATCGAGGCCTCCTGAGGTAGGTATCCAACGCCAAGACGCGCCCGTCTGTACATGGGAAGATGGGTTACGTCTACTCCATCAAGGGTTATACTGCCGTAATCTGCGCTCAGAAGTCCTGACATGATATAGAAGCAGGTCGTTTTACCCGCACCATTTGGTCCCAAAAGACCAACGGCTTCACCTCGATGTACAGATACATCCACGCCGCGCAACACAGGGCGTTTTTTGAAAGATTTACCGATATTCCGAGCTGACAGTCCTGTGTTTTCGGCAATCAGACGAGGGCCATTTTCTTCAGCATTTGTTATGTTTGACATGTTGCCCCGCCCCCAAGGGTTACTGTTTTTTCTGTGGTACGAAAATGCCGCGGACACGTCCGCTGCTGTTTCCTGTTCCGCTGCCATCAATTCGACTGCGTCCCGACACCAGATCCAGTACCATTCGCTCACCGCGCAATACGTTCTGACCTTGAGTTAATACCACATTTCCCTGCAAATTGATCTGTTTATTAAGTACATCGTAAGTTCCGCGATCACCTTTTGCAGTTTCCCTCGGGCTTGAGAGGAAAACATCACCCGTTGCGTCAATTCGCTTTATTTTAGGTGCGTCTTCGCCGTCCACCGTTTTCTGAGGTGTATCATCTGTTGAATAATGGACCTGCAGGCGGGCTGCTTTGAGGCGAATTTCACCCTGAATGACCTGTACATTTCCTGCAAATGTCGCAATCTGTTGTTCTTGCTGGACTTCCAGGGAATCTGCAAGAATTTCAATTGGCTGGTCAGTGTCAAAGCCACCACCGGAAAGTGCTGACTGGGCTTTCGTCACGGAGGTCAGCAATAGCAGCGCAAACAGGACTGTGAATACCTTTGAAGCTGTCCGAAAAAAGTTGATCAGTGTCATAATAGTCCGTGCGCTTTATGGATACAGGGTCATTTTTACATTTCCTTCGAACTTTAGCGTACCTGTTAGCTGGTTGGCAACAAAGCTGTCAGAGGACAATTCGCCCAAAGGTCCGTGGCCTTGAAGGCCATCGGGGCTCAGCACCCGCTTTTCATTCAATAGAATACGTGCAGTTTTGGCATAAATCTGATTGCCATCGTCGGAAAAAATTTCAACTCCACCAACCAGATCGAGCGTTTCCTGTGATTGGTCAAGCCAGCCTTTTGGTGCAGAAACTGAAAACCACTGTCCGGTGGAAAGGGTAATATCCGCTTGCAGATTTACAAGTTCAATGCGGTTGCTATCAGCATCCACCTGTGAGGCACTGTCCGCGGTGACCATATATTGCTGATTTCCCTGATCGCTGGAGAGAAATCTGGGGTTGGTCATCGTTAGCTTGCTATCTTGCTGGTTGATGCTGGAATATTCCAGGGTTATTTCATCGTTCTGGTCTTTCAGCCCCGGCATGATGAAAGCGACACCAAGAAGCAGAAGGGCCAAGGTAGGTAGCATCCATTTCATAACGGAAACGAAACGGGTATGGCGACCAGAATGAAGGGCATGTTTGCGAAACGCATCCATCTGGGAATTAATGTGAAAAGCCTTATCCTGCTCTGATGGAGTAGAACCCTTCGTGGCCGAATTATCCCGAGGCTTTTGCATTATTACATCACACCAGCGCGCAAACAGTCGTGAACGCTAAGAATTCCAACAGGCCTGTTGTCTTCGGCGACCAGCAGGCAGGTAATGCCATTATTTCCCTTGTTGTTCATCTGGGCCAGAGCTTCAGCCGCCAACGATTTTGGGCTTATTGTCTGCGGGTTCTTTGTCATGACCTCAGAGGCTTTTTTGCTAAGCAGGTCAGAGCCCATGTGACGGCGTAAGTCGCCATCCGTGATTATACCGCTCAGGCTTCCATCAGCTCTGGTCAATCCAACTGTACCAAAGCCTTTCGTTGTCATTTCAAGCAAGGCCTGTTCCATCAGTACGTTTTCGTCGATGAGCGGCATTTCTGAACCCGTATGCATCAAATCGCTCACCTTGATCAGAGAACCGCCAAGTTTGCCGCCCGGATGAAAGACATGAAATTGATCCGCAGAAAACCCTTTTCGCTCAAGTAACGCAACGGCGAGGGCATCTCCCAATGCGAGGGTCAGGGTCGTTGAGGTCGTTGGTGCAAGCCCGATTGAGCAGGCTTCCGGGGCATCGGGCAAAATCAGCGCTACATCGCTACGGCGGGCAAGAGTGCTGTCTGCTTTGCCGACAATGGCGATCAGCGGAATGTTGAACCGTCTGGTATAGGCAATGATATCGGATAATTCTTTTGTGCCGCCGGAATTGGACAAACAAACCACCACGTCATCAGTCATGATCATGCCCAGATCGCCATGACTGGCTTCGCCTGGATGGACAAAATGCGATGGAGTTCCAGTAGAGGCAAGGGTTGCAGCAATTTTCTTGCCAATATGGCCGCTTTTTCCCATGCCTGATATAACCACACGGCCTTTGGCAGCGCTCATAAGATCAAGGGCTTTGATAAAATCGCCGTTTAGAGACAATTTCAAGGCGACAAGCGCATCTGCTTCAATTTGCAAAACCCGCCTTGCGGATACAAGATCAGGGTTATCTTGCGCGTTGTTTGCTGCCGTGTCTTGTGAGCCTGTCATCTGTCTGTCGCTGTTATTTGATAAAATTGTCGCTGAATATTTTTGTGCAGGGACCGGCTAGAATATAGGGAAGGGGCCGCTTTTCCACAAGGGTATTCACTAGCAGAGCCATGTTAATCGTCAGGAATGGGCAAAGATGTCAGTCTCTTCCCAACCGGCCAGGTCGAGCTCGGCGCGCATGGGCAGAAATTCGAAACATTTTTGCGCCATTTCTGTGCGTCCTTCGCGCTCAAGCATGACGGCCAGTTTGTCGCGTAACTGATGGAGATACAGGACATCGGAAGCGGCATATTCCTGCTGCGCGGTGCTGAGTTCATCAGCTCCCCAGTCCGAACTTTGCTGCTGTTTTGACAAGTCGACCCCAATCAGTTCCTGACAGAGGTTTTTGAGGCCATGCCGGTCAGTATAGGTGCGCACCAAGCGAGAGGCGATTTTTGTGCAATAAACGGGCGTACAAGTAACCCCAAGATATTTTTTCAGGACGGCTATGTCGAAACGGCCAAAGTGAAAGAGTTTCAGGCGCTTCGGATCGGATAACTGCCTTACAAGATTTGGGGCATCATATGACTTGCCGTCAAACTTCACCAGATGGGCATCTCCGTCACCAGCAGAGAGTTGCACAACGCACAATCGGTCCCGATGCGGGTTTAGGCCCATGGTTTCGGAATCTATTGCGATTTCGGGGCCAAGATCCACATCGTCAGGCAGATCATTATGGTGAAGGTAAATGGTCATCTGGTAATTCCGGCAATGTTCTTAGTGCCGCCGATACTATTCGCGCCGATCTGCTGGATCAACAGGCAAATTGAAGAAGACCTTAAGCAATCTGTGTTTGGAGGAGTGATTTATTTTTGAACCAGATGGACCTCCGGCCCGACCAATTTATCAGGAAGGGTGCGTTTTGGTTGTACTCGTTCAAAAATTAAACTACTCTAATATAAATCAGGGGATACTTCACATGCCTATCAAATTATCAACGGGAACACCTGCAAGGATGGCAGCAGCCTTGTTCGTGTCATTTTACTCTGCGGCAGCGGCAGCAGATAATGCTGTAATCGATATAACTTCGATTTCCTATAATTCCATTGAAGTTGAATCGAATGGTAGTTCATACAGCACAGTTAATGCACCGGCTTTGTTTGTAAACGCTAATATGGAGTTGGACGGCGAGTTTAGTGGGCGGGTGAGAAGCTGGAAAGCCTGGCCGAGCATTATTGGAATTGGGTTTGAAGGAGAGAAAATTGATTTTAAAAACCATCAGGTAAGCGCTAATTATCCTGTGGGACAGCGCCCCAAAAGGGTAACTCGTCATTTTACATTCATACTAACCGGAAATGAAGTTGGTACAGTAGCCAAGAGCTATTGTAATGCCATGCGGCGTAATTATTTGACAGCTGGTAAATCAATAGATTGGATCCTGTCGCAGGATCGGACATATGATCTGCTTGTCGACGCGGAAATGAATTATGACATATCCGGAATACCGGGCGCACAGTTTATTGGTGTTGGGGAACTAGGTAATCGAAAGATTGCTGTAACCTGTAAGAAATATACGCCGAAAACCACAAATCATTCTGTAGCCGCAGTTCCTGGTACTTTGCCTGAAGTTACACAAGCATCCGTTGCTGTCTTCCCGGAGGCTTCGATGGATGGCAGCTATTGCCGTGTGCGCCTATCGGCTGTTCTGGGAAGTAACAAGATCAACATGCCTCTGAGCTACCGATACAGATATTCGGACAACAATCCGAATACTCCGGATCGCTACAGCGACACCCGACATGCTACAACCAGTCACAGCAAAATTGTGATGGTTTCTGATGTTTTTGATGTCCCTGTGGTTGATGGACCTGAGACGGGATCCATCCGGGTGGAATCCGTCAGTCCAAATGTGCGGCAAAGCTCAGCCAAAAGCTTTGAAATGGAATGTTCCCCAAACCTTAGCGTGCAGGCGAAAAAGCCCATTGAAAAGATTGTTAAATTTGAACAGAACAAAACACAAAAATTTGCCGATCAGGTCTGTCCGGTAGCCGGGCACATGGTCATCATTCTAAAAGGCTCCGGTACTCCGTTTGAGGGTATTGCCAGACTAACTGTGCGAAATGAGGCTGGTGAGCTGCATTCAACGGGTAATCATGATGTTTCTCTTAGTGCAAGTGGAACCGCCTTTTTTGGAATGCCTTATAATGTAACTTGGGGATCTGCACCTACCGGATTTGCGAACCAGATCAATCAGGAAGAGCCTCGTGAGCAGAAATTGAACTACACTCTTGCGCTGTTGAGGGAAGGTGAGACGGGCGCCGGAGTTCTGACGGAAAAGGCTATTGATTTGAAATGCGTGATCGTGCAAACCGCGCCGGTTGCTGCGGGCGCGGCAACGTCAGTGACGTCGACGGATCCCGCAACAAACGCACCAAGCTTATCAAGCTCTGTGATGATGAACGCAAGCGCTTTGCTACCAGATTTGGCCATCCAGAAAATTCAGCAGACCGGAAAGCAGCGGATCAAGGTTTTGGTGAAAAATAAAGGTGTTGGCCCATCGGCTGCGACATCCATCTCTTTTACCGCCAGTAAGGGAAATCAGGTGACTAAACCGTTACCCGCCTTAAAGAAGGGGCAGAAAAAATGGGTGACATTACGCTTGCCCAAACAATCTTCCACCTCTGTTGTGTATATTGACCCTGATAAAAAAGTTGCGGAAACAAATGAAGGCAATAACAAGCGTCAACATCGGTTTAAATAAAGGTAGAGGTGCATGACACCAGCACGATCGTTTCCTCGCCTGACACTGGGGTGCCGTTTAATTGCGGCGCCCTTTTCTCTTGACGCTGGTTGCGGTGCACGATCAGTTCCGGTGATGAGAATTTACAAGAATATTATAAATGACCGGGGTTCGAAATATGCGGTTTCAGGGGCCGACGTTCGCAATCGCAAAGAAGTCGCGGATTTGATCAAGTCTTTGAAAAAGGATAAAAAATTTGCTAAAGCAACCCATAATACTTGGGCCGTTATTTTCGAAGATGAAGGGCCCGTTAAAAATGATGACGGTGAAGGGGGTGCTGGTCAGGTAATTCTGCAAATGCTGGAGGGTAACAATATCCGAAATCACGTGATTATTGTTACCCGTTGGTTCGGAGGGGTTAAACTGGGTGGTGACCGTTTCCGCCGTGTACAGGATTACGTGCGATATTACCTGGAAGCTGAAAAGCTATGATAGTTATTCAGCTTCCTGCACGAATATTTCTCGGGTGATATTGGCGGCTTTTCCGGCCATTACGGATGCGGAACAGTATTTTTCGGCAGATAGTTCTACGGCCCTTTCGACCTTATCCATGGACAGGTTATTTCCAATTACCCGGTACACCATATGAATATCGGTAAAGACCTTTGGCTCAGTGTCTGCGCGTGTGCCAGTGACTTCCACTACGCAATCCACAACATCTTGTCGAGATTTTTTTAAAATGTGAACGACATCAATGCCGGAGCAGCCTCCGAGACTGAGAAGCAGTAGTTCCATCGGGCTGTTACCGAGACGAGTTTCCCCGCCGGAGCCATCCATAACCAACCCATGGCCTTGTTCATTACTGCCAATAAAGCGGTATCCTTCCACCCACTTTGCCTGAACTTTCATTGTAACATGTCCTTGTTGCAAAATTTTTAAGACCATAGTCTCTATGGGCGTTTACGCAAAGGCAAAATTAGCCTTGGGTCAAACTGAAGACTGAAAGGATTTATGATTTATATCCCTCTTCGAGAGAAATCTGCCTGAGCATTTCTTTCACTGCAGAGCTTTTGTTATGGGGGCTTGTTCGGACAATTGTTGACACAGGAGGTGGAGATTCAAATCCTTCAGTAATTTCTTCCAGATCATCAGTAATATGGGTTGAGCTGATCAGTGTAATGCCAAGGCCAGATCTGAGTGCTGATAGAAGCCCGGCAAGGCTAGCACATTTTAAAACTGTAACATATCCATGCGCTGGAATTGCGGCTTTGTCAAAGACCCAATTGCGATAAAAACAACTATCGTCAAAGGCCAGAAAGGGAATGGGTTCATTCCAGTTGAGTTGGAAATCAACGGATTTTACCCAACATAATTTGTTTTCGGACAGGATTACATCATCTGAAACTTGATGTTCGCGAAACACTTGAAAGATACCAATGTCAATTTCACCTTTTTCAAGTTGCCGGGCTATTTTCAGGCCTTGTGAGACTTCCGTGCTTACGGTGACATTTGGCTGCTGGCGAGAAAAACGACCGAGCACATTGATTAAAGCGCTGTGGGTCGTCTCTTCGGTTAATCCTAAACGAATTTTGCCACTAAGAGGATGCAAGCTTAACCCGTAGACAGCTTCATCATTCAGTCTCAACATGCGCCGGGCATATTGGAGCAGACGCTCTCCTTCGTTGGTAAAGAGCGGGTGACCGGAGCGTCTGTCTAGCAAGGTGCAGCCAAGTGCCTTTTCCAAGCGCCGAATTTTATGGGATACGGCGGATTGAGATAAATTAAGCTTTGAGGCTGCTCGAGTTACACCACCATAATCCTGGATTGCACATAAGGCGTTCAGGGCATTCAAGTCCAGTTTCTGAGTCATGAGCAATATATGACATAAACTAATCAGATGATCAATATCATTCATTTTTGTCATTTATTTGATCGATCTATGATTAACCAATATTGCTAGATACGGAAACCGACATGACACAGATATTGAACAAACACGTAATCGTTGAGGAAAACCGAATTGCATACGGCATTCATGGAGTGGGAGAACCTGTTGTTCTTCTTCATGGGACACCTGCATCTTCCATTGTATGGCGCAATGTAATACCGAAGCTTTGTGATGCGGGTTATCAGGTTCATTTATACGATTTGTTGGGATATGGAGCATCGGAACGTCCTGTCAATCCAGCGATTGATACTTCTATCTCCGCTCAGGTGCCCATTCTTGAGAAAATGCTAAACCACTGGGGTCTTGGCAGGGTACATCTGGTTGGACATGATTATGGGGGCGGTATTGCCCAGCGATTTTCTATTTTTTCTCCGGGCAGGATTCGCACGCTTTCGCTCATAGATACGGTTTGTTTTGATAGCTCTCCATCAGAACAGGCCCAAAAGCAGCTTAATGCCGGCCTTGAGCAAATGATTAGAATTCCTGCGGCGGAACATAGGGCCCATTTTCGAAACTGGATATTGAACGCTGTACAGAACAAAGACAAATTTGCCCGTGAAGTTTTAGAGACTTATCTGGATATGATTTGTGGTCCTGTTGGACAAGCCAGCTATTTTCAGCATCAAGCCAGACATTACGATAAGAAGCATATGATGGAAGTTTCTAATCGACTGGCAGAACTGCAAGAGATACCGGTTCAGATCCTGTGGGGGGATAATGATGAATGGCTTCCTTGCGAATGGGGAAGAAAGCTACATTCTGCCATTCCTGGATCAATGCTTACAATACTCAAGGGAGCGGGGCATTTTTCACAAGAAGATCAACCTCAAGAGGTTGCCAAAAGGCTATTGGCCTTTTTCACCAAGGGTGGCGTTTAGTGCGAAGAATTGCTGTGCTTTTTCTTTGGGTGGAAACACAGCGGTGACTTCAGTGCCGGAGCCAGGTTTGCTTTTCAGTTCCAACGTGCCGCCCTGTAACTGCATAAGAACCTGTGCGATAGAGAGACCAAGGCCAAGACCTTCGTGGGTGTTGAGATGAGTTGATCGGGCCTGCCCGAATTTCTGCATGACTATTTCAAAGTCTTTTTCTGCAATTCCGATACCGGTATCGCGAACAAATATACGTGTTGTTCCATCTATATCTACTGTGGCGCCTAAGTCGATTTGGCCGTTTTTATCCGTAAATTTAATGGCGTTGTCTAAAAGGTTTAGCACAATCTGGCGGATTCGGACCGGGTCCGCATAGAGGGATGGAAATTCATCAGGAATGCTCAAGTGAAAATCAAGGGACGCGCGCTTCATTTTGTCACTGACCATACGGGCACACCCCTCAAGCAACTTCACAAGATCGACATGTTCAGGAGATACCTGCAGACGGCCTGTTTCAATACGGGCGACATCCAGCATATCCGTCACCAAACCCAATAAATGTTGGCCTGATCGATAGATATGTTCGGAATATTCCTGATATTTTTCGTTCAACGGCCCTAGTACCTGCTTTGCCATCATTTCGGAGAAACCATTAATGGCATTTAGCGGCGTACGGAGTTCATGGCTCATATTGGAAAGAAAGCTGTTTTTAGACTGGTTGGCTGCCATCAGATCCTGATAGGTTTTCATCAGTTCAAGCTCTCTGGTCTTCTGCTTAGAAAGATCAGAAGCCAGAATAATGCGCCCGCCATCCGGAGTTTTCGCTTCTCTGTATAGATACCAACCTGATTGCCGCTGGATTTCAAATGCTTCGCTTGCTTGGTAATGCTGTTGTTTTCGCTGGCGAATATAATCCTGTTCCCGACCCACAATATTTGGCATTTCTCCGGAATAGGCATCTGCGCGTACCAGGTCAGCAAAAGAAATCCCGGGTCTTAGAATTTTTAGTGCCGCTTCCGGTAGGTGCTTTTCGTACGCTTCATTCCATAGAACGGCATGATCTTTACTGTCAAAAATGGCGACGCTGTCATTCATTGCCGAAATAGCCTGTGCCAGCCGATCATTCTGCTGAATGCTTTTGTTGACCCGAAGTGCCAGAATTGCGCCATAACAAAACAAAAGTAATAATATCGAAAACTGGCCAATATATACGGATCTGATGAGGCCATTGGCATATAGAAGGTCGTTTATTGCGGAGACAACAAGCGTACCAATTCCAACGATAACAAACCAGCGACCAGGAAGTTTGGTCTTTAGGATCTGGCGTATTTCAAAGATGCAGGCGATGGTTACAATTAGCAGATGAGCGCCAAGTGCGTAGATTAATTCCACAGGAAGTCCTGTTGGCCAGAATATTACTGCGGCTGAAATCAATGCTGCTTGATAGATTATCAAAGAAGAGAAAAAGTGGCCCTTTGATTGAGGGTTCACCTGATAAATGAACTCAAAAGCCAAAGCGATAAGAAAAGTGCCGCCAATATAGGCGATCCTCTCATTCCAGTGGTAAGACAGAGCGGGAAAGAGCGTTACAAGCGTCGCATTTGACGTGATGACATAAGTCGCAGCGCTGAAAGCCATGACATACAGCACGAAATAGGCTTTCTCGCGAAACCGGCCTGCATGCAAGGTAACCAGAAAAATACCGAGACAAACTAACGATCCAGATAAAAACAGATCCAGTGCGATATCGCCAAGATAGGCAAGATATTGATCTCGTTCGGCCATGGTAAAAGCGTTGAAAAAGCCGCCGCCAGCATAACTTGAATGATTTGAGATATGGAAAACCAGATCCAGATCACCCTTAACACCCTTAAGACTGGCAAACTCCCGGGTGATTTCTGCAACGGAGCCGGGTTGGCTGTTACTGGGGTTACCCGCTTGCATCCAGAGTTTCCCATTAACGAAAATCCGATAGGAATCCTGCACGCGTTTTAAATAAAAGGCTAAATTTCCATGATCTTCGGGAAGCAGAATTTTCAGGCGAAAGGTGGCAAATCCATATTTATCCAAGAACGTGCCTTTAGCTTTATAACCCAGCCATGTCCCCGGTATTTGAAGGAATCCTGTCCGATTAGGCACAGGTGTGTTTTGGTTCGGGTTTAAAAAGTGGCCGAAGAAAAATTCCAGATCCCCTGTAATTTCCAGAGTGCCGCTTTTTTAAAATCCCAGTCACGAAGATCCAGGACTCCTTGGTTGGCTGTTGGTATGACATCAGAATTGGCTGAACATGCTGCACTACCCCATAGAATAAAAAACACAACTGTGAGAGACAGAAATACAGGTGCTTTTATTTGGATTAACTTCATGAAACGAGCCATATACATAAATACTTTAGCGGTTCTGTATATGTAATGTCATGAATATGCAATCCCACTATTATTAAAATCTTGGTGGAGTGCCGCAAACATTGGATAAAATGGTCTGCTAAATGGCAATTTTTCAGGTTTTTCCGCACTAAAAATGCTGAAACACCTTGCAAGCTAATGAGGGATAAATTACTACTGCGCGCAGCAAGCTTTTCCCGGCCTGCCAGAAATATCTGCCGCCCGGTGTTAAGTTAATTCAATTATAAAAGTATCGGGAAAGTCATGAGCTATTATACAGATTACTTGAACGAGATTGAACTTCGCACGGCCAACGGTCTGCATCCCAAGCCGGTTGAGGATGGTGCGCTGGTTCAGGAGATCATTTCACATATCCAAAATAGCGGCAGTGAGCATCGCAAGGACTGTCTTGATTTCTTCATCTACAATGTTATTCCCGGAACTACCAGTGCGGCAGGTGTAAAAGCCAAGTTCTTAAAAGAGATTATCTTGGGCAACGAAGTTGTCGACGAAATTTCTCCTGAATTTGCCTTCGAGTTGCTCTCCCACATGAAAGGAGGGCCTTCAATTGAGGTGTTGCTAGATCTGGCGCTGGGTGATGATAGTGGTATTGCTTCTTCCGCCGCGGACGTTCTGAAAACTCAGGTTTTTCTGTATGAGGCGGATACGGACCGTTTGAAAGCAGCTTATGAAGCGGGCAATGAAATTGCCAAAGACATCTTGGAAAGCTATGCGAAAGCTGAGTTTTTCACAAAACTTCCAGACGTGGCAGAAGAAATCAAGGTTGTGACCTATATTGCGGCTGAGGGAGATATTTCAACAGACCTTTTGTCCCCGGGTAATCAGGCTCACTCACGCTCCGATCGGGAACTGCACGGGAAATGCCTGATTTCAGAAGAAGCACAGGCTGAAATTACAGCTCTTAAAGAAGCTCATCCTGACAAGAGTGTTATGCTTGTCGCTGAAAAAGGAACAATGGGCGTAGGGTCTTCAAGGATGTCCGGGGTGAACAATGTGGCTCTTTGGACTGGTAAACAAGCCAGTCCTTATGTGCCATTTGTGAATATTTTCCCGATCGTTGGCGGAACCAACGGTATTTCCCCAATTTTTCAGGTGACTGTAGGTGTGACCGGCGGCATTGGTATTGATTTGAAAAACTGGGTCAAGAAAACGGATGCTGATGGCAATCCAGTACTGAACGATGCTGGTGATCCAGTTCTGGAACAGGTCTATTCTGTAGATACGGGCACAGTTCTCACGATAAATACCAAAACCAAAAAACTGTATAACGGTGATAAGGAATTGGTCGATATTTCATCTGCCTTGACGCCTCAGAAACTGGAGTTCATTAAGGCTGGTGGATCTTACGCTGTTGTTTTTGGCAAGAAATTGCAGACTTTTGCGGCTCAGACGCTCGGAGTCCAAATGCCGGCAGTATTTGCTCCGTCCACTGAAATCTCGCATGAAGGTCAAGGTCTTACTGCGGTTGAAAAGATTTTCAACAGAAATGCAGTGGGTGTCGCGGAAGGCAAAGTCCTGCATGCGGGATCAGACGTCCGTGTGAAAGTCAATATTGTTGGATCGCAGGATACAACAGGTCTGATGACAGCTCAGGAGCTGGAGGCAATGGCAGCAACTGTTATTTCGCCAACTGTTGATGGGGCGTATCAGTCAGGTTGTCATACAGCATCTGTTTGGGATAGCAAGGCTCAGGCAAATATCCCAAAACTTATGAGCTTTATGAACAAGTTCGGTCTGATTACGGCGCGGGACCCTAAAGGCGTTTACCACCCTATGACAGACGTTATTCATAAAGTTCTCAATGACATTACGGTGGATGACTGGGCCATCATTATCGGTGGTGATTCCCATACCCGCATGTCAAAGGGTGTTGCGTTCGGTGCAGATTCAGGAACAGTGGCGTTAGCCCTTGCAACGGGCGAGGCGACGATGCCGATCCCGGAATCTGTGAAGGTGACCTTTAAAGGTGGCATGAAACCGCATATGGATTTCCGCGATGTTGTGCATGCAACACAGGCGCAGATGCTTAAACAGTTTGGTGAAAACGTGTTCCAGGGCCGTATTATTGAGGTTCACATCGGAACATTGCTGGCGGATCAGGCCTTTACCTTTACGGACTGGACCGCTGAAATGAAGGCGAAAGCATCCATTTGTATTTCTGAAGATGAAACCCTGATCGAGTCGCTGGAAATCGCGAAAAGCCGGATCCAGATCATGATCGACAAGGGAATGGATAATGCCGCGAAGACCCTGCAAGGTTGATTGACAAGGCAAATGCTCGCATCGCTGAAATTCGCTCAGGTGAAAAGCCAGCGCTTAAACCCGATGCCAATGCAAAATATTATGCGGAAGTTGTTGTTGATCTTGATCAGATTGACGAGCCAATGATCGCAGATCCGGACGTAAACAATCCGGATGTTTCCAAACGCTATACTCATGATACCATACGCCCAATTTCCTACTACGGCGCAGAGAAAAAAGTGGATCTGGGTTTCGTTGGTTCCTGCATGGTTCATAAAGGCGATCTGATAATCGTTGCTCAGATGCTTAAAAATCTTGAAGAGATCCATGGTAAGGTTGAATTTAAGGCTCCATTGGTGGTGGCACCGCCAACCTACAACATTGTGGATGAGCTGAAAGCTGAGGGTAGCTGGGAAATTCTGAAGAAATATGCGGGATTTGAATTTGACGATGCTAACCCGAAAACGGCTGCTCGCACCAAATACGACAATATTCTGTATCTGGAACGTCCCGGTTGTAACCTGTGCATGGGTAACCAGGAAAAGGCTGAAAAGGGAGATACGGTGATGGCGACATCCACGCGTCTCTTCCAGGGCCGCGTTGTTGAAGACAGTGACGAGAAAAAAGGCGAATCCCTGCTGGCCTCTACACCGGTTGTGGTACTTTCTACTGTTCTGGGCCGTACCCCCAGCAGCGATGAGTATAAGGCCGCCGTTAAAGGCATTGATCTGACAGAATTTGCTCCGCCACTAGCGAGCTAATTTAAGCAGATTTTCTCAATTTAGAAACAGCGCCGTAAATCTACCGGCGCTGTTTTTTTCTGGGTTTTATTGCGAAAGTGTAATTTTCAGATTGCTTTAGTAATTTTCTCTTCAAGAAGCTTTTGTTGCTCTTGCTTGCTATAACCAAGCTCGTTAAGGATGGCGAATGTGTGCTCACCCAACTTAGGCGCGGGACAATTTGTGTTACTTGGTGTTATTTGAAAATCTGCAGGTGGTCTAGCTTGCCGAACTTCACCAAAATCTTCGAAATGCAACCTTGTAATACTATTATTTGCGTTAATTTGTTCGTTTTCCAACAGCTCCATCCTCATAAGGATTGGTGCGCATGGAACGTCTTCTCGATCCAGTCGTTCCAGTATTTCCGCGGACTTCCATTTAGCTATTTCTTCAGCCATAATGGTGCGCCTTAACTCAGCGTTTTTAAAGCGGTCCAGGGACGTTTTGAATCTTTCATCATTGATCAATTCTTCACGCTTGAATGCCCGGCACATTCCTTGCCATTCCGCGTCGGAGACAGCCCCTGCTGTAATATGTCCGTCGAGGGTAGGAAATACCAAGTCTGTTGCGCTTTGGTTTTTCGTAACATCTACTTCCTGTTCAGCATATGTAATTCCGGTCATGCCTTCGGGCCACATGAAGGCAAGCATACAGTCAAGCATCGAAAGTTTAATGAGTTGCCCTTTACCTGTCTTCTCTCGGGTATAAAGGGCCGCGGTGATTGCTTGCGCTGCCGTAATTGATGTGATTTTGTCTGCGACAATGAGACGAAACATTTGTGGTTTTCCTGAGCTTCGATCCGCCTGAATATCTGCTGCACCCGAAAGGGCCTGAATTACAGGATCGTAGACCCGTTTCTGAGCATAGGGACCTTTCTCTCCAAAACCGCTGATTGCAACATTTATTAGGTTAGGGTTCACTTTACGCAGGGCTTCATCACTAAAGCCCATTCGGTCAATAGCTCCGGGACGAAAGTTTTGAATAAAGACATCTGCAGTTTCTATGAGTTTCCAAAGAACGGCTTTTCCTTTTTTAGTTTTAAGGTCCAGTGGGAGTGATTTTTTTCCTCTGTTGCAGGAGAAAAACATTGGGTTGACCCCGTTTTTAGACGCGCGTAAGTGGCGCATCTGCTCTCCCTGAAGAGGTTCGATTTTGATAACATCCGCTCCTTGATCGGCGAGGATTGTGGCGGCAACCGGGCCGGATACCATCGTTGTGAGATCAACAATTCTCACTCCATTTAAGGCTCCCATCTTTTGACTCCTTCGAAATCGGTATTGTTAATTGAGACAGCTTTCTTGAATGCATCCCTTTGGGTTACCTGCTTGAAGTATGGTATGAGGTTTCTGGGGATGTTGATTTGGTATTTTTGAGCCCAGATCAAACATGAAGTGAGAATTATATCGGCGAGCGAAAAACGATCACCCAGCAAATTAGGCCCTTTAAACTCGTTAGCAGAGACATGAAGATATTTACAAAAATACTGTTTCGCTGCCTCAACTGCTTTTGGGGCGTCGCCGTAGATGTGTTTCAGGTCGTGATGGCGCCTTATGACGTAGAGGCTGGTCTCGTCCAACTCGTTTAGTATATATGAACAGCATTCATTGTATTTGGCTGTTTCTACGATGTTGTGTGGTTTGTAAAATCGGTTGTCGTGGTCATACTGATCTATTAAGTACTGACAAATTACATTACTTTCTGACAGGTTTATTTGATGGTCCGTCAGAAAGGGAATTTTTTGTTTTGGGTTTAGTTTTGTAAATTTTTTTGACGCTGTTTCACCCGTTCGTGCGCCGATTGCACTAAGTTGGTAGTGAAGGTTCAATTCCTCAGCGACCCAAATGGGACGCAGTGATCTGGTTGTTCCCACTCCCCATAGATGAATGCTGGAAGAGCTATTTGAATTTTTAACAGGCATTACCAAGCCTCACTAAAGGGTCGCAGGTCTAATTCATGCGTCCAAGCGTCCCTTGGTTGGGTGTGGAGATACCAGTATGCTTGTGCGATACTTTGTGGAGAGGCTAGGGAATCATCTGGTAAGTCATTGATATCGATATTACGTAGTTCAAAGCGCTTACGTATGGCTTCTGTATAAACGCCACAATCAATAACCACATGACCCACATGAATATTTTTAGGGCCCAGTTCCTTCGCTGCGGCTTGGGCAACTGCTTTCAAGCCAAATTTGGCACTTGCGAAAGCAGAGTACCCTTTGCCAGATCGTTGAGAAGAAGTGGCGCTGGTAAACAAAAGAGTGCCTTTTCCATTTTTTGGCATTCGTAGTGCACATTCACGAGCAGCGAGGAAACCTCCAAAGCAAGCTAATTCCCAGACTTGTCTGAAAAGTTTTGGGCTCGTGTCGATTAAATCTTTTTGAACATTTGCCCCGGCGTTGTAAATGCAGACTTCTATTTTCCCCCATGTGGACTCCGCTTGATCAAAAAGATTTTTAACCTGTTCAGGGTCTCTAACGTCTGCATTGTGTCCGCTTGCTTTGTAGCCTTTGGATTTTAAGATTTCGGCCGCTTTATTGGCTTTGTTTATATCTCGGCGAACGATGACGGAGTGATAGCCCTCCTCGGCAAAGCGTTCGGCGAGTGCCCCGCCGATACCATCACCCGCCCCTAATATGATTGCTGTACTCATTTTCTCTCCCGCGTTTTTCTATTTCGCAGGAGGTTAGATATTTTATGGATGCAAATAAAATGAATAGATTTTATTAAATATACTAAAAATATGCATAACAATACGAAAATTGGAAGATCACATGCTAGATATTTCCGACATCATTGAAGTTAAAACGATTTGCGAGCAAGGCAGTATTAGTAAAGCTGCTTTGCGTCTAAACCTGTCGCAACCGACTTTAAGCAAAAGGATTTCTCGGTTAGAAGATCAGTTGGGTAGCAAGTTGTTCTATCGGGCAGCGAAAGGGCTTATGCCTACACAGGCTGCAAAATACCTGATTGACGCTTCGGGCAGTATATTTTCAGAAATGAAGAGAATTGAACGACACTTAAAACAGATTTCATCAGGTACAATGGGCAGCCTGTCTGTGGCGGTTGGCCCCATTGTTGAGCATCTGTTTCTTCCGCGTTTATTGCCTGAGCTGGTTAATCAAACCGGGGATAGTATGATTACTGTTCGTACTGAGAATTTACAGATACTCATGAAACTGTTGGAAAGTTCGGAAGTGGATGCGGTAATTGGCCCGTTTGGTACAGAAGATATTGGGGACGATTATGTTGGGATACCGCTTGCCAATTCCAGGACAATTACGGTGGCTCGTGAGGGACATCCCATTTTTAAGAAGAAATCACCTCTTACCAGAGAAGACCTATTGGCTTATCCATTTGCAGCTCCAAAATTAGGCGGCATGCAGGGACAGATGGGCCACAGAGCCTCATCATCTGATCGAAAAAGAGTAATATGTGAAAACTATCCTACTCTTAAAAGTGTTGTTTTGGGAACAGACAGCATTTCTGGTGGGCCTGAAGTCTTGTTTAGTGATGATATTAATGCGGGGCGAATGAGAGTTGTGGACGGGCCAACAACATATAATTGGGAATGTTCCTGTATTGTTAGGCCAGAAGCAATGGAGGAACCTTTAGTCAAAAAGCTTATTGAAGTTTTACGGTCTGACAAAATAGATGCTCTGAAACCTTAACAGGTTTAAATGTCGAGTTTTTGGTTTTGTTTAACTTCCGTGAGATGCCTGTCCACAGCTTATAAAACCACTGTAATTGGCGTTCAGTTATTGCCAGACGCAACACACCGCCTAAGCTCGGGCGGAGACAGAGGCGGTGTGTCAGCGATGCAGCTTAATCGCTGCTTGGCGTTTTCCGTAATCGGAATTCTGTTGCCTGGGTTCAACGATCAAGGCAGTTAATGATGGTCATACACTCAGTTTTTGGTTTTTGAATTGCCTTCACGGATGGTCGGAACAACCTGATCGCCCCAGTTTCCGTTCGAGTCATGGAAGCGTGATACTCTGACCAACTCTACAGACAGACCACTTGAAACAGCTCGTTGAACGGCTTCGTTTAAGCGATGCGTGGCATCAGCCACACGTATAATGGCGCGTTCTTCATCTGTGCGCTCCGGGGCATCAATCCGTTGAAAAATGTTATCTGACATGATCATTTCCTTAATGAAGGCCCGCATTTGAGTGCGGGCCCATTGCGTTAGGCGGCGTCAAACTGGTTCATGGTATTCTTGGCACCACCAGCTTTCAAAGCACGGTCACCACCAACCATTTCCTTGAAAGTATCGCCAAGATCAGAACCAACTTCATGCTGATGTTTCACAGCGGAAATACCGCGGCGGATTTCCTCTCTTTGGATGGTACCCACATAAGCCAACATCCGATCTTCACCAAAGTAACCGTTGGACAGTTCATCCATACCCTTGGCTGTAAGGTGGAAGGTTGGTAGGGTAATCAAGTTGTGGAATACGCCAGCTTTTGTTGAGATGTCGTGCTGGAAGCGGGCCAGACGAGCGTCGGCTTCTCTGCCCAGTTCGGTATCATCAAATTCAGCGCTCATCAACGCGTTCCCGTCCGGGTAGTCAGTCTCGCTGATTTTGCCTTCGTTAATCCACCCTTGTCGAACCTGCTTGCGCAAGTTCAATGTCCAGTTAAAGGATGGAGAGTTGTTGTAGGTCAGTTTTGCATTTGGCACGACTTTTCGGATCTCATTTACCATACCTGCAATTTCTTCCACATCCGGTGTTGCTGTTTCGATCCATAACAGATCAGCTCCACCTTGTGTAAGAGATGCAATACAGTCCTCAACAACTCTCGCGCGGCCTGTATTCTCTTTGAAAGCAAACAGGCCGTTAGGCAAACGAACAGGTCTTACAATCTCACCATTCAAAGACAGTAGCATCTCGCCCTCACGAGCAGGAGACGTGTCAGTGATCGGTTCAACTTCCAGCCATTTGATATATTCTGAAGCCAGATCGCCCGGCTCCATGCTCACAGGTACTTTTTGTGTCAAGCCCGCACCAAGGCTGTCGGTACGCGCAACAATGACGCCGTCATCAACACCCAGCTCTTCAAAAGCAAGGCGGCAAGCCCGCAATTTTTCGATAAAGTCTTCGCGTGGTACTGTAACTTTACCATCCTGATGGCCACATTGTTTGGCGTCAGAAACCTGATTTTCGATCTGCAGGCAGCAGGCACCCGCCTTGATCAATTCCTTGGCAAGAAGGTATGTTGCGTGCTCATTGCCGAAACCAGCATCGATATCTGCGATGATTGGCACGACATGACTTTCAAAGTTGTCGATTGCCTGAATGGCAGCTTTTTCCGCAGCAATATCACCTGCCTCGCGTGCCGCTGACAGCGCTTTAAACAGATCATTCAGTTCTACCTCGTCAGCTTGACGAAGAGACGTATAAATTTCGTTGATCAAATCAGCGACAGCAGTTTTTTCGTGCATTGACTGATCAGGAAGGTGACCCCAACGGTTGCGAAGGCCGGCAACCATCCAGCCGGAAAGATATACGTAAGCTCCTTTGGTGGTGCCTCTTAAACGTTTCACAGACCGGATCATCTGCTGAGCGTGAAAGCCAGACCAGCAGCCTAAAGACTGCGTAAAGTTTTCTGGATTTTCGTCATATGCCGCCATATCAGCGCGCATCACACCTGCCATATCACGGGCGATATCAAGGTGGGTATCGTAAGTGTTTTGAATTTTGAGCTGGATGATGTCGTCGACACTGACACCGCCCGATGTCACACCTTGCGGATACCGCTTCATCAGTTCCGACTGCAATTCTGCGTAGGTTTTTCTGTTTTTCATAAGGTTAACTCTCTCTTTAACAGTGTTGACAAGAACCATCTGAGCGCCAACGACGGTCAACTTAGAACGCTGAGACAAAGGCAGGATCTCAAGGATGTATCGCGTTTTCCGCAAGCTCGGAACATCGTGCTGAGGTCAATTTCATTGACGTTATATGTTCCAAGGTTTCCCAAGACGTTTCCTCATCTCTTCGCCAAGATGAATCTTGCATTTACAATATTTGCAGATTAATTTGGTGGGAAGGCCTGAAAATGCGAGCATTTGTGAAGGCTCTTGGAAATTTTGCAAAGATTGCGAAGATTATGAAAAAAGTTTTTCTGGGTGGTCGTATCCGTCGTTTGCGTGAAGAACTCGGATTAACTCAAGCGGCCCTTGCAAAGCGACTGGAAATATCTCCCAGCTATCTCAATCAGATAGAACGGAACCAGCGTCCCCTCACGGTTCAGATATTGCTCAGAATTAACCAGGAATTTGGGTTGGATATCCAGTTCTTTTCAGAAGAAGGTGATGCGCGACTGGTAGCGGAGCTGAGAGAAGCATTTCCCCAAGGGTCAGGTATTACCGCTGAGCAAATTCGAAATCTTGTTGAAAATCTTCCAGAAATTGCGAGACAGGTTATTTCCCTTCACCGTGATTTTAAAAAGCAGGAAGAGCTTACCCATACCCTTACGCTTGGGGGTGAGGCATCTGGTGCCTATCCATCGCTTACCTCATACGAAGCAGTTCGTGATTTTTTCTATGATAATCATAACTTTTTTCCGGAATTTGATCAGTTGGCGGAAGATCGTTTTGAGGAGCTTAAACTGGAAATTGGGCAGCAGCTGAAGGGGTTGTCACAATATTTCAGCAAAATCGGGATCAAAATTGCAGAGAATGAGTCGTTCGAAACCGGCCGTTTGCGTCACTATGATTCCGCAGCACGAACACTTTACCTGTCCAAGGCGCTCAACGAAGGGCAAAAAGCCTACCAGATGGCAACTCAGCTTGCATTATTGGAGCATGAAGATGCCATAAATGGATTACTTCAAAACAGTCGGTTCACAGAATTTACAATTGAGGGAACCATCAAGCTTGCGAAGGTTGGACTGGCTAACTATTTTGCCGCGGCTTTGCTCATGCCCTATCAACAGTTCTGGAAGGACGCCGAGGCGTGCTCTTATGATATTGAATGGCTGGGACATCAGTATTCGCTGGGGTATGAGACAATATGTCACCGACTGAGTACGTTGCAAAGGCCGACGAAGCGCGGAATTCCCTTCTTCTTCCTTCGGGTTGATCGGGCAGGGAATATTTCCAAACGGCAATCCGCAACGGATTTTCATTTTTCGAAAATTGGTGGCAGTTGCCCTTTATGGAAAGTGCATTCGGCATTCGACCATCCGGGAGAAATATTGACCCAATTGGCAGAAATGCCAGATGGCCGTCAGTATTTCTGGGTCACCCGTACGGTAACTAGCGGGCATGGGCGATACGGGGCTCCCAAAAAGACATTTGCCATTGCGCTTGGCTGTGATGTTCAGCATGCCCATCGCCTGATCTATTCGAAAGGGCTTGATATCAACAATCCCGAAGATGCGACACCCATTGGCGCAGGGTGCAAGGTCTGTCCACGTGAAGCCTGCTCCCAGCGTGCTTTTCCAATGGCAGGCCGCCGACTGGAAGTGAACACCGATTTAACCGGCTTCTCACCTTACTCGCTTCCCGCAAAGAAGTAACCATTGTCAGAGGAAAATTGCTTGTGGCTTGGTGACGTTAGTTTTACCGTCGCCAAATGAAAATCCATTTTGTTATTTAAAGACTTCACCTGAAATCATTCGCTTGGCCGTGTTGATGCATGTCCGTTATCCGTTGTCACTGCGTCAAGTTGAAGACCTTCTTCACGAAAGGGGTGTCGCAACCCGCTATTTTAAGTTCGGTTCATCTTATTTCGCTATGGTCAAACTCGCTGCAATACATATTTGGCTCAGATTTAATGAGTCTACGGCCTAGTTTTTTGCTATCTCTTTAATACAAAAGCTTGGAATAGCGTTGGAGAGCCATACACCGTTTTTTTCTCGACTAAACTGGACAGAGTTTTTTCTGGCAAGAATTGTATCGATTTGCAAAACAACTGGGTTTTTAGATTTTCGAGCACCAACTTTCCGTGCCACTTGAGCATTATTAGACATGTGGACATATTGCCTGCTCTGCGGATTTAAGCCTTCCTCCTTAATTATTGCCCAAGCATCTGGGGAAGTCCCATGAAACAAGTGATCTGGAACACCAGTCATTTCAATAGTTTTATTTATTTTTTTTTTCGTAGAATGACCGTACGTCGCTCTAATTTGACCCGACTTAATCTCATGTCTTACTTTGTCACTAGATTGAATGGCACTAGTAATATCTTCTATTTCAATAGCTGAGAAAACAGGTGCTTGACGTTTTATTCCTTCAATCAATGTTTGAATTGGTGCCCAACCATTTGAATCAAGTTTAATTCCGTATTTCTCGGGCTCATGTCGTAATGCATGGGAGATTACTTTGCTAAGGCGTTTATAGTTTAGCATGGGTTTCTGACATCATTGGATTTAGTTGGCAATTGTACTGGCTATATTTATCTTGCTTGAGGTCACTATAAATGCTCCAAAATCTTCACAATACCCGATGTACAAATAGTCTATTTTGTTTTCGGCTTTTCTCTCTTCAATTTGATTGAGTTTATACAGTTCAAAGCTACCTAAAGCATGTGTCTGAGAAAATTCAAACTTCTGTACTTTAGGGAATTCAAAGCGCTTGCAGACTGTTTCTTTATTTTTGGAGAACGTTTCAATTTCAATTGCTAAGGTATAGCCATCGAAGTTTAGTTTTGCTTCACAAACTCTGTATCCAATTGGGCAAAGATCAATAAAATTGGTTGGCATGAAATAACACGGTTCAAGTTGTTGAAAAATAGCTGGTAGTTGAATAAAGTAACAATCCCTTAATCTAAATGGTGGAATTCTCAATGTCTGATAGTATCCAAGAACTGATCGAAAATAGCTACTTAAAACTGCAGCAGGCATTTGAAACTTACCAAGGCTATAAGCCATATGAATATCAGCTAACTTTAGCAAATAAATTTATTGATTGGTGGGGTGAGGGGCCGACTGCGTCTGAAACAGCTAGGATTGTAAATGACAATTACCAAAAACTACTTAGATATGATAGAGCATACTATTCAGGTGAGATTGATAAAAATCAGTGGTTAAGTCGCACTGAACTAGCAAATATCGAATATAGATCTGCAATGCGAACCAATGGAGATATTGTAACTGATATCTTTGAGCTTGTTAGTCTCGCTGCTTTTGATTTTCTTCCAAAGCTTGTTTATAGTGGTCGGCCGCTACGATTGGCGCAAGCTGATTTTAGCGAATCTTTTTCCGCCTATGGAAGAAGTGACTATTCAGCAAAATTTGGAACAGCTATTGAGACTATAGATGATAGGAGTCGTTTGCTTCGTACTGGGGCTGTAACCGTCAATGATCTCCCTGTACACATTGTAACTATTGATGGTGTTGATATTGTACATAATACCCGCACCTATCAGGCCCTAAAGAGGGCAGGAATTAGCCATTCTGAAATGAAGTTCATTAATTCTACCGATGATCCAGTAATACTTGAGCTAACTAAGAGGCAATTGGAAAGGCTTAGGGGCGAAATCCCAGACGCAGAATTAGGAATTGAGCCTGAAGATGTTAAATCAAATGGTAAAATCTTTAAACCAATTGAACGTTGCTTTTCTGCTGGCACGCTGATCGATATGGCCGACGGATCGCAGAAGCCGATTGAATCCATCGAGATCGGCAACGAGGTTGCGGCCTATGATCCGGGAGCCAATTACGGACTTGGCGGATTGCGGTCGGCGAAGGTGACCCGGACCATGACCAATATCGTGGATGATCTCCTTGATTTTCATGGGGTTAAGATGACACCGGGCCATTCGACCTTGTGTGGCGATGGGCCGAACAAGGGCGCGCATATACCGCTTATGGATATTATCCTTGCTGATGGGGCTGTAGTGGATCGGGATGGAAGACTTATCCGGGCGGCGACCAACCTGCCGGTGGGAAGTGAAGGGGACCGGTTTATTGAGGTCGCCTATATCACTGACAAATCACAAGATGTTTATTCTCATGCTAAAATGCGCCTTGGTACCCTGATGGTGGGTCAGGACGGCAAGGGTGACTGGCGGATTATGGACGCGCTTAAAAATGAAGGCTATCAGATTTTTGAGACGGGCCTTATTGCGAAAGACGGGGAAGAGCCTCATCCGCTCTACTGGTTCGGTGAGGTGCCGGAACCGGCAGACTATATCCTTAATAAAAGCAGGCTGACCCTGTCCGATCTCTATTCAGAAGACGGTACCCTAACGGATACCCGCATCCCCCTTCATGCTGGCATGAGTGTGCAGTAAATAAGACCAGTAGGCTACTTTAAAAGAGATGCTACGGCATTGTCAGAGGAAAATTGCTTGTGGCTTGGTGACGTTAGTTTTACCGTCGCCAAATGAAAATCCATTTTGTTATTTAAAGACTTCACCTGAAATCATTCGCTTGGCTGCAATGGAAATGGCATCTGGACGAAGTTTTCGTCAGGATTAACGGTGAATTATATTATCTATGGCGAGCAGTGGATCACGAAGGAGAGGTTCTCGAAGAGTTCGTAACAAAGAGGCGTGATTGGAGAGCTGCACTGACGTTACTGAAGAAAACCATGAAGTGATATGGTTCACCAAAGATTATAGCAACAGACAAACTTCGCTCGTACAGGGCAGCGTTGAAGATGATTGGTATTGAAAATCGCTAGGAGACGGGTCGTTGGCTGAATAATAGAGCGGAAAACTCTCACCAACCGTTCCGACGAGGGGAACAAGCGATGATCAAATTCCGAAGCGTATAATCATTATAGATAGTTGCTTTGACCCAATCTTCAATTCACAACCAATTTCAATCAGGAACGGCACCTCAACAGCCGCAAAAGCTTCGAGTTAAAACGTGAAGTAGCCCTTGCCGAGTGGCGGCAACTTGCCACCTAAAAAAATAGCGTCCCACCTTTTATCACTACTTAATGGTTTTCCTCTGGCAAAGCCCTTTTGGAATATGTACCGGAGCTGAGATTCTTTGTTTCAGAACCCTGTCAACGTATAGTGGTTTGGCCACAACAGCCTTTCCGAGAAAGGTCAGGTCAATTAATGGTCAACAGTATAAATTAAGAGGCTTTAGGAAGTCACTATACCAGTTCTCTTTACTCCTCTGAATGGAGTGTTTGTTCTATTAATTTCAATAAACTTGAGAGATGGTGCCCAGGAGAAGACTCGAACTTCCACTTCCATACGGAAACTAGCACCTGAAGCTAGCGCGTCTACCAATTCCGCCACCTGGGCACAGGCTGCGTGGCACTCTGATATAAATATAGGGGTTGCCTGTCAACATTCTTTTGAAAAGATTCAAAAATATTTGTGCTTTTGGCTTGGCGGGCGCGGGATATGCCGTTAAATAGCAGTCATCAAACAGGGAAACACAGGTTTCCAAACTGAGCATGAGAGGGTAGCGATAATGTCAACGCAACTGATTACCATCTTTGGAGGTTCCGGCTTTATTGGGCATCACCTTGTTGGCCGACTGGCCGCGCAGGGGCACCGGATCAGGATTGCTGTGCGCGACACCGAAAAAGCGGCCGCGTTGATGACGCAGGGTAATGTCGGGCAGATTGTCGGCGTCCAGACCAATATTCGCAATCGGGCCTCTATTGAGAGAGCTGTGGCTGGTGCAGATATTGTCATTAATCTGGTTGGGTTGTTGTATGAAGCAGGCGCCCAGAAATTTGACGCCGTACACAGAAACGGTGCGGCTATGGTGGCAGAGGCGGCAGCTGCTGCAGGAGCTAAGCAACTTGTGCATATGTCGGCGCTTGGAGCGGATGTGAAGAGCCTTCTAAATATGCCCGCACGAAAGCGGAGGCAGAGGCCGCCGTGACCGAGGCATTTCCGGGAGTTAGTATTATTCGCCCGTCCGTCGTGTTTGGTTGTGATGATAGTTTTACCCTGAAATTTGCAAGCCTTAGCACATTTTCGCCGGTCTTACCGTTGCTGGAAGGCGGGAAAAATTTGATGCAGCCAGTATTTGTTGAAGACCTGGCAGAGGCCATTGTTAAAATCATTAACACGCCTGAGGCGCAAGGCAAGGTCTATGAATTTGGTGGGCCAGAGCAGCTTTCACTTGCGGAGATAATTGGTCGGATCACAAATGTAACCAAGCGCAAAGTTTTCATTTTACCGCTGCCAGAGGGGCTGATGAAGATTGCTGGTTTTGTATTGGGACTGCTTCCCGGTGCGCCAATGCTAACAATTGATCAGGTGAAATTGTTGAAGAGCGATAATATCGTATCAGGATCTGAGGCTGGTTTTGCTGAATTGGGAATTACACCAACCCGATTTAGCCGGTCGCCTTGAGCTATCTGAAACGCTTCCAAAAAGGTGGTGGTTTAAGCGAACTGCACGCTTAAATTCGCCTAAATAATCTTCTGAAAAGCCGCCACACGAAATGTTGGCGGCTTTTTTTGTGCGAATTTCACAGATTCTTTAAAATCGCTTGGCGATTGAGTAATATTATTTCTATAGGTCCGTTTCGGAACTATAATTTTCCGAATTCTGGAAAATATTTGTAGAATTCCCGAGATTCTGTGATGGTTTTTTGAAAAATAGGTCACTATTGTTGACTAATATGTGTGAATTTGCTAGTCAAAGATAGAGCTAGAGAGTAAATTCAGGTATCCACTTCATTTCGAAGACGGTGCATGGTCTGATGGCAACCGGGAAACAGCAAGGAATTGCTGGTCGATTGCGACAGCTTCATCGGTCAGGATGGCTGATCAAAAATCAGAAAACGCCGAAGAGTTAAATTATAAACCGGTATTTCCGGGAGTGAGTTAGAGACGCCAATGTCAAAAAAAATGTTGAAATTTGTCACGTTGGAAAAACAGATGCCCGCAAAGAGGGAAGCATCTGAGCGGCGTGAGGACTTTAACGAGATTTATGATGAGTTTGCTCCCGAAAAAGCGGTTGAGCAGGCAAGTCGCTGTTCGCAGTGCGGTATTCCTTTCTGTCAGGTTCATTGCCCTGTACAGAATAATATCCCGGACTGGCTCAACCTGACGGCAAGTGGTCGTCTTGAAGAGGCGTATGAACTTAGTCAGTCAACAAACAGCCTGCCTGAAATCTGTGGCCGAATTTGTCCGCAGGACCGCTTGTGTGAAGGCTCTTGTGTGATCGAAAAAGGTTTCTCCTCGGTCACAATCGGCGCTGTGGAAAAATATATCACGGATACTGCGTGGGAAAATGGCTGGGTTAAACCCAATGCCCCAAGAGTAGAGCTCGATCAATCGGTTGCGATTATAGGCGCTGGTCCAGGTGGTATGGCCGCTGCTGATGAAATGCGCAAAAGAGGGTATCAGGTTCATGTTTACGATCGCTATGATCGTGTGGGCGGATTGCTGGTTTACGGTATTCCAAGTTTTAAACTTGAAAAGGACGTTGTGGAACGCCGGGCCAAACTGCTTGCCGATGGTGGTGTAACATTCCACCTGAATTTCGAAGTAGGCCGGGATGCAACACTTTCAGAGCTGCGTGAAAAACATGATGCAATTATTATTGCGACCGGTGTTTACAAGGCGCGTGATATTTCCCTGCCCGGTAGCGGACAAAAAGGCATTGTTCCGGCGCTCGACTATTTGACAGCTTCCAATCGCAAGGGTCTTGGCGATGAGGTGCCAGCCTTTGATAGTGGTGAGTTGAATGCTGATGGGAAGGATGTCGTTGTCATTGGCGGTGGTGACACGGCGATGGACTGTGTTCGCACGGCTGTTCGTCAAGGCGCTAAATCGGTGAAATGTCTGTATCGCCGGGATCGCAAAAACATGCCAGGCTCCTTGCGGGAGACAACCAACGCCGAAGAGGAAGGTGTGGAGTTTGTCTGGTTAAGTGCGCCGAAAGCCTTCCACGGAGATGGAGAGGTTACTGCAGTTCGGGCGATCGAAATGCATTTGGGAATCGCAGATTCAACTGGCCGTCAGGTTCCTGTCGAGATTGAAGGATCTGAGTTTAATGTCCCGTGTGATCTGGCGATCAAGGCACTTGGTTTTGATCCCGAAGATATACCGACGCTGTTTGATGAGCCCAAACTTGCGGTTTCACGTTGGGGGACAATCGAAGCAGACCCGGTCAGCAAGATGACCAATCTTGAAGGGGTATTTGCCATTGGCGATATCGTTCGCGGGGCTTCACTTGTTGTTTGGGCCATTCGCGATGGCCGTGATGCGGCCGTATCTGTTACCAATTATTTGCGCCAGGCAGCCACTCAGGCCAAAGCGTCCTGAGGGAGTTAGAGATGAGTAAGATGAAAAAAGAAATGATGGAATTGTCAGGCGAACAGTTTGTGAAAAGCTGGGCGGAAAATGCTGAACATCTAGCTAAAAACGGTCTCTATGATCCAGCAGAAGAGCATGACAACTGTGGTGTTGGCCTTGTCGCGTCTATGGATGGATCTGCAAGTCGCAAAGTTGTGGAAGCTGGTATTGATGCTTTGAAGGCAGTTTGGCATCGCGGTGCTGTGGATGCGGATGGAAAAACCGGGGATGGTTGCGGAATACACGTGCAAATCCCGCAGGATTTTTTCAAGGAACATATCGCACGTACGGGGCATGAGCCACTGGACGGTAAACTCGCTGTTGGCATGATTTTCCTGCCGCGGACAGATTTTGAAGCTCAGGAAACTTGCCGGACGATTGTGGAATCAGAAGTCCTCAAATTTGGTTATTACATTTACGGTTGGCGTCAGGTCCCTGTGGATGCAAGCATCATAGGGGAGAAAGCTAATGCGACGCGCCCTGAAATTGAGCAAATCATGATCGCCAATAATCGGGGTGTGGACGATGAAACGTTTGAGCGTGAGCTTTATGTAATTCGTCGGCGTATCGAAAAAGCAGTTCTGAACGCCCATATCACCGGGTTCTATGTGTGTACTCTGTCCTGCCGTTCCATAATTTACAAAGGAATGTTTCTGGCAGAGCAGCTATCCTCTTTCTATCCGGATCTGCTGGATGAGCGCTTTGTGTCCAACTTTGCCATTTATCATCAGCGCTATTCCACCAATACATTTCCCACATGGCATTTGGCACAGCCTTTTCGCGTACTTGCGCACAATGGTGAGATCAATACCATTCGCGGCAACATCAACTGGATGAAGAGCCACGAAATCCGTATGGCCCACAAAACATTTGGCGATCATTCGGATGATGTGAAACCAATTATTCAGGCCGGTAGCTCCGATAGTGCGGCGCTGGATGCTGTATTTGAGGTACTGGTGCGCGCGGGGCGTAGTGCCCCTATGTCTAAAACCCTTCTTATTCCGGAAAGTTGGTCAAACTCACCATCTATGCCAGAGGCGCATAAAGCTTTATATGCTTATTGTAACTCTGTTATGGAGCCATGGGATGGGCCTGCTGCGATCTGCGCCACAGACGGGCGGTGGGTTATTGCCGGACTTGATCGCAATGGATTGCGCCCACTTCGCTATACTTTGACCAAAGACGGTATGCTGGTTGTTGGGTCAGAGACAGGAATGGTGCCTGTCAATGAACTGAACGTGGTCCGCAAGGGTCGTGTTGGACCCGGTGAAATGATCGGCGTCGATCTGAAAAAAGGTAATTTTTACGCCTCACGTGAGCTTAAAGACAAGATGGCTGCAGCGCATCCATTTGAAAAATGGGTGGAAAATGTTGTCGAGCTGGAAGAAACACTCACTGACGTCAAGGAAGAGCGAAAATTTGATCGCAAGGAATTGCGTGAGCGCCAGATGTGCGCTGGTTGGAGCATTGAAGATCTTGAGCTGATACTGCAGCCCATGGCGGAAGAAGGTAATGAGGCTGTTGGGTCTATGGGTGATGATACACCCCTTGCCGTTTTGTCAAAAAAATACCGCGGCCTACATCACTACTTCCGTCAGCGGTTCAGTCAGGTGACCAACCCGCCAATTGACAGTTTGCGTGAGCGGGCGGTGATGACCCTGAAAACCCGTCTTGGTAACCTCAATAATATTCTTGATGAGGATCCAAGTCAGGCCGAAATTCTGTCACTTGAAAGTCCGATTTTGACTAGTGGTGAGTTTGAAGCCATGCAGCGCTACATGGGGGACGATTGCCATGTTATTGACTGTACCTTCGACGTAAATGGTGGTCAAAATGCGCTATCGCAAGCGCTTCGCAGAATTCGCGATGAGGCAGAAGACGCAGTTCGCGGCGGTTGTGCACATTTGATCCTGAGCGACATGGATGCAACTGCAGAACGCGCTCCAATCCCCAGTATTCTGGCCGCAGGGGGTGTTCATACTCATCTTGTAAATGAAGGCCTTCGGACGTTCACGTCGATCAATATCAGGACAGCAGAATGTCTGGATGTACAGTATTTTGCCGTGTTGGTAGGTGTGGGTGCAACCACAATCAACCCTTATCTTCTGCAGGATTCAATTGTTGATCGTTTTGAGCGGAACCTGTTTGAAGGTCTGGACCTGAATACGTGCCTTACCAATTTCAAGAAAGCCGTCGACAAGGGACTGCTGAAAGTCATGTCCAAAATGGGCATTTCTGTTCTGAGCTCCTACCGTGGTGGTTATAATTTTGAGGCGGTTGGCCTATCCCGTGCTCTGGTAGCTGAATTTTTCCCTGGTATGCCATCCAGGCTGTCTGGGATTGGTTTGCCCGGTATTCAGCAGATGGTGATAGAACAACATCGCAAAGCCTATATGGAAGATGTAGTGGCGTTGCCAATCGGCGGTCTTTATAGGAACCGGGCAAGCGGCGAGGTACATTCTTTCGATGGCGAGCTGATCCATATTTTGCAAAGTGCTGTGGAGAAGGACAGCTACTCTCTTTACAAGAAATACAGTGAAGGGCAACGGAAACTGCCGCCGGTGAATTTGCGTGATTTGCTTGACTTTAAATCTGACCGTAAACCAATTCCGATTGATGAGGTTGAAAGTATCACAGAAATCAGGAAACGGTTTGTAACGGGTGCAATGAGCCTTGGTGCCCTCTCTAAAGAGGCGCATGAAACACTTGCGATTGCGATGAACCGTATTGGTGCAAAATCCGATAGTGGTGAAGGCGGTGAAGATGTGAATCGCTTTACGCCGAGACCTAATGGAGATAACGCCAATTCTGCGATCAAACAGGTAGCTTCCGGACGATTTGGCGTGACTGCAGAATATCTCAATAACTGTGAAGAAATTGAGATTAAAGTCGCTCAAGGTGCTAAACCGGGTGAAGGCGGTCAGCTGCCGGGCTTTAAGGTCTCTGAAATGATCGCTAAATTGCGCAATTCCACTCCTGGTGTGACGCTTATTTCACCGCCACCTCATCATGATATTTATTCTATCGAGGATCTGGCGCAGCTGATTTATGATTTGAAACAGATTAACCCAGAAGCGCGCGTCTGCGTGAAGTTGGTAGCTGAAGCGGGAATTGGAACGGTTGCCGCAGGTGTGGCCAAGGCTAAAGCCGATGTGATTATGATTTCTGGTAACTCCGGTGGTACTGGTGCGAGCCCGCAGACATCTGTCAAATATGCCGGCGTTCCATGGGAAATGGGTTTGCCCGAGGTTAATCAGGTTCTGACACTGAACAAATTACGACATTCCGTACTACTTCGTGTGGACGGTGGTATGAAGACCGGACGGGACATTGTTATTGGCGCTATGATGGGCGGTGAGGAATATGGTCTCGGAACTGGTGCACTGGTTGCGCTGGGTTGTATTCTTGTTCGTCAGTGTCATTCAAACACCTGTCCTGTCGGAATTTGCACACAGGATGAAGAGCTGATCAAAAAGTATGAGGGTACGGCTGATAAGGTCGTCAATCTGTTTAGTTTCTTGGCCGAAGAGGTTCGTGAAATCCTTGCGTCCCTTGGCTATAGATCACTTGAGGAGATCATTGGGCGTAGTAATCTGCTTACACAGGTGAGCCGCGGTGCTGCACATCTGGATGATCTCGATCTGAACCCGCTTCTCGCAGAAGCCGATGCGGGTGACAAACCGCGCTATTGTACGAATACAGGACCGGTTCCTGTTCCGGAAACTCTTGATGCGCAGATGATCATGGATGCGGCAAACGTCTTTAATAAAGGCGGTGAAAAGCGTCAGTTGGCCTATAGCATTCGGAACACTCACCGTGCGATCGGAACGAAATTGTCTTCGCAGATTGTACGCACTTTTGGCATGACCGGACTTGAGCCAGGTCACATCACTGTGCGCTTGCGTGGCTCTGCTGGTCAGTCTTTGGGCGCCTTCGCTGTTCAGGGTCTTAAGCTAGAGGTTCTGGGGGATGCCAATGATTATTGCGGTAAGGGACTTTCGGGCGGAACAATCGTTGTTCGGCCCATGACATCCAGTCCGATTACTTGGAATGAAAACACAATCATTGGCAACACAGTGCTTTATGGAGCTACGTCAGGATATCTGTTTGCAGCCGGTCAAGCTGGTGAGCGCTATGCCGTGAGAAATTCAGGTGCCATTTCGGTCATTGAAGGGTGCGGTACAAATGGCTGTGAATATATGACGGGTGGTAAGGTCGTTATACTGGGAGCAGTAGGGGGTAACTTCGCTGCGGGTATGACCGGTGGAATGGCCTTTGTTTATGATGAAAATAATAGTCTGCCGACCAATATTAATGCTGAAAGCGTTGTTTATCAGCGGCTGCAATCAAGTTATTGGGAAGAAGATCTCAAGGCACTGGTTCAGGAGCATTACGAGAAAACTGGATCCCCAATGGCAGAGCGGTTGCTCGCCCATTGGGAGATGGAGCGCGGCCATTTCTGGCAAGTTTGTCCAAAAGAAATGATTGCGAAATTGGAGCATCCCCTGTCGGATGAAGAGGCGCGGGAGACCGCGTGATTTCCCAGAAAAACCGGTGATGAAAATCACCGGTTTTTTTGTGCCGGGTTAGTTTTTTATGCCGGGCTAAGGGAAAAATTTTCCCCTGATAGCAAAATCAGAATACTTGTTCGTTAAAGGACTGTTTTCAAGTTGGTTGTTATTTGACAGGAATTACAGCGGTTTGAGCTCATTTTGCACGGACGATGAAAGTCGGCACGAAGTTTGCTTTTCATGTCGTATCAGTAGTCAGGAGAGAATATTCCATGCAACAAATTCCGTTCACAATTTCACCATCAACACCTGAAAATCTGGATCGTTTTGATGATCCTATAATTGACCGCTCCGATGTGATGTGGGCAGCGCGTCGCTTTATCCTGTTATTTGGAGAACAGGCACCGGAAATTGCAAAAAAAGAGATTAACCGTCTTGATCTGGCAGGAAAGTTACATATCGCTGAAATGTTTACACGCGTGCATGAAGAATGTGTGCGGCTGTTAAAGCTCAGTGAAAAGTATCGTTTACGGGATGTCCATTAAAATTCACCGAAAAATGACCTAAAGCTCAATCAGGCTATTCTCCTTGCAGGCGGTGTGAGTTATGGTGTGCGCATGCGTACACTATTTCATTTCTGGATAATACCTGCTTGCCGCAAAGTGCGATTGGCACTGAACGAAAAGGGGTTAAAATATGACCTTGTTGTTGAAAAGCCGTGGGAGCACCGGGATGCCTTTTTGGCATTAAATCCAGCGGGTGAAGTCCCCGTTTTAAAGGATGAAAACGGAACGGTTCTGGCTGATAGTCAGGCCATTGTCGAATATCTTGAAGAAACCTATGAAGATGTTCCTCTCTTGCCAAAAGACGTCAAAGACAGGGCTGAAACCCGCCGTTTGATTGGCTGGTTTGACCACAAATTTCGCGAAGAAGTGACAGACAATCTGGTGGAAGAGAAAATTCTCAAGCGCCTGACCCGAACAGGTACACCGAACACGGCTGCTATTCGTGCAGGACATCACAATATTCATTATCACCTTGATTATATTGAATATTTGACCGAGAGACGGAACTGGTTGTCGGGTGATGAGCTAACCTTGGCAGACATCTCAGCGGCTGCGCAGATTTCCGCAGTTGATTATCTTGGGGATGTACCTTGGGACCAACATCCGGGAGCTAAGGTGTGGTACTCAAGGATCAAGTCCCGGCCAGCATTTCGGCCTATTTTGGCAGATAATTTGCCCGGTATGCCTGCACCAGCGCATTATGCTGATCTGGATTTTTAATTTGTATGACGATGGATCTGACCGCGGAGCAGAAACAGGACCTGATAAATTTTGCATTGGAGCAGGGTTTTGATGTTATACGGGTTACTGATGCGGATCTTGGTCCAATTCCGGGTGAGCGTTTCGAGGCTTTTTTGAAAGCTGGTTATCACGGAGATATGGACTGGCTGGAAGCTCGAAAAGAGTGGCGAAAAAATCCGGTTGAGTTGTGGCGAGATGCTAAATCAGCGCTGGTCTTGGGATTGAACTACGGCCCGGATCAGAACCCTTTACAACATATCAGTAATCCTGATGTGGGGGTTGTCTCTGTTTATGCCCGCGGCCGGGATTATCATGACATTATTAAAAAACGGCTGAAAAAAATTGCCCGCCATATGGTCGCGACATATCAAGGCGATGTGAAAGTTTTTGTGGATACTGCGCCGGTTATGGAAAAACCACTTGCTGCCGCAGCCGGTCTTGGTTGGCAGGGAAAGCACACCAATTTGCTTAGTCGGCAGTTTGGGTCCTGGTTATTTTTGGGTGTAATCCTGACAACTTTGAAGATTAAGCCAGATGAACCAGAGACCGGAGGGTGTGGCCGGTGCACAGCTTGCCTTGATGCCTGTCCGACAAATGCGTTTATCAGTCCTTATCAGATGGATGCACGGCGCTGTATTTCCTATCTTACTATTGAAACCCGCGAACATATTCCCAGGGAAATGCGACCGCTTATCGGGAATAGAATTTATGGGTGTGACGATTGTCTTGCTGTCTGTCCATGGAATAAATACGCCAGCAATTCTAAAGAATTGAAGTTGCAAGCGAAGCAAGAACTGAACGGTCCGAGCTTAAGCGATCTGCTTAAACTTGATGATGCATCATTTCGTGAGCTGTTTAGAGGTTCTGCCGCAAAACGTCTTGGACGAAACCGGTTTATTCGGAATGTGATCATTGCCACTGGTAATAGCGCAAATAATGTATATGTGAAGCAGTTACTGGATTTACTGCGTGACCCGGCCTCTATGGTCAGGTTGGCTGCGGTTTGGGCATTGGGACGACTGACGTCGAAAACGCAGTTTGAAAATGTCTATAGTGTAAATATAGGAAATGAACTGGACCCTGCTGTTGTTGAGGAATGGCAGTTATCGCTGAAAGAGTTTGAAAATGAGTAGACTGGATAGTTTCATCAGGAGAGTAAGTGCGCAGCGCGATTGCCTCAACATGGTGTCAAAGGAAATGCAGGGGCGTACGGGAATAGTGTTGGAGTTCGGTCTGGGTAACGGGCGAACATATGATCATTTGAGAAGTTTGTTTGGACCTGAGGATATTTATGTTTTTGACCGTCAGGTGAATGCCCACCCGGATTGTATTCCCGATGATGATCATATGATACTTGGGGATGTGTTGCAGACTTTACCGGCTTTTGTTGATCGCTTTGAAGGTAGAGCAAAACTTGCACATTGCGATATTGGTACCGGTGACAAGGAAGCGAGTATTGCGCTTGCCATGAAAATGAGCGTTTATTTGAATAAACTGGTACAAACGGGCGGCTACATTGTCAGTGATCAGGATATCCAGGTCGATGGATGGGTTGTTCAGCCTCTGCCTGAAGGTGTTAAGCCGGGCAGGTATTTTATTTATCAAAAAACATAGATGATTTCACTGCGCCGATTTGCAGTGATTAATCCTGAATTAAAGGTCCAGATCGAAATCCATAAAGACCGGCGCGTGATCAGATGGTTTTTCCAATCCCCGTATATCCAAATCGACAAACATTGATTTAAGTGACTGCTTCAAGGCAGGGGTTACCCAGATATGGTCCAGGCGACGGCCCTTGTTTGAAGCCCGCCAATCACGGGCGCGATAGCTCCACCAACTGAAAAGCGGATCAGTAGCTGGAACGAATTCCCTCATGGCATCTATCCAGTCATGGGAGGCCTGCATTCGATTTAGATACTCCACCTCAATTGGTGTGTGACTAACTACCTTGAGTAATTGCTTGTGGCTCCAAACATCCTGTTCAAGAGGAGCAATATTGAGATCTCCGACAAGAATAAATTTGTTCTCAGGGTGTTTTTTCTCGGTAAACCATTCGGTTACTTCGTCGATGAAAGCCAGTTTATGGGCAAATTTATCATTTAGTTCCGCATCCGGAACATCACCACCGGCAGGAATGTAGAAGTTATGAATAATTGTTCCGTTTTCAAAACGAACTGCTAAATGCCTTTTGTCGTCCTTGCTGCACCACAATGGGCTTTCTTCAATTGTGAAGGGGGATCGAGCGAAAATAGCTACCCCGTTATAGCTTTTCTGCCCCGCAATAGCCGAGTATTCGTAACCCAGCTTATTGAATGTTTTCATTGGGAAGTCATTATCGACAACTTTGGTTTCCTGCAAACAGATAACATCCGGATTATGGGATTCTACCATTTTTTCAACATGGGCGAGGCGAGCGCGAACAGAGTTGATATTCCAGGTAACCAAACGCATTTTATTTTTCCATTATTGGTTAGATTAAAAAAGATTGAAGCTGCTGCCTGTGATGGCGATAGGCCAGCGTCCCAATTCAAACAGTTTGTATTTCAGGGCAAAGGGGTGGGTATCTTCTTCACCTGCGGCCAAAACCAACGCGGCTTGATGGCAAGTCTGGATACCCGAACCAATGGCGGCACGGATCAGTTCTTCATCTTCAATACCCTCTTCCTCGGCAAGGTTTTCAACCGCATTTTGAATAAGTGGGGATGCCGTTGCGGATATATGAGTGAGGGCAGCCGTCAGATCTTCCTCTGAGATAAGTTCCAGTGCACTGGCGGTGAGACCAACACGAATTTGTTCTTCGGTCTCCCACCACAGGGAATTGAAATCTGGATTGGCTGCGGCGTAGGCAGCATCTTCCCAGTTGTCTATAGGTGCAATAAGCGTTCCTGGAAAGCCCAGTGTCTCAACATAAAATTCCGCTGTGCGAAGGGTCGCGGCACCCATCGGCAAGCCAACAGATCGAAACCAGTTAACGGCGGGAAGCAGTTTATTAAAGCGAACGACTGAGACGAGCGTGGGGTAGTCGTTCAGGTCAGGCAGGTCTTCAAATTCGTCGTTTGGGTCAAACGTCATTGCAATCGAAAATCCGAAAATTGGAATAAGGAAGATATGAATAACATGCCTTAATTCGATTTGAAACGGTTAGTCATAACTTGGGTCTGTTAAGACAAATAATTTTGGCTCAAAACTGAGACCTTCTTCCACTTCTGAGATGGCTACACTTGTTGTACTTCCCTGTGCGTCGGTGACGAGCCATTTTCGCAATTCGAACGGCGCTAATGTGAAGACGAGTGTTAGTCCACCCTGATCCGGCTCATCAGTGTCGATTATATTGATCCGCAAAATGCCACCATCTTTTTCAACTGATGTGACAGTTACATCTCCTTTCAATTCGACTTTTTCCTTCAGGATGACTGAAATGGGTGTCGAGTAAAGCGGGATCCTGTTTGTCTCTTCTAGCTCTTTGTCGTGGAAAACGAGCCAAGTACCGTCTGCGACAACAAGAATTTGTGCGGGGGGATCATATTCAAAGCGGGCGCGACCGGGTCGATTAATTAAAACCGTCCCGCGTGCATACTGACCTTCAGCATTTATTTGAAGAAAACGCGCTTTAAGCGTTGTAATTTCGTTTAGATAAGCTTCAACACGGGCCACACTCTCCTGATCATCCAGTGAAAGTTCAGCGGCCTTTGTGCCGGTGACTTGAAAGGAGAGTATTAGTGCAATGAAGAGCCATTTGTATACGCGCATTCATTCAATCCGTTTATGTTTAGTGAGTAAGCTTTCAACACAGGTAATCAGACAAATGGTCAAAACAATGGCAAAATGCTTTAACTTTCACGATCATCGATGTTTCTGGCTAGAACCTCGCGCTTTCCAACGTGATTGGCAGAGCTGATAACCCCCTGTTTTTCCATCTCGTCAATGATCCGCGCGGCCCTGTTATATCCAATTTGTAAATGGCGCTGCACAAAACTGGTTGAAGCTTTTCGTTCGCGGCAGACAAGTGCGACGGCCTGATCATAGAGGGCGTCATCCATTCCACCGCCACCACCGCTCGCGCCGGATCCGGTGTCCAAACCGGGAATATCCACTTCACTCTCTTCAGTGACTTCTTCCAGATAATCGGGCGCACCCTGTTCTTTAAGGAAAGCAACGACCTGTTCAACTTCTTCGTCTGAAACGAAAGGTCCGTGAACACGTTGGACACGACCAGCGCCCGGCATGAATAACATGTCACCCTGTCCGAGCAATTGTTCAGCTCCCTGTTCTCCCAGAACAGTACGGCTGTCAATTTTCGAAGTAACCTGGAAACTAATTCGGGTTGGAAAGTTAGCCTTGATGGTGCCTGTAATCACGTCCACTGAAGGTCGCTGTGTGGCCATAATTACATGTAGACCCGCAGCCCTTGCCATCTGCGCGAGCCGTTGCACTGTCGCTTCAATTTCCTTGCCGGCGACAATCATAAGGTCAGCCATTTCATCTACGATGATAACGATCATGGGAAGCGGTTCGGTGTCGAGAACCCTTTCTTCGAAAACAGGCTCACCTGTTGTCGCATCAAATCCTGTTTGTACCGTTCTCTTTATTTCTTCGCCGCGTTTGGCTGCCTCACGGATGCGCTGGTTATAGCCGTCAATATTTCGAACCCCGAGCTCGGCCATCTTGCGATAGCGGTTTTCCATTTCCTTTACAGCCCATTTAAGAGCGCTCACCGCTTTCGTCGCTTCTGTAACAACTGGTGCTAGCAGGTGAGGTATCCCATCGTAGACGGAAAGCTCCAGCATTTTTGGGTCGATCATGATGAAACGGCATTGTTCCGGCGGCAGGCGATACAGCAAGCTCAGTATCATGGTGTTTACAGCAACTGATTTACCCGACCCTGTTGTACCGGCTATCAGCAGATGCGGCATTCGTGCCAGATCAGCAACTACGGGATCACCGCCAATATCCTTACCCAATGCCAGTGTGAGTTTTGAATTGTTGCTTTCGTAGGTGGCTGTGGAGAGTAACTCGCGCAGGAGAACTGTTTCGCGGCGTTGGTTTGGCAATTCAATACCAATTGCATTGCGACCCGGGATCACGGCAATACGAGTTGAAATCGCACTCATTGAGCGCGCGATATCATCCGCCAGCCCGATGACACGGGAACTTTTCAGTCCGGGGGCTGGTTCCAACTCGTAAAGGGTGACCACCGGCCCCGGGCGAACTCTGGTGATTTCTCCTTTGATACCATAGTCATCAAGTACCCCTTCCAGCATTCGAGCGTTATTCTGCAACGCTTCTTCACTAAGCGGTTTGTTGACCAGTTTGCTGTCTGGTAACGCCAACAGGCTCAGGGGAGGAAGCTGGTATACATCTGAAGGCCCAAGATCCAGTGCAGCCTGTTTTTCCGCAGCTACCCGTTTACTTGCTTTGACTTTGGTGGAGCGAGTTTCAATTTTCGGCTCTTTACTTGTTTCCACATTAGGTTCAACAGCTTTTTTGCGCTTAGCCGTTTTTTTGCGAACAGGCGGGGTGTCTTCTGTCGTGCCTCCTAAATCCAGAAGGTCTTCATCTTCATCGCTGGTTTGTTTTTTGAACCGTAAGGAACGAACCGCTGAGGAGGCCTTTACTACAGCGCGACCTCCCGTCATAACTCCGCGGCCAATGGCGAGCCATTCATGTAACGGCAATGCGTAGGCAAACACTAGCAGCGCCATGGAAATCACGCCTAGGGCTATGGCAAGTGCAAATCCCGGTATGGGGGCGCCAACCTGTTGGAACATAACCAGCAAGTTATTGAATATAACCTCACCCACGATTCCGCCGAGCGCCGCATTTAGTGGCCAGTTATCAGGCACCGGAAAAGAAGACAGGGTCGCAGACAAAAAAGAGATTGCAAATGGCATGGCCGCAAGATGTGCCCAGCCCCAGCGCAGTCCACGTTGCGCTCCAATACGCCAGGACCAAGCAAGAATACCAAGAATTAATCCGGCAGACCCCAAACCTATCGTCTGCAGCATCAGGTCCGCTGCGTGGGCACCAATTATACCCAACCAGTTGCTGGGTGCAGTATCAGTTGCATGATTGAAATTTGGATCAGCGACGTCATAAGAGATTAGGGCGACAGTTGCGAGCAAAGCGAGCAGTAGCAATAATATGCCAATTAGCCTGAACGCTAGTCGAGCAAGAAAATCTGTACTGCCACTTGGCAGCAATGAGATGGATTTGGTATCTGAGCCTTTTAGAGTCATAACCTGTTTCTATAAGCAATTCGCAATTCTAGATAAAGCCTCATCCATCATATCTGGATCAAATACCAATGCCACCCGAATATATTCAGACCCGGGATTAAATCCGTTTTCATCTGTTCCGCTTAGGTATTCACCGGGTAATACTCTGATTGCTGCCTCCCGCCAAAGCTTTTTGGTGGCCTCGACGCCATCGCCAACATTTAGCCAGAGAAAAAATCCCCCGGGTGGACGGTAAAAATCGAAACGACCTGCAAGGTGTTTTTCCGCAATATCAATGTTCTTTTGATAAAGCGCACGATTAATTTCTACATGAGTGTCATCTGCCCAAAGAGCCGCAGCTGCCGCGCACACTGGTAAAGGAGAGGCTGCGCCCGCAAAATTTCGCAAATTGATGAATGTTTTAGTAAGTGTTTCATCTCCGACAATAAAACCAGATCGCAATCCTGCCGCACTTGATCTTTTGGATAAGGAGTGAAAAGCCATTAAATTTTCAAGGGAGCCACCTTCTGCTTTGCAGACTTCCAGTATTCCCTGAGGCTGAGCTTTGTCATAAATTTCCGCGTAGCATTCATCCATGATTAGGGTGAAATCGTACTTTCTGGCAAGATTCAAGGCGGTTTTTAAATATTCAAATCCTGCTACAGTTCCTTGCGGGTTTGAGGGGCTGCAGAGATAAAAGGCGGAAGTTCGTTGCAATAATTCTTCGCTTAGCAGATCCAAATCAGGAAAAAAATTCGTATCGCTGGTTGCGTTCAAAAATACTGGCTCTGCCCCGGCCATGATCGCCGATGCGTGATAGACATGATAGTAGGGATTGGGGATCAGGATCGCCGGTTTCTGTTCATTTTCTCTTTTTCGGTCTGTAACGACCTGGGCGAGCATGAAAAGCGCTTCTTTTGTTCCGTTGACAGGTGTAATGTTCGCATCCGGGTCTACGAGTGAATTGTCGAGGTTATAGCGGCGTTGCAACCAACGGCAAATGGAGCGGCGAAGTTCGGGGGTACCATCTACGGGTGGGTATTTTCCATATAAATGGTCAAATTCCCTTAAGGCGTCTTTCATGATTTGCGGAGGCTGGTTTTGAGGCTCCCCAATTGTTAATGCCAACGGCTCCAGATTAGCAGCAGGCTGAATTGGGTCCAGCAATTGCCGCAACGCGACGAACGGTGAATTTCTAAGACTGGCAAGATCAGGATTCATAGATTAGTGGCCTCAGGTCAGAAAGAAGATTGCTGGTTTTCTTGTGCCATCTTCTGAGTGCAATTACACCTGTTTTTTGCTTGTAAAATCGGTTCTGCTATGGATTGCAAGAAAAATGTGACTGTTTGTAACGGAGGTACAAAACGGAAACATGCTATAGCATAGGGCGAATTTTCGGGGGATGGTTTTACATTTGGTTTAGCAAATGCAATTCGGCTAAATTCGGAGTCCACAATATATATGGATGTTTTTGTTTTGTTCCAAGTATTCGCTAAATACTAATAAATTGTATTGCTTTTTGGGGAAAAAAAGCGTTCACGAAATCGTGAACGCTAGAGTTGTAATAAAATTATCTAATATCTTCTTCCGGGTAGGCGCCGATTTTGTGAATACTCAGGTCGGCCCCTTCGAATTCTGATTGTTCATCAAGACGAATGCCCATGGTGGCCTTCAGGATTCCATAAACAACCAGTCCAGCGATCAAAGCGTAAAGGCAACCTGCCACACTGACGATGATCTGAACGGTAAGGCTAACACCGCCGAGACCACCAAGCGCCTCAGCACCAAAAATCCCTGCAGCGATTGCTCCCCATAATCCGCACAGACCGTGGAGTGGCCATACACCCAACACATCGTCGATTTTGAGTTTGTTCTGACAATAGGTAAAAGCGTACACAAACAGTGCGCCCGCCCCGAGCCCTGTTGCCAGGGCGCCAAGAGGGTGCATGATATCTGAGCCAGCGCAGACTGCCACCAGACCCGCTAATGCGCCGTTATGGACAAACCCGGGATCGTTTCTACCTGTTACCAGTGCGGCCAATATTCCGCCAACCATTGCCATGAGGGAATTAAGGGCAACTAATCCAGACACGCCATCGATTGCTTGGGCACTCATGACATTAAAGCCGAACCATCCGATACAAAGGATCCAAGAGCCAAGGGCTAAAAACGGGATATTCGAAGGTGGAATTCCGACCACCCGGCCATCTTTTTTATAACGACCCATTCTGGCCCCGAGCAGATATACAGCGCCGAGCGCGATCCAGCCGCCCACAGCATGTACGACAATAGATCCAGCAAAATCATGAAATCCAACACCAAAGTGATTTTCCAGCATTTCCTGAATTCCGAAATTACCATTCCAGATAATTCCCTCAAACAGTGGGTAGGCAATAGCAGTAAGTACAGCGGTTGCAATCAGTTGAGGCCAGAATTTGGCTCTTTCTGCTATACCACCAGAGATAATGGCCGGTATCGCAGCAGCGAATGTCAGCAGGAAGAAAAATTTGACCAGATCGTAGCCATTGGATGCAAAGCTGTAGCCTTCTGATTGGGTGGAACCCGACAGCACAGCAGCGTTGACCAAAAAGTCAATTCCGTAAGCCACCCCGTATCCGACGAAGAAATAACAGACAGTCGAAACGGCGAAATCGACAAGAATTTTGATTAGTGCATTAACTTGATTTTTGCGTCGGACAGTGCCGACCTCTAAAAAAGCAAATCCGGCATGCATGGCAAACACCATGATGGCTCCCAACAAAATAAACAGGACATCTGTTCCTGTTACTGACGCGTCCATTTTTACACTCCTGTTTTCTGGTCACCAAAATGAGATTTGATCGTAATCTTTTGGCGAGCTCCCTCATTCGATATCGGTCCGATATCTGATGGAGAGGTGTCTATCAAGGAATGTGCCAGTTGAAGGAATGGTGAAAAATGGGGCGTCTGGCTAATTATTACCCAATAAAAAACAGGCAAATGCTCAAATAGTAATCAACATAAGACTAAAATTTGCGCATTTGCCGTTTCAACGGGCAGCTGTAAAGAGGGAGGTACAGCTGCCTGTTTAGAGAATTGTTAGCTGCTTGAGGGGCCAAATTCCGGATAGGCTTCGAGGCCCAATTCCGCTTTGTCCAACCCGCCAAACTCGTCTTCTTCACTAGCGCGGATGCCAACAGTATATTTCAATGCAAGCCAAAGCACGGTGCTTGTAATGATGACAAAGATACCAATTGCGACAATTCCGGTTGCCTGAACAGCGAGACTTGCGTCTGCATCTGTAATGGCCACAGCCAATGTGCCCCAGATACCTGCAACCAGATGAGCTGAAATTGCACCAACCACGTCGTCAATTTTCAGTTTATCCAGAAGTGGTACAGCGAAGACAACCAGTACACCGCCGACAGCACCAATCAGAATCGCCTGACCGATTGTTGGATCGGCTGGCTCTGCTGTAATGGAAACCAGTCCGGCAATTGCACCATTGAGCGCCATAGTCAGGTCAACTTTCTTATAAAGGATCTGAGTGACAATCATTGCGGCGAGAACACCGCCAACAGCTGCCATGTTTGTATTGGCGAATACATTGGCCATTTCGATCACAGATGCCGCGGAACCCAGTGATAGTACTGAGCCGCCGTTAAATCCGAACCAACCGAGCCACAGGATAAATGTGCCCAGAGTGGCGAGTGGCAGATTTGCGCCGGGGATTGGCTGTACTTTTCCATCCGCACTGTATTTTCCTTTGCGGGCGCCGAGAATAATCGCACCTGTCAAAGCGGCCCAGCCACCGACAGAATGGACAAGGGTTGACCCTGCGTAATCGCTGAAACCCATTTCTGCGAGCCAGCCGCCGCCCCATACCCATGAACCCTGGATTGGGTAAATGATGGCTGTGAGAAGGAATACGAATGCTAGAAATGGCCATAATTTGATGCGTTCAGCGACGGCGCCAGATACGATTGAAGCTGCTGTTGCAACAAATACCATTTGGAAGAACCAGTCAGATGAGGCTGAGTAGCCACCCTCAGAAAATGTGCCCGCCAGTGCGTCAGCATCGTCAGGGCCCCAAAACGGACTGAAGCTACCGATAAATCCCGTGACATCCAGATACATCAGGTTGTATCCGACCAGATAAAAAGTCAGCGCGGATACAGAGTACAAAGCTATGTTCTTAAGGCAGATGGTGGCTGTGTTTTTCTTGCGAACAAGACCAGCTTCCAACATGGCAAATCCTGCTGCCATCCACATGACCAGAGCACCGTTCAGAATGAACGAGAAGGAGTTGAAGATATAAGCGGTTTCAGAATCCACGGCGGCATTTGCTATGCCCGGGATCAGCGTCAGCAGAGCAGCTGATGCTGCAACGGCTTTTGTGTTTACTCGAATATTACGCATAGAACTTCTCCTAGAGTGCGTCAGCGTCTGTTTCGCCGGTTCTGATCCGGACGACATTGTTCAAATCGTAGACAAAGATTTTGCCATCCCCTATTTGACCCGTTTTTGCGGTTGTCATGATGGTCTCGACAGCTTGTTCGACAAGGTCATCTTTGACCGCGAGCTCGATTTTGATTTTGGGAAGGAAAGAGATCGCGTATTCAGCGCCTCTATAGATTTCTGTGTGTCCCTTTTGACGACCAAAGCCCTTGACTTCGGTTGCCGTTAAACCGTCAATTCCGATTGATGTCAGAGCATCACGGACATCGTCCAGCTTAAACGGCTTTATAATGGCCATTACCAATTTCATTTTGTTCACCTCTTGGGCTGCCCTTACTTACAGGGCGCTGAACCCTGTTTCGCAGTCTTCTTTACAAGAGGCGTGCCAGTTTTATTGGCATGTATTTTTATGCATTTATTTCAGTGTCTTAGAGGGAGATGTTCTAAATTTTGAGCGGACTTGTTTAAAAAATACTAACAAAATTTGCCCATAAATTAGGCGGTGATCATTTTTTAGGCAATGCGGTGTTTAGGAGAGTTTCAACAGCCATTGCACATCGTAAAAGCTTGTTTTCCTGAAATGGGGGAGCCATGATCATCAAGCCGACTGGAAAGCCTAATGCTGATCCGACCGGCTGGGTTGTTGCACATAGGCCCAGCAAATTCGCAAGTCTGGTCAAGCTTATCGACATTAATGCCATCTCAATATAATAGCTGGTATCTGTTTCCAACTTAGAAATCTCTGGCGGAATTTGTGGCTGTGTAGGTCCCACCACGAAATCATAATCTGATGTTTGCCTTAGGTACTCTTTACGCAGTTTTTGCAGGTGAAACTCAAGTTTTAAAGCATTTTGAGCTGTGAAGTTTTCGCCGTTCAGAAAACGTTTGCCAATGGCCGGGTTAATTCGGTCAGGATGTTCCCTGATCTTGTCTCCCCACAGGCATATCCTTCTAGCATCCCAGGATAACCGTGCTCGTTGCAGCATTCCAGAACATCGTGGAATGAAGGAACGGGACCCTCAATAATCTTTGCTCCATGCCGAGAAAGCTCATTTAGGGCAATGTCAGTTTGTGACTGAATGGCTGGGTTAACCAAATCCTCAAAAACAGTTGTTGCCCGTAAAATACGAAGCCCTTTTACACTTGCTCCCTTTAAGTCCGCCGCTTTTCTTCCGCTTAAGATGGCACATAGTTCATTGGCATCTGCGATGTCTCTGGTGAGTGGCCCCACAGTATCCTGACTGGGTGAAAGTGGAACCGAACCGTTGAGCGAGATCAGACCATGTGTAGTTTTAAGGCCGGTAAGGCCACACCAGGCGGCGGGAATGCGGACTGAACCGGCTGTGTCAGAGCCTATCGCGGCCGGCGCAAGCCCATGATAGACGGAGAGCGCCGCACCTGAAGATGAACCACCCGGAACTCGCTTTGTAGTCTGGTCGTGCGGGTTGGCTCCGGTACCGGTCCGGGGATTATTGCCAAGACCTGAAAAGGCCAGATCAGGCATGTTGGTTTTGCCAAGACAAACAAGGCCAGCAAGAGTAGCCCTTTTCAGGCAATCTGCGTCTTCTGATGGGATGCGTCCCTCGAGCAAACGGGTTCCTGCTTCTGTTCGGATACCTGCAGTGTCGAACAGATCTTTCCAGGATATAGGCACTCCATCCAGTAGGCTTCTTCGTTGACCCATTTTGGCCCTGTACGCTGCGGCCGTCGCTTCTTTCAGCGCTCGTTCCTCGGTCAGGCGAACATATATTTCATTGTCCGGGTCCAGTTGTTTGATCCGGTTTAGGAAATATTCAGTTAGGTCGACAGGGTTAATTTCCTGCTGTTCTATTTTTTGTCCCAGTTCAAGGGCTGTAAATTGGTGCCATTGTGTTGTCATTCTGTTAGGTTAGCCCCAAATAGAAAAGGCAGCAACATTCGAAAGCGTTGAATATGGCCAAATCAAAAGATGAAGCAAAGTTCACTACTGATATTCTGATTGTTGGTGGAGGATTGAATGGCTTGCCGCTTGCCATTGCATTGGCGGATGCGGGTCTTGATGTCACAGTGCTGGAGCGTGAAGCTCCAGAAACAGTTACGGCTGAAATTTTTGATGGTCGAGTGTCCGCAATCGCGCATGCCTCGCGCAATTTGTTAAAGACAATTGGTGTTTGGGAGCATGTTGCAGAAAAAGAACCGATGTTGGATATTCGGATTACCGATGGCCCTTCAAAGCTTTTTCTTCACTATGATCATCGTCAACTGGGTGACGAGCCATTTGGTCACATGGTTGAGAACCGGTTTTTGCGCATTGCGTTATTGAAAAGAGCCCAGGAACTTAAAAATCTGAAGATTTTGGCGCCGGCGACGTATGAGAGTATCGAGCGTAATCAAGCAGGAGTTCACGCCAAACTGGATGACGGGCGTGAGATAAGAGCCCGCCTCGTAGTAGCTGCGGACGGCAGGTTGTCACGCCTTAGAAAAGAAGCTGGCATCGGGACTGTTGGCTGGAGTTATGATCAGGCGGGTATAGTTTGCACTGTAAAACATGAATTACCCCATCAGGGTGTCGCGCAAGAGCGATTTTTAAAGCCCGGGCCGTTTGCCATTTTGCCAATGACCGACAACAGATCGTCATTGGTGTGGACAGAAAAAACAGACACTGCTGCACATATCATGAGGCTGGATGAGGCCGGTTTTCATGCCGCGATGTCAAAGCGGTTTGGGACTTATCTCGGTAAACTGAAAGTTGTGGGGCCGCGCTGGAGTTACCCACTGGCGTTGCATCAGGCAGATGAATATATTGCTGAGCGTTTGGCGTTAGTAGGGGATGCTGCTCACGGTATGCATCCAATAGCAGGCCAAGGTTTGAATCTGGGACTTCGGGATGTGGCTGCACTTGCAGAGGTAATTATTGATACAGCACGCTTGGGGCTGGATCCGGGAAGCAATAGTTCTCTTGAAAAATATCAGCAATGGCGGCGGTTTGACAGTATTGTTCTGCTGGCAATTACAGATGGATTAAATCGTTTATTCACCACAGACTTCGAGCCAGTTCGATTGGCGCGAGATCTTGGACTTGCAGCGGTAAACAAAATGCCGAGCGTTAAAGGGTTTTTTATGGAACATGCACGCGGAACGGTCGGTGAAATGCCGCGCTTACTGTCGGGTAAATCTTTATAATTCAGGGGTCGCGGCTTAAACCAGCTTGTTCAAGGTTATGTAGATAATTCTCCCACACGTCATCCATCGTCATTCCAAGATTGTAGAGAAAATTCCAGGAAAACAAACCTGTGTCGTGCAGGTCGTCGAATTGCAAGCGAACTGCATAGTTTCCGACCGGCTCCAGTGACATAATGCCTACATGACGCCGACCGGCGATGAGTTGCTTTTGGGATGCCCCATGACCCTGTACTTCTGCTGAGGGGCTTTCAACTCGAAGTAATTCAGCAGGAAATTCAAACTGTTGACCATCAGAAAAGGTGACCCGTAATTTTTTGTCAGTCTTTTTCAGGCGGACTTCGGTTGGTTGTGGGCGACCAGCTTTTTCATAAAAATCCATAGTTATTTAACCAGTCTTGGTTAGTCGTCCAATCGGCGCGCTTCATCAACGAGCATGATCGGAATACCGTTTCGAATAGGGAAGGCAAGATTGGCTTTTTTACTGATTAGTTCTCTATTTTCCCGGTCGTAGGTCAATGCTGTTTTTGTCAGTGGACAAACCAGTATTTCCAGCAGTTTTGGATCAATTACCGCTGTGTCCTGATCTGCTTTGTCTGAGGTGGAATTTTCTGTCATGTTGGTCACTCTTTTAAGGGGTTACTGAACAGTCCTGTTCACTCCACTTTGTTGCATCATCATATTCAGTAGATCGATCAGTAATCGAGCTCTAGCCGGCACATCTGTTGCTTCGAGCAAGGCCTGTTTTTCGGCGGGTGAAAACGGACAAATCATGGATAGCGAATTAATGAGATTATCATCTGCGAGATGATTAAGCGCTTCCCAATCGGCCTCTTCATTTTCAAACTCTAGAAAGTGTTTCAGGACATTTTGAAGTGCGTCTCGATCCACTTTTCCATTATCACACGGAGTTCGATCACTGTTGAAGGGATCATAACTTGCTTTAACCTGACGATACAGTGTCGTTCGATCGCTGATCTCTTCAACTACCGAAAAACGACAGATGCCTTCCACTGTAATTTGATAAATGCCACTAGGATGCTCGGAAAACTCGCAGATCTTTCCAGCGCACCCAATATCGTAAAGGGCAGGCTCATGAGCGGACGTGTCAGGGTTTCGAGGTTGAATTATGCCAATGACCCGGTGACTTTCCATTGCATCTCGGACAAGGTCCAGATAGCGGGGTTCAAATACATTCAGTGGGAGTTGCCCGGTCGTTAGAAGTAGGGCACCACTGAGTGGGAATATTGGCAAAATTGCCGGTAATTCCTCCAATCCAGATGTGGTGCCCTGATCACTCATGAGAATAACGCTGCTGAAAGTTGTCTGCGATAGGTTTTGGTGACGTCATGCATTGGCCCTAGCAGCTCAAACATCTTAAGTAGCTCCTGCCTTGCAGCGCCATCATTCCATTGGGCATCCATCTTGATCAGGCTGATTAATTCATCTCCGCCTTCACTATAACTACCGTTACTGATAAGCCCTTTTGCCAACTCAAACCGCAAATCCATATTTTCAGGGTCGGATGAAAGTTTTTCACGGAGCTCGCTAATCTCACTCTGATCTGTTGCATTCAGCGCAATTTCAAGCGCTACTTCACTAGTGGAAACAACAGGTGATTGCTTTTCTTCTTCTGAAAATGTTTCAAGCAATGACTGGGCAGCCTCAACCTCTCCCAGTTTTATATACACTCGCGCCAGATAAGCTTTTGCTTCCACGTGATCGGGATCCGCTTCCAGAACTTGCACAAAGGCAGCAAGGGCAACTTCTGTGTTGTTTTCTTCAAGGGCCTGAATACCTGTCTGAAGGGCTTCCTCTAATGGCGAGGCACCAATCTCTCCACCCAGATTTTTCTCAATAAACTCTTTTACCTGGCTTTCAGGTAAGGCGCCCATGAAGCCATCCACAGGCTGCCCATTCTTAAAGGCGAACACGGCTGGAATGCTTTGAACACGCAAAGCCTGAGCAATTTGGGGGTTTTGATCAATATCTATTTTAACAAGCGACACAGCGCCCCCGGCACTATTGACGACTTTTTCAATTACCGGCCCTAGCTGCTTGCATGGGCCACACCAAGGAGCCCATAAATCGACCAGCACAAGTCGTTCCTGACTTTCCTGTACTACGTCAGTTGTAAAAGTTTCGGTAGTACCGTCTTTTACCCAGTTGCCCGTGGTTTCTGGCATGCTGTTCGTTTGAATATCCATTAATCCGTTTTCAGTTCTGTTGACAATTTAGATTTCATTGCGTTCGTCAGTAACAGTTTTCGCTTCATTTGTTAACTGCATAGCTCAATTGTCACTTAAAACTCGACCACTGTCATTTGGTGTCCTGTATTTTTAATGAACAATTTCAAGTCATCCATAGAGATTTGCGTAGTTTGTGTATTTATCAAGGGGTGGAAGTTTAAAAAATCTTCTTTCATCATTGCCGCATCCAGTAGGACACTTACCCTGCAATCGACATCGTTGATCAAGGAAAAGGGTGTGACAGAGCCAGGCGTGACCCCTAAGACCTCTTGCAGCAGCTCTGCTTTTCCAAAGCTGAGGTTTTTTGCCCCAATTTTTTTTCGCAGCTCTTTGAGGTCCACCTTTGTATCTTCCAGACAGACAAGCAGATAGAGTTCATCCTTTTTGTCTTTTAAAAAAAGATTCTTACTATGACCACCTTCCAGTGTTCGGGAGACAGTTTGGGCTTCCTCTACTGTAAAAACTGCTTGGTGGTGGTGCGTTTTATATGTGATTCCGAGTTGATCAAGCCGCCTAAATAGATCTTCCGGGGTTGCTGTCATTTAAATACCTCTCATTTTTGTGGTAATTTTTGATCATCTAGACGCTGAATTGCAAGGATTTGAAGGCGCTACAAAATAAAATTGCATTTTGTGAAAAACGGGCTTGCAATCAGTTTCAAGATAGCTATTATCCCGCCTCGCAACGACGTTGCACGCCGAGCGGGCGTAGCTCAGGGGTAGAGCATAACCTTGCCAAGGTTAGGGTCGTGAGTTCGAATCTCATCGCCCGCTCCAAATTTTCTCACGAAAATAAGTTTGGTTGTCTTGTGGTCATATTGGGCCACGATAGGCATTTTTGTTACCATTTCCCATAAAATATTTTTTTTAAAGCCTTCTCATCCGAGCACGAGAGTGAATTCGCTCTGCATTATCGACTTTTTATTTAGGAATTATAGATGATTCATTGTTAGTGTCCCGATGGGAGCTAGAAAGGATGGATCATGAGTAACGAGATAAATACTTCAGAAGTTCCTTTGCAGCGGGAAAGCTTTTTACTTGATTTACTGAGAGAACTAACCGGAACGCTGGAAAATGTGGTCGGTATCGACGAGGCGGAGGGCTATGTCAGTCTGGTTGGTCAGAAAATCGGTTCGCAAATTGATCAAAGTTACAAGAACGCTATCAATGTCACTAATCTGTCCCGAAAACAGGTGAGTGAAGTGCTGGTCGATCTAAAGCGGCGTATCAATGGCGATTTTTATATCGTCGAAGAAACAGATGATTATATCATTCTTGGAAACCGGGCATGCCCTTTTGGTGATAGAGTGAAAGACCGTCCATCGCTTTGTATGATGACTTCAAATGTTTTTGGGTATATTGCATCTGAAAATATGAAGTATGCAAAAGTACAGTTGCGAGAGACCATTGCGTCTGGGGATGCTGAGTGCAGGGTTGTGGTGTATTTCAAACCAAACGAAGAAGAAGGTCGTGAATATTATAAGCGATCACAATGATCTGTCCTACCGGCTTAAGGATGCGTTCGAATTAATCACGTATTCGGAGAAAACTCCTGCCATACTGTCATCAATTCAGGGTCAAATTTTGTCAGTTAATCCGGCTGCACGAAAAATAGGTCTGAAAGCGGGTGATATTTTTGCGGACATACTCGTAGACGCTGAAGCGCTTGAGTTTTTGGAATTATGTGCTGGCAGTCGGGGAAGTTTATTTTCTCGGCAAGAGCTGATTTTACCAGGCGGAGAACGCAAGCAATACCGTTTCGAAGGTGCATCACTGGTGCAGGATAGCGAACATGCACTCATTGTGCGTTTATGTGATATAGAAAAAAGCAATTCTGGTTTTTCTCGACTGAACTTTAATAACCGGATCTCACACGAACGAGCTCTTTCAGAATTGCGCTTGCAAACGGTCATTGATGCGGCGCTGGATATCATCATTTTAACCGACAGATCCGGGCGGATTGTTTTGGCCAATAAGGCCATTCAACGATTAACAGGCTATTCACCTGGCGAGGTTATCGGAGCAGGTCTGGAGCTTTTGATGCCAGGAATTTATGAGTGTGAGGCCGACGAAGGTGAACAGATTAAAGAGCAAAGAACACTTGCCAGTTATATCGGATCAAATCCCAGTTATATCGGATCAAATCGGGAGACCTTCGCCAAGCGCAAAGACGAAAGTTTGTTTCCTGTGAAACTCTCTTTCGGAGAATCTCTGATGGGCAGCGATCTATACTATACAGGTATCATACATGATCTAAGTGGATACAAGGAGATTGAGCAGAAACTCCAGCAGTCTCAGAAAATGGAAGCTTTGGGAAAACTCTCCGGCGGGGTTGCCCATGACTTTAACAACTTACTGGCGGTCGTAATTGGCAGGTTGGAATTTGCAAGTGATTTTAGCGAAAAAGAGGAAGTACAGCAGCATTTGAACATAGCGCTGAAGGCAGCTGAAAAGGGTGCTGCGTTAATAGATCAGTTGCTGTCTTTCAGTCGCCAAAAGCACCTGAATAATGAAACACTTAATCTGTCAAACGTGGTTAGTGAAGCGGTTGAAATGCTAAGCAGGGTTCTGGGTGAGCATATCCAGATAAAGACAGATATAAAATCGAACAATATCATGGCAATTGCTGATGCAGTGCAATTGAACAATGCGCTCATAAACATTGCAACCAATTCTCGTGATGCATTGGGGGCAGGCGGTGTCATTAAAATAACAGTAGATCCTGCCAAAAATTATGAAGGCCGTGATGGCGAATTCGTCAAGATCACTGTTTCCGACACCGGTACCGGCATGTCACAAGACGTTCTTGATCAAGCAATCGAACCGTTTTTCACAACCAAAGACGTGGGGATGGGTACGGGCCTTGGGCTATCAATGGTTCATGGATACGTGAAACAGTCGGGTGGATTTATGACAATCAACAGTTCACCCGACGAGGGAACCGTTGTTAGCCTGTTTTTTAAGTCCGCGTCTTGATAGCGAAAGTGTATACTCATTTACTTTCAAGCACCGCGGCGTCCATATCGTCGCTGTAGTAATTTTTGGTTGCACAATTTTCAGTAAATTCTGACCGCATTTCTTCATAGCGCGTAGTGTTATCCCGATACCCTTGTGTTTCTTTTTCGTAAGCTGCTGTCTTCGTATTGTATAAATCTACAAGCTCGTTGTGAGCGCGAACGCGCGCATTCCGTTGAGCCATCGCAGCGTCGTCATTTACTTCTTTTGTCGGATTTTGATCCAGATAGGCTTGGGATTCATCTATATTGTTTGATAGCTCGTTAAGCTCAGCGAGCTTTGAAGCAAACCCTTCACTCTGGCTATTGAGAATATTACTCAATAGGTCAAGTTTACGCGACATTTGCAGGCAATTTTTCAGCTGTGCTGGGGAAAGGGTGTTTTCGTCATAGGTTTTGCCAAGACTAAGGTCTTTTGGAAAACCTCTTAAACTGTGCTCTTTCAACTCGGCGGCATAGGAGTTGGAAAAAGATGCAGTTATCAGACCCAATAATATACTAAATCCCAGATGTTTTTTCATGGTTGCACCCCATATTGCGACAATGATTAATCCTGCCTAAACATAAAGGGTCAAATTATGGCAGATTCAAGGGTTACTGCTCACCAAGCTAATGAAAAGTAGATGAGACGGATTTAAATTAGCCAAATTATAATTAACTCAACTTATGTTTGCGCCACCCTATGAACCCCAAAATTGCCACTCCAATTGCATACATCGGAAGGGCCGCTGGCAATGGTACGGCAGAGACAATTACATCGATTGAGCTACCAGCCAGTAGTCCGCCTGCATCGTCAAAAATGTCCAGCTCTATTGTGTACGTACCTGTATTATTAGGATCGAAGCCGAGGACAAACCAATGCATTGTCCATGAATTTTGTGCCACGTTATATTGAGTTAATGCATTCGAATATTGTGTGTCTCTATCCGCTGCATTCCTGTCAATTACAGTGCCGCCTCCGTTTCCTGTCCCATTATTACCGAGTGCATGATCAGAATAGGTGTTCAAGATAGGGTCGAATGTTACAAATGAAGTATTTGCGGTTGGATCGGAGTCCAGACGAAGGGCATATGTGTAGTCGGATAAATTACCACCCGATCCGTTTACATTTGTGTTGACTGACCATTCAAAATTCCAAAGGGCTCTGCTTGGATTTCCTGGTGCTGGGCCTGCGATGAAGTTGTATGTATCGACACCGTCATAGTTAAAAATATTTGCTGCTGGATACCGTTGTTTTGCTCTTAATCCTACCTCAAGAGCTCCATCCGTACTGGTACCCACAGTAAAACTACCATTTGCATTGCCTGAACCAAAAATAACATCCGGGGTAACGTTTGCGGCAGTAGCATTGTGTGTAACTGTAAAACAAGAGAGAACAACTAAAACTATGGGTATTATTGATTGTTGCAGCTTAAAAAGCATGACCCCCTCCAACATATATTTATTATTAGATTAATAGAATATTATTTTTAGATAAAACCAATAATTGCGTAATTTCAAGTTTTATTAGTCGTTCAACTAAACGGAATTTAGTTTGTTCAATTTTTCAACGCCTTACTGTTTTGCGACTTTTGCTGGTTTGGTTTGTGGGTAAAGCAATTACTCACTGACATCGAATCAATTGACATGCTTTTACCGGGTGACATTGATTGCAGGCTGGTTTAGTACTTGCGGCAATTTCTGAGCGGAGGATTGAGGATGAGTGATAAAATCTGGACAGTGTATTTGTCAGGTGAAATTCATACAGACTGGCGAGAGCGGATCAAGGCGGGTGTTGAAGCTGCAAATTTGCCTGTAATTTTGACGGGCCCAAATACGGTTCACGAAGACAGTGATGATTGCGGAGTTGCAATTTTCGGATCAGAGGAAAATAAGTACTGGCACGATCGCAAGGGCGCCTTGCTCAATAGTATTAGAACTGAAACACTGCTCAAAGAGGCCGATCTGGTAGTCGTTCGCTTTGGAGAGAAATATAAACAGTGGAACGCCGCTTTTGATGCTGGGCAAGCCGCAGCACTTGGTATTCCTTATTTAACCCTTCACCCAGCGGAACATGATCACGCATTGAAAGAAGTCGATGCTGGCGCAAAAGGCATGGCACGTGAACCAGAACAGATTGTGCAGGCCATTGCCTATATCATCGCGGGCAGTATGCCCAAGTAAATTGGTCCCTCCTTATCCAACAGACTTGTCATTTATTGGCAAGTCTAGCGGATCAGGTCAAAGTCATGGCTTGCAACTTCTGCACCGTTTACAAGAATGGTTATTGAATGTTGCCCTGAATAATGTCGGCGTGTGGTGTAGTCGACAAATTTGTGGGATTTTCTGATCTGAATTTGTGGATCTGCCGGCTTTTTTTCACTGATCATGAAGATTTTTCGGGATGTAAGACCGTTTGCTTTTCTGAAGTCCATTGCATATTCAAGGCGTAAAGTTGACGGTAGCGGAGCGTCAATATGTGCAGAAAAATCAAAGGTCTGTGACTGGCCTAGATGAATGCTGGGCAGTTCAAGAGTAAGCTTTGGATTGCGAAGTTTAACAGGCATAGCCCCAAACAAGGCAAGTGCTTTTGGGTTTCCCGACTTTAATAGACCTCTGAGACCGTGTTTTAATATCCAATCAGTTTGCGGGCTTTTTCCAAGTCTATTCTCTGCAAATTGAAGTGCAATTTCAGGGTTATCTTTTGAAATGTCGTTGAGATTGTTTGCCACGCTTTTTTGTACAAACTTGCTGGTATCCTCAACTAAGGCGTCCAGGATTTGTAAAATTGGTTTTGGATCAATTTTAAACTGAGGCAAAGCAGGTGCCCAAGGAAGTCGGGGACGGCATCCTTCAGATATCCATCTGCGAACATGTGGGTGCTCATGTGCGAGCCAATTTCTTTGGATGCTTAGCACTTCGCTTGGATGTTCCAGTAGAAAAGGACGAACTGCCAATTCGGAAGTCGTACCATTGGATGTAAAATAACAAAGAGCGTCAAGGGCGTCCTCAAGAGGGAGGGTGTTTTTGTAATGGCTGACGTAATCGGGGATAAAAATACACAGCATATCTGCATATTTTTGGGCGTCGCCGCTAATTTTGGGGAGGAGCGATTTTAGTATCGCAATTCCTTCGTGAGGATCATCCGGAAGAAAATTGACAAGACACTGTGTAAGCCGGGCTGAGCGTTCTTTGAGACTTAATTCAACCCAGTTGCCTCCAAGAACTTCCGCCTTAAACAGATTTGAATTGATGTCCGCTGTTTTGGATAGTTCATCAGCAATCAACTGAATATACGCATCAGAGTAATAACTTCTTAGCTCAGTTGCCAATTTGAGTCTCCGTCTATCAAGTGCGAGGTAATTCCTGCTCAACAAGTTTGACCCAAAGGCTGGCGCCTAAACCCAGAATATCGTCATTAAAGTCATACTCGGGATGGTGAACTGCAAATTTATGGGTGTCATCTGCTGCGCCCAGAAATATATAGGCGCCTGGGCATGCATTCAGCATGAATGAGAAATCTTCACTGCCCATTCTCACAGGGGCGTTTGTATTTACAGCATCCTCACCTGCAACGGCCCTCGCAGCTCGAGCTAGTATTTCAGTTTCTTTCTCGTGATTGACCGTGCAAGGGTAATTGCGATGGTATTCGACATCAATTTTTACACCAAAACTGTCGGCGTGGCCTTTGCAAATTTCTTTAAATCGTCGCTCCACCATATCCCGCATTTCTTCGCTGGTCGTACGAATGGATGCTGTCAATTTTGCGTCATGAGCAATTACATTTTGAGCAGTCCCTGCGTGAAACTCAGTGATAGAAACGACAACATTGTCGATAGGGCTGACATTTCGCGATACAATTGTCTGCAATGCAGTGTGAAGTTGGACACCAACCATTAGTGGATCTATGGATCGCTGTGGATGCGCGGCATGGCCACCTTTCCCGTGGATGGTAATGGTTGCTATGTCTGCTGATGCCATTAATGTTCCAGATTTGATATGAAACGTTCCCTTGGGCTGGTCAGGCATATTGTGAAGGCCGTAGACTCCATCGCATGGAAAGCGGTCAAACAGCCCGTCCTTGACCATGGCATCGCCGCCTCCGCCCCCCTCTTCGGCAGGTTGAAAGATGAAATGGACAGTGCCATCAAAATTACGGGTTTCAGATAAATATTTCGCCGCACCCAACAGGATCGCTGTATGTCCGTCATGTCCACAAGCGTGCATTTTTCCTTCATGTACGGATTGGTAGGGAAGGTTTGTCAATTCCTGCATGGGAAGAGCATCCATATCCGCACGGATTCCGATTGTCCGTTTGCTATCACCCTGACCCTTTAAAGTACCAACAAGACCGGTAACTCCAATGCCTTCGGTAACCTCAATTCCCCAACTGCGAAGTTTTTCAGCAACAATTTGCGCAGTTCGTACTTCTTCAAAACAAAGCTCAGGATGTTGATGGATGTCCCGTCTCCAGGTTTGCATGTCTTCATGTAGTTCGGCGATCCTGTTGTAGATGGGCATTTGCTTTCCTTCTTGATTCATGGAGGGGATGCAGCGCTGATGATGAAAAATTGTAGTCAAAGTTCAGGTGGGGACTCAAGTGAATTATTCGATGAAACTGATGAGCAAATTATTGTGGAGTACCATGTAAAAGCGCTTGAATGGAATTGTTTGCCGTTCCTGTCTGCGCAGAAGTTGACCCGGTTAGCAAAACATGGTTAATCTAATATAAAAGTAGCCTAACGTTTGTTCGGTAACTATTTGATTTTTAGCGTATTTTTTGGTTGAAGCTGGCTGCATAACCACATAAACAAGTCGATGGTTAACGTTCTATAGTGATAATTATCGCCGTATTTTCTAAGTTTGTAAGTCTTGTTTGTTGGTTCAAATATTAAACAGATTTGAAGGTTTCAGCATGAGTATTTTACCTGATTTAACACGGCTTAAGTTGTTGATTGAAATTGATTAGAAATGAAAAGAATACGTTAACACTCATCTTGCATAATATTTTAGTAAAATACTTCCGATACTTGAGACACTGAGGGAATGGGATAGCAGTCATGGCAGCAAGTGCACAAGAATTGAAGGCGGAAAGAATAGGCGAAGTTCTGGCGATGATCGACAATCGCCTTGAAAAAAAGCAAGCTGAGGATGTTAGATATTTTGTGCAAAAGCTATATGAACGGCTTGCACCTGATGATGTGCTTGGTATTCAGCTCGAAAATTTATACGGATCGGCTCTCTCCCTTTACAAATTTGCTGCAAACAGAACACCCGGTAGTGCAAAGATAAGAGCGTTCAGCCCCACTTTAGAAGAGCATGGCTGGCGGACTTCTCATACAGTCATTGAAATTGTGAATGATGATATGCCGTTTCTTGTCGACAGTGTCACTGCTGCGCTAAATCAGCGAGGCGTCAATGTACATCTGGTTATTCATCCGATCTTTTTTGTTGAGCGAGATAAAGATGGTCAGCATCTAAAATTCCATCCCGCGGGCGAAAATGGCAAACAGAAAGGTGCGGCTGAATCTTTTATGCATCTTGAAGTGGACGAATTGAGTGACACTGATGTCCTAGAGGAAATTGAAGCTGAGCTGACTTCAGTTCTGGAGGATGTAAGAATTGCCGTTGCGGACTGGAAGCCGATTGTTGAACAAGCAAAATCCATTGTTAAGATTTTAAAGTCAGATCCACCACCAGTAGAGCAGGAGGAAATTGATGAAGGTCGTGCGCTGCTGGAATGGATGGTTGATGATCATTTCACCTTTTTGGGTTTCCGTGAATATGCCTTTACCGATACAGGAAAAAGCAAGGTTGAAAACTGGGAACCTGTAGAGGGATCAGGGCTCGGGATTTTAAGAAGCCCCAAGCGGAGAATAATGACCGGCAAGGCTGAAATGTCGCCTGAAGTTCGGGAGTTTCTCCATCGGCCTGAGCTGATTATTGTGACGAAAGCCAATGCACGCTCAACTGTACATCGGGCTGTTCATCTTGATTATGTAGGGGTCAAGAAGTTCAACTCAAAAGGTGAGGTCACCGGCGAATATAGATTTACAGGCTTATTCACTTCCGCAGCTTACAACAGAATTCCTCGTGACATTCCGTACTTGCGCCGCAAAGTTCAGAAAACGCTGGAGATGTCTGGCCTGACGAAAAGTAGTCATGACCAGAAAGCGCTGGCTCACATACTTGAAACATATCCGCGAGATGAATTGTTTCAAATCACTGTTGATGAATTACATGAAATTTCAACGCGTATCCTTGCACTTCAAGAAAGGCCACGTATCAATGTTTTTCTGAGGCGCGACCGTTTTCAGCGTTTTGTATCCGCGCTCGTCTATGTACCAAGGGAAAAATTCAATACCGATCTACGCCGAAAGTTTGGCAGCATTTTAGAAGAGATGCATGCCGGTAAAATATCTGCGCATTATTCACAGGTAGGTGATGATGCGCTGGCGCGTATTCATTTTATCATTTCTTTGAACAGTGAAAGCGTAGCGGATGTTGACGAAGCTGTTTTGGAGAAACGGCTTGTTTCAGCCGCACGAGAATGGGTTGATGATCTGAACGACGCTCTACTCGAGCGGTGGGGTGAAGAAAAGTCCCTGAAACTCTTCGCAAAATATGGCGAGGCTTTCCCTGTCGGGTATAGAGCTAGATTTAATGCCAACCTTGCACTGCGGGATATCGCCAAGCTCGAAGAAATTGAGCGCGACGGTAGTGTTGGATTAAACCTGTATCGATGGGTCGAAGATCCTGACAGCAAAGTCCGCTTCAAGATCTACAGTCCTGGCGAACCGCTTCCTCTTTCTGACTGTTTGCCAATGATCGAGAATATGGGCTTGAAGGTTCTTTCCGAAAATCCCTATCTGGTTCAGGCCACCAATCAGTCGCGTGAAGTTTGGATACATGATTTTGAGCTGATTGAGCCAAGTGGCGTTGAGCTGGACCTGCACCAGTTAAAAGAAAAATTTGAAGAAACTTTTGAGCGGGTGTGGCACGGGACGACTGAAAGTGACGGTTTTAACCGTCTGGTCATGCTTGCAGGTCTGAGTTGGAAAAGTGTGGCAGTTTTGCGGGCACTGGCAAAGTATCTCCGTCAAACGGGAATTACTTTTTCGCAAACCTATATGGCGAATACACTTTCAGAAAACCCGCAAATTAGCCGATTGCTGGTACAACTATTTGAAATTCGGTTTGATCCAGCATTTAGCGAAGATCGCGACAAGTCATTTAAAGCTGTGCGGGGTGAAATTATTGATGAATTGGATCACGTTGCCAGCCTTGATGATGACAGAATCCTAAGAAGATTTCTGAACTTGATAGAAAATACTCTGCGCACCAATTATTTCCAGGAAGGTGTGGGAGAGGCCAGCAAGCCGTATTTTTCATTTAAGCTTAACAGTGCAAAAATTGACGATTTGCCGCTTCCGCGCCCATATGTGGAGATTTTTGTTTATAGCCCGCGTGTTGAAGGTGTACATCTGCGCGGTGGCAGCGTTGCCAGAGGCGGATTGCGCTGGTCAGACCGGCGGGAAGATTTCAGAACAGAAGTGCTGGGGCTTATGAAAGCCCAGATGGTTAAAAATACAGTAATTGTGCCTGTGGGATCCAAAGGAGGGTTCTATCCAAAACGATTGCCAGCCGGTGGAAGCCGTGAAGAGATACAGGCAGAAGGTATTGCCTGTTACAAAATTTTTATTTCGGGTTTGCTGGATGTTACAGACAATCTTGTGGGCGGTGATGTTGTTCCGCCTAACGATGTTGTCCGTCATGATGGGGACGACCCTTATTTGGTCGTTGCGGCTGATAAAGGAACGGCTACATTCTCTGATATCGCCAATGAAGTCGCAATCAGCTACGGTTTTTGGCTGGGGGATGCGTTCGCTTCGGGTGGTGCAGCCGGTTACGATCATAAAAAGATGGCTATCACGGCTCGTGGTGCCTGGGAATCTGTTAAACGTCACTTTAGGGAAATCGGTAAAAATATTCAGGAAGAAGAGTTTACAGTTGCCGGTGTGGGTGACATGTCTGGTGACGTGTTCGGCAATGGAATGCTTCTTTCTAAAAAAACTCGGCTTGTCGCCGCATTTGATCACCGAAATATCTTTATCGACCCGGATCCAGATGTGGCTAAATCCTATAAAGAGCGTGAGCGTCTGTTTAAGTTACCGCGCTCCTCGTGGGAGGATTACAATCCCAAACTGATTTCAAAAGGGGGCGGGGTGTTTGATCGCAGCGCCAAGTCCATTACACTGACTACTGAAATCAGGAAGTTGCTGGGTATCAAAGACTCCAAGCTAACGCCAAATGAATTGCTGACTGCGATATTAAAAGCAGATGTTGATTTATTATGGTTTGGCGGAATTGGAACCTATGTGAAGGCCAGCGGTGAAAGCCATAGTTCGGTGGGTGATCGTGCTAATGACGCCATTCGGATTGATGGCAAGGATGTCAGGGCCAAAGTAATAGGTGAGGGGGGGAACCTCGGTGCCACTCAGTTGGGACGTATAGAATATTCTTAAAGGGGGGCGCCTGAACACGGATGCCATTGATAACTCTGCGGGCGTGGATTGTTCCGACCACGAAGTTAACATCAAAATTCTCCTTCGTGCAGTTTTGGATGACGGGGAGATGACTGACAAGCAAAGAGATCGCTTGCTTGCTGATATGACGGATGACGTGGCTGAACATGTATTGCAGGACAATTATCTGCAAACTCAGGCATTAACGACAGCAAAACGTCAAAGTATTGCCAATTTTAATGAGCAGGCGCGTTTCATGCGCGAACTGGAAAAACAGGGTCGTCTCAATCGCGCGGTTGAATATCTTCCAGATGAAGAAGAGCTTGAAGACAGAGTGTCTAAAGGCCTTGGGCTTTCGCGCCCAGAAATGTGTGTATTGCTCGCCTATGCCAAAATGACGCTTTATGAGGATATTCTCAAAACTGATTTGCCAGATGATCCATTTTTCGAAGCTTGGCTACGTGACTATTTTCCACCGCAACTTAGGAAAAAGTACGCTTCATACATATCGAGTCACCGTCTGCGCCGAGAGATCATTACCACTGTTGTCGTGAATTCTCTGGTCAATAGGGCTGGTATTACTTTTGTTATGCAAATGGTTGAGGAGCTGGGTGTTAGTCCAGACGATGTGGCAAGAGCCTACGCATTAGTCGTTGAAGTTTTTGATTTACAGTCCTTATGGGCGGAAATTGAAGCATTGGACAATAAGGTAGATACCGAAATTCAAGGTCAGATGATCGATGCGACGCAAATGTTGATGAGGCGCGCCACTCTGTGGTGTTTGAGGCACCTGCCTGCTTCTTATGAAATTGGTGGTCAAATTGATGAGTTGGCGCCCTCAATGCGTGAGCTTGAAGAACAACTCGAAAAACTGCTTAGTGAAATGGGTCGGAAATCCTTTCAGGATAAAGCTAGATATTTTACTGGCATGAATGTGCCTGAAAAACTGGCGAGGCGTGTTGCCAGCCTTGCACCGCTTCGCTCATCACTGGATGTTGTGCAGGTTGGTAAAATTTCGAACCGGCCGATTGGTGAGGTTGGTGGGGTGTATTACGCCGTTGGTGCAAATCTTTATCTGGATTGGCTGCGGTTTGCAGCAGAGGGAATCGAGCCCGAAAATCATTGGGAACGGTTAGCTGTCACGGCGATTATCGATGATCTGTATGGTCAACAGCGTGCATTAACAAACTCGGTATTTTCTCTGGCAGGAAAACACAAGGGTTTAAAGGCGCTGGAACATTGGCAGGAACAAAATGAAAGTCCAGTACGGCGGTCTCAACACCTGATTGAAGAGTTTAAAGCGAGTGGAACAGTTGATATCGCGAAGCTTGCTTTTGCCAATCGTCAATTCAGATCCATGATCAGTTAGATTTTACTTCTTCTTCCTTTGTTTTGGTCTAAACTGACCGAAACAGAGGGGGAAGTACGCATGTCGCAGATCCGTGAAGCTTCAAGGCTTGGCAAATTTTCTTGGGCATTATTTGACTGGGCAAACCAGCCTTATTTCACGGTAGTTACGACATTTATTTTTGCTCCTTATTTTACGTCGATTGTAGTTGGGGATCCAGCCCAGGGACAGGCATATTGGGGTTACACTCAAGCAGCTGCGGGTATTCTCATTGCATTATTAAGCCCGGTTTTTGGCTCCATTGCGGATGCTGGTGGGCCCAGAAAGCCGTGGATCGCTGCTTTTGTCGTGTTGTGTTCGATTGGCAGTTTTTGCCTTTGGTGGGCCGTTCCCGAACAGAGCACGGGGCTCTATTGGATTTTGTTTGCGATAATTGTGGGCACAGTTGGCATTGAATTTTCACTCGTATTTAACAATGCGATGCTTCCTACAATTACAGGTCCGGAGAATATGGGTCGATTATCCGGCTTTGGCTGGGGGCTTGGTTATATGGGGGGCTTGACTGTATTGTTTATAGTTCTGCTGGCATTTTCACTTCCGGAAAACCCTCTTTTCGGGCTGGATAAAGTTACCCATGAACATGATCGGATTACTGGCCCGCTGTCCGGTATCTGGTTCCTGATCTTTATTTTACCGATGATGTTCTTTACGCCAGATGCGCATTCAACCGGGATCAGTAAAAAAGAAGCCGTTCGAATTGGTCTCTCTTCACTTATGGGGACACTTCGTTCGTTAAAAGATTATCGCAATATAATGGCGTTCCTGATCGCGCGCATGTTTTACAACGATGGAATTCTGGCGCTGATCGGATTTTCCGGCATATATGCGGCGGGATTGTTTGGTTGGGATACAATGACCCTTGGGGTTTTTGGGATACTGATTAATGTTTTTGCCATTACGGGCTCATTTGCCGGAGGCGCTCTTGACGACAAGCTTGGCTCTAAACCAACCATTGTCATTTCAGTTCTTGGTCTGGCATTTGCATCGGTCGGAGTTCTTTCTATTGGTCACGGCGAAGTGCTTTTTGGTCTGCCAGCAGCAATGCCTTCTGAGACAAGTGGTTTTTTGTCCAGCCCTGCCGAATTGGTGTTTATCGCACTTGCTTTTGTGATGGGGTTTTTCCTTGGCCCCGCCCAAGCGGCCAGCAGGACCATGCTGGCGAGGTTGTCCCCTCCTGCAAAAACAGGAGAGTTTTTTGGATTATTCGCGTTTTCAGGCAAGGCGACAGCGTTTCTTGCCCCATTTCTGATAGGTGTTGTAACGGACGTGACAGGTCAGCAACGCCCGGCAATGATCGTGATCTTTGTGTTGTTGATTGTGGGCGCAGCCCTAATGAGTTTTGTGAAAGAGGAGCAGTCAGCAAGCTAGTGCACCTCTTTCATCAGATTATTCGACAGTAACCGCTGTACCTGTTGCGACCATCATGAGCATACTTTCGCCCATGACCTCAGTGTCCATGCTAATTCCAACAATTGCATTGGCACCCATGCCCTGTGCTTCTTCGATAATTTCTTCAAGCGCAAGCTCTCTGGCTTTTCTGAGTTCTTTCTGGTAGGCACCAGAGCGTCCGCCCAGCACGTCTGTCACGCGCGCAAAGAAATCCCGAATGAAATTGGCGCCCATGACGGCTTCACCGGCAACAACTCCGTGATACTGCGTAATTTTTTTACCTTCAATTGAACCTGTTGTGGTTACGATCATTCTGATACCCCTTGAAATCGTTTGGTTGACGTAAAATTAATGGCGGAAATGACGCATACCGGTGAATACCATCGCAAGCCCTGCCTCATCCGCGGCTTTAATCACTTCATCATCTCGCATAGAACCACCTGGTTGAATTACTGCAGTGGCGCCGGCCTCGGCCGCTGCAAGCAAACCATCAGCAAATGGGAAGAATGCATCTGATGCAACAACAGATCCTTTTGCCCATGCCTCGTTTTCACCGGCATTTTGAGCCGCTTCCAGTGATTTGGATGCAGCGATTTTTGAGCTGTCTACCCGGCTCATTTGTCCTGCACCAATTCCAACAGTTGCGCCATTTCTGGCATAAATTATTGCGTTGGATTTTACATGCTTGCCAACTGTAAAGGCAAATAACAGGTCAGCCATCTCCTGATCGGTTGGTTTGCGTTTTGTAACCACTTGTAATTCAGGGTTGGCGGTCAGTGAATTGTCACGTCCCTGAAGGAGGTAGCCGCCAGCAAGTGATTTTACAAGGCGTCCTGAAGCAGCAGGGTCTGGTAGTCCTCCGGTTAGAAGCAATCGAAGGTTCTTCTTGGAGGCGATAATGTTTCTAGCCTCATCAGTGGCGTCCGGTGCGATAATTACTTCGGTAAATATCTTGACAATTTCTTCTGCTGTTTCTGCATCCAGCGTCTGATTTGCTGCAATTATCCCACCAAACGCTGATGTGGTATCGCAGGCAAATGCAGCCTTGTAGGCTTCTGCCAGTGTCTCTCCTTTTGCGACACCGCAAGGATTGGCATGTTTAATGATGGCACAAGTGGGTCCAGCAGTATTGGGATTGAATTCAGCTACAAGTTCGAATGCTGCATCTGTGTCATTGTAATTGTTGTAGGAAAGCTCTTTGCCTTGAAGTTGTTGGGCTGTGGCGATGCCAATCCGTTTTTCGGAGTTTCTATAAAATGCAGCAGATTGATGAGGGTTTTCCCCATAGCGAAGAGTTTGCTGACGGGTGCCGGCCAGTACAATGCGATCGGGAAACTCCTCGCCGATCTGATCGGCGTACCAGTTTGAAATTGCTGCGTCATAGGCGCCAGTTCTAGCATATGCTTTTGCTGCGAGTTTTTTTCGAGTTTGCAGCGTTGTCTGAGCGTTATTCTCATCCAGCTCCCTAATGATGAGTTCATAGTCCGCAGGATCTGTGACCACATTCACGAACCCATAATTTTTAGCAGCTGAGCGGATCATGGCGGGACCACCAATGTCGATATTCTCAATGCAGGTATGAAAGTCAGCACCTTTGGCAACGGTTTCTTCGAAAGGGTAAAGATTCACAACGACCAGATCAATCGGTGCGATATTGTGTGCTTCCATCGCTTCATTGTGGTCTGAGTTATCTCGTAGCGCCAGAATACCACCGTGAATAATTGGGTGAAGTGTTTTGACGCGCCCATCCATCATTTCAGGGAATTTGGTGTGATCCGCGACTTCGGTGACCGGAACACCAGCTTCGTCAAGCATTTTTGCACTTCCGCCTGTTGAAAGTATCTCAATGCCATGTTTTGCGAGCGCCTGACCCAGTTCAACAAGTCCGGTTTTGTCAGATACTGAAATGAGAGCACGTGTTACTGGTTGTAAATCGGAAGATGGCATTGACGTCATGTCCTGTGAGCAAAAATTAAGTGAGCAGATGCGCGCCCTATAGCATGATCAGTAATTTTTCGGAACCGTATTTGCGGGAAGTTTTTAAAGAAAGCCGGTTTGTTTGAGCAACTTTTTAAGAATTTACGATTTTTGACTGAGTATGATTGGACGGCTTCAATTGACAATAGGGACAAGATGGGGTCTACGTATCCTGTTTCAGATATTAGCGATACCTTTAGTCCGGATAGGCATTAAATGATGAAAGTTTCCAGCAAATCAGTAATTTCAGTTGTTGGTCTTGGATACGTGGGGCTGCCATTGGCTGTTGCACTGGCGCGACATTTTAGCGTGATCGGTTTCGATATCAGTGATAGTCGCGTTAAGGAATTGCAAAACGGGTATGATCGAACTTTTGAGATCGATACACCTGTCCTGCGGGCAAGCAGTATGCGTTATACACAAAATATAGCCGACACAGCTGATGCAGATATTCACATTATCACCGTGCCAACTCCAGTTGATGAAGGGGACAAGCCGGACCTTGAACCCTTAAAGTCAGCCTGTCGTACTATTGGTCCGATCCTTAAAAAGGGGTCGATAGTTGTGGTGGAAAGCACCGTCTATCCTGGCGTTACCGAAGATATTTGTGGCCCGCTCTTAGAGGAAGTATCAGGTATGAAGTCAGGATCGGATTTCTACCTTGGTTATTCTCCCGAAAGAATTAATCCAGGTGATAAAGTTCATACAGTTGACAAAATTATTAAGGTGGTTGCTGGTCAAACGGATGAGGTCGCTGAAATTCTGGAACAGGTTTATGGGGCTGCAACAACTGGGGGAACATTCCGGGCTCGAAACATAAAAACTGCAGAGGCCGCCAAGGTTATTGAAAACGCCCAACGTGATATCAATATCGCCTTTGTGAATGAGGCGACGATGATTTTTCAAAAGCTTGGAATTTCAGCATATGACGTGCTCGAAACGGCGGGTACGAAATGGAATTTCTTGAATTTTACACCAGGCCTCGTTGGTGGACATTGTATTGGTATTGACCCATTCTATCTTGCTCACCGCGCGAATGAAGTAGGTCATGTTCCTGACCTTATTCTGACCGGTCGGCGTATCAATGAAAGCATGGGTCAGTTTATTGCTGATACGGTTAATAATTTGCTGGATGGTCAATGTCGGGTTCTCGTACTTGGGCTAACGTTTAAGGAAAATGTTCCGGATCTGCGAAATACAAAGGTTCGTGAAATCATTTCAGGTCTTGAGAGCCATGGGCATAAGGTTGATGTCCACGATCCAATGGCGGACCCAGAAGAAGCCAGACAGTTTTTTGACATAGAATTGAAAGAAAATCTGAATTCACTTGAAGGGTATGACGCCATCGTAGGGGCCGTTGCGCACTCGGTTTACCGGGACCTTTCGCCTGTTGCGATTGAAGCCATGATGAGCGAAGGGGGCTTGCTGGCGGACGTTAAAGGTATTTGGCGGGATACTGAGTTTTCTTCAAAAACTCGACGGTGGCAACTCTAGGTGTCGGACGTTTCGACATCCCCTTTTTGTTGAAGAGCCCATTTTATACTCAGCTCTTCCTGCCCATGGACGCGCCCTTTCAAGACAATTTGTCTGTTGTTTCGCACGATACCTGGAGCGGGACAGTAGACGCTGTCCTCAAGTTCAGCTTCTGACAGGCTGGTAAGAAATTGCCAGCCAACCCCTTGCTTTGTGAGCATTAAAAAACTGCGCCCACCCATACTTTTTGAAACGGTGACGTCAGGGTGAATGTGAAAACGTATCACGAACTCAGTCAGTTCTGTGTCTTGCTCAAAGCTCTGTACTGTGTCCTCGCCTCGTAAATTTTTACCATCTGCAGCCAAATAAAGCCGTCTTGTATGCCGGATTTTTTCGGAGTTTTCGTATCCGCTGTTTTCAAATTCAAGCCACAGATTACCACCATCTTCAAGTACAGATACCGGACTATTGTCTTCATTCATAGAACCGGTTTTAGGGAAATCCGAATTTGTGTCCGCTACAGACAAGGTTGAATGCGCAGCGGTTGCCGCCAATGCATTATACCATGGGGATTGCGGGTCCGGATGAGCGCCACAATTCACGATTAGTCGTTCTCGACCATAGCTTAGTTCAAAACTTCCTAAACCTTTATAGTGTTGGAGTTTTTCAGACCTGCCAGATTGACCGGATTCGAAAAGAACGAGTGCCCTTCCAGCTTTTAACCGTTCAAACCCACCTTGCTTGAGATGGTGGGGGGCACGTCCAAGAACTTCACTCATGGCCAGCAGTTGATCACAACGCCCTTCACCCACTGTGAAGCCACCGTTAAAGAGTGCAAGGTCACCATCTCCATGCTGGAAAAACCGAGTTGCGGTTGTCAGCCTGTCTATGGCGGATACCAGCTGATCAGGAATTCCCTTGTCCATATTTCGCAGCGTTTCACGAAGTGAGATAACATCGGCTAGCAGGTGAAGTTGTTTACTTGGGCTTCGCGTCACGTGAGGCCCGTCTTGGAGAATTTCTTTATCCAGCTCGTCGAGCATGCGTTTTTTTAACCTAGGGGCTTGATCCTGCGTGTCTGAAAAGCACGCTGCTCCAAGATATAGGCTAAGATAATAGTTAAACTGAAAGGGTTCCCTCGCGAAATATCGACAATAGCGTTGCAGATGTTGCAACTGTATTCTGAGAGATTTCAAGAATTTGTAATTGAAATCCCCGTCATTACTGGTGAGCAGAAATTGCGATTGCATCATCCAGTTCTTGACCCTTTGAGAAAGTATTTCAGGATCCCAAATAATTGATTGATACTCACCGAATTCCACAATCCAGTCGGCTATCAAAGGTCTAATGTGCCGCTTTGCAGAGTCTGAGCCGTTTGCTGTAAAATCTCTTAACCAATTAAACCTGTGTAATTCCTGATGCCAATAAAGTGGCATTTCTTCACAATCCCAAGGCTTTCGACCTGTGATTTCATTGGTGATGCCCTGTAAGCAATAGCTGCCCTTGAACAGCTTATCCGCGGCGGTGGGATCGCCAGAAATAATATCGACGGGAATATGAGCTAGGCGTTTAGGCGTGCGGTTTTGCAGGCTGCTTGTATAAAGCGCACTTGAAAAAACATAATCTTTGAGTGAGCGTTTTTCGGACGTTGACAATCTATCCTTTGAGCGCCCTTTCATCTGCTAGCATCCTCTAAGCGCTGTGATATTGGCGCGATATTGATCTGCATCACCTTTGAATGCAGCGCTTCCTGCAACGAGAACATCGGCGCCGGCTTCAATTACAAGTGGTGCGGTTTCGGCGTTAATTCCTCCATCCACCTGTAAATCAATATCGCGTCCGGTTGCATCAATCATTTCACGCAAGGTGCGAATTTTTGGAAGTTGAGAGGGAATAAATTTTTGACCGCCAAATCCCGGATTGACGCTCATGACAAGTATAAGATCAACTTCGTCCATTACATGTTCCAATGACGAAGCCGGGGTCGCAGGATTAAGCGAAACTCCTGCTTTTACATTATGGGATTTGATAAGTTGAAGGGTGCGATGCAGATGGGCACCTGCTTCCTGATGAACCGTAATTATGTCAGCACCGGCATCAATGAATTCAGAAATATATGGATCGACAGGGGAAATCATCAGATGACAGTCAAAAGGAAGATCTGTGTAGTTTCTTACAGATTTGGTGATGGCTGGTCCGAAGCTGATATTAGGGACAAAGTGCCCATCCATAATATCGATATGAATATAATCAGCTCCTGCGTCCGCAATTGCAGTTACTTCTTCGCCCAAACGTGCAAAATCTGCAGCCAAGATTGAAGGTGCAATTTTGACGGGTTTACCCATTGTTTGTTTCCTTAATTACTGAATTACCAAAAGTTTTCAAACTTAGTTTACTCTTTCACCATACGCGCTGCGTAAAATCCGTCCATTCCCGAGAGCGTCTGATCTTCTTCATTTTTCAAATGAAAGGGTAAGCATCTAAGGTCGCCCTTTTCAGAAATAATTTCAGCCAACCCACCAACTTCGTCACTTCTGACTGGTAATCGTTTCATATTTTGATGCCTGTCCAGAAACGCTTCAATTTGGAGTTCCCCTTCTTCGGGTTGAAGAGAACAGGTACTATAAACCAAAACACCGCCAGATTTTAACTGGGAAATTGTGGCATCCAAAAGGCGAGATTGAAGCTGAACTAACTTTTCAACATCTTCAGGGCTTTTTAGCCAGGCGACATCTGGATGACGCCGTATGGTTCCTGTGCTGGAACAAGGCGCGTCCAGCAACACTGCATCAAATGGCTCTGCGGGTAAATAACCGGCTGCATCCGCGGCTTTTACCGTGACTTCAAGTTGGAGCCGATCCATATTTTCAGAAAGCCTGCCAAGGCGCGCTTTTGATCGGTCTATTGCCGTAACCTTTGCACCGCGAACGGCCAGTTGAGCTGTTTTACCGCCCGGTGCTGCGCAAACATCCAAAACGCGCTTTCCAAGCAGATCAGGGAATAGCTTAACCGGCAGGCTTGCTGCAAAATCCTGTATCCACCAGTCCCCATTTTCAAACCCTTCAAAGGCAGTTACTGCGCCGCCCGCTGATTTGCGTAAATGACCTGTTGGTAATAGTTTGCAATCCAGTTTTTCAGCCCAGATTTCTGGATCTTTCTTAACGCTAATGTCTAGCGGGGCTTCGTTGAGATGGGCCAACGCGATTTTTTCTGCAGCTTCGGCGCCATAGTGGGATTTCCAGTTTTTCCAAAGCCAATCCGGTGTGTTTTTGTGAGCTTTATTTATTCTGGTGAGCAGCTTTGCCCCCTGCCGATCAGCCCTGCGGAGCAGTGCATTTACCAGACCTTTAAATTTGCTGTTTTGAGGAATTAGTTCCACCGTGTCGTGAACAGCAGCGTGGGCCGGTATATCCATGAACAGAATTTGGGCCAATCCAATCCTTACTACATTTCGAATGTTGGTAGCTGCCTTTGGAAGGGGTCTGTCCAGCATTTTGTCAATTAGGCTGTCTATTATGCCCAGATGACGCAAACAGGTGGACGCCATTGCGCGTGCTAAAGCTCGATCACGGTTTGAGAGTCCCTTAAGGTTTTCAGAGAGGATGTCTTCAAGCTGGCGGTTCTTGTCAAGAACCTGGCTGAGCATGTTTACGGCCCGTCGTCGGGTATTTGGATATTGATCTGTCATTGAGGCTATGTAGGTGAATTCCGACCGTTGGTCTATAGCGGTTTATGACTATATATGCTAAAGAGCGAAAAAATTGAGGTTTGAAAATTTATGACAAACGAAAAACCAGCAAAAAAATTAGATCAGTCATCTAAGGCAGAAGCTGAAAAGATGAGTAAAACCAGTGACCCCGCGCACAAGCTCAAGCAGGCTGAAGGGGAAATCGGCGGGCCATCCGGATTAGAGCCTACTCGTTATGGCGATTGGGAAAGAAAAGGCATTATCAGCGATTTTTAAGGCAACCCGCTGTTAGTGACTTATTGTTTGCCTGTTCTTTCCGCCAGATAGATTCCCCCTAAAACAAGCGCAAGTGCGATCGCGTGATAGAGATGAAACGGCTCGTTCAGGAATAGAACCGCCAGAATTGGGGCAAATATGGGAACGAGATTTACAAAAATCCCAGCTCTGGACGGTCCAATTAGGCTTACACCATAGATAAAGAATATCTGAGCCAGAAAAGAAGGTAGTATTGCGATCGCAGCAATGAGGATCCACCTTTTGTTGTCGGCATTTGTACTGTGTCTGTGATGATTTCATAACCGATCAACGGGATACAGGATACCAAGGCTGCGAAAGCCAGCACTGAAAAGAAGGAAAGTGCAGCAACATCGGGCTTAAACCGCAACGCAACGGTATATCCAGCATACAAAATACAGGCGATTAGAAGTAAAAGGTCCCCTTTGTTCACCGCAAGGCTCTTAAGTTGCTCAAAACTACCGGCAGACGTCACCACGACAATTCCAATTAAAGTTACGATTACTCCGGTGATTTGTTTGCTGGATACGGGGGTTTTAAATAAGAGAAAAGTCCCAAGAAAAACGAACATTGGGATTGTGCCTTGAATAATCCCGATATTTACAGCTGTCGTATAGTGGGCTCCAATATAAAAAAGCGCGTTGAAACCCGTGAATCCAATTGCGCCCATCGCGAGGATATAACCAAGCTTTGGTTTTAGCATCGGCCAGTCGCGTTTCAGGTCTTTTCGTGCAAACACGATGAGAAGGAGTATAACCGATAACCAACGAAAAGTAACAAGGGTCAGGGGAGACACCTCTCCAATAGCAAGTCGGCTGAATAAAGCGTTTCCTGCCCAGCATAAGGTTGTGAGGGTCAGGAATACATAAGCATGCATACTCGGCGACAGGCCAGGGATGGAGATAGGTATTTGCATCAGGAGCCCATGTGGAAGGTGGCAGGTTAAAGTCCGCCCATTTTACAGATTATATCCCAGCTTTGTTTGTCTACAGGGACGACAGAGAGCCGACTTTGACGGATAAGTGCCAAGTCTGCAAGTTTTTCATTTGCCTTGATGTCAGCAAGGGTAACAGGAACCGGGATGGATTTCAGCGCCTTGACATCAACCATTCCAAAACGTTCTTTCGGGTCGGTATGATCGGGGTAGTATTCTTTAATGACTTCGACAATACCAACAATCTGTTTTTCTTTTACAGAATGATAGAAGAAGCACTGGTCTCCCAGTTTCATGGATTTCATATTATTGGATGCTTGATAATTTCGCACCCCATCCCAATAAGTACCTTTCTCGCCAGCATCCAGTTGGTCCTGCCAGGACCAACTACCGGGTTCTGATTTAATAAGCCAATACTGCATGATTACAATCCGGCACCAAGTAGGTGTTTCCAGGGTTTTACCTCAACGGACTCAAATAACCCGGCAGCGGCGTATGGATCTTTTGCGACCCAGTTGCGGGCTGCTTCAAGAGATGTATCTTCAAATATCAGTAGCTACCGTTTGGTGTTTCGCCATCGTCTGCAGTTGTCGGGCCTGCAGCTTTCATTGCATCCCCTTTTTCTTTGATAAATTCAAGATGGGCGGGGCGGGTATCCAGTCGAACCTGCAAATGATCTTTTTTATCGATACAATGGGCTATAAACAGCATTTCACTCGTTCCTTACAAATTTAGTTTAGGTGAAGCCGGCTAGCTTTTCATCTCTAAATGGCCGGTTCAGTAATCCTTCAACAGCCTCTTTCACAGATGCACCGTAGTTGAGTATATCGTTTACAGCATGGCATATTGGCATTTCAGTCTGTAGGTCGACACTTAACCTGTGAATTGCTTCTGCTGTGTGAACGCCTTCAGTAACCGTAACCCGTGATTTCAGAATTGTGTCTAACTGTTTACCTTCGCCCAGCTGAAATCCAAGCGAATAATTTCGGGAGGCTTGTGAGGAGCAGGTTAGCACCAGATCGCCAAAGCCGGATAGTCCCATCAAGGTTTCCGCTCTTGCTCCCATTTTATCACCCAGACGCAAAATTTCTGCCATGCCGCGCGTTAGAAGTGCTGCTTTCGCGTTTTCACCCAGTTTGGCACCAGCCACTATACCACAGGCAATCGCCAGCACATTCTTTAGCGCACCTCCCATTTGTGCGCCAATAACATCGTTGGTCAAGTAGGGTCTAAAGGTACTCTGTCCAATCATTTCAGACAGTTTTTTTCCAAGCTTTTCCTCACTTGTAGCCAAAGTCGTGGCCGAAGGAAGTCCCGCCGCAACTTCATGCGCAAAATTTGGGCCAGACAATATTGCAAACGGATAGTGAGGGAGGGTTTCCTCGAACACGCTGCTCATGAGCTTACCTGAGTTTTTTTCAATTCCCTTTGAGCAGATAACCATGGGCACATCTTGGGATATGTTTTGTTTTAATGCTTCGAGGTTAGCCCTCAAATGCTGCGCAGGTGTAACATTGAGAATAAATTCACAGTCCCGCAGAAACTTGAGATCAGTTTCAATTTTCAAGTGTTTGGAAATTTGAAGCCGGACAGGTAACGCTGGTTTTCTCTGACACTACTCATTTCCTCTGCATGGGCAGCGCGTCTGCTCCACAAGGTTACAGGTATATTTTTTCGCGCAAGTGAAATAGCCAGTGCGGTTCCCCAAGCACCCGCGCCCAACACTCCAATGTTACGAATTTCCATGACCACCCGGTGATTATGCAGTTTGAATTAGGTTGTTATTAGCACGACAGGATCAATTAAAAAACAAAAGATATTTGTTGATAAGGCTTTCATAATGCAGTGAAAATTAGTATTACTGAATAATAATTAACTTATTCAATTTTCATAAATGCGACTATGAGAACAGCTTCATTTGAACGCCAGGAAATTTTGACAAAAGCAAAAAAGTTGATTTTGTCTACTCCAATCCACAAAACGACAATGAGCGAGATAGGAGAAAGCTGCTCAATGTCGCCAGCACATTTGTATAATTTTTTTAAGAATAAGCTTGATTTGGCTGTCGCGGTTCTTGCCGATATCAACCGTGGATATGAAGATGAGTTACGCGATTTCCTGAAATCGGATCAACCGGTTGAAAAGGTGTTGTTGACCTATTTTGATCAGGAATTGATGTTTCACGCACGTGATTTGCAACGCCATGCGGGAATGAAGCCGTTGCTTCAAATGGTGCGCAATAAAAACCGGATGGCTTATGAAAGGATTGAGCAAAGGTATCTGAAAAATTTATCCGTATATCTGGACCGTCAAATATCAGTTGGACAAATTAAACCTCAGGACCCTGTAAAATTGGCGCAACTACTTCATGTAATTACGCATTCAGCTCGTTACCCGACGTTTGGATCCAGCGCGGATATTGAAATTCAACGCCACAGCTTGCGAGATATTATTGAATTGCTGATGACAGGAATATTGACCAAAAAAATGCCCTCTGCCGGGAAAGCAGAGGGCTAGGTCTGAGCTAGAGAGGATAAGCACTGCTTATTCTCGAGACCCATCATAACGTCAGTTTTTGCAATTGCAACTCATTCTTAACTGCAAAATAAAGAATTTTTTATTATTTCTGTTAAGTGATTGTTTTATATGAAGTAATTTTCAGGAGAAAAGTAGAGGTTTTTGCCAAAACTCGGCTTGCCCTGCCTCTGGATCCAAATTATAGGGTGCAAATCCAAATTTAAGATAAGCCTGTTTCGCAGGTTCATTTTCTGAGAGGACTTCCAGTGTGATTTTGCAGCAATCTCGTGCTATTGCATGTTCTTCGACTGCATCTAAAAGTTTTAAAGAAAGCCCCAGACCGCGAAATTTAGGAAGTACGACCAAATCATGGATATTTACGAGTGGGGCGCAGGCAAATGTGGAAAAGCCCTCAAAACAGTTAGCCAACCCCGCGGCTTCTCCGTCAACATAAACAAGGATGGAAAAAGCGTGGGGTCGCTTTGATAATTCTATTGGCAAGCGTTCAATAACCTGTTCATCCAAAGGTTTACCACCGCCCATCGGGTCCAACGCGTACGCTTGAAGGAGCGCCATCATCTCAGCACTTTGGACTGGATCTTCGTAATCAACGGTCGAGCTGGTGATGTTAAAATTACTCATGAAAGCTCGTTTCTTTCAAATTTCCGTACACCGTTTTCGGTTCCAATGAGAACGATGTCAGCAAGATCCAAAAATAACCCATGCTCAACTACACCTGCCATTGTACTCAGAGTTAAAGCCAGCTCTTCCGCATCGTCGATTTTTCCAAAATCACAATCTACAATTAGATTATTTTCGTCTGTTCGAAAAGGCTCGCCAGAATTCATGCGCACAGCAGGAGTACAACCAAGCGCTTCCAACTTTGGCAATAAAGCACCGCAGGCGAAAGGAATCACTTCGACAGGCAGTTTAAATGCACCCAGATGAGCGACCATTTTTTTATTTTCTGCGATGATAATGAGTTGATCCGATAGAGACGCCACTATTTTTTCTCTTAAATGAGCACCGCCACCGCCTTTGATCAGACGCATTTGCGGGTCAACTTCATCAGTTCCATCTATTGTCAGGTCAATTACAGAAACATCATCAAGTGAGGCAATCTTTATTCCATTTTCTCGGGCCTGTTTCGCAGTTGCCTCAGAGGTTGGAACTCCAATAATATTGAGACCATTTCTGACTTTCTCACCCACAAGGTCGACCATCTTGGCTGCAGTAGAGCCAGTGCCGAGGCCCACGATCATACCATCTTTTATATATTCCACCGCCGCTTTGGCTGCCGCGAGTTTTTGATCATCTTCGGTCATCGATTTTCCTAATTACGCTTTCTTTCCAGCAAATGGTGCCGGTTCTGCATTTGGGTCCAGTGGCCATCTGGCTTTAGCTGCCATATCCAGCGAGTCCGAGCGGCCCAGTTTCAAGTGTTCTATTGCAGCCCAGGCAATCATAGCACCATTATCAGTGCAAAGGGCCGGAAGAGGAATCTTCAGCTCAAGATTTGCTGAGGCGCAAAGATTATTCAGCTTGTTTCGAAGAGTTTGATTGGCAGCTACGCCACCCGCCACAACCAATTGTGTTCCCGTTGGATAATCAGTTTTGAAGGTGGTTATGGCATTTTCCAATCGGCTGCAAAGTGACTCAGTCGCGGCTTGCTGGAAACTGGCAGCAAGATCTGCTTTGTCTTGTTGGGTGATTGTATCGCCAAGATTTTGAAGCGCAGTTCTAACCGCTGTTTTTAAGCCGGAAAAGGAAAAATCGCTCCCTATACGGCCTTTCATCGGTCTGGGAAGGTCGAACCTGTTGGGATCACCATTCTTTGCAGCTTTTTCTACAGCGGGTCCTCCGGGGAAGCCGAGGCCAAGCATTTTGGCAGTTTTGTCAAAAGCTTCGCCAACAGCGTCATCAATTGTAGTGCCAAGTCGCCTGAACTTGCCAACACCCTCCACCACCAGAATTTGAGAATGACCACCGGATACGAGTAGGAGTAGATATGGAAATTTTACATCGCCGGTCATACGTGCAGTGAGTGCATGACCTTCAAGATGATTGACGCCGATAAAAGGAATGTCGCAAACCAGCGCAATGGACTTGGCCGTCATCAAACCGACCAGAACTCCGCCAATTAAACCCGGACCAGCTGTTGCAGCTACCGCATCAAGTTCGTTAAAACTGATCCCTGCCTCAGTGATTGCCTGATCAACCAATCTGTCCATTTGTGTAATATGGGCACGAGCCGCGATCTCAGGTACGACACCACCAAAAGGCGCGTGTTCTTCAATCTGCGACAAAACGACATTTGACAATATCTTGCCTTCTGCCGTAACGACAGCGGCAGCAGTTTCATCGCAACTACTTTCAAGGCCGAGGACAATCATTTGTTTTCTGTTCAAAAGCGGTGCAAATTGGGTAAGGCTGTAACATTGAATAGGTAAACTCGCAACATGACGATCCAGAAAAAATTGCGTATCGGTACTCGCGGTAGTCCGCTTGCCTTGGCACAAGCGTATGAAACCCGTGATCGCCTTATCGAGGATGATCAAAATACACTGACTGCCAATGATTTTGAAATTATCGTCATTAAGACCACTGGGGATCAGATTCAGGATCGCGCGCTTAGTGAAGTCGGTGGAAAAGGACTGTTTGTTAAGGAAATCGAAGAATCACTCTTGCGTGGTGACATCGATATTGCCGTTCATTCCATGAAAGATATGGAAACGACGTTGCCGCCCAATTTGGTGATTGACTGTATATTACCAAGAGAAGATCCAAGGGATGCTTTTATATCTGCGCATGGCCAAAGCTGGATGATTTGCCAGAAGGATCCGTTGTTGGAACTTCCAGTTTGCGGCGACAGGCTTTGATACTCAATAAACGTCCCGACCTGGCTGTGTGTATATTCAGAGGAGCAGTTGATACGAGGCTTCGGAAATTACGAGAGGGGGAGGCCGATGCAACGCTATTGGCAATGGCAGGCCTTAACAGGCTCGGGAAAACCTCTGTCATTACTCATGCAATGGAAACCGATCAAATGCTCCCTGCTGTTGCACAAGGAGCAATAGGTATTGAACGCAGAGAGGATGATACCTATATGAAAGAGCTCCTTGAGGGGATTAATCATATTCATAGTCAACAAAGAGTAGTAGCAGAGCGTTCAATGCTTGCCGAACTTGATGGATCGTGCCGAACGCCTATAGCTGGCTACTCGGAAATACTGGATGACGGTAATCTTGTTTTATGGGCCAGCTTGCTTAGCCCGGATGGTAAAGAGCGCTTTGACGTTCAGGGAACGGCGCTACCTGAAGATGGAGTTGAGCTTGGTAACGAACTTGGACACAAGCTAAGAGAGATGGCGGGGACTAATTTCGTCGCCTTTCAGATTTGAAGAAAACATGAAACTTCTGGTTACCCGACCCTTATCAGCTTCAACTGAGTTGGCTGCCACACTAATGGAGCGCGGACATTCTGTTATCTGTTCTCCGCTGTTAACTGTAAAGTTTAATGAAAATGTTGCGCTGACTTTCGATGGGGTTCAGGGGTTAGTTGTAACAAGTATGAACGGGGTGCAGGGTCTTGCTCGTAATACGACCGAGAGAGAGCTTCCACTTTACTGTGTTGGCGATAAAACAGCGCAGGTTTCTAGTGAGCTAGGCTTTAAGAACGTCCATTCAGCAAACGGGGATGTAAACAGTCTCTTTGACCTTGTTGTGCGTGAAGTAGATCCGTCTAGAGGAACATTATTACATTTGGGCGGTGCGCGTCTTGCCGGTGATTTGAAAGGCTTACTCGAAAAGGCAGGGTACAAATATCAAAGAGAAATATTGTACGAGGCGATTGATGCTTCGAAACTCAATTCGAATGCGGTTGAAGCTATTCTCGATGGGTCATTGAACGGTGTTTTGCTTTTCTCACCGCATACGGCAAAAGTTTTTTGCAAGCTTATTGACGAACCTGACTTAAAGGCGCAAATTCGACATTTGACGCTTGGTGCCTTAGTCAGAATGTGGCAAATGAACTTGTCGGATGCCAGTTTCGAAATATCTATATAGCGGATCATCCAAGCGAGAAGTCTTTGCTGGACTTGATCCAAGAGAAGGAAAATACCGCTTCTTCTGAGCAAAGCGGTCCAGACAACATAGCAGGGGAGCAAACTGTGTCAGATAAACCGGGGCAAGGCACATCAAAACCGTCGGATACAAATTCGAAGACCGTGGCAGATAACGGCGGCTCAAAATCAGGATCTACTGCTTCCACAACGCCGGGTAGCGCGAAAATCGGGGCCGGGCAAAATAAACCAAAACCTGACTCTACTCTCAAGACAGAACAGGCATCGGCAAAGCTTCGCAAGAGGGAACGTCTTCCAACCTTACGCGCTACGCATTGTTGGCGTTGATTGCCTTTTTGCTGGGAGTGGCTGCTTGGCCGGTTATTTTGCCAAGTGTGGTGAGTTATTTGCCAGAGAAAAGCTTGCCCCTACTTACAGGTGTCCAAAATAATTCCGGTGAAGTACAGGAGCTGAAGACACGGATTGCTGAAGTAGAGGCGAAGCTTGGTGAAGCACAAAGCCCTGACCTGAAACCGCTGGAAAAGCAGTTGCAGGATTTGAACGTAAGTCTGGATAGTCAAGTCGGGATTGTTGAGCGTAATAAAGCTGCATTGGAACAGCTTCTGCCCAGATTGACAGTTTTGGAAAGTCGGCTGGCTCAATTATCGCAGGAAATGGAAGCCGGGCAAGCAAGTGCTGTGGCGGATCTTAATTCTGATTCAGCTCAAATCGAAACACTGCCTCAGCAAACGGATTTAACCGCTACGCTGGATGACCTGCAGCTTGTTGTTCAGGGGCTCAAAACAGAAATCGACAGTTTGCAGAAATCCAAGCAGAGTTCAGAAGCTGAATTGACTGCACAGAAAGAACTAGTTGCGGCCCTTGAAAAATCTCTGGAAGCGGGACTGCGAAGTGCAGTCGAGGTTAATGCAAATGGTGATCAGGCACTTGCTCTTTTGGCGTTGGGACAACTTCATCGGGAAAGTCGCACTGACAAACCATTTGTCGGTGCTTGGCAACAGGCAATGGCGGCATTACCTGATACCTATCAGGATACGATTGCTCAATTATCACCGGTCGCGAAATCTGGCGCCCCAACGCTACTACAACTTCAGGAGAGCTTTTCGTCACTTGCCATTGATATTACGCAGGCAGCAAGACTTCCTTCTAGCGATACATGGTATGGCAAAACACTTCATAACATCGCGTCATTGGTCAAATTTCGAAAAGTGTCCGATACTCAGGATGACAGCGTGGATGCCAAAGTTGCCAGAGCGGAAAAACACTTAGCCATCGGTAACCTTGACGACGCCGTAGCTGTGCTTGAACAATTGGATGGTGCCTCCGCTGAAGTTGCGAAAAACTGGATTGAAAAAGCGAATGCGAGACACTTGATTGATCAAACACTTTCGCAGCTTATGAGTGATGTTGGCGGTCAGGTGCTGGACAGTTCGGCAGATGGAAAGCAGGACAAATAGATGATTAGATCACTCTACCTTTTTGCCTTGCTTGCAGTCGTTGCATTTGGAGCTGTGTGGCTGGCAGATAATCCCGGAAATGTGTCATTGAGATGGAATGACTATGTGGTGCAAACCACATTGGTTGTTTTGCTGGGCGCTACCGCTTTATTGTCGGTCATGGTTTCTGTGTTGTTTCTTGTCTATCGCTGGCTTCGGAAAAGCCCTGGAAAGCTCGGTGGTTTGTTTGCATCGCGCAGGCGGAGCAGGGGACTGGATGCTATCAGTCATGGGATGGTTGCCATTGCATCGGGTAACCCGGATGATGCCCGCCGTGCGGCTATCGAGCTGAGAAACACCTGAGTGGTGAGCCTATGACTTTGCTGTTGGCCGCACAGGCTGCAGAATTGAACAGAGATGAACGCGCAACAGGCATATATTATACCAAAATGACTGAAAAACCCGAGACTCGTCTTCTTGGGCTGAGGGGGTTGGTTAATCAGGCTAAGCGAAACAATGAATACCAGAAGGCGCTGGAACTTGCGCTTCAGGCAGATCAGGAAAAACCCGGCACTGATTGGGTATTAAAGGAACTGTTTGATTTGTCTTTGCAACTTAAAGACTTTGACGGCGCCTTGAAGTATCTTGAGAGATCTGGAAAAGGTAAAGCAGCCAAAGACCCAGCCAGATTACATTTGAAAGCCATACTCGAGTATGAGCGTGCAATTCGCAGGCTGGATGCCTCGGATGTTCAGCAGGCGCAGGCACTACTGCAACGCGCACATGATCTTGATCCGGATTTTGTACCTGCAACAGCAAAATTAATTTCATTATCAGACGATGGCCGCCGCCGGGAAAAGCTGATATCAGCTGCATGGAGACAAACTCCTCATCCGGATGTAGCGCTCGCAATTAAACGGCTTGTTCCTGTAGAGAGCGAAGCAGACTGGTATGCTCGTGCCAAAAAACTATTTCTTTCGACCAATCCCGATCATAGGGAAAGCCTCATAGAACTTGCTAAGGCAGCTTTGGCTGCTCGTGAGTGGGGAGATGCACGGAAATACCTGAATGCACTTTTGGAGAGTGATCCGAGTGTAAGCGTCTACCGCCTCTTGGCAGATCTTGAAGAAAAAGCGAATGCCGATGCGGCCGCGGCACGTAACTGGATTCAAAAAATTCCCGAAGCAAAAGCGGATCCGGAATGGCATTGTGATCACTGCGGGAGAATCCAGCGAAAGTGGACCTCTCGATGTGGATCCTGTAACAGCTTTGACAGCTTCGAGTGGAAATCTACTGATGTTGATCTGGAAGATCAGCTAATTGAAGCGCAGGTAGTTAAGGAACTAACCGGCAATTAACTGAGTTGAAGCTGAATATGTGGTCCGTAGCAGACCCGCCTTTTTATTCGGTTTTTAGTTTTTGAAATTCCGTAATGTGGAAATTATTCCGCATGCGATGGTCTGCAATTTTATATTTTATAAAAATGGTATAGGGTTTTCTAAATCATAAAAAGAAAAGTCGAGTTTCGAGTTTTTGGGCGCAACCAACATTATAAACAGGGAGGTAGCGATGACAGAAAAAACACTCAACCGACGAAAACTTCTTGCCGGAACCGCGGCAACGGGCGCGGCTGCTCTGGCGGCACCGTCAATTGGAACCGCCGCAGGAGAGACAACTACATGGAAGGTGCAGACTTCTTGGCCGGGAGGAATAGGTCTTAATATTTTTAAAGAGTGGTGTGCATCAATCAAGGAGAAAACCGGGGGCGAATTGGAATTCATTCCTTTCGGCGCCAAAGATGTGGTTGGTGATTTTCAGCTTTTTGACGCTGTGAAAAATGGTGTTCTTCAGGCAATGAACCCATTTACACTTTACTGGGCAGGTCGAATTCCTGCTGCCGTATTCCTGTCTTCCTATCCACTTGGATTGCGCAACCCTCATGAATGGGATGTATTTTTCTATGGGCTAGGTGGATTGGAAATGGCCCGTGAAGTTTTTGCCAAACAGGGCATGTATTATGTTGGCCCCATTCACCATGGTCCAAATATTATCCATTCGAAAGTTCCAATTCGGTCAATTGATGACTTCCGAGGCCGTAAAATGCGGCTACCTGGCGGCATGGTCGCTGAGGTGTTTCAGGCAATAGGTGCTAAAACCACATTGTTGCCCGGATCGGAAATTTTCCCAGCCCTTGAAAAGGGAACAATTGATGTTGCTGACTATGTCGGCCCGGCAATCAACCACGCGCTTGGATTTGGGCAGGTCACCAAATATATTTCCATGGGCCCTCCTGGTTTCATGTCAGTATATCAGCCGGTTGATGTTATGGATCTTACCGTGGGAATGGAGACTTGGAACAAACTCAGCCCCGCCATGAAACAATTTGTTGAGATGGAAGTGAAATCCTATTCAGTTGAACATCATGCGAAAATCCAGAAGGCGGATCAGGAAGCATGGAAGAAATTCGAAGAGGAAGGCAACGAGGTCACCCGTCTTTCACAAGATGACATCGAAGCCTTGACCGAAGTTGCGGTTGAGCGCTGGTTTGCGTGGGCAAACAAGGATGCTGATGCTGCGAAAATTTTCAAAGTTCAGCTCGAATATATGATGTCCGGGTCTTTAGGGTATGTGACACCAGAGATGGTTGAGAATTATAGCCTGAAGTTCTGATCAAGCGCATTTTCTGAAGGGTCAATGAGATTGATCCTTCAGATTTTTCAATTTGTCTTTGTTATATAGGAGAACGAAGAGATGCCAAGCGTCGACTTCGTCTTGCCCCATTGGCTGTACTGGGTGGGGCTGGTTGTGTTTCCCCTTGTCGCCATGTATCTGGCCCGCAAGACCAAAAAAACTTCATCAGCTCAAGGATACTCTATCGGAACCGCCTATTTTGTGTGGTTGGTCGGTGGCTTTCTGGGCTTACATCGTCTTTATCTGAGAAGCGCTTGGGGCCTTGTTTTTTGGCCATTATTCGCGCTCATTCTTTACGCTTCCTCCATCGAGAGATCGGCACGCGTGGAATATTCGGATGCCATAGCCAATTTGGAGCTGGTTGATAGTTCAATTGAACGAAAAGAAAAATCCATTTCCAAATCTGATCAGAAAATTGAGGCTACCCGTGAACGCCTCGAAAGTTTGGAAGAGGGCTCCATACTGGCCAAACGCTATGCAGATCGCATTCTTAAAGAAGAAGAAAAAATCTCTCGCAACAAGGCTGAGATTACAAAAATAAAATCGGAAATCGCGGGATTGAATGTTGTTGCAAAAGCAGCCGAGGCAAAAAGAGCTGCATGGGATAGCTATGCCTTATATGCGGGGTATCTAATCGGTTTGTTGCTGCTGATTGATTTGCTGCTTATTCCGTCACTATTGAAAAAGGCGGCAGCCAAGCTTGCAAGCGAAGGTGCGCCAGAAATTGTTCGTGAACCTGTCGAAGAAGACAGCCGTTTTGTTGGTCAGGGCGTTCCGGGAATCCTCGATCGAATATCCCTGTATAGCGGAGAATTTGTCGCGTTTTGGTCAATCATTGCAGTGTTTGTTTATTACTACGAAGTTGTCGTGCGATATGTATTTAACAGCCCAACCAACTGGGCTCATGAAAGTATGTTTCTGATGTTTGGAATGCAATATCTGGTAGCCGGTGCCTACGCTATGCTAACCGGTAGCCACGTCCGTGTGGATATTTTTTATGCGAAATTTTCCACGCGAATGAAGGCCGCAGTGGATTTGTTGACTTCAATCTTCTTTTTCATATTTGCGGGTACTTTACTTGTAACGAGCTACATATTTTCAGTTGATGCAATCGGTCAACAGGAAGTTTCTTTTACAGAATGGGCCATACAATATTGGCCTGTGAAATGTGTGATGATTGTTGGCAGTTTGTTGTTAATTATTCAGGGAATTTCGTTAGTTCTCAAAGATGTGAAAACCCTGATCGATCCTTCTTCTACTGAGAGGGAGGCTGCCTGATGGGATTGGAAATTGAAATCGGGTGGCTGACCCTGATCATGTTCGGCAGTCTGTTGTTATTGCTTGCTGCAGGTTTGCCGCTGGCATTCGTAACGGGTGGTTTGGCTTGTGTGTTTCTGTTTGTGCTCGGTGATGCGCAAACTCTTAATATCGTGCCAAGCCGAATATTTCCTCTGATGACGGATTATCAGCTGTCTGCGATACCGCTTTTCATCTTCATGGCAGCGATGTTGGAGCGTGCAGGTCTTATCAAGGAAATGTTTGATGTGATCTATAAGTTGCTGGGAGGTCTGAAAGGAGGCCTTGCTTCTGCAACCATTATCGCCTCTACCATATTGGCGGCTATGGTTGGGGTTATTGGGGCTGCCGTTGTTACGATGGGAATAATTGCCCTGCCTGCAATGTTGGCACGTAAATATGATACGAAAATTGCAATGGGCTCGATTATGGCCGGTGGTACGTTGGGAATATTAATCCCTCCGTCCATACTAGCCATTATTTATGCCGTGGTGGCCGAGCAATCTGTCGGCGAATTGTTCATAGGGGCTGTTATTCCCGGTCTTATGCTTTCGGGTTTTTACATCTTGTATGTCACCATCATGTCCAATCTGGACCCGGAAAAAGGCCCGCCCATTCCGGTTTCGGAACGAATTGATTTTCGGGAAAAGCTGTTATTGCTTAAGCAGATGGCAGCGCCCATCATTTTGATCTTGGTCGTTTTCTCGGTGCTTTTCTCTGGTGCTGCAACCCCGGTCGAGGCGGCAGGAATAGGCACTTTTGGTGCGTTCATAGTTGCCGCACTTCACCGGCAACTGAACTGGAGTACAGCTCGTGAAGCAGTGATTACCACCTTGAAAGCCTCTTCCATGGTCATCTGGATCATGTTCGGTGCGACCATATTTGTCGGCTTATACGTTTTGGAAGGCGGGCAGGCGTTCGTAACGGAGTCTCTTGCGGCAACAGGTCTGGGACCATGGGGAATATTAATCCTCATGCAGATATTGCTGATCATACTGGGCATGTTCTTGGACTGGGTCGGTATTTTACTGCTTTGCGTACCTATTTTTGTCCCCATAATCAAAGGTTTGGGGGCTGCTGCGTTTGGCTTGGATGACAGTGGCGACCTGGTTTTGTGGTTTGGCGTGTTGTATCTTGTCAATATGCAGATGAGTTTTCTCTCTCCGCCCTTTGGGTATGCCTTATTCTATCTGCGGGGGGTCGCGCCTGACCATATTCCCATGTCCGATATCTTTAAGGCAGCCTTACCATTTCTTGGCTTGCAAGTGGTTGGCTTGGCGCTATGTATGTATTTCCCACAGATTATTACCTGGTTACCTAAAATGGTATATGGGTGATGAGAGATCTGCTTGTTTTCGCGTTTTGAGATGAGTATAAAGCGAAAATCAAGTGCCGCTGTAGCTCAGTTGGTAGAGCACCGCATTCGTAATGCGTAGGTCGCGTGTTCGAGTCACGCCAGCGGCACCATAAAATCAATGACTTAGCCGAGAGCATACTTTTTTTTAGACATCTTTAGACGGTGTTTTAGACACTTTTGTATTTGCTTTGTTCCAATTTTTGCATTGCTTTCTGAGCTTGACCCTTTTGATCAACCGTTCTGACATATCTTTCAACGGAATCATTTGTTGTGTGCCCTGTTACGGCTCTGATCTCGTTGATTGTGCATCCCGCTTCTGCCAATCGCGTGGCCACAGTAACGCGAAGGCCATGAAAGGTGAGCCCCTCACCTATTTTTCCTTGTTCAATAAGCGAGCGTTTCAGTTTTTGAAATTGAGTTTGAAACCCGCTAGATGTGTATGGCTTGCCGCGTGTGTTGAGGACAATCCATGGCGATTTTCTATCCATTTTATCTAGTATCGCTTTGAGCTCTGCAATTACAGGCACCCACACAAAATCTCCTGTTTTGGATTGTTGGCATTGTATGAATCCGTTCTGGTAATCACTCCACTTCAGACTTAACATGTCACCACTTCGAAGAGCAGTATACGCACTCAGGCCAATCCCAGCTGCTATTTCAGCCGTTTGCGCGTTTTCAAGAACCGTTGTGATTTCTTCGTTGGTCCAGGGCCTATTTGCAGGAGGCTTATGTTTGTCCCTAGGAATTTTTCGGAGTTTTTCTGCCGGGTTCTTTTTGCAAATATCGTTTCGAACGCCGAAGTTAAATGTGAGGGACATAACGCTCCTAAGCTTGTTCGCAAAGTCTCTTTTTCTTTCCTTTAGTGCATGGTTTTTCAGTTTTTCCAAAGAGACAGGAGTTATTCTTTCGAGGGGTGCCATCCTCGTACCGCTAAGATAACTGAATATTTTTTGGTAGTCTGACTTAGTTCTTGGTGCCAAGCGACGGAATTCTTCACTTCCACGATACCTTTCGACTAGCTCTCCCCATGTTCCGGGTATGGAATGAAATTTTTCTGGCTCATGGATTTGATTGAGTTCTTCTACTTTGAGCGCAAAGCGAAGAGTTCCGTACTTTTCCTTAATTCGAACGCCAGATTTACGATGGTAATAGTATTTTTTGCCGTTTGACCAGTATGCCTTTACTCCGGGGGTTTTGACGTCCATGATCAGTGCTCCATATAAGTGGCTACCAGATCAAGAGGTCCGCGATTAGTCAATCCGGAGACGAATTGATCCAGCTCTTCCCTGTCATATAGGGCGCGGGAGCCAAAAGGCAGGCTTTCAACCGGAACATATTTCTCAAAAGTTGCGATGGAAACATCCAGATAAGCTGCCGCAGTGGATTTACTCATCATGCGCGGCCAATCAGGATATTCAGAGAGTGAGAGTTTCCTAACCATGAAACCTCCAATCAGGTTTTCTGTTTGGAAGGTTGGTTTTAAAAACTCTTAATGCCGACCTGCATTTCAGAGGAGTAATGTGAGAAGTTGCTGACAAATTAGTAGACATAGACAAACACGCAATAAATGGACTGATTACTTCCATATATGTGATTTGAAAAAAAATCCTCCTAGGTGAACGGATTTTCTACAATTAGTGAAGGTTTTAATTGATTTTGAAATCGAAGAATGTCGCGAAATCGAAATAAACAGCTGATTTTACCTGATTTGTTGCATTTAACACCGGAAACGATTTAATGTAACTTAAGGGTGTGTTAATATGGATAATAATTCTATAAAACGTGAATGTATGGTTAGAGTGTAGTGGTATCAGGAAACATAGAAAATATTGGTGAAATCGAAAAGAGACTTGGACCACCTTAGAGCGAATTCAAACTTCGCGAGTTTGGTCAGTTTACTGTTAATGCAGAGTGTACATTCGACTTCGAGAAGGTTTCTGCCATAAACGGCCCAAAGCCGACCTTCAACTACTACTAACCATCAGTATGTATCTTCCCGAAAGCGGGCGTTCGCGCAAAGATCATCTATTTGATAGGTGGCTAGGCGGACTAAGTGACCAAGTTGAGCAACATTTATTATCCAGCTTGCGACATGTATTGAACGGATTATTTCGGGTATTTGGTTGTGAGGCGAATATTTAAAAAAAACTAAGATTATTATTGGGCGGACAAAAAAACTCCTAGTGATTGTTTTTCGTATTCTATCCGTGTACAATTGAGATCACCAGACAAGACGGACGTTCGGTCCCGATAGAACGGCCCAAACCTGATACTCTTCAGTGTATGGAGTGCCTCGGTGTAGCTGTAGAATTACTGCTGGTCGGTCCGGCTTATTGCGCTATCGGAGTGACTTAAGTCCGCAATATTGCATATGAAACGTGTTGGGAAAATTTATGTTCAAGACTCTGTTTTCAGCCCTTATTACGGTAAGCGCAATATGTGTAACATCCGTCCTTGCCGATGAAACTATTAAGGTGTACATCTTCAAAGTTGAAGGCGAACGGCCGCGTGTTGCAGCCTCAAGTGTTGATGCTCTAGGCGCGGGCAAAATGCATCAACTTCTTGGTGAGGATTTCATTGTGTTCCAAGGATCTGCGACTGCATTTGCTGCGACATCAAACGAGCCTGTGCGCCCTATTGCTATCCCACCTGACATTGTTAACCCGATCCTTCCTCTTTGCCAGTGTCCAGAAGACTATACAGAGGCACTTGAGCAAAAATTTGGTTTGCCGGAAATGGGAAAAGCACTGAGCCTGAGCCAAAACGTGCCAAATCCGGATAATTTACTAAACCTGCAACCCTACCAATTTCAACAATTGGAAAATCTAATTCAGAAAAAAGGACCGGTCATGTTGCCGGGACAATAGGATGCGAGTGACGCTAACACGCCTTTGGGCGAGGATACTCCATATCGGAGACATCAGCGGGAAATTGATGACATTGATTGCATTGCCAAGTGCGATTTTCACAATAACAGTATTTTTTAATGAGATTGGAGATGTGCTGACAAGACCTGACGTAATGGCTGATGTTCACAGTGTTGGTCTGCGGTGTGGTCCTGCAATTGATCGCATTCCGGCTCATGTGACAGATCGCCAAGCTTATGGTGTCGAACAATGCAATGAGGCAACTCTATCGGCATGGGTAAAGCTTGATCTTGAAAACGAAGATGCTATTGATCGAACGCTTGCCAGTGTTGCGTTGCGTATAAACTTTCCAAAACAATTAGGCCTATCAGATACACCGCTGGTTTGGAATGAAACTAGATTGGTTTATCATATTTTGGAGAATGACACACAAACTAGCCAAAGGTGGCCATGGCGTATGATGTTATTAGCTGCAGGCCAGCGTGTCCCTCTTGAGTTTGACTTTCGAGCCTTTGAAAAACAAAACCAAATAGTGTTTTCAAAGTTTCGAGATCTGATATTACAAGATCCCTCCCCTTTAAGTGGCGTACGAATCCCGATTGAGATATTGGGACGGTTTCCAGGTTCAAATGACTGGACTGTCTTGGGTAGTTGCAAAATCCCAATCCCAAAAGAAAGTGTGGATCGCAAGCGCCAGGCTTCGGTGATACGCGCTCTGACAAGGCGATGTTCTTAAGTTAGGATTGCATCCCCTAATATCTGGCATATTGAATTCTTTGCAGGGCAGGTTTCGGAGCCACTCCTGCGTTTCTCCTGCAGCTGAAATTGCTGACAACAGTGTAACATGCCCTGAAGTACCTCTGCGCAAGGCTACACAGTAGGCCTTTAAAAGTTGACGTTCTTTCAAAATCTTGATCCGAATTGAGGTTAATGTTTTTTTTGAAACAAAAGAGGCACTTATGAAGCGCAAAAAATGGGGTAAACTCTTGGACGTTTGATATATCGAGGACTTGGTTTTTAATATAGCTCGGCTACTATTATCACTAAAAATATATGAATTTTCTGGTCCAGAATAGCCATTCGGGTGCAGTTGCCAAAGAAGTAGTTCTACCTCTAAGTGGTCCATCTCTCTACCCTACTGAGTGTTCTTTCCAAATAATAACGATAACCGATAACCCATTGGAATAGACATATAAAATTAACAAATTAGATAAAAATAATATTTTGCGCACTATTGAGGAGAAATATGTTATAGTAGTTACTCTAAATTGATTTATTGCGTGAGAGGGGGGACGCGTGAGCTTCGATTCAAACGACCACTTTGCATTATTGGCGAAGATGAGGGTACCCGCCAAACGTGCGGCCTACTCGGATCGCATGGCTTGGACGATGGCCCTCCTGGCAAAACTCGCTACATCCGCTTTGACGAGGAATCGAACGATTTTTTAAAAGGTCTTGCGAAAGAGCTGGCGGCACTTACAGGCGCTGAAAATAGCGAAGCAGACATTAAGCAACGTCTAGACAAATTTACAAAGACTCTGGCAGACATCGGACGTGCTGGCGGTGGCGATAGCGGTAATGCGGCCCTTAAGGCGGCGCTTGAGGCGGGTGGGTTTAGCCTCGTTGGAGATGCACCGATACACGACCAAAATACGGATACTCAGGCGTTTGTTGTTCATCACAAGGGAACTGACGGTGAGAATTACGTCGTCGTTTGCTTTCGAGGCACTCAACAGATTCGTGATTGGATTACTAACCTCAAAATCAAACCGGTGCCGATCGCCGACCCGAAAGGTATTGGCGGCACAATTGGCAACATGCATGGAGGGTTTCATCAAGGCTACAAGGCGATCGAACCAGTCATCAAACAACGCTTGGCGGCAAAGGCTGTTTCTGACTTGCCGATCTATGTCACCGGCCATTCCCTAGGCGGAGCACTTGCCGTTGTCGCAACATGGTATTTGTCCGCTCAAAAACTAGCTGCATGTTATACTTTTGGGGCCCCGTGTTGGTGATAAAGGCTTAGAGGGACGATTCAAGACACCCATCTACCGGATTGTGAACGCAGCTGACCCAGTTCCGTTTGTCCCGCCAAACGATTTTACCGTCTGGAGTATTAAGGCGTTTCTCAGGTTCTTGGAAACGCTATTGCCTTGGTTCGGGTGGATCAATTGGCTTGTTAAAAAAACGGTCCGATTGCAAGGTATGAGACATTGCGGCGACATGCGTTATCTTCCGTTCTCAGAACCTGGTCCCGACGGCACTTACCCTGGTCTAATGATCCGGGGACACATCGGCAACATGAGTCGGTTTGGTCGGTATTTAAGTATGCTCTGGCAAAACAAGGGCATGCCTTGGCGAATTAACAAGTTCAACCCGGCTCACGATCCGCCGAAGGATCCAGACTTAGCAAATCCATCGGCTCAAAGAGCAAATAATTTGCCAACTGCGGCTGCCTCCTCATCTATCAAAACTGTCGGAGCAGATCGCATTGATCTGTATCACGACATGGAACGTTACTGTGAAAAACTTCGAGCTGTAGCCCATCACAACAATTGATGCAAGTAAGGTCTAATCTCTTGAGAAAATTCATTCTTGCTGTCTTTTTCAGCCTCACATTGACTGCGGCAGCCGATGCAGATCCTTCGACCAGTTGGAGAAGCGCCAAAAATGCAGCAGACGACATCATTCACGAAGGCAACGCTCACACGTTCTATTGTCGTTGCCATTACACCAGTGATGAGGACTCGGACGGGTCCGGCAAGATTACAGACACCGATATCTGCGGATACGTTGCCCCAGACAAGCACAAGCACCGTGCCGGGCGGGTTGAATGGGAGCATGTTGTTCCTGCCTCTCTCATGCCTGCCCGGCAGTTTCCGTGTTGGACAGAACACGACCGCAATTATTGCGAACGGAATGACGCGGCTGCTCAGGTCATGATTTTTGACCTCCATAACCTTGTACCCGCGATTGGCCAGGTCAACGCGCTTCGCGGTAACGACCGTTACGCCGAGATCGAGGGCGAGGTTCGCAATTTTGGTGATTGCCCTATCGAGGATACGCGCGATTCCTTTGAACCTGGCGATAATCAGCGTGGCGATGTCGCTCGGATTTGGCTCTACATGAGCGATCGCCATGGTGTAGAGATTCCTGAGGCCGAACGAGCCATGTTCCTACGTTGGCATGAGAATGATCCGGTAAGTGACTGGGAACGCGAAAAGAATCGTCGAGTGAAAGCCGTTCAGGGTAACGGCAATCCATACGTTGAAAAAGCCGAATGATAGAAGCTCAAGGAGCAACCATGCTTTCCAGTACTAATCATCTCAATTATCGCTGGACTGGCGTGACTCGAGATTGATGTAAAACAAGGTGCAGAATTTGGGTCTAATAAGATAACTGAAAGGCAACCCGGTTTAAGTCGAGAATTACATGATAAATCTAAATTTGCGGGTTAGAAACCAACCAATGCAAGAGTGTTTTTCATCGGCCCCAAATTTAATTTAATAAGGAGGGTACACTAGCATTATGTTTACTAGGCCATTTCCACTGATTGCAGCGATTACTATCTGCATAACTATTTTAGCAGGCTGCGCAAGCAACGATGTCCTCACCAAGCGGCTACAAAAATTTTCAGCGGCTGTTTCTAAAACAACCGACGGAACTTCGATGGCTTTTGCTACAGCAAATCAAGCTCACGCTGCAGTACAAACCGAAAAAATCGGATTAGATTACCTCAAAACGGGCACAGCAGTTGTAAAAATTGAACCCTTCTTGAGTGCCAAACACATCCGAGTGAGGCTACAAATACTCAAAGCACTAAACGGTTACAGCACAAAAATTGCGTCACTAACGAATGGAGATGCTGAAGAAAAACTTGGAAACTCTGTCAAAGGTTTATCCAAAGAACTTCAAGGCCTGGAGATTGATGGCAAACCCTTTTTGTCCGGAGTTTCTCCAAGCGCAATAGATGCAGGTGAAAAAGCTATACACAATATTGGCAAGTTTATTATTCAGGCTAAGTTAAACAAAGGCCTACCAAGCATAATAGAAGATCAGCATAAAAATATTGTAAGCATTGCAAAACTTCTAAACGAAGACATGCATAATCTAAAAGGGCAATTAGAGAATAGTAGAAAACAATACCTTCAAACCCGAGATGGATTCATCGCAGAGGCCCTTAAACAGCAAAAAATGACAGCGACCGAGTTACGGATCGAAGTGGAGCATATGCTTGCTAAACAGGCTAGCTATAAAGCTGTCGACGCCTCCATGGATGCTGCAGCAAAGTCAATGGATAAACTCGTCACTGCACACGAAAACCTCCGAAGAGCAGCTAACCCTAAAGACTTGGATGTGGATCTAACAATCAGTCAGTTCAAAAATGCAGCTGATGAAATTCGTGAAATATACAAGCTAATAAAAGTAATTTCTGAAGGATAAGGAATATCCAACTATGACTACAAACCAGGAAGCAATCGATATTCTAGATGAATTATATCAGTCGCTTGACGATGCATATTGGGCATCAAGTGACCCTAAAGACCGTGATTTGATTAGAGGAATTAGCAGCAGCATCTATAAAGAAATCAGCGCACTGAATAAATTGGAAATAGAAAACAGATCAAAAGAGTATGAGGTTTTGACCTTTGACGTTGTACGGGTTAATAAAAAACTCGAAAAACTCAAAAAAGAAATTGATGACATTATCGAAAAAGTTGATTTGGCTGCTGATGTAGTCAAAAGTATCGGTAAAGCCCTCGGTTTTATTGGCAAATTTATTTAAACACTCTTCAACGGACATAACGAGGAATACGAAAAGGATATATAGAGAGTTCCTGTCCTGTTTATGCCCTCGAGTGGCGCGCCAAAGGCATTTGAGAGTGACTGATATCTGACTATGGCGTTTTTCAGCCCGCAGATTAAAGGGGCATAATTTCTTTTCTTCCGGTGAGGTTGGGAGATAGGATAGTTTATCTAACCCTCCATTTGAAGCTGTTGTTTAAGGTCGATATGAGAACTCAAATTTGTGGTGTCAGCCGAAGCCCGGGCAAGAGCCGACAATGAAGCGCCTATTCGGACTTTCTCGAATTTGGATGATTTCCAATGGTTACTCTACTCTCCTCGGAATGGTGCGACTTCCTTCAAAACGGCATGGCTTGCGAAACCGTTCTGCAGCGCAATCACGAGCATGGCCTCAATGGAGAGGCCGGAAATCGCTTGCCACAGCAATCCAAAAACCACTGGTGCGCCAACAAGGCCGATCTGGAAGTCGATGGAGCGCAAGACATTTCTCAAAAGCACCATGTACTTTACTGTTTTTCGCCCATCCTCCTGCATCTGGACCAGCCGGCGGTAAAGTGCGCCAATCAGAACGCCAAAAAGTGTCATAACGAACGCACTCAGAGCCGTCAAAATTGCCCCGAAAGTCGAATCTGAATTAACTCCAAAGGCGCCACTGATACTCGGCTGGCTGGACCCGTTTACAAAGAATAAGATGATCGCGAATGATACAATGACGGCGCTAAAAAGGAGTAGCCGACGCTTAATTGTTTGGCTCATGTCAAGTACCTTCAATTGTCAATGCTAACAAGGTAAGCTTTTGTCGCGTTGCTAATCCAGAATAATACGCGGGATTTGTCAATTCGCGTTACACGAAGAAAGCTTGATGCTGGATGAAAAATCGGAACTGTCCTATCGGGCGTTGACAGCCAAACTGTGTCGTTATCGTACCAAACCAATACCACATGTTCGTCCAACACGAGAAGTGATGCACCTTGTGGATCAAGGTCACGGCCAAAAGAAGCCTCTCCCGTCTCGGCAATGTAATCCGCCAAAAGCCGTTCGCGCGATTGAGTCACCCAGCCGCCCACTCCCCTGCCTCTGTAAAGTTTCCAAACGTAAGGCTCATCCTCGCTTGAAGCGCGCCCCGGCACCATCCAATCAGTGCCTGCCCAACGCGCACCTTCAACGTCGATCCAGCCATCTTTCGGTGAGAAAAGAGCCGCAAACGGGGTTGTTGCCTCACCAACCAAGATAGAAGGTTCGGACACAGCTACTGTTCCGTCCTGTTCAAACACAAACAATGACTTTGCCGTCGTACCTTCCGGGGATGGGATCACGCTAACAGTTCGGAACAATTTATCGTCAGGAAAGTAAGTGGGAAAAATCATCTCGGAGGCGGAAGCAAACGGTGGCCCCAACTCCACCCGGTCAACACCCAGATAGGAGCGGATCGTTGCTTGTGCTGTTTCGGTTGAGACAACCAACCGCTGATCGCCACCCGGAAACGCCCATCCCTCCCCAAAAAACATTAGTTCATCGGACGCAGTATTTTCGAGTGCTTCAAATAACCGTATCGTTTTCGCCGTACCTGGTTCTGTGACGAAGCCTTCTGTTCCCGACCCGGGCGCAAGTTGCCCAAGGCGACCTTCGATCCAAGCATTCGGGTCTTCATCCTCAGCAGGAGCGATATTTTCAGTGTCCACCAACTCAAAGCGCATCTCTTCTTCGCCGTCATGAAGATGCAAACGATGAATTGCGCCCAACCCTTCGTCGCCTCTGTTTTGAATCAAACTTCGCACTGCAACAAAGATATTGTCGGAACCAACAACGACCCGTGCAATCGGTCCGGGGGCCTGAATTTCCACAAACCGGCGGTTGGCAGCCAGTTGCTGGCGGCGCGTTTCTTCAACAAGAATTGGGGATTGCCCGTGCACAATCGACTCCGATCCAATTGAAAGCCCTTCTATGGCCATACGGATGCGCTCCAAGAAACTTGGATGCGCTTTATCCTGATAGAACGGGCTGTACGGGCCAGAAGAAAATTGCATCATCAATGTCATGCCCTTCAATGCCCCAATAATGTCGCCCGCAGCCCGTTCTGCGCCCGAAAGGTCACTCAGATCCAATCCGAAAAAGAACAAAGCATTCTCGTTGACAAGCGCTTCAGGCATGGCCGGATCCGCATATGCTCGAGACAATGTTGCTAGCGCATAGGCATCTGCAGCGATTTCGGCGTCAACTTCGCTAGGAGAACGCCCTAACCAGTCGACGGAAAAAAAGGCAGAGGCCGCGTCGGTCGCGGCATGATGACCCAGCTCGTGGGCAATGACGAAACTTAGGCTCGTGTTCCAAAAACCAAACTCTGATTCAGAAGATGCCGCTGCCGGGCCGTCAGTGCCCAGATAAGTCAAATCAGTCGGTCGAAGAAGAAATTGATCGATAAAAATGACCTTTAATCCGGGATCGTAAATCGCATTGGCCCGTCCGGTCTTCGTGATATTCGAAAAGCTGTCGTCGGTTACCACAATATCGAGTCGATCCAGCGAGATTTTCTGCTCGACATAAGGCTCTTCGCTAAGATCGGTGTTGCGCAGGATCCATTCCGTTTGTTCTCGTAAACTCTGAAGCCGCGCGGGGGCTACGTCCACCTTGGCCAATGCTTCATTGATGGCCTTTGCGCGGCGCTCATTGGGGGTTTCCGAAAATGCAAGTAACCCTAAGAGGATGATCACTACAGCGGCAATGGCAAGTCGCATCCACTCAATGCCTTTTATCATAGTTGATCTCACAAATTGCTTCTCCTTTATGTTCGAGCTATGTTTTGCACCTGCCAAAGTACACCAATTTGAATTTTCTTTCCATCGGGTGCTTAGATGAATTCTCGTCACGTCAGTCAGTTCACGACACTCGTTCTATTGATAGCTATCTTCGCCTTACTTTTGCTCGCGCTATTAACTGATCGCAATTCCATCTCTGCAGCGCTCAACGCTGCATTAGGAGAAAATAACGTTGGTCAGCTTGACAAAATGCAAGCAGCCAGGCTTCAGGATTTAATGTCGCAGGCGCTTGCCGCTGCAGGAACACCAGACACGAAGTTTGCGATCAATGAACCCGTCCATGACAACATATTAAATGTCCTGACGATTGCGGAATCCTTTGATGGCTACCCATTTGACAAACGTGGCTGGGTTTTGGGCAATGCCGCCTATGCTTCGGAAGATGACATAGTTTTTCTTGATCAGGTGCAAGTTAAACGCGTGTTGGGCGAAGGCGGATCAACCATTCTTGACGCCACGTGGCTGTCATTATTGATCCTACATGAACTTGGTCATCGTGCCGAAAACCATGTCGCTGCTGGCGGACTCTTTGGGTTACTTGACAACATTGGCAACCGGGCCGACGAACTTGCCGCAGACAAATTTGCTGAACGCGCAGCGCGCGATTGGCTCTCCAAAGACCTCGAGACTTCCAATGTCTGTTTTACTCGGCGTTGTGTGAGGTCGCTAGTCTTGCAGCGAAGGTCGGCTCCTGGCACATATCGGTTGAAATCGGCCCTTACCGGACATTCATCTCTTACCACGCCGCCGTCTTAGAGTCTCCCTAATACAGACATTAGTTGACCTTCCCTAAAGATATGCGTAGCTTTTGTAGTGCGCTTGTAGCTTAATGTTAAAGCTCCTGCCTTTATGAAGCACTTGCTTTCTTAGAGCAGGTGATGCACGTGCCAAGCGCGCCAATAGGAAATCACTATGTATCTAAACAAAAGCTTCGGACGCAAGCGCTTTAAAGCAAATCTCGGGAACGCCAACCACCTGATTATTACGTCGCTCGTTGGGCTCGATGCGATTGAACGCGGGAAAGTAGAAGATATACCAAGTGAAATGAGAATGGCTTGGTCGCCAAAGTCACCAAAGACCTCGGCGCGAAGGGCGGCTCTGTTGAAATCAGGGTGGTTTGCCTTTCCGGAGCGTTAAAACCGCATCGTCGGAAGGGGCTGGAATTCTGCCAATTTTGGCGGCACGAGTCCCATAAATAGGATTAGCGGACTCTTGGGTACCACCAAATTAATAACAGTGCCGGGACCGGGGCTGATCTCTAGTCGGGTATATGGATGTAGCGCGATACTCCTTCCAGGGTTTTATGACCGGATCGGGCGCGGATTTGCCAAAGACTGTCACCTTTGAGACCGGCCCGGGTGATATAGCCGCTTCGAAGGCTATGGGCGCTGATCAGCTGGCTCCTTTCTTCACTATCAGCGTCCGTATGACCTGTCGCTTTGAGCATCGCCTGGTAGCGGCTTTTGACCAGGCGGGCAATGGAGCGCGGGGTGAGAGCCGTCCGGCCCAACCGCTCAAAACGATCGACACTCCGAAAGACAGCGCCCTCCTTAAGTTGTGCCGCGGCGAGCCAGCGGTGCAGGGCCGCCACCGGACAGAGCGCGGGATCTGTCTCGCGCGGCAGACTCTTGATCTGGCCAAGGCGCCTGGCATCGTTCTTGGCGCGGCGGATGAGAAGTTTTAAAGACTCCGCTCGAAAGCTGAGATCGGCAACGGTGAGGGCGCAAAGTTCACTGCGGCGAAAGGCGCCAAAGAAGCCGACCAGCAGCAGGGCGGCATCGCGGCGATCCCGGAGATTGGTTCCAAGGGTTCTCACCATGGCGGCGAGCTCCTCGTATGAGAGCGGGCTGCGCGCCGCCACCGGACGCCCCTCCAGGCGGTAGATCCCGTCCATGACCTGGCGCAGCAACGGATGATGCGGATCAAAGGCGCGCCCGCGCGCATAAAAGCCATCGGCAATACCAAAAATGCGGCGATTTAATGTGGTCGGTGCCAGGTGATCGGCGGCGTCCGAAAGATACAGCCCTACCAGCGGCTCGCCGGGGCCGTCCGAGATCGGTGCCAGACCTTGCGCCGCACACCAGCTTTTGTACGCGGTCCAGTCCTCATGATAGGCTTGCTGGGTGGTGTCCGCATGGGCCGCTTTTAGATAGCGGCGGGCGCGTTTCAAAGCGGGTTGTAACGAGGGCGGCAGGACGTCTTTTCCGAGCGCAGTCAGCTGCGGCTCGGATGTGTAATGGTCCCCCTTTGTGACGCGCAGGTTTGGCATCGGACCCTTCCTTTGAGGCTTCACCTAGCGCCGCCTGAGCAGAAGTCAAGAGGGGAGGTGCGGATCGCGCCCGGATTGAGCGATTTGTAGGCCAGGAATTCAAATGTCTTCGCTCTCTTTCTCACAAAAACGTTAGCTGTATAAGGGATCAAGCTTTGGGAGAGGCGCAATATTTCCGGGGACCGATTAGGGGGGGGGCGGTGAGCGTGGAGGTGATCCTGGAAGAAGTGGAAGAGAGACGTGGGTATGAACTAACTCTGAGGCCAAAAGCTAGAGAAGTTACCTTATATCATAAAATATTTGGTTGTTGCTGACCTCCTCCCCATAAATAGGGCCGTTTCTAAAGTTAGGATTTTCTGTGAAACGATGATCAGGAGATCCATTTATGAAGCGCAAAAGATTTTGAGAAGAACAGATCATTACGATCCTGCAGGGCATACTGCGGGGATGAAGGTTAAGGACCTCGTCCGCAAGCAAGGCACCGCCGAACAGACCTTTTACTGGTGGAAGTCCAAGTATGGCGGTATGGATGTGTCTTATGCTAGGAAGCTGAAGTCGCTGGAGGTCGAGAATGCCCGGCTGAAGGAGCTTCCGGCCGATCAGATGCTCGACAACACAGCCTTGAAGTAACTGCATTCAAAGGAGTGGTAAAGCCCTCAGTCAGGCGCCAGCAGGTTCAGCATCTTGTAGCGGGCAAGATGCAGTCTGAACGCCGTGCCTGTGGGCTTGTTGGCATATCAAGGTCGGTGGTTCAGTATAACAGCCAGCGCCGCTGTGAAGGGGCTCTAAGGTTGTGCCTGAAAGAACTGGCGGAACGCTATCCCCGATATGGCTATCTGATACTGCATGCTTTCCTCAGACAGGAAGGCCTCGTGCAAAATGCCAAACGGACGTACCGCCTCTATACGGAAGAAGGACTTCAGGTGCGCACGAAGAAGCGGCGCAAGCTGCCTAAGGTGCCGCGCCAGCCAATGGCTCTGCCGTCATGGCAGACAGAGAGGTGGTCTCTGGATTTTGTATCGGATTAGTTGGCAACTGGCCGGCGCTTCCGCACCTTTAATATTGTGGATGATTACACCCGCGAGTGTGTCGGCCAACTGGTGGATACATCGATCTTCGGCCGGCGGCTGGCGACATTTCTGGATGTCCTTGGTAGCCAACACGGCCTCCCTCGGGAGATTGTTCTTGACAATGGCCCTGAGCTCATAAGCAATGCAATGTTCCTGTGGTCGCAAAGGACCGGCGTGAAGCTCAATTTCATCCAGCCCGGCAAATCGGTGCAGAATGCTTTCTGCGAAAGCTTCAATGGTGCTCTCAGAGACAATTGCCACAACCAGCACTGGTTCATGAGCCTCAAGGAGGCTCGCTCAGTCATCAACGAATGGAGAAAACATTATTATGAAGAAAGGCCCCACAGTTCGCTCGGATATCAGCCGTCGGCGACGTTTGCCAAGCTACAGGCAAGACGCTTACAGTCGCCTCCGGCTCCTTCCACTAACTTACCTGTAGCTCAGAAGGATGTGGCATGATAACCATCAAGTTCCTAACCTAGGAAATGGCCTTAAGCCGGGGGGAAGGTCACTTCTATTGGAAAGTGTTCTGTAAAGCGCATTTCTAGTGGGTTGCTTTAATCATTAGTTGTTTTGATATTGCTAGCAATTTTGTTGAAGAAGGGATTGGAAGTTTGCGCAGTAAATTAGTGCAATTTGTTTTGACAGCTAAGTTTTGAAGATAAAAGGGACATTTTCAAGAAGCGAACCAATATAGAGGTTTGAGATACCCATAATCAATTTTTTTATTGGAGAAATAAATGAACAATGAGACCAATGAGATTAGACGCGCAGAATATGAACGAAAGTTTGAAGCCAAGTACAAGGCCTACAAGAAAGACTAAGCGAAACTACAAGAATTTCGAGGAAAAAGTGGATTGCACCCAGACTTAAGTGATTCAAAGACGAGATTTTTCCAGCTGCTGCAAGATCCACTCTTGAAGCAATTTGAGCACTGCTGGGAGTTCGACACAGCAAGGGGAAGAATCCTCTTAGACAAGATAGACTGCAATTTGGGTAACACGAGTAGCGGTGAAACGTATTTCTTAAATTTTCTGCTCGCCGTCTGGTTTGGACAAAGTTTTGATATTATTGGTACTACTGGCTCACTGGATGAAAACGGCAGAAAAATTGTTAGCAAATGGTTTTTTATCCTTATTATCCATAAGCTCAAAGGTTAAGAAATAAACTCATCAATAAGTGCTTCTGACATTACTGGAAGCCACCAGGAATGTCAGATAATGTCGAGTCTTCTAGAGTTAATTACATGAATTTCTGATAGCCCAATAGGTCTTATTAGCTTCTTCTCGAAGGGAGGGAAAGTGCCCCCCATTAGTTATCCAAAATCTTACTTTCTCCAGTGCATCGCAGGCATATTGAGAGTATTGACCTAGTGCCCATATTATTTGAGTTCTAATCTCTGGCTGCTGTTCATCGTCAAGCGCCGTGATTAATGCTGGTACGGCTAATCTTGGCTGTAGTTTGGTGTTACCTAAAGTGATTGAGACTGACAGTCTTGTTCGCGTATTCGAAATCCCTCTGTTTTTGAGTGCAGCTATCAGGTCTGGTGCAATAGAAGAAGTATCCACTCCACTGTCAGAAAGCTCATTTACGATAACAGAAGCATCTGCCTGTAGAACATCGTCGTTTGATCTTAACATCTCAGACACAATGTCAAATCCGTGGTTGTCAAGTTTCAATAGGATTGGGGTATATTGCTTATTCCCTTTCCCTTCCATGAAGAAGGCCTTTAGCTGTTTTGTTGTTTCGGGTTCCAGGTCTCTAAACAAGTCTGTAATCTCTTCAGAATATTGAGTTTTGTGGAAACTTTTGAGCAAGTTTAGCGTTTTTTTGACTTTGCTTTTCTTTGAAGAATTATCTATCTCCAAAATAGCTACGCCGCATCCAATAGCATTTCTCTCCACGGCATAATCAAAAGCGGATTTGTCAGTATCGTCAGTCGCATGGATCTTTAAGTCGGGATGGTAAACAAGCTTTCTGCACACAGTTGTAAGGCGATGAAGAATGGCAATACGGAGGGGTGTTAACCACTTTCCTTGTTGGGACATAGTAACACTCTTTGTATTGGGTTGAGCGCCAAGACTCAGCAGCCTCATCGCAGTCTCAACTTTTTTGTTGTCCAACGCTGCGCCAAGTGGTGTAACCCCAGTATCGTCCGCATTATTTAGATCGGCATCATTAGTTGCGAGCTCTTGAATCCTGGAAATATGCCCTGCAGTAGCAGCAGTTACTAATCGCTCGGTTTGACGCCCCTTACTTTCTACCTTTGGTGGAGAAGTTCTAAGTAATCTGAAAAGATTGTTAACTCTTTCTATTTTTTGATCTGCGCTCAGATCAGCAGAAGAGATTAGATTACACTGCATATGAAGGACCTGATGCCATAAAAAGGCTTCTCTCTTGTCGTTGTCAGGTATGCTATCAATCAAACCCTTCCTAACTCTCTTGTAGGTTAATCCTATCTCGGCTTCAATATTGGCAAAACTCTTGAACAGTGCCTCTGCGGTTGCCTTTAGTTTTGGGCTTAATACTTTATCATCGTCAGTTAGGCTTACGAGTTCTGAGCAACGTAAATCGTCATTGTGAAAAAACGCTTCAGCTGAGAGAGGTATTAACAAAAAGTAGGTGAGAAGGAGAATACTCAATAAAGCTCTTGTATTCAATCGGAATAACTCCTTTGAATTGCTGACCAATATAAAAATAGATTTTAAAATGAGTATAATCTAAATTAGAATAATGTATAGTTTGTTTTCCCTTGAGGTACTATTTGAAAATTATGGCAGCATAAGAAATACTTACTCTCAGCAAGAGTTTTGACCAATTTTTAGTATCCTCAAACAAATGATTCCGATTAACATACGTTTGCTAGAAGCACTAGTCTAATGCAGATAATACAGCCATAGAATGCACGGAGTATGGTTTACGAAGGTGTGCGGCGCTATGCCCGCCCTTCCGCAAGATCCCTCTTCGGGTTACTAGGTCGTGCCAGCACTCCACAATCTGTACCCCCATTTTCAGTCCCTTCGATCTTTACTAAGCGGGTGATCTCCCACCGTTTACTCCGGATCCTGCAATTTTCTCCAGCCTTTTTTTCGATGAGCGAGAAGGTGTTGCAAGCCTGAACAAATAGGACTGAAGGACTAATCCCTAATGAGGGACCAAACCGACCTTACACGATTCAAAGCGGGCAAGCTGTTTACGACAAGGGCCATACTCCTGGCGATGGATATTTCGATCTACAAAAGGACTTTTCTGTAGCCGACAGCCCCTTCCGCTTTACACTCCCGTCGGCAGCGGAAACGGCGGCTGCTTTCGCAGAGCCCGTTGTCAGTGACGGCAAACGGGTCGTTTTGTATAGCCGTAAAAGCCCACAATGAGAGACGAGATTTTGGTGGATGTTGCGGTGGCTCGGGTTCGACAATGTGTCTGTTCTGGACGGTGGTTATGATAAGTGGATTGCCGACGGGCGTGTGACCTCAACCCGCCCCTGTAGCTACCCAGCTAGCACATTTTCCTTCAACGTGAGACCCGAGCTATTTGTTGATAAAGATGGTGTTCAGAACGCGATTGGCGCGGCAGATATCTGCACGATCAACGCGTTGACAGCGGATCTGCACATTGGCAATGGTCCGCGCTATGGTCGCCCCTGCCGCGTCCCGGGCAGTGCCAGAGGAAATTAACGTGAGTTGGTTTGAGACCGACTTTCTATCGTATCTGAATGCAAAATCCTTTCCGGCATCTGCGATCAAAATACGCAAGAAATGGATTTACCCGTCTTAAAAACTTCTGCCTTCGGAGTATCAACCAGAATTTATATAAAGAATATCATAAATATATGAAGTATTTAACTAATTGATTTTAATAGATTTATTAAATCAGCTAAATTTCAGACATTCTTATAAAATAACGTCAATTTGATCTTTGATACTAATTTTGGTCACAAAATTATTGGGTTGCAACCTAGAAAAATACTACAAGAAGCACTTGTCGCTTTCAAGCGGTTTTACATATTCTCGATGAAACGAGGCTAGAGCTATGTGTCCAAATGTATAAATTTTAATATTCTTGTAAGTTGTGAGCGGGAGATAATAATGGACAACTTTCAAAGTGCGTATTGAAGGCACCAGTTGTTTTCCACTGACATTACGACCGTTGAATATTTTCAATGAGTAAGTTGACTATTTTTGAATTTCACAAATGAAGTAGATGGACGGAATGCAGCTTGCGGATATCGCAGAGGGAGAAATGGTCGCCCCTGGCAAACTGGCCAAACTCCTGCGGACCGACGCAGAAGAGATTGCCAGAACATTTGTCTCAGACTGAGTGGTTTATGATGTGAGTGTTTGGCTCATCCTAGGTTGATATTGGGCGGCTTGCTGTTGATGTTGCAAGCGCCGTTTATTGATAGTGTTTTGTTTGATCCTTTCTCTTCGTTTCAAGATTGTTTCTGCTCTGCCAAAGTAAGCATCAGCAGGTGTTACGTTATTGAAGCTCTCATGATATCGGTGGTTATTGTAATTATCGATGAACATTTTAATCTGCGTTTCCAAATCACCGGGTAAATAATGGTTTTCCAGCAGGATGCGGTTTTTCAGAGTTTGGTGCCATCTCTCGATCTTCCTTTGCGTCTGCGGATGGAAAGGCGCCCCTCTGATATGGTCCATTTGGTTATTGCCGAGCCAGTCAGCCAGTTCTTCTGCGACATAGCTGGGGCCATTGTCAGACAGCAGACGTGGTTTATGAATGACCTAGGCACTATCACAGCCGGACGCTTCTAGAGCCAACTCAAGAGTATCGGTCACATCGCTTGCCTTCATGGATGTACATAGCTTCCAGCTGATGATGCAGCGGCTACAATCATCCAGAATGGTTGAGAGGTAGTACCAGCCCCAACCAATGATCTTTAAATAGGTAAAATCTGATTGCCACATTTCATTGGGACGTGTGGTTTTATCCTTAAACTCATTGGCTGCCTTGATCACTACAAAGGCTGGACTTGTGATCAGGTCATGGGCCTTAAGAAGTCTGTAAACACTGGATTCTGATATAAAATAGCCTTTGGTGTCGGTAAAGGTAACCGCCAGCTCTCTTGGGGACAGTTCCGATCGTTCCAATGCCATCTCGATGATTTGATCCTGTATCTTTGATGGGATACGGTTCCATATCCTGTTGGGACGAGACGGTTTATCCTCCAGGGCTTCGGGGCCACCCTCAAGATAACGATCATACCAACGGTAAATTGTCCGCCGCGCTATGCCCAATCGGTCCAATGTTTGTTTGGCCGGTAGATGGGATTGCTCAACCAGTTTGATAATCTCCAGCTTTTCAGATGCGGGATACCTCATTCGTGGTTTGGCCATTCGCTTGAACCGGTGGCGCTATAGACCTCACACCCCCATCTCCGAGCATGCTTTTTTTGAGCAATCGAAGCTCCAGTGTCTGCTCCGCTACCACTTCTTTCAGGTCGCGCGTTTCACGTCGAAGCTCCTTAACTTCATCAAAATTTGCAGACTGGGCTGTATCACCGGCCAGGCGCTTTTTGCCGACTTCCATGAAGTCTTTCGACCATTTATAATAAACGGCTTGGACGATGCCTTCTCGTCGACATAGCTCAGCTATGCTATCGTCACCGCGCAAGCCCTCAAGCATGATCCGTATCTATTCTTCTGCGCTATATTGTTTGCAAGTTGCACTACGGATGTCTTTAACCACCCGATTTGCTGAAGCTTTTGAAGTCTTTTGTTTTGCTTTCATCTTCGTTCCTTAGGTCACTACGATGAAACCAAAACACTCACATGTTCACAACATCTATTCTGTGCCATAGGCTCTGACGGGGAACATCCTAAGCCCTCATATGGGCGTAACACCATCTGCAGGGGTAGGCTGTTTCTAATTGAGCGCCAAAGTTCACTTTCTAATAATGATAAGAACCTCATAGGAGCATGATTAACCCTTCCCTTATTGATTATTTTCAATTGTTGGGTGAGCTCATAGGCACTCCTAATTCACGATAAATTTTCACATTTTGCTCAATCCAGTTTTGATTCTTCACAACGTACATCCGGTTTTTATATGTAGCGATTGAGAACTCTTTATCTAGATTAAGTACCTCGTTAATATGGCGGCGGGCTTTATCTTTCTCTCCTTTTTTATATGCGATTAAGGCAAGCAACTGATACGTCCTAGGTTGACTACGAACATCGTCAGATTTAGAAGATAAAACCCCTATTGCAATCTGTTCTGCTTCTTCTAATTTTCCATTTTCCACTAAAAAACTCATCAGGCTGAGTGGAATCCAGTGAGCATAATCAGGTTCCACGCGCATTGCATGTTTTAGTGTTCTTATGCCTTCTTCAAGCTGACCGCATCTACCTTTCACGAAACCTGCCAGAGCGATTGCTTGTGCAGTTGAAGGAGCATTATCAAGAGCGGTATTCGCGTTAGATATCGCGCTTTCGCATTTTAGTTCATATAAATCCAAAACTGCCAAAAGGGCGCGCCCTTCGTATTCGATCTCTGGATCAGGATTCAGTTGAATTGACCATTCAGCCAATTTCCTTGCTTTTTTCATTGTCATAGAAATGTTTTTCGTTAGGAGTAGAGATACTTTCTGCCATTGGATCCAAGAGAGCATTCCAACAACGACAAAATTATTTGGATCCGCCTTATGCATATCTTCAAAGATTTTTTCTGAGGTAATGTGGCTTTTTTTGCTAAACTCTTGAAAGAGTTTTAAGCCCCGCAGGTATTTTTGATAACTTTCAATATCTTTACCAAATGCTTGTGCCATTGGGTGAACTGATAAACCTACAGTTAAATGGGCTTGCATTTGAACTAAGACTTCTCGCGCAATGTCGTCCTGTAGGCTAAGCAAGTCCTCTGTTTTTTTATCGAATTTTCCAGACCATACCAAACTACCATTTAAGGCATCTTGTAATTTAATATTTGCGCGAATGTGTTCATTGGAATGTTGAACACTTCCAGTCAGCAGGTATTGAACAGCAAATTTTTCGGCTGCGTCTTTAAGTTCATAGTTTTTGCCTTTGAAAGCAAATACACTTTTGGGAGAGACGATGAAAATATCTGGCGTACTGGCTAAAACATGAATGATATTCTCAACTAAACCATCAGCAATAAAATTCTGAGAGATTTCCCCTGTAAGATTTTCAAAAGGTAGGACAGCGATAGATGGTTTATCAGGTATCTTATAAGCTAACTTTGTCGGATCTAAAGGTTCAAAATCTGAACTGGGCACAGACCATCCAATAAAACCTATGCCAATTACCAATAAGATAGCTGCAATTATCATAGGCGACCGCAAAGACCTGTTTTGTTTTACAGGTTGTTTATCTCTAATTTTTTTATCATTATCGACTTCAAAAATCTGAATTGGTCTTGGTATATTTTTAACCTCAACCTTTCCCAAGTCAGTAAAACCAATCTGCAATTTGTCGCGTACTTGTTCATAGACAGTGTTTGAAACAAGAATACTTCCGGGATTTGCAATTCCTTCTAGTCTCGCAGCAACATTGACACCATCTCCCTGAATATCATCACCATCAACAACAATATCCCCCACATTAATGCCAACACGGAAATCTATTCGCTTGTTTTTAGGAATATTTTCTTCATGTACCAGCAAGCTTTCTTGAATATTCACAATGCATTTCACCGCCGCAACTGCGGAGGGAAATTCCAGTAAAAATCCGTCTCCCATAGTTTTAACCAGGCGGCCTTGAAAACTTTCAATTTCTGGCTGAAATATCTTTACTTGAAGCTCTCTTATCCGCTTCAAAGTTCCTATTTCGTCGGCAGCAATCAATCTGGAATATCCAACTACATCTGCGATAACTATTGCTGCTAAGCGTCTATCAAATAGATCCCTTGTCATAACACTGATCCCTCAACGCTAGTGCTATTTTGATATTTTATATTATTCTAATAATTAAGAATAGAGGGTATGGCTGATAGTACGTATTTCGATTAAAAAATAATGTTACAGTTTTAATGGTGATAATCTGCAACAATGTAGACGTGTTCCCCGTCAGAGCCTATGGCACAGAATAGATGTTGTGAACATGTGAGTGTTTTGGTTTCATCGTAGTGACGTAAGGAACGAAAATGAAAGCAAAACAAAAGACTTCAAAAGCTTCAGCAAATCGGGTGGTTAAAGACATCCGTAGTGCAACTCGCAAACAATATAGCGCAGAAGAATAGATACGGATCGTGCTTGAGGTCGTGCGCGGCTAATGCTGAAGTGGTTAAAGACCTTCGGCGAGAAGCCCGTGACCTTAAAGAAGTGGTGGCAGAGCAAACGCTGGAACTTCGCTTGCTCAAAAAAAGCATGATCGCGGCTGGGGAGGATATCGAATGAGGTACTTTGGTTCCGATAAACTTGAGGTTATTAAACTGGTTGAAGGATCCCATTTACCCGCTAAACAAACACTGGACCGGTTGGGTATAGTCCGCCGGACCTTTTTTCGCTGTTATGATCGGTATATTGAAGGCGGCCCTGAAGCTTGGAAGATAAGCCGTCTTGGCCCAATCGGGTAGGGAACCGCATTCCAACAAAGATACATAATCAGGTCATTGAGATGGCCCTGGAACGTTCAGATCTATCACCAAGAGAGCTGGCTGTTACCTTTACCGACACCAAAGGCTATATATTCAGAATGAATATATAGATCAGATATTAATATATTAATTATCAATAACTTAACATACTCTATATTCAAGGGAGTAGCATATCAAAAAAATCTCTCGCCTTAAATCTCTTAAGAAATACTACAAAAATTGAGGCGTTTAAAAAATAATCGGTTTTCCTCATGTTTGAATAATAATTTATTCTTTTGAGGTTGGTTCAACTGCCTAGCTAGGCCTCGAACATCATAGAATTTTATTTGTTGGTTCAAAGCAAAAACAAACTTATCATTACGTAATTCTAATAAGCCTATACGATGTATCCTAATGAAGAAAGTGACAATCCGAAAACTTGCTGCGATCGTTGTCGCTGATATCGTTGGCTATTCTGCTTTGATGGCCAAGGATGAAGAGGCAGTCTTGGCTGAGATCCGAGCACTTCAGAGCAAGCTAATTTTTCCTTTGCTCAAAGAATATGAGGGGCGGGTCTTCAAAGAGGTCGGAGATGGTTTGCTGATTGAATTCGCGTCTGTAGTAATGGCCGCGGAATGCATGAGTAAATTCCAAGCCGCAATCTTAGATCGCTACAGAGCGCAGCCTGAAGGATTGCATTTACAATATCGCGTCGGCATTCATCTGGGGGACGTGATCGTTGATGGTGTGGATCTTTACGGAGATGGCGTCAATATTGCTGCAAGAATTGAACCCCTGGCTGAAGCCAACGGGATTTGTATCAGCGATGATGCCTACCGTCAGCTAAGCGGAAAAACAGCTTCAAAATGGCGCGATGGCGACAAGCAATCTCTCAAGAATATTCCTGAACCTATGAGAGTTTGGCATTGGCGAAGGACAACAGAAATTACTGAAATTAAAAATACTATTTCGCCTAAGCCGACAAAACCAGTGATTGCGGTCCTTCCATTTGAAAACCTAAGTGGGGAGGCCGCGCAGGATTACTTCTCGGAAGGGGTAGCGGAGGATATTCTGTCGGGCCTGTCCTGTAATCGATGGCTCGATGTCATCTCAAGAGGGAGCAGTTTTCGCTTTAATGCATCCAGCTTTGATCTGGATGTCATTCGACAAAAGCTGGGCGTCACCTATTTGCTGACCGGTAGTCTTCGAACCTCAGGCCCCCATATTCGTGTGAGTGCGCAGTTGGTGGATGCGCATTCGGGCAAACATATCTGGTCGAGTCGGTATGATCGGGAGCTGCATGATATTTTTGAATTGCAGGATGAACTCACCGAAGCAATTGCCGCCAGCATTAATGCTGAGATGGCATTAAACGAACGGATTGTTGCCCGAAACAAGCAGAAAGCTGATTTGACGGCCTGGGATCTCTTTCAAAGAGGCATGTGGCATCTTTATCAACTCAATAAAGATGGCGCGAAGAAAGCGCGTGGTTATTTTGAGCAATCCATAGAGCGTGATCCTGACTATGCGAATGCATGGGCGGCGCTTGCTTATGTCGAAGATGTGCAGGCTGCTCTTGGAATGGTGGAGAATCCTCTACCTGGGTTGGAACTGGGTATTGAGAGGGCTGAGAAGGCGATCGCCTTAGATGACCGGGATAGTTTTCATTTCTATGTACTAGGAAGGCTTGCCACCACTTATGGCGATGAAAATCGTGCCATTCCGTCACTGGAAACCTGTCTGGAATTAAACCCCAATTTTGCACAAGGATATTATGGCTTAGGCGTCGCCTGCTTCTGGTTTGGCTATGCAGAACGCGTCAGTTCCCTAGTGCTTAAAGCCATTCATCTAAGCCCCCATGATCCACTTCTTTGGGCCTTTTATTTAGGGCTTTGTAATGCTGGCATTCAAACACAGGCGTATGAAAGGGCGATCATCTATGGCAACAAAGCCGTCCGTGCCAAGAAGGATTCCTTTTGGCCAAATTTAATGCTGGCTTGTGCCCATCATCTAAATGGGGAGATGGATGCCGCACAAAAAGCGCTAGCTGAGGCTCACAAAATCGCGCCCCGCCTCAGTATCAATTTTCTCAATAATATCCTGAAAGCCCTTCATCCACCATATAAAGAGTTGCTATTCAGAACATACCGCGAGATTGGGGTGCCGGAGTGAAAGCGGCATGACGGGTCAGAAATTACAGCGGCGATTATCTGCGATCCTGTTTATGGATCTGGTAGGTTTCACGCGCATGATGGCTGAGGATGAGGCTGAAACAATGTCTGACATTCAATTGATCAGACAGCGGTTTCTAAAAACTCTGGAAGGTTATCAGGGAAGATTGGTCAATCAGGCTGGCGACGGCCTCTTTTTCGAATTTTTCAGTGTAAATGATGCTGTGTCTTTTGCGGTTGAGGCACATCATGTTGCTGAAGGATTGAGTACCTCTCGAGTGCAAAATCGAAAACTGGTATTTCGGGCGGGCATTCATCTTGGTGATGTCATGTTGGATGATGCTGACATATTGGGCGAGGGGGTAAATATCGCGGCGCGGCTGGAACCTTTGGCACCAGAAGGCGGCATATGTATTAGTGAAAATGTCTATCGCCTAGTCGCTGGCAAGCATGGTCTAGACTGGATCGCAGGCGGAGGACAAAAGCTCAAAAACGTACCTGAAGCGATACATGTCTGGTTTTGGAGCGGCGGCGAAGGAAAAGCGCGCTTGGCAAGTTTGGAAAAGAAATATGAACTGCCTGAAAAGCCATCGGTTGCAGTCCTGCCCTTACAATATTCAGCAGGCGGGGAAATTGATGATTTCATAGCAGACGGAATTGTCGAAGATATCATAATGGCGTTATCCAGATGTTATGCGCTTTTTGTTATTTCCAGTTCCACGACCCGCGCGTATCGAAATAAAAGTATCACGGCGCGCGAGGCAGCAACTGAACTGGGCGTGCAGTATGTTCTGGAAGGAAGCATTCGTGCAAATGCCAATCGATACAGGATATCCGTTCAACTCGTAGATACCCACAAAAGCCAAACAGTCTGGTCCGAAAGGTTTGATTTTCAGGGCATCGATTTGTTTGATGTTCAGGATCAGATCGTTCTGCAAGTCGCTGGGATCGTTGAAAGTGAGATAAATCAGCAGGAAATAACGAAATCATTGGGCCGTCGTCACCGAGATTTAAGTGCTTGGCAGCGTATGATGAAAGCAGACTGGCATCTGTTTCAAATGTCTGCGCAGGATACGAAAATTGGGAAAGAAATCTGCGCCGATTTACTTGCTGAAAATCATAACATCGCAACAGCCCATGCCCAGATCAGCTTGGCCTATACCTGGGAGTTGGTTTATGGGTGGAATGTAGTTGATCCTCAGCAACATGTCGAACAGGCCATAAAATCTGCAGAACAAGCGATCATATTGGATCCGGCCAATGAGCGCGCTTATTTGAACTTAAGCACGTTGTTCTTGTTACTCGGCCAGCATGACCAAGCGCTCAAAGCCATTGAGACTTCCGTCAATATCAATCCAAATTACGCGCTTGGCATTACGATGCATGGTGCAATCCTTGGTTATGCGGGTATTGGGAGTTCCTTGGATGCGATTAGCAGAATAGAAGAAGGCATTCGGCTTGGTCCACGTGATCTGTATGTGCATTGGGCTTATACGAATATGGGCATTATCCACATCATGGCCGAACGCTATGAAGAAGCCATAGAATGCGCAAAAATTTCAATTGACCGCTATCCAAATAACGCCGCAAGCCACCGTGTTTTGGCGTCTGCCTACGGGCATCTTGGTCAGATTGAGGACGGCCAGAAAGCCTGGAAAACCTCACTGGAAAAGCAACCGATAAACGTTCCACTTCTTTGGGAGTCCATGCATAGAATGATCAAAGATCAGGAAGCCGCAGATCGCTATGGCAATGGCATGATTTTATCAGGGCTGATTTTTCACGAAGTAAATGAGCCTGTGCTCCGTCAGCATTCACGAAACAGAAATCAGGCCTTCGTGGATCAGAGGCAGAGAAAAAGATCCGCATGATGAGACGAAAGGCACATCGCCAGTAGAATTTTATTAAAGACTATACTGTGTGTGAAATCATTCAAAGTCTCATTATTCACTAGCTGAAGATAGTTTAATTGAGGCCTAGTTTTAGAGCATCAAAATCCTTGGTGCATTTGCGCCACCATACGGGAAAATTTTGGTCTACATGGTATACCCTATATTTGGTTACTGTGATCTTGATGACTGAGAATGATGGTCAAAGATACTTTTCACTCAGCATCACATTTCTGGTATCATGCTACGGTGTTAAAGCTGTTCACAAATGAAGTGGATTTACAGAATGCAGCTTGAAGATGTCATAGAGGGAGAGCTGGTCGTCCCGGGTAAGCTGGCAAAACTCCTGCGGACCGATTTAAAGGAGATTGCCTGGACGATTGGGCTCGATGAGAGTGTCTTGAAACGCCAATCCTCTCGTCACGCTCCAAATTCCCAAAGACGCCTTCGCGACCTTGTGGATGCGCTCCTGATCCTGACGCCTCGGTTTGGATCGCCCCTCATGGCTATGCTTGGTACCGATCAGAACCGCTTGCTGGCTTTGCGGGGTGGACAGCGATGCAATTAGTTCAGGCTGGAAAGGCTGAGGAACTCTATTCATATCTACAGGCCGTTGATGCCGGGGTGTTTGCCTAATCCGGGTTTTAGCGGGTCATTTCCTTTAAGGCTCAAACTGGGGTCTTGCTTGCTGGGTTACCTTATCTCCCACATAGAAAACCCTCTCTGTATAGGCATTCGAGAAAAGGTTAAATAATCTAGAAATCAAATGTGTTGGATTTGCATTTAACTGATCCTGTTTTAGAGCCTTTGATCGAGAGTTTCAAGATGAAGACAGCGTGATATCAAGCTGGTTCTGGAAGGTTCCCATCGATCAAAAACAGTTCCCTTGAAAATTCCAGCAAATGTTCTTAGTCGAGCTAGATAAATAAAATTGGAAGAATTATATAAAAAGCCTATCGTCCCACCATACAGGTGTCTCTAGGCCTGCTGAGATGCCTGCAAAATCATTATGAGTTGCATTTATGATTATGTTTTGCTCCATTCTGGCCACTACCGATGGAACGAGCAATATACACGACCTTTTCTCTCTAAACCATTTTGCGCCAAAAGCTCTGGAGCCCATACAGTTTTGGGTATGCCAATCTGGAGTGTGGGCTTCATTGAACACTTCATAGCTTGTTCCTGATGGTATTTTTATTTCTACATAATGCTGTTTAGCGGGCATCTCGCCATTGTGATGGGCTAGTTTTTCAAGCATGGCTGTAGAGTAATTGGCACTTGTGTAAATTACTCCCTGACCTGCGACATGCCAACGACCGTCCATTACTAAAGAGCCGCCATCTGAAAAAATTTTATACTGCCCTTCGACATCACCGATACGATAGGCTTTCAAGTGATTGTCTAAAGTACGATGGTTGTTCATTAAACAGAAAGACCCGCCTGAGTTCTTTTAAGTAAATCTACCACCATATCTGCGCCAGCATTCGAAGAGATTGCCAGTTGCAATGGAGATTTCCCATCCAGCATTGGATGTGGTTTGTTGAGAAAGCGCTTGGATTTTTCAACATCATCTCCATAAATCTTTCTAGTCTCTACAGCTACTTTCCATACAGCATATAAGTTTTCACTGATTTCTTTGGAGACCCGTTTTGTTGGAGTGCGTTTTAATCGATCAACAGTGGAACGAGAGATAAAGCTTTCAATTGATTTAGGGTTGTCTTCTAGAAGGCAATATCGAGCAATTGCTTTGATGTTTCTGAGAGTAAAACCGCTCTCCACGGCCTTTACGACATCGATTGGACTAGGATTTTTGCTGCGTAATCCAAGAGACCTGTAGGGATTTTCAATGTTCATAAATGCTTGGGCAGACATTTAGAGTATCCTTTGCTCGCGTCATGTGATGCAAATATATATATCACGTGATGTGTATAATTCAATTGATTTATGTGCTTCGGTACTTCGCCGACACTTTTTTTAATGACTCTTTCTTCCCTTTAAGGAACGGTACAATGCCGGGACTGTCAGATTAAATTTCGTTTTGATTGAGCTAGGGTATTCACCTTAAATATCGGAATGAAAATTCCTAATCTATTTCGTTATTTGATAACCTGACCGGAGGTTATCCGCTTGGCTGTGATGATGTATGTCAGATTTCTTCTTTTACGTTGCAATGTAGAAGCCCTGCTCCATCAACGAGATATAGATATCTGCCATGAAACAGTTCAGTATTAGAGGAACAAATTTCTCCCACTGTTTGCTGCTGAAACCCAAAAGAAGCGGATTTATCCGTCTCAAAATTCTTTTAAGTATAACCATTTATAACCTTGTATAACAAAGGATAAGAAAAAACCTTATACCTTGTTATACATTGCTATACTTTCAGATACTTCTAAATTTGCAGACACCTTTTTGGCTAATGATGAGGCAGGGAGGTTGCTATGGGCAACGCCAGTTTCAGTGAAGATTTTAAACGTGACTCGGTCTGTCGGATAATGGAGCGTAGATACCCTGTTCCAGAGGTGTCAAAATGTTTAGGTGCCGATTGATGCAGGGGTGTTTGCCTGATCAAGGTTTCTAGTGGGTTATTTCCCTAGCAGCTCATGTGGACCCTGTCTCGTGTGGCAACAGCAATCGTTACGCTTTGCAGTCCCGTTACAGGTCTGGGGCGTATTAAAATCCAGCTCTTGAATATCACAAGAGCGAAACGATGTTTTTGGATTTTGCCTAAGGATCATGTCTCACATTCTGCGAACAGATGGCGTCGGACAACGATGATGTCGGTTAAGTGGCCTTTCAGCATTACCTCTAAGGCGGACCGTCCGTCAAAAACAGTATTGCGCCTCTTGATCCAGTCGTAAGCCCGCTCTGGATCGCTGAAGAGACGTCGAAGGCATTTGTGTATCCCGATCAGATTGGACATGCGGATTAGGGTTTCTGGACCAACAGATCCGTATTGACCTTCCAGAGCGCGAGGAGCTTGAGAATGGCCCGCTGCATGGCTTGTGTTTTTGCAAGGGTAAATTCAATCCCCTCTGAAGTGGGCATTCCCGGGTCATGATGCAGGTCGGTCATAAACGTCTCCAGTCTTTATCGCTTAAATTTTAAGTGATGCATTTCTGAGATCAATTAAGCTCTTATGAAGTGTTTGTAGTGCGTCGCAATATTTATGGGGGTCAGTCATCGATTGACGGGGATACAAGATTAGCGTTGTGACCGCGTGAGCTCAGGCGGGTTCAGGAAGATTTCCATCTATTAAAAACAGATCCCTTGGAAATTCCAGAAATTGGGTTCGGTCAAGTTTGAGGACCACCCGGCTTCGAGTGGTCTCGCAATAACATTTGAGCAGTTGAACAGGTTTTTTTGAGATTAACCCTGCCGGCTCAAAAATGGCGATGTTCAAGCCGGCCTTGGGGCAGCGCGCGGACTGATAGGTAATCCCCTGGATCTCGGCTGCTCTTAGCTCACTGCCGAGCACCTGGGTTGGCTGATAGTTGGCTTTGTGTTGCAGGGTGCCTGTATAGGCGGTAAAGGGCGCTTTAGTCAGATCGAGACCAGGCTCACACTTGAACCGAGCCGAAAAGAGATCATAGCTTGCCCGGATCACCGGGTTGGGGAACTCTTCTTCGACGCCTTCTAGAAATACGAACCGGTAATAGGCCAGTTCAGCCGCCGCTGTTTCCTGCATAAGAGATCCATAGAAGATGGACATCTCATGTCGGACTCCAAAGCGCGATCCCCATTTTAGCGGTGGATACCTGAATGGGGTGGCCAGTAAGTAATCATCCGGTGCCGTTTCTGGATAGGAAGGCTTGGTTGCGTCCAGTAGCTCTTCAAGACGCATTTGCTCATTGAGGGTTTCAACCAGCTCCATAGTGGCAATCTCTGACTGGTCTTCAACAACGCGCCATAAGAGACCAGTTAGGGTCTCCGGTTGAACCTGAGCCAGAACCTCTTTCCATTCAGATTTTTCCACGCATACCGTCCAGGTAAATGAGGACGCTATTCAGTCCCTGTACGGACTTTACCAGCTCTCTTGGAACACCATTCAGATGTTTGTTGCGTGTTCCAAACCAGTGCTTCATGTTTTTGGGATCCCCGCCGACCAGCGTATGCAGGGCGCGATAGCAGCGGACAAAGAGAAGCGCCAGCTCCCCAGCCTTTGTCGCGGGGTCAATACCGCGATTGATGGCTGTCCGGTCCCGTCCAATGATCTTGGCTAGTTCCTCAAGCGGGATCCCAAGATTGGAGGCGGCATTCTTGGCGGCTTTGGCCAGGATGGCTTTATCATCTACTTCAATTGCTTGTTGCTGTAGTGTCATAACGCTGCGCTCACAAAATAAGAGGCATTAGCTACAATATTGTCAACCATGATGTAATTGCATCAGTATATTTAGTGTATGTAACCTTTGTGGTCAAGGAATTGTTATTTTGGGATACGGTGAGTAGACAGGTTGGCGCTGTCAGAAGAAAACCGCTTGATTGCTATTTTTTCGTCTACTAGCTCCGAGTATGATTAACCAGAACCCGTTTCGCTATTTCAAAACGTCACCTGAGATCATCCGCCTGGCCGTGATGATGTATGTTCAATACCCGCTGTCATTGCGACAAGTTGAAGATTTGCTCCATGAGCGAAGGTCGATATCAGTTATGAGACGGTACGTTCTTGGTGGAACCGTTTCGGGCCAGTTTTTGCAGCCGAAATCAGGAAGATACGAGCGGTGTCTTCTCCTCGTTTATCTCAATGGAAATGGCATTTGGATTAAGTTTTCGTCAGGATTAACGGTGAATTACATTATCTATGGCGAACCGTAGATCACGAAGGAGAGGTTCTCGAAGCGTTCGTGATAAAGAGGCGAGATCGGAGAGTTGCACTGACGTTTCTGAAGAAAATTATGAAGCGGCATTGCAATCCAAAAGTGATCGTAAAGGATAAACTTCGCTCTTTTAAAGCGCCAATGATGATGGTCGGAAATGAAAGCCGCCAGGAGACTGGTCGTTGGCCGAAAAATAGAGCAGAAAACTCTCACCAACCGTTCCGACGACGGGAACAAGCGATGATCAAATTCCGAAGCGTAAAATCATTAGAGAAATTTGCCTCGATCCAATCTTCAATCCACAACCATTTCAATCAGGAACGGTATCTCAACAGCTGCAAAACTTCGAGTTAAAACGTGAAGTAGCCCCTGCAGAATGGCGGCAACTTGCCACCTAAAAAATAGCATCCTATCTATTATCACTACTTAATAGTTTTTCTCTGACAAAGCTGGCAAAACGAAAGAGGTTAGGAAATTCTTAACTAAATATTGACCGCGCACTAGGCTGGCATTAAGTTCTACCTTGCTTAAGTTGGGTGGGGTAGAATGTCCGAAGAAGTTGCACCTGTTAGTGCGCCGGATACAGGGTTGGCGTGTCTTGTTTTGTTGCTGAAATACCTTGGAATTGCGGTTGATCCTGAACAGGTTCGGCATCAATATTCTAAAGCAGGGGAGCCTCTTTCCCGGACCGACATTCTTCGTTGTGCAAAGCAGCTTGGTGTAAAAGCGCGATCCACAAAAACCAAATGGAGCCGGTTGGAGAAAATTCATCTTCCGGCCATTGCAGAAAATCATGCTGGTGAATATGTCATTTTGGCGAAAGTGGCCGAAGATCAGGTTTTAATTCAGGATCCGCAAGAGGGACGGCCTACGACATTAACCCGTGAAGAGTTTGAAGCAAGCTGGTCAGGGCGGCTAATTCTTTTGACGACCCGTGCGCAGGAAGTGGGGGAGGATCGCCGCTTTGATTTTACCTGGTTTATCCCCTCCATCGTTCGTTTTCGGCGGTTGTTTGGCGAAGTACTGATTGCGTCCTTCTTTATTCAGATTTTCGCATTGATTACACCGATGTTTTTTCAGGTGGTCATTGACAAAGTTCTGGTGCACAAGGGCCTTTCGACATTGGATGTGCTTGTCTTTGGGCTAATTACAGTTACGATTTTTGAAGTATTGATGGGGGGGCTTCGGACCTATGTGCTTGCACATACCACCAATCGAATGGATGTCGAACTGGGTGCAAAACTCTTTCGCCATGTCTTGGCATTGCCAATTGCATACTTTCAGTCTCGAAGAGTTGGTCTCACTGTCGCGCGGGTCCGTGAACTTGAAAGCATACGGGAGTTTCTGACCGGTCATGCATTGAGTATTGTAATGGACCTGCTCTTTGCCTTTGTGTTTTTGGGGGTAATGTATTTTTATTCGAGCACTTTGACCTGGGTCGTGATCGCCTCTTTCCCTTTCTACATTGCTGTCACAATTGCCATAACGCCAATTTTGCGAAAACGCCTGCTGGAAAAGTTTGCGCGCGGTGCGGAAAATCAGGCGTTTCTGGTGGAAAGCATTTCCGGTGTTGAAACAATCAAATCCATGGCGGTGGAGCCACAAATGCAGCGCCGCTGGGAAGAGCAGCTTGCTGGCTATGTCGGGGCGGGTTTTCGTGTAAACTGGTTGGCGAATATTGGCAGTCAATCCATCCAACTGATTAACAAGCTGACAACTGCCGCAACACTTTGGTTCGGCGCCCAGCTTGTCATTGACGGTGATATTTCAGTTGGGCAATTCATCGCTTTCAACATGCTGGCCAACCGCTTGACACAGCCCATTTTGCGGCTGTCGCAAATGTGGCAGGATTTTCAGCAGGTGCGCGTATCTGTGGAGCGTTTGGGGGACATCATCAACACACCGGCGGAACCTGCGTATCGCCCAGGCCGGGTCCGCCCACCCTCAATTGAAGGGCGGGTAAGTTTCGATCATGTGAGCTTTCGCTATCGCCCGGATCGGCCGCCAGTTCTGAACTCTCTTGTTATGGATGTGCAGCCGGGTGAGGTCGTTGGAATAGTAGGGCGCTCCGGGTCTGGTAAAAGCACCCTCGCCAAGCTACTGCAGCGCCTTTATGTGCCGGAAACCGGTCGCACATTGATTGACGGGACAGATGTATCCATGGTTGATCCGGCCTGGCTCAGGCGACAGGTGGGAGTGGTGCCTCAGGAAAACATCCTGTTCAGTCGGTCGGTGCGGGATAACATTGCGCTCAGTGATCCGACAATCCCCATGGAAAGAGTGATTGCCGCCGCGAAACTGGCCGGTGCCCATGACTTTATTCTGGAGTTGGCGGAAGGTTACGATACCGAAATTGAAGAACGTGGGTTAAACCTCTCTGGTGGCCAGCGTCAGCGCATTGCCATTGCTCGCGCACTTGTAAACTCACCACGTATTCTCATTTTCGATGAAGCAACAAGTGCGCTGGATGCGGAAAGTGAAGAAATCATTCAGCAGAACATGGCGCAGATTGTGAAGGGGCGTACAACCTTCATCATTGCCCATCGTATGTCCGCTCTTCGCGATGCCACCCGCATTATCTCCATGGAAGGGGGGCGGATTGTAGAAGATGGGCCGCCAAAGGAGCTTCTGAAGCAAAACGGTCTTTTCAGAAGTCTGTATGACAAACAGCTTGGGGGGCTTGAGGATGCTTGAGGGTATGAAGCGAACCGCCTCCGTATGGAAAGAGGCTAAAAAAGCGGATAAAGAGCGCCCCAAAATCAAACGCCGTAAAAGTGAATATGAGTTTCTGCCCGCTGTGATCGAAGTGATGGAAACTCCGGCCTCGCCTGTTGGGCGAGGGGTAATGCTGAGCATCGGGGCCTTCCTGACCATTGCCGCTTTGTGGGCATGGTTTGGAAAGATTGATGTGGTTGCGACAGCGTCGGGAAAAGTGATCCCCGCCGATCATGTCAAATATATTCAGGCCTCCGAAATTGGAGTTGTAAGAGCTATCCATGTGACAGATGGTCAACATGTAAAAGCGGGGGATATCCTTATCGAGCTGGATCCCACCGATAGTGAGGCAGACCGAGATCGTCTATTGCAGGAACGGATGACCGCGTCACTGGAGTTGGCGCGTCTGCAAGCCCTTCTGGTAGAGCCTGAAAAGGCGAGGGAGGCGTTTTCCCCGCCAGAAGGGGCCGACCCTCTTCGGGTGCGCCTGCAAATGCAACGTATTGAGAATGAACTGGCTGAGCAGGCCGCCCGGATGCGGTATTACCGTGAAGAAGGGGCTCGCCGTCATGCGCAGCTTAAAGTAGCCAACGCCAGAATTGAAAAGCTGGAAGCCTCACTGCCCTTCATAAAAGAGCAGGTGGACGCCATTGCCGAGTTGGAGCGAAAAGGGTATGCGGCGCGACTTCGCCTGTTGGAGTTGCAGCAGACCCAGGTGGAAAATGAAAAAGATATCCTCACGGAAAAAGCAGGTGTCGCGGAAGTAAAGGCGTCTATTTCTGCCTTGCTTCAGGAACAATTGCGTGAGGAAAATGAAATCCGCAAAACCCGCCTTGAGGAACTTAATGAGGTTCAGCGTCAGATTGATGCCATCGATCAGGAACTGCTCAAAGCCGAGCGACGGGATGTTTTACGAAAGCTGACCGCCCCTGTGAGCGGTGTGGTGCAGCAGTTGGCCATTCATACCATTGGCGGCGTTGTCGAGGCGGCGAAACCCCTCATGGTTGTTGTTCCGGATAACAGCAAACTGGTAGTAAATGCGAAAATTCTCAATAAGGATATCGGCTTTGTCAAAGTCGATCAGGAGGCTGAAATTAAACTGGAGGCCTTTCCTTATACAAAATATGGAGTGATTAACGGGCGGGTCCTGACCATATCCAATGACGCCATCGAAGATGAGCAACTTGGCCTCGTCTATGACGCGCGGATCGAAATGGGCGCGCATCAGATCCAGGTGGATCAGCGCATGGTCAATATCGCGCCGGGCATGGCCACAACCGTCGAGGTGAAAACCGGAGACCGCCGCGTGCTCGAATACGTGCTCACGCCCTTACTGAAATATAAAAATGAAAGCTTGAAGGAGCGATAGGTCAGCATGAGTATTGTTCAGATTAAAGGTGATAAGGCGCAGATTCGATATGCTCGCAAATCAACCCTTGTCATGCTTTCCGGAGGCGCAAAAAGCACCGCGATTTTATATGATCTGTTAAAAAACACAGATGATATCGTCTTGGTGCATCATGTTCACTACACCTCGCCTTTTAGTGAACATATCGCTCAATCTCATAGCTGTAAGAAAATTGTTGAATGGTTGCGCCAAAACACACGCGACTTCGCCTATTCGGAGTCAGTCGCAGATTACAAAGGGCTCGCCTATCATGCGGATAAGTTGCAGGCAATCAGTGCGGAAATTGGCCTCATTGGTGGAAATTTTCATCTGAAACATGCCCGCCCGCTGCTTCAGGCGCTTATCGGAAGTGAAAGCACAGAGGATGAAAGTGACAGGATCCCGTCTTTTCAGGTGATCGCTAATGCTTATGCGTTTCCCTATCCGGCTCCTAAAATTGCAACCGGTAGTCCCCCGGCACAAGAGCAATCACTTCCACCCGAGCTGAAGGCAATGACTTGGAACTGCGAGCGACCTGTAATTGCGGGCGAAGGACTATTCGCTGAATGTGGGTATTGCAAATCCTGCCGCGGTGAAAAAGCACGAAGTAAAGAGCAGAAGTCTGGTAGCAAGTCGACTGGCGGAAACGAACCCGCGATGTTGATCATGCTTTCTGGCGGTATAGACAGTGTCTATCAATTATACAGGTTTTTAAAAGACGATGACAGGCAGGTCATAGCGCACCATATCAACCTGATCAATGATGATGGGCGCTGGCAAATCGAAGCTGAAAGAACACTGAAAATTGTTAAATGGTGCCGGGAAAATATGCGCGATTTTATCTATAGCGAGTCCACGCTGGATCATCGCGGATTTCATGCCACCGGATACGACATTATGCCCGTATTGCATACACTTGCCACATCGGTGAGGTATTTTTCTGACACGCAAGCTTTTGATATTCAAAAAGCGGTTATTGGCTGGTGTAAGGAAGAAACAGCCGATCCGAACCGCCAAAAACATGTGGTTGAGCTATTTCGCGAACTTTGCGCACCTTACGAGCCCCCATCGCGTGACCTGGGAGAAGTTCTCCCCAAGCTGGAGCAGATCCGTCGTATGCCGGCGGAACTGGTGGAGCTGAGCTGGACCTGCAGGCGCCCGGTTCCAAAAGAAGACGGCACTGTCGCAGAATGCGGAGTTTGCCACACATGCGAGCTGATGGCACAGGTGCGCGAGCAGCAGCGTTTACAAAATGCGTGAGGGAAATTTGGAACTGAACAACTTTTACGCTTGCCACTAATGGTGGAAACAATTATAATTAAGAGTAAATTAACCATTAGTAAAAGTCTGTTTCGGTTGATTGAATTGTCGGGGGGCAATCAGTTTGCTGCATAGAGTGGCAGGCTTTTGGCTGTTTAAGTAACTGAAGTATAATTATTTTTCCCGTTTTTTTAATCAGGCGTTTCATGCGATGTATTAAAAAGTCGGGAAAGTATCATGTCAAAAACCCCTAAATCTGGAAAATCTGCTCAAAAATCCACTGCGACTTCTGCGGGTGCCACGAACGGTGCAGGCAAAGCCGATGCCATTAAAAAAGCGGCTGAGGATTTGAAAGCGGCAACCGGTTCCGTGAGCGAAGAAGCTCTGAATGCTGCCAGAGCGGCTGAGGCGAAAGAGCAGAAAAAGCTGCCCTCATCGGCGGAGAAAATCGCCGCTTTTGGAAACGCGGTCTGGTTGATGATGCATTCCAAAACTCACAAGCATCTGTTTGTGACTGACATGGAATGGGCGTGTGAGCACCGATTTCACTGGGGCAATGTTATTTCTGGCATCGCGGTCATGTGCCGGTGGCTTCGCCAGTTGGGCTTACCTGTCGGAAGAGGCGGAGCAGCGCATGATGCAAGGGGTTCGAAAACTGGGCCCCGCCGACTGGAACTCTGGGGATCGTTTGTGGCTGATGGACCTGATCGTCCCCTTCGGTGGCAACAGGAAGCCGCCAAAGAACTTAAAGAAAAAGTCTTCAAAGATAAAAAAATCAAAACCCTCCAACCCGCCCCAGATGGCAAGGGCATGGCTGTCGTGGAGTGGTGAGTTGACAGCTTTTTGGATTGGAATTTCGCCATTGGCGGTTATTTTCTTAATTTTATTTTTGCTGTTGTTTATCACAATAATGATTGGTGGGTTTTATTTCTTTCAATCGAGAAAGAGAACCATTTATGCTTTTTGGTCGGCGTGTTGCGTAAGCTTCCTTTTTCTTTCTTACCATTTCGTTTGGCCTTGGGTATTGCATTTTGAAATTTGGCTCAATCAATCAGATCGTCTCACAGTTGCCAAAAACTGTCTAAAGGAAAAGGTGGGACTGAATTTAGATGTTCCTTGGAGCTACATAGAACCTCGAGTATCTGGGTTTGGGTTTGGCCTTTTAGTTCCCAATGAAGATTTTGAATCTATATTTTCGTTGTCTCGCAGATTTAGTGATACTTCTGTAGGTTACCCTGATTCATACCTTGGTGAGACAGGAGTTCAACTGCTTGTTCACGGATCAAATTATAACGGCAAAATTTTAGGCCATAAGTCAAATTTCTATGAAGAAGTGCGGAAGTCGATGAGGCGTGAAAGCGGGTTATTTCCAGATCTTGTTTTCCGTATGAGATTGGTTGCCATACCAGATTCACAGAATTTCGGCTGGATGATGAGTGACGCTTACGAAAATAGTATTGGGCTTCAGGATGTAATCGTGACGCCAAGAGGAGAGAAATTTGGCAGGACAATTTTTTCTTTCTCTAAGGATTTTGGTGAAGGGCATAAGGAATTTAGGCATGACTATATCAGGGAGGCGGATTCCTTCCTTTCAAAGGCTATTTGTGCTCACGCATACGATAATCCGACGCTTATTGGTTGCAGCGTCTATTTATTAATTGGCGACAAGTTACTCGTGTTGTTTAGAGGGCAGCCTAAAGACCTAAAATTTAATCAAGTTGAGGATATGGTTTCTCGGTATCTCAACTGTGTTATCGTTCAGGAATAGATGGAGATTAATGTGGAAACCAAGGAATTTTTGACTTCACAAGATGTGGATCATCTTCAGGGATTTCTAGAACGACGAGACAGGGGGGGCTTCTATTTTGAATACTACAAGTTAACTGGTAGTCGACAAGCGTTATTTCAGGCTCAAATTTCAACATATAGTGGTTTTGCTGGAAGTGTGGCATTAATTGGTAATTATGTCGCAAAACTCAATAATTTAGAAAGCTATAATCTTACACTAGATAATTTTTCTGACCAAATTGCTTGGTCGTTGTTAGAGGAAATTGATGTTCAGGTGAACGGTGGTGCGACTCCTGAGTTTAATTCTACATCTGGTGTCGTGTCAGATGAGCAAATGCAGCAACTCGATAGGCGTGTCTGGGACTCGCTGGAGATGGGACCCTATTTTCCCGGAAATTTACAAAACTTTTCGACATTGGGTGAGTTTGCGTCAAAAACTTTTGCGAAGGCACTTGGATCCATGGTTACGGAAGGCACTCCAATTGCTGTGTGGTCTTTGGGCAATAGATTGAGTGATTTTGTAAGAGTAAATAACGGTGATTTTGAAACTTTAGACCCTAGCTTTACCATTGAATTAGTTGATAAAGATTTGATAGTGGTAAAAGATAGCAATGACAAGATTGCTTACATTGCTGAACGAAATGATTTAGATTTTTTAAGAGAAGGGCGACAGTTAGGCGCGCTTTTTTTTGACCAATATGTTAATTACAGTTTTGTGGGAGCACCGAGTTTAGATTTTGGTTTTTTGGGTCAATTGGGCTTTGAGCCAATAGATTTTCTGCATCAAGGCTGGATAACTAATCCTGATTTACGTAGAGATGCTTTTGAATTTGACCAAATGCGGGCCGCTCTAAAAGCTTTTTTGGGAGCCGACCAGCAGTACCCCCAAGGTATTCCGCTAAATCGCTGGGGTATCAAGCTTTTCGAAAAAATAAGCGAAACAGATTATATAAGCCGGTATGGTCATGAGCCAGTTTATGGTACCGAGGCCGCAGATTTTTATAACCTTCGTAAGACTTTAGAAGCAGAGGGGGGCTACCCTTCCGTAAGGCCATCTCAGGATGGTTTTAATTTTTTCGAGTTTCCGACAGTAGATCAGCAAGAATTTGTAAATGAAATTCTCGCTAAATTAGATTATGAGATTCTTGCTAATGGTTCGCTTGAAGATGCTTCACTGTCTAGTTCTCTTGATCCAAGTGAGAGCTCGTACCAAATCAATCTAAACTTAGAAAAACATTTAAACGAAATCTCTCCTGAGTTATTTGAACTATATTTGGAAGTCAATCGTAAGTTTAGAGTAGATGTAAATTCCCCAAGAATATTAAAAAAGGATAATCCATGGGCAGATGTTAGTTACGAGAGTGACGACTATTTGTTTACATCAGACCCTTTCGCTTTAAAGGGAATCAATGACAGCATTTACACGCGCGCAATCTATAATGTGCTAGCTGTTGGAGGGAGCTATTCTTACTTACTCACAAAAAACGTTGATTTAGGCGATATTATTGATGTTCATAACGCCGCCGCAACAGATTCCCCTTTTGATGTTGATTACGGTACTGAATTACAAAGGCAGCAAATTCGCGCTGCTTACCTTAAGGGAGACATCACAGACGAGCAATTGTCAAAACTTGATGCTGGAAAAAGGAAATTTGTAGACAATATAATTCAGGAGACGGAGGATCAACGTCAAGCGTATGAAGAGCAACTCAGAGCTTACGCAGATCAACAGCGATATACAGAAATTGGTGGTGCGATTGGTTCTGCAATTGGGAACCAGCTTGCGGCTCGATTTGCGGGCGACAATAAGGCCGTTCAACTTGTTGCTGGCGCGGTCATAGGAACAACATTTAGTGAGTTGGGTAAAACAATTGGCTCCGCAGTTGCTGGTGGTGGTTATACTTTTGGTGAAGGGTTCGTTACCGGTGTGGGCTCGAGTATAGCCGCTGGAGTAGGCAGTCTCATTACTAGCACTTTGGTAGGCGAGTTACTTGAACCTTTCGGAGCTGCAGGTGACTTAGCCGGTTCTATGTTGGGAGCAATTGGTGGTGAAGCAGTTAGATATACAGCTGCAACATTGGCCAAGGATACTACCCAAATTTTTGGGGCGGCAGAGTTCAGTGCAGCAAACTCGGTTGGCGGTGCTATTGGCGGTATGCTGGGCACTCAATTCGCAATGGCAATCTTTGATGGAAACCCTCAAGGGCAGGCTATAGGAGGTGCAATCGGAGCGTCTGCCGGAGCTGTATGGGGAGCGCAAGCAGGTGCTCCTCTGGGTGGACCGTTCGGAGCCGCTGTTGGTGCTTTTATCGGTGCGTTTGTTGGTGCTGCATTTGGCGGTTTATTTGGTGGGGATCCAGGCAAACCGACGGCCACGACTTTTGCAGAGTTGGGCTTTCGTTTGGGTGATGAGGGCTTTTTCATTGTTGATGGAACGTCAATTAATGGTGGGGATCGCGATTATGCCCGAAATATCGGACAGGCGGGCGCGAACGCATTGAACGCATTTTTGGAGGTCGTCGGTGGGCGCGCACTTGACTATGACGAAGTTGTTAAGTTCGGATATCGGGGAAATCGATTTGTTGGTACTGACAATAAGCAGTATGACACAGTTCAGGATTTGATCGACGCTGAAGTGACACGGGTCTTCAAGGAAATTCAGATTGAGGGCGGTGATCTGTATATGAAGCGTGCGCTCGCCCATACTGATGCTGAAACAGTCGATGAGATGTCTGAGGATTTGGCTATTGCCGTAAGGTACGGTGAGTATATGGACAATCAGGCACTATTTTTGGATAAATTGCCAGATTGGGAAGTGTCTGATTGGGAGGCTGATAAACTTCGCGCGGAGTCTGTACTTGAGCTGAACATAGTGCATGATTCCGATACGTATTTGCGTGAAGGAAATTTCAATTCGGACATTCTTGTTGAGCGCACTAAATGGATCCAAGGTGACTTTGAAATTCATAATGGCGGAAAAGGGGCCGATCCAGCATTCGTTGACGGTTGGATGACGAGAACCTCCTATGAGGGTGCCGAGTCTTACAGAGAACTCAATATCGATGGGAAAGATATATTAACAGTTGAGTTTGGGATTTATTCAACTCAACTGAGTTTTAAGCTGTCTGGTAATGATTTGCATATCGAAGTCATATCGCCGCAAATACCAGAAGGAGAGACAGCTGAATATATTGAAAAGTTTTTGGTAGAGGACTGGCATATAAGATGGAACCAGTTTGATACATTGCGTTTCAAGAGCGGTCAAGAATTTGACATGTCATCTATCCTTGAAATTGATAGAGGGCAAGAAATCATCTTGCAAGCGGCTACGTTGGATGTCTTTAACGATGCGGTTGCACCGGTATTTTATGAAGAACTCCCAGATTCCATCGGAAGTATCGTAAATGGTACTGACGCTAGTGAACAGCTGTCTGTATTGGGCAGTAATGATACTCTTTTAGGGGGGGGCGGTGATGATGTTTATCTTTTTGAGCGCGGTAATGAAGAAACGTTAATTTTTGATACTAGATGGGATCGTGTTGTAGACACAGTCAACGTCCGTTACCACCATCTCACCACTCAAACAAGACAGTTTGAAAATGGGGTGATTGTGGATGATTGGGGAAATGAAACACCTACATATGAAACGGTGACTGAAGATGTTCATGTATACAATAGCGAATTGCATACCCACGTAAAATACGAAGAGGTTAATGCGGGTGATAATGATACCGTCCTGTTTGGCACCGGCATAAGCGAAAGTGATCTTTCTTTCGGCTTGGTAGGTAACGATCTTGTTATAAGTGTTTTGGGTGTTGAAAATAGCGCTGATGAACAGGTGATTATCCGTGACTGGGGTGCAGAATTTAATCGTGTGGAGCGCATAGAGTTTGTTGATCATCCAACAACAGTTCTAGACCAATCAAAGATTCTGGAAAAGCTGTTTGGGGGTGACCGTGGCAATAGCATATTTGCTGTGGATTTGAACCGAGACGGTATTGATCTCATTTCTCTGGAAGAGAGCAGTGTTCTCTTTGATATGAACGAGGACGGTTATAAAGACCAAACTGGCTGGATCGGTGCAGAGGATGGCATTCTGGTTATGGACCGGAATAATGATGGCCGCATTAATGGTATCACAGAAATGTTTTCGGCTTTTTATGGCCCTGCTTCACTTGTTGGACAAGCCGCTTCTCTTGCTAGCCTCGATACGGACGGGAATGGAATTTTTAATGCCAATGATGCTGATTTTGACTCTGTGCGGATTTGGCAGGACCTCAATCAGGATGGGGAGACTGATCTTGGGGAGATCAAGTCCCTGCATCGATATGGTATTACCGAAATAGACCTGAATGATGATTTTGGCAGCCGCTATCTAGAAGGCAATGAAGTTGTCACGCAAAACGAGATTACGCAAATCGGGGAGACAACAGATCAGGAAGGCGCCGCATACGGAATTTATCTCGATTATGATTACGGCATGCTTGTTGAGGACACCATTGAAGGTGCATTTGGTTTCGGCCGGTTTGTATTTCAAGATAAAGATAACGTACTGTTTGCCAATGACGAGTATGATCATAACGGTGCCAATATTGAACTTACATCTGAGTTAGGGTCGTTCTTAACAACTGGCTTAGGTGACGACACAATAAATATTGCAAGCGATGAAACCACTGGTTTCATGATCGATGTAGAAGCTGGTAATGATTACATTTATGGTGGGCATGGAGATGATACCCTCACAGGTGGTTTAGGCCGTGATACGCTAATTGGTGGTGCCGGCGATGATCTGCTGAATATTGATGAGGCAGATTTGTTGCATGGACGTGTGGATGCTGGCTACGGAGAGGACCTGATCCTGTTTTCCGGTACCGCGGATCTGAATCTTGATATTAATGCGTTCAATGCCGAAGGTTTCGTTGGTGGCGACGGGGATGATTACCTGTTTAGTAGCGGTGACAGTAATGTCAATCTTTCCGGTGGTATTGGTGATGATACGTTGGTGGGTACGGCCGGCGCCGATCAATTGATCGGTGAAGCGGGTGCGGACAGTCTTCTCGGCGGTGATGGAAACGACGTTCTGCAAGGTGGTCTTGGTGTTGATGCCATGGATGCGGGCGCCGGGGATGACATTCTCTATGTTGATGGTGATGATGATCTCGCCTTTGTTGACGCAGGGGCAGGTGAGGATACCGTCGTTATCGATAGCGAAAACGGGGTTGCCCTGGATTTGGCCGATGTTAATGCGGAAATTGCCATTGGTGGATACGGTGATGATACATTGTCCTCCGGTACAGCGATAAATGCGGAGATTTATGGTGGATCCGGTGACGATCTGCTGCTCGGTGGTGATGGTGCCGATACCCTCGATGGTGGCTCTGGTCAGGATACAGCCGATTATTCGAACTCTGCGGCGGCAATCACTGTCGATCTGTCCGCAGATACTGTTATTGGCGCCGGCGGGGATGCTGAGGGAGATCATCTGGTTAGCGTTGAAAACGTTATTGGTAGTGCTTATACGGATACGCTAACCGGCGGCGAAGAGACAAACCGTTTTGAAGGCGGTGCAGGTGCAGATCTTCTGGATGGCGGTGAAGGAATTGATACAGCGTCATATGAAGGATCCACCGCAGCAGTTTCTGTTGACCTTGGAGCAGGAACTGCGTCGGGTGGTGATGCTGCTGGTGATACGCTTGCAGGATTTGAAAACCTGGTTGGCTCTGATGCGGGTGCAGATACACTTGTTGGTGATGATCAGGATAACGGCCTGGTCGGGCTCGGCGGTGATGACAGCATCGAAGGTGGTCTCGGTGATGACGCGCTATTTGGCGATGCGGGTGCTGATACGCTGGTCGGCGGCGACGGTGATGACTTTATCGAGGGTGGGCTTGGTGCAGATAGCCTCCTCGGTGGTGATGGGCTGGATACGGTGTCCTATCAGTCTGTTACGAAAGAGACCATCGAAGGTGCGGATGGTGCGGATGATGAGGTTGTATACGAAGGCGTAACCCTCACCGGCGCTGATATCGATGCGGGCGTTACTGTCGATCTTCTTAATCAGACTGCCACAGGTTTCGACGCTGACGACGACGTGCTCGACAGTTTTGAAAATGTAATTGGTTCGTCATATGCAGACACACTGATTGGTGATAACGCTGCTTCGGGTAACAAGATTTATGGCGGTTCTGGTGATGATCTGATCATTGGGAATGCCGGTGCTGACACCCTTGATGGCGGAAGCGGAGAGGACACTCTCAGTTTTGCAGGGCTTGGTGCAGGCATTTCTGTAGATCTGTCAGAAGGGACTGCAACTGAGGGTGATGGCACTGTAAAAGAAATCAGTGGCTTTGAAAAAATTGTAGGATCGTCCCACGCGGACACTCTGTCAGGTTCATCTGGCAGCGACTATTTCGAAGGTGGTGCTGGCGGTGACACATATATCGGCGGCGACGGTCAGGATGTGGTCTCCTATGACGGATCAAATGCGGGTGTAACAATTGATCTGGAGGAAAATACCGCTTCCGGTGGTCACGCGGCAGGTGACAGTTTTGACGGGATAGAGGCCATCAAAGCAACGTCATATGCAGATTATATTACCGGAGATGATGCCAGTAACGAACTGCTGGGTGAAGGGGGTGCAGATACCCTCGTAGGCGGAGATGGAAGTGATTTGCTTGATGGCGGTGACGCTGCTGACAGTCTGATCGGCGGTGAAGGGCAGGATATTTTGCTCGGCGGCGCTGGCGCAGATAGCCTCTTTGGTGACGCGGGCGACGATACCCTTGCCGGTGGTGCGTGTGATGACCTGTATGATGGAGGCATCGGCTCAGACCGTTTTGTTGGTGGTACCGGCGTGGATACCCTGAAAGGGGGGGATGGCACAGATATTGTCGATTATGCCTCCATTGCAGATGTGGAAGACGATACCCGCGAAACAATCAGCTATACGGTTAATGCTGATCTGGATGCTGGGACTGCAACCATATCGGGTGATTATAATTTCACAGATACCCTGGATCACATCGAAGGGGTTGCTGGTGCCGACGGTGCTGATACGCTTGTCGGTGATGAGTGGAACAACCTCTTTGAAGGCAACGGCGGAGATGACTATATCGCTTCAAAAAATGGAGATGATACTGTATTCGGCGGGGATGGGAATGATAGTATAAATTCTGGTTATGGTAACGACCAAGTTGAAGGTGGTTCAGGGCATGACACCATAAAAGCCAGCGACGGTGATGACAATCTTTTCGGTGGCGACGGCAATGACTACTTGTCTGGTCAGGACGACAATGATCTTTTGTCAGGAGATAGTGGTGGCGATACATTGCTGGGTGGCAAGGGAGAAGATACACTCATCGGTGGCAGTGGAGATGATTTGTTGGAAGGCGGGGAAGGGAATGATTCTTATTTCTTGCAACTTGGTTCTGGCTCCGATCGTATCATAGAGCGCGGTATTATAGATCCGTATTTGGGTGGGCTAGCGGATACGCTGTTAGAACGATATGTCGAAGTAACTGGTTATCAACCTGAGTTAAAAGAACGAACGCTAAATATTACTACTAAGGAAAGTACCCTAGGAGTTCGTGGGAATGGCGGCGTTGAAGATCGGCTTTACATTGGATCCGATCTTACAATAGATGATTTGTTAATTCAGTTCGATGGTTCAGATCTGATAATTGCAATTCGAAATACTCTTTTCCCGGACGCTACAATCCATGAATTAGTCGATAAAGTCGTGATAGAAAATTGGGTTGACAAAAACTCGAGAGTTGAAAAATTACGCTTCGATGATGGCACTGAAATCGCTTTAGAGGATTATATTTCCCAATCAAGCGCTCATTTGCAGGGTGTTAAACTGCTAGAGGGCACTACGGGTAACGACCAATTTGACGTAACCATTGGTGATGGGCATTCAATTATTTTTGACAACCATTGGATCGACGAGAAAACAAAAACAGATGTCCGAAAAGTTTATCAGTACAGCTATGATGTTTATGATGGTGAAGGGTACTTTGTAAGGAGTGAGTCAGGTGCTATTGATGACTTTGAACAGAGGTTTGATTATCGTCAGTACCAAGTTGATGGGGGGCAAGACACCCTAAATTTTGTTGTATCTACTGAAAGTGGAGATCCATCTCCAGATACAACTCTGCATTATGAATTTACAAAAGATGGACTGTTAATTGGTGTTGGTGAGCTTTTGGACGGCCAGTCAATCAGCGAGCTTGATACAACAGTTTTGCTCAAAGATTGGTATAATTCTGCTAATCGTATTGAAAATATTTCGATCAATGGTGTCGATCAGTTGAATGGTAGTTCAGCACAAATTTCTCTATCTGAACTGATAGGATCTTCAAATGATGATCATCTCATAGGAACAAATGGTTCAGACTTTCTAGTGGCTGGTGAAGGTGATGACACTTTGAGTGGAGGCATCGGGGCTGATTACTTAGAAGGTGGAGCCGGTGACGATGTATACGAGATTTCGACCCAAAGCGGTATTGATGTCATTTATGATAATTATTGGGCTGAGCATGTCGGTGGTCAGCCAGTGTATTATGAACAGGACAATCAACTGAAGTTTTCTTATGGCTATGACACTCAACTTAAACAATTTAGTGCGGGTGATAGTGACAAGATCACTTTTAGCTCAGGTATAACTAAAGAAAACTTGGTATTTTCATTGCGAGGTGATGACCTAATAATTGGAATTCGTGACCAATTTGACGACGATCTTCAGGCATTTGAAACAGAAAATCGCGTTGAAATAAAAAACTGGCGAATAGCACATAATCGCATAGAGATTCTTGAGTTTTTTGATGGTGAAATTGTAGATCTCAGTGATAACTCATTTGTTGAAGGGCAATTCGAAGATGCAGAAGTTTATGGCCGAAACACAAAAGACTTTATCATTTCATATGCTGGGGACGATACAATTTACGGTGAAAGCGGTGATGACCTAATTAGCTCCGGCTCTGGTCAAGATGCACTTTCTGGTGGAGAAGGAGATGATGTCCTAGATGGTGGAATAGGGAATGATACATTGGATGGTGGTATTGGATCCGATCACTTATTTGGAGGTCTAGGATTTGATACAGTAATTTTATCTGGTGAGCTCGCTGATTACAGTTTCAAGTTCATGGAAGGACGAATAGCCGTAGAAAACAACCAATCAGGTGAAACAGATATTCTTAGCTCTATTGAGCAAATCCAAATGCAATCGAGCTTCGAAGAGCTTAATACTTACTCGATTAGCCATTCAGGTCGGTTTGTATTCAGTAATGAGGCAGGATTATCAGCTTCTCTCTCATCGCTTCTTAATGATAACTCTGTAGATGACTTGAGTTACCAATTGCTCGGACAAGAAGATCCAAATGCGATCATAAATTTGATTTCAGACGGCACTATTTCATATAACACACCACAAAGTAATACTCTTCAGGGCGCTTATTTTACTTATTCCGTTGGAGGTGCTGTTGCTTCAAGTTATGACGCGATCGGAATTATAGAGTTTTATGCATACACAAACGGCGAAAATATAAACGGCTCTACTTGGAGAGATCACCTACAAGGAGATAGTGCAAATAATAAGCTCTATGGCTTTGACGGGGATGATACATTGTTTGGTTTAGAAGGCAATGACAGCCTTTTTGGTGGTGATGGACAAGATGTCGCTATTTATACTGATGTGGTGGATTCCTACGAAGTTGTATTTAATACTACAACACTACAATGGACAGTAACTCATAAAAATTCAGGCAGTGACGGCGTAGATGTACTAGAAAACGTTGAATTTCTGCAATTTTCAGACAAGGTTGTATCATTAGATAATTCAAGTATTCCCGCTTCTACCGGAATGGTTGAAGCTTCAGCTGTTGAAGACACAGAGTTTGTATTTAATGAATTTGGTTCATTATTTATAGACAATGATAGTGTGATTGGCGATGAGCTGGAGTTTGAAGTAAGGCAAATCACTGGGGAGAGTCTACCTTCATGGCTGCAATTAGCGGTGGTTGACGACACTCTTACCTTAGTTGGGACACCATTAAATGAGCATGTTGGTCTCATTGAATTAGAGGTTACTGCAACAGATTATTTTGGCAATAGAGCGACAAATATAGTTCGCGTGACAGTGGCCAATGTGAATGATGATCCGCAAATTGACCAGGGTATGGGTGAATACTTAGTTGATTTTGATGAAGAGTTCTCATTTGATATCGGTGAAAACAAAGTCTTTAAGGATGTGGATGCTGACGATGAATTAACGTTTTCCTTAAAGATGACTGACAACAGTGAAAAACCTGCGTGGCTTGATTTGGTTGATGGCATACTAAAGTCAACTGACGGGATGACGCCATCAAGTGCTGATGAGGGTATTTATAACGTTACAGTCACTGCTACAGATAAAGAAGGTTCTTTTGTAAGTGTTGAATTTGACATAATAGTTGATCAGATTCCAGATGCACCAGAATTAGTTACGCCTATAGAAGATGTTTCGTTTGTTGCGGGCGAAAGTTTTGGCTACTTGATACCTAGCACTATGTTTAGTGACGCAGATTTGGGGGATACACTAGAGCTCAGCTTTTTCCTAGAGAATGGATCCACTCTCCCTTTGTGGCTCGCATATAGGGATGAAACCAATACATTAGAGGGTGTTCCCAATGCTGAAGATGTTGGGGAGTATAGAATTAAAGTCATTGGAACAGATTCATACGGTTTAACAAAAGAGGATACTTTTGTGCTAACCGTTATTAAAGAAAACGAACCACCAAATTCATTAGGTGGTTTGTTAGCGGTAGAGAGTAATATGAATGTGTCAGCTACTTTGCAGGCAGTAGACGACTATACCGCCCGTGAAAATTTAACATTTACTCGTGTTACAAACGCTACAAACGGAGAGGTAACGTTAAATTCGGACGGCTCTTTCACCTATGTACAATGCTGGTTATGTTGGGGCAGATAGTTTCCAGTATTCAGCAAGGGACGAGAGCGGTTTGGAGACTTCTGCTACGATGACTATTGATGTTTATGATCATGAGCTTCATCTAAACGAAGAACAGCAAGTAAATACTTATACTATCGGATCTCAGACTTCTTCTACGGTATTGGGCCTTGAAGATGGAGGCGTTCTTGTACTTTGGACATCAAATGGACAGGATGGTGATAAAGGGGGTGTGTATGGCCAATTCTATGATGCATTGGGTAATTTGAAAGGCGTTGAGTTTAGAATAAACACATATGTCACCGATTGGCAAAGAAACCCTGAAGCAATTCAATTGTCGAATGGTGAAATTCTTGTAACTTGGGACTCTGTAGGACAGGATGGAGATAGTTCTGGTGTTTTTGCTCAACGTATTTCTAGTCAAGGTACTTTTCTAGGTCCGGAATTTTTGGTTAATACAACAACGGCTTCTAACCAGAGCTCCAGTCGTATGGCGGAGTTGTCAAATGGTAATTTTCTAATTACCTGGTTTGATCAAATGGCCGACAATAATACAAACGGTGTCTTCGCTCAGATATTTAATGTGAGTGGAGCAAAAGTTGGAAATGAATTCCAAGTCAATACATTTTCACCAAGTGGGCAATCATCTCCTGATGTAGTTAGTTTAGAAAATGGTACTTTTTTAATAATTTGGCAATCGCACGGCAACGAAGCCGACGGGTATGGAATTTTTGGCCAGTTGTACAATGATAATGGCTCATCGATCGGTACAGAATTTCAACTCAACACTGCAACATCAGGTGATCAGAAAAACCCGAGTGTAGATTTGCTAACAAATGGAAATCTTGTCGTAGTTTGGGAAACCACCCTAAATGGGAATAGAGATGTAGTTGCATCTGTAATTGATGCTACAGGAAATACAATAGTATCAGATTTTATCGTAAACACATTCACCTCAGATTTGCAGTATAATCCTAGAGTTGTAGCTACAGAAAACGGTGGATTTGTTGTCACTTGGCAATCTAGAGGTCAAGACGGGGATGCTAACGGAATTTATGCCCAAGAATATGACTCAGCTGCTAATGCATTAAATACCGAGTTTATTGTGAATGAAACTGCTCTTGGGAACCAAACAACTCCCTCAATAACTGCACTCGCTGGAGGTGGATATGTAATTAGTTGGCAATCTCCGCAGGATGGGGATAGTAACGGGATTTATAAACGGTACTTTGGGGTAGATGTCGGAGCATCATTAGCAGGTGATCAAGGTGATGACATCCTAATTGGAACGGGATCTTCTGACGCATTGTTTGGCCGCGCCGGCGATGATCAGCTCATCGGTGGTGCGGGTGACGATACGTTAGACGGTGGTAATGGGTCAGATACCTATGAATTCAATCGTGGAGATGACAACGATGTAATCTCTGATCAGAGTTCCGATGGGTCTGATGATAAGCTAGTCTTAGCTTCAGATATTGCGCATGATCAGTTGTGGCTGCAGCAAAGCGGTGATGATCTATTGATTAGTGTGATTGGAACCAGCGATAGCGTCACCGTAGAAAACTGGTATTTAGGTGTTGATAATCAGATTGAAACCATTCAGTCTGGCGATGGTAAAACGCTTAGCAATGCAGATGTCTTTAATCTGGTGGAGGCAATGGCTTCATTCAGTCCACCATCCGGGTCGGAAACAGATCTGTCCGATCCACAATATGACAGCCTAGATTCAGTTCTCACAGCAAACTGGCAATAGATATTCGACATTGTATATGAACTCGAAAAAGGAGCTCTGTAAGGGGCTCCTTTTCTCGTTTGGCTGGTTTTTGGGGATTTCTCTTAACCCGTGTGGGAATATGGGATCAAATTAGGCTCTCATAATAATAATAAAGAGAGAAACATGACATACACCGAAGTTCTGACCGAACGGCGTGATGCCGTTGAAATCATCGCGCTTAATCGCCCAAAAACTGAATGCCTGGGCCCGCACTTTAAACAGGGGGTTGCAGAGTACAATTGAGTGAGCCCATATAGCTTAGCACTATTGTCATCGTTTAGAATTTAGACAATTCCGGCCCCAAAATGGGTAAATTTGGGCCATTTTCCGATTTTTAGACACTCTAAGCTATTGAAATTATTGATATCCGTTTGCATTCGTAATGCGTAGGTCGCGTGTTCGAGTCACGCCAGCGGCACCATTTTTTCTAAATATATCAATAATTTAGGTTAGTATTCAGGTGTTCTTAAATAGAGTCTGTTTAGACACTTGCTTTGTCTTTATCCAACTGAAGCGTCTAATTGGGCTATAAGCCGTGGTGATTGCTGGGATATTTATGGGGAGCATCCGCAAAATTAAAGCGTTGCTCAATAAGCATCCATATATTCTGGGTGCTTTTTCTGGGAAATTTTCAGTGTCGTTAGCTTTAAGTACTTTACGTAAATCGGCTTCCCAATTGTATTGGTAATTCAACGTATATTCACACCCAGATAATTCAGCTATATTATTCAAGAATGAATAATATAGCTGAATTGGGTGTTTAATGTTTGAAAAGCAGTGGCCGTCGGTGTTGGAAGCAATGACAGATGGCGTTTGGGTATGTGATGCGACTCCGAAATTATTGTGGATTAACAGTGCGTGCGAAGAGCTCAATGATATCAGGCGGGAAGACGTGTGCGGAAAAACCGTACAGGAATTGTTTGGTCAGGGAAATTTCGACAATGACGTAACCCATGAAGTTCTCAGAACCAAAAAGCCGGTCGCGATTATTCAAAAAGTAAAGTCTGGTAGAGTGTTGCTCGTGAATGGTGTGCCTGTTTTTGATGAGTCAGGCGAAGTCTCTCTTGTGGTGGGGAGCGAGAGGGATCTGACTGAACTTAATCTGCTTCGAGGTGAACTGGAGAAGAAGCAACAGCTTCATTCACGAATCCACACTGAACTTCTGGCTATGAAACTCCGTGATCTTAAAACCCAGGAAATTATCGCCGTTAGTGACGCTATGAAACAAGTAATGGACACGGTCTTTCGAGTGGCAGACTTTGACACGACCGTGCTACTGAATGGGCCTCGGGTTCAGGTAAGAGTATGATTGCCCGCGTTATTCACGATGGCTCCCCCCGGCGGGAGAAATCATTTCTCTCCTTGAATTGTGGTGCGATTCCACCCACGCTGCTAGAAGCGGAATTGTTTGGCTATGTGGGGGGGGCTTTTACAGGAGCCTTGGAGAAAGGAAAAACCGGGCTGATCGAGGCAGCCCATGAAGGTACTCTGTTTCTAGATGAAATAGATGCGTTTCCACTGGAAGCGCAGGTTAAATTACTGACATTCCTTGATACAAAAGGATTCATTGCTGTAGGGGATCGACGTGTACGTCAAGTTGATGTGAGGTTGGTTGTTGCAACGAACAAGGATCTAAGAGCCTTGGTGGACGAAGGGAAGTTTCGTGAAGATTTATGGTTTCGTCTAAACATTGTGCCTCTCAGAATGCCTTCACTAACAGAAAGGCGGGAAGACTTGCCACAGTTGGTTCAACAATTTGTTGGCCGACTAAATGATCGTCACGGATCAAGCCGTCGTTTGGACTCCGAAGCAGTAAATTTGCTTGGGCGTTATGCTTTTCCTGGCAATGTCAGGGAGCTCGAGAATATATTGGAGCGTGCCTTTGTATTAAGTGCCGGCAGTGACGTAATCGCAGCTCAGCATTTGCCTGAGGAAGTGCTTAATCAAACGGTGCCTGTTAGACACGTGGCAGACACGCCACTGACATTGCAGGCGGCTTTGGCCGAAGTTGAATATCATTACCTCAAAAAATCCTGTGCTCGGCACCACCGTCAGGTAGATATTGCGGCGGACTTAGGGGTATCTCAACCGACTGTGCAAAGGCTACTTAAGCGACATGGGTTGACACCAAGTTCTATTCATTTGTGAATATTTTTTCCGATTTATTCAGTTTTGAATAATTCTTCAAATCCAAAATTGTGATTAAGTTTTTGAAAAGTAAAATAAAAATAAAATTGATTAATTGGCATGACATTTGCTGAGCCATATAGGCGCGAATAAGTACAAACTAAACCGCGACTGCAAGGAGGTAGTAAAATGAAGTCACTCATGAAGATGGTGTGGGCAGTTATTATGATAGCGGTTGTTTCTTTGGTAGCTACAGCACCGGGGGTACAAGCCAAATCAAACACTGTGACCTATGCTATGTATGGCGATGTAAAGGATTGGGACCCTTCCATTGCTTTTTCACTGGAAGTTATGATGCTCGCGAATGTGTATGAGCCACTTCTTTGGTATAACCCGCCAGGTAGTGAAGAGCAATTCACACCAGCTTTGGCTACCAGTTGGTCTGTTAGTGAAGATGGCCTTAGCTGGACATTTAAGTTGCGTGAAGGTGTTAAGTTCCATGACGGTGAATCTTTTAATGCTGCGGCGGCAAAGGCAGCCATCGAGCGCACTAAGAGCATGAAAAAAGGAGCATGGTACATTTGGGCATCTGTAGACAGCATTGAAGCTTTGGATGACACGACTTTAGTGATCAAGACTAAATCCCCCCAGCCAATCGATCTAATTGCCTCTTCGCAGTATGGTGCATATATGTTTTCACCCAAAGCCGCTGAGAAGGGTACTGATTGGTTCAATCAGGGAAATGCTGCTGGTACAGGACCATACAAGGTACGCCAATGGGCGAAGGGACAACAGATTGTACTTGAAAAAAATGCCGATTTCCACGGTGGATGGAGCGATAAGAATTTTGATCGCGTCATTTTGAAAGTTGTTACTGAAAATGCAACTCAGGTTCAGATGCTAAAAGCGGGTGAGGCAGACTTTATTTCGTTGGTACCAGCTGATGTCGTGGATAGTCTGAATAAAGAAGAAGGTATCAGCGCCTATGCGGTGCCTTCATGGAAAAACTCTCAGTTCCTGATCAACACCCAGAAAGCGCCTACGGATAACAAGAAATTTCGTCAGGCACTGACCCATATTTGGGATTATGATACTGTTGTAAATGATATTTATGCTGGTTATGCAGATGTAGCGCGTGGTGTTATTCCTGCGACTATGTGGGGGCATGACTCCTCTATCAAGGCACCAAAGTTCGATTTGGATATGGCGAAAAAGCTTATCGAAGAGTCCGGCGTGCCTGTGGATCAGAGAAAAATCTCTATTGCTTATATCGGTACTTCTGAAGCCTACAAAAACTCAGTACTTCTGTTTCAGGAAAATGCTCGACAGGTAGGCATTGAGGTTGAACTGATGCCAGGTGAGTGGGGTGTTATCTGGGATAAAGCTAAAAACCTGGAAACAGCTCCGAATATGCAGTCTATGACTTGGTGGCCAACATATCCAACACCAAATGATTGGATGATAGGCCTTTTCAGAACTGAAGAGAAAGCGCTTTTCAATCTGTCTCACTATACAAATCCGGCTTATGACAAAGTTCTGGACGAAGGTGTTGCTTTGGAAGGGATGGATCGCAAAAAAGCAATTACCAAATATGCGGAAGCTCAGCAGATACTGATGGATGATGCTGTTGCCATCTTCTATGCAGATATCAAAGGACGGACAGCACGTCGTTCTAATATTGAAGGGCTGGAAACCAACCCTGCATATGCCGCCGTCTTCTTCCATAAGTTGTCTCGTAAATAGGCGGAATTAGGATTAGAAGATGGTAAAATATGTGGCTCAACGACTTTTAATGATGATTGTTATCCTTTGCGGTGTGCTTGTCATTACATTTGCGTTGAGTCGCATCCTTCCCGGATCACCTGTCGAGATGATGTTGGGACATCGCCCCACTCAGGAGCAAATCGATTTGGCGAAGGCGGAACTACACCTTGATAAGTCGATCCCAATCCAGTTTGCCTATTATGTCGGGGATATGGTTCAGGGTGACTTTGGAAAGAGCCTTAGAACTGGTCAGCCAGTATTGGACGATGTTGTTGAACGTATGACTGCAACGCTGGAACTCACAACGATCGCAGTCATCTTGATAATTCTGATTGGTATCCCGATTGGCGTGATATCCGCAGTAAAACAAAATTCGATTTCAGATCATGGAGCTCGAAGCTTTTCTATTGCTGGTATGGCTTTACCAGTGTTTCTGGTCGGAATGATGTTGCAGATGCTTTTCTATGGGAAGCTTGCCTGGTTTCCTTTACAAGGGCGCATGAATAGCGAAGTGCTTCTTGATTATGAGTTTGCTCGCGTAACCGGCTTCTACTTGATCGACACATTGCTGGCTGGTGAATGGGTGGCATTCAAAAGTGCCGCTGCTCATTTAGTGCTACCAGTTTTGACATTAACGCTGGCTGCTATGGCCGTGGTTACGCGTATCACACGCAATACAATGGTCGAAGCACTAGGGGAAGATTTTGTCCGTACAGCAAAGGCATACGGTCTTCCCAAAAACAAAATCTACTTTGGCTATGCCTTAAGGGCGACGCTGATCCCGATGATGACAGTGGTTGGCTTGACCTATGGATTTATGCTCGGGAATTCGGTGATTGTCGAGTATGTATTCGACTGGCCCGGGTTAGGCGGATATGTGGTTGGAGCAATAGTGAAGAACGATTTTCCCGCTGTAATGGGAGTGACACTTTTCCTGTCTACGGCATATCTGCTCATCAATTTCATAATTGATCTCTTATATTATGTGGCAGACCCACGCTTGAGGGCAGTATGAGTAATCTTTTTAAGATACAGGCCGCCCAAATCAAGCCAAGCATTACAGCAAAAATCAGCGCATTTATGTCGGCTAACACATTGCTGGTGGTTGGTGGTGGTATTTTTCTAGCGATCGTTCTGGTGGCTGTGTTAGCGCCCTGGATAGTACCGTTTGAACCAAACAAAATGAACTTCAGCGACAAGTTGGAAGCGCCAAGCCTTGAGCATCTTATGGGTACCGATGCCTTAGGCAGAGATATATTTTCCCGTGTCGTTTATGGTGCTCAAACGTCGCTCGTTATTGGCTTTACCGTTCTTGCGATCGCGATGGCGATTGGGGTGCCGATCGGACTTGCCGCAGGATATTTCGGTGGTCGTATCGACATGTTTTTGATGCGGATATCAGATGTTTTTCTGGCCTTCCCTCCATTGTTGCTTCCTATCACCATTACAGCAGCGTTGGGTGCTGGTTTGTTTAATGCAATGCTGGCCCTCGCAATATCCTGGTTCCCTTGGTATGCGCGAATTGTACGAGGGTCCGTTATGGCAATTCGCGAAGAGCTTTATATTGATGCTGCCCGTGCCATGGGTGTGGGATCCATTCGCATTATGTTTAGGCATGCTTTGCCAAATAGCTGGACGCCAGCCATTGTCCAGGCGTCTATGGATTTTGGTTATACGATCCTGGCTGCAGCTTCTCTGAGCTTTATTGGTATAGGGGCAAAGCCACCAACTATCGAATGGGGTCTAATGGTAGCTTTATCCCGCTCAAAATTTCTGGACTTCTGGTGGACAGCGGCATTTCCGGGCCTTGCAATCTTCCTTACGGTTCTTGCTGTGAACCTGTTGGGTGATGGCATTCGGGATATTCTAGACCCAAAACACAGGAGTGATCGATGACCGAGAATGTTCTTTCGATCACAAATTTGAATATTGCCTTCCCGTCGCTGGACAAAGTTGTGCATGCGATCCGAGGGTGCAGCTTCAATATTAGGCAGGGAGAAATTTTAGGACTGGTTGGTGAATCAGGGAGCGGGAAATCGGTCACGAGTATGGCTGCACTTGGCTTACTTGAAAAGAGTACCCTCATTAGCGGAAGTATTCTCTTAAGTGGTCGCGAAGTGGTCGGGCGCACCGATGCGGAGTTGGAAGGTATTAGGGGATCAAGCGCCGCCATGATTTTTCAAAACCCGCTTACAGCCCTTAACCCTTTCCTGAAAGTTGGCCGGCAGTTAACTGATGCCATTGTGATTAATCAGCACTGCTGCAAGCGAGAAGCGAAAATAATCGCCCTTAAATCATTTGAAGACGTAAGATTGCCTGATCCTGAAATTGCGTTTGAAAAATATCCGCATCAGATGTCTGGAGGGCAGCTCCAAAGAGTGATGATCGCCATGGCGCTTTCCTGTGGCCCCGATCTTCTTATCGCAGATGAACCGACGACTGCACTTGATGTCACGGTTCAGGCACAGATCATACTTCTGTTGAGAGAGCTCGCGGTGAAGAAGAAGCTCAGCATCCTTTTCATCACTCATGATTTGGGAGTAATTGCATCTCTTTGCGATCGCGTAGCAGTCATGTATGCCGGGCAGATTATTGAAACTGGAGATGTGCGGCAAGTTTTGAAACAACCTATGCATCCTTACACACGTAACTTGATGCAAACTGTACCAGAGGTCGGAAGAACTGATGTTCACCTAAATTACATTCCAGGTCAGGTGCCGGATATGTCGGTTTCGATCAAGGGATGCGCATTTGCTTCAAGATGTGACAATGCCACAGATATATGCCGGGATCAGATGCCTGCGATGAGACGCTCGACCGATACACATTTTGCGATATGTCATCATGTTGAAGGGGATTTGGCGCTAGTTGAAGCAAACAGTGAGGGGGCGGCATGATGGCGTTGCTTTCAGTCCAAAAACTCACCAAAACTTTCTCAACCAAGGCAGGGCTAGTTCAGGCTGTTGATGACGTTTCCTTTGACATTTTGCCAGGCGAGACGGTGGCGCTGGTTGGCGAAAGCGGCTGCGGGAAAAGCACTATAGCTCTATCACTACTGCAGTTGATCGAAACGAATGGCGGTAAAGTCATTTTCGATGGGCATGACTTTACTGATATGTCTGATCGTGAACGCAAGGCGATCCGCAGAAACCTGAGCATTGTATTCCAAAACCCCTATTCGTCACTCAACCCCAAAATGCAAGTTCGTGACATTGTGGGGGAGCCCTTAAAAACTATCGCAGGGCTTAAAGGAAGAGAACTGAATGAGCGTGTAGAACAGCATTTAAAGGATGTTGGGTTGGGGCCTGAGCATCTGCGCCGTTATCCTCATGAATTTTCAGGTGGACAGCGACAGAGAATTGCTATCGCGAGGGCCTTGGCGCTAGAGCCGAAGATGCTGATATTGGACGAACCGACTGCTGCGTTGGATGTCTCCGTTCAGGCACAGGTGTTAAATCTGCTTAAGAAGTTACAGGCCAAACACAAGTTAAGTTTCCTGTTTATTTCTCATGACCTTGCAACGGTGGAATATATCGCGGATCGCGTGATGGTAATGTATTTGGGTAGAATAGTTGAAGCAGGTCAGGTTTCAGCAGTTTTCAGGGCACCGAGGCATCCTTACACGATGACCTTGCTAGATGCGATCCCCTCTCTTGATCCAGATGATAGGGATAGACTGACCGCTCCTGTCGGAGAAGTTCCCAGCCCCATCAATCTGCCAGTGGGATGCGCTTTTGCAGGCCGCTGTGATAAGAAATCCCAAACCTGCCTGACAACAAAACCAAAACTAACAGACTTTGACAGCTCGAGAAAAGTATCCTGTCATCATCCGAATTCTGGGGAGATAACACAATGACAACATTCGCCGTCGCCGGCATTCAGATGGAAGCTCCTTTTGGGGATAATCTCGATGCAATGAGCCGCGAAATCGACATTGTCATGGCTCGCTTTCCTTGGGTTGAAATGATTATGTTTGGTGAGCTTTGTGCATTTGGTCCGAGCCTTCAGGCCGCTCAGTCGATGCCAGGGCCAGCAGAAGAGCATTTTTGCTCTTTGGCGCGAAAACATGGAATCTGGTTGATCCCCGGCTCCATGTATGAGCTTTTAGATGATAAGATTTATAATACGTCACCTGTTATTGATCCGAGTGGGAACGTAGTCACCAGACATAGAAAGATATATCCGTTTCAACCTTATGAAGAGGGGGTTGAAGGAGGCCTTGAGCATACTGTATTTGATGTGCCGAATGTCGGTCGGTTTGGCGTATCTATATGTTATGATAGCTGGTTTCCCGAAACGTCGAGAGCTCTCGTAAGCCTTGGTGCTGAAGTGATCCTGCATCCAACCTTACAAATACCATTGATCGGGAATTTGAAATGTCGATAGGACGGGCAACAGCCGGAATCAACCAGTCATATTTTGTCGATATTAACAATACGGGGAAATTAGGATATGGCCAGTCCGCCGTTTTTGGCCCCGAAGGGAATGTAATCTATCAAGCAGGAAGGGGCGCTGAATGTATTCCCGTTGTCTTGGATCTGGGGCTTGTTAGGCGCACTCGCGAAGAAGGGCTTATGGGGTTGGGGCAGCCACTAAAAAGTTTCCGAGATTCGCGGATTGCCTATCCGCAATATGATGATCTGGGCCGCTCCAGATTTGCCTTGGATCTTGGCCCTTTGAAACACCGAAACAAAGGTCCAGTTACGGAAAACAAACTGAAGAGTGGTTGACTGAAGTTAAGGCTAAGCAATCTTGCTTGAGCTATCTGTTGGTACGTTTGAAATTTTCGTTTGGTATAGGAGCTGGCAGACAGGCAGTACTCTTCTCGCTTTTTATTCCCTCTAAAATTTGAAATTAGGTACGCGGTTTCCTGGCGAGAGAGACGGTGAAGATACCTTGATCGTCAATTTCTTGGGTTTCTTTGATAAAGCCTGCTGCTTCGACCAGTTGATCCATTTCCTGTTGAGTCCTGCGACGCATAATCCAAGCATTACCATCACGATGGCTAGTTAAGACACGCGCAATGAATTCAAGCTGTGGATGCCAAGGTTGATTTGTGTAGATCAACGAAGCGCCTGGCTCCAAGGCTTCAAAGAGCCCCTTTAAAGAGGTCAGTATCATGTCATTATCGCAAAATAGTTCATATAGCCCTGACACGATAGCGATATTTGGTGCGTTACTAATCTCTGCGAGGCTTGTGAGGTCAAAGGCGTTACCTTTTACATAAGTCACGTTTTTCAGATGTTTTTTTGCGGCGAACGCCTCGCCGGCCCGAATATTAATATCGCTGTAGTCGCGTAGAACTGCAGAAATTTTATTGTTGTCGTATCTTTGCAACGTATCCAGAACATATCGCCCATGACCCGCAGCAATATCTACTACACGTACATGTTCAGCGTTATCAAGCCTGTCTTCTATCTGTTCACTTAAAAGTTTTTGCAGATTGGCCTTACGTTTGCGAATGCCTCTCCAGCCTGGACTGTTTAAGAACTGCCTGTCGATGAACTTGCCAATGGGTGAAAAGCCCTTAGCTTCATTTTCGTAGACATAATCCAGCATAGACCCAGAATCAAAACCTTCCTTCCAACCAACGCGGATACCTTTGCTCAACCTGCCAAATGTAGATAACCCAAAACGGGCGATGGCAAACTGCCATTTTTTCGGCGACCACCAGGGTAAAGTCTTGGAAAGCTCTTCATGTTCTTTCTTAGTAAAGCCCTTCTTATCAGCATTTATCAGTTTGGCGGATTGGAACTCTCTTTCAAATAGATCAGTAATGAACATTCGCGCTTTGGCAATTGGAAGATGGTTTTCGGCTTCATTAAAGGTGTCGTGTAGGAAGCTTCATAAGTCTGCATTTCTTTTCTTGGGTTTGAGAGGCGATCATAGAATTTTTTTTGTGCAGACTGCTTAACAACAAAGTCGTTGCCTGATGTCAGAATTAAGGTGGGAGTTGTTATCGCGGCGGCATCCTTTATCAAACGAGTCCCCGCATCATATAGACCTAGCAATATGTTGACTGCAATTTGCGGTGTAATGAGCGGGTCATTATTGTAATCATCAATTTTAGCAGGGTCACGAGTGAGAAGCCGTCCTTTTACATAGCTAGAGATGAACGATTTTTTGCGGATTTTGTTCAGCAGCCTGAGCGCCGGTATCGCGAATGGGGCATATAGGCGCACTCGAAGCGCAGGGCTTCCTAATACAAGTCCGCGGATCTTAGGGGCATAATCATGCACCCAAGTGCTGGTCAGAACACTGCCAACGCTATGTGCTAGGATAACGATATTTTGCGGGTCAATTTCGTATGTTTCACTAATATGGCGAACGAAACAATCAACATCCTGAACCAGCACATCAAATGATTCAGCGTAACCTCGTTCTCCCGGTGAGTGACCATGTCCTCTTGCATCCCAAGCGAAGAAGTTAAAGCCCTTCAGGTTGAGTTTTTCTATTAGGTCTTGCCATCTGGCTGAATGTTCATGTCCGCGATGAAACAGGATTACAGCTTTTTCTGATTTATAATCAGGCTGCCAATGGCGATAGAATAATTCTGCGCCGTCATGGCTTGTGAAGTGCTGTTCCAGAATTTCCATTTTCCAGTCCCCCATTAATATAAGCTAGAATGAAGCCCGCAAGATACTACGGCCATCGTAGAGGTAGCCAAGTATTGCTTCCTCGAAATTGTTCGCTATTGAATTGTATGTAGTTTGAGCGATGTGAATGACTTGTTGAACAAGTTGCATAGAGCCAAGAGCATGTGCTGCAATCAGCCCTAAAATTGTCAGTGCGACCAATAGATGTTTCTTCGCAATCATTTTTCTCTCCCATGTATTAAATGAACAATGTTCATTAAGTTGTTCAAAAAAATCCTGTACCTTATCGGGGTATGCAAATTTTTTTATTGAGCGATGTTCAATTGTAATATAGGGTGAAAATTCAGTTGTCAATAATTAATTGATCAGTGTTTAAATAAATTTCCAGGTGTAGTATGGCGAGACGATATGATCATAGTAGGGAAGAGCTTCACAAGATGATTCTTCAGGAGGCGAGAAAACAAGTTATTGAGGTGGGTATCAGATCCGTTTCTGCCCGTAAAATTGCTCGGGAGATAGGTTACTCCGTGGGTACATTGTACAATTTCTTCAAGGATTTTGATGATTTGATTATGCATCTAAATGCCCAAACAATGAATGCGTTGCTGGAGAATTTGCAAAGAGTCGACCTAGCGAACATTGAAACACCTGAGCAGAGGCTTGAAATGTTAGCTCATGCTTATATTCTCTATACCAGAAAAAATCAGAATCTTTGGAACTGTGTGTTTGAGTTTAGGCTTCCAGATGAAAATAAACGACCGGATTGGTATCGGGAAAAGATAGCACTTTTATTGTCACTTATCGCTAATATTATTGAGCCATTGTTTGGTGATCATGGAGACAAGGCCAAAATGGCTTCAGCGTGGGTTTTATGGTCATCTTTTCACGGGATCTGTTCGATTGCCTATGTTGAGCGGAATGACAAGATCGCTATCGAGACAGCCGAGGAATTCACAAACAATCTTATTTTAAACTATTTTCAGGGAATTCGAAGTAGAGCGCAAAAATAGATTTTAGAGTTTTCGTTTATCTTAGGTGGTGACGAAAAATTTATGGTGTGAATTCTAGCATTAGATGTATGTGAGAAATAACATCGTGAAAGTTTTCTCCAAGATTGGCTGAGGGTTGTATAGTGAGCCTTTCCAAAATTAGACGATTACTGCATGTGGCCCGAAAAAGCACTTTTTATAGTAAAAGTTTACGCGGGCGTTCCAAAATTTCTAGAGGCAATCACAATCTGTACATAGGGCATCCTCACAATCTGTCTTCGCAAGGTAAATCTTGGAACCGATGAGCCAGTCTATCTTAAGGCTAATGGTGTTCTTCGGGAAGAAGAGTTGCTTCTGCCATTTTTCTATAGGTAATCACGTTAAAATGGTGAAATGTCTGTCTTTAAAAAAGGTGCTGAGAAAGTGAATGAGTAAAACTTTGTCGAAGTTATTCTCTTGGTGAAGTCAAGTTTGCGAGGTATTTATACAGTTAGCTTGAAAATAGAAAAATAAGGGCACTATCCACGATCAATTAAAAGAAAAGCTAACTAAGGGTTATTTGGCGGCTGACCAAATTAGGGGTCTGAATTTCATGAAGAATTAGATTAGGGTGTGCGGGGCGAAATCAGGTAGGGGGAGAATTTGCCAAGCGTTTATGAGTTAAAGACGAAATTTCAAAATTTACTGCGTCCAGTTGTCGATAGACTTGCTAAAATAGGCGTCACGGCTAATCAAGTGACGATATTTGCCATAGTTATATCTTTGCTTGGTGGCACATTTATTGCCTTATTTCCGACAAAGTTGTGGCCTTTGTTGCTTGTTCCTTTGATCTTATTTGTTCGAATGGCTTTGAATGCTATCGATGGGATGTTGGCGCGCGAGTACAGTATGGAGAGTGATCTTGGCGCGGTGTTGAACGAACTTGGGGATGTGATCTCTGATATAGCGTTATATGCGCCATTTTATTTGCTGCCGGGTGTGCCTGTGTGGGGCGTCATGAGTGTTGTAATGCTGGCTATAATGATTGAAATGATAGGAGTCGTTGCCGTTCAAATAGGGGCATCACGTCGGTATGATGGTCCTTTCGGTAAGAGTGATAGAGCGTTTGTCTTTGGTTTGCTAGCGATGTTTTTGGGGTTTGAGATACCTATTCAGAATTTTTTACCCTGGATTTTTGGGCTTCTGATTTTGCTCTCTTTAGTAACGATCTTCAATCGCGCAAAGAGCGCTTTGGCCGAGAAGAATGATGTGGTTTGAAAACATTCCGTCAAACGTCTTCACGACCGTTATAGCAATTTATGCTGTTCTTTTTGCCGCAACGATCTCAGTAATCTTAAAAGGTGTATTTTTTAAAGCGGATGACCATGAAGAACTGGTACGGCGGGTCAAGTCATGGTGGTTGATCATTACGTTATTCTCTTTCGCGGTTTTTCTCGACCGACCTGCCGCAATCATTTTTTTAGGTTTTGTCAGCTTTCTCGCCTTTAAAGAGTTTATTTCTCTCGTTCCAACCCGCCGTATTGATCGGCCAGTTCTATTTTATGCCTATCTTACAATTCCGCTCCAATTTTTCTGGGTTTATGAATATTGGTATGGGGTGTTCATTGTCTTTATTCCCGTATGGAGCTTTTTGATATTGCCTGTGCGCACGCTTTTTGCGGGGAGTACGGATGGTTTTTTGAGAGCAACGGGTACACTACACTGGGGATTAATGCTAACCGTCTTTAGTCTCAGCCATGCGGCTTATATGTTGTCCTTGCCGAAATTTAATAACCCGGCAGCCGGCAGCGTGGGTTTGTTAATGTTTCTCGTCATACTTACGCAGGTAAATGATGTTGCCCAGTATATTTGGGGGCGCAGTCTAGGTGGTCCGAAGATTGTCCCTAAAGTAAGTCCTGGTAAGACCTGGGCAGGATTCCTTGGTGGGGTGGCAACGACCGCTGTCGCAGGGTATTTCATCGCGCCATATCTGACACCATTTGAAGGAATTCATGTATATGTGGTTGGAGTTGTCATCGCGATATCCGGGTTTTTGGGTGATATCACAGTATCCGCATTCAAAAGAGATATGGGGGTCAAAAATAGCAGTAATTTAATACCGGGTCATGGAGGTATCTTGGATCGTGTGGATAGTATGACCTACAGCGCACCTGTCTTTTTTCACTATGTTTTCTATTTCTGTTATGGTGGCCATATTCTGTCATGACCGACACCTTTCCCAATAGGCAGTTTAATGCAGCTCCTGAAGCAAAACCATTGTTTAAAGAGCGTGTGCTATGGACGACCCTGATCGGAGGTTTTTTCTTTCTGGTCTACGGAAGTACAAACCACATCAGTTTTTTAACAGGACCACATCCAAGTCTTTATTTGGATTGGGAAAAGCATATTCCTTTTGTGCCAGAACTTATTGTTCCTTATATGTCCTCTGATATTATTTTTGTCGTAGCCTTTTTGATGGCGCCGACCAGGATTTCTATACAGAAACTTGGGGTCAGATGCGCATTGGCCATCGTGATTTCTTCTATTGTTTTCTTAATTTTCCCTCTACAGTTTGACTTTGAGCGACCGATAGTTTCAGGTTGGACGGCGATGTGGTTTGATGTGTTAAGTCTAGACCAGCCTTACAACCAACTACCCTCATTGCACATCAGTTTGGGATATATTTGTTGGCGGGTCATACACTCTCAAGTGGGGCAATTCTGGCAGTTTCTCGTTACCATCTGGTTCCTACTAATTGCAGCTTCGACTGTTTTGGTTTTTCAACATCATTCAATAGACATCGTTGGTGGTATATTGGTTGTATATATTGTTCATAAACTCGTGCCAAGTCATGGTTCAGGTTTGCTTAAGCTGAATTTTGTTACACCAAGGCACCTACATTTAGCTTTACGCTACATGATTTTGGCTGTCATCTTTACTGTGGCTGCATTTAATATACCGGAAGCATCAGTTTTGACAGCCTGGATAGCTGTTAGCCTTCTTTTTGTCGCTGCAAGCTATTGCTTGGGCTTGAGTGATTTCTTAAAAAAAACAGATGGAAAACACGGATTGCTAACATGGGCACTCTTTTGGCCATATTTAATAGGTAGCTGGCTCAATTGGCTTTATTGGCGAAAAAAATTGAACCTTATGGATGAAATTGTTCCTGGTGTCTGGTTAGGGCTGAAACCTGGCGCTGCTGACTGGCAAATACTAAGAAACAACGAAATTGCTGTCGTTCTCGATTTGGCTCCTGAGCTGTCAACTGATTGTCCGGAAGGTATTCTATACTCGCACATTCCGTTGCTTGATATGACGATTCCAGAACCATCAAAATTACATGAGATTGCGATGCATATAGAAACGCTTCGCCAGCACGGGAACGTATATGTTCACTGTGCTCTTGGTATGTCTCGAAGCGTATTGGCTGTAAGTGCATGGCTCATGGCAAACAATTACACTAAGGATCAGGCCTTAGAAACAATAGATGCAGTCAGGAGTCACAGGGTAAAGCGCCCCTATATGACTATTGCACTTGATTTGCTAAATCAATTTCGGTTGTGTGAGGCGTTTGCGGCGCAGAAGATGAGGACCGTCAAGTGATGAATAGAATCCTTCAAAGGCTCTTTTTTGCCATTATCGTAAGGCCGGTCGTATACGTACTACTAGGTCTAAATGTTAGGGATTGGCAAAAATTGCCTCGCAATGGCCCTGCTATTCTTGTTGCAAATCACAATTCACATTTAGATACATTGGTACTGATGTCATTGTTCCCGCTTTCGTCTCTACCTAGATTGCGGCCTGTTGCTGCTGCAGATTATTTCTTTGCAAACTTTTTCACAAAATGGTTTGCGACCAACATCATTGGTATTATTCCAATTCATCGTAACGGGGAATCAGGTAGTCCTTTGGAGGGGTGTTTTGAAGCAATTGATAGTGGTGATATTTTGATTTTATTTCCTGAAGGTAGTCGTGGAGAACCTGAAAAAGGGTTGGGCGAATTCAAGCGTGGAGTCCAAATTTTAGCCGAGAAACGGCAAAATTTGCGTGTTTACCCGGTGTTGCTACACGGATTGGGAAAATTTTCCTAAGGGAGCGCGGATACCGCTGCCATTTTGTTGTGATGTTGTTGTCGGTGATTATCTGAGTTACTACAAGTCCGAGAAGACTTTTATGACCGACTTGATCGCATATTTCCAAAAAATCATGAAAGAAGAAAATTTCCCGGAATGGAGTTAACTTGACAAACATTAGCTGAGTTCTTTGATTTTATCGCGTTTGAGTTGTGACGCCCTCTTCCTTTGAAATATGAACCAGAACGTAAATACTGCATTTTATGACATTGTTGAAAACATTATACATAAGGTGTTTGTGGTGATTGTTTTATAAATATAAAAGCTGGTACCTTTTATTTGATTGAAGGCTGTTTTCTAATTATTGCGGTCAAATGTTTACTTGCAATTTGGTCTATAGGTGAGTCCAGTTTTGGGTAATTTGCCTTTCATAAAGAGACTGTTTGGACACATTCTTTGTATCTATCTGTGAAGTGTGTCTGGCTAATTGTTAAGCTATTTTTTGATAAAGCTATGAAGCGCATCCCTAAACTCATTGCGGAGTTCAACAAATGGAAAGATTTCCAATGAGAAATTCATCAGCAGGCTTTCTAGCTCTCAATGTACCTAATTTTGAGCCCTTCTAAACCTTCTATATATTCCTGGAGTGTAAGTAGGCCTGCGCTTGAGAAAGCTCCAGTTGGTATGTTTTTTTCGGTTGCCAGTTTCTTAGTTAGAAGAATTGCCGGGATACAAGGGATTAAGGGACCATCTCCATCAAAAGCCAAGATATAGAATGACTTTTTCAAGGGTTTTCCCTCGCTGCTTTTTCCATTCATATGCATGTGAAAAGCACTGTTACCGGTTCCCAGGATGTCCAGCTTTTTTGCCAAGAATAATAAAAAGCGGTCGAATGAAGACAGCGTCTTGATTATTTTTAATCTTGGTAGCCAGGATAGGACCCATAACCCAATATGAGCTAGTGGTATTTCTGCGCCGGCAAAAAAACGGATTGTTTTGATTTCGGGATAGATTTCCGGGAATATGGATAAGTCGGGGACGTCACAGTTGCTGAGCCATCTTTTCCCTAAGCTTGGGTATTTTTCCAAATGTAGATCCTGCCAACCATATATTGTTTTCGAGGTGCCATTCTGGAGTGTCTGAAAAGGTTTGCCAGTATATGTTAGTATTGAGCTTGTTGTTGCGAGACCCTGATTAGTTTGCTGCGCGGTAGCGATGCCATAGTCGATGGCATTCAGGCTTTTGAATAGTGGTTTGAACTTGTTAATTACTGCCGAAGATAAACACGGTACCGAACTGGCTCCCGAAATAATTGAAATGTTTGCAGCTTTAGCCTTCGCATCAAGTTGGGTGATCTGGGATACAAAGCCTCTGGCGTCAGCGAGGTCAAGGTAATGGCAGCCATGCTTAATACAGGCTTCTGCAACATGATAACTCTGACCCTGATAGGGGCCTGAGGTGTGAATAACAATATTTGGAGCGAAATGTATAAGGATTTCATCCAAATTCTTAGTGATGTCCAGCACCGCCCATTCGGCGTTAATTTGGGTGGCTAATTCTTTGGCTTTTGTCTCATTTCTGCCGGCAACAATTACTTGAAAATTTACTTGAGTAGCCAGCTTCTTGGATATGTAAGTTCCGAAATTTCCATATCCACCGATGATGAGGATGCGCGTCATTTGGCTGCCACCCTAAAGCGACCATCATACCCGTAGATTTTACCAAAAAGAAAATGCCTGATTTCCATATACATTTTGAATTCGGTGTCGGATATCGGTTTCTCGTAGGCATAGCCTTTTCCTATGACCCAAGACACAGGAAGCGGTATGTTTAGTCGGAAGAGGCGCAAAACATAGCCAAGATGTAACAATCGAATATGCTCGCCATCCCAAGAAAACGAAGATCGCCAGCCGATACCAAAACGCATAAATTCGGTGAGCTGATTGTGTCCACTTGCTTCTAATGAGGATCGAAAACGAAGTTTTGTTCCATCTAAATAATTAAATTCGCGATCTAAAATGTAATTGGCGTTATGTGGGTTACTCCTAGCGTAAACCGTAACCGGTATTTTAGTACCACTTTTCGGAACTAATGCGCCTACAATGCGGAATGCCGGTGAAAGAAATTTTGAGTATAAAGAGGTGTGAACAGTTAGGTGTCCCTGCATCTTGGTGACTTCAGAACTGAAGGCTTTGTTTTTATAATGTAGTTTTAAAGCTGGTGGTAGTTGCTCCCAATCCGCTCCAAGAATGCTTCTAAAAATAATTCCATCCGTTTGAGCATGTTTCAGGTTTTGAATTTTGTTTTGATTTTTCAATCGAATGAGAAGGTTTCGGACATTCCTTAAAAGGGGGTAGCCAATTTGGGAAAGAGAGGGGCTTCTGAAAAGGATATAAATTAGTTGATTAAACCATCCTTTGTTTGTACCCAACAATGCCATTAATTGGAGAGCGTCGGGACCTTGATAAAACTGTTTGCCCATCTTGATCACCATACTTTCATCCAAGTCTAGATTGCGATCGCTGATTTCTTGGATTAATGGGTGATCCATGTTCTCTCTCGCATTTAAGAGTTTCAGGTTCCCAACTGCTTTCTTTATCGCAAATCCATTCGCAGCAATATTGCAAATAGGACATTCGCCATCGTAGATAAACCAGACTGCTTGTTCTGATTCTTTGAACTTTTTATCGCTCATACCGGTCTAGCTATCATCAAATAGAATATTACAAAAATGGAAACGAATGCTGGCCACCCAAGAAAAAACCATATTTTTATAAGTCGGTCATAAGAGGGGTGCGGTGTTGAGTTATTAGCCTGCGCTTCTTGTAGAATGTTCTTGAGTTTAATCTGAATGAACACGACAGGTATCCAGCTTATGACCATTAGAAAATAGAGGCCATATGTTATTAGCAGCCATAATTCCGTGTAATTGTAACCTCCTTCATAAATAAGCCATAACCCGGTTAAGGGTTGGAGTAATACTGCAGGTAGCGTGAAGACAAAATCTGCGAGCACTGTAATCTTTGCATTGAAAAATTTTTCCTGGCTAGCCCCTTTTACGTGTGATGCAAAGAGGAAAAAGGCAATTCCTATCCCTGTTCCAAAGAGAATTGAAGCGCTCAGGATATGGAGGGTTTTTACGATAAAAAATAACTCTATCAATGTAATCCAACTTTGAACGGTATCGCTTAGTATCTAACAATAGTATTTTTTGATAGTAGGGTGAATTTATTTTAGCAAAAAACGCTAAATCAGTGTGGTTCACTGTCTGCCTCACCTATCCTTGGCTTTAAGCCACTTAAATAGTTTTCAATCAACATACGGCTCAGGGTTCGCGCTTGCTCCATTGCAATTTCGTTATTTTTTTCTGCGTTCGATAATGTGCAAATTCCGTGAAATGAGCACCATAATACCCACGCAGATTGATGACATTCTTTGGGGTCTAAATGTGTGAAAAGGGGTGAAATGACTTGTTCGATCAAGCGGAGTAGGAGTTCGATTTTCTCTTGGTACCAGTCAGGCTGCTCTTTCCCTGGGACCAAGCGGTATTCAAAAACGCTGTTCCAAAGGTTCAAGTTGTTACGAGTGAAGGCAATATAGGCATCAGCAAGTTCTGTCAGCTGTTCTTCGACTGTGCCGTTGAGTTCAACGTTATTAAGATGTGTGTGCAACCGGTCTAACGTGATGCCGTTCAGCTGCATGATCAAGTCATCAAGATCCCTAAAAAAATTATACAGTGTCCCAATCGTATAACCGATTTCTTTAGCGATTTTCCGTGCTGAGATTTTTTGAACACCGACCAATTTAATCTGGTTGGCGGTTTCATCCAAAATCATTTGGCGCAGTTCGTCTCGGCTGTGGTCGTATCTTCTTGCCATGAGAAAACCTCTGTTGGGGGATTTGTAAATGTTTGTACATCAATTGATCGATGTTCACTAGGGGGTTCTACATACAGTTTTGAATTTGGAATTGTAAAATCTGGGTAGATTAGATCATGCAATAATACTTTATAATTTTAATTTCAAAGAGCTTGTTTTTGCCAATTTTGAAATTTGTACCTCTGGTAATTAAAAAATACAGCGTAAATAGTTTAGATAATTCAATCGCATATCGGGAAATTTTAATTTTGAGTTTGTTGGAAATTAGCCGTTTACGCATTCAAATAATCAATGATCAATTAATTTGTTGACAAATATGGAGCTTGTCCATACTTTAATTAATCAATGATCATTTGTTGGTAAAGTTCAAATCTTGAAAAAAGGTGACCCAGATGTTTACCAGTGAAAAAATTAAAACGGCAACAATTACAGCGGTGATAGGTTTAGGTGGCATTGCACTCGCCCATACGATCGGCGTGCAGGGGTTTTTGTCACATATGAATCAGATGTTTCAGGAAGGCATTTACATGCTGACTTCTGCATTTGAGGACGCGGTTATCGGATACATGTTCGAAGGTCGCGGCATTGAGACGGCATCATTCGAATAATTGGAATGCACAATGCAGAGTGTCAGCGAGAAAATCCCGAAGATTTCTGTAATTGCGTTGGTGATTTCGGTTTTGTCGAACTTTGCTTTGGCTGAGCCCAAGCAGATAACGGTCACGGGTGACAAGGCAGGTGCACTGAACTGTTTGGAAGTTACCATTTATCTAATGGCAGAATCTACGAATGTTCAGGATTTCATGGCGCGCAAAGCCAATAGTAGTGCCATTGCATATTATCTGGAAATCGAATTGGATGTTGCCAGTGAAGATCTTGTTGATTTGGCAGAAAATATTATGCGGAAACAACAAAAGAATAAGAAGGTCGGGGTGACTTTTGATGCGGCTTACAACGTCGAGAAACCAGAATTGTGCTTAGGTTTTATCAAACGTGGCCAGAGGGCTTTCGAAAACTTCAAGGAGAAAAGAGATGAGAAATAAAATTGCAAACGGTTTGATGGGTGTGTTGGTGACAAGCGGATTGTTAATGTCTTGTTTATCAATCAGTAATGCGGATCAAAGAAATTCATCTGAAATGTCTATCTTATCTCTGGCGGTGGTATCAGCGCCTGTTGGGGCGGCATTGTTTATGTCAACCGGAACTGCTGAACTTATTGTTGCCAGTGTGGAAGCCTCAGGTGAAGTGAGTGAATTAATGATTGAAGATTTAGACAAGTCTTTGAAGTGGGGCGTCGCCGTTCCAAAAAAGCTCGCGGAAAAACTAAACTTGCAGCCTGGTGATAGAATTCTGGCAAAGGCGACCGAGTTTGGGCATGTGCTCGAAAAAGACGAAATTGCAATTGCCATTGCACCAAATTCGCTTGGTAAACAACTTATTCTGGATGCGGAAAGTTAGGAGGGTATGATGTTTAGAACCCTCATCACAGTCGCAATGGCTGGGCTAATGTATATCGCACCTGTGCAAGCTGATGGCAGCGGGCGGTGTGAGAAGAAAATCTTATCTTCAGCTCAACTCACAAACGGAGGAAAGCAGGCTGCGCGTTTGCTCCAAGAACTGGAAACCAAGCAGATTAAACTTGCGGTGGTTGGTCGGGTTGGTAGTGACATAAGTGGAAAAGGGCTCAAATACACTCACGCTGGTATAGTCTGGAAGAATACCAAGACTGATAAATGGCAATTCACCCATATGCTGAATCATTGTGGTAAAGACACCGCGGCCGTTTATGATGAGGGCTTGTTGAAGTTCTTTCTGGATGATCCGTTTAGTTATGATACCAGCATTTTGACTTTTCATGCGGCCTATGAAGACGCGTTTAGGCAGCAAATGGTGAATAAGGCGTATCTAGCCTTTGCTGACAAGAATTACAGCATGATCGCTTATCCATTTTCCACCCGATTCATTAACTCCAACCAGTTCATTTTGGAGGTTATGGCGAGCGCGGAGGCAAAGCTAAGAGGTCTTCAGATCAGTTCACGAGCCGACGCGCAAGTCTTTTTGAAGGAAAATGGTTTCAAGGGAACAAAAATCAGGATCTATTTCCTGGAATCCCTTTTTGGTGCCCTATTCAAGGAAAATGTATCCTTTAGCGATCATCCGAAAGAGGAAAAGGAAGTAGGCGAATATAGCTTTGTGAGTGTGCGCTCTCTCGGTCAATATGCTCGCGACCGCGGTATCGCGCGTGAGTTATACGAAATACCGGGTATTGTAAGAATGTCGCCGCAATAATATATAAAGGAGAATTATTGACGCGAGGAGGGGTCGATGGAGCATATTTCTGAAGGCTTAATGCGAATTTTTGGGGAGATGGTCCTGAACTATTTCCCTGGCTTCTTCCTCGGGGCTGTGATTGGAGGACTGCAATGCGGCCTGTTTTTTGTTCTGAACCTGCCGGAAAACCCCATTGTTATCGGAGTAATGTTCTTTACGTCAGTAATCGTGTCAGGATTACTTTGTGAGTTTAGCCGTCGGTACATGGGGACGGACTAGGTGCCCCTCGAGCCTTTGAATAGAATTATCAGTTTGACTATTAAGAAGCGTTTGATAATTTTTTTCGGTGAGTCAGACAAAGGAAAAGATCTCTGGTTCAATATCGATATTTTTAATGCTCCGTAATCGAATATGTAGACCCCTATCGCAATTTCAGCTGATATCTATGTTTGGGCTGTATGTTTCCCATTCAAATAGGGTGGGCCGTATGACAATTTTTGGAAACGGTTCTGATGCGGAATTGATTTCAGGGCTTTCTTTAGGAATTTCTTCCTAACCATAATCCACCTCTGCCATTGAGTGTCCTCAATCAGTGAAAGTTTATTCAAAATATACTTCCTGCTTTTCTTAGGAGAAGCGTGTTGAGGTTGTATGCGATACAAACCAGCAATTAGTGGTTAAAGTCTAAGCCCCTGACACTCTATAAGTGTGCTCTCTAAAGCAATCCTTTTTAAGTTTTTTCAAATTTTCCCTTGCATCAGATAAATACGCACTATATAAAAGTGAGTAATCACTCACTATAAGACAGGAGAGGAAAATGAAAGCAAATTTGGAGCGTATCAGGGTTTTGATGAAAGAGATCCAGAACCGTGTTGCCCAGATTGAGGCTTCTTTTGGTAGGGGTGAGATCAGTGAGAGTTTGAAAGCCCATGATGAAGCGTTGAAGTTGAAACACATATTTGCAGTGGAGAGGGCGTCATTCGGTCTGGCCCAGCACGAAAAAGTAAAGGGTGAACTCGGTTCTGAGTTTGAAACGTTGATTAATAAGGTGAACGGGTCTTTGAATGCACTTCGCAAATTTACCCGTGAATTTGCCAGCCGCGGCATTTTGGGAGTGTCCAATGCATAACTGTTTTACTGAAGAATCTCTTCTGAACTTAACGGGACCCGGCAAACAGGTAGCGATCAGATATGTTCGTTGGAAGTTGGAACGCGAAATACGCGCATTTCAGTTGAAAACGGCGGAGATGATTGAAAAGATCGAGGAAAGCCTTTTTTTGTATGAACAGGCAATGATCGCTCAAGAATAGGATAACAATAATGGTGCAGGACCGTAAAGTGAAAACCAGAAACAAGCTATTTGCTGCGGCGCTTGAGTTGTTCAATGCCAAGGGTATTGATGCAACCTCGACTAAAGAGATCACTGAAGCTGCGGGTGTTGCGGAAGGTACACTTTATCGTCACTTCAGCAGTAAAGACGAGCTTGCCTGGAAGCTGTTCGAACATCACTATGGAAATATTGCAAGCTCATTGCTAACGGCGCGGCGCCAATCATCTGATTTTCGTGAAACAGTGGAAGCAACAGTTTATGCTTTTTGCAAGCTTGTAGATATCGCACCGGAGGCCTTTAGCTATTGCATGTTATCACAGCATGATTTCTTGGATCGCGTGGCGCAGGATGAAGGTAATCCGGTGGTTGTAATCCAGAGCTTTATCGAAGAAGCTATTGAAAAGAAAGATATCCCAAATGGTGATCCGGAATTATTGTCAGCGATTTCACTAGGGATAGTCATGCAACCGGCAACTTTTAAGTTGTATGGGCGACTGGAAAAAACAATGACAGACTATGCAGATCATTTTGTGGACGCAATTTGGTCGGTATTGGTCAAGCGGGGAAAATAAAGTGGTTCGCTCATCTGTATTTAATCTGTGTTTTTATGTGTTTACAGTAGTATTTGCTGTGCTTGTATTGCCATTGTTGTTTTTGCCAGGCCGGCGGCTCTTGATCCGTGCGGCGCAGAGCTGGGCGAAAGGATGCGTAGCATTATTTGATATAATTGGCGGTACGAAAATTGAATTCAGGGGACTGGAACATCTGCCAAAAGAAGGGCCATATCTCCTGGCTGCAAAGCATCAGTCAGAAATTGACGGCATTGCATCATGGCTAAGGTGGCCGGGGTTGTTACCATTGCTATGCAGGAACTTGGGAAATACCCAATTATTGGTCGGGCAATGAAGAAAATGCGTATGATCCTGGTGAATAGTGAAGGAGGGGCTAAAACACGTGACAGTCTTACTATTCGCGCGAGCAAGGCAGTTTCTTCTAAGCGCCCGATCTTGATTTATCCCGAAGGACGGCTGGTACGTATTGGTGAACCGTCTGAGTATAAGAAGGCAATTTACCATCTTTATGATGACTTTTCACTTCCGGTAATTCCGGTTGCCACCAATGTAGGTTTACGTTGGCCACGAAGGGATTTTATCAAAAAACCAGGTCCGGCGGTTATAGAATTTCTGCCAGCCATTCAGCCTGGCCAGGAGAAAGATCCTTTTATGGAAGAGTTAAAATCAACCATTGAGGGTCGCAGCAACCAATTGGTGCTGGAATATAAATAATAGAAAAGCAGGGGTAGGGTATGTCGACACAGTTTTCATTGTTAGGAACGAAACGCTTTCTTCCGTTGTTCGTTGTTCAGGTACTTGGCGCCTTTAACGATAACGTGTTCAAGAATGCGATGATTATTTTGTTTACATATAAGCTAACCCAAGCAGCTGGAATGGATAGCAAACTAATGGTTACGCTGGCCGCTGGTATATTCATTCTGCCCTTTCTTCTGTTTTCTGCTTTTGCCGGGCAGATTGCTGACAAGTATGAAAAATCTCTGCTTATTCGCCGGATCAAGATCGCCGAGATTATCATTATGACATTAGGGGCTGTAGCGTTTTTCGTTGGAAATCCGTGGGGTTTGATGGCAATTCTGTTTTTGATGGGTACTCAAAGCGCGTTCTTCGGTCCTTTGAAGTATGGGATTTTGCCAGAACATCTGGAAGAGAATGAGCTTGTAGGAGGTAATGCGCTAATTGATGCTGCGACTTTTCTTGCAATCCTTGGCGGTACCATTGGGGGTAGCTTGCTGATCCTACGAGATCAAGGGGAACTCGCTGTAACTGTTGTAATTGTTTCAGTCGCTCTTTTAGGCTGGCTCGCCAGTTTACGTATTCCAAAAGCGGGTATCGGTGATGCTAATATCAAGTTAAGTGCCAATTTTGTTAAAACCAGTTGGGAAATTATTCAGCATTGCAGGAAAACCAGAGCTGTTTTTCTGTCCGTAATGGCGATTTCCTGGTTTTGGTTGATTGGCGCGGCTTTGCTGACGCTGCTCCCATCGCTGGTGAGTGATATGTTTAATGGCGATGAAACAGTCTTTACCATGCTGTTATGTGCTTTCTCAATCGGTATTGGTATTGGATCCTTGATGTGTAACAAAATACTGAAGGGTGAAGTGAGTGCAAAGTTTAGTTCTCTCGCTCTGCTAATCATGACAGCATTTCTTGTAGATCTCGCATTTACAGTGAATGAGTTTGTTACACCGCTAAAAGCCATTGATTATATGACTTTCCTATCTGTAGGTGGTCTACGTGTCTTTATCGATTTCAGTTTTCTTTCCATCTGTGCCGGTATATTCGTTGTGCCTTTATATGCCTTGATACAGGAGCGTGGCGATAAGGAGCACCATGCGCGCATCATTGCCGGTCTTAATATCGTGAACTCTTTAGCAATGGTATTGGCTTCCGTTGCTTTGATGGGGTTATTTGCTCTTGGCAGCAGTTATGTCACTGTGATCCTTGTGCTTAGTTTCTTCAGCCTAGTATCTGTTTTTTATGTTTCGACCAAAGTGGATGATTGCGTTCTCAAACGACTCTTTATGAGGCGAAAAATAACCTAAACTACTGATTTTAAATAATTTTTCTTTTCTGCGGTTTGACCGCCACAGGCGATCTTTGCCTGATGAGCAAATCAAGAGGTGAATTATGCTGTACACCATTTTCAGTATATTTGTGATGTGTTTCATATTGGAAAGAGTTATTCCGGGTTGGAAGTTGCCCAAAATCAAGACCTGGCCTTTGAGGGTCGTGCTGATCAATCTGGTACAGATAGGTGTGGTTTTACTCGCTGGAATAAGCTGGGAAAAGTGGATGTCTTCAGTTTCGCTATTGCAGATTGGAGAGGTTTTAAATCCGTTAGCTGGTGGTTTTCTTGCATATTTTATCGCAACCTTCGTATTTTACTGGTGGCATCGCGTACGTCATGAGAGTGATTTTCTGTGGATGGCCTTTCATCAAATTCACCACAGTCCACAGCGTTTGGAAGTCATCACGTCGTTTTACAAGCACCCTGGTGAAATGATTGTAAACTCACTCATTGGTAGCTTGTTGGTATACACATTTTTGGGTCTTTCTATTGAAGCTGCTGCTGTTTACACATTTTGTACAGCGATTGGTGAGTTTTTTTATCACACCAACGTTAAAACCCCTCAGTGGATTGGATACTTTTTTCAGCGCCCTGAAATGCATCGTATCCACCACCAGAAAGATCGTCACAGGAATAACTATGGCGATATCGTCTGGTGGGACATGCTGTTCGGTACCTATGAAAACCCAAACTCATGGAACGACAAATGTGGGTTTGACGCTGAATTAGAGGAAAAACTGCCGAGTATGCTTCGCTACAGAGACGTTCATAAAGAAATTCAAAGTGAATTAAATTAGGCATAGAAACGGAAATCCGATGTTCAAATCTGTTTTTATTGCGGTATTTTTTTGTGTCGCTGGACTATTGGGACAAAGCATTAACGATGCTGCAGCCAATAGTCAGAAGAAGGAATTGGTTATTCTAGTTCACGGCTTGGGCCGGAGTAGCGCTTCCATGTGGTTGATCGACGATAGGTTGCAAAATATGGGATATAAAACCTGTAGGGTTGATTATCGATCACGTGAACTTGGTCTGGTTAAATTGATAGAAGATCTCGGAAAAGAGATAGGCAAATGCACAATCAAATACGCTAACTTAAAATCAATCCACTTTGTAACACATTCGTTAGGTGGTCCACTGGTTCGTGCTTATTTTGGAGAAAATGAGATGTCGGGTTTGGGACGAGTAGTCATGCTGTCTCCTCCAAATTCTGGAAGTCCACTCGTCGATTTTGCCAATCAATTTCAATCCGCAAGAGATATTCTTGGGCCAACCGCAGCGGAGTTGCATACAGGCCCGGATAGTTGGCTTGCGAGATTACCCAAACCCGATTACGAAGTCGGGATCATCGGTGGGGATATCACTTTTAATCCTGTCGCAGCATATTTGTTGCCAGGTAGAGATGATGGTGTTGTGCCGCTTTCTCATATGTGGATGGAAGGAATGACTGATTTTACCTCGGTTCAGGCCACACATGTAACCATTCGGTATTCAAAGGCAGCTTCAGAAAATATTGCGTCCTTTTTGCAGAACGGAAGCTTTGCCAATTAATGAACCGGTACAATCACCTTAAAGAGAAAATTTTTTGGAAAATGGAGGGTCAAAATGAATGTAATCTCTAAGCCAAGCTCCGCGTTTGTCGGAGCCTCTTGGGCAGCACTGGGTGTTGGTGTGATTGCCTATTTACTTGGGCTATATAATGCACCGTTACAGTTGAATGAAAAAGGATACTATCTCATCTGCTTGATGTTTGGATTGTATTCAGCGGTATCACTACAAAAAACCGTCAGGGACAAAGCAGAAGGAATTCCTGTTACTGGTGTCTATTACAATTTGTCATGGGTGGCTTTAGGCTCGTCTGTAGTTCTTCTGCTGATCGGCTTGTGGAACGCTGAGATGCAATTGAATGAGAAGGGGTTTTTCTTGATGGGCTTTACCTTGAGCCTTTTTGCAGCCATCGCTGTGCAGAAAAATACGCGTGATCTTCTGGCATTTAGCTTGGCTGCACCAGTGTCGGAAGAGTCTGAATTTGATCATTTGTACGAAGAACAAGGGGCGACAACTTCAAATATAGAGGAGAAATGATGAAAAAGATGCAATCGAGTGGTAGAGCTCTCAACTAAATGAGATCTTTGATATGAGCTCGATTAATGACGCTGATAGATATTCGCCAACTTTATAGTTTTGATGTCCCTGATAGTGGGGACTTGATCCCCACTTTTTAGTCAATCTAAGCTATTGAATTTATTGATATCCGTTTGCATTCGTAAGGGGTAGGCCTCATGTTCAGGGCACGCCAGCGGCACCATTTTTTCGCCCAAATCCGTGTGAAATCAATCTGTTGCGGAAAATGCTCAAGCGGTGACTATCCGTAAAATCAACACCAAAATGATACCAATGGTGACGCTCGCTGTGACAAGAGTTGGGGGTGGAGAGCCGGACCTGTGCAAAAAAGCAAAAAATTCGTGAACATGAGTAGGCGGAACCGCATGAATTAGATGGTGCGTTGAACAACTTTTGCGCTTGCCGGTGCTGGTGGACAAATTTATAGTAAACGAAAAAATCAGCTATGGGCACATCGGTAAAAGCCTGTTTCCGCTGATTGAAGTATCGGCCGGCATTCTGTTTCTGGCATAGTGTTCAGTGCCATTAGGCTTCGTTAGTTGGGCTTACCTGTCGAAGAGGCGGAGGGGCGTATAATGCAGGGTATTCGAAATTTGAGGCTCGCCGAGTGGGGTTCTGGCCATCGCCTTAGGCTGATGGACCTGATCGTCCCCTTCGGTGGGCAACAGGAAGCCGCCAAAGAACTTAAAGAAAAAGTCTTCAAAGACAAAAAATCAAAACCCTCCAACCCGCCCCTGACGGCAAGGGCATGGCTGTCGTGGAGTGGTGAGTAAGTAAATGAAGGCTGTCTATAAAATTTTGATTTTTTTGGCACTTCTTGGGGCATTTCCAGCCTATTGCACTCTACAAAGTTGGTTAGAGGAGGATCAGTATTTTGTAGTGGGTAATATTCCGATATTTCTTCCGAAATACGCATTTAAATTGGCTACTAGTGAGAACAACAAAACTGATTTTCTAAAAACGTATGTTGTATCGCCTGGATTTAGTACCTGGAATTATTTTTATCAAAAGCAAGCATATGAAGATGAAATGCTCATAGTTTCCATTAGAGAGGCTATGAGTGAAGAAAACTATAAGAGCATGCTTGATAAAAAAAAACGAAGCCAATCGCTTAGAGAACATGCGCAGCTGGGGTTAATCGCATACTCTTTTAAAGGGCGTGGAGTGAGTGAGAAAGTTTATTACTTTCCTACTCGGCCTTATCATTCAGCCGTATTTATTGAGTGCACTGTAGATCCTTATAATCTTGCAAATTATTCAGTTTGTTTTGGAAAGCTAATTCGTAAAGGCTTGTATGTAAAATTTACTTTCGCCTCTACGGGACTAATAAATTGGGAAAACAATTTTGAGGGTGTGATTGGTTTTATTGACGAAATTGTCACTCGAGGTCAAATAGAACAAGCGCGTAGGAAAAGGGTGGATAATGGATAACATATTCAATTCAGAGTTGTCTGTAAATAAGCCTACAAGAAACCTGACCGTTTCACAAAAAAATGAAAACCCCCCAACCCGCCCCCGTCGGCAAGGGCATGGCTGTCGTGGAGTGGTGAGGTAATGGTACTTTTTGGCCTTTGTTATTTGTTTGTGAATGTTGCGTACTCTTTAGGTGTTTACATCGAAGTATCAGAATTCTTGTTTGTAAGAGAAGTGGTCGATGAACTGCTTTATTTCATTGATAGATACTCTGATTTATGTAATTGCACAGCTGCTTGTGATTGCATGCGTCATAGTTCTATCTTGAATAGTGTAAATAGGTTTCAAGTCATTTCTGGATTGGTCCTTGTTTTATTGGTGTTTCTGGTCACCTCTTTTCTTAAAATTCGAGGCCGCAGTCTGGTTAAGTGTGGCACTTCTAAGCTCCTTTTTGATAGCTCAATTGCTCATCATCGCATGCTTGTATTGCATTTAATGAGCGTTCTATTTTTTTTCTGTTTAACATGGTTGTTTCCTGATCTCGATGGTCGTCGTTGGTTTGTAAGAGGCATTAGTGAACTTTATGTTTTCAGCGGGGGAGCGCTAGGGTCAATGCTCGATTTTGTTTTGTATTTTTTGGCGTATGTAAGCCTCTATAACGCATTACTTGTAGCTGCTAGTTGGTTTCGGCTTTCGCAGGGGGGCGAGTAGATGGGGGAGCATTATTCAAAGGCGGAGGGGCGTATAATGCAGGGTATTCGAAAATTGGGGCTCACTGACTGGGGTTTTGGAGATCGTCTTTGGTTGGTGGACCTGATCGTCCTCTTCGGCGGACAACAGGAAGCTACCAAAGAGCTTAAAGAAAAAGTCTTCAAAGACAGAAAAATCAATACCCTCCAACCCGTCCCCGACGGCAAGGGCATGGCTGTCGTGGAGTGGTGATGTGAAGCGTCTCGGTTTTGTTCTCGTATTTTCTATTTGGCTAATTTTATTTGGTGCATTTTACTTGTTCGATGCTCTTTTTGATCATCAGTTTAGTCGTGAAATTTATTATAAGTGGGCCAGAGATGATCGAAAAATAGAACACCCGGAGTTGTATGATGATACCTACCGACCCGGTGCACTATGGCCACAGGAAGGCAGTCAAACATATCGATCTGAATTAAACCTTGCATATAGAGGTAAAACCTATACCGGCGGTAAAAATATTAGATGCTATCAGGATGCGAGTTTTAGTTCTCAAACCAATTGACGGTTTACATGGCGATCTAATCTGGATTTCATCTACATTAAATTAGATGACGGGGGAGTGTTCTTTTCAAAGCAATACGATATTTGTCACTATTTGAACGGTCTGAATAACTTGCGAGAAACAGTGGAAGAAGCGTCCTTTGTCTATTTGGATAACGCTGCAGACCCAAAGCTTGTCATCAGTAAAAATTTTTCATCTGTAAACCCAATAAATTTTGCAATAAATTCTGAAAAACTCGGATTTGATCCAAGAGATATGACGATCCAATCCTACAGAAAAAAGATCCCAAATGAACAGATATCGACTTATAAAGACGATATTAAATTCTATGAATTTAAGAACCAAGAAATTTATATCGGGCAAAATCTCAGGGGTACTTTGCCTGAATATAATATGGGTGCTGGTTTTAGGCTTTTTGCGGGCCTTGCCGCGTTGATTTATTTTGAACAGCAGTGGGGACAAAATGAAAGACTCATTTCATTGATCCACGGAGCGACCGAGCCAGTTTTAATTCCCGATGACCTTCTGAAAGAAATTCCCAGTAAACTGTCGTATGTGACTGACACCCATGTAGATGTTGAGAAATTTTATAATCAATATGATCTAAGTGCAGATAAAATAATTCTCTATAACTTTTTCAAGACTTGGTTGCCATTGACCGCGGAGAATATCTGGGAATTCGAAATCGACAGTATTGAATTAACTAAATGGTACAGAATACCTTGTTCAGAAAACAATGACGGCTGCCCAAACAGCATTCGAGGATATGCTGATCTGCTTCCTAATCAGATAAGAGTTGAAGGAGCTATCTATGATTTAGTTCCCAACCTAACTCTCTATCTACCGAGCAAGAATATCGTTGTCAGTTTTCGCGCGATAGACCTTAAAGTTTTTCCTTCAAAATTGGATTTGTTAGATGAATGATACTTTCCCATTGGTAAGTCAGATTACCAAGTTTAAACAGAGCTAAAAATTCGAGAAAATTTACATTGAGAATGCTTTGCACTCTATCCTTGGTCTTAGGAGGAGCGTAAGTGCAAAACATTAGTCAATATTTCAAAAAAATCTGTTGAATAATTGTTTGGTTAGCCGAAAAACGTTGCTTAGGGAACCAGTGCCAATTCGAAACATGCCAGATCTAGATGCATGAAGTTTGCTGTAGCTGACTACACATCGTTCTTGGGCATTAATTGCTGACACGGCTTTCGCGGTTAGCTGATATTTATGGAATGCCAGACATTTTTTATCGTTAAATAATTGTCCAATCCTTCCGAGCCGCCTTCGCGGCCGTAGCCACTGGATTTTACGCCACCAAATGGCGTTTCAGGCAGGGAGGCTTCTAAGGTATTGATAGAGAAATTTCCGACTTCGATGTTGTCGGTGAGTTGATCGATATAGTCAGCACGATTTGTAAAGGCATATCCTGCAAGGCCATAGGTACTGAATTGGCTTTTTTAATTGCTTCATCAAGCGATTTGAACGGGTTGATAATTGCGATCGGGCCAAATGGTTCTTCCTGCATTACACGCGCATTGTCCGGAACATTGGCAAGGACAGTCGGTTCAAAGAAATAACCAGCACCGTCCCGGCGGTGTCCCCCAAGAAGAAGATCTGCTCCTTTTTCAAACGCATCTTCCACCAAAGCTTTAAGGGTGGGTATGCGTCTGTGATTGGCAACGGGCCCCATATCTATACCTTCCTCTGTGCCGTTACCCATTTTAATTCCTTGGGCACAGGCCAAAAAATTCTCCAAGAAGGCGTCATAGATACTTTCATGCACAAAAAAGCGAGTGGGTGACGTACAGACCTGACCAGAATTTCTATATTTGCGAATTGCGCTGCTTCTTGCTGCCTGCTCAATATTGGTATCTTCACAAACAATAACGGGTGCATGTCCGCCCAGCTCCATGAGGACCCTTGTATCGCTCTGTGCGGCAAGTTCTGTCAGTTGCCGGCCCACAATCGTTGAGCCGGTAAGGGCCACCAATCGGATGTCCGGTTGTGGGATCAGAAATGCAGATATTTCAGCTGGAATGCCAAATACAAGATTGAGAACGCCGGCTGGTAATCCCGCGTCTTCAAAGGCTTTGACAATATGAACGACACCAGCAGGTGTTTCTTCAGCTGCTTTTAAAATCACAGAACAGCCCGAAGCAAGGGCCCCAGCGATTTTACGCGCAGGCTGACTCATGGGAAAATTCCATGGGGAGAAGGCTGCAACAATTCCAATGGGATAATGATGTACAGAGATTTTCTGTCCCGGTGCCGAGGGGATAACCCGTCCGTAAAGGCGCATGGCCTCTGCTGCATCCCATTCAAAAAACTCGCAGCCACGAATAACTTCCAAACGGGCCTGCGCAAGAGGTTTGCCGTGCTCAGCAGTAATTGATTGTGCGATTTCCTCCTGACGCTCGCGCATCAAGGCGGCGGCTTTTAAAATAATATCAGAGCGTTTACGAGGTGGCGTTTGACGCCAGATGTCGAAGCCTTTGCGTGCCGCCTGAAGGGCATCTTCCAGATCTGAAATGTCCGCAATGGGAAGCCGACCAATTTCCTCTTCTGTCGCGGGATTTAAAATGGGTGCATCTTTTACAGTTTTCCGCCATTTTCCGTCAATATAGAGACCAATTTCTGGATAGCTGTTCATTTCTGCCTCATTTTTCATCACAAAACCTGTTGTTCTCCGAGTGCTTCAGATCGTTTCGCCTAATTCACAATGTCATGGACATTCCTTCAACTGAATTGGGCAAATACTGATATCACTTTACGTGATAGCTGGCGGATGATTGTGTGTTATGCGCTTCATGCGCCACAGCCCTCAATGCGTTCAGAAACATGGAGCTTGCTGGGGATAGATATTGTGCACCCCGGTGAGAAACGCCCACTGGCCCGGCCCCGAAAGGAACCACCCAATCCAGTTGTGCAAGCAATCCTTCTTCAACATCAATCGATGCGACATGCGCGGGCATCAAACCAATATAGTTATGAGAGCGCAGGAGGGACCGGTTCGCAAGATACGAGACGGACTCAATCGCCACACTCGGTGTATACTGATCCTGACGGATAAAATATTGATCGATTTGTCTGCGCAATGTGGTTTCAACCGGAGGCAGGATCCAGTCAAAAGGTCGTAATTGGTCAAATGTAATATTGGGCACTTTGGCAAGAGGGTGATGGGTGCCTGAAACCGCGACAATGCGTTCGTCAAAAAACTTTTCCTGCTGCAGTTTGGCACGGTAGCGATGACTTGATAGACGGCCGACCACCATATCAATCTCGCCCGACAATAACGCTGGCATCAAAACCTCATTTGTTCCTTCAACAATTTTGATCGTTACGTTGGGTCGATCCGCCAGTAGTTTTTTTACTGCGAAAGGAAGTAGTGTAGGGGATGCTGCCAGTAAAGTTCCCACGACAACGCGGCCGCTATTGCCCTCGTTTAGATCGTCAAGTTCCTGAGCAGCGTTGGAAACTTGTGCAAAAATCAGTTTTCCGTGCCGGGTAAGCGTTTCGCCAAAAACAGTTGGAACCACACCCCTGTTTGTTCGATCAAACAATTTGACCTCAAAATCCAGTTCCAGATCCTGAATCATTTTTGTCGCAGCTGGTTGGGAAATCCCAAGGTCGCGAGCAGCATTCTGGATGTTCCCGTGTTGTCCTACCGCTATCAGCAATCGCAATTGCCGAAGCTTTAACCGTGTGAGGGCGCGCTCGACTATTTTCGTTTGACGAACTGTCATTCAGTGCCTCCTATATTGTGATAAGGGAATTCCGCCGCTCAATCGAGGAGATAACACTCATGGCCGCAAGTGCTGAGCTTTTCGGATTATCCGGTAATGCCTTGCCTTCAATTCGAAAGTGAAATTGCCCAAATTCACCAACCGCATTAATCTCGTGAATATTCGCTGTAACCGATGGATCGGCAATCAGTTGAACTGCCGTTTCATCAAAGCCAATCCCTGCAATTGCAACTGCTGCTGCGACATTCGCATTTTTCGGATAATTCATTGCGGCATCCCGTGCTGAACCATGGAAATGAACAGCGGGCTCCTCCAGATTTGATAAATCCAGTGTCTCTTCAGCTTTTGACCCTTGCCATCCCTTGGGTGGCTTCCGTCCCACATAGGTTACTGATGATAATCCACCGACCCGTGCGGCCTGAAGGCAGTCCAAGGCACCAATGGCTCCAGTTGCCAGATGCAATTGTGCACCCCCTTCTTTGGCAGTGACTGTCAGACGCTGCTCCAGTTCTTTGTCAGCAAGAGCGCCCAACGAGACGGAAATCAATGAAATGCCGCGCTTTAGAATAGATGGCCCATGTTCGAGCAAAGCGCTGTGACCTGCGCAATCAATCATGAGAGAAATATCACCCGGCAGGTCTCCTACATGTCCAACTTGCGGTATTTTACAATCTTTTGCCGCTTTCAACCGAGCAGGCCGGACCAATCGCACTGAAGGGGTCAACGCTTTTTCCGTTAGCTTTTGGGACACATATCGTCCTATTGCGCCATCTCCGATTATACCAATTTTCATAACGCCTCCTGTTCTTTGCTACAAGCTATCGTAAATTATAGCGCCACTGCTATAAAATTATTGAATACCTGATTAGGGCGATTAAGGTTGGTTTTTAGGAAGGAGGCAATTTTACTGAACCTGATTTTCCGACCGATATGAAATGCATCTGTTTTAAGTGGAGCGGTGTTTATGAAATATGCCAAGAATGAAGCCAAAGAATATTCTCGAGAGGCAATGCGGGGTATCTGGGCGGCTGCACTCAATCCTTTCAAAGATGACATGTCGTTAGATGAAGATGGATTAAGGCGGAACATTCGGCACTGGATTGATGATCTGGGAATTCAGGGTTTGTTTATTGCCGGCAAACAGGGTGAATTCTGGTCAATGTCTTTGGAAGAGCGAAAACGCAATATGACCATTGCGGCGCAAGAGTGCGGCGAGACAGCAGGCACGATTATGTCCATTTCCGATCAGAATGTGGATACCGTGCTTGAGTTGGGTTACCACGCTCAGTCCTGCGGAGCTGATTATGTTGTGGTTCATGCGCCAATGTTGAGTTTCTGCCATGACCGCGATGAGGTTCTTTATAATTATTACAAATATCTCTGTGATCGCCTTGATATCGGCATTGCCATGTGGAGTCACCCGGATAGTGGATATCTGATGGCACCGGAGACCTGCGCACGTATTGCAGATCTGCCAAATATAATGGCCATCAAATATTCAGTTCCGCGAGATATGTATGTAAAACTGACGGAACTTGTCGGTGACAAAATCCTGGTTTCAACCTCAAATGAAGAGGAATGGCTGGATAATATCGAAGAGCTGGGCTGGCAGCTCTATCTATGCTCATCGCCGCCCTACCAAATTCAAACCAAGAATGACAGGCGTATGCATGAATATACCGAACTTGCATTCGCTGGAAAATTTGAACAGGCGCGCCGGGTGCGCGACAGTTTAAATCCCGTAAGAGAAGCCATCAAATCAACAAAACCTGGCGGAAAACCAACTGCACATGGAAAATTCTGGCAGGAGCTGCTGGGGCAAGTTGGCGGGCGTGTGCGGCATCCTATGCTTGAATTAACTGAAGGGGAAAAGGCTGCGACAAGTGCTGCGTTTGAGGATTGCGGCTTGCAATTGTAAGTTTTGGTATCAGGAATATGGATATCAAGTTTCCTAGAATTCCATATTTCTTAAGTCTCGCTTCCCCTAGAGTTTACGTCAGAAACCTGCTGCAAGGACAAGGCATCATTTACCACAGGAGTTATTAGCAATGGCCATTCACCCAACCTTGAAACCTTTCAACTTTGAAAAGTGGGTGGAAGACAATGCTGATAAGTTGCGGCCACCCGTCAATAACCAGCTTTTGCATGCTGATGCAGACATGATTGTTATGGTGGTTGGCGGTCCCAATACGCGCATGGATTTTCATGACGATCCGGTCAATGAGTGGTTTTACCAGGTGAAGGGCGACATGATGCTGAAGATTGCCGAAAACGGTGAAATTTTTGATGTGATCGTTCGCGAAGGTGAGGTGTTTATGCTGCCCCCGCATACCCGTCATGCACCGCAAAGACCACAGGAAGGTTCAATTGGCATCGTTGTTGAGGCTCCGCGTCAGCCGGGTATGAGAGAAGGATTTGAATGGTACTGCTTTGAATGCGGCAGTCTGGTTCATCGGGCCGAAGTCAGCCTGGCTGATCCAGAAGGCATCGTAACACAGCTGCCAAAGATCTATGACGCTTTCCATGAAGATATGGACGCAAGGACCTGCCCAAATTGCGGCGTTGTCCATCCAGGAAAAGGCAAACCACCTGCGGGCTGGGTTCAGATTTAACTGCGGGGAAAATTCAAGATAATGAAGGGGAACAAAATGAAGCTAATAGGGAAATTAATAGGCGGCGCCATAATCGCGGCTGCCACAATGTCAGCATCAGCAGTTTCAGCCAAAGATTTTCGGCTGGGATTAATTACACCGCCGCCGCATATCTGGACAAAAGCGGCAAATGCGTTTGGCGAAGAATTGGCGAAAGAGAGCAATGGCGCGCACAGTGTTACAGTTTTCCCTGCACGCCAATTGGGCAACGAAGCTGAAATGCTGCAACAATTGCAGACAGGTGCTTTGGATATGGCTTTCATGACAGTGGCCGAAGTCTCAAATCGCGCAAAAGATTTTGGTGCTTTTTATGCTCCGTATCTTGCCAATGATATTTCTCATGCCGGACGTATCCTTCGAAGCGAAACAGCTCAAAAAATGCTTGACCAATTGCCCGCCAAAGTAGGGGTGGTTGGGCTTGGTTATGGCATGGCAGGTCTGCGTCAGATCGTAAGTCGTGGTGAAGTCAGCTCAGCCAAAGATCTTGTTGGTAATAAACTTCGAATTACACCATTTGAGCCGATCCTGGATTTCTATAATGCTGTCGGTGCCGCACCTACTCCCATGCCTTTGCCAGCCGTTTATGACGCCCTTGCCAACGGTCAGGTAGATGCCATTGATATGGATGCGGAATTGATCTGGGTTTTGAAATATTATGAACATGCGGATACAGTTGTTCAGTCCAATCACATGATGTTTCCGATGGTCGGCCTTGTATCTGCGCGTGTTTGGAAGGGACTTTCTGAAGAAGATCGTGCGGTTATCAGCAATTTGATGGCCAAACATGTTGACAGTACAATTGATACATATATCGCGAAGGAACAGGGCTGGCTCAATCAGATCCGTGATACAGGCAAGAAATTTGTAGCAGTGGACAAATCTTTCTTTACTTCGGCCGTTGATCAGTGGAACGCAGCCTGGGCCAAAAAATCGCCATCACTTGGGCCTCTTCGCAAGGTTGCGGCCGATACAGCCGAATAATAGTATTGTAAATGTATCCCGAGGGCTTTGATTGGCCCTCGGTTCTAGGTGGGGTGTTGGATGATAAGTCGTATTTCTGCTCGGTGGGCTAATATTGAATTGACCATCGCTGGTTTCCTTGCCGCCACCATCACCGGTCTTATCCTGCTGAATGTTGTGACGCGAAGCCTTGGTACAGCGCTTTTCTGGGTGGACGAGCTGGCAATCTACGCTATGGCCTGGATGACGTTTCTAGGGGCGTCAGCTGCTCTTCACTATGGTCAGGCTGTGGCCGTTACTATTTTTACGGATGTGCTAAAGGATCGTCTCCGGCTGATTACCATAAAACTTGTAGATCTCATTATTTTCATCTTTGCACTGCTTATGCTTTGGTTCTGCTGGATATGGTATTCGCCAGTTGAATTGGCACAGGCCGGATTTGACACAACGGTTTTTCAGGAGTTCACTTTTAATTTCATTTATGCGGAACCGACAACGACCCTTGGGATCAAGAAATTCTGGATCTGGTTGGCCATGTGGGTCTTTGCACTGGGGGCAACACTTCACAGTACAGCTAATTTGCTCAAGCCAGCGAAAACGAGTTTGGAGGCTGCGCTATGACACCAATTGTTTTTCTCTTCAAACTTCTGATTGGTGTTCCCGTAGCCCTTGTTCTTGCACTTACCGCTATCTGGTATATCTGGGAAAGTGATAATACGGTCCTGTTTGACAGTTTCGCGCAAAAGATGTTTTCCGGTATTGAAAATTACGGACTACTAGCCATACCATTGTTCATGCTCACAGGTGAAATTATGAACGAAGGCGGCATGACCAAACGTCTCATTAACGCAGCGAGGGTTTTCGTCGGCGGCTTTAGTGGAGGGCTTGCTATATAAACCTGCTCGCGAATATGTTCATGGCGGCTATCATTGGATCGGCAACAGCTCAAATTGCGGTCATGGCACGTGCCATGACTCCCGAAATGGAGAAAGAAGGTTTCGATAAAGGGTTCGCAGCAGCTACTACTGCGGCAGGCGGTCTGTTGGCACCAGTTATTCCTCCTTCTATGATGTTTGTTATTTTTGGTGTTTTAGCGCAAATCCCCATAGGGGAAATGTTTCTGGCAGGTATATTCCCCGGCCTGATGCTGGTTATTGGGTTTGCCATAGTCATTACGATCATTGGTATTGTTCAAGGTTTCCCGCGCGGTGACTGGTTCAGCCGAAAAGAAGCTTTTTCTGCAATCGGTTATTGCATTCCTGCTCTGTTGATTCCTATCGCAATTATTGGGGGTATCTTACTGGGCATTGCCACTCCAACAGAGTCTGCGTCGGTCGCTTTTATGATTGCATTCCTGGTTGGATGGCTGGTTTATAAGGAGCTGGAACCCAAGAATATGTTTAAGCTGTTTCGAAGAACAGCTGTTAATGCGTCGATGATAATTTTTATGATCGCTGCTGCGAACGTGTTTGGCTGGGTCATCATTTATGAGGCGTTACCTCAGAAGCTGGCCGTCTTTATAACGGAAATCACCAAAGATCCGTTTATATTTCTGTTGATCGTGAACGCTATTTTATTGATTGTCGGGATGATAATTGATGGAATTGCGGCAGTCATTCTGATTACTCCCATTCTATTACCTATCGCGATGGGTGATTTTGGCATAAGTGCCTACCAATTCGGTGTGGTGATCTGTCTTAATCTGGCGCTTGGCCTTTTGACACCACCGGTAGGCGTTGGATTGTATATTGCCTCCTCTATGAGCGGTGCCACTCCGGGACAGATTCTAAAATCTCTATGGCCTTTTTTGCTGGCGGTTGCACTTGTTCTCGTCCTGCTCAGCAGGTTCCCTTCCATATCAACCTTTTGGAATTAGGCTGTATTCATTATTTTAATCTCAGACCCTATCAATCACGTTATAGGCCGTTATTATTCGACCCTTTAAAGAGAGTAGCCACATATTCGATGCGCTGCTCAACTGCGTAGTAATATTAATAAGCTGAGGTTTTAGTATGCGTTTTGTCCGGTTCAGAAAAGGTGATGAAACGGTTCATGGTCTGGTTGAAGGTTTGAAGATTTATGAGCTGCAAGGCTCGATTTTTTCAGGGGCGGAACAAACGGGTGCTGTTTTTGATCTGGACGAAGTTGAACTGGATATTCCTGTTGTGCCCCGTACCTTTTATGCAGCGGGCTTAAATTATAAAACTCATCTTGAGAAAATGTCGGTGGCAGTCGGGATGGATGCCAGTGCGCCCGGCGCTCCTGATATTGGATATCGGGCAAATAATGCACTGATAGCACATGAGTGCCCGATCATTATCCTTCGGATGCAACTGATCAGGTTCATTATGAAGGTGAACTTGTAGTTGTGATCGGTAAGCAGGGAAAGCATCTGACCCCTGAGACAGCATGGATGTGGTTTTTGGTTATACTATCGGGAATGATATCTCCGAGCGGAGCTGGCAGAAATCTGACAAGACAATGTGGCGCTCCAAGAATACGGATACATTCAAGCCCATGGGGCCGTGGATTGAAACAGATGTGGATCTGGAGGGAATGACGACCACGGTCCGATTAAACGGGCAGGAACAAATTTGTTTTCAGACCAATGACATGATAACAGGCATTGTTCCCTATCTGGTTCACATGACAAAATACCTGACCCTATATCCCGGTGATGTAATCTGGATGGGGACAGAAGGGGAGTCGCCTAACCTGCAGGACGGTGATGTTGTCGAAGTAGAGCTAAGTGGTATTGGAACCCTTCGCAATCCGGTCATTCGACTAGAGGATGCCAGTTAGGAGCGAACAGCCCGCATTATCTGAATGGGGAGGATAAACCTTTGCGTTTTGGTTCTGCGCGTTGCACAGCAAGCGCCGAGGCTATGATCAGCCACTTCCGAGCATTGTTTGCCAGGTTGGACTTTCGCCAAAGAGAAATAGTCCTGCCAATATTGCAAACACTATCCTGAGATAAGGGAAAGGAGCCATCGCCGATACTTCGGCAACCCTGTACGCCTCGACCGTCAGGATCATGCCGATTGTTCCAAGGCAGCCGGAAATAAGGAGCAACAAGAGGGCGTTTCCTTGCAGCGGTTGATGATCAAGCAATAACCCTGGAGTTGCCCCTACGGTTGTTATCAGGCCAATGTAAAACATAATCGTTGCTGTATGTTCCGTTTTGGAAAGAACGCGATTTTGAAACACCAAAGCTGCAGCCGCTATTGCTGCAAGAAGGCCAAATGCGATACTGAAATCAAATTGGGTGCTGGAGCTGCCGATTACATTGCTGGCAATCGCCACTCCTATAAATCCAAGCGCTGTATAAAACCACCGGCGAGCAGAGACAGCTTCTTTTAACAATGGGGCCGCCAAGGCAACGACGATCAGGGAGGTCGTAAATGTCAGCGTTGTTGCAAGAGCCATATCCAGCAACTGAAAACTCTTATAGTAAAAAAACCAGCATATGAGGCTTGTGATCCCACGAATAATATGAAGTCCGGGCCGTGACGTTTTTATTAAGTGAGGACTGGTCAGCAATATCCAAAGTGCAACCATGGCAAATTGCACAAATGCCCTGGCAAACACTATCTGTCCATCGCTGGCAGAGGTTCCCAAGAACCGGACAGCAATGACTTCGCCTGTAAATACAACGGCCGCCAGAGTTAGAAGTATGGCGCCTTTCAGGTTGTTAACCGGCCCTGCTTGCATGATTACAGGTTTTTATACGCTTGCGGAGACTGTTCACCGACAAGTTCCAATAATTTAATCCACGCGGCTACGCCTTCATCGATTGCGGATACACGAAGAAATTCATTTGGGGCGTGAAACTGCTCATCTGCGGTCGAAAACGAAAACATGACGGTATCGATACCTAAAGTGTTTCGCACCAAATCTGAGAGCGGTAGGGTAGCTCCGACACGAACTCTAAGCGGTTTGTCACCGAGCGTATCCTCAAGCGCTTTTTCAGCGGCAAGTAACAGCGGATGAGCGGGAGGAACCGCATAGGCTTTTGTCCAGCCACGATCACCAGTGATGGTCAGCTCTACGCCTTCCGGGCATAAGCGCTTAATATATTCTTTTGCCGCTTCTCGGATTTTCTCTGGATCCTGACCGGGAACCAATCGCATGGTAATTTTCGCATGGGCCTGATTGGGTATAACAGTTTTGCTGCCAGCACCCTGATACCCGCCCCAAAGACCATTTACTTCCAATGTTGGACGGTCCCACAATCTCTGCAATGTGGTATACCCTTTTTCACCAAATTCAATGGAACCGATATTGGCTGTCCAGCCCTGTCCATCAAAGTTTATGGAATGTAGATCCGCTTCGGTTTGGGCATCTGGCATGATCACGTCATCATAAAATCCAGGTATTGTAACGCGGTTATCCTCGTCATGCAGGCTGGCTACAATCCGGGCCATTTCATGTAGTGCATTGGGCACCGCTCCGCCATATCGTCCCGAATGTAGATCGAGATCTGCTGTTTTGATGGATATTTCAAAACCACCGTTGCCGCGGGATCCGACATTTATGGCAGTGAGATCAGCTCGCCATCTGGCACCATCAGCGGATAATATCGCGTCCGCCGATAACAGCTCTTTATTCTGTGACAGGATATTCGGTAGCGAAGGAGAGCCAGTTTCCTCTTCTCCTTCCAAGAGGATTTTTACATTAAAGGGCAACTCATTATTTGCAGCCATGTGACAGCGCAGAGCTTCCAGTGCGATCAAAGTGGGCCCTTTGTCATCAGAAATTCCGCGAGCATACAGTTTGCCGTCTCGTTCTTGCATGTCAAAGGGTTCGGAGAGCCATTGATCGAGCGGATCAGGGGGCTGAACGTCATAGTGGCCATATATGAGCAGTGTTGGTTTGCCGGGCTTTTCCAGCCATTCACCGTAGAGCGCGTTGTGTCCGCCGACACCTCCGTCCAGTTCTCTCACATTCGTAAAACCAATATCCTTAATCAGTTTACTGAGGAACTCTCGCGTTTTTGCCATTTCTTCACGATAGGCAGGGTCAGTGCTGACTGATTGACATGCAAGATAATTTTTAAGAAGTTTTAGAAATGCATCACGATCGTGATGCTCAACAGGAGCTACTGAACTCATCGATGACCTCCGTCAACGCAAAGAATTTGACCGCTAATCCAATCTGATGCTTCGCTGCATAAGAAAGATGCCGCATTTGCGATATCTTCGGGGGAGCCGAGCCTGCGCATATGTATGTTTTCCACCAATTGTTTTTGGCCGGCTTCACCGTAACTTTCCCATTGTTTGCGAGTGGCTTCGTTGGATAGTACAAAGCCAGGTGCAATTGAATTTACCGTAATTCCAAATGGACCAAGTTCCAGTGCAAGTTGCTTAGTCAGGCCAACCAGTGCATGTTTCGAAGCGGTATAGGCCTGAATGCCCGTAAGGCTTGGGCGCAAACCAGCGCCGCTGCTAATGGTAACAATACGTCCACTACCCAGCTTTTTCATTTGCGGGGCAAACGCTTGAGCAAGAAAAAAGGCGCTGTCAGTGTTTGCTGAAAACAGAACCCTCCAATCTTCCTCGGTTACCGTCTCCAAAGGTTGATGTACCTGCTGGCAAACACCGCCGGCTGCATTAACCAGTACCTGCACGGGTCCATATTGTTGGCTGATTTCATCACAGAGTGCTTGAACTTCTGTTTTGCTGCCAAGATCAGCTGGATAGCCGGGCATTTGAAGAGCTGCTTTGGCGGAAGAGAATGCACTCCCGGGTCGATCTGTAACAACTACCTCTAGGCCGTCTTGTGCAAGCTGTTTTGCGATAGCGGCCCCAATACCACCTGAAACACCAGTAACTAAAGCTATCGTCATCTCAGATTTCCTGCTCCATCGCATTCAAAAGTTCATTAAAAGTTTCGGCGGACTGCTCGCGCTTACCATCCTCAATATCGTGTATCAGTTCCACCAGTCTTGTAAGTAGAGGCGTTTTGATCCCGTGCTCTGCAGCTATTTCGGTGATAATACCGATCTGAGGGTCTACTTCTGTTTTGCGTTTACGAATTGCAAGATCACGCCAAATACCTGAATGTGTTTTCGCAGTATTGGCAGTAAATTCAACTAGCGCAGAGATGGATTTTTCTGCTTCAGAGTTTGGACTGTCGGGAAAGTAACTTTCTGGCGTAAATCCATTGAAGCAAGGGGCGTCACATTTTCGGCCAATGCAACCGCCATCACTTCGCGGGCGAGATTGACAAGTGCTGGTGACCTTTCCGGATTTGCAAAATTTGCAGACATGCTGTCAGGCGTCAGTGCCGTTGCAAACAGCATGGCGCCATAGCCAAGTTTACCCCACAGATAACCCCAAATGTTGTGGGTCAAGATGGCTTCTGGTTCAAACTGTTGCATCAACGCGTGCATTTGCTTGGTCCGCGGGCGAATTGATCCGTCCAGTTCACCAACAACAACGGCCCCGCGATTGCCATAGAGAATTCGACCGGGCTCCTGCCAATCGCTTCCATAATTTACAAAGGCGCCCATGGTCCTTTCAGCTCCGGCCATATTGCGATAAGCCGTTCATTCAAGCCATTTTGAGCGGAAAGAATAAAGCCATCATCAGATAAATGGGGGAGTAACTGCGAAAGAGCAGTTTTCGTTGCCTGTGCTTTTACGGCCAGCACAATTACATCAAATGTGCCGCTCAGGCTTTTAGGGGTGAAAGTAGGAATTTTTTGTCGAAATTCACCGTCAGTTGCAGGCCCTTCGATTAAAATACCTTCAGTGCTACAGACCTTTACGTGAGATTCGTCAATGTCGACCATTACCACGTCCTGGCCAGCGCGTGCCCAATAAGCTCCGAGTATGCCTCCGATGGCACCGGCACCCCAAATCAGAATAGGTTTATTTGCCATTATTTGGCGCTCCAATCAGGCCAGGGGCCTTCAAGCGCTTCTCTAGTTTCCTGAACCCCTGCATTCCATACTTTCATGATATCTTCATCCGGCATTTGCAGGGGCCTCCAAAGTTTCCGTCACCTAACAGGTCTTTAGCTTCAGCGGGGGTCGACGCTTTAATTTTTTCCATGTCTGGTGCGGGCTTTTCCCCTTTTGGTGCTGGTGCATGCGCAAGCCGCGTCCAAGGGAAATTTTCCATCCAGTTTGCATGACTTCCAATTGGATGAACTTCTTTAACTGCGGCCATTGTTTTTGGTGCTGCCCACCAGTTATGGAGCCTAACAGAGATATCTCCGTATTCAGCCATTAATTCCTGACCCAATGCGCCGATCGGGTTATTGCCTCCATGGCCATTGACCAGAAGAATGTTTTGAAAGCCTGATCTGCGAAGTGACCCGATGACGTCTCTCATTAAGGCCATTAATGTTTCGACGCGGAGCGAAACCGTACCTGGATAGGCAGAAAAGTATGGTGTCAGCCCGTATGGAATAACGGGAAAAACAGGAACACCAAGAGGTTCAGCGGCTTCTTTGGAAACACGTTCTGCAAGGATCACATCCACACAAAGAGAGAGCTGAGCATGTTGCTCTGTCGATCCAATTGGTAAAATGCAACGTTTATCTTTGGTGACGTATTGTTCCACGTCCATCCAGTTCATTTCGGAAATCATCATGGTAGTTTTTTACTCCGTGTTAGACGGGTTAATTTCTGCAGATATGTCATCTGATAAGTTGACAGAATTGAGAACGACTTTTGCCATCAGATTAGACAGCGTCTTTACTTCTTCTTCATTTAACCCGTTCAGCAATTCTTGTTCGCGGCGTTCAAATACAGGTAGGGTACGATTAAAGAGTGCCCAGCCTTCTTCTGTGAGGTACAGAGGCTGGTTTCGCTTGTCCTGGCTGTCTGTTCTACGTGTAATCAAGCCAGCTTTTTCCAGCTTTGTCATAGCGCGGGAAAGGCTGTTTTTTGGAAAACCAGAGGAAATAGCAATGTCTTTGGCCTGGCCCCCTTCACACAAGGCCAGTGAGTATATAACCACATACTCAATGCGGCTAAGGCCTTCGGTTTTTTGAACCCAATCGTAGCAGGGCGTGTTGTAACGCATCGCCAGATAGTTCATGCGAAAGGAAAAGGGGCAGGGGTTACGCCACAACTTCGCTTCGGTCATTTGATTCATCCCCGACACACCGCCGGAATGACGCGGGGATATATAATTTTGTTTAGCAGGCATTGAGTTTTGTTCCTCGTTCAATAACTCAATTAGTTCCATATAGAACTTGACATATCATATATTTCATAACATCGTAAAGAGCACAAGTTCCATTTGGAATTAATTAAAAATCATTTCTTAACTCCGACAGGGGGTAACGATGAAGTTAAAAAAACTAATTGCATCAATGGCTGTAGCCGTTGGTGTAACACTGAGCACTGGCGTAGTTGCCGCCCAGACACTTACCATGGGTGTTCGGGGAGGACCAGAATCTCTGGATCCTCATTATTCTGCTTTGGGAAGTCATGCTGAAGCAGCAAAACATATCTTTGATACACTGGTTTGGTCTGGCGATGACCTGCAGATTGAACCCGGTCTTGCGACTTCGTGGAAGCCAATTGATGATGTGACTTGGGAATTTAAGCTCCGCGAAGGAGTTAAGTTTCATGACGGATCAGATTTTGATGCGGAAGATGTGAAATTCTCAATTGAGCGTATTCCCGCTGTAAGCGGTCCGACAACAACGACAATTTATGTTCGTCGTGTTGCTGATGTTGAAATCATCGACCCCTACACTGTTCATATCAAAACGAATGGTCCAGCAGCGACACTGCCATATGATTTTGTGCGCTTGTTTATCGTAAGTGCAGATGCTGCCAAGGATTATTCAACCCCTGAAACAGCAGCAAAAGGCTTTAATGGTGGCCCTGCAGCTGTAGGAACAGGACCTATAAACTTGTCAGTTGGGAGCCTAAAGGCGACCTTGTTCTGGAGCGTTTCGACGATTACTGGCGCGGCAAAGGCGCTTGGGAAAAAGTTATTCGCAAAGAAATTCCAAATGACAGCTCTCGTTTAGCGGCACTTAAGGCCGGACAGGTGGACGTCATTAACTATGTGTCATCTGTCGATTATCTGGCGTTGCAACGAGACAGCAGTGTTGATGCAATTGCGGGTGACAGTGTCTATATCATGAACCTGCAGCTTGATCAGCGTGATGATACTCCTCGCGTAAGAGCAAAAGATGGCTCCAAGCTTGCGAAAAACCCTCTTCAGGATCCGTTGGTTCGTGAAGCCATTGATTTGGCCATTGACCGTGAAACGATGGTGGAAATTGTACTCGAAGGGTTAGGTAAGCCGGCCAATCAAATGATGCCTCCAGGGTTCTTTGGCTCAAGCGATGAAATCCCTGCTCGTGCGCATGACGCTGCAAAGGCTAAAGAATTGTTGGCGAAAGCTGGGTATCCCGATGGTTTTGAGATTGACCTTTATTGTACTTCTGATCGTCTGCCAGGTGATGGCGCAATCTGTCAGGGTCTTGGACAGATGTTCAGTCAGGTTGGAATTAAGACCAACGTCAATGCGATTTCAAAAACGGTTTATTTCCCTGCGCAATCACGACTGGAATATTCAGTATTCATGAACGGTTGGGGTACTTTGACTGGTGAGGCTTCCTATACACTTGGTTCGCTGGCTCATTCGAAAAACCCGGAAGTTAAACTGGGTGCGTTCAACCGTGTCGCTTACAAAAACGATAAAGTTGACGAGTTACTGCAAAAAGGAGCGAAAACCCTGGATGCAGATGCAAGGCGAGCTTTGTATGAGCAGGCGATGGTTCTGACCATGCAGGACCGTGTATATATTCCTGTGGTACAGTTGCAGACAGTTTGGGCAGCAAAAGCTGGCAAGCTGAGCTTCCAGCCACGTTTTGATGAAGACACGCTGGCGTTCTTCATTAAACCAAAAAATTAAGACATGACGGGTGCCGGCAGATGTCGGCACCTGGAATTCCTGAGCTAGGTATTGTGAATGTTAGGTTTTGTGATCCAGCGATTACTGCAGGCTTTTCTTGTGATGGTAGCCATGTCAGTAATTGTTTTTGTAGGTGTGTATGCAATCGGGAACCCGATTGAAATTATTATTCCACCTGAAGCAACAGAAGAAATTCGACAGGCTGTTATTCGGAAGCTGGGGTTGGATTTACCGCTATGGAAGCAGTATTTCATATTTGTAACGAACCTTATTCAGGGTGATTTCGGTCGTTCATATATTTACAATCTTCCCGTTCTGGAATTAATTGCGGGTAGGTTACCTGCTACGCTGGAACTGGTTCTAATCTCGATAATATCAGCCACAGTTATTGGCGTAACACTTGGTGTGTACGCGGGTTACCGCCCAAACAGTATTATCTCTAAAGCCATAATGGCGCTTTCGGTGTTAGGGTTTTCCGTGCCCAGTTTCTGGGTTGGCTTAATTCTTATTCTCACTTTTGCTGTGAATTTGGGAGTGTTGCCCGCAGGTGGCCGCGGTGAAGTTGTCACTGTTCTTGGGATGGACTGGAGTTTCCTGACATTGGATGGGCTGTCGCACATCTTACTTCCAGCACTTAATCTGGCTTTCTTCAAACTGGCAATGATGATCAGGCTGGCAAGAGCCGGTACTAGAGAAATCATGCTAACTGACACAATAAAGTTTGCGCGCGCCGCTGGTATTTCAGAAGGTCGAATATTACGTCGTCATCTCATGAAACTCATTTCAGTTCCGATTATCACTGTGTTTGGCTTGGAACTTGGCTCCACGTTGGCATTTGCAGTTGTTACGGAAACAATTTTCTCGTGGCCTGGAATTGGAAAACTGATTATTGACAGCATTACCGTGTTGGATCGACCTGTGATGGTTGCCTATCTGATCCTGACCGCACTGTTGTTTGTTCTCATCAACCTAACTGTGGATCTCGTATTCGCAATGATTGACCCACGTATTCGGGCGGGAGCACAATAATGGCCAACACCCACTCTCCTCTATTTCGTTTTTGGCGTGAGTTTAGCGAAAACAGGCTCGCTGTCGTTGCTCTGTTGATTGTCTTGGCACTGATGGTGCTGGCTTTATTTGCGCCATATATAGTCCCTCAAAATCCATATGATCTTGAAACCTTGTCTTTGATGGATGCTCGTAGGGCGCCAGGGTTTATCGGATCCGGAGGTTATGTTCACTTTCTGGGAACAGATCCGCAGGGCAGGGATTTGCTATCCGCAATTTTTTATGGTCTTCGGATATCCATTATGATCGGAATTGCTGCCGGTTGTATCGCGCTGGTGTTGGGAACCAGTGTTGGCATATTCGCTGCATATGTTGGCGGAAAGATCGAAAATTTTCTGATGAGAATTGTCGATTTGCAACTTTCGTTCCCGGCCATCCTGCTGGCCTTGGTATTGGTTGCGTTGTTGGGCCAAGGTAAGTTTCAATTGATTGCCGCATTGGTTGCCGCACAATATGCCTACTTTGCGCGGACTGCATATGGTGCCGCCAAAGGTGAGCGAAAAAAAGATTATGTAGAAGCGGCTCTCGCTACGCCACTATCCGGATTTCAAGTGGCCTTTAAGCATTTATTACCTAACTGTATGCCGCCTCTTATCGTTGTTGCCACCGTGCAAATAGCCAGTGCAATATCACTTGAGGCGACGTTGAGCTTTCTGGGCTTGGGGTTGCCAGTGACTGAACCAGCTTGGCATGCTCATTTCAAACGGATTTCCCTACATGATGAGCGGTCGTTATTGGATTTCGGTTTATCCGGGCGTTGCTCTTATTATTTTGATCGTGGCGATCAACATTGTTGGAGATCAAATCAGAGACCAGTTTAATCCGAGGCTCCGTAAATGACCAAAGTTCTCGAAGTTAATGAACTGAAAACCCATTTTTTCACGCGCGATGGTGTTGTTAAGGCGGTTGACGGAGTGAGTTTTTCACTGGAAAAAGGTGAAATTCTCGGGCTTGTAGGGGAATCAGGCTCAGGTAAAACCGTTACAGGCTTTTCGCTGCTGGGGTTAGTTGATGCACCGGGTCAGATTGTCGGTGGTACTATCCAGTTAAATGGTGAAAATCTGGTGGGGTTGCCAGAGAAGAAATTACGCGCAAAAAGGGGCAAAAACATCGCCATGATCTTTCAGGATCCGATTGCGACGTTGAACCCTTTGTTGACGATCCGAACGCAAATGTCACTGGCGCTGGAAGCGCACGCCAGAATGAACAAAAGGGAAATAGAATCTCGTTGTATTGATGTGTTGACCAAGGTGGGAATTCCTGATCCCGCAGCTCGTCTGGATAGTTATCCGCATGAGTTCTCTGGCGGGATGCGTCAGCGGGTTGCGATCGCGATAACGCTGCTTCATTCGCCCGGTGTTATTGTGGCGGATGAACCGACAACTGCACTGGATGTGTCCATTCAAGCGCAGATACTTTCCGAAATGCGTTCACTTGCGCGAGAGACTGGTACAGCGATGATCTGGATCAGCCATGATTTGGCAACCGTTTCCAGTTTGGCGACGCGTTTGTTGGTGATGTATGCAGGTAAGGTCGTTGAGGAAGGTCCAACTGCACAGGTTCTGAAAAACCCGCGCCATCCTTATACCAGAGGGTTGATTGACTCTTTGCCCGCAATGGCAAAACCGGGGGAGCCGCTCACTCAGATTTCTGGCACAACTCCGTCACTGTTATCACTCCCACCCGGCTGCCCGTTTGCACCGAGATGTGATCGAGCTTCGGAAGTCTGTGTGCAGGATCCGACACCAGAGACGAATGCTGACAGAATGTGGCGCTGCCATCATCCAATGCAGGAAGAAGAGGCCGTTCGATGAGTTTGTTTTTTCAGGTTGATCAGGTAACTCGGGAATTTCATCCTAAAATCAGTTTAGGGGATAAGATTGCTTCCAAACTGGGGGCGCGTGTAGAAACTAGGTCAGTCAAAGCAGTAAATAACGTTTCTTTTCAACTGGAAGAGGGGCAAACGCTTGGCCTTGTTGGTGAGTCAGGTTGCGGAAAATCAACTCTTGGCAAATTGGCAGCTGGTATTCTTGAAACCAGCGAAGGAACCGTGTTGCTGGATCAGAAGCCGGTTATGAAGGATGGGAAAAAGACGACTACCCGGATTCAAACAGTATTTCAGGACCCTTTTGCCTCACTCGATCCGCGGATGAAAGTCGGTGAGGCTGTTGCTGAGGGACCTATCGCCAATAATCTTGTCTCGAAAGCTGATGCTATTGCATATGTTAAGGACTGGTTTGCCAGGGTTGGTCTTGATCCTGATTTTACGGATCGCTATCCCCATCAGTTTTCAGGTGGACAGCGGCAAAGAATTGCGATCGCGCGTGCTTTGGCTATGCAGCCGGATTTATTGATTTGTGATGAGCCCGTAGCCTCCCTTGATGTTTCTATTCAGGCTCAGATCATCAACCTGTTTTTGCAGCTCCGCAAAGATTTAAATTTGACCTGCCTTTTTATCAGTCATGACCTATCTGTAGTGCGCCATGTAAGTGACAGGGTCGCGGTAATGTATCTTGGAAAAATTGTAGAAGAAGGTGAGACATCTGCAGTTTTTGAAAACCCGGCGCATCCGTATACCAAGGCGCTTCTAGCTTCTGTGCCCAAGCTTGTTCTTGATAAGGATGAGCTGGTGCAATTTGAAGCAATTGAAGGCGAAATCCCTTCACCTCTTTCTCCGCCTCCGGGGTGTTATTTTGCGCCTCGTTGCCCTTATGTGGGTGAGAAATGCAATCAGACTAATCCACCTCTTGAAACCGTGGGTTTCGAGCGAAAGGCTGCGTGTTTTTATATTCCGGCAGATTTTGAAAAAGCGAATAAACAGGCATAAATTCAGAGCTAAATTCTTATTAAGAGCGTTCATGAACGAGTTAAGGGTAGGCTTAATTTGCCACCCTTAACGGGAACGTTAACTGGATTTTGCCGCTAAGTTGATCACCGGTGTTCAGTCACTAAGGACAAGTTCTACGTCATTATTCTTGAGCGCCTGTTTCAGTTCGTGCTCGGGTGATTTTTCAGTCACCAGCATATCGAAGCTGGTGAAATCGTTTAGAATTACAGGCGCGTTTCCGTTAAATTTGGCGCTATCGGCGGCAACGATACGTATTCGGGAGCGTTTGCTGATTTCTCTAGAAAATGTAGCTTCATGAATATCGTGTACCATAAAGCCATCTGTCGCATTGATGGCGGCAACGGATAAAATCGCGTATTGCACTTTAAACTGGCGAATGAATTCAAATGCTTCAGGGCCGAATGCGCCTGCGTCATGCCCACGTAATTCTCCTCCAGCCATGAAGACGCGATTGTTGTTCCGCGCTGCCAGTGCGTGAGCAACGGAGATGGAGTTTGTCACGACGAATAGATCTGTATGATTTTGCAAATGATTTGCGATATAGGCGGTGGTGGAGCCGACATCCAGAAACAGAGTGTCGCCGGACTTGATTATTTCAGCCATTTTTCGCGCAATTTTTTGTTTTGCTTTCGCGTTTTCTACCATTCGGGTGTTAAAGGGCTGTTCAATGTGACTTTCGCTCAGATAAACGCCACCATGAACCTTGCGTACCGCCCCAACTGCCGCGAGTGCTTTTACATTACGCCTGATGGTTTCTTCAGAAACACCTAGCCTTTCCGCGAGTACTTGAATACGGCAGCTCCCACCTTCCAGCCTTAGTTGTTCAAGGATTTCTTTTTCCCGATGATTGCCGGGCTGGATGGGTTGAGCCATTTGGGTAGCTGAGTTCATGTAAACTCCGTAATTTTCACGTCTGTTCATATATTGTATCAGTGTTTAGATGTAAAACAACAATAACCAACAAATTCACTCATAAATTAACATAAAATTGCTATTCAATGTTGACAAATGTTGTTTTTAGTTGAAAGTAGGTAAATAAAATATAAAAAATTTTGTCGGGGTGGATAACTGGGAGAGAGCCGATGAAGAGAATTTTTATGGCAGGACTGGTAGGGCTTGCACTGTTAGCTTCCACTACTGTTCGGGCGGATGTTGAATCAAAAGATCCGATCAAATTAACTTTGCATGACTGGACGGGCCAGTTATTGACCACAAACCTGATGGGCGAGGTACTTAAAAAAGCAGGATATAACGTTGATTATGTTCAGGCTGATTATATCGCCCAATTTGCAGGCCTGAAAACCGGAGATTTGCACGTTGCAATGGAAATCTGGGAAACCACTGGTCGTGAAGCCATGGATGAAGCCACGGCAACCGGCAAGGTCGAAAATCTGGGAGAGACGGGAATGCAGGCCATCGAGGAGTGGTGGTACCCTGCATATATGAAAGAAAAATGTCCCGGCTTACCTGATTGGAAGGCACTAAATGATTGCGCTGAAGCTTTCTCCACAGCCGAGACGGCTCCAAAAGGCCGATATCTGGGAGCTCCAGTAACCTGGGGTGGTTTCGATGACGAGCGGGTTGAAGCCTTGGAGCTTGATTACGAGGTCGTTCACGCGGGTACAGATGCTGCTTTGTTTGCTGAGCTGGAATCCGCCTATCAGCGAAAAGCTCCAATCTTGCTGTGGGTCTATGCTCCTCACTGGGCGCCCGCCAAATTTGAAGGAGAATGGGTAGAGTTTCCGAAATACTCTTCTGAGTGCTACACGGACCCGTCCAAGGGTATTAATCCGGATATGGCGTATGACTGTGGAAAACCAAGAGGGCCAATTTGGAAAGTTTCCTGGGCAGGTCTGAAAGATAAGTGGCCAGGTGCGTATAAAATCATAAAGGCTTTCAACATCAATAATGAAGAGATGGGAGCTATGGTGACCGCTGTAGACCTTGAAAATCAAAAAATAGAAGATGTTGTCTCACGCTGGATGTCTCAAAACGAAGACAGATGGAAAAACTGGATTTCTCAGTAAGTTGATTGGACGTTGCAGGTAGTATTACTGCCTGCAAAATATGCCCGTAAGTTTGGAGTTTGCAATGGACAAGCCTGTAAAGCTGGCCTGCCGTCACGTATGGAAATTATTTGGCGCGGTGGGCCCGGATTTTCTGGCTGGTGCCACGGAACAAGCACCTACACTTGAGATGATACAGGACGCAGGTCTTGTTGGTGCAGTGCGAGATGCAAATCTTGAAATTCTAGAGGGTGAGATCTTTGTCATAATGGGATTGTCGGGGTCCGGCAAGTCCACGCTTGTGCGTTGCCTGTCGCGCTTGATTGAGCCGACAGCGGGGGAGTTGATTTTTGAAGGCATTGACCTTCTCAAGGCTTCCGCCAAGGAAATGATTGAAATCAGGCGACATAAGATGGGAATGGTATTTCAGCACTTTGCGTTACTGCCGCACCTGACAGTCCTTGAAAATGTTGCTTTCCCTCTGGAAGTTCAGGGTAAGTCACGTTCACAAAGAGAGCAGATAGCACGTGAAGTTATAGAACTTGTCGGCTTGAAAGGTCGCGAGGATAATTTTCCAAGAGAGCTTTCCGGGGGGCAGCAGCAACGAGTTGGTATAGCGCGTTCGTTAGCGGTGGAGCCGGAACTTTGGTTTTTGGACGAGCCATTTTCCGCATTGGACCCGTTGATCAGGCGTGAAATGCAGGATGAATTCTTGAGGTTACAAAGCCTGCTGCACAAGACAATCGTTTTTATCACTCATGATTTTGAGGAGGCGGTTAGGCTCGCAGACAGAATTGCTATTATGAAAGATGGTCAGGTCATTCAGGTAGCTACGCCCGAGCAATTGGTTCTCAATCCTGAAAATGACTATGTCAAAGAGTTCACAAAACATATTCCCCGCTCGAAAGTGCTTAGCGCCGGTGCCGTAATGTCAGAGCAGAAAATCGGATCTTCACATCAGGTTTTTGCAGATGAACGTATTGAAAAAATCGCGGAAAAAGTTGTAACGACGAATGAGACGTTCTCTGTTCTTTCAAGCGAAGGAAATGTGGTTGGCTCCATCACTCCACAACAAGTTATCAATGTCTTGGTCGGTCGGAGTGATGATCAATGACAAAGCTCGCCCAACAGCTTGCTCAAAGCCGAAATTTCTGGTTCTGGACTACGTTGCTGCTAGTCAGTTGGGTGCTGTCCACTTACGGCCGGGATCTGGCAAAAGCTGTTGACGCCAAATGGCTCATAAAATTTCCTGCAGCCTGGCGGATTCCGATGAAAGGTGAAATTTCGGCCGCCATGTCATGGTTGGTCGAGGACGCCCATTTCGGTTTGTTTACGGTTACGGAAGCAACAAGAAGTATCACCTGGCTTCTGGAGCAACCCTATCAGCTTGTTCTGTCGTTATTCGCGAGCGGATTTTATCAAGGTGTTGGTCAGGATGCTGTTCTGGTGTTTCCAGCTCTAAGCTGGGTGTTTGTGATTATACTCGTAATGGCAATTGGTCATTATGCGAAGGATTGGTGGTTGTCCAGTCTGGTTGGCATCGCATTTTTATATCTTGCCGTGTTTGGGCAATGGGACAGTTCAATGGTGACATTAGCCTCCATCGCTATTGCAGTTCCTATTGGTGTTTGGGGCGGTATATTACTTGGAATAGCGGCCTATAAATGGTGGATTGTCGAGCTGGCTTTAAGGCCGCTGCTGGACCTGATGCAGACCATTCCCGTATTTGCCTATTTGGTTCCCATCCTTTTTCTTTTTGGGTTCGGCCCAGTTTCAGCATTGGTTGCAACGATCATATATGCGATGCCACCTATGGTCCGCATCACCACTCTAGCACTCAAATCTGTCCCCACTGAATTGAAGGAATTCAGTCTTATGGCCGGCTGTACACCCCGGCAGACGCTTTGGAAGGTACTTATACCGAGCGCAAAACCAACACTAATGGTAGGTGTCAATCAAGTAATAATGCTGTCGCTAAATATGGTTATAATCGCTTCAATGATTGGGGCAGGGGGGCTGGGTTATGACGTGCTGGCATCATTGCGCAGACTTGATATCGGCGGCGGATTGGAAGCGGGCGTTGCCATTGTCGTCTTGGCCATTGCACTGGATCGTGTGAGTCAGGCATTTGCTCTGCAAAGATCTCCGGACAGGCCGCTGTATGCTGGGAATTCTACCACTCTCCGGATTATGAATTATCCAAGAACTTTAATTGTTCTTCTCTCAGGAGGGGCGATTTTTGCCATTGGATCTTTCGTTCCGCAAATGCAGACTTTCCCGGAGGCGTATGAACTGACGACAGGTGCCATTTGGGAAGATGTCATTCGAACAATCAATGTGAACTTTTTTGACCAGTTAGAAGCGATTAAGACAACGTTGCTTTCTGTTTTTCTTGTACCTGTTAAGCGATTTTTGGGTGGTATTCCCTGGATATGGGGTTTGCTTGCAGTTTCTCTGATTGGCTGGCGAGTCGGTGGTTGGAAGGTTTGTCTTCTGGCATTCCTGCTTACTGCTTTTATTATTGTGAACGGTCTTTGGGCAAAGGCAATGACCACGGTTTATCTGTGCGGAATTTCGGTCTTAATCGCCTGCGTTATTGGCATCCCTGTCGGAATTCTTTCTGCTCTTAATTCTCGAGTGGACCGTATTGTCAGTGGTATTATTGATACGCTTCAGACGCTCCCAAGCTTTGTCTACCTTATTCCCGTTGTGATGTTGTTCAGGGTTGGGGATTTCTCCGCGATGATCGCGGTTGTCCTTTATGCGATTGCACCAGCTGTTCGATATGCCGCACAAGGCGTAAGGTCAATTAATCCTCAGTTGATTGAAGCCGGAATTGTGTCCGGTTGTACGCCGTTTCAATTGCTCAGGCGTATCCGCGTTCCGTTGGCCTTGCCGGAAATACTGTTGGGACTGAACCAGACGATCATGCTTGCTCTGTCAATGCTGGTTATTACAGCGTTGGTTGGGACAAGGGATTTGGGTCAGGAGGTATATATCGCTCTTACCAAAGCGGATACTGGAAGAGGGTTGGTCGCAGGGCTCGCAATCGCGTTCATTGCGATACTTGCCGATCGTTTTGTAGCTGCGGGAGCAAACAGGGCAAAGCAGAGATACGGCTACGAAAGTTAGGGAGTGAATATGTCAGAATTAATAGACAAATTACATGCTTTGCCGATATGGACAGGATCCGTTTCAATTTCCGCGTTGGAAGGCGGGATTACAAATATGAACTACCTTGCCAAGGGTGAGGCTGGGAAGTTTGTCATTCGTGTCGGTGAGGATATTCTAGTCCATCATGTCATGCGCTTTAATGAGCTTTCCGCCAGCGAAGCAGCTTTTGAAGCTGGTTTGTCTCCTCGGGTTATTTATTCCGAGCCGGGCATACTTGTATTGCAATATATCGAAGGGCGTACTTTAACGGCTGAGGATATTCAAGAGCAGCAGATGCTGGAGCGGGTTCTGCCACTCATCAAGTCCTGTCATCAGGATATACCCAGATATCTGAAAGGTCCGTCACTCATTTTCTGGGTGTTCCATGTAATTCGTGACTACGCGGCTAACTTAAAGGCGGGTAATAGCAAACATATCCCGCTTTTGGATGATCTACTCAGCGCAGCGCGCAGTCTCGAAACGGCCGCCCAACCCGGTTATATCGTATATGGTCACAATGACTTGCTTCCGTCTAATTTTTTGGATGATGGTGAGCAATTGTGGTTAATTGACTGGGATTATGCAGGATTCAATTCCCCGCTATTTGATTTGGGAGGCTTTGCTTCTAATAACGGCCTCCAGCATTCCCAAGAGGTTTGGATGCTGGAGACGTATTTCGAGCAAAAATGTACTTCTCATCTACTCCATCAATATCAAGCTATGAAATGCGCATCGCTTCTGCGTGAAACGATGTGGAGTATGGTGTCGGAAATTCACTCTGAAATCGATTTTGATTATGCCGCTTATACGCAGGAAAACCTCGCTGCATTTAGGCGGGCATATGACCTGTTTCTCCAGTCCTGAGGATTCTATTAATGTCTGATTTCCCCAAAACTGCCAAAGCTGTCATTATCGGGGGTGGTATCATTGGATGCTCCACCGCATATCATCTTGCTAAACTCGGTTGGAGTGACACAGTCCTACTTGAGCGAAAGAAACTGACGTCAGGCACAACTTTTCACGCTGCAGGGCTTGTAGGTCAGCTTCGCTCAAACGCCAATATTACTCAGCTTTTGGGATACTCAGTCGATTTATACAACATGTTAGAGGCAGAAACGGGTTTGTCGACCGGATGGAAAATGAATGGCGGCTTGCGTCTGGCATGTAATGATGAGCGATGGACTGAAGTCAAAAGGCAGGCAACAACTGCCCATTCCTTTGGACTTGATATGCAATTATTGACACCAAAGGAAGCTCAGGACCTGTGGCCATTGATGGATATCGGAGATGTGGTTGGTGCCGCATTTCTGCCAACGGATGGTCAAGCGAACCCATCTGATATAACGCAAGCCCTCGCGAAGGGCGCGCGGATGGCTGGTGCGCGTATTTTAGAAGACACCAAAGTAATCTCTATTGAAACAGAGAACGGCAAAGTCAAGGCGGTCGAAACAGAACAGGGGCGAATAGAATGTGAAGTCGTGATTTGTTGCGCTGGTCAGTGGACACGTGATCTGGCAGCCACTGTTGGTGTCAATGTACCGTTAGTATCTGTTGAGCATCAGTATATGGTCACGGAACAAATCGATGGAGTAACTGCAAACCTTCCTACATTAAGAGATCCGGATCGACTGACCTATTATAAGGAAGAGGTCGGAGGATTGGTTGTTGGTGGGTATGAACCCAATCCAATCCCTTGGGCAATAGATGGCATACCAAAGGGATTTCACTATACATTGCTCGACTCCAAATTTGATCATTTTGAGCAATTGATGGAGTTGGTGCTCGGCCGGGTGCCTGCGCTTGAAACCGCCGGGATTAAGGAATTGATCAACGGGCCAGAAAGCTTTACTCCTGATGGCAATTTTATTCTTGGTGAGGCACCCGAGCTCAAGAATTTTTTTGTTGGTGCAGGCTTTAATGCATTCGGAATTGCTGCCGGCGGAGGTGCTGGCATGGCGCTTGCCGAGTGGGTTCATCGGGGTGAGCCTCACATGGACCTCTGGCCTGTAGATATACGCCGATTTGGACGACCTCATTTCGATACGGATTGGGTAAGAACCCGAACGCTTGAAGCGTATGGCAAACATTACACGATGGCCTGGCCACATGAGGAACATTCCAGCGGGCGTCCCTGCCGTAAATCGCCGCTCTATGAGCAATTAAAAGCAGAAGGGGCTTGTTTTGGAGAAAAACTGGGTTGGGAGCGTCCCAACTGGTTTGCTGATTTGAACTCTGGTGAAGCGGCAAGAGACGAATACAGCTTTGGGCGACAAAACTGGTTTGATGCTGTTGGACGTGAGCATCGCGCTACCAGAGAGACAGCAGCGCTTTTTGATCAGACTTCTTTCGCGAAGTTTTCCATGAAAGGACCAGATGCCGAAGCTGCACTTAGCTGGATTGCGGCTAACGACGTGCTAAACCTGTTGGTTCATTGATTTATACCCAGATGTTAAATGCTCATGGCGGAATTGAATGCGATTTGACTGTCGCAAGGGTGGCGGAAGATGAATACTACATAGTCACCGGAACAGGCTTTGCGACACATGATTTTAATTGGATTGAGCGAAATATCCCCGCAGACTGCAACGCACAGCTTTTTGATATCACGTCCAGTAATGCCGTACTGTCCCTGATGGGACCAAATGCGCGTAAGATATTACAGAAAGTCACGCGTGACGACGTGTCGAATGAAGCCATTGGGTTTGGAAAGATCAAAACAATCGGCATCGGAGGGTGCCCAGTCTACGCTTTGCGGGTGACTTATGTCGGTGAGTTGGGTTGGGAACTGCATTTGCCGGTTGAGTATGCAACAACGGTGTATTCCTTGCTGCGAAGAGCGGGTGAGGAGTTTGATATGCGGCTGGCAGGGTATCGAGCGATAGAAAGCTTGCGTCTTGAAAAAGGGTATCGGGCTTGGGGTAGCGATATCGGTCCTGACCACACACCGTTTGAAGCCGGCCTTGGCTGGGCTGTAAAGCTTGCAAAAAATGTGGATTTCTTAGGTAGGGAAGCCATGTTGGCGCAAAAAGCAGGTGGTGTAAAAAAGATGATGGCCTGTTTTACAGTTGATGATCCTGAAATCATCCTGCTGGGAAGAGAAACGATTTATCGAGATGGAGAAAGAGTGGGCTGGCTCTCTAGTGGTGGCTATGGGTATACCATTGGCAAATCCATTGGCTATGGATATGTTCGCCATTCTGAAACAATTGATCGCTCATTTGTTTTGCAAGGTGAATATGAGCTGGAGGTTGCCACACAGCGTGTACCCGCCAATATTCATATGCAACCATTATACGATCCGAAAATGCTAAAAGTGAAGTGTTAGCAACCGAATAGTTCGGGTGGATTTATTCATTTGGACCAATCATGAGTTCCGGACGCACAAGTGTGTCGAATTCTTCTGCGCTGATGTATCCGAGATTTAAGGCTTCCTCGCGCAGGGTTGTTCCGTTCTTGTGCGCCAGTTTTGCAATTTCAGTAGCCCGGTCGTAGCCAATCGCCGGTGCAAGTGCGGTGACAAGCATTAAGGAGCGTTCCATCAGTTTCTTGATGTTATCTTCGTTCGCCGTAATTCCCACAATGCAGCGATCGGCAAAACTTATCGCGGCGTCAGACAAAAGCCTAATGGATTGCAGCATCGCATGTGCCATCACCGGCTTGTAGACATTCAATTCAAAATGCCCCTGACTACCGGCAAAAGATAGTGTTGCTTGGTTGCCATGAACCTGAGCGCAGACCATTGTTAAGGCTTCACATTGGGTGGGGTTTACTTTGCCGGGCATAATGGAAGAACCGGGCTCATTTTCTGGCAAGGAAAGTTCACCAAGGCCCGAGCGGGGCCCGGACCCTAAAAAGCGAATGTCGTTGGCGATTTTAAAGAGTGATACTGCAACTGTATTAAGCGCGCCATGCGCGTGGACATATGCGTCGTTCGCTGCTAGTGCTTCAAATTTGTTTGGCGCTGTTTTGAAAGGTAGCCCCGTGATATGCGATACTTCCGATGCAAATAGTTGATCAAAACCAATTTTAGTATTCATTCCGGTGCCAACAGCTGTCCCACCTTGTGCAAGTTCATATAGACCCGTGAGTGACTCTTCGACACGGCGAATACCTGAGCCGATTTGGGCGGCATATCCACTAAATTCCTGTCCGAGTGTTAGTGGAGTTGCATCCTGTGTATGTGTCCGGCCAATTTTAATGAGGTCGGCCCAATCTTCAGCCTTGCTATCGAGTGCTTTTTTTAAATGTGCTAGCGCAGGCAACAGAGAATGTTTGATTTCGCGGGCTGCACAAATATGCATGGCTGTTGGAAAAGTATCATTGGAAGACTGCCCCATGTTGCAATGATCATTTGGGTGGATCGGATCTTTTGACCCTATCTTCCCGCCCAGAATTTCTATTGCGCGATTAGCTATCACTTCGTTTACATTCATGTTGGATTGGGTGCCTGAACCCGTTTGCCAGAGTGAAAGCGGGAAGTGATGATCCAGTTTGCCTGAGATGACTTCGCCCGCTGCTTTTTCAATCGCTTCTGCGATCTTTCTATCCAATCTGCCTTGCGTCCTGTTAACGCGAGCAGCAGCCTGTTTGACAATACCGAGGGCATGGATGAGGGGACGAGGCATGGTTTCTTCACCAATAGGGAAGTTCATCAGCGAGCGTGCGGTTTGCGCTCCGTAATATTTATCGTCAGGGACTTCAAGTTCACCAAAAGAATCTGATTCAATTCGAACTGATCGCGACATAGTATTCCTCTGTGTAAATTTTTACCGCCTAATAGCTGGCTTTTTTTGACCCGCATCCGCAATAGGATATAGGGTAAGTTCAGCGGGATTCCCTTAATAATTTGCCGTATATCTATTTGGTCATGCTCGCCTAATCAATTTCGAGGTTTCGTATTTTCCCCTGTCTCCTTAATCGGATCAATATATTGCGCAGGAGCCGTAATATTGGATATGAAAATTTGGATAAGGTTCGGTGCCTGAATAACAAATAGGTCAGCCTGTTAAACCATCTTCTGTTTGTTCCAAGCATTGCCATCAAATGCAGTGCTTCTGGGCCCTGATAGAATTTTTGACCCATTTTAATTACCATGCTGGTATCAAGGTCCAACTGTTTTGCTTTGATTTCTTGAAGGACAGGGTGGTTTTCGTTGGTTCTGGCATCCAGAATTTTTAAATCGCCGACGGTTTGAACAATTGCAAATCTATTGGCGGCTAAGCTGCAAATAGGACAGGCGCCATCATATACGAACCATACGTCATTTGAATTGTTCATGCTGGGTTGTTCATTCAATAGAAATTACCATTCCGATTAAAGAGCAATGAACTTTTTCATACAGCCTAAAACACAATGAAATGTTTGGTGATGTTAAATGTGAGGCAAAATTGCCCGGTAAGCAAATAAGGCCAAGCATTGAATGAGCGTGGATTGTTATTGGGGGGGATGGTTTTGCACGCTTTATGAAAAATCTAAAGCGTGCAATTTTGGATTTTTATTCTGAGTAACCGATGGCGAAGTATACATCACCAATACGTTTAACCAAGGTGTGCTTTTGAGCGATTTTTTTAGTTTCTGGGTTTGGCCATTTGTAGCTGACCCATCCTTCACCAGGGCCGCTTGCGATTTCCCGCATTTCCATCACAAACAATTTTCCGTCAGTGTCTTTCAGTCCGCCAAGGTTTTTACCAACCAGTTTTTCGTTTGCACCATGAAAAATCAGGTTGAAGTTTTGCATTTCTGTTACGAAAATATAGTACTCACCTTTGTTGAATTTTCCACCTTTTACCGCAAAATCTTTGAATGCTTGCTCTTGGCCCACTTCATTGTAGTGAGCGATTGCTTCGTTCATCATTTGCGTAACAACTTCTTTTTCATTGGCATGCGCAACGCCCGAAAATAGAAAAGCTCCAAACGCAAGAATTACAGATAGCTTTTTAAACACTTTATACTCCTATGCTTCAATTCGCTATTATTGTCTCCTGCGCATAGGATACTGTAATAGTGATTAACAAAAATATAAGAGCAAACTGGTATGAGGATACAAATCTCAGGCTACATGATTTGTAGATTGTCTAATAAATGACTTTGGCACGAACCGGTGTCTGAGTGCGTGACGCAATCAAGTGATCCAGTGACCAGTGACCGGGGCCGTACCGCATGATTGAAAAAGACATCGCCATCCAGCCAAGGTGAGTTGAGAGAAACGCGTCGGGATAGACAAAAATCTGTATGACGAGTGTGATGACAAATAGTCCGGCTGCTGCAAAACGGGTAGCGAACCCGATCGCTAGCATCAACGGCAAGATGTGTTCTGCATAGGTTGCGATTGGTGCCAGTATCTCGGCTGAAATAAATGGGAGATTATACTCTTCTTCAAATAGGAAATACGTATTGTCACTCACAGTAAGCAGGTCGGTGACTTTTGTGCGTGCGGATACCCAGAATATACCCGCCAGACCGAGGCGCAGTGAAATTTTGACGAAGTTATCAGGAATTCTGGACATTAAAGAGATGAAAAAAGCAGTGGCTGTGTAAATAAAAGTTGTGTTTCTCATGGCTTGATTTCTCCGTTTTCTGGGACACAGGGCGCGAGTATTCCTAGGTTGATAAATTTGACGAAAGTTTCGATTAACGCGGTGATCTGGTTTTCGTCTTGAATGGTTTGCAAATGATTGATGAAAGGCTCGCCATTTTCAGTGGACACAAGCACCTCTTCTTCACCGGAAATTATCATTTGATGGACTCTGTCATTCATTCGCCAGATTAGAACTGTTTCGTTGTGCCATGAGCTGATGGGTTTCGGTGATTTCAACTGATGGTGCTTCCAGATGGATCCCACTGGATATTCTGATTTTAAAACTGAAGCTCCGGGAGCCAGTTTAATGGGAAAAAGGATGGCTTTTTTTAAGTCCCTTTCCGTGGATATCCGAAAGACCAAGTGAGTAGATTTACCTAAAGCAGTTACCCGCAGCCATTCCAACCGAGCCGTATCGGGCAGGTAGGGTAATTTGTTAGCGGGTTCAAAATTTTTAAGAAACTCTGGAAATTTTTCCCCGTATTGCGCGAGAAAAGGGGAGGTTGGAGGCGAGCTGAGTGCGTATTCTTGCACCGTTGCCTCAAAAAACTCTGACCCAACCAACCGGGCGGTTACAGGGAATTGCTCATTAAGCACGATAATTAACCGCGAAAAATAATTGCTTCTATATGTTTCAAAGCGCCCACCGGCATCAAGAACGTCTTCTGGTGCTGATGCATTTGGGTTTAGCAAAGCTCTGGCAAAAGTGTCTGACATCAGGAAATATCCTTCGCTGCATCTAATAGTATCTGAGCAAAGGTGACTTCTTTCAAAACCGTATCGAGTGGCGGGATGTTGTTGTCGCGCTCGATCAAAGTGGGGCAAGGGCCGGTTTTCAGGAGGAGATCACAATATAACAACCAGACATCTCTGGTGACTTCTACTCCATGTGTGTCCAGAAGATAGGAATAACCATTATTATCCTTGGCCATTTCATGACCAGCTAAGTGAATTTCTCCTATAGCATTGCAGGGGATTTGAGACAGCCATTCGTTTGTATTCCAGCCATGGTTTTTGGCGGACACATAGAGATTATTTACGTCAAGAAGCAGGCCGCAGGATGTTAGATTAACCAGTTCAGCAATAAAATCCGCTTCATATCGAGTATCTGATCGAAACCGAATATAGCTTGCCGGGTTCTCGATCAGGATACTTCTGCCTAAAAACTGCTGAACCTGATCAATGCGGTTCGCCAGATTATGTAAGCTGCAGTCATTGTACGGGATTGGTAGCAGATCATTGAAGTAAATGCCGTCATGGTTTGACCAGGCGATATGCTCGGAAAAACTGGCGGCATGTATGGAATCAAGTAGATATTTTAGTTTGTTAAGATGATCAGAATTAAGGGGATCATTGCCGCCAAGAGAGAGGGCGACACCATGCACTGAAATGGGCCAAACCTTTGATATTTCCTTGAGCATTTCGAGCTGTGGTCCACTTTCCATGAAGTTTTCCGCGTGTATTTCCAAAAAACTGATTTGATCGGGGTGGGAGTGAAGCTCCGCAAGATACTCACGCTTCAAACCCACCCCGATACCATGAGGCAGACTTGATTGGACCGTTCTGGCGGACGTCATTGTGCCCAATTGCAAAGGTCTGCCGCACATAGCTATTTCCTCACTTCCTGAAATTCCTTGAGTTGGCCGTAGCCGGTGGGCGAGGATGGGGATTCAATGGTTACGCAGGTCCCTTTGGGTACCAGCTTCCATGCGTTTCCTTGATAATCTTTCTTTGAACTGCCCGCGCAGGATGTTCCGGGACCCGCGGCACAGTCGTTGTAACCAGCAAGGGATATACCGAAGCATTTCTCTTTTGGGGTTCTGGCTGATGCGGAGTCTGTAGTAACTATACCAGCTGCAACAGTGGCGAGTGCTGCAGATAGATAAACCGTCTTCTTGATCGACATAATGATCTCCTTTCTAAGCAATAAGTTTGATTTTGTGCGGTCGTCTGAAAGTCGAACCCGCGGTGATCAAGAGCAAGACTAGTTTAGTGAAGCTGGCGTCCGGTTTTTGAGCTCAGGCCAGTTATCATCGGCCGTCTCGATGTTAGCTTCTATATTCCGTTGCCATGCGACAGAGACGTCTTTGTTCACATTGAGATAGAGTTTTCCATCCACAATTTTCCAGACATTTGGATCGCCATCGAGTTTTTTGCCAAGTGCCATTCCCATGGCGCAAAATCCACCATATTGAGGCAGAAACCGTTCCGGGTCAGAAACAAAGGTTTTCAAATTATCTGCGGTTGCGAAATAGTAGATGCCCCCAGTGTGGTGAACAGCATATTTTTTCTTTCCTTTTTGTGGGGCGCCGGATTTGAAATATGCGACAGGGTCATAGCCTTGCAGAGCAAGAAACTGTTCGTCGGTATTTACAGCGGATGTGGCTGTTTCAACTACAGCATAACTGGGTGTTGCAAGAGTTACAGTTACTGCGGCCAAGGTAAGTCCAATAGCGGTAAGTGCGGAACGTCTGGTCAGTTTCTTCATCTTAAAATCTCCAATTTTGACAATATTAACAGATCAGTAAACCTTAGATAGGAATGGTTTACCGATCGGTCAATGTTAAAAATAAGAAAATTGGATAATTTTAAATCTAAATTTTATTTTTCTATAATTATTCAGTAATTTAGGAAATGAATTCGAGTAACAGATCAGTAAGTTAGTTAGTCATACGCTCAGGGTTTTGGAAACCCTCCCAACTGTACTGAGCATGTTTGAGAAGTTCTCGGAATTTCTTTTATTGAGCCGCAAGCAGTGAATTTTGCTGAATCAATGTGGCAATTTCAGATCGGCAGGAACCACAATTTGTCCCGGCTTTCGTCTTGTTTCCAACGGCATTGACGTCACGACAACCCGCTCGAATGGATGTAACGATTTCAGTAGTGCCAACACCAAAGCAGGAACAAATGATCGCCCCTTTTTCGGGCTCATCACCAGGCGCACGCCCTGCGATCAGACGATGACGTGTCAGAGGGTCATTGAAGTTTTCTGTAAGTTTTGAGCAAACCCAACTTCTGGAGACGTGAACGGGTTCATTTGCGGCATATATAACTGCGTCAATTTTATTTTCCGATAACCAGGCAATGCGAATTTGCCCATGTGTTTTATCTTCATAGATCATTGGTTTGCTGTGAGGTTGCAGATTAAATAACTCCTTTTGCCTCTCAAAGTCTTCCAGAAGGTCAGCAGGGCCGGCATACTCAGTCCGCCATCCTCCCTCGGTTTCAACGCAGGACCAGTATGCATTTTTCGGAAGTGAGGGTCTGTTCTGGGAGATTAGAAAGAAATATAAGTCCGCGTTGTATTTTGTTGCTGAAACCCGAGCGTTTTTTAGCGCAGGCTGCCCGGAGTAAGGGTCGGTAACTTTGGGGAGTAGGCTATTTATTCGGGCGTTTGATGCATGTTGATCTGTCCAATGTATTGGAACGAACAGATGCCCACTCTTTTGGCGAGAAGTAATGAGTGCACGCACTTTTACACAACCATACTCATTGCTTAGCTCCAGAATATCACCAACAGAAATTTTCAGAATTTCGGCGTCCAAAGGATTTATCTCCGCAAACGGTTCAGATAAATGAGCTGAAAGGCGAGCAGATCTTCCTGTTCGCGTCATCGTATGCCATTGATCTCTGATGCGGCCAGAATTTAAGTGAAACTGGTTTTTCAAACGTTTTTTTTCAGGCACGGAAATACAAAGGATTTTTGCTCTGGTGTTGGAAGTAAAAAACTTTCCATCTTCAAAAAATCGGGCTGTATCGCCAATGGTCGATGATTTGACAGGCCACCGCACTGGTGTAAGATTATCGTATTCTTTATTAGTAAGCTGGCTGTGGGCGCCTATGTTAAAATCTCTGGTCCCATTGTTGTCCTGAGCAGATAGCGCTGCATGTTCCCGGTAGATTTCGGCAACAGATGAATAGGTAAAAGCCTCGCGATACCCAAGTAATTGCCCCACTTTTGCCAACTGCCACCAGTCGGGTTTGGCACAGCCGGGCAGGGTAAGAAACTGTCGCTGCCTGGAAATGCGCCGCTCAGAATTCGTTACGGTTCCGTCTTTTTCTCCCCAACCAGCGGACGGCAGTAGAACATGAGCATACTGATTGGTGTCCGTATTACTGTAAATGTCAGAGACGATAACAAAGGGGCATTTCGCCAACGCTTTTTTTACAAATTCTGATTCTGGCAGGCTATCAACCGGATTTGTAGCCATGATCCAAAGCACTTTAATCTCGCCGCGATCCACAGCATCAAACATTTCCACCGCCTTTAGACCTTGTTTTTCAGGCAAATAAGGGGAATTCCAAAATGTCTGAACGATTTGCCTGTGGTCAGGGTTATCCAGTTCCATATGGGCTGCCAGCATGTTCGCGAGGCCGCCAACCTCTCGTCCGCCCATGGCATTGGGCTGACCGGTGATTGAAAAAGGCCCGCAACCGGGTTTACCAATACGTCCGGTAATCAGGTGACAGTTCAGGATGGCATTAACTTTGTCAGTTCCAGTGCGGGATTGATTGACGCCCTGACTATATATTGTAACTGTCTTGTCCGTTTTTTGAAAAAGATCGAAAAAGGCCTTTATCAGCTTTGGCTCAAGCCCACATTGCGGAGAAACCTCCTCGATTGTCAGGCGTTGATTTTGTACGCAGGCTTTTTCAAATCCATCTGTGTGATTTTCAATAAATTCTGTATCACAAACCCCTGAATTGATCAGGTGGTTAATTAATCCGATGAAAAGGGAGACATCACCATCGGGATCAATGGGAAGATGAAGATCCGCAAGCTCGGTTGTCGCGGTCTGACGAGGATCTATAACGACAACCTTAAGGTCTGGGCGCAGTTCTTTGGCGGCAGCAAGGCGCTGGTATAAAATTGGATGGCACCAGGCTAGGTTACTCCCAACCAGGACCACGAGGTCCGCGCTCTCCAGATCTTCGTATGAGACTGGCACTGTATCGCTACCGAAAGCACGTTTATGACCAGCCACACTAGATGCCATACAAAGACGAGAGTTGGTATCAATGTTGGCCGACCCGATGAAGCCCTTCATCAGTTTGTTGGCAACATAATAATCTTCGGTCAGCAACTGGCCGGACACGTAGAATGCGACGGAATCGCGTCCAAAGTGCGAAAGCGCATCTTTAATTTTCTCACTGATCAGTGTAAGGGCGATATCCCATGTTGCTGTTTGTTTGTTGACAATAGGCTCAAGCAAACGGTTTTCCGGCGTCATTGTTTCCGCGAGTGCTGACCCTTTGGAACAAAGTTTGCCAAAATTGGCTGGATGCTCTGGATCCCCTTCAACGGATACTAAACCATTTTGACCACTTTTGGCGATGATACCGCATCCTACCCCACAATACGGGCAAGTGGTTTTACACTCGGTCAGTTGGTTCACGCGGCCACCTCTTTTCGCGCGAGCAGAGAGATGGATATAACTCCATCATTTATCTGCGTTGGAAAGGTAAGCGTAGAGCCTTTATCTGCGCCTTGGGCCTCTCCTGTTTCCAGAGAGATGATCCAGTTATGAAGTGGGCATGTGACACAATCGCCGTGAACGATCCCTTGGCTAAGGGGCCCATTTTTGTGAGGGCATTTGTCCTCCATTGCAAAGATTTTATTTTCAGCTGTTCTAAAAAGTGCGATTGTCAGATCCCCGATTTTGACGCATCTGGCTCCTCGAATTGGAATTTCTGAAATTGAGCCGACTTCAATCCAGCTTTTTGTACCATCGATCATTCCGCAGCCTCCATTTCCACCAGTTTGAGGGGCTTGAATTCGTGCTTGTCTTTACCCGATACGCGTTCTGACCAGGGATCGGTTTGAGTATATTTTTGGGAATGAATGAAGCGCTCAAGCAATGCTTTGCGTTCAGGTGCATCTTCCATGATTTTCTTTCGAATTGCATCATGTCCAATCCGGCGCGCCCACTTGTAGATACGTTCAAGATAATGACCCTGTTCGCGATACATCTGGATTAATGCTGCTACATGTTCGAGTACTTCTTCTTCAGTTTTTACCAACCCAAGAACTTCTGTTCCTAAAATGTCGAGCCCGGCGGCCCCTGCGAAATGAATTTCATAGCCGGAATCAACGCATATAACACCAACATCTTTGCAGGTTGCTTCTGCACAGTTTCTTGGACAACCGGATACTGCGAGTTTAACCTTTGCCGGTGTCCACGATCCCCACAGGAATTTTTCAAGCTTGACCCCCAGCCCTGTAGAGTCCTGTGTTCCAAATCTGCACCAGTCAGCCCCGACACAGGTTTTAACGGTCCGCAATCCTTTGGCGTAGGCATGACCGGAGACAAACCCTACTTTGCCAAGATCTGCCCAAATATGAGGAAGGTCTTCCTTTTGGACACCCAAAAGGTCAATTCGTTGCCCTCCCGTCACCTTTATCGTAGAAATATTATATTTGTCAGCTGCGTCAGCAATTGCGCGTAATTCCTGTGCATTTGTAAGCCCACCCCACATTCTGGGAACGACGGAATAGGTTCCATTTTTCTGGATATTTGCATGAACCCGCTCATTAATGAAACGCGATTGATTGTCGTCTTCATACTCTGATGCCCACTCGGCGAGCAGGTAATAATTGAGTGCTGGTCGACATTTGGCGCATCCGCAGGAAGTTTTCCATTCCAGAACCTGCATGACTTGTGGAATGGACTTTAACTGCTTCAGCCGAATGTTTGCTCTTACATCTGCGTGACCAAGTTCGGTGCAGGAGCAAAGTGGTGTAATTGCGGCGGGATTATAGGCATCTCCTGCCGTCAGCTGCAGAAGGCTTTCAACAAGATTTGTACATGTCCCGCAAGATGCGGAAGCTTTTGTATGGGCCCGAACATCATCAAGAGATGTTAATCCTTTGTCGGAGATGGCAGAGATGACCGTGGATTTGCAAACGCCGTTACAACCGCAGATTTCCGCATCATCTGGTAAGGCTGCAACGGCTTCCGTAGGGTCCAGGGGGGTACCTCCCTGATAAGCTTGCCCAAATATCAGCGTATCGCGCATTTGGGAAATATCAGTCTCTTTTTTCAATAGATCAAAGAACCAGGAGCCGTCCGCTGTATCTCCGTAGAGTACAGCACCTAATATCTTGTTGTTCTGAATTACCAGACGCTTGTAGATACCTGCATTGCCATCGCGCAATACAATTTCTTCGCGTTCCGGTGCATCAGCAAAGTCTCCCGCAGAATACAAGTCGATGCCACTGACTTTAAGTTTCGTAGCAGTTTGGGAGCCTTTATAGGGTCGTGGGGTCTGCAATAGATCGGATGCCAGTGATTTTGCCATGTCATACAAAGGTGCCACTAACCCGTAACACTGGCCACGATGTTCGACGCACTCTCCAAGGGCATATATATCGGGATCAGAAGTGCGCATGTTGTCATCGACGAGAATTCCACGCGCGCAATCCAGTTCAGAATTCAGCGCCAGTTCGATGGACGGTCGAATACCAACGGCCATCACAACAATTTTCGCGTCAATCAGGGTGCCGTCTTCCAGCTTGACCGCTTGAACTTTGTTATCTTTTCCGATTATTTCTTTCGTATTCGCATTGGTGATGACATTAATTCCGCGATCAATGATTGCTTGTTCAAGCAGATAGCCCGCGGCTTCATCCAGTTGTCGCTCCATAAGGTTGGGCATCAAATGTAGAACGGTTACATCCATTCCCTGCTCTTTGAGGCCAGCAGCAGCTTCAAGACCGAGCAGGCCACCACCGATAACAACTGCTTGGCCACCTTCTTTGGCGACATTCAACATTTTTTCCACGTCGTCCAAGTCGCGGTAAACCATTACCCCGTCTAAGTCGTGACCTGCTACTGGTATGACAAAAGGGTTGGAGCCAGTGGCAATTACCAGTTTGTCATAGCTCGCTATACACCCATTTTCCGCCGAAACTGTTTTTTGCCCCCGATTAATTTCAGTGATCCTTGTCGCTTTGTGCAATGTAATGCCGTTCTTCGCATACCAGTCATCATCATGTGTGATGATATCTTCATATGTTTTATCACCCGAGAGCACAGGCGAAAGCATGAGGCGATTGTAATTCACTCTGGGTTCGGCATTGAATATGGTTACCTCATAAGCATCTCTATCAGCTTCAAACAAATGTTCCAGCATTCTGCCGGGGGCCATTCCATTACCAATTATGGCTAGTTTTTTCTTCATGATGCACGTCCTGCAGGTATGAACTCAGTGCGCTTGGATGGTTGCGATTGTCGCGCAACTCTTTCCTGGCGTTTTCGTGTGATTCCTTCCAGTTGCTGGCGGGTCGGATTTGCACCACCCTCATAAGCGTCCAGAAATTCCAGAAGCTCCTCGCGATAAGCGTAATAGTCTGGGTGCTCCAGTAGTGCTTTTCGGGATCGAGGGCGTGGAAGATTGACTTCCATAATGTTGCCAATCTTCGCATTGGGACCGTTTGACATCATTACAACCCGGTCCGCCAATAAAATGGCTTCGTCAACATCGTGGGTGACGCAGATTGCAGTGACCCGAGTTCTTTTCCATACGTCCATCAGGACATCCTGCAATTCCCAACGGGTCAGGCTGTCAAGCATTCCAAATGGTTCATCTAAAAGTAAAAGCTTAGGTGAAAGTGAAAAGGCACGCGCAATTCCAACCCGTTGCTTCATTCCGTTGGATAGATCGCCTGCAAGCTTGTCCATGGAGTCCGCAAGGCCAACTTTCGAGAGGTAATATTCCACAACGTCCCTGCGTTCTGATTTGTCTGCATCTGGATAGACCTTATCGACGCCAAGACATACATTTTCATATGCGGTGAGCCATGGAAGAAGGGAGGGTGCTTGAAAAACAACCGCTCGGTCTGGTCCAGCACCTTCAATGTGCGTTCCATCCAGAATAATGCCTCCTTCGGATATCGAATTGAGGCCAGATACCATGGAAAGGACTGTAGACTTACCGCAGCCAGAATGGCCGATCAGGGTGATGAACTCACCCTTATTCATCTTTAGATCAAATCCATCGACGACTGTCAGCGGACCTTTGGGAGTTGGATAGACTTTCTTGACCTGACTGAGTTCCAGATAGCGATTGTCACGCACTGTTTGGGCAGCTCTTTTATAGGCAGCGGGTATTTTTTCCCGTCTGGAAATTGGAATGATATCTGGCAAATTGATTTCGCGCTCTGTGTTTTTTCCGCGTTCTGTCCCCATTTCCATTAGGTATTGAGTGATCTCGCCCCTTAGCCGTATGAATTCCTGATCGCTATTGATTTCAGCGCGATCCCGTGGCCGGGTAAGGTTTACTTTGAACTCCTGACCCAGCGTCGCATTTGGAGCCGGTGTTAGGGCGATGACGCGATCCGCCAGTAAAATTGCCTCATCCACATCGTTGGTGATCAGGATGATGGTTTTTTTCTCCTTCTGGGAAATTTCGGCAAACTCGTCCTGCAGTTTGGCTCGGGTCAGTGCATCCAGTGCAGATAGCGGCTCGTCCATCAACAGGACTTCCGGCTGCATGGCGAGGGCTCTCGCCACGGATACCCGTTGTCTCATTCCGCCGGAAAGTTCCGCTGGCCTTCGGTCTTTCGCATGAGAAAGGCCGACCATTTCAATATAGGTTTGTGTAATTGAAGACCTTTCGGCACGCGATTTGGATTTGTGAACTGCATCAACTGCGAGTGAGATATTTCCTTCAACAGTTAGCCAAGGCATGAGTGAATAAGACTGAAATACAAGGCCCCGTTCCGGACCTGGCCCTGTTACGTGCTTGCCGCGAAACAGAACTCCGCCTGAGTCCGGTGTAACAAGGCCCGCTAGCGTAGATATCAAGGTTGTTTTACCTGACCCCGAATATCCGACAATGGCAATAAACTCACCTTCCTCAACTTTTAGATTGACGTCATGCAGAACTTCGGTTCGGTTATCACCCTCGCCATAATGCTTTGACATTCCTGAGATTTCCAAAAATGACATGATGTTCGCCTATCGGGTTGAAGAGAATGTAAAAGCTGTCTGTAGCGCATACATGATGCGATCCAGAATGAAGCCGATAATGCCGATGGTCAGCACTGCCACTATGATTTTGGCAAGTGATTGTGATGAACCGTTCTGAAATTCATCCCAGACAAACTTTCCAAGTCCGGGGTTTTGGGCCAGCATTTCAGCGGCGATCAACACCATCCAGCCAACACCCAATGAAAGACGAAGACCTGTAAAAATAAGTGGCAGAGATGAGGGCAAAACCAGCTTGGTAATGGTTTTTGCGGTTGGTAACTGAAGGACCCGGCTGACATTCATCAGATCCTTGTCAATTGACGCAACTCCTAAAGCTGTATTGATGAGAGTTGGCCAAAGTGAACACAGCGTTACAGTTACAGCCGATACCATCATGGATTTGGGCAGCCAGTCCCATGGTTCAATATAAAGTGCGGAAACTACCATGGTGACAATGGGAAGCCATGCTAGTGGAGATACGGGCTTGAAAATCTGTATCAACGGATTGATGGCGCCATTTACAGCCTTTGAAAGACCTGAAGCGATACCAAGGGGAACCGCAAATATAGTCGCAATAATAAATCCAAGACCGACGGTCCCGAGGGAGGTAAATATCTGGTCAATGTAAGTCGGTGCGCCGGTATATTGACGTTCTTTGACCTTGTCGGCCTTGCCTGCGGCGACTAATTTGGCGTTACGTTTGTCCTGACGTTCATAGAAAGCATCCGCTTTCTGGCGTTCTCTGATATGGTCCTGCCAGAGGTTGTGGGTTTGCTCCCAAACCTGAGAGGGGCCGGGTATAGCTCCCAGTGAGGTTTGTACACGGGGCGCCAAAACTGCCCAAGCTACGAGAAATATGGTGATTCCTAAAAGAGGAAATAGAAGAATTTTTCTAAGCTCTGTGATCTGTTCCTGACGGTTGTCTCCAGCCAGCATTTTCAGTAGTGGAACCAGCCACGAAAACCCAAGTGCATTTAGCCAGCTTGACGAACTGTTGATAAGTGAAAACAGTTTTTCCCTTTTGCGGCTGACGTCTTCAATTGAAATAGCTTCAGAACTATTGGTCATGTCATAGATCCTTAAATTGTTGGGTGCGTGACCGTTCAGAACGATCACGCTCTCCAACCTATCCTTCGATCAGGGTGTCACCCTTGATCACTTGCTTTGATTTGAGGCCGATTTTGAGTGAGTCGATATAGGCATTCGGTTTTTTGCCGTCATAAGGAATGCCATCGATGATATCCGATGCAGGTGTAGGCTCCCGATAGCCGTCCGTCTCCCATGGGAAATCAGATGTTTGCACATAACCTTCATCGACGAGGAGTTTCGCAGCTTTCAGATAAATGTCTGGGCGATAAACTGATCGAGCGACTTCGTCATACCATTCATCGCTTTTATGATCGCTGATTTGGCCCCATCTGCGCATTTGAGTTAGGTACCAGACAGCATCCGAATAATAAGGGTATGTTGCAAAGTGACGATAAAATACGTTGAAATCAGGAACTTCGCGTTTATCGCCTTTTTCGTATTCAAATGTTCCGGTCATGGAATTGGCAATAACTTCGCGATCTGCACCCACATATTCTGAACGGGAAAGAATTTCGACAGCCTCCATTCGGTTGGCGTTATCATTTTCATCGAGCCACTTTGCCGCGCGGATCAAAGCTTTGGTTAAAGCAAGTGTCGTGTTTGGGTTTTTTTCGGTGAACTCTTTCGTTAATCCGAAAACCTTTTCAGGATTGTTTTTCCAGATTTCATAATCAGTGATAACGGGAACGCCTATGCCTTTAAATACAGCCTGCTGGTTCCAAGGTTCGCCAACGCAATATCCGTAAATTGTACCGGCTTCCATAGTTGCAGGCATTTGCGGTGGCGGTGTTACTGACAGTAAAGCATCGGCTTTAATCTGACCTGACACATTCTCCGGGCTGTAAAAACCTGGATGGATGCCGCCCGAAGCAAGCCAGTATCTCAGTTCATAATTATGGGTAGAAACTGGGAAGACCATACCCATGTTGAACGGCTTGCCTTCAGCTTTGAATTTTTCAACTACAGGCTTAAGTGCGTCGGCCTTTATGGGGTGAACGGGTTTGCCATCTGGCCCTGATGGAATATGCTCTCTCATCATCTGCCAGATTTCGTTGGAGACAGTAATTCCGTTTCCATTCAGATCCATGGAAAACGGCGTGACAATATGGGCCTTGGTACCAAAACCGATAGTGGCAGCGAGAGGCTGGCCTGCCAACATGTGAGCGCCGTCCAGTTCACCGGTTATAACGCGGTCCAGCAGGACTTTCCAATTGGCTTGGGGTTCTAGAGTTACAAAGAGGCCTTCATCTTCAAAATAACCTTTTTCATAAGCGATGGCGAGAGGAGCCATGTCGGTCAATTTGATAAAACCAAACTTCAGTTCGTCTTTTTCCACATCCAGAAATTCTGCGCTGGAGACTGAAAAAGTTGTGGATGACATCAGAAGGGTTGCACTCATCGCCAAAATGACGCGTCTTGTATATTTTAGCGCACTATTCTTGAGCTTCATGTTGATTTCCCGTGTTCAAGATTGACCAAAAAAAAACTGCAATGCGTCCTCGCCTGATCGTCATTGATCTGCGAAGCAGCATGGCAGCTTTGCCGGTGTACCCATCCTTGGGCACTTAAATATCCATGAAGCTAATTTTGCAAACAGTGTGCCAAATGTTGATATTTTAAATTTATTTATATTTTCAAATGGTTACGATTTTTTATCGATTTTAGAAGATGAGCTCGATCGGCTTATTTGTTGAGCAGCTGCATAATTTTTGTGCGCCGCAATATTCAGGGATGGGCTTCGTGAATGGAAATTTGACGTTTGATGTAGTCTTCAAGATCGTCTGGATCAAATATCTCCCCATCGAAAAAGCCGTCAGGCCCCAAAGCAAGCTGACCCTGCATTGAACCGACGAACTGCTCCTCTTTAAGAGCGCCTTCTACTTTAGAGTTTGCAGATGGCAAAGGTGCCTGCAGGTTCGAGAGCGCAGAACGATATAAGTCTGGTCTGTAACAGGAGTGAATTTGTTTCAGATGTTTTGAAGACCATTTTACATGGCCCCAGCGGACCATCTGGCTGTAAAACCACAAGGCATGGCTTAACCAGGGGAAGGTGGCGGCCCGGTTATGAGGAATAAAGAAATCCTCAATCAGGGTGAAATTTCCCGCTGCAGTTTTAAATTTTCCTTGCAGCGAATTTTCGATTATTTCCGCAGGTACGCCAATATAGTTTTTGGATGACAGCAGTTCCGCCAGTGCTTTTGTATTTTCAGTGTTATTGCACCATGTTGCTGCTTTATAAAGCGCACGGATCAACGCATTTAAGATAACCGGATTTTCAGTGGCGAATGTTTCGTTTACGCCCAATACTTTTTCTGGACTATTTCGCCATATTCTGGACTTTGTTGTCAAAAGAACGCCAGTACCGTTTTCAATTGCGACACTGTTCCAGGGTTCTCCCACACAAAACCCATCCAACATACCCGATGCTAAGGCGTCCGGCATTAAAGATGGTGGTATAACAACTATTTCTACATCCCTGTCGGGTTGGATGCCGCAGGCTGACAGCCAGTATCTGAGTTCGTAGTTATGACCGGAAAAAGGGTGAACAACACCAAATATCAAACGGCGTTTTCCCTGAGTATTGCGTTTCTTGATCAAGCGAAGAAGGCCGTCTCCAGCTTCTTTTGCAGTTAGCTCTGCGACGGGAATTGGGCTGGATAATTCTTTTGCCAAAGAGCTTGCAAGTGTTACGGCATTTCCGCCTAACCCTAGTGCCATTGGTGCCAGTATTTTTAGGGGAAGGGGCATTAAATCCAGCGCGGATGCAATTGGCATAGGCGCGAGCATATGGCTACGTCAAAATGCCCGATTGCCATACGGTCTCTTATGTTGGCCCAGGAACTTTCTTTGACCAATTGAAGGTCAATGCCTTCGTTAAGTGCAAAGCCCTTTTCTTTTGCAGTGATAAGAATGGCCGCATCCATCAGAGCAAGAAAACCTGCGCAAACAGTCACTGGGTTTGAGGTTTCCATTAATTGTCTCCTATTCCTGCAGCAGTGAGGACGCCATTATTATACTATCGGCAATTTCATAGATTTTCTGACTGCGGTTCATCGCAGCTGTGCGCATAAGGCTGTAGGCCTGCTCCTCACTAATGCCTTTTGATCGCATCAAAATGGATTTAGCGCGATCAATGGTTTTGCGCTCTGCAAGTTCGTTTCTTGCAATCTCCAACTCACGTTCCATTTTGGAAAAAGCACGATAACGAGTGATCGCCATATCCATGATCGGTTTCACCCGGTCTTGGCGCAGTCCATCAACGATGTACGAGGAAACCCCCGCCTCTACAGCGGCTTCAATGGATTGCTGATCAGAATTGTCTACAAACATTGCGATTGGTCGCTTGACGCTTTTGGATAACGCAAACATCGCTTCCAGCATATCGCGATTGGGGTTTTCCAGATCGATTATAATCACGTCCGGATCCAGAGTTTCAATCTGGCTTGCGACCCCTTTAATTTCTGAAAGAACGGTGACACTGGAATGACCAGCTTCATTCAGGCCATCCTGAATGATGGTAGCCCGTACGCGGTTTTCGTCAATTACCAGTATTTTTATATCTTTCGCCGACATGTTGATATTGTGCATTTGCAAAATAAATTGTGCAACGCAATAATTTATCAATTTTATGTTAGCGTCTGACTATACCGGATTTTGTTGTATGCGTTTATGCAGCCAGATCAATCTCGAATAATTGCGAGAGGTCTCAGAATAAATATATCAAATGCTGCCGCTTCGCAGGGTTAAGGGTTGACGTGACAGCTTTTGAAGATTGCTTTCAAGATATTGGTCGTTTTCTCGAAATCGGACTGATTTAAACCGATGATGACAAATTTTGCGGCGTCGCCGGAATTTTCATTTTCTATCTTTCTCTGAATGTCCACACGAACGCCCACGCGGTGTATTTCATAAAGTAGGCCATCGTTACGGCATCTGAATAAACCTTTTGCTCGCAAAATTTGACTTGGTAGCTGGCTGAAAAGAGTTTTTACATCGGCGGTTGCCAGGGATGTATCAAATTTTATGGACCAAGACCGGAAAATTTGGTGGTGATCATGATGGTCGCAATTATCACTGGATCGATCTGTTGTAGGATAAAAGTTCAGTAGCAGCTCTTTCACATTTGGGGTATCGGCCAAGTCCACTACCGGTTTTTCTGGCGCAATCTCATTGATCAGGTTCAATGTTCTTTGCTGCTTTTCTTTATCTGAAAGTTGTGATTTGCTCATTAAAATGAGGTCGGATGCTTGAAATTGATTAATCACGACATCCTTTATATGTGGGTCTTTCAAGGTCACTTTAAGGTTCAGCACATCTGCAACGGTGAGGATGGTTCTTAATTCCAGATCTGGTTCAGCTCGAGCAAAATTGGCAATTTTTGAGGCTCTGCCACGCCGCTCGCCTCAATTACCAGATGATCAGGTGGTGGAGAGATTGAGAGAATTCTGTCAAACGCTTCATATAATTCCCCGCCCATGCTACAGCAGACACATCCATTGGCCAGAGAAATCATGCCATCTTCTTCAGCCATAATCAGATCTTGGTCAATTGCGATATCTCCAAAATCATTTACCAAGACGAGAAGACGCTCATTTGTCGTGGATTTGAGTAATCTGTTTACCAAAGTCGTTTTTCCACTTCCAAGGAACCCGGAAATTACAGTCACTGGAAGTGGGTGTTTGCTCTCACTCATTGAATTTTGAACTTTCTGCCTGCGACTACTGTTCCCCAAATTGGAATATCTTTCAATTTCATAGGGTCCACCGACTCTGGGTCGTCTTCCAGAATTGAAAAATCCGCCCATTTGCCAATTTCAATTGATCCAACCCGATCATCGACCTGCAGGGTTTGAGCGGCGCCCATTGTAATTGCGTACAGAGCTTCGCCAACAGAGATTTTTTCATACTCACCTAACGTTCGACCGGATTCCGTCTGACGATTGACCGCACACCAAGCAGTGAATAAAGGGGCCATTGGCGTTACAGGGGCGTCTGAATGAATCGCATAAGTAACACCCATATCCGCCGCAGAACGACATGCGTCCATTCGGCGTGCCCTATCAGGCCCGATCGTAATTTCTAAATGTTTATCGCCGAAGTAATAAATATGATTTGAAAACAGATTGGCGTGAACATTTAAACGTTTCATTTTCCTGAAATGGGCTCGATCCGCCATCTGGCAATGTTGCAGTACATGTTGAACATCTGGCCGGTTTGATTTTATACGCGCTGCTTCCAAGGCATCGAGTGCAACCTCAATGGCTTCATCCCCGTTAGTGTGAATGTGCATTTGCACGCCTGCCTGGTTCAGGACATCTACCAACTCGTGGAGTTGACCCGGAGCGATATTCCAAATTCCATTTGGATTTCCATTGAAATGACCCGGCCATCTTATTCGGGCGGTAAATCCCTGTATGGATCCATCAGTTACAATTTTCACACCCCCCAAGACTAGCTTATCTGTGCTTTTTTGTCGAAGGATCAATGCTCGATCCCGGATTTCTGTTGCAGTTTGCGACAGCGCATTTAACATGGAATGCAGGCGAAGGGGATAATCTTCGCGAGACGTGATTTCTGTCATTTCTTCAACGTCTTCATCAGGCAGGTCGTTCAGCAGATCCGCTGCGGTGGTAACGCCTGCTCTGTTGCAGACCTGTCCAAAAGCAAGCAGACTTTTGGAGGCTCTACCAAGTTCTCTCAGATTGATGTTAAGTCGCCTCATGATCGGGAACATGGCTGCCATTTCCTGCAGCTCACCATTCGGTGTGCCATCTTCACCAAGCGCTATGCCATCTATTCCCATATCTGCGACATAATTGGCGAGTTTCAGAGAGGCTGAATTTACCGTCATCAAATGAAAGTTGGAGTGGATAACTGCAATAGGCCGAGTTGTTGAAACCTGATCAAGGTCGGACTTATCCATTCGGCGAGCCATCAGAAAAATGGGATCGAAGCCCCATGCTACAAGCGGCTCGTCAGGTCCAAGTTTCTCCTCGGCCTTTTTCAACCTGTCAAGTACATCGTCTATGGACTTCACGCCCGGCCAAAATTTTCCATCGGGGTCAATTCGATCCTGATAGCCAACATAGGTGAATTGCCAGATTGCACCTGCCATAAGGTGGCAGTGCCCTTCGATCATTCCTGGCATGATGACCAAGTCTTTGAAGGTTTCATCCAGATCATGATCTCCCCAAGCCGAAATTTCTTTTTCAGTCCCCACCGCAAGGATTTTCCCATCTTTGACGGCGATATGATCAGCAGCAGGACATGCGGGGTCCATAGTGATGACTTTTTTGGCTTTATATACAGTAATTGAAGACACGGCCGCTCCCCTGAATTTTTCAGTTCTGTTTTTTATGGACAGAGTTTACGGACCGTCCTAACCTCTGAAAAATAGATTATTTAAGTTTTATTCCTCTGACTTTTTGAGGAATAAGTGGAGTTATAATGAGATATACTCTTAAACAGCTCAGATATATTGAAGTTGCTGCGCGTCACCGTTCCATTACGCATGCTTCAAAGGAATTGAATATCTCTCCCTCCTCCATCTCTGCTGCCATCGACTCGATTGAGCAGGAATTGGGCCGGGCTATTTTCAGGCGCCTCCCATCCAAAGGGATTACGCCAACACAGTTTGGCGCCGCCTTTTTGGGGCATGCCCGCCAGTTGTTAAAGGCTCACCTAACGTTTGAAGATGCAGTTACGCAGCAGGCAAATACGGTTAACGGGTCGATAAAAATGGGCTGTTTTACACCGGCGGCACCGATTTTATTGCCCCTCATTACGCGGTCCGTTGCCAATAATTATCCCGGCATTTCAATGCATTTCGAAGAGGGAGAAAATCAGGCAAACCTGACAAAAGTGGTTCACAATGAAATCGATCTTGGGCTTGGATTTTTGGGCGAACCACATGAAGGCATTTCATTTACGCCATTGTTCAAAGCTCCACCTCATGTGGTATTGCCTCATGACCACCCGCTTGCCAGCCAAACAGTACTTTCCTTGAAGGATCTTCATACTGAACCGATGGTCTTGTTGGATCTGGAGCAGACACGGGATTATATGTTCAGTCTGTTTGCAGAAGATAATTTAACGCCACGTGTCGTTTATTCCTCAAAATCAGCGGAAATGGTACGCAGTATGGTTGCAGCAGGCCTTGGATATTCGGTCTTTAACCTGCGCCCATTAAGAAAACAGCAGTATACTGTAGGGGATTTGGTTCGAATTCCGCTGACCTCTGGATACCGTGTAGTGGAATTCGGTATATTGCGAAGAAAAGATGCAGCGCTGAGCAAGGCGGATCAAGTGGTCATTGAAACCTGCTTGCGCCTTCGATCTGAAGGGGCGTTTAACGATGCGGTATTGGCGATGGATCTGACCTGAGGGTATATCCTCAAATATTTAGATGATATACAAAGTAAAAATATATTTTACTAAAGAAAGGGAGTTGGGTAGCCTTTTTTTGATCATGTAAGCGGAATAAAAATCAAAAATAATTCGCTACAACTAACAGGAGGCTGGGATGAGAAAAATCGGAGTCATGGCGCTTGCCGCCACGCTTCTGGCGGGTACGTTCGGCATAACACCATTAAAGGCGGAGCAGGGAAAGCCCGGTGGTACATTGGTGATGGGAACGACACAAAAGGCGCGGCATTTAAACCCTGCGGTTCAATCTGGTATCGCAACCGCTGTACCGGGAACACAGATATTTGCAACCCCGCTTCGAATTGATGAGAACTGGCAACCTCAACCCTATTTAGCGGAAAGTTGGAATGTTTCTCAGGACGGGAGAAGTATCACTCTAAATTTACGCAAAAACGCGCGCTTTCATGATGGTGAACCCATAACGTCAGAAGATGTGAAATTTTCCATTGAAACGGTGAAAACAAATCATCCGTTCAAGTCAATGTTTGAACCGGTTGAGAATGTGGACACCTCCGATCCTCACATAGCCATTATTACATTTTCTAAATCCCATCCAGCGGCTTTGCTGGCCATGAGCAGTGCGCTTCTGCCGATAATTCCAAAGCATGTTTATGGGGATGGGCAGGATTTGAAAAGTCATCCGATGAATAATGCCCCTGTTGGATCCGGTCCTTTCAAATTCAAGGAATTTAAGCCCGGCGAATATATAATTCTGGAAAAGAATAGTGATTATTTTCTGGAAGGACGGCCCTATCTGGATAAGATCATTATCAAAAATTATAAAGATACGACAAGTCTGGCTCTTGCGACGGACAAGGGGGAAGTGACGATGTTTCCTTTCCTCTCCAGCACCAAGGATATCCGGCGTCTTAAAAAGAATGATGACCTTGTCGTGACTTCAAAGGGTTATGAGGCAGTCGGTCCAATGAATTGGCTGGCTTTTAATACCAACAATGAAATTCTGAAAAATGAGAAAGTCCGTCAGGCGATTGCCTATGGTTTTGATAGAAATTTTATCACTAACGCTTTGCACGGGGGGCAGTCAACAGCGGCAACGGGGCCTGTAGCACCGGGAAGTCCGTTTTACGCAGCCGATGTGGAAAAATTTGAACTAGATATTGAAAAGGCGAATAAACTGCTTGATGAGGCGGGTTATAAACCCGGCGAAGATGGCATGCGTTTCAAGCTGAAACTGGATTATATCCCCGGTGCTGCTGAAATGCAGAAGAGTGTGGCTGAATATCTGAAGCCGCAGCTTAAAAAGATTGGTGTGGACGTGGAGCTTCGGGCGTCACCGGATTTTCCAACATGGGCAAAGCGCGTTGGTGGACATGATTTTGATATGTCCCTTGATATCGTGTTTAACTGGGGTGATCCGGTCATCGGGGTTCACCGGACTTACTCTTGTGAAAATATTCGCAAAGGCGTGATCTGGTCTAATACACAAAGCTATTGTAACGGAAAAGTGGACGGCCTGTTGAAGCTGGCTGCAGAAGAGCAGGATACCGATAAAAGGATCGCCCTCTATCAGGAAGCTCAGGAAATTATCGTGAGCGAGGCTCCACTGGCGTTTATCAATACGCTTCCCTATCACACAGCTTACAGCAAAAAGCTTGGTAATCCGCCTTTGACCGTATGGGGCGCAATGTCTCCTTTGGATGAAGTCTATTTCAAGTAAGTAAGGTTGGATCGGCGACGGGGGGGTGTCTTGAGTATATTATTGGTAATCTTTCGTCGTCTGGTCCACGCGTTTCTGCTGATCCTGGCTGTATTGGTTCTGAATTTTCTTCTTATTCACATAGCACCGGGTGATCCGGCGGAAGTGATCGCAGGAGAAATGGGCGGTGCAACAGAGGAAATGCTGGCGCAAATCCGCACCGCCTACGGCCTTGATCAACCTGTAATTGTCCAGCTTGGTACCTATTTGGGGAAGGCATTGCAGGGAGATCTTGGCCAATCATTTTTTTACAATGCGCCGGTTCTTGAATTGGTTAGCGGTCGTATCGGTGCGACTATTTTGTTGGTGATGACAGCCCTCTTGTTTGCCATATTTGTAGGGACATTGTTGGGGGTTATCGCCTCTCACAAACCCAAGGGGATTGTGAGTGGTCTGGTGACGCTTGTTTCCGTCATTGGCTATTCTGCCCCGATTTTCTGGACCGGTATGATGTTGGTGATCCTGTTTGCATGGTCTATTCCAATTTTTCCGATTTCCGGAATGTATGATATTACGAAAGGTGACGATCTGTGGACGCGGGCCCTTGATATCCTGCATCATCTGGTTTTGCCTGCCCTCACACTGGGTATCGTCTATCTCGCGCAATATGCTCGTTTGTCCCGTGCCAGCATGCTGGAGATATTGGGGTCTGATTATATTCGGACCGCGCGTGCAAAAGGCGCTTCTGAGATTAGTGTTTATGGGCGTCATGCGCTTCGCAATGCGATTCTGCCCGTTGTAACCATTGCGGGCTTGCAGTTTGGTAGTGTTGTCTCGGGTGCGGTGCTTGTTGAAACGGTCTTTAGCTGGCCAGGTCTTGGTACTCTTGCCTTCGATAGTATTCTGGCGAGGGACTACCCAACGGTACTTGGAATACTCTTTTTCTCCTCCCTGTTGGTGATTGTCGCAAATCTGCTCACTGATCTTGTCTACCGACTGGTAGATCCCAGAATCCGGATGGAGGGTTGATTGTGACAGTCACCAGTGATCAAAATCTGCATATTTCCAGTCAAAGTCCGCTCAAGGAAGTAGCTCGTGCTTTTCGTCAAAGTTGGGCGGGAATGCTAGGGCTTGTGCTTTTGTTTCTTGTCTGCGTGTTCTGCCTCGCCGGTCCTTTTATCTATATGGTTGACCCCTTTGAGGTGATCTGGGCGCCGCTGACGCCACCCGGTGAAGTTGCCAATGTCCCTTTGGGCACAGATTATTTAGGTCGTGATATTCTGGCGGGTTTGATCCATGGCGGCGCGTCCACTTTGTTTGTGGGGTTGGTCGCCGGAGTTTTGACCATGACCATTGGTATCTTGGTTGGATCTATTGCGGGGTACTACGGAGGAATGGTAGACGAAGCCCTGATGCGGCTTACGGAATTTTTTCAGGTGCTGCCAGCGTTGTTGTTTGCGATGGTGTTGGTCACCCTGTTTACACCGTCCATTTATGTTGTTTCGATTGCAATTGGTATCGTGAGCTGGCCGGCAACGGCGCGACTGACGCGCGCGGAGTTCTTGCGCATTCGAAATCTGGAATATGTGAACGCAGCCCGCTCAATCGGTGCGCGCAACAATAGGATCATCTGGCGGGTCATTTTACCGAATGCGTTAGCCCCCCTTATCGTTTCCGCCACTTTGACTGTGGGTATAGCCATTCTATTTGAAGCAGGTCTGAGTTTTCTGGGTCTTGGGGATCCCAATGTGTTCAGTTGGGGAATGATGATCGGTGCAGGCCGAGAATATATTCTTGATGGGTGGTGGACGATCAGTTTTCCCGGACTGATGATTTTTCTGACTGTTCTGGGTTTCAGTCTCATTGGGGATGGTCTGAATGATGCCTTTAATCCCAAGCTGAGGGAACGCTGATGTCTGTTGTGCTCGACGTAAAAGATCTGGTTGTTGATTTCAAGACCCGCGCAGGTAATGCCCGTGTACTCAATCAAGTCAGCCTCGATCTGAGAGAAGGAGAGATATTAGGGATAGTGGGTGAAAGTGGGTGCGGTAAAAGCATGACAGCCCTGTCCATTATGGGGCTGATACCAAACCCACCGGGCCGCATTACTTCCGGGTCCATTTCGCTTGATGGACAAGAACTCACGTCTATGCCCGCAGCCAAGCTTCGGGCAATACGGGGTAACCGGATTTCTATGATCTTTCAGGAGCCGATGACGTCACTTAATCCTGTGTTTCGAATAGGGGATCAGATCTCTGAAAGTGTTCTGCTCCATCAGAATGTCAGTAAAAAGGAAGCCTGGAAACGAGCTGTTGAAATGTTGGAGCTGGTGGGGATACCTGAACCTGCTGTCCGCGCCCGCTCATATCCGCACGAATTGTCTGGCGGGATGCGTCAACGGGTAATGATTGGCCTTGCCCTTGCGTGCAAGCCCAAAGTGTTGATCGCAGATGAACCAACGACGGCGCTGGATGTAACAGTGCAGGCTCAGATTTTCGATTTGTTGAAAAACCTGCAGGAAGAAACCGGTACAGCAATCATATTGATTACGCATGATATGGGGGCCGTTGCCGAACTTGCGGATCGTGTCTCGGTTATGTATGCCGGCCATGTGATAGAAACAGGGTCTACCCGGCAAATTTTGGATGATCCGCGACATCCATATACCCGTGGTCTGATTTCCTGTGTTCCGCATCTGGAGGATAATCCGGGAGATGAGCGCCCCTATCTTGAGGAAATCGAAGGTGTTGTACCACCGCTAACCGAGCTTGGCACTGGCTGCGCTTTTGCCCCACGCTGCAAACATGTGATGGACAGATGTTTGACCACCAATCCGGTGATTGGCCGTGTCAGCCAACAACATTCGGTGGCCTGTCATTTGCTCAAGGAAAAAGAACTCGCATGACAGATCAGACGCTCCTAAAGGTTCAGGACCTGAAAGTTCATTTCGCTAAAAAGAAGATGTTTCGCGACCCAATAGTGGTTCACGCGGTTGACGGGGTGAATTTTTCCATACCCAAAGGCAAGACCTTGGGAATCGTCGGTGAAAGCGGCTCTGGCAAAACTACGACAGCTCTCGCAGTTCTACGGTTAGTGCCAATAACTGATGGCAGTATTGAGTTGGCTGATCAGAAAATCTGTGAGCTTGAAAAGGAGGAGTTACGAAAAGCACGTCGCCATTTTCAGATGATTTTTCAGGACCCTTACTCTTCTCTCGATCCGCGCAAACGGGTTGGAGAAATTGTACGCGAGCCGCTCGAACTGATGGAAATAGGTAAACCCGAAGAGAGGGACGAAAAAGTTCGTCAGCTTTTTACACAAGTGGACTAAGGCCGGAACTCACCAGCCTGTTTCCACACCAGTTTTCCGGAGGACAACGGCAACGGGTGGGGCTGGCCCGTGCCCTCGCGACAGAGCCAGATCTGATCGTTTGTGATGAGCCGGTTTCCGCACTTGATGTGGCCGTTCAGGCCCAGATTTTGAACCTGATGAGAAGACTACAGGAAAACTTGGGTCTCACTTATCTGTTTATCAGTCATGACTTGGGGGTTGTTCAGCATCTATGCGATGAGGTTGCCGTTATGTATTTGGGTCAGATTGTAGAAAAAGCTAATCGCAAGACACTCTTCAAGGCACCGGCGCATCCTTATACACAAGCTTTGTTGGCATCGGTTCCGAGGGTTCATTCTGTGCCCGGAACACCAAAAAGGGTGCCGCTTGCTGGTGACCCGCCAAGCCCTATTAATCTGCCCAAAGGTTGCCGGTTTTCCGGCCGTTGCCCCAAAGCAACCGATCGCTGTATGGTTGAGGCTCCAAAGTTGCGAGACTTCGGTGATGGTCACTTGGTATCCTGCCACTTTGCTGAACCTCAGAGTGTCTGATTTCCACTTTGATGCTCAGCACTCATTCTAGCAGTTTTCTCGATTAGCTGGCTTCTTGGGGATTTCCCTTTACCCGTATGGGAATATGGGGTCAAATTAGGCTCTCATAATAAAAACAATAAAGAGAGAAATATGACATATACAGAAATGCTGACCGAACGGCGCGATGCCGTTGAAATCATCACACTTAATCGCCCAAACAAACTGAATGCCTGGACCCGCACTTTGAACAGGGAATTGCAGAGCGCAATTGAGCGGGCGAATGAAAATCCGGAAGTCGGCGCAATTGTCCTCACCGGCGCGGGTTCGGGTTTTTGTGCCGGAGCCGATATCGAAGAAAGTTTCCATGACCCCCTGCAGGCGGGTGAGAAGGCACGCCTGAACGGGGAAGTAGAGCCGGGCAGCTCGCCCTGGGTGCGTTTGCTGAGAGGTTCCAAGCCCATTGTAGTGGCGCTCAACGGGGTTGCCGTAGGGATTGGAATTAGCATGGTGCTACCAGCAGATATCATTCTGGCATCTGACAGGGCGCGTATAGGCATGTTTTTCGTGCGTTTGGGCGTGGTTCCTGAACTTGCCAGTACCCATTTTCTGGTTCAGCGGGTTGGATTTGCACTGGCCAGCGAAATGTTCCTAAGCGGTAAATTATATGATGCGCGCGAGCTGGAAGGGACGGGACTGTTCAACCGTATCGTCCCCCATGATGAGCTTTTAGACGAAGCAGTAGCGTGCGCGGCTCAGATTGCCACTAACTCGGCCCCTGCTTTGAAAAAGATAAAAGGGTTGATCACGCAAAATGGCACCTGCGACGATCTGGATGCTGTGACATTGCGCGAGCATCACGCACTTGCCGCTTCATACGAGACAGAGGAACACAAAGCCGCTGTCGCCGCTTTTATGGCACGTAAAAACTGATGGCTTGAGCCGTATTTATTGGGCTGAGGCGGTTTTTGTATCGAAAGCAGTAATTGCCTTGCCCTTGCGTTTCAGGCATTTGGTGTGCAATCTGTGTGGTGTATTTAACTTTGGGTTATGCAGCAAGGGCATGGCTGTTGTGGAGTGGTGATGTGAGGCAATGAACGGATTACTTAAACTGTTGATTTGCGCTGTAATTATATTTGCATATCCAAGTTATTGCTCAATCCGTGATGCTTTGCGGGAAGAGCAATATTTTGTGATAGGAGAAACACCTATCTTTTTGCCAAAATATGCCTTTCGTTTTGCTAGTCAACATGAAGGGAAGACGACTTTTGTAAAGACCTATATTGACAAGGTGGACCAAAATGTTTGGACCGAATATTTGCGAGATGAAGGACGGTCGTGGCAGGTGATAGAGGTTTGGGTCAAGAACATTCATACGGAAAATACGTATTTAGAAATGTTAGAAAGCCTAAAACAACACGGTGTGAAGAAGTATATGTCTGAATTTGATTTAGTTTCCTATGGGTATGGTATGAAGGAGCGCGCTTTTTTCTTTCCCGCTGAGGAATATGGACGAAATGCTTATATTACCTGCTGGTCCACACCGCCAAACTACACAGCCTTTTATTTGTGCCGAGGTGGGTTTTTTTATGAAGGCTTAACGGTCGATTTTTTCTTTGAAAAGTATGAGCTGAAAAAATGGCGACAGTATTTTGATGGGGTTACTAGATTTGTTGAGGAAATTGTAGAAGACGGTCAAAACGAGAGAATGGTTAGAGGCAATTGACGGGATTGATCATCCAGCGGAGTACGTTATTTCGGGTATTGCTAATTTGACAGAGCCGTCGATACATTCAATTTATTTGTTCGAATAATAGAACAAAATTCACTTATTCATAAAATAAGTTGACAGTGCTTTGTGGCTGCCGATATCGTCGGTGGTGCGTGAAGGGTATCGAGCGGGCGAATTTGGGGCCGGTAAAGTGAAGCTGTGCAAATCAAGAAGTAACAAACAGGTACAGCATATGGGCCGACTTATCATCCAGTTTTGAACGGATATGGGCGATGCAAACGATCTTAATGTCGATCGACCCGCTTTCATGGACACCCAGCCGCCAGAAAAGGGAGGGATGAATGAGCGTAGTATTGACAGCAGAGCAGCAACAGATCAGGGACAATGTCCTGCGCCTGTGCCAGAATTTTGATGATGATTACTGGCTGGCTCGCGATACGGATGGGAAATTTCCAGAGGATTTCTGCCAGGCCATAGTGGATCAGGGATATATGGGAATTGCAATGCCCGAAGACTATGGCGGAAGCGGCCTTGGCATCACCGAAGCTGCCGTATTGGCGCAGGCCATTACGGAATCTGGCGCGGCCAATGCCGGTTTTGCCGCACTGATTATTGGTATTTTCGGCTTGAACCCGGTTGTTGTGTTTGGCACCGAAGAACAAAAACGCAAATGGTTGCCCCCGATTATCAGGCGTGAGGATGTAGCCTGTTTTGCGGTGACAGAGCCCAATACGGGGCTGGATACCACACGGCTCAAGACAAAGGCCCGCCGACAGGGTGATGTCTATATCGTCACGGGCGAGAAGGTCTGGACATCTACTGCGCAACAGGCAAATAAAATGCTCCTGATCGCGCGAACCCGACCGGAAGAAGAAACAGCGCGTCCCATAGATGGACTGTCCCTTTTCTATACAGACCTTGATCACGATTATATTCAGATCAGGCCCATCGACAAAATGGGCCGTAAATGTGTGGATTCAAACCAGCTCTATATTGATGAATTGCCTGTACCCAAAGAGCATTTGATCGGGGAGGAAGGAAAGGGGTTTCGTTACCTGCTGCATGGGTTGAACGCGGAGCGGATTTTGATTTCAGCCTCAATGGTCGGCCTTGGCCGGGCGGCGCTGGAGAAGGCCCGAAAATATGCGCGTGACAGAGTGGTTTTTGGTCGCCCTATCGGTATGAACCAGTCCATTCAGCACCCACTGGCGGAATCCTGGGCGGAGTTGGAGGCAGCAAATCTGATGGCGTTCACCGCTGCGCGTCTTTATGACAGCGGTGAGGAATGCGGCCTTCAGGCTAATGCCGCAAAATATCTCGCGGCGGAGGCTGCGTTCAAGGCCTGCACCAATGCGGTTATGACCCACGGGGGTATGGGATATGCAAAAGAGTTTCATGTAGAGCGGTATTTGCGCGAGTGCCTGATCCATCGCTTGGCTCCGATCAGCCCGCAGCTTATTTTGAGCTATCTGGCGGAAAATGCGCTGGGGCTTCCCAAATCCTATTAGGCTGTGCAAAATTAGGCTTCCTGCCCACAATAACAACAAGAAAAACGAGGATAGAATGTCAGGCTTATATTACGAAGAATTCGAAATCGGGATGGAGTTCAAACATGCGTTGACACGTACTGTGACAGAAATGGACAATATCATGTTCAGTGCCATGACCCATAATCCACAGCCGCTGCATCTGGATGAGGAATTTTCCAAAGGAACATTGTATGGCCAGCGAATAGTCAACAGCCTGTTCACATTGGGGCTTGTCATCGGTGTTACGGTCGCAGAGACAACCCTTGGGACGACACTTGGCAATCTGGGAATGACCGATATCCGTTTTAAAAACCCCGTCTTTCATGGCGATACTTTGAGGGTCGTCACCCGGATCAAAGACAAGCGCGAAAGTAAATCACGGCCCGATACAGGGATCGTTACGTTCGAACATATAGGCTATAATCAACGCGATGAAGAGGTCTGTTACGTTGTGCGCACCGGCCTGATGAAAAAGAGGACCGCGTGATGATCCGCTCATGGCTATTTGTACCCGGTGACAGCGATAAGAAGATGCAGAAGGGGCGTGGAAATCCGGCGGATGCGCTTATTCTGGATCTGGAGGATTCTGTTTCTGATGATCATCAGGAAGAAGCAAGATTACTGACGCGGGACTTTTTAATTCGTAATACAGATCGCTCTCGCCAACAGCTTTGGGTGCGGATCAATCCTCTGGATCACGCGTTATCGCTGGCGGATTTGGCAGCTGTTATGCCCGGCGCACCTGATGGGATTGTTCTGCCGAAAGTCAAATCAGCCGATGATATCAATAAACTGTCCGATTATCTGGACATTCTTGAGGTGAGAGAGGGGCTTCCAGCGGGATCGACTAAAATTCTGTCCGTCGCAACCGAGACGGCGCAATCGCTTCTTACCTTTCACAGCTACCTTGAATCGGTGAGCAAACGGCTTGTCGCCTTGACATGGGGCGGCGAAGATCTGGCTGCGGCTTTGGGGGCCAGTGACAATAAAAATCCACAAACGGGCGGGTATGATGACGTGTTTATTTACGCCAGATCCATGTGTCTGGCGACTGCCCGCGCCATTGACGCTCAGCCGGTTGGGGTGGTGTATGTGAATTATAGGGATCTTGCCGGGCTGGAGGCGGAATGTTTGCATGATCGGCGGACCGGTTTTGTTGGCAAGGCGGCCATTCACCCTGATCAATGTGAGGTTATTAACCGGGCTTTTTCTCCCAGTGAGGCGGAAATCAGCCACGCGCGTAAAGTCGTGAAGCTTTTTGCAGATAATCCGGGAAAGGGAACGATTGGTCTTGATGGGCAAATGCTGGATATGCCGCATTTGAAACAAGCCCAAAATCTGTTGCAGCTCGCCCAAATTATTGAGGAAAAAGACAGGGCAGATGACAATGGTGATTGAGGATCAGTGGGTACGCTGCTGAACATCGTTGAGTGCAGCAGCGCAGGCTATCGCCGCGAAACACATGGCGGCAAAAAGGCCCAGCACGGCTGCTTCACCAAACTGGCTTGCAATCAGGCTGAACAAGCCACCCGCCAGTAGCAGAACGCCAATAATCGTGTTTGAAAGGGCCGTATAGGCGGCGCGTCTGTCCTCATCGGCCATGTCAACAAGATGGGTAGTCCGGCCGAGGCGAACTCCCTGATAGGCGATCATGAGGGCAAAGAGCAGGAGGGGAAGCACCCAACTCTCATCCAGTAACCCACTGATCGAGGTAAGAGCGGTTGCCGATAGGGAAAGTCCACCGATAAGACCTGCGCTCATGAGTACTTTGCGGCTGGAGCGATCCGCGAGCCGCCCCCAGATGAAACTGCTGCTGATCCCCGCTAGAGACGAGGCCAGCAAAAGCAGGCCCAATTCAGCAAAGGCACTTTCCTGTTCACTGGCACTTAAAGACACCATGAAGGGCGGAGCCAGTGCTGTTGCAATTAAAAGTCCGCGCGTGGCAATAAATAAAAGAAGCTGCTTATCCGATTTAAGGTAATCGAAATTATCGCGCGCCAGATGAAAAGCGTTGCGCCCGCCTTCAGTGGCGCCCTTGTCTTCGGAGAGGCTGCTAAAGAGCAGGCTGGCCCCGATCCAGAACCCACCGGCAAGGAGTAAACCAAAACTGACCAGTTCTGCTTTGTCGAAGATGCCTGAGCTGAGTAGCAGGGCGAATACGACAACAAATCCGGCGGCAATTGAGGTGGCGGCGCCGGTGGCGGTTCCCCGCCGGGATTTATCAACGGTTTTTCCAAGCACATCCTTGTAGGACACGGAACAAATGCTGCGTGCAACAGCCAGAATTGCAAGGAGTATAAGAACGGCAATGCCAAGGGACGCCCCTTGCAGAACAAATGCGCTCCCCGCAATTGCAAGTGCGCAGATGCCCTGAACGGCACTGCCCGCTGACCAGGCATATTTACGAAGGGGGAGGGTGCGAATATAGCTGGCGGTAAATAACTGTGGCAGCAGGGCACCTGCTTCACGGATGGGGACGAGCAGACCGACCAGATAGGCCGGTGCACCGGCATTTGTCAGCAACCAGCTCAGAACCAGCTTGGGATCGATCATTCCATCGGCCGCCTTGGTCAGGGACAGAGAAAAGATATGCTTGAAAAAATTGCCCGGCTGGTCGCGGCAGGCGCTATCAGCAATATCTCTGCACGCTCGACCGTCATCTTCAGACGTTAGAATTTCAAACGCTTTTTCTGACAAACTTTTTTGCATCATCAATCCCGGATTGTTTGGCGACCTCCTGCACGTTAGGTAGCGACGCCCTTAAGAATTACAATTCCTTTTTTCTGCGGTCCCATCTGCCTAAAAAGCTTCTTGTTCGATTAATTCCTGCTCATTTTTCCGGCGTTGAACTCAAGAGACAAAGTGAAATGTCGGCTAGGTTTTGATCGGCTCAGCTTTCAGGTGGCGGAACTTTTGTTCGAGAAAATCAATAAAGGCGCGAACGCGAGCGGGGACGATTTGTCCGGGGGGGCGGACAGCCCAAAGGTTCCATTCAGGCAGGATCGTATACTCATCCAGTAGGGCTATGAGCTTTCCTTCCTTGATCAAAGGGCTGACGTCCCATAAGGATCGGAGGGAGACCCCACCGCCAGCCAGTGCAACCTCGGTAATGACGTCGCCAAAGTTGGTGGATAAATTGCCGCCAACCTTCACTTCATGTGTTTCGCCGGCTGCATCACGCATATGCCAGATCCGCTGCCCCGTGAGGACAAGGCATTGGTGATGTGTCAGGTCTTGAGGGGTTTCAAGTCGCGGTGCCGTTTTAAGATAGTCGGGTGACGCAGCAAGAACCCGAGGAATGTCTGCCAGTTTTCGCGCGATCAGGCTGGAGGGTGCCAATTCCCCAATACGCAGTGCCAGATCAAAGCCCTGCTCGACAATATCGACCACGGTGTCGCTAAAATCCAGACGGACATGCACCTGCGGGTGCGCTTGCAGGAATTCCGTAACATAAGGGGCGATATGGCGCCGGCCAAAAGAGGCGGGAGCGGCCACCCGCAATTCACCCTTGATTACTTTTGTACCGCCGGACAGGTCTGTTCGGGCATCATCGATATTCTGGACGATGCGTCTTGCATGCTGCAAGAATGCCTCCCCATCGGACGTCAGTGCAACCGAGCGGGTTGTGCGATTGAATAATTTTGCGCCCAAACTGTCTTCCAGTGTCTGGATCCGTTGGGTTGCAGCAGTGGGGGAGAGGCCAAATTCCCGGCCAGCCTTGCCGATGGCGCCAATACTGGCGATGCGAATGAATAATTCGAGTGTGCTGGTATCCAGATTCATTATTTGATTTTACCAAATAAAGAAAACCAAACAAGGAAGATTATTTTTAATTTCAATATAGCTACATTAAAGACATCACAGTTGGTCAACCCCCTCACTGATACAGGAGTGAACCATGACACAAAATGATCTTAACATTTCAGCCACTGCACAAAGTCAGAGTAGTTCAAGTCAGGATCTATCCCTTCTTGTTCAGCAAGGAATTATCAAAGGGCATGAACTGCGTTCACTTGCCTTCATGAACCTGATCGGATGGAAATTTCCCACGAGTTTTCTGTCCGGGATGAAATTGTCCGGACAGAAGCGCGGTCTGAACGGGACGCCCTGTTAAAGAGGGCTATTCGGTCCGTTAAATATCCAGCTTAAGCATAGTCATTGATGCTGCGGCCTGTCACCAGCCCCCAAACCATGGTGTCATCGTCCAGCATGCGATGGATCATCTGCGCGGATTGTTCCGGTTTCATGGCAATATCAAGATTTCGTTCGATACCGGCGCTGTCATACATGTTGGTTTCCACCTTGCCCGGGAAATAGCCCATAACGCGAATGCCTTGCGGGGCATATTCGGCTTCAAGACAGCCAGTAAATCCGCGGATTGCCCATTTACTGCCGCTATAGACACTGATCTGTTTGCGGCAGTACAGTCCAGCAGTCGAGACAACATTTACAATTGCACCGGATTTTCTTCTGACCATATGGGGCAATACGGCGTGGCTCATAAACATGGTGCCAAGGGTGTTGGTTTCCATTACAGAGCGAATATCTTCCAAGGAGTGCTTGTCAAAATCGCCTTCAAGCCAGACCCCGGCATTATTGACCAAGCCCCAGATATCTCCGTGCTCCTCGCGGATTTTTGAGACAGTGTTCACGCAATCTGTTTCGCTTGAAACATCAAGGACATAGCCGGGTACATCCAACGAGGCAGCGAACTCTTCAACGCGCTTTTCATTTCGGCCTGTCAGGATAGGACGGTAGCCTTTTTGTTTGAGCAGCGCCGTGGTGGCGAGGCCGATCCCGCTGGTTGCGCCAGTAACAATAACAAGGCGGTTGGTTTCAGACATTTTTCAGCTTTCACATTATGAAGATGAGGCGAATTTGGTTTTGAGAGTGGGAGAATGGCAAAAAAGTGTCAGAATTTCAAATGCTACATTCGCCGCTAGCAAAGCAGTCATTCCGCCAACATCATGGGGAGGAGAAACCGTATTGATATCCGCTGCAATAATATCGAGGCCTTGCAATGCCCGAAGAAACCCGAGCCCCTCACGAGCTGTGGCGCCACCCCATGTGGGGCTGCAAACCCCCGGTGCGGTGGAGGGGTCAAAAAAATCCATATCAAAGCAGAGATAGACAGCCCTGCCTTTTAGCCGAGATTTCAGTTCTTGCGCTATCGCTAGATAGCCCTGCTCAAAAAATGTCTCGGCACTGATGATATTGTATCCGTGACTTTGGGTATGTTCGAACACATCCACCTGCGATGCGGTGCCACGAATACCTACATGCCAGGAGTTTTGCGTATCGATCAATTTTTCTTCTGCGGCGCGAGTAAAGGTTGTGGCAGTGTTATAGATTTCATGCAGCTGTTGTCCAACGCTGCGATAGGTATCCGTATGGGCATCAATATGCAGGACAACCATATCCTTGTGATGGGCATTTGCGGCCCTGAGCAAAGGCAGTGAAATCATGCCATCACCCCCAAAGCCAAGAGGGGCCGCGCCAGCTTCGTGAAGGCTAAGAGCCGTCTTTTCTGTCTGATCAAATGACTGTTCGATTACGCTGGGGATCACATTTACATCACCGCAATCAACCAGATTTAAGCGTTGGACGGGACTGAATTTGGTGAAGGGAGGCTGAAACTGATCCAGTTGGCGAGATTGCGCGCGAATTGCGTTGGGGCCGCCGCGTGATCCAATGCGGTCGGGGCTTGTCCCGGCATCGAAGGGAACCCCTAAAATGGCGGCGTGGGCGCCTTCGGGCTGAGGATCGTAGGGCACATTCATGAAAGTCTGCGGATTTGAAAACATACTGCTATCTGTCATTTGTCTTCCCCTATTATTCCCCATCGTAATACGGCCTGAGTGTCGATTGTTCAAATAATGCCGGACTTGGTTATACCGATTGCAGACCATTTAACCCAGATCGTTTTTACAAGACTTTGACGATAATGAGTTATGGGCACCAAAGGACTGTTTCATACAGGATATAATTCGATTGCAGGGTGGCGGCTTGTAATCTTGCTACCATTGGTGGAGCTGGTTATATTCAAAATTAAACTCCCTTGATGCACAATCATCTCGGTTAATTGAGTTTTTTTGGGGGGGGTGGCACCACGGCTATACATCCGTGGGTATTATCTGCTGATTGGATTTTGGCAGCCGTGGAGTAGTAATGTGAATCTGAGGAGAAATTTACTTGTTGTCTATACAATTGCAATTTTTTTTGGCGGTGGTTTTCTGCTGATCGCAATGAGTGTGATCATGCATATGAACCCTGAAATTGCTGCATATCTGCAAGACATCGCTAAAGCTTTTTATTCAATTATTATAATTGAGAATTTTGAGGGGTGTAAAGATTTTCGATCGACTGAATGCAATTTAAATGAGATTTCAGAGCGATTGGTCTTGCCTCCAATATTTCTCTTTTCTGTAATATTTGTAACTTACTGCGCTTTGCGGTTGGAGGATAGTTTGTCGAAATCCTTTTGGGCAGACTATTTTGTAAAATCTTCTAGATTTTACCGAATTGCATTGCCAGCCGTTGGTATATCACTATTGTTGGTTGGTTTGACTTCCCTAAGAAAGCATGAAGGACCGGGCAGGCGAGGTTTCGTGCCGAGAGAAGAGCATATAGGCGATTTTATTGTTTTGTCTAACTTGGTTTTAATTTGGCTGGGAGGGCTCTGTTTATGGCTCTATCTCATAAACCGAAAACATTGGAGATTATAATTGTCACAAGATGAATCCTCAAATCCACTCCTGACTACGAGGACTTGGCAGTCGGGGAACGGTGCTTTGTGGAGGTTGGTGACTGCCGAACTTCCCTAATACCGGTTGCAGATCATTTTACCCAGATCGTTTTTACAGGACGTTGGCGATAAAGTCTTGAACCGGTTATGGTTATCGGCAAAATGGTGGGGTTCAAACAGGGTACAGGGTGGTGGCAGTATGGATGAGTTTGATTACATCGTTGCGGGGGCAGGATCAGCGGGTTGTGTGCTTGCAAATCGTTTAAGCGCGGACCCGTCTGCAAAGGTTTTACTGCTTGAAGCCGGAGGCAGCGACAATCGGTTCTGGGTTCATGTACCCGTTGGATATTTATATTGTATGGGGGATCCAAATACCGACTGGTGCTATGAAACGGAAAGTGAAAAGGGCCTGAATGGCCGGTCGCTGAATTATCCGCGCGGTAAGGTCCTGGGGGGCTGCTCGTCCATTAACGGGATGATTTATATGCGGGGACAGGCCCGCGATTATGATCAGTGGCGACAGATGGGTAATAGCGGTTGGGGATGGGATGATGTATTGCCGCTATTTCGCAAATCGGAAAAGCATATGGGCGGCGGTAATGAATTTCACGGAACAGATGGAGAGCTGAGAGTTGAAGAACAACGATTGAGCTGGCCCATTCTGGATGCAGTGCAGGAAGCGGCTGCTGAAATTGGGATCGCCCCGCGTAAGGATTTCAATGATGGTGATAATGAGGGCGCCGGATATTTTCCTGTGAACCAGAAGAAGGGTGTTCGTTGGAACGCGCGAAAGGCTTTTCTTGATCCGGTGAAAAACCGACCGAACCTTTCAATTGTAACACATGCTCAGGTGGAAAAGCTAACACTGGAAAATAAGAAGGTCACGGGCCTGATCTACAGGCGCGGCGATAAATCCATTGAGGTAAAGGCGCGCAGAGAAGTTGTGCTGAGTGCCGGTGCAATCGGTACACCACAGATTTTGCAGCTATCCGGTATTGGACCTGCTGAAATATTGAGTGATCTTGGGATTCCCTTGCAGCATCATTTACCGGGCGTCGGAGAGAATTTGCAGGATCATCTGCAAATCAGGACAATTTTCAAGATTGAAGGTGCCTCGACACTGAATGAGCGATTTCACAGTCTGTTTGGCAAGTTGAAAATCGCGAGTGAGTATCTATTCAACCGCTCAGGTCCGATGGCCATGGCACCAAGCCAGTTGGGTATTTTTTCCAAATCTTCCCCCGAATATGAGACGGCGAATATTGAGTATCATGTTCAACCCCTTTCGTTGGAAAAATTTGGTGAGCCGTTGCATGATTTCCCAGCGATTACAGTATCCGTTTGTAACCTGCGCCCTGAAAGCCGGGGGAGTTGCCATATCCGGTCGGCCGATTTTCGCGATAGCCCGTCGATCAGGCCCAATTATTTATCTGCAGCTTCTGATCGGCAGGTGGCGGCGGACAGTATTCTGCACGCGCGCAGACTTATGGCCACGGACCGACTAAAACCGTTTCGGCCGCAGGAATTTAAGCCCGGCCCCCATATTGTTGACAAAGAGGATCTCGCCCGGGTGGCAGGTGATATCGCGACGACTATTTTCCATCCAGTTGGGACTGCCCGCATGGGACAAGATGATCGAGCCGTAGTCTCCGAGCGGTTAAAGGTCCACGGGCTTGAAGGGTTGAGGATTGCCGACGCGTCCATCATGCCAACAATTCCTTCGGGAAACACCCATGCACCCGTTACCATGATTGCAGAAAAAGCGGCCCTGATGATAGCAGAGGATTACAGCTAGATTTGAATAAATCTTTCCTGAAACCAGATGATTGACGGGTAGGCGCAAAGCCAAATCCAAAAAAATCGGTTCAGGCCAAAGAGGCAGGCGTTTGCCAGATGAAAGAGTGCCGCGATAGCCAGGCCAAGAGTTAGGCTGATCGGGTGCAAAAGGCAGAGCGGAAACAGCAATTCAAACAACATCACGGCCCAGGACATTACAAAGAGCAATCGCGGACTGGCTGCAAATTGGCGAATTTGATCCGAAACCGGATAGGCGGAGAAGCGAAAGACATCATTTAACGCGAGTCCGCTTCGCCAGTCGGGATTACGAATTTTTACCCATCCAGAAATGAAATAGGACAGGACAAGTTGAAGCGCCAGATATCCGAACGCCAGTTCCCGGACGAGCAATGCGGGTGAGAAATTCGCGATTAACAAGGCGGTCAGGATTAAAATACCCATGCGGTCGCTACCGCCATTATAAGGGCCTTCAAACCAACTCAACTGCACAAGATACAGAATAAAAAGTCCGAGTAGTGCCCAGTCAGCGTAAAATCCAGCGAGCAGACAGACTGAAAGCAAAATTCGGATCGAAAACAGAATTCTTTCGCGCCTGCGAGCGGTTAAATGCTCAAAACTTTGCTGTATGAAGGCGAGTGCCAGAAGGATTTCTGAATACCCAATAGCCTCTTGCAACGTCATGAGACGACCTGTTCTTTGAACGGCCTGCCTTCTGATTGATAGGCTGTGGTTTGTATCAGTTCGCTACCAGATCTTTCAAGGAGTACAAGCCGAAACTGCAGGAATTGAGACTGTTTTTCAATAGTATCCGAATTTCCAATTTCCGTGGCGATCCGGTTAAAGAGTTCATTTTCGCTGTGTTCTGAATTATAGGCGAGCAGCCGTTCAGCGCAGCTGACCAGAAACAGGTCCTCATTTCGGGCAGGATTCCAGAACAGATTTTTTATCAGTTGGATTGGATGAATTTTCGAAGGTGATGGCCTGAATTCGATCCAGTTCAGGTTGTTATTCAGGTTTTTGTCCGACAGGGCATATTCGACACGAGGCGATGGGGCGATTTCATCAAAAAACCGCCAGGAAGGTACGATTGCAGGTAGCAGCAGCCTGAAACTATTTAAGACAGTTTTGAGAAAATTAGCTGCCATTTGATCCATCAGCGTCCTGTTGAGCGGTTTTACTTCTCTTTTTCCATTGGTGGGTTTTCAATATCTGTACAGACGACAAGAATACGTGCGTCCTTTGCTCCGGTGGATGCGTATAAATGACCTCTGGAGCTGTCAAAATATAGACTATCACCAGCGTCCAGTTTGACATCCTCATGCCCCTGCAAATGCACGGTGATGGACCCCTCCAGTACGAGCAGGAATTCCTGCCCCGGATGGCTTACAAATTCGTCAAAATCCAGAACATTATGTGCTTTGAGAGTGCCCATCATGGGGGTCATCGCTTTGTGCCAGATGTCTGGGAAGAGCATCTCGTAAACATAATTTTTTGTTTCCTGTCGCTGGAACTCACCTTTTCGAGCTATTGCAAAGCTACCCGGTTCATAGATTTTACCATGTTCCGAAAAGAACGTGGCCATGTCTACACCAAGCCCATTGGCCAATAAGGCAAGGCGATCATAAGTCAGTGACATGACGCCGCGTTCCACCTTGGAGATTGTGGAAATGGCGAGACCCGATTTTTCCGCGACCTGGGATAACGTCCAGCCTCGCTCATTGCGAAGTTGTCTGAGCCGCCGGCCAAATTCTATTCGTTGTATATCTGTCTGAGGTTGAATGGTCATGGGAGCAAGTATAAGGCTTCAACATAAATCATGTCACTTATTTTCCTATTGGAAAAAATACTTTTCCTATCGGAAAATCAATGTTAGGCTTAATAAAAAGCTAAACAAGGAGACAGGGCGTGCAAGCTTCAGTATGCGACATCATTGTAATTGGCGCTGGAATTGCCGGCGCGTCTGTCGCAGCAGAACTGGCAGAGACTTCTTCTGTTGTTCTGCTGGAGCGCGAAACTCAGCCGGGTTACCATACAACAGGTCGTTCCGCAGCGCTTTACTCGTGCATTTATGGGCCGCCTGTTATCAGGGGCCTGTCCCGGGCGTCAGGCGCATTCTTTGAAAATCCAAACTCTGAATTTGTGAGTTCAGAATTGTTAAAGCCAAGAGGGCTTTATTTCGTTGCGCGTAGCGATCAGGCAGAAGCGGTAGAAGCGACCCTCGACGAGTTGGGAGCAGGGGTGCAGGAAATTGCGTTATCGAGCGCGCGATTAAGGCTTCCTTTGCTACGCAATGAATATGTTGATCGGGTTTTGTTTGAAGAGGGGTCTGCAGATATTGATGTGGATGCGCTTCATCAGCATTATTTGAAACTGTTCAGGCACAGAGGTGGTTCGCTGTCCAATTCGACCGAGGTTGTTGAAATCAACAAGATTTCACGCGGCTGGGAAGTCGTAACTACAAACGGGAAATATCAGGCGGAAACCATCGTTAATGCTGCGGGGGCCTGGGGTGACGAAATTGCCAGACTGGCATCTGTTGCGCCTGTGGGGCTTGTACCCAAACGCCGAACCGCCTTGCTGGTCTCTCCTCCGGAGGGGTGTGAGGTGGATCATTGGCCGATGGTTGTTGATATAGATGAAAAATTTTATATGAAACCGGATGCCGGAAAATTATTGATTTCGCCGGCCGATGAAACGCCTTCTGCTCCATGTGATGCCCAGCCAGAAGATCTGGATGTGGCGATTTGTGTGGATAGAATTGAGAAAGCGTTTGATCTTCCAATTAGGAGAATTGACCACAAATGGGCGGGGCTTCGAAGCTTTGTCGCAGATAAATGCCCGGTGGCCGGTTTTGAGCCGGGAGTGGACGGATTTTTCTGGCTGGTTGGTCAAGGCGGATATGGAATTCAATCCGCCCCAGCGCTGGCCCGGGCTGCTTCATCGCTGATATTGGGTAGGGCATTGCCTCAGGATATTCAGGATGAAGGGGTCACTGAAAAGGATTTGAGCCGGGAACGTGAGGGGCTTGCAGCATGACTTACCTGATCCCGCTCATCGCTATCCTGTTTTTGGGATCAGGTCTGGCAATCGCCTATGTCATTGGGGGTAGTGCAGTGCTGGCCTTTTGGGGGACTGGCAACGAGCGGTATCTGGCGATCCTGCCGCAGCAGATTTTTTCGAAAATCGATGTATTTGCCTTGATGTCCATGCCGTTATTCATATTGGCGGGGGAGTTTATGAACCGCGGCGGCGTAACAACGGCCCTGATTAACCTCTCGATGGCTATTGTGGGGCGTATACGTGGTGGCTTGGGGCATGTAAATATTCTAACCAGTGTATTTTTCGCAGGCATTTCCGGTTCAGCCGTTGCGGACGCTGCGGCATTGTCCAATACACTTGTGCCAGCCATGCGTGAGCGGGGCTACAGTAATGTGTATGCCAGCGCAGTTACCGCAGCATCTTCTATTATTGGGCCGATTGTACCACCGTCCATCATTCTCATTTTTTATGGTGCATTGATGGGCACATCTGTGACAGCCCTGTTTCTGGCTGGTATTATTCCAGGGTTAATTCTTGCGGCCGCATTGATACTGGTTAATGCGTTCTTTGCAATTCGGGATGAACATCCCCGACTTGAACGCGCAGATACACCAAAATTTTTACCAACTGTTCTGACATCGTTGCCTGCGCTTTCTCTTCCGATCATCATTCTTGGTGGGATTGTGCTTGGATGGACAACGCCAACCGAGGCTGCAGCAATTGCTGTTTTTGCCGCGCTTGCTGCCGGCTGGTTTTACGCAGGTCTTGATAAATCAGGAATTGTTGAGGCGTTGCGCCGAACTGCAATGCTGTCCGGTTCAATATTTATTATCATTTGTGCCGTGTCTGCCCTTGGGTATTTAGGGGCACTAGAACGTATACCGGAAGCTATATCGGATTTAGTAGCAGCGCTGGGATTGGGGCCAGCAGGCTATATGATTGTTCTCAATATCATATTTCTTGTGGCAGGCATGGTGCTGGATATCCCAGTTGCACTAGCTCTACTTGTGCCTTTGCTGGCGCCGGTTGCGCTGGCTAACGGGGCGGATCCTGTCCATTTGGGTATCGTGTTGTGTTTTAATCTGTGTATTGGACTTGTCTCCCCTCCGCTTGGTGGGTGTTTGCTGGTCGTTTCAACGGTGACAGGGGTGAATTATTGGAAACTGGCGCGCTCAGTATTGCCTTTTGTGCTGGTTCAAATCGCAGTTCTTTTTTTGCTGATAGAGATCCCCTCTATTAGCCTGTTTTTGCCAAGAGCCTTCGGACTCGTGACGGGAGGGTAGCCGTAGGTTTCGTGTAACCAATTAATATGGAGACTAAAATGAAAACAAAAAAAATATTGGGTGGAGTCATACTGGCGGCTTTGGCTGTTTTCTCGGGGCCCACGGCTGCAGAAGTTAAAATTGCACTAGACAGCCCTCAAAATCTGGAAGCTTCAGGGAGTTATGTCTGGGCACATACATTCAGCACTTACCTAAATGATAATGGTATTGAGGCCGAAGAGTATCAACGTGGATCACTGGGAGGTGACGACGAGTTATTTGATCAGATTAGTCAGGGCCTTTTGGAAGTTTCCATGTCACCGCTGAATATTGTCGGATCATTGGATAGTCTGGTGTATGGACTACGTCTTCCCTACTTTTTCAAAGACATGGCTGAAGTCGACCGCGCCTTATATGAAGGCGGTATGCTTGCCAAAATCAACGAAAAGACAACACCGGCTGGTGTGCGAGTACTGGCGGTTAATTCTGTTGGGCAGGCATCCGGAATTTTTAACACCAAACGTCCGGTCCGTTCTGTAAAAGATATGGATGGTCTTCGGATGCGGGCATTGGATGAAAGCCAGATCGAGTTATATAAGGCGTGGGGCGCCGCTGGTACGATCGTGAGTTGGGCGGAAGTTCCCAATGCGTTGCAAACCGGCGTTGCGGATGGATATTTGAACCCAGCCTTTGTTCCCCTACTTTTTGGCCATACTGATTTCATCAAGCATTTTACGGATGCTGCCATTTCGCCTTCCCTGAGGATCACTATTGTTTCTGAAATGTGGTATCAGGGTCTCAATGAAGACGACCGCGCAGTTGTTGATGCAGCGGCAGTTGCGGCTAATAACGCAAACAGGGAATGGCTGAAAAAGCAGGATGCTGTTCTTAAAAAGCTGGAAGCAGCGGGCGTTGCCATTGAAACGTTGGATCAAGCCGCCCGGGCAGAATTCAGGGCCGCATCTGCACCAGCTTATAACAGTGGGCTTATCAGTAAAGAGCAGATCGCCCTTTGGGAAAAAGCGAAGGGTAACTGAGCAAATGCGAGCGCTTGCACTTGGGCTTGATAGAGTTTCAATGACCTTGAACAGGGTTGCGCTGTGGGGAGCTGTACTGGCTGTGCTGGTGATGGTCTTTGCAGCTTCCTGGCAGGTGTTTGCGCGATATCTGCTCGATGCGCCTCCCATTTGGACTGAAGAATTGGCGCGTCGGGCAATGGTTTGGGCGGGCATGCTTGGTGCCTCGGCTGCGTTCCGGTTAAAAGCAGATCCAACGCTTTTTCCCGCCATGCAAAATGTGAAAGGAACTTTCGGTACGGTCCTTTCAATCATCAGAGGAGTCGGAGTACTGTTATTTGCGGCGCCTGTGATCTGGTATTCCTTATTTGGCGCGAATAATAGCATTGCATATGGCTTTCTGGCCCGTAGTCTGGGGCGTCAGGCCGAATTAATCCCGTTTTCCATGATCTGGTTCACGTCAGCGGTTCCAGTGGCTTTCGCATTAATTGTTCTGCATGTGTTTGCAGGAATTTTGATGCAAATATCAGGACTTAATCAGACTGAAAACCTTGCGACAGAGGACAACTAGAATATGAAAGTATTTATCGCCGGGCTCAGTACGGAGACTAATTCATTTTCTCCACTCCCGACGGGCCTGAAGAGTTTCGAAGAGGGCAAAATTCACCGCGGTACGGCCACAGCGGATCCAATTGAATTCTGGACCTCGCCATTGCATATCTGGAAAAAGAATAGTCTGGCAAATAATTGGGATGTGGTTGAAAGCCTTTCGGCGCATGCCCAACCGGCGGGACTGACCATTCGTTCCGTTTACGAAACATTTAGAGACGAAATTCTTGAAGATCTGCGGAATGCGGGCTCTGTCGATATTATTCTTCTATCGTTACATGGGGCAATGATTGCAGATGGTTACGATGACTGCGAAGGGGATTTGATTAACAGATGTCGCGAGTTATGTCCGAATGCCGTCATTGGAGGATTACTTGATCCGCATTGTCATCTGACAGAATTGATGATGCAGGCCGCAGATTTGTTGATGCCATATAAAGAATATCCTCATGTCGATATCCCAGAGCGTGCAGAGGACCTGTTTCGATTAGCGAAAGAGACTGCACTGGGGAACATTACTCCTGTGATGCGAGACTTCGACTGCCGAATGATTTTGGCACTACCTACACCGTCGGGACCGATGCGGGAGTTTGTCGATAGTATGATTGCGCGTGAGGGAAAGGATGGCATTCTTTCTCTGTCTATCGCACATGGTTTCCCATGGGGTGATCATGAAAGAACGGGTACAAGGGCTCTAGCATCTGTGATGGAAATGCAGACCAGGCACAGAAAATTGCTACTGAATTGGGAACGCAGCTGTATGAAATGCGGCACCAATTGTTGGCCGAAAACATAACTATAGACCAGGCATTGGATTTGGCTGAGGCGGAGGTTGCAGGCCCGGTTGTGCTCGCAGATATGTCAGATAATGCGGGTGGAGGGGCGCCATCAGATTCTACATTTTTGCTGGAAGCGATTCTGGGCCGGGGGATGACATCGGTTGCGATTGGCGTTTTCTGGGATCCCGGGACAGTCAGAATTTGTCAGGAGGCCGGGGTCGGTGCGAAATTGGCGGTTCGTTTGGGTGGAAAATGCGGCCCTATGTCCGGCAAGCCATTGGACCTTATGGTTACAGTCCGCGCCTGCATGTTAAATGCGCAGCAGATGTTTGGAACATTGCCAACCCCAATGGGTGAAGCGGTTTGGTTGGAATGTGAGGGGGTTGATATTGTGGTAAACACCGTCCGCACCCAGACTTTTCATCCACAAGCCTTCGAACAGCTGGGTATAAACCTGTCCGAGCGCAAATATATATGTGTTAAGTCATCAAACCATTATCAGGCAGGATTTAATCCCATTGCTAAAAAGGTAATACCGATTGCGACTCCCGGCGCCATTACACCGGATTTTGCAAATATTCCCTATCAAAACAGACAGCCTGATTACTGGCCAAAAGTGGAGGACCCGTTCGCGTGAGCAATTGTTTGATTGAGGCCAGAGATCTGTTCTCGCAGAAAAATCCTGAACGCCGGATTTTGTTAAATGGGCGCGATTGGGGGCTGACCGATATAGGGGAGGGACCTGTTGTTTTACTCATACCCGGAACGCTTGGGCGGGGTGATATCTTCTGGCAGCAAATGGAAGCCCTTTCAAATCGCTATCGCGTTCTTGCGGTGAGTTACCCGTCTTCAGGAGGCATTGAAGATTGGGCTAGTGATCTGGCAAGTTTGTTTGAAAGGCTTTCCATAGATCAGGCCAGCGTGCTTGGATCTTCATTAGGCGGATATCTGGCGCAATATTTTGCAGGTAATTTCCCGGACAAGGTAAATGTCTTGCTGGCGGCAAATACACTGCATTCTGTTATTGGCATGGATCAGCGCCTACCTTACTCGCTCGATTTGCAAAATATTGCCATTGAAGAGATCCGTGCGGGGTTTTCCTCTGCACTAGGGGGATGGGAAAAAGAGCATCCTGATCAGTCCGACCTTGTAGCGTTATTGCTTGCCGAAGCAGGAGGGCGAATTCTGGAAGCGGAAATGAGAGCACGTTTATCAGCGCTCAAATTTGGGCCAGAGCTTGGGCCTTCTTATTCAAAAGTTGTAACAATTGAAGCGGATGACGATCCGCTTATTCCACTGGAAATGCGCGAAGCTGTCCGTATGAGAAATAGTCCACGTCTTGCTTTTCAATTTGGTTGGGGTGGACATTTCCCGTATGTGGTCCGACCTGATGAGTATACCAAACTTCTTGAGGAGGTTTTGCAGATAGAAGCAGATGACTTTGAAAAAGGAAGTACAGAGGTGCGTCGTCTATGAAAATCCTGAGTAACGAAGACGTCGCGACACTTCTTCCGATGGCGACCGCAATAGACGTCGTCGAAAAAGTCATGAAAAATGTCTCCAAAGGGAGCGAGACATTACCTTTGCGCACAGCGATCCCAGTCGGCGGGAGTAACAAGATGGGGGTTATGCCAGGTGCAATTAGCGACCCCGCATGCTTTGGTGTAAAGCTGGTTAGCCTTTTTCCGAATAATCCGGAAAAAGGATTATCTTCACATCGCGGCGCAATCGTACTTTTTGAAGCAGAAACAGGCGGCGCGATTGCCATGATGGATGCCGGCCTTCTGACGGCTATTAGAACCGCTGCGGCGAGTGGGGTGGCAACTCGACTGCTCGCCAATAAAGACGCCAGCTCATTGCTTATTGTCGGGAATGGTGAGCAGGCTGAATTTCATCTGGATTCCATGGTCTGCGCTCGACCTATTGAAAAAGTTACAGTTGTAGGAAGATCGACTGAAAAAGTGACCGCTTTTGTCGATAGAGCATCTACGAAATACCCCGAACTGCAATTTACCTCGGATATTGAAGTGCAGCCTCATACCGCGAATGCGGATGTGATTTGTACGGTTACAGCCTCGGCAGAACCTGTTTTGAAAGGGGACTGGATTTCACCTTCAACTCATTTGAATGTGGTTGGCTCATCCATTCCAACTATGCGGGAAATTGATGATGCTGCTGTTCTGAAATCTTCGATCTGGGTAGACTACTGGCCGTCTGCAGAGGCGCAGGCTGGTGAGATTGTAGACATGATGGGAGCGGGAAAGTTAGATCGTAATTTTATTCGTGGTGAAATAGGCGCGGCCTTGAGTGGTGAAGCTTCAGGCAGGTCAGATATCTCTGAGATCACCCTGTATCGCTCATTGGGTATCGCTGCGCAAGATCTAGCTGCTGCACATTATGTGCTAACTCAGGCGGTACAGAAAGGAATGGGGCAAGACGTGGCGTTCTAACGCGCTCCGTTATAGAATTGCAGCAATTGAAGCAGCGCATTCAACTAACAATTCTTTTTTGTTCTCAAGTATCTCCTTGTCAGAAAATCTTGGGTTGGGGCCCACAATTCCCAGCGCACCAATTAGTGTGCCGCTCTCATGTTGAACGGGCACTCCCAATGAAGTGACCCCCTCTTCAAACTCATCCTGAACGAGGCAGTATCCAAGTGAAGCTGATTCTTTCAGGCTTTCAATTATATCTTCTTTATCGGTGAGGGTGCAGGGGGTGTAGGCACGTGGGCTAATTGATTTTAGAAGTTCCTGTTGCTTGTTTTGTTCAACAAAGCTGAGCAAAGTCCGTCCAATCGCTGTCGCGTGAAGAGGTAGGCGTGATCCAACAGTAAAACCCATTGTGATCATGGCGGGATCACCTGGAGAATGAGCGACATAAACCGCCTCATCACCATCCAGCATGGCAAAAGAGATACTTTCTCTTATTATTCGTGAGTAGTTGGTCAGGATCGGTGTTGCGTATTTTCCTATTTCGCGACTTTGTAAAAAACCGCCAGCCAAACGAAGAATGCGAGGGGTAAGGCGATAAAGGCGATTTCGGCACTCCACATAATTCATCATTTCCAGTGTCAGAAGAAGTCTGCGAACTACAGTTCTGTTCAGTTTCGTCTTTTTTGCAATGTCGGAAATTGTCATTTCGCGGTTTGTCGCATCAAAAACCGCCAAGACCTGCAGGCCTTTCATGAAGGTAAGGGAGATTTCTTTGTCTGAAAGAGTTTCACTCATGCGGACATTCACTTCACTCAGGTTTTGTGGAACTTGACTAATAGCCCAAGTTTTAGGAGTATAACAAAAATTTGTCCGATTATATATCATATGTTCGATAATCGGACAATAAAAATAAGTAACAAATTTCAGGGCTCGTGCTTCTGAAATTCAGGCTAGATGAGGTAAGCGGTATCATGATGAAAGTTGATAAAAATCGGGAACTTACACAGGTTGGACCGGACACTCCGGGCGGAAAGCTTTTACGCCAATACTGGATGCCAGCAGCATTAAGCGAAGAATTGGAGCGCGATCGCCCCGTTGTTCCGGTGAACTTGCTGGGCGAGAAGCTTGCGTTGCATCGAAATAGAGATGGCAAACTCGTGCTAACGGAGCGTCATTGTCCGCACAGAGGGGCGGATTTATGTTTTGGCCGGGTGAAGAAGGAGGGATCAGATGTCCCTTTCATGGTTGGAAATTTGATGAAACAGGACAATGTGTTGAACAGCCAGCAGAGCCCTCAAACCTGAAAATGTATGAGCGGATTAAAATTAAATCCTATCCTACTTTCGAGAGAAATGGGCTAATTTTTGCCTACCTTGGGGAAGGTGAGCCGCCGGCTGTTCCAGATCTGGATTGTTTTGTAGCTCCGGAAAGCCATGTCTTTTCTTTCAAAGGTCTTTGGGAGTGTAACTGGCTTCAGGCTTTGGAGGTGGGCATCGATCCAGCTCATGCTTCTTTTTTGCATCGATTTTTACAGGACGAAGACCCCAAAGATAGTTACGGCAAGCAATTTCGTGATACCGCAGCCAATACAGATATTCCGATGACCCAGTTATTGCGTGAATTTCCTGCGCCGGAAATTCATGTGGAGGATACGGATTTTGGCATGCGTCTGATCGCGCTGCGGGATCTTGGCAACGGTAATAGCCATGTAAGGGTTACAAACCAAGTGTTTCCTTGCGCAATCACGATACCGATGTCTAATGAAATGACAATTACCCAGTGGCATGTCCCCATCGACGATGAAAACTGTTACTGGGTTTCCATGTTCACGAGTTTTGGCGCACCGGTCGATAAGGAAAAGATGCGCGATCAGCGTATGGAAGAGCATACACTACCGGATTATGCGCCCATTAAAAACAAGCGTAACAACTATGGTTATAATAGGCAGGAACAAGAAACTCTGACCTATACGGGAATGGGTATGGATATTAATGTTCATGATCAATGGGCTTGCGAGTCCATGGGTGCCATTCAGGATAGAACAAAAGAGAATCTGGGAACGACCGACAAAGCCATTGCGATGCATCGCCGCAAACTCTCCAAAGCAATGGCTGTCGTAGTCTCTGAGGAGGATGTCTCTTCACTTCCACTTCAAATAGGAAAAGAGCAAGCGAGAGAAATTAGGGGTCCTGTGTCAATTGATGTCATCGCACCGACGAAAGACTGGCAAGGAGTTTGGAGAGAAAAGGATGCAGATCGGCGAAATGCCTGTGAATGGAATGCATCCCTTTGATAGGTTTATCAGGGAAGTCTGGTAAGGGAAATGGATATGAAATCTTCAATTGGCGATGATGTGACAACAGGATTCGCTTCACAGCACGGGCTTTGGAGTGAAACGCAATTTCAGACAGCGCAGAAGATACTCGCCGAAGCTGAGGCTCAAAATCTTGAGGTGGTTCGGCTGTCTTTTGTGGACCAGCATGGAATTTTGAGGGGAAAAACGATAACGAAGTCCGCTCTTCAGTCCGCCTTAAAAAGCGGTATCACGATGACGTCTTCCATGCTGTTAAAGGACACGTCACACAAAACCGTTTTCCCATTGTGGCAGGAGGATTCAGGCTTTGGCGCTGGAAACCTGACTGGCGCCAGTGATATCCTGATGCTACCGGACCCTGACACTTTTCGTGTTTTACCATGGTCGCCACATTCAGGTTGGATTTTGTGCGACTTGTACTTTCCGGATGGAAGAGCGGTACCTTTTTCAACGCGCGATATTCTCAAGCAGAGTGTTGCAAAGCTGAGCGCACGAGGTTACCGCTTCATTGCTGGGTTGGAGGTTGAGTTTCATGTTTTTCGGCTGACAGATCAACCGATGGGATATGAGGATGCCGGGCAACCAGGTACACCGCCCAATGTAAAGCTATTGTCGCATGGATATCAATATCTGACCGAAGACAGGTATGATCAGATAGAAGATGTGTTTGACCTTATACGCCGAAATGCAGAGCAGATAGGGTTGCCCGTAAGGTCTCTGGAAGTTGAGTTCGGTCCAAGTCAATGTGAAGTTACCTTTGATCCAGCGGAAGCATTAGAGCAAGCCGATAACATGGTTCTGTTCAGGTCTCTGGTAAAGCAGGTCTGCCGAAGGGCCGGCTATCATGCCACCTTCATGTGCCGCCCTCGTTTTGAACAATCAATGGCAAGTGGTTGGCACTTGCATCAATCCCTTGTGGATGCTGAAAGTGGTGAAAACCTGTTTATGCCACAGACAGAGCAACCAATTTCAAATTTGGGTTTACAATGGATTGCGGGACTTCTTGCGCATGCAAAGGAAAGCTGTCTGTTTTCTACACCCACCATTAACGGGTACAAAAGATATCGTCCTTTTGCGCTGGCGCCAGATCGGATTCAATGGGGACAAGATAATCGCGGCGCATGATCCGTTGCCTTGCAGGGCCTGGAAACACAGCCAGTCGTATTGAGAACCGGGTAGGAGAGCCTGCTGCAAATCCATATCTATATTTGGCATCCCAAATTTTGAGTGGTCTGGATGGAATAGAACAGGAAATGGTCGCGCCCGCACCTGTTCAAACCCCCTATGATAGTACAGCTCAAACCTTGCCGGTAAGTATGATTGATGCGTTACTTGCTCTAAAAGAAAGTGAATTTTACCGCCAACAGCTCGGTGATGGTTTTATTGACTATATGGCTGTTTTAAAAGAAGCTGAATGGAACAGGTATTTAACAACTGTTTCTGAATGGGAAGAGCGGGAATATTTCTCACTTTTTTAGATTAAGGATAAAAAAGATGCCTCATTTCGTGCTGGAATATGCCGCTGACATCGAACAAACAGTTGATATTCCAAAAACTATGAAAGCCGTTCAGGATGTAGCAGATGAATGCGATTTCATGAATCTCGCGGATGTGAAAATACGCGCCAAAGCTTTTGATCATTATTTGATGCCAGAGCCTGGGCAGACTTTTTTTCATGTAACGGTTTATCTGCTTGAAGGGCGAACAGATGAAATGAAAGAAGGACTTGCAATTGATTTGCGCTCGGTATTGGAAAAACTGATGCCGACTGTTACGAGTATTGGAATTGATGTGCGAGATATGAACAGGACAGCTTATAAAAAGCGAGTGTTGGATCAGGTCTAGAATACCGAGTTGAACGTCACAAAAAATAGTGGAATAAGGCGTCTGACTATCTATATCCAGAGAGTTGTTACTTCTGCCAAATAGGGGACAGATGATGCCGGATAATCCGCATAACAAAAAAAACATAATTTTGATTGTTGACGACGAACCTCAAATCAGAAAGCTACTGAAGATCACGTTAAAAGATGAGGGGTTCGGTGTCGAAGAGGCGGAAAATGGTGCGCAAGCCATCAGGATGTCGGCCTCGGTGAAGCCGGATCTGATTATTCTGGACCTTGGTCTCCCGGATATGGACGGAAAAGAAGTGCTGCAAAACATCAGGGAATGGTCACAGGTCCCGGTGATCGTCTGTTCCGTTCGTGATGCAGACAAAGAAGTTGTGGCCGCACTGGGGATGGGGGCAGATGACTATGTTACTAAACCGTTCAATCCTGATGTCCTGATCGCCAGAATTTTAGCTAATCTTCGAAAATCAGTGACGCAGGAAGCTGGTGAACCGGACCTGGAAAATGGACGAATTCGGATGGATTTGGTTCGTCATGAAGTATATATCGACGGGCAAAATACGTTTCTAACCCCAAAAGAATATGAACTGTTGAGATACTTCATGGTTAATCGGGGTAAAATGATTACACACAAGCAGGTGTTAAAGGATGTGTGGGGACCGGCCCACGCTGATGACATGCAGTATTTACGAGTGTATGTCAGCCAGTTGCGCGAAAAAATTGAACCTGAACCAAAGTCACCGTCTTATGTGGTTACGGAGCCGGGTGTGGGATACCGCATGGAAGTATTTGATAGCTGACTATAAGAATTTCCGAAAAGGGAGTAAAATCCGGGCAGCCATTTTATCCATGATAGGTCGTTTTTGCCAGTCTTTCAGCGAATATTGATTGGCGGCATCTCGGTCAATTTTAAAGTGGTTGGAAATCTGACTGACAAACTCAGGGTCGGTGCTAACCAGCATGGATTCCTGATTTTGATGTAAGCTTAGGCCATCCAGATTGCAGCTTCCAATTGCTCCCCAGTTATCGTCGATAATCATCATTTTCAAATGGAGCATTTGAGGATGGTAATAGTAGAAATCCACCCCCGCTGATATGAAACGGGCGGACAACAATTGTCCGACTACGTGGGGAGCATATTTGGAGTGGGCTGAGACGACAATCTCGACTTTGATGCCTTTTTTAGCCGCGTTCGTTATCGCTGTGGTAAGATCTTTCCCTGGTGTGAAATACGGGGTCGTCAGTTTTATAGAATTTTCCGAATTTTCAATTTTTTCGATTAGTTTAGTGGAAAAGTAGTGCTCATCAGCGTCCGGTGCATTTGCGTAAATGGAATAGTCTTCATGGGTTTCGAAATGTGGGTGTGTGGGTACGGTATTCGCAGAATCAAGTAACCCGTTTCGAATATCGATCTTGTGGCATGTTTGCTTGAAAATATGTGTAATCTGAGCAGCAATCCCACCGTCAATCTCTACCATGGTATCACGCCAGTTTCGGATATCGTCATACATGCAAACACCGCCGATGAAGGCTGACTTTTCGTCGATAATCAGCAGCTTTCTATGATCGCGAGGAAGAGGACCTTTTTGAAGCCAGAGCCAGCTATGTGATGGTGGATGAAATGCCCGGACTGTCACGCCCGCGTTGCGCATCTTCGTTACCAGCTCTGATTTGAATAATTCTCTGCATCCCCACCAGTCAAGTATCAGAGATACTTCAATTCCTTCTTTCGCTCGATCAATAAAGGCGTTTATAAATTCGCACCCGATTTCATCTGGTTGCAGAATAAACTGCTCAAGATAAATACTTTTTTCAGCGGTAAAGCAGGACTTCATCATCGCTGACCAGGCATCCTGAGTTTTGGTGTGAAAAATATAGTTTGGATTACTCATGTTCGCCCGGTGTTATGGATGGGTAGTGGCTAAACCTATCAGACTATTAAAGAGGAGTCGTGATACAAAAAAGTCCCCGCACAGGGCGGGGACTTTTTCGGTGCTAATATATTAAGAATTATTAGCCTTCGATTTTGACGCATCTCGCAAGGTTATGATACTAGCGGCATCAACCTCGTTATCGTCAAAGAAGTTTTTGTCCATTTCACCAGACACATAGATATAGTCTCCTTTTTCGATTTTCTGGAGACCAACTTTATCCAGCGGGTTGTATGGCATTTCATCAGTATCGATTACCATATCCTTACCGCCGAGGCTGATGGTAAGCTCGCGGCCATCGATTTCAGTCACTTTACCTTTAATATTCACCCAGGCTTCATCTGGAATTTCTTCCAGTTTCACGCTATTCGGTGTGACATAGTAGGTGTCATAGAAGTCTTCTTCGTCGACAGAGTTGGCAAAATAGTAGACCTTGTCGTTGTGAGAAAAGACTGTGTCAGCCTCGATTTTCCGTGTTTCAAACAGATCATGGTCGATATGGCCGTAAATAGTGACTTTCTCACCTTTTTCTACGAATTTAGCTTCGTCGGTGAAATCCCAGTCATCCAATTCAACGACGATCACACCATCCTCGCCTTTGTCTGAATTATTATATCTTAGTTCAAAGGCGCCCTCTGTGACGGCTGTAATAGTGCCGCTAATGCTAATGGGACTTTCGTTATCGAATTTGCTGTCGGTTGGGTCTGTACCAGCAGCGCTTGCAGTTCCAAATGCCAGTGATCCGGCGAACATTGTCAGGGCTGTTGTAGACAACAATTTCTTAAACATTTGATCCTCTTTCTGTTCCAATTTCGTTTCCTAGTGCGATCCACAAATCGGATCGCGTTTACAGGAACAGATTTGGTTCTGCAGAGATAAAGAAACGAGAGTGAGAAGTAACTCAAATGATAAATTCTACATAAAGACACAAATGACTAGTCTCTTATCCCTCGTCTCTTTCAGGCTTTTCTTCCTCCTTGATGTTATCTTTAACATCATCGCGGAATTTTGCCCGGCAATATCCGAAAATTGTCAGGATTAAAAATGCATATGCTGTTGTAATGAAAGCGTGCCAGTAAAATCCATATCCACAAGCAACACCGATACCGCCCGCAACCCAGATACTTGCACCTGTCGCGGCTCCTTTAACCTTGCCTTGTGACTGAAGAATGGCTCCACCACCAAGAAAACCAATACCAGTGACAATTCCTTGAATTATCCGTGTTGGGTCCATCGCAATATCGTCATATGTCGAAATATAGAAATTGGTAATTTCGATCAATGTGAGCGAGAAGCCTGCAGAGCCAAGGCAAACCAGTACAAAGGCTCGAACGCCCAGACTTTTGTGTTTTATTTCTCTCTCGAGCCCGATAAGAAAACCGCAAAGAGCTGCTACGCCCAGTCGTATGGCAAGTTCTTGGGGGGTTAAGGAATATGGCATCGCAATATCTTTTCTTCCAATACTTCCAAAAGGTCATCAACCATAAATGGTTTGGTAAGGTAACCATCCGCGCCTTTCTCATATACGGCCTGCATGGTTTTCCGACCCTTTCGGACAGTCAAAACGACTACAGGCGGTTTGTCGCCCTCCTGGGTTTTTTTGATTTGCGGTAAAATGTCCAGCCCATCCGCATCAGGCAAGCCAAGGTCAAGAACGACTATATCTGGCAGTACTTTTTCGCACAGATGAAGTCCCTCCTCAGCAGTTGCCGCGTCATAGAATTCTGCTCCTTCAGATTCCAGCGTCACTTTTAAAAACGTGCGAATGGACGGTGTGTCATCAATCGCTACAATTTTTGCGCCTTGTAAACTCATTAACTCGCTGTCCTTTCTTCCCCCACTTTTCTCCATTTTGGGAACCAGATTGTAAATATGGCGCCGCCCTCAGTGTGGTTTGTGGCCCAAATACGGCCCTCCTGTTTTTCCATAACCGCTTTGCTGATTGCCAAGCCCAATCCTGTGCCAGCTACCTGGGTATCAGATCTTTTCAGCCGCTCATATTTATCGAAAACCGCTTCCATTTTTTCATCGGGAATTCCTGAGCCAAAGTCTCTAACCCAAATGGCAAAGCCGTCTTCATACGGCCCGAAGCCGATTTCTATATCGGTATTGGCAGGTGAATATTTGGCAGCATTATCAATCAGGTTTTGCAGAACCTGCTCGGTCATCAATTTATCTGCATAGACCTCGCAGGGTTCAGTTTCCGTATCAAACAGAATTTTGTTCCCTTTCAAGGTTTGTTTTAATCGCTTTGGCATGGAGGCAAGCAGCGATGATGGAAGAACCCACTCTTGCGAAAATTCAATGTCACCACTCTCAATACGGGTCATGTCCAGAATATTCGTAATAAAGCTGTTAAGCCGCTGGGCTTCTTCCAGTGCGGTATCGGTCAGTTCATTAGCAGTATCTTCGGTCAGTCGTCCTGCTTTTTGCATACGTCGGTAGATACTTAACGATCCAATTATTGAGGCGAGAGGCGTTTTCAGGTCATGCGAGACGCTAGAGAGAAGCATGCCTCTCAGCTTTTCGCGTTCCTCGCGAATTCGGCTTTCGCTAATCATTTTAGTCAGCTCAATTCTTTCCAAAATAGCTGCTATTTGATCCGCGAGTGCGGTAACGAGACGACCAAAAGACACGTCAAGCCGCGTGAGCGGCGGTATTTTAAATGCTAACACGCCAATTTCCCCGTTTGGAGAGGTCAGCGGTTCAAATCGCCATTGAGATCCGAAATGCCGCAAGGTACCAAGGCCGGTCGCCCGAACATCGTTCCAGCATTTGTCCAGCAACTGCAGATCATTGTCTGAAAACGAAACGTTCTTTGGAAATGCAAGCTCGATTGCATCCGGGTTGAGAGCTGGCGGTAAGAAAAAAGCAACATCCATTTGCAGATAACTGCTCAGGTCTTCGTGAAGAACTTTCAGGGCTGTTTCGCGGTCATTTGCGGCATTTGCTGATTGATTAATTCGATATAAGACTTCGGAGCGTTTTTCTTTTTGCTGAATAGCAGTTCGTGCGGCTTGACTGTAAGCCCCCAAGATCGAAATGATGATTGACGCAACCAGATATATGGACAGGTCAATGCCGTCAGAAATACTGTGTATATCAAAGCTGTTAAGCGGAGAAATATAGAAGAAATTTATTGCTGAAAAACCCAGTAGAGTCGTCAAAAGGCTGGGCAAAAGGCCAAATTGGATGGCCACAAAAACAGATGCAATAATGAAGATGGCGGCGATATTGTTGTGGGTAATTGTCCATTCCGTATTATCTACAGTCCAGTTCAGGATCGCCGTGATTGTATAGGCGATACCAACAGCTACGATTGAGAGGAAAATGTCTATGAAACGAACCTCTCTCAAGCGTAAACGGTCAAGCCAGCTAACGGCATATTGTCGGCTGTTGAGCGGTACAATTTGAACCTGAATAGGCTGATTGCGAAAACGTCGGGTGACTTTTTCAGCAAGAGAAGTTTTAAGCTCTGCAAAAAGACCTTCTTTGCTCGTATGTCCGATTATTACCTGTACAACTAGCTGGCCTTTTTCGTTACTGGCTTCGATATGGTCAGTCACCCCATCCAGTGCTGATTTGGCCGTTTTTTGAACGAACAAACCACCAAGTTTTTCTGCAAGCTCAGAATATCGCAAAATCCTCTCACGTGACTCGCGATCCATCAAAAAATGGTCTTCCGTTTCAATATATACAGCTTCCCAAGGAAGCTTCATCTCGCGTGCTTTGTTAGCGGCACTTCTCAACAGCACATAGGTTTTGGGATGTGCGTCAATAAATACAACAATTTTTTCTGTAACCGCCATGAACAATCACCCGATAATCAAACCTGTTTCATCCTAGATAGGTTGATATAAATTCTCCATTATGAAATGGCAAAAGCAGCCCCGATGGGACTGCTTGGTTGCGCGTATGGAGAATCTCTATCAGTTGGCTGCATCCTGGATTTTCTCTCCGGTATCTTCAACCGCATCCCCAATTTTTTCACCAACTGTTCTATTGGGATCCAGACTATCAACTGCGTCATCAACCTTGTCTGAAATTTCCTGTGCCTTATCTACAATGACCGGATCATCATCACAGGCTGTGAGCATGAAGGCTGACAGAATGACGGCGATCAATGTAGTGACACCATATCTACGTCGTTTTAAAAACATTGTATTTCCCATGATCTCCTCCGTTATTGAATTAAGGATCGCAACATCCACGCAGCTTCATCATGCGTCGACATACGATCAACCATCATATCAACGGTCACCTCATCCTCTGCGGCTTCCGCGGTTTTCATGACCTTGCGTGCTTGTAGTGAGCAGGTTTCGTTATCTTTAAGCAGATTTTCAACCATCTTGGTTGAATTCTCTGGAAGCTTTTTGTCCTCGGAAATGTAGGAAAGTTCCATATATTCAGAAAAGGTGCCTGGTGTGAAATGGCCCAGCATTCTGATGCGTTCGGCAATTTTGTCACCGGCATCATGAAGATCATTATATTGATCTTCAAATAAGGCATGCAGGCTTGAAAAGTTGCTCCCTGTCACATTCCAATGGTAGTAAAGTGTTTTCATGTACAGCGTATATGTGGAAGCCAGAAACGTAGAGAGTGACTTGGCAACCTCTGCCCTTCTTTCTTCTTTAACGCCGATTTCAACAGACTTATCGTCAACCAATTCAAGTGTTGTATTTTTCATTGCGTTATCTCTCCTTCGTTCATGATGAATAAATTAGAGGGTGCAGCGTAAGGCTTCTATTCGAAGTGACGGCTTTTGATATAAAGAGAGCATAAAATTAAGCGCTCTCCTTATCCTCGCTTGTTGCGTCATCGCTTAGGTTTGATGGCTGTTTTACTTCGAGCTGATCAAATCCACTGCGTAAATGCAGGTCTCGTTGTGGGAACGGAATTTCAATGTCGTTTTCTTTAAAGGCATCCCAAATGGCGAACATGACATCACTTTTTGCGCGCCAGCGTCCTTTGCTGACATCTTCGAGCCAGAAGGTCAGCAGAAAATCAACCGAACTGCTGCCAAAGTCTCTCAGATAAACCTGTGGGCTTAGTTCTTCGTCATCATGTACAGCGCTTTCATAGTCGTCAGCCACTGTTTTAATAAGATCGTATGCCAGTCGCAGATCTGTGCCATAGGATACCCCAACTGTAATACCCACGCGACCTTTCGTGGTCGTATGCGTAAGATTTGCAACTCGGGATGTGATGAAATCTTCGTTGGGAACCATAACTTCCTTCCCATCAAATGTCTCCACGACACTGGCGCGCGCGCCAAGTTTGCGGACATAGCCGAAGACTCCATCATCCATTTCTATAAGATTGTTGATGTTTATAGAGCGCTCACTAAGCAGGATAATTCCACTGATAAAGTTGGAAGCGACTTTTTGAAGCCCGAAACCTAACCCTACACCGAGTGCACCACTAAAAACAGCCAGTGCTGTTAGATCGATGCCAATCAGGTTTAAGGTTGTCATGAAAAGGACAGCATACAGAACAACGTCGAACAGTTTAATCAACAGTTCTTTTGTTGCTCGTGTTAGGCTCCTGTTGCGACGGATATATTCCTCACCTGCATTACTGATAAGTTTACCTAGCCAGATTATGATACTGACAAAAAAGATGGCTTTTACAAAAGTGTAGGCAGTGATTTCCACTTTTCCCAATGTAAAGCCATAGCTTTCCAGTAAATTTGTGACTGGCTCAAACCATCCAAACAGCTGAAGCAGTGCGGCTGGAAGCACCATCCACAAGCCGATGGTTCTGATCAAAGTGTTGCTGACAAAAGCATTTATGCAAGCCCATAAAAGCCAAACAATTGAAAGCCGTTGAATTGCGTCAATTGTTTCGGTTTGTTGGACGATTTCTTCTGCGAGCTGAGTTGCAAATATAAGTGAAAATATACTGATGGCAGGAAAAATGATTCTCGATAGGCTGTATAGCAACCAGCGAAGAGAAGTTTTGCGATGACTTCTCTTCGGTTTCTGGAGTTCTTTTACGCCTGCTTTAATCAAGAAAGTGAAGACATATGCAATCGTAATAGCCCCTGCCGCAATGGCTAGCTGGTAATATATGTCTGGATTTTGTGCCCAAGTTAGAAACTGTTCAGTTAGAGGAACAATTTTTTCTTCAGCTTCCTGAATATATTCTTCTGGTTTCATCTATTGGAACCTCCGTCATTTGAAGGTCAAAATAGATAGGACTGGATAAAGGGTCTCTATGGAGCCGTGCCTCCAAGCATAAAGAGATCATAAATTTTACCGCTTCCAGCCCGGAAATTTATGGGGATTTTATTTTATTCGGTGCTTCTACAAATCGAAATTTGAACTTCGTGCCTCTAACTTTCAAATCGAAATAAACGACGCAAAATATTACTCCAACCGAAGGAGAGAGAAATGCAACAGCTACTTGGAAGTTCGACTCTGAAGTTATTAGCCATCATTGGCCTTTTGGGGCTTGGGGCCTGCAGCACCATGGAAGGTTTTGGCAAGGACGTAGAATCTGCCGGTAATGCGATTGAAGAAGCGGCAGAAGAAGCAAGTGACGAATAACCAAAATTAGACATCTCGCTAAGGAGGCAAACATGTTACGTTTGGCATTAATGTTTTTCATCGTTGCGATTATCGCAGGCCTATTTGGATTTGGTGGAATCGCAGCAGCATCAGCTGACATCGCACAGTTTATTTTCTTTATTTTCATCGCGCTATTGGTGGTGGCACTGGTATTCGGTGCGATTGATAAAAGAGCAGGGCCCAGAATTTAGCAGTCATGGGCTACTAAAAAAAAGGGTCATGGATATAGTTCCATGACCCTTTTTTTCGCTGCCAGCCATGGCATGCGTCGTTTATTTCTGTGGCTACGCGGATATCAGCCCTAATTCTTCATCCGTGGTTTTTGCATCATATTTGTTTCTGGGTGGCCAGGGGCGAGTTTTCCAGTGCGGTTCAAAGACGAAACTAGACCGGGTTCTGCCCTCCGGTACTGCACCATTTCCCGCGCCCAACGCGTAATCATAATATAATTTAACGATTTCTTCTTTAGTTACCTGTTGGGCAGCCGGATGAGTAAGGCAAGCGTCTTGCCATCTTTTAACCCGTTGGTATTGTTCATTGTCTGGTAATGTGAAGTTTTCGTAATAATCCAGAAACCAGAAACGCATAAACATAGGCGTATACACTGTTTCAGCCAAACCAAATTCATCAAACAGATAAGTCCCTTCGGGATTAAAATTGATCAGAAACTCATTGATATCCCGATAAATGCCAAGGAGTTTCTCCTCATGTTCAGTTCGCCGATCCGTTTGCTGGTTCATTACGAACAGATATCCGGCCATTGTAAAGGGGCCTTCTTTTGCAATGAGCATATTCTCGATCGCATGTTTCAAGGGATCTGACTGACGGATCAGGCCGCCGGGCAAGATCTCTTCCAGATACTGTAATATTACCAGACTTTCCTTCAGAATATCTCCGTCCGGAGTTTCCAGAACAGGAAGGGCCGTTGTCCCTCTGGTTTTTTTAAGTAACTCAGGATCGCGTGGTCGCGTAATGTCAACAACCTTGAAATCTACACTATCCTCTTGTCCTTTCAGTCTCAGAAGTATTTCAAGGCGCTGAGAAAAAGGGCAGACCGGAATATGATAGATCGTATGTTTTGGCATCTGGCAATCCTTGCAAGGTCGCTAAAAACTTAGTTGCATTATGTATATCTTATGCATCATTATCGCGCGAAACGATAATAACGATAAGGGATATCGGTAAATTGAATTTTGCAAATTTTGACCTCAACCTGATGCGTGTTCTTGATGTGATGCTTCGGGAAAAGTCAACGGTTCGGACGGCAAAAAAACTGAACATGTCCCAATCATCTGTTTCCGGTGCACTTGGGCGTCTTAGACATGCCTTAAATGATGAATTGTTTGTACGACAAGGCAATAGGCTGGTCCCTACAGAATACGCGAAATCACTTGAATTTAGACTTCGGGAAGAAATTGAACGGCTTGAAATGCTGTTCATGCCACCTGTCGTTTTTGATCCGAAAACCTGGTCAGGGGTTTATCGAATTTCTGCAAGTGATTTTTTTGCTGAAATGTTAATGCCTCCCTTGGCGGACCTGCTCCGAAAGGAGGCACCAGGGGTTAAGGTTCAGCTTGTCGATCTGGTGCCGGATAGCTATGTTGACAGTCTCGAAAAATATAGCGCAGACATCGCGCTAGTTCCCGATCAGGCCACTCCTGATTGGGTGGATCGAGCAGAGCTTTTCTATTCCAGTTTTGCTGTCATTGCGCGGACTAACCACTCGTTGCTGAATGAGCTTAAAGAGGGCGAAGTAGTGCCGTTGGATCTATTTTGCGAATTGGGTCATGTGCTTTTTTCACCTGAAGGAAATTTTGCTGCAATGGGAGATGCAGCGCTGGCGGCTGTCGGAAAAGAACGCCAGGTTATTATGACGTTGCCTGTTTTTTCAGGCGTTTGCCGCGCGGTAGCAGAGAGTGATCTGATTGCCCTGGTCCCACGCCAACTTGCCGAAAAAATGGCGCCGCAAGTTGGATTGTCGCTTTACCAGCCGCCAATGGAAATTCCAACTCCTTTGATTGTTGCTTTGTGGCATCGACGGCACAGAAATTCACCTTTTCATGGATGGATGAGAAGTCAGATCATCGGTTTGATGCGTCCTCTTAATAGCGGTGAGAAGCTGGCGATCAAAGAGTAAATTCGGCTAGTCTGGATCCCAAAAGCTGGATTTTGTCGCAATCAACATTTGCAAATGCGAAGCGTAGATATTGTTCTTGATTGCTACCGAAAAAAGTACCTGGAAGTACGGATATTCCCATATTCTGGCCCAGTTCGCGGGCGACTATTTCCGAGGAAACTCCGTCAAAACCATGTTTGATGTATGAAAAATAGGCGCCAATTGAGCTGATTTGCCAATTTTCGAGCGGACTTAACGTGGTTTTCAATGTGTCCGCCCGAGTTGCTATCTCACGTCGGTTATCAGCCTGCCAGCTTCCTAATCTGGGTATCGCATAAGCGATTGCTTCCTGAGGAGGGCGAGGGGCACATATCTGCAGATTGTCCATCACTTTTGCGATTTGCACGACGGTTTGCTCGCCAGTGGTAATTGCTCCCAATCGATGTCCAGGTATGCAGAATGATTTGGAAAAGCTGTAAAGTTGGATGAAGTTCTCCTGCCAGTCTTGGATCCCGAATATGGAGTGCGGCTGTTTTTGGCCCAGAGGCAGGAAGTCACGATATGTTTCATCAAGAATGAGCCAAATTCCAAATTCCCGACAGAGTTCAAATATGGCGTCAAGTAAGTTGGGTGGATAGACTGCGCCCGTCGGGTTGTTGGGGCTAACAAGTAAGACAGCTTTTACAGAGGGGTCGATTTTCTGCCGAATATCCTCGACATCAGGAAGAAAACCGTTTTCGGCCCGCAAATCAAATTCTTTGCAGGTAATGCCGAGCATGGCAAGAGTTGTTGCGTGATTGAAATAAAATGGATTGCTGACGAGCACAGAGTCGCCAGCCCCGGCGATCGCCATAACACTTGCGATAAATGCCTGATTACATCCAGAAGTGATCTGAATTTGCTCTGGTTTGAGCTTGCTTTCATATAGCCCACCCACGTGTTCACAATAAGCATGTCGCAAAATCGGTTCACCTTCAATGGGCCCATATCCGGTCATTTTGGCGTTCTGTGCAGCTTTACCAACCAGTCCAGCAAGAGTTGAGGCGGCGGATAACCGGGCACCGCTTGCGACATGTCCAGCATCTCCCCGTATTTTCCATTATAGTTGCCTGCCCATTTATGAACCATAGGAATAGGGGGCAATGAGAGTGACTGAACGGCAGAATTATAAGAGGCAGCGGTCATAGTGAAGTCAATTTTAAGTTAGATATTTTAATGGGTATGTATCAGCTTTTACGCTTGCGCTTGCGAACCAGTCCAGTTTTTTCCGAGTTTGGAACAGGAAGTTTGCTTTGATCTTCGGACAAAGTGCGAAAGAGCCATTCTATAAACACGTCCACAATAGGTGTCGATCTGATTTCATGTTTGCAGGCAATATAAAAGGCGTCATTGGCTGGCACTGCAAGGTCAAAAGGGACCACAAGATCACCGGTGCCGAGAAGATTACTGGCCGTCAGCGTGTCACCAAGTGCAATGCCCTGCCCCTGAAGGGCAGCGTCAAGGGCTAGGCGCGCATCTCCCATGTAATGTTCCTGTCTTGGTTTTATATCCAGTGCCCCAGCCGTTCCAAACCAGGTTTGCCACTCGCGACCATCGTCTGCATGCAGTAATACGTGGTCACTTAAATCAGATACATCCCTCATGGAGTGTCTGTTCAGGTGTGTGGGAGAGGTAACCGGAAACAGATCAAACTGGGCCCAGTGGCTTAACCAGCAATCTCTTCTGGGGGCATCGCCGTATAAAATTGCCACATCGACATTTGGTGTGAACAAAAGTGATTTGTCGACTGATGACGTGAACTGCAATTGTATGTTTGGATACTGATCAGAAAATTGATTGATCCGCGGCATGAGCCAAAATGAAAGCAGTGCGGGTGGACATGCGATTGATAATTTTCCGCTGGTAGTTGGTCTGCTCATTCGTGCGGCCGCGGATGCTATTTCCTTGAAAGCAACTGTGACGGCTGGCAATAGAAGATTCCCTTCCGCAGTTAATTTAAGGCCCGCTGCTTGTCGCTCAAACAGTTTCATTCCAAGTGATTTTTCCAATGCCTTGATCTGATGGCTGATGGCGCTATGTGTGACGTTAAGTTCCTCAGCCGCAGCTGTGACACTTCCCGCCCGAGCCGTAGCCTCAAATGCGCGGAGGGGCTTGAGAGGGGGGAGTGGGGTGGCCATCAGTCGTTCCGGTTTTGAAAAATTAGGTGTGAAAAAAATTCACATGATTGCAGATAACATATCAATTGCTTTTTCTGATGTTATTCACAACAATCTAACTCGTCAATCCGTCAATGACAGATTTTAAAGGGTTTCGGGTTGAGGAAGCTGTTTGTTGCAGTGATTGAGAATTATATAAATCTATATAGTATGTGAAAAAAATACAGATAGGTGGCAAATGTCTAAATCATGGGGTCCTGAAAAACTTGCTGAGCTCAAGGCCAAATTTGGCGATGCCCATGGTGGGGAACTGCACGATCCTGAATTTCGTAAGGTTGCTGATAAAATCTTTTCCGGTAGTGGTACCCGGCTGGCACCTTTTTCCGGAATTCCAACTTTTCTTGATGCGCCCTACAGGCATGTTACTGATCCGGGATCAGAGCTGGAAGATTTGCAGGTTGCGCTTATTGGCATTCCAATGGATTTGGGTGTCACCAATCGTCCCGGTGCCCGTTTTGGTCCGAGGGCACTGCGTGCAATTGAACGTATTGGGCCTTATAATCATGTACTCAAATGTGCCCCAGTACAGGAACTAAAGGTCGAAGATATCGGGGATATACCTTTTGGCAGTCGGTATCGACTGGAGAAAAGCCTTGAGAATATTGAGGCATATATGCGCAAAGTCGTTTCTGCCGGTGTGATCCCTTTGTCTGTAGGTGGTGATCATTCAGTTACTCATCCGATTTTGAAAGCCATTGGTAGCGAAACCCCGGTTGGGCTTATACATATTGACGCGCACTGTGATACGGGCGGTGCTTTCGATGAGACTAAGTTTCATCACGGTGGACCTTTCAGGAACGCAGTTCTGGATGGAGTGCTTGATCCAACAAGAACCATTCAAGTTGGTATTCGCGGATCAGCAGAGTATTTGTGGGAATTTTCTGAGCAATCGGGAATGACAGTTATTCATGCAGAAGAAGTCCCCAAAATGGGCATTGAAGCTGTCATTGCAAAAGCCCGTGAAGTGGTTGGCGACGGGCCGGTGTATGTGTCTTTTGACATTGACGGAATAGATCCATCCTTTGCACCGGGAACAGGAACACCTGAGGTGGGTGGGCTTACAACACGAGAGGTGTTGGAATTCTTAAGGGGGCTAAAGGGCCTGAATATCTGTGGTGGAGATGTGGTGGAAGTTGCACCACAATATGATCCAACAACCAATTCCGCGCATGTCGGAGCACAGGTTCTGTTTGAGATTTTAAGTCTGATCAGGTTCAGCCCCTGTATAAAGGGCAATAAATAGGATAAGAAGCGAGGAATACCTTGTGTGTACAGGTTCTAACAGAGGAGCAAGTTATGTCAAAAATTAATCAGAGCCGGATAAGCCGGCGTACGGTTCTTGGTGCAAGTGCCGCTAGTGTAGCCGCCTTGTCCATGCCGGGCATCCTGCGTGCGGATGAACGGTCGTTAAAAGTCGGTGTTTACGGCGGCTATTTCAAGAAATCCTTCGATACGCACATTTTCCCTGCATTTACAGAAGCGACAGGGATCAAAGTTGAATCTGTCGCAGAGCCAACTGGTGAAGCCTGGCTGGTACAGCTGGAACAGGCAGCGCGTGCGAAAAGGGCTCCAGCGGATGTTTCCATGATGTCTCAAGTGGCTCTTTTGAAAGGGCAGACCACAAATCTTTGGGCAGCACTGGATCTTTCGAAAATTCCTAACAGCGCCAATTTGCTCGGTAACTTCATTAACAAATATGAGGATGGCCGGGTTGCTGGTATTGGGGCTGTCTCCTGGTATGTGAACCTCGTGTCAAATACTGACGTGATTAAAGAAGAACCTACCTCCTGGGCGGCTCTTTGGGATGAAGCACGCAAAGATCAGCTCGGATTGCTGGCGCTGGTGTCAAACTCATTCCTGCTTGAAGTCACAGCAAAGACATTTATGGGCGGTACAAGTGCGCTGGTTACGGAAGAGGGTATTCTCAAGGCGTTTGACAAGCTTTCTGAATTGAAAGACAACGTACGCCTTTGGTATCGCGATGAAGCGCAGTTTGAACAGGGCTTGAAATCGGGTGAAATCCCAATGGGCCAATATTATCACGATGTGACTGGCCTTGCGATTGCTGATGGTCATCCGGTTCGCTCTACGTTTCCCAAAGAAGGCGGGATACTTGATAGCGGGAGCTGGGCATTGTCGAGAGCTTCTGACAAGGTCGAAGAAGCCCATATATTCATGAACTATATGAGCCAGCCAGAGGTTCAGTCGAATATGTCCCGAAAAGTGGGAACTGCTCCGACGGTAAAACGGTCTCTGCTGGATCTGACCCCAGAAGAATTTGCATCAGTGTCATCTGAGATTGATCCAATCATACCGCGTTACGACATGTACCAGAACAGATCAGACTGGTTGAACCAGAAATGGACAGAGTTGATTGTAGGTTAGAGTTCCAGAATTTTGTCTGGACCTGAAATTTGGTAAAAAGAACTGGCTGACTTTAGTCAGCCAGTTCGCTTAATTAGAGTGAGGTGCGAATGTCTGGATTGACCCTGGCAGGAATTCGCAAGGAATTTGGCTCTTTCGTAGCCGTAAATGACGTGAATTTGTCCATACCTAACGGAAGCTTTGTGTGCTTGTTAGGTCCGTCTGGATGCGGAAAAACAACGTTACTGCGTATGATCGCAGGGTTGGAGCAACCGACTGAGGGAGACATTCTGATCGATGGCGAGGATATTACAAATATTCCAACCCATGAGAGAAGTTTGGGTATGGTGTTTCAGTCCCTCGCACTGTTTCCTCATCTCACTGTAGCTGAAAATATCGCGTATTCGTTGCGCATTCGGGGTAAATCCAAAGCCGAGCAGCGACAACGCGTAAACGAGCTTCTCTCTTTGATACATCTGCCGGGATATGAGGAGCGGGCGGTCAGTCAGCTTTCAGGCGGGCAACGGCAACGCGTTGCAATAGCACGTGCATTGGCCTTGTCACCAACATTGTTTTTGCTGGATGAGCCGTTATCTGCGCTAGATGCAAAGTTGCGTGAGGCGATGCAGGTGGAGTTAAGACAACTGCAGCAACAGCTTGGAATTACAACAATCGTGGTTACGCACGACCAGCGAGAAGCTATGACCATGGCTGATTTGGTTGTTGTAATGGGTGAGGGGCGAATTCGTCAGGCAGCCAGCCCAGTAGACATATACCGAAAGCCTGCGGATAAATTTGTCGCTGATTTTATTGGCGCTACCAACCTATTAACCATCAAGGCGAACGGCTCAGGTCGGTATTCGAGAATTTTCATTTGCCCCATATTGCTTGTCCCGAAAATATCACTGAGGCAACACTGTCTGTCCGACCGGAAGATGTTCATATGGTTGGTGAGGATGCCGGGCAACTTAAAGGTAAGGTAACCTTTATCAGAGACCTTGGCAGTAGCGTGGAAACATTCATCGATGTGGAGGGCACGATGATTGTAGCGGTTACATCTCCGCGGGAGCGCCAGGATTTGAGCGTTGGCCAAAATATTGGTCTGCAATTACCAGCCGAGCAGTGTGTGGTGCTCACCAAATGACTCAGAGAAAACCGCAAAGTTTGGCAGATTATACACCGTTGTTTTATCCAGCATTAATGCTGATGGTGTTTTTTGTGATTCCTTTTGGGACCATGATGGCGGTCAGTTTCTTTCAGCGGGACGTTGGTGGCTTTTATACCCCTGATTTTGTCTGGGATAACTATGAGCGATTTTTTAGTCTGTTCTTTGCAAAAATCCTGGGTTTTTCCTTGTCTCTGGCAATGCTTGTATCTCTGATTTGCGTAACGATCTCTTTCCCTTTTACCTATTTGCTCACACGTTGCGAACGTAAGACGCAAATTATCTGGCTGATTGTAATTCTATCGGTCCTGTCGCTTTCAGAAGTAATTATCGGATTTGCATGGTCGACACTGTTTTCCAGAACGGCAGGTATCGGTAATATCCTTGTTTGGCTTGGGGTGGCAGAAAAATCGACAGCACTATATCCGGGATTTGGGGCAGTGCTGACTGCTATGGTTTATCAGGCACTGCCCTACACTGTGCTGGTTTTGTATCCCTCGTTATCGCGGTTTGATACAAGCTTTCTGGAAGCCGCTAAAACAATGGGCGCTTCACCAGTGAGAGCATTTTTGAACGTTTTGATTCCAGTGCAGCGCAATACTATTTTGGCTACGGTTATAATGGTGTTTGTGTTTGCTCTTGGCTCCTATCTGTTGCCACAGATATTGGGACGCCCCCAGCACTGGACACTTTCAGTGCTGATTACCGATCAAGCCATCTATCAGTCCAACATGCCCTTTGCAGCTGCAATGGCAGTATTTCTGGTGTTGATGTCATTAGCGCTTGTGGGTCTTACTCTATTGATTGGCCGTAAATCGGAGGCGCCCGCATGAGTAAGAAACTGACAGTTTTGTATTTTACTCTGGTAGCGGTTTTTCTGATTGCTCCTCTTGTGGTTGTCGTTGGAGTCTCGGTGAACGAGAAGCAGTCCCTTGCTTTTCCTCCTCAAGGTTTCTCAATGAATTGGTATTGGCAGATTTTCACTGATAGTGAGTGGCGAAGCGCGCTTTTCAATTCTTTGGGCCTTGCGATAGGTTCAGCCTTTTTAGCGGTATCTGTTGCCTTGCCTCTGGCCTGGTTTCTGTGGCGCTATTATGCCCCTTGGGCGCAGGTTTTCCGCTTGTTAGGTGTGGCGCCCTTCATTCTGCCACCAGTTATTACTGCCCTTGGATTCTTAGCTTTTTGGGCTACCACTGGCGGTTACGGCGAACCGTATACTGCTATCATCAGCCATGGCATATTTTTTGTGACGTTACCTCTTGTGACGATCACGCTTGGCTTTACTTCCATTGATGCTGATTTGATTGAAGCAGCTTCAACGATGGGAGCGAATGATCGAACGGTCTTTAGGACAATCGTGCTACCGCTTATCCTGCCTTATGTGATTTCCGGATTTGCGTTTAGCTTCGTGCTGTCACTGAACGAATATATTGTCGCGTATATGACCGTGGGTTTCACAATGGAAACACTACCCATTAAGATTTTTAACGCTTTGCGATATGGGTATACACCGACTATGGCTTCGGTTTCAGTGTTATTTGTTTTGGTTGCTGCGCTGGTATTTGCTTTTATTGCTAAATTTGGAAATTTACCCAAATTGCTTGGAAATTTGACTGAGGGGAACAAGCAATGAAACTGGCACTTTATCAAATGCAGTCAGAAACAGGTAATGTGCAGAATAATTTGGATACAATCAGATCTCAGGCTCGCATAGCTGCTGATCAAGGAGCTCAGGTTATTGTATTTCCTGAACTGGCAGTTCCAGGTTACGGCGCAGCTGAAAAGATGAGCTCTTTAAGCACCTCCGCTGAGAATGATCAGATTGAGCAACTGCAATTGATGGCCGACGAATTCACCATAGTGATTGTTGCTGGCATTGCGGAAGTCAATGTCCAAAGCCTTTTCAATAGTGCGGTCTGCATAAGGCCTCACGAGAAGCCGGAAATTTACCGTAAATCCCATTTGTATGGAGGCTATGAAAAAGGGCTGTTTACCGCCGCGGACCCTGAGTCCCTTGTTTTGAGTATAGCAGGTGTCAAAATTGGGTTTCTGATTTGTTATGATGTTGAATTCCCTGAAAATGTGCGTCGGCTGGCCCTTGCTGGTGTAGATGTTGTTTTGGTACCGACCGCCCTTCCCTTGAGTGATCACGCTGAATTCATTGCCAGAAAGCTTGTTCCGGTGCGCGCCTTTGAAAATCAGGTGTTTGTCGCATATGCCAATCTTTGTGGCTCTGACGAGCGCTTCAAATATTTTGGTTACTCTGGCATTTTTGCCCCCTCTGGCGAGGGGCTGGCCCTTGCAACTGATGCGCCTGAACTCATTTTTGCAACGATTGATCCTGCTGCATTTTCCAAATCGCGTGAAGAAAACAGCTATTTGGCTGATCTGTAAGGTAACTTAGAAGCGGTATCCAAAAGTAAGTGCGCCAAATACTGACGGCTCATCCTGTCCATCAAATTCTCTAGTGCGATAAACCAACGTATAACTAATACGATAGCGATCATAGGTTAGCGCAAGTCCGGCGTTGGCATCTGCAACCAGATATTTTTTGTCTACTGAATGGGAGTCAGCGAGTGTATTGCCGTCCAGAAATATGTTTCTGGCTACTGCCCGTGTTTCAATCCCTGCAAAGGCATACCAGCTCCAGCTATCTTTGGGTGGTTCGAAATACCCTGTGCCCGGTAACGCAGGTCGCACTCTCATAGGCGCATCCTGCCGCGTTTCTTCATATGGTGTCAGGCGAAAATTGAGACCTGCATTCGCAAAAGTATGAACATTTCCGAGTGTGGCGCCAAAGTAGGGTGATGCAGAAGCAGATAGTCCAAATATTTCCGCTGACAGACTTTCTGGATAATATCTGCGTTGCCACCCAATCATGAGTGCTGGTTCATTTTTTAACTGATGAGACCAACCTTTTGGTGTCGGACTATCAGGTGTAACATATTTATGAACAAATTTTTGCGCCTGTTCGCCAAGAGCGGCAGGCCCGACCACGCCGATGGAGACTTCGAGTTCATCAAGGTGATTGTCGGTCTGTGTTACTAGCCCCATCGATCCATATAAATGAGCCGCCCAGGGACGGTCATCCGGGTCATGAGCCGTCTGGGTAATGTCCTGCGGGGTGTATAAATTTTGCCCAAGAGAATAAAAAACGCTGGATCGTTTGGTGATTTCAAATGTGGGGATATAGTCATCGATGATGTAAGCTATTTCTGGAAGTTCAGCATTTATGTCGTAATAGCCCAGCCGAACACCACTGGTGTAATTTTTGTCGGTACCCCGGGTGCCGATCGAGTCGTTTTCAATAATGACTGTTATGATGGTATCTTCAGATTTGGGTGGCGCAGGGATATGTCCTTTCTCGTCCGCGAATGTTGGCAAGGAAAAAGCAAACACTGCCAAGAACACTGTGAAAAGGTAAGTTGCCCCCTTCATTTTTGACGATCCCCCTGCATAAGATTTATGACTTTTGGCATATTATAGCCAATTGTGGCAAAAACAGAGCTAAACTGAATTTTTGTGCTTACCGGCTGAAAACGACAGTTTTGGATCCGTTAAGTAAAACCCGGTCTTCCAAATAATAGGAAATTGCCCTGGCCAACACGCGACGTTCGATATCACGACCTTTTTTAATCAGGTCATCTGGACTGTCAAAATGGTTTATTCTTTCCACATCCTGCTCAATTATGGGCCCTTCATCCAAATCTGACGTGACGAAATGGGCCGTTGCTCCAATCAGTTTAACGCCGCGTTCATGCGCTTGGTGATAGGGTTTTGCACCCTTGAAGCCGGGTAGGAACGAATGATGTATGTTGATGCATCTACCTGACACAAATTCCGACATGTCATCAGATAAAATTTGCATGTAGCGGGCGAGGATAATCAGATCCACGTCATTCTTTGTGATCAGCTCTTTCAGGCGTGTTTCCTGTTCCGATTTTGTCTCTTCGCTAATTGGCAAATGAGTATAGGGAATTCCCTGTAAATCAACTTTGTTGAGAACTTCTATCGGATGGTTTCCGGCAACACCTACCAGTTCCATCGGCAACTCACCTGTTCTGTAACGATACAATAGATCAACAAGGCAGTGGTCAAACTTGCTGACCAGAATTAGGACCCGTTTCTTTTCTTTGGGTGAACGCAAGTGATAGTCCATACCATGGGTATTCGCTATGTCACTAAATCCATTTTTAATTTGATCAAAATGATCGTCACCCAGAAAATTGAATGCAAGTCGCATAAAAAATCGACCTGTTTCAGGGTCGTCAAATTGTGCAGCTTCAACAATATTGGCGCCATTCTTCGCCAGATAACTGGCTACATCGGCAACAATTCCCGGATGATTAATACAGGAGAGGGTAAGCGTATAGGGTAATGTCATTAGTGTCTCCGTGCACGATCGGAATAAACCCAATATTGTCTGTTGATTTACAAAGCAATGTTCCGGCTTCGAAACAGATGAGAGTTAATTTCTTATACCTTGGTACCTACCTTTGCAATGCGCAAAATATTGGTGGAGCCTGCATTCCCAAATGGAACACCTGCAGTAATGACAACAGTGTCGCCATCTTCGACGAGCCCTTTTTCCTGCGTCACCGATAGTGCGATGTTGACCATTTCATTCATGTGATTGGCGTCGGCGCAGACAACAGGCTGTATTCCCCAGACTAGGTTCAAGGCTCTGGCAACCTGTGCATCCGCGGTGAGCGCTATAATTTGGCTTTCCGGTCTCTCACGAGCTGCCCTCAAGGCAGTTTTACCTGATGTTGAATAACAGATGATGGCTGCAGCATCCAATGTTGTTGCGACTTGACGGGCCGCGGTGCTTATCGCATCTGTGTTTGTGTTTTCGGTTGTCTGTTGTGAGGCTTCCATTAACCGACGGTGCAGTGGATCATGCTCTACCTCACAGATGATACGTGACATCAGTGACACGGCCTCTATCGGGTAATCACCAGCTGCGGTTTCCGCTGATAGCATTACAGCATCAACACCATCATATACCGCCGTTGCCACATCAGATGCCTCGGCACGTGTTGGTGTGGGGCTGGAGATCATCGTTTCAAGCATTTGTGTGGCGACGATAACCGGACGACCGTAACTGCGGGCCATGGACACTATTCTTTTTTGAACCGCAGGTACTTTCTCGGGCGGTAGTTCAACCCCCAAGTCTCCACGGGCAACCATAACAGCATCACTTTGGCGAACAATCGCTTCCAGATGTTGTAGGGCAGTAGGCTTTTCAATTTTTGCAATCAGTTGCGCGCGCGGACCAGCAAGTTCCCGCAGTTCCAGAAGGTCGTCTGCACGTTGCACAAATGAGAGAGCAACACTTTGAATACCTTGAGAGAGTCCAAATGCCAGGTCGTTTTTATCTTTGTCAGTAAGGGCCGAGACGTTGATCTCAGCATCGGGCAGACTCATGCCTTTTCGATCAGATAGAGTGCCTTTTACGTCAGCTTTTGCGATGATGTACTGATCGGCGACTTCCGTGACGGTCATGATCATTTTACCATCGTCAATTAATAGCCGGTGTCCAACCTCAAGAGCTTCGATGATTTCTGGATGTGGTAGGCCTACACGCTTTTCGTCACCAAGTTTCTTTACATCAAGATCAAATCTAAAAAGCTGTTCCGCTTCAAGCTTGATCTTGCCTTCTTCAAAGTTGCCTAGTCTGAATTTTGGGCCTTGCAGATCCAGAAAAAGGCCCAGCGGATGACCTAATTCTGCTTCCGCATGGCGTACCGCTTCAATCCGCGCAGAATGTTCTTCATAACTACCATGTGAGAAATTCAGGCGAAAAACATTGGCACCTGCTTTTGCGAGTGCGAGAATGCTTTCAAAGCTAGAGGAGGAGGGACCCAGTGTTGCTATGATTTTTGCGTGTCTATCGGGTAGAGTTGGCATTGCTTCTCAATTTTGCTCGAAATGTTCATGTGGAGCAAACTGTATAGTTCAACAGATATGGATTTGCCAGCAGCTTCGCAGGTAAACCCTTGAATAACCTATATTTTAGGTTAAATAACACGATAGGCTTAATTGTCCTTGGGATTTTGCCCGTAACCCTTGCCGAATTGTTCAAATACTTCACCCATTTGTGCTTCATCGAGAAGCGCTGGGCCTCCCACAGCAAGAGTGCGCCAGTATACATCGCAGAGAGTTTCGACTTCCATTGCAAGATCCAGTGCCTGTTGCAGTGAAGAGCCTAGCGCTATTTGCCCGTGGTTGGCGAGCAGGCATGCTTTGCGTTCGTTCAGTGCGTCTAAGGCGGCTAGAGATAAAGCTTTGGTTCCAAAGGTGTGGTATGGAGCGCAGCGGATTGTTGAGCCGCCTGCAATTCCGATCATGTAGTGAAACGGCGGTATGTCTTTTCCCAGGCAAGCGATTGTCATGGCTGCTTTTCCATGAGTGTGAATTACTGCGCTTATCTCCTTTCTATTGACAAGAATATCTTCATGAAATTGCCATTCACTGGAGGGCTTTCTGTTTTCTTTGAGGCTTTCATATGGGCCATCAAATTTCTTAAAGACGATGTCTTCTGGTGTTAATTCTTCATACTTCATACCCGAAGGGGTGATTAGAAAACCCCCATCAACTCTTACGGACGCATTTCCTGCGGTTCCTTGATTGATGCCCAACTCGTTCATTTTTAGAACGGTAGAGATGAGGTTTTCTCTTAATTTGTAGAAAGTATCCAAAATAGCCCGTCCGCTTAGAATGTGTATGAATGCGAAGGATAATTGATCTTTCATCTGAGGCAAGCTGATGTTTAAGGCTTGAATTCGGCAACAGAAGAACCTGAGAGCCTTGTTAAGTCAGCAAAATAGCAATAAAGTTGATTTTTAACTTTGATAGGGCATTGAAGAATAGTTTCATCTTGCAACTATCTATAAAAAAGTGTTTTGATATACATAGCGTGCCAGAAAAATAAACCCTGTGTTGCAATCAAATAAGAAATTGCACTGGCATTATCATGCATACTGTGACAATAATTGGCATTATAATGCTAAGCGTCTTTGGGAGGATGAATAATGATCAAACGTAGAACCTTAATGTCCTGGGTGGGCGGAACTGTTGCTGCCGCTGCCACTGCAGGCTTTTTAACCGGATCTGCATTGGCAGCTGATGTAACGCTGACTTTGCATCAGTTTTTGCCAGCGCAGGCAAATGTACCAAAGTTGGTGCTCGATGTTTGGGCCGATAATGTTGAAAAAGATTCGGGTGGCCGTATCAAGGTTGATCGTTATCCGTCCATGCAATTGGGTGGCAAGCCACCTGAACTGATGGACCAGGCCATTGACGGTGTTGCTGACATCGTGTGGACAGTTGTTGGTTATACGCCAGGCCGTTTTCCATCCACTGAGGTGTTTGAGTTGCCTTTCATGATGACAAACGCCCGCGCCGCCAGTCGCGCATACTGGGAAATGTTTGAAAAGCACATGAAAGATACCGAGTTCAAGGATGTGCATATTCTTGGTACGTGGGTACACGGTCCGGGCATGATCCATACAAAAGATCCGGTGTCCAAACCTTCCGATCTGCAAGGAATGAAAATTCGAGGTGGCTCGCGTTCGGTGAACTCTTTGTTGACGAAGCTTGGTGCGACACCAGTTGGTATGCCTGTACCGGCAGTCCCTGAAGGATTGTCAAAAGGGGTTATTGACGGGACAACTATCCCTTGGGAAGTGACCGCAGCACTCAAGGTTCCTGAGCTGGTCAAAAATCACACGGAATTTTCTGGCAAGGCGCTTTATACTCTGACGTTTGTTCTGGCAATGAACAAAGACAAATATGAAAGCCTCCCTGATGATCTGAAAAAGGTTATTGATAAAAATTCCGGGCTTGAATTTTCTGTCTTTGCGGGCGGTACTCAGGCAGATTCAGATGGTCCAGCACGACAAAAAGCGGTGGATGCCGGTAACAACATCATCACGATCGATGAGGCGCAGACAGCTGAATGGCGCAAACTGGCTCAACCGATTTATGACGAGTGGGTTGCTGATATGAAGTCCAAAGGAATTGACGGTCAGGCGCTGATCGATGAAGCAAAAATGCTCATCGATAAATACAGCAAATAAGACCTTAGCCTCCGCAGGCCGCGGTGATGTCATCGCGGCCTGATTTTTATGTTTACCCAGTCCCGGAGCATGTATTTCAATGACCAAAGTCATGATGAAGCTGGCCAGGTTTATGGCGATTCTTGGGGGGATTGTTCTTACATTACTGATCCTGCTGACGTGTGTCTCAATATTGGGACGATTGTTGAACGGCGTTTTTCACAGCTCTCTGTTGCAAGATATTGCACCTGGTTTTTCCAACTGGATGATTGAGCTTGGTGTCGGACCTGTTAATGGTGATTTTGAAGTTGTAGAAGCCGGGGTCGCTTTCGCCATTTTTGCTTTTATCCCCATTTGTCAAATGACAGCAGGTCACGCTTCCGTCGATATTTTTACGAACATGTTTCCTAAAAGCGTAAACCGGTTCCTGCGCATGGTTATTGAAATTGTGTTCGCGGCAGTTCTTGTACTTATTGCTTGGCGTTTGTTCGAGGGTCTGCAGTCCAAAATGCGATACGGAGAAACCACATTCCTGTTGCAGTTCCCGATCTGGTGGGCCTATTTGGCAAGCCTGATAGGCGCAATTACAGCGGCTTTAGTCGGTTGTTACATGGCGGGTATTCGGATACTCGAATTTTTTACCCGAAGAATTTACGTGAGTGAAGGCGCGGAGGCAGAGTTATGAGTGCCCTTGAAATTGGAATAGCATCCTTTCCTGCGCTAATGGTTCTCATTTTTTTGAGAGTCCCAATTGGTCTTGCGATGTTTTTAGTGGGGCTTGTTGGCTTGATACTGGTTACTGGAAACACCAATATTGCTTTTGCTCGCCTTAAAAATGAAACTTACACCACTTTTTCATCCTATTCTTTATCCATCATTCCGATGTTTTTGCTCATGGGGCAATTCGCCAGTCTTGGTGGAATGAGCTCGGCCCTGTTTAAGGCTGCAGAGGGATTTTTAGGACACCGCAAGGGTGGTGTTGCTATGGCTGCGATTGGGGCTTGTGCCGGTTTTGGTGCTATTTGTGGTAGCTCACTAGCGACGGCCGCAACCATGGGCCGCGTGGCATTGCCGGAATTGAAGCAATATGGCTATGCTGGTGGCTTTTCGACCGCAACACTGGCGGCTGGCGGAACCCTTGGTATTTTGATACCACCGTCTGTCGTTTTGGTGATTTATGCTATTTTGACTGAGCAAAATATTGCAAAACTCTTTTTGGCAGCTTTTATTCCGGGCCTGTTGGCCGCATTGGGCTATGTAATTGCCGTTTCAATTTATGTACGTTTGAATCCCGGTTCTGCAGGAACGCGTCCTGTTGTTCCTTATCGGGAACGCTTTATGCTGCTTAAGGATGTGTGGCCAGTTCTTGTAGTGTTCGCCCTTGTGGTTGGAGGCATTTATTTGGGTTGGTTTACACCGACTGAAGCGGCTGCTGTTGGGGCTTTTGGAACCGGGTTGATCGCTTACCTGAATAAAGGGCTGACTTGGAACACGTTAATAGACAGTTTTCTGGTCGCAGGAAAATCTACCGGGATGGTATTTTTCATCATTTTGGGCGCGGCTTTTTATAACGGATTTCTAGCCCTCACACAGGTGCCGCAGGAGCTGTCGAACTTTGTTGTTAGTCAAGGCTTTAGCCCTTGGTTAGTGCTGTCCCTAATCCTTGTATTCTACCTGGTGTTTGGCTGTCTTATGGATAGTGTTTCCATGATTTTGCTCACGATACCAATCTTTTTTCCGGTGATTAGTGTTCTGGATTTTGGAATGAGTGCCGAGCATGTCGCTATCTGGTTTGGTATTCTGGTTCTTATCGTAGTGGAAGTGGCTTGATTACGCCACCCGTTGGAATGAACCTCTTCATTATAAACGCAATGGAGAAAGAGACACCCATTCTGGAAACCTATAAAGCAGTTGTGTATTTTGTAACATCTGACTTGGTTCGTGTTGTCCTGCTTGTTGCGTTTCCAGCAATCACTTTGTTTCTTTTACCTACATAAATATGCAAAAAAATGCACATTGTAGGACAAAATCGTTGCGTCATTCGGCAGGCTTATGCATTATAAAACATAAATGCTGGTGAGGGACTGATATAAAAAGAAAAGCACCTCTGTAAGCCAGCTAAGTTTCAGACCGCCAACAGGATTGGTGGGCTGGACGCTAAGGGTGGAGTGAAGGAGGATGTGATGGCTCTATCGGGAAATGCCGCAACGTATTTTGTCGATCGACATATTGATGAGGGCAGGGCTGGCAAAGTTGCCTTTCGTGAAGCAGATGGCGAAAGGCGCGAACTGACATACGCCCGGCTGGCGGAGCAGTCCAGTCAGTTTGCTGGCGCCTTGCAGCGCGCTGGATTGCGACGGGAAGAGCGAGCCGCAATGATTTTGCTGGATCAGATTGAATATCCAGTCGCTTTTTGGGGTGCGTTAAAACAGGGAGTGGTTCCCGTACCCATTAACACTTTGCTTTCAACTGATGTGTACAAAACCATCCTAAGCGATAGTCGGGCAAGCATTTTATTTGTATCGAAGGCATTGTGGCCCGTAGTTGAGCCGGCCTTAGCGGGTAATGATTTCATCAAAACAGTTGTGATGGTCGGCGGCAAAGAAGACGGAGCAGTCACCTTCGAGGAATTCATGGATGGTGCGCCGGTCAATCCTGCCGTGCAAGTCAGTGAAGATGAGATGGCATTCTGGTTATATTCTTCAGGCTCCACAGGGCAGCCAAAAGGTGTGAAGCACATCCATTCGAGTTTGAAGGCGACTGCTGATACGTTTGGTCAACAGGTGCTGGGTATTCGCGAAGAAGATGTTGTTTTCTCAGTTGCCAAAATTTTCTTTGCATATGGTTTGGGAAACGCCATGTCTTTCCCATTGTCGGTAGGTGCGACAACAATATTGTACTCAGGCAGGCCTACGCCAGATGTTGTATTTGACGTTTTTGAGGCTGAAGATCCAACTGTTTTTTGTGGTGTTCCGACGTTATATGCGGCTTTGGTTGCGGCGCAGGATGCCAATCCTGAGAGAGGGCAAAGTAAAAGTTTAAGAATTTGCTTGTCTGCAGGAGAGGCGCTGCCCAAAGAAATTGGTGAGGCGTGGTATCGCACGCGAAAGGTTGAGATTATTGACGGTGTCGGTTCAACCGAAATGTTGCATATCTTCCTTTCTAACCGGCCTGGTGACGTAGTTTATGGCACGTCCGGGGTTGCTGTGCCGGGGTATGAAGTTCGCCTGGTGGACGAAAATGATCAGGAGGTGACCGTTGGTGAAATTGGTGAGTTGTTGGTCAAGGGGCCATCAGCTGCAGAAGGTTATTGGAACCGGCGCCAGAAATCACTGGATACGTTTCAAGGGCACTGGACGCGAACAGGTGATAAATATGAGCGAACCGATAGCGGCCGCTACATTTATTGTGGGCGAACAGATGACATGTTCAAGGTTTCTGGAATTTGGGTTTCCCCATTTGAGGTTGAGCAGGCTTTGATCGAACATTCTGCTGTTCTTGAGGCGGCTGTGGTGCCTTGGGCTGATGAGGATGGCCTTGAGAAACCGAAAGCCTATATCGTTTTGAAAGAGACAGTAGTTTCCGTCGATGAACATGAATTGAAACAGCATGTTCAGGACAAAATTGGTAAATGGAAATATCCCCGTTGGATTGAGACGGTACGGGAGCTTCCCAAGACTGCAACAGGTAAAATTCAGCGCTTTAAACTAAGGCAGGGGGCTTGAATTGACGCTGGATTGGACTGACAATCCTGTAAAACCGCTCAAGGTTGGTGTGCATGAGCTCGAATATATATGTCTGGGTCCGCCCCCGCAGGAGGCGCCAACATTGATTTTGCTGCATGAGGGCCTTGGTTGTGTTCGGTTGTGGAGGGACTTTCCACTTCGGCTGGCGCAAGCGACAGGTTTGGGTGTTTTTGCGTATTCGCGCGCAGGCTATGGCCAATCCAGTTCCATAAATCTCCCTCGGCCACTTGATTATATGAGTATTGAGGCGAATGAGATTTTTCCAGAACTGTTGGCTAAAGCAGGTATCGATCAATTCATTTTGGTTGGTCACTCTGATGGGGCGACAATCGCCGCCCTCTTTAGCGGACATAGAGCCGACGATCGGTTGATGGGAGCAGTGTTGATGGCACCCCATTTTTTTGCCGAAGAATGCGGGTTGTCGGAAATCGAGAAAATTACCAAAGACTATAAATGCACCGACCTAAAAAGCCGACTTGGGAGGTACCACAAGGATCCAGACGTTGCTTTCTATGGGTGGTCGGACAGTTGGCTGCATCCGGATTTCAGGAATTGGAATGTAGCGGAATGTCTAAACTCTATTAATGTGCCTGTTTTAGCTATTCAAGGGAGAAGTGATAGTTATGGCAGCTTGATCCAGCTTGGTGAGATTATGAATAGATGCCAAAATTCAGTCTCTCTTCAGGTTTTGGAAAATTGTGGACATTCACCATTTTTGGAAGAGCCGGACAAAGTTCTGACGATGATCAGAGACTTTATAGCTTCACAAATAAAGCTAACCGGGCAGGGCAATAATGGATATTGATCGCTGGCTGCCAGAATTCGCTCATATTCCGGGGGAAACGCCGCGGCATGAAGAGGGGTATTTTGAGTTTCTGACCAGCACTTGCCCGCAGCACATTAGTTTTGCAGATTTACAAAACAGTAATCTTTACACTACTGCAGTGCGTATTGGGCTTCATAGATATTTTTGGGAGTGCCACGAATTATTGGAGCCGCTATGGATGGTGTCTAAACAGGGGAGCTCGGAAAAGCTGCATTTGCAGTCCCTTATTCAGCTCGCGAATGCGGGCCTGAAAGCAAGAATGGGTAGGGAAAACGCTGTCAGACGTTTACTTTTAATTTCTCAGGAGTTGCATGGACAAGCATGTGTCGTAAACCAACTTCCTGATTATGCATTACATCACTTCACCAAATTGTCAGCTCTAGTTGCAAGTGAGCAGATAAAATAAGCACAATAATGCATAATCGTGCATTTTCTGGCTTTACAAATGAATTATAGTGCACTATTTTCCGATTTATAGGATGAGGAGACCTTTTTATGAGCAAGCTGATCGATTTTCAAACTGATCCTTCAAAATATCGGCACTGGAAAGTGACTTATGATGGGGCGATTGCCAATTTGTATATGGACGTTGATGAAAAAGGCGGTCTCTTTGACGGATATGAGCTGAAGCTGAATTCCTATGATCTTGGTGTAGATATTGAGCTGGCTGATATTGTGCAGCGTATGCGCTTTGAGCACCCGGAAGTGAAGACAGTTGTGATGCGTTCAGCCAAAGAGAATGTTTTTTGCGCTGGAGCCAATATTCGTATGCTGGGTGGAGCAGCGCATAGTCACAAGGTCAATTTCTGCAAATTCACAAATGAAACACGCAACACATTTGAAGCCGCTGAAAAAGATAGCGGACAAAAATATATTGCTGCTGTGAAAGGTGCCTGTGCTGGTGGCGGGTATGAGCTGGCACTTGCCTGCAATTATATTATTTTAACCGATGATAGCACATCTTCTGTAGCGCTTCCCGAAGTGCCGTTGCTGGCTGTGCTGCCCGGGACTGGTGGTCTTACCAGAGTAACCGATAAACGCAAAGTTCGGCGTGATTTGGCGGACGTTTTCTGCTCCACCGAAGAGGGTGTTAAAGGTAAGAAAGCAAAAGACTGGAAGTTGGTGGATGAGGTTGTTCCCAATTCAAAGTTTGATGATGTGGTTGAGGAACGGGCAAAGCAGTTTGCAGAGCAGTCGCAAAAGTCTGATGTGGAAAAAGGCATCCATCTTGGTCCGCTTTCAAGGACATTTAGCGAAGATGGATCCGTCAGTTACTCACTAGTTGAGGTTACAATCGATCGGGAAGCTCAAGTTGCATATATTTCAATCAGTGGGCCGGATGCAGATGCACCGACAACAATTGACGAGCTGGTTGAACAGGGCGATCAAGCATACCTGTTGAAACTCGCTCGTGAACTGGATGATGCAATTTTACATCTGCGTTTGAATGAGATGGAAATAGGTCTTCTGGTGTTCAAAAGTCAAGGTGATCCTGACTGTTTGCTGGCTCACGAAAAACTACTTAACGAAAATCAGAACCACTGGCTTGCCAATGAGATTCTTTGCTACTGGAAGCGGGTATTGAAGCGCGTTGATTTAACTTCCCGTTCAATGATTGCTCTGGTGGAACATGGATCCTGTTTTGCGGGCGTTCTTGCCGAGCTTTTGTTTTCAGTCGACCGTAGTTACATGATGGAAGACGAATTCGAAGGAGACAACCGGCCGCTTGCGACAATTACCCTCAGTCAGTCAAATTTTGGCCTGTTCCCCATGAGCAATGATCTGACTCGCCTGGAAACCAGGTTTTTGGGAGATCCAGCATCAATTGATAGTGCCAAAGATCGGGTTGGAGAAGCTCTTGAAGCTGCAGAAGCGGAAGAGCTTGGGCTTGTGACGATGATATTGGATGATATCGATTGGGACGATGAAATTCGCATTTTTATGGAAGAGAGAGTGTCCTTCTCACCAGACGCGATGACCGGTATGGAGGCGAATTTACGCTTTGCGGGGCCGGAAACTATGGAAACACGCATATTTGGCAGGCTTACAGCATGGCAGAACTGGATTTTCAATCGTCCGAACGCAGTTGGGGAAGACGGCGCTTTGCAGCGCTACGGAACAGGCAAGCGTGGTGTTTACAACAAAGAGCGCGTGTAACTCTGGGCCAGATAAAATAGGAGAGATAAATGGTTGATCTCATTAATGTAAGCTACGATACCCAGATCCCCAACAATGTTGGGTTAAGCGAAGATCGCAAGGTTTTAAAAGCGCTGGAAAAATGGCATCCGGGGTATATTAATTGGTGGAATGGCCTGATCCCGGAACAGTTTCAAAAATCACAGGTCTATCTGAGAACAGCAGTAAGTGTTGACCCTAAGGGTTGGGCGAGTTTTGGTTATGTAAATATGCCTGAATATCGTTGGGGTGTCCTGCTGGCTCCTCAAGTAGAAGACCGAAAAATTCCGTTTGGTGAGCATAAAGGGGAACCTGCGTGGCAAGAAGTTCCCGGTGAATATCGAAATATGCTCAAAAGACTCATTGTCATTCAAGGGGATACGGAACCGGGTTCCGTTGAACAACAAAGATTTCTGGGTCTTACAGCACCTTCGCTTTACGATCTTAGGAATCTGTTTCAGGTGAATGTGGAGGAGGGGCGCCATTTATGGGCTATGGTTTATCTTCTTCATAAATATTTTGGCAAGGATGGTCGTGAAGAAGCCGATGATTTGTTGAGAAGAAGCTCAGGCAGTGACGAAGCGCCGCGTATGTTAGGTGCGTTTAATGAGGAAACGCCCGACTGGTTGTCGTTCTTCATGTTTACCTATTTCACTGACCGTGATGGGAAAATGCAGCTGGAATCATTGGCTCAGTCTGGGTTTGATCCATTGTCCAGAACTTGCCGTTTCATGCTGACAGAAGAAGCCCATCACATGTTTGTGGGTGAAACCGGGATCGGACGTACGATCGATAGAACCTGCCAGGTCATGAATGAAAATGGCATTACGGACCCGTATGACATTAATCGCATTCGCGAATTGGGCGTTATCGACCTTCCAACCATGCAAAAGAAACTGAACCTGCACTACACCCTTTCGCTTGATTTGTTCGGTCAGGAAGTTTCTACAAACGCTGCCAATGCGTTTAATGCCGGTATCAAGGGTCGGTATATGGAGCCGCGGATTGACGATGATCATCAATTGACGAACGATACATACAAGGTCTGGGATCTGGTTGATGGTAAACTTACTCACCATGAAGTGCCGGCTCTTACAGCTATAAATATGCGTCTTCGCGATGATTATGTTCGTGATGCTGCCGGTGGTATTGGTCGCTGGAACAAAATTATTGAAAAAGCGGGAATTGAGTTCGAAATGAAGCTTCCTCATGAAGCCTTCAATCGTAAAATTGGTGTGTTCGCCAATCTGAATTTTGATCCCGAAGGCAATCTGCTGTCTGATGAAGAGTATAAGGCGGGCGTACCTCAATGGCTGCCCAATAAATCTGATGGTGATTTTATTCAGTCACTAATGGTACCCGTTAGCGAACCCGGTAAATATGCAGGCTGGATATCACCACCCAAGGTTGGCATTGACAGCAAGCCCGGTGACTTTGAGTATGTTAAGCTCCATATGGCATAATACACTGTCTATTTAACGTGTATGTACCCTTCGGGCAAATATGTTCGCCCGAAAGAGCCAACCCGTGAAGGAGTTGTCTTATGACAGTTGCGAGCAAGCAGCATTTGATTGATCCCGAAATTTGTATTCGCTGTTATACCTGCGAGATGACATGCCCCATTGGGGCCATTGAGCATGATGATAACAACGTAGTTGTAAATGCCGACATATGTAATTTCTGTATGGATTGTATTCCTGTTTGTCCAACAGGTTCGATTGATGAGTGGCGTGTTGTCTCAACTCCTTACAGTCTTGAAGATCAATATGAGTGGACTGAACTTCCTGCGCAGGAAGACTTTCCTTCTTCTGCAAATGAGAGTGAAACAGGAATTGAGGCACTTGATCCGGAAATGGCGGCCTTGTTGGCAGAAGCGCATAAGGGTGCTGGGGGCAAGGCCGTTGCTCCTGCCAGCGCGGCAAAGCCAGTTATCAATTTGCATACAATTGGCAAGCCGGCAAAAGCGACTGTGCAAGGAAACTATCGGTTAACAGCACAAGATAGTGATTCCGATGTACGGCATATTATTTTGAGCTTTGAAAGCGATAAGTTTCCAGTATTGGAAGGGCAAAGTGTGGGTATTATTCCGCCGGGGCTGGATGAGCAGGGGAACCCTTATTTGCCGCGTCTTTACTCAGTATCTTCCCCTCGTGACGGTGAGAGACCCAATTTTAATAATATTTCTCTGACAGTGAAGCGTGAAGACGGCGGTGTCTGTTCAAACTATGTCTGTGATCTAAAGTCGGGTGATACTGTTGATGTGACGGGGCCATTTGGGGCAACTTTTTTGTTGCCGGAAGACCCGCAGGCTCGGCTTCTAATGATCTGTACTGGAACCGGATCTGCCCCCATGCGTGCTTTTACGATGCGACGTCAACGAACAGTTGGTGAAAAGTCTGGGGGGATGACGCTGTTTTTTGGGGCGCGTTCGTCCGACACTTTACCGTATTTTGGACCCCTGAATAAAGTTCCTGAGAAACTCTTAAAGAAGCATATGGTTTTTAGCCGCGTCCCGGGACAAGCGAAAGAGTATGTCCAGGATCGACTTCTTTCAGAACAGGAAGATGTCGCGGAGTTACTAAGCGATCCCAATTGTTACATCTATATCTGCGGGCTCCGCGGAATGGAGGAGGGGATTGAGCGCTCTTTCACCAGCATAGCCGAAAGCATCGGCTTGCAGTGGACAACATTGCGAGATGCCATGCGTGAAGAGGGTCGCTATCATGTGGAAACCTATTAGCTATCTGGCGCACGGCAAGTTTGCATCCTTGATTGAGTTTCTCCAGTGTGCAGGGTAAATTGTGCACTATATTTCTCAACGGAAGAACTGAATGGCAGAAATTACCAATTTTAGGGGCGATGTCCGGGTCACGGAAAAAGAACAATTGGCAGAACAGGCTGTCGATGATTTGATTTCTGTTGTTGGTGAGCGGGTCCGAAAAGCGCGTGAGAGCAAGGGGATCCCAAGACGGGTCCTGTCTGAAATGTCTGGTGTATCTCCACGTTATCTGGCTCAGCTCGAAACAGGTTCAGGAAATATCTCTATCGGGTTGCTCAAGCGTGTGGCGTTGGCGCTTGATTATAAAATTGAATGGTTTGTTGGCGAAGAAGATCCGTGGGATTCAGACAGTATTCGGATCGCAGATATGTATAGATCTGCAACCGCAGATGTCCAGCAGGCTGTTTTACGACTGCTAAATCCAGAATCTCGCCGAGAGCAAAAAGCCAGTCGAATTTGTTTGATTGGATTGCGCGGTGCCGGAAAGTCCACACTGGGGCGAAAGGCTGGCCGTGAGCTGGGATTGCCATTCGTAGAGCTGAATAGTGCGATTGAGGATCAAAGTGGCATGCCTGTCTCTGAGGTTATTGCTCTTTATGGGCAGGAAGGCTATCGCAAGCTTGAAGCTCAGGCAATTGAACAGATTGTGGCGACTTATGATAATGTAATTCTGGCGGTTGCGGGCGGAATTGTCTCCGATCCGGGTACCTTTAATACCCTAATGCATAACTTTAATACCATTTGGGTTAAAGCGGCACCGGATGAACATATGTCGCGGGTCCGCGCGCAAGGGGATGAGCGTCCCATGAACGGCTATCCTGAGGCGATGGAACATTTGAAGTCGTTGTTGAAAAGCCGTGAGGCTATGTATGCTCAGGCTGACGCAATACTGGATACGACTGGTAAAGCAGAAGCGCAGTCGCTAGACGAATTGTTATCACTAATTCGCGATTGGAATTTTGCGAAAGTATAAAAAATTTTGGCATGGGGGTTAACAATCTGAATTTTCAACCTACATGATAATGCGTTGGAAACGAAAATTGAAGAATGTGACCCATTCAATGTGACAGGCTCGAGGTCGGGTACGGCTGAGGACCAGCCGCATCGGAAGTTGTAGCAAGTATCAGTTCCTTCCGATAGATCAATCACCAAATGCATTGAAAATACTGTCAATTTTGGCGGTTGTTCAGGTGCGTCTTCGTTAAACTGTTAATGGAGGTAGAGATGACAAATCCAGTAACTTCAATGGAACAGGTACAGAAGAAATTTGCAGATGCTTTTGAAGCGGTTGGCAACTATTCCGCGCATCAACGGGATCAGGCAATCAAGGAATTTCAAAACGCTTTGGATGAACTTGATGCAGAAATTGATCGCATGGAAAACCGTGTTCGCGAAAATTGGAATACCATGAGCGATGAGACAAAGCAGGCAACCTCAAGTTCGCTACGGCAGTTGAAAGATCGTCGTAACGAAATGGGTGAAAAGTTGGGCGCAATGAAAGCAGGCGGCGAAAAAGCTGGGATGAAATTAAATCCGGATTTGAAACTGCGTTCAAACAGCTAAAGTCCGCATGGCGGAGTGCAGATGAGAAAAGCGGGTCTGTTCACTAGAGCCAAATACAGTTCGCCCACCAGTGCTGATGAGACGGTGGGTAACTCACGAGAATGATTTGAAAATTCTGAACAGGAGTAGAAAAATGACTGTATTACGTAAAAAGCTTTTGACAGGTACTGTGGCTGCAATTCTTGCATCTACACCAGCTATGGCGCTCGCTTCAAATAGTACATCTGGATCGAGCGATGATGCAATCACTGTAGAGCAGGTCCAGAAAAAACTGAATAAAACCTTTAACAGCATCGCTGATTATAGCGCTGAACAGCGTGACGAAGCGATTGCGAGCACCAGAGAAGCGCTCAATGAGATCGATGAAGAGATCGAGGCGCTTGAAGCTCGGACCCGTGAAAATTGGGCGGAAATGAAAGTGGAAACCCGTGAGCAAACTGCTGCCGCCTTAAGTGAGGTGCGTAGCCAGCGAAATGCGTTGGCAGAAAAGTTCGGCGCTCTGCAACAAAGTAGCGACAGTGCCTGGGAAGAAATCAAGGATGGTTTTGCACAGGCTTGGCGTGATTTGAAAACCGCATGGCAGGACGCTGATGAAGGTACGCGTTCAAACTAACGTCTTATTAAAAGTATGATTTGGAGAAGCCGGTGTAAAAGCTGGCTTTTTCTTTCTTAAGAAGCCTAGACGATAAGACATGCAACAGGAAAAGGTTTTATCCATAAATGTTTTAAGCTTAAAATTTTATGCTTGAAATAAATTTTTACTGTGCCATAGTTTTTATTAGGGAATTTAAAAACAAAGGGACAGTTATGAAGATTGTCTGTCTAGGGGGCGGCCCTTCAGGGCTATATTTTGCGATCAGTATGAAGCTGCGCAATCCAGAGCATGATATCACCGTGATTGAGCGAAATCGCGCGGATGATACCTTTGGATGGGGAGTGGTGCTGTCTGATGAAACCCTCGAAAACCTTCAGGCAAACGATCCCGTCAGTGCGGAAAAGGTGCGTGAGCATTTCGCATATTGGGACGACATTGCTGTATTCCACAAGGGGCAGCGGACACTGTCTACGGGACATGGTTTTTGCGGTATCGGCCGGAAACAGTTCCTTTTATTGCTGCAGGAGCGTGCTAAAGAGCTTGGAGTTAAGCTGCAGTTCGAAACGGAAGTAGATGATATTGACGCCTTAATGCGCGACTATGATCTGGTGCTGGCGTCTGATGGACTTAATTCAAAATCAAGGACGCGCTTTGAGAGCGAGTTCCGCCCAGATATCGATACGAGAAAGTGTAAGTTTGTCTGGCTGGGAACGCATCAGAAGTTTGATGACGCCTTTACGTTTATTTTTGAAAAAACTGATAAAGGCTGGATTTGGGTGCACGCCTATCAGTTTGATGATGATACGGCGACTTTTATCGTTGAGTGCTCCGAAGAGACTTATGAGAAGTTTGGCTTTGGCGAAATGAGTCAACAGGAAAGCATGGCAACCTGCGAGAAGATATTTGAAAAGTATCTGGGCGGTCATGGCCTGATGAGTAATGCAAATCATATTCGCGGATCAGCCTGGATCAATTTCCCCAGAGTGTTATGTGAGCGATGGTCTCACGAAAATCTGGTATTGATGGGTGATGCTGCTGCCAGCGCGCATTTTTCCATTGGTTCAGGTACCAAACTGGCATTGGAAAGCGCAATCGCACTTGCTGATTATCTTCATAGTGAGCCGAGTATGCAGGCGGCATTCGCTAAGTACGAGGACGCGCGGCGACTTGAAGTCTTGAAGCTTCAATCGGCGGCCCGCAACTCGCTCGAATGGTTTGAGGAGGTGGAGAGGTATCTGGATTTGGATCCGGTGCAGTTTAACTATTCTCTGTTGACCAGATCTCAGCGAATTTCCCATGAAAACTTGCGTCTTAGGGATCCCGATTGGCTTAAGGGAGCCGAAAAGTGGTTTCAGAAAAAAGCGGGTGCTCCTGCAGATTTGCGGGATCGCGCCCCAATGTTTGCACCGTATAAGTTGCGGGATATGACGTTGAAAAACCGGATTGTTGTCTCCCCGATGGCGCAATACAAGGCGGTCGACGGCTGTCCGACTGATTGGCATTTGGTGCACTACGCTGAGCGTGCCAAGGGGGGCGCTGGACTTGTCTATGTTGAAATGACCTGCGTAAGTCCTGAAGGGCGGATAACACCGGGTTGTCCGGGGTTGTATAATGATGAGCAGGTCGCAGCCTGGAAGCGGATCACAGACTTCATTCACGCTGAAACTGACGCAAAAGTTTGTGCCCAGTTAGGTCATTCTGGTCGAAAGGGATCTACCCAGCTTGGCTGGGATGAAATGGATGCGCCGCTTACGGAAGGGAATTGGCCAATCATGTCAGCTTCCGCTATTCCGTGGAAGGCTGAAAATCAAACGCCAAAAGCCATGACCGTTGACGATATGGAAATGGTGCTGCAGCAGTTTGTGAGCGCCACTAAACGGGCAATAGATGCGGGTTTCGATATGGTCGAGCTACATGCGGCTCACGGCTATCTGATTTCGTCCTTTATTAGTCCGGTGACGAACAAGCGGAAGGATGAATATGGCGGTTCGCTTGAAAACAGGCTTCGCTATCCATTAGAAGTGTTTAAAGCCATGCGGAATGTATGGCCGGAAAACAAGCCAATGTCAGTACGCGTATCAGCTAACGACTGGATGGGTGACGAAGGTGTGACACCAGAAGAAGCTGTGGAGATAGCGCGTGCTTTCAAACAGGCTGGTGTGGATATTTGTGATGTGTCTGCAGGGCAGACAACACCTGATGCGAAACCTGTATATGGTCGAATGTTTCAGACCCCTTTTTCTGACAGAATTCGAAACGAGGCTGATATGCTACAATGGCAGTTGGGAATATTTACGAGCCTGATCATGTGAACTCAATTCTTCTGGCGGGTCGGGCTGACTTGGTCTGCTTGGCGCGTCCACATCTTTCTAATCCGTATTGGACCTTGCATGCGGCGGTAACTTTGCAGGATCAACATGAACAGTGGCCGCTACCATATGAGGCTGGCGCTGAGCAGATGAAACGTCTAGCGGAGCGCGGCGATGTTCAGGGTTTGAAGGTCTAACGGCTATGGACGAAAAAGAAGCAAAGCATGTTGTCGTAACAGGAGGAGGCTCTGGTGTCGGCGCGGCAATTGCGCAGGAACTGGCTGTTGCAGGGTATCGGGTGACAGTAATGGGACGTCGCCTTGAGGCTTTGGAGCAGGTGACGGCTGGGCACTCGAATATACGTGCAGTCGTGTGTGATGTTGCAAGCAGCGTGTCGGTACATGAGGCTTTTGAAAAAGCCCGCGACGAATTTGGTCCTGTCGCTATTACAATTGCGAATGCGGGTACAGCAGACGGTTATCCTTTTTCAAAAATGACCGCAGATCAATGGCAGCACTCAATTGATGTGAATCTAAGTGGTGTGTTTCACTGCTACAAAGCCAGTCTGGAAGATATGACCAAGGCCGGTTGGGGGCGTCTGATCGCTATTGCGTCGACGGCCGGGCTGAAAGGCTATGCCTATGTCAGCCATTATACTGCAGCAAAGCATGGGGTTGTTGGTCTGACAAAGTCGTTGGCGCTTGAATGCGCGAGGACAGGTGTAACGGTAAATGCGATATGCCCCGGCTTTACAGAGACACCCATGCTTGAGAGGTCAATTGAAAATATACAGGCTAAAACAGGAATGGACCGCGAAGCGGCAAGAGCCGCGTTGAGCCAATCCAACCCCATGGGCCGTTTTATTCAGCCTGCCGAGATAGTACAGACCATAAAGTGGTTAATCGGTCCGAATTCGCAATCTATCACCGGACAAGCCATTTCGGTTTCTGGAGGTGAGGTATGATTGATCTGCACGCCGGAATCTCAGAAAGCGAAGCGATTGACAGTGATGAGAAACAACGCCTTCGCTTGTGGTTACGCTTGTTGAAAGTATCGAGACATATTGAGGGCGAACTTCGTGAAAGATTGAGGCGGCAATTCGGGTCTACTCTGCCACGGTTCGATGTTTTGGCTGCGCTATTTAGAAGCGATACTGGATTGAAAATGAGTGAGCTTTCATCAGCGCTCCGGGTTTCAAATGGGAATGTAACTGGAATTATCGAACGGCTGGTTGGTGAAGGGTTGGTAGAGCGTGAAGCAATTCCGGGTGACAGGCGAGCCATGCGGGTGAAGCTGACCAAAGAAGGGCGTTCTGACTTTTCCCATATGGCGGAAGTCCATCGAGGATGGATTAATGAATTACTGGCTGGAATTGATGCAGCGGATGCAGAGCTAATCAGTCAGCTATTGGACATGGGGTTAGTGAGCGATGGTGGCCCCAAAGATGGAGAAAATAAATGACAGAAATGGCAGGATTAAAGCCAACGCATTTTAAATGGGAAATGGCTGGGAGCGTCGCAATTATTCAACTCGACAATCCTGACCGTAAAAATCCACTCACATTCGAAAGCTATGCAGAGCTAAGGGATACTTTCCGGGATCTACATTATGCCGAAGATGTAGATGCGGTCGTGTTTTTACCGAATGGAGGCAATTTCTGTTCAGGTGGTGATGTCCATGACATTATTGGGCCCCTTACAAAAATGGACATGAAAGGGCTATTGCGTTTCACACGAATGACTGGAGATTTGGTTAAGGCCATGCTTGCTTGCGGCAAACCAGTTCTGTCTGCTGTGGATGGTGTGGCCGTCGGTGCCGGAGCCATAATAACAATGGCATCTGATATGCGGATTGCGACACCGGATGCAAAAACAGCATTTCTATTTACCCGTGTTGGTTTAGCAGGGTGCGATATGGGGGCTTGTGCCATGTTGCCGCGTATCATCGGGCAAGGCCGGGCAGCTGACCTGCTTTATACCGGGCGCGTCATGAGCGCTGAAGAAGGAGAGCGTTGGGGCTATTATAGCCGACTGATTGACACCGATAAACTCCGCGACGAGGCGTTGAACATGGCACAGCGAATTGCGGCTGGACCGAATTTCGCCCATTCCATCACCAAGACACAACTAAATCACGAATGGTCAATGAGCCTTGATCAGGCCATCGAAGCAGAGGCGCAAGCGCAGGCTATCTGCATGCAGACGCAGGATTTTCATCGTGCTTATCATGCTTTCGTGGCTAAAGAAAAACCTGATTTCAAGGGGGATTGATTATGGCCGATAAGAGCTTTTTAAATTGGCCATTTTTTGAAACCAAGCACCGTGAACTGGCTGATCAGCTGGAAGCATGGTGTTCAAAGAATTTACCAGTTGATCATAGTGATGTGGATGCAGCCTGCGTCAAGCTTGTGCGCGACCTGGGAGCCGCCGGTTTTCTGACTTATTCAGCAATTGATCCGGATGATCCCAAGGCGCTGGATGTCAGGTCATTATGTTTAATCCGCGAAACACTGGCACGGCACGATGGACTGGCAGATTTTTCTTTTGCCATGCAAGGCCTTGGTACCGGTGCATTGAGCCTGTTTGGAACACCTGAACAGCAAAAATGGCTGCTTAAAACCCGTAAAGGAGAGGCATTATCTGCTTTCGCACTTTCTGAGCCTCGTTCTGGCTCAGATGTTGCGAACATGGATATGACGGCAGTGCTGGATGGCGAGGAATATATACTCAATGGTGAAAAAACCTGGATTTCTAACGGTGGAATTGCGGATGTTTACTGTGTTTTCGCCCGTACCGGAGAGGCACCGGGTGCAAAAGGAATTTCAGCCTTTGTTGTTCCCGCTACGGTTAAAGGTTTAAGCATCAGCGAGAGGTTGGAGGTAATTGCGCCCCATCCGTTGGCGACATTGAAGTTTGAAAATGTACGTTTGCCGAAATCCGCTCTAATTGGTGATGCAGGCGCCGGATTTAAACTGTCCATGTCTGTTCTGGATGTATTTAGATCCACTGTTGGCGCAGCGGCACTTGGATTTGCGCGTCGCGCGTTGGATGAAACCCTGAACAGGGTTCAGAGCCGGGAGTTGTTTGGAGCGCCTCTTTTTGACCTGCAGATGGTGCAGGGGCACGTGGCGGATATGGCGCTGGATGTGGACGCTGCGGCCCTTCTAGTTTACCGGGCCGCATGGACAAAGGATACTGGAGCCGCACGTGTCACCCGAGAAGCCGCGATGGCAAAATTATATGCAACTGACAAGGCGCAGGAAGTCATCGATAAAGCGGTCCAAATTCATGGTGGTGATGGAGTTCGCAGAGGATCGGTTGTTGAGGGCCTGTATAGGGAGATACGGGCACTTCGTATTTATGAAGGGGCTTCAGACGTACAAAAAGTAGTCATTGCCCGGCAGGCTTTAAACGGAGGATAACCGTTACCTGCCAGCTAACAGGAGTGGAGATGGAAATGCTGGGACCAACTGCACATAGTGACAGTTTTACGAGGGATAACCTGCCCCCGTTTGATCAGTGGCCGGATATGAATTTGGAAGGATTTGAGTATCCTGAATATTTAAATGCGGCTGTTGAATTGACGGACGTCATGGTTGAAAAGGGGTTTGGTGATCATACAGCTTTGATCGGCAACGGACGTCGCAGAACATATAAAGAGCTTGCAGACTGGAGCAATCGTCTGGCTCATGCGCTGGTTGAGGATTATGGCGTCAAGCCCGGAAACCGAGTTTTGATCAGGTCAGCAAATAATCCGGCTATGGTTGCTTGCTGGCTTGCAGCCACTAAAGCTGGCGCTGTTGTGGTCAATACAATGCCTATGCTGCGCGCAGCAGAGCTTACCAAGATTATTGATAAAGCTGAAATTTCTGTTGCGCTTTGTGATACCAGACTTATGGATGAGTTAATCACCGCATCAAAGGCCAATAAATTTCTGGAAAAAGTTGTCGGTTTCGATGGAACAGCTAATTTCGACGCGGAGCTGGACCGGATCGCACTGGATAAGCCTGTTCGTTTTGATGCAGTCAAGACGGGGCGTGATGATGTCGCTTTGTTGGGTTTCACATCAGGTACAACAGGTGAGCCAAAAGCTACAATGCATTTTCATCGCGATTTACTGGCCATTGCAGATGGCTATGCTAAAGAGGTCTTGGGGGTCACGTCTGAGGATGTGTTCGTTGGCTCCCCGCCTCTTGCCTTTACCTTTGGGCTGGGTGGTTTGGCGATTTTCCCCCTTCGGTTTGGCGCAGCGGCTACGCTTCTTGAAAGCGCATCACCACCCGAAATGATCAAGATTATTGAAAAATATAAGGCTACCATTTGTTTTACAGCTCCAACCGCGTACAGAGTAATGCTGCGTGCTATGGATGAAGGGGCTGATTTGACGTCTTTGCGCGCTGCTGTGTCCGCGGGAGAAACGCTTCCTGCCCCGGTATATGAAGAGTGGTTAGCCAAAACCGGAAAACCCATGCTTGATGGCATTGGTGCAACGGAAATGCTGCATATTTTCATCTCCAACCGGTTTGGGGATTCCAAGGCAGCTTGCACCGGGAAGCCGGTTACCGGATATGTGGCGCGCATTGTCGATGAAAACATGAAGGATGTTGCGGTTGGGGAGATTGGATATCTTGCGGTTCGTGGGCCTACCGGATGCAGGTATCTGGCTGATGAGAGACAAAAAAAATATGTTCGCGATGGTTGGAACCTGACAGGAGATTCCTTCTATCAGGATGAACAGGGATACTATCATTTCGCAGCCCGCTCAGACGATATGATCATATCATCAGGATATAACATCGCCGGACCCGAAGTTGAGGCCGCTTTGCTGGCACACCCTGCCGTGGTTGAATGTGCGGTTATCGGCTCACCCGATGAAGAGCGCGGACAAATCGTTGAAGCGCATGTAGTTTTGGCAGACACTCATGAAGCTGTTGATGAGACAGTGAAAATCCTGCAGGATCATGTGAAGGCAACACTGGCGCCATATAAATATCCGCGCCGAGTGAAGTTTGTGGCAGAACTGCCCAAAACCCAGACGGGAAAAATTCAGCGGTTTCGCTTGCGTGATGGAGGCGCGTAAAGGGTATCGTGAGTTCGCTTTGGGAAGAGTACAGTACAGGAAGCGCAGCATGTTTTTTGCTGCCAGTTAAGTATAACAATGGGAGACGTATTGTGAAAACACGGAATTTAATTAAAGCGGGGCTGGTTGGCTTGGTATGTGTCTGGCGGGTGCAGCGACAGCGGAACCTGTCAAGGTCGGCATGATTACCACTTTGACCGGTGGTGGTTCAGGTTTGGGCATTGATGTTCGTGATGGCTTTATGCTTGCTGTCAAACAGGCGGGGAACAAGGATCTGGAAGTCGTCATCGAAGATGATGCACGTAAACCAGATCTGGCCGTGCAGATTGCTGACAAGATGATACAGAGTGAAAAAGTTGATATCTTGACCGGAATTATCTGGTCAAATTTGGCAATGGCTGTGGTACCAAGCACTGTTGCGCAAGGGAAATTCTATATTTCGCCAAATGCAGGCCCTTCAGCGTTAGCTGGCAAGGGATGCAACGCTAACTATTTCAATGCGGCTTTCCAGAATGATAATTTACATGAGGGAATGGGCGCATATGCAACTAAAGCAGGCTTTAAAAAATCCTTCATCATGGCGCCAAACTATCCTGCAGGTAAAGACGCACTGACAGGTTACAAGCGCTTCTATAAAGGTGACTTGGCGGGTGAGGTTTACACTAAACTTGGCCAAAAAGATTATGCGGCTGAGATTGCACAAATTCGCGCATCCGGTGCTGATAGCGTGTTTGTGTTCTTACCCGGTGGTATGGGAATTGCGTTTATGAAGCAATATGCCCAATCAGGTGTTGATGTGCCGGTTATGGGGCCAGCTTTTTCCTTCGATCAGGGAATTCTGAAAGCTGTCGGGCCAACTGCGGTTGGGGTTAAGAACTCTTCACATTGGTCAAAAGATCTGGACAACGCGGCCAACAAGGCATTTGTGGAAAGCTTCCAGGCTGAATACGGCCGTCTTCCCTCGCTCTATGCCGTTCAGGGATTTGACACTGCAAATCTGATCCTGTCTGCGATGGGCAAGGCCAGTGTAAAAGATGCTGATGCATTCCGTGCTGCGTTGAAAGCAGGAGATATTGCTTCTCCTCGCGGTTCATTCAAATTTGGAAATAACCAGCACCCTATCCAGACCATTTACGTCCGTGAAGTGATCAAGGAAGGTGATGTTTATACCAACAAGATTGTTGGTGCTGCCCTTGAAAACCATCAGGATGCTTACGCGTCTGATTGTAAAATGTAAGTGATGTATTGACGGGTGTTGAGCCGGGATGGTTCGCACCCGTTATTTTTCCGAAAGTAAATTTAATGACGTCAACACTTCTGATCGAGCAGTTGCTGAACGGCTTGCAGTTCGGTGTTATGCTGTTCCTGATGGCTGCAGGCCTGACACTGGTTTTTGGGGTGATGGGTCTGATCAATCTGGCGCATGGTGCGCTTTATATGGTCGGAGCTTTTGCCTGCGCCACAGTTGCAACTGCAACCGGCTCTTTCTGGATTGGTATAGTTGCAAGCCTGATCGCCGCGGCTTTCGCCGGAACTCTTGTTGAAATGCTGGTCATTCGGCGGCTCTATAAGCGAGATCATCTTGATCAGGTGCTGGCAACATTTGCACTCATTCTGATTTTTTCAGAAGGGACACGTTGGGTGTTTGGGTCTTTTCCCCTGTATCTGAATGTACCCGAGATATTGGCGGGCCCAATTACGCTGCCCGGTGGTTTGCAATATCCGATGTACCGTTTCGCATTAATAGTGATCGGTTTCCTTGTGGCCATTGGTCTTTATCTGCTGATTTCGAAAACACGTCTTGGGGTGCGGATCAGAGCCGGTGAATCTGATCGTGAAATGATCGCTGCATTGGGTATTGATATTCGAATGCTCTATACGGTGGTATTCGCGTTGGGTGCGGCGTTAGCCGGATTTGCAGGCGCACTGGTTGGAGCAATTCAATCTGTTCAGGTGGGCATGGGAGAGCCCGTTCTTATTCTAGCCTTTGTAGTGATTGTGATCGGTGGTATCGGATCTATCAAAGGGGCATTAATCGGTGCTATTTTGGTGGGTGTTGTTGATACTATGGGCCGCTTCCTATTGCCAGCCGCCTTTAAACTATTCATGGAAAATTCCGCAGCTACATCTGTTGGTTCTGCGCTCGCGTCCATGTTGATCTATATCCTGATGGCCATCATCCTGGTGGTTAAACCAAGAGGATTGTTCCCCGCAAATGGTTAAGTTATCTGCTGAAAATATCCTCAACGGGGGATTGTTGCTTGCATTGCTTGTGGTGCCTTTCATTGCCTTGGCAATTGATGAGCCGTTTTACATTACGTTAGCAACACGAGTTGCCATTCTTGCATTGGCAGGCGTTGGCCTTAATCTGGCGCTTGGATTAGGCGGTCTGGTTTCATTCGGTCATGCGGCCTTCTTTGGAATTGGTGGATATGCCTTGGTATTTTGGCCAGTCATGCTCTTACCTATGAGCCATTGATGACCTCACCGTTTGAGCTTAACGGGACCACGCAAATGTTGATTTTATGGCCGGTTGCCATAATTTCCAGTGGTCTTGTCGCTTTGATCATCGGGTTTTTCTCGCTGCGCACCAGCGGTGTGTATTTTATCATGATTACACTCGCCTTTGCCCAAATGCTGTATTATTTCAGTATTTCGTGGCCCGCATATGGCGGTGAGGACGGGCTCAGCATTTATGTGAGAAGCCAGTTTCCCGGAGTGAATACTCTTATTCCAATTAATTTCTTCCTGATATGTTTCGGCGCGCTGGTAGCCGGAATAGCACTTGTCGCAGTTCTAAAAAACAGTCGCTTCGGCGCAGCTTTACAAGCGGCACGGCAGAATATGGATCGCTTATCCACGGTTGGTATCAAGCCGTTCAATATTCAATTAACCGCTTTCGTGATTTCGGCAATGATTACAGGTTTTGCCGGTGCACTGTTCGCTGATCTCAACCGATTTGTCAGCCCTAGTATGCTCTCCTGGCACACTTCAGGTGAGATAATGATCTTCATCATTTTGGGAGGGGTCGGACGATTGTTCGGGCCTGTTGCCGGTGCGGCCATGTTTATTTTATTTGAGTTTTTATTTGGCGGCCTTACCGAACACTGGATGTTTTTCCTGGGGCTTGTTCTGCTTGCTGTAGTGTTATTTGCAAGAGGGGGGCTAATTGGATTTATAGCCGGAAAGGAACGGCATGGTTGATCAGAATTCAGTGGTTTTGCAAATTCGCAATCTCAACAAATCATTCGGCGCACTGAAGGCTACAGACAATGTTTCACTGGACCTGTATTCAGGTGAAATCCATGCATTGATTGGTCCAAATGGCGCTGGAAAATCCACCCTGATCAAACAGATTTGCGGTGAGTATGAGCAGGATTCCGGTGAAATTCATTTCATGGGTGAAAACATGAAGGGGCTAGGCGTGGCGGATCGCGCGCAAAAAGGATTGGGGCGTACGTTTCAAATCTCTTCTTTGGCGCTAGAGTTTTCGGCACTTAGGAATGTCATGCTGGCTGTTCAGGCGAAATCGGGAAGTAGTTTTCGGTTTTTTAAACCTGTGATGAAGGATCAGGAGTTACTGGAAGGGGCAAGAACGATGCTTGATCGTGTGGGATTGCTGGACAGGCAGCATGTACCCGCCGCGGAGCTATCGCATGGCGAAAGGCGTCAGTTGGAAATCGCCATTGCACTTGCACTGAAACCCAAAGCGTTCTTGCTGGATGAGCCAATGGCTGGCATGGGACCTGAAGGATCCCGAAATTTGACCGGCTTTCTCAATACCTTGAAAGTGGAGGCACCCATCTTGCTTGTGGAACATGATATGGATGCTGTTTTTGCGCTCGCTGACAGAATTTCAGTACTGGTTTATGGGCAAGTGGTTGCGACGGGCACTGTTGAGGAAATTCGTAATAATCCTCTTGTGCGCGAAGCCTATTTGGGAGAGGAAGCATGAGCCTGCTACTTGAAGTTTCGGCGCTGGAGACTTTCTATGGTCCGTCCCAAGCCTTGTTTGGAGTCGATTTATCTGTTGGCGAAGGGCAGGTTGTTGCTTGATGGGGCGCAACGGAATGGGTAAAACAACGACCATTTCTTCCATTTGCGGCTTGGTCCCTTATGCCAAAGGGCGCGTCAGTTTCAAGGGACAAGACCTGACTGGTATGCCGTCCTTCAAGATAGCGCGACTTGGGTTGGGTCTGGTTCCAGAGGGACGCCGATGTTTTCCAAACCTGACTGTATATGAAAATCTGATCGCAGCAGCGCGTGATGGCGATTGGACATTACAACGGGTTTTTGACTTCTTTCCCCGTCTTGAAGAGCGCCGGGACCAGTATGCGAATACTTTGTCAGGTGGTGAGCAACAAATGCTGTCAATTGCAAGAGCGCTCATGACAAATCCAGAGCTTGTTCTGCTGGATGAAGCAACTGAAGGATTGGCTCCGGTAATCAGACAGGAAATCTGGCAAGCCGTGCGTGGCCTGAAAGAAGCTGGCCAATCCATTCTGATTGTAGACAAAACACTGTCCGAGCTTTTGCCCATTGCAGATCGCTGTGTCATTTTGGAGAAAGGTCTTACTGTTTGGCAGGGGCCTCCGGGTGAACTTACCAGCGATCTGGAAGATAGATATCTGGGAGTCTAAACATTGGCCCAGTTTGTAATGAAGCAAAAGGTGCTCTTTCAGCATTGTGACCCAGCCGGAATTGTATTTTATCCTCGATATTTCGAAATGGTAAATGCGGTTGTGGAAAGCTGGTTTGAAGAAGAGCTGGACCTGTCGTTTGCCCAGCTTCATTTTGAGCATAACTTGGCTGTGCCAACGGTTAGTATCAAGACGGACTTTCGTGCCCCCAGCCGATTGGGAGAGATGTTGTCTCTTACCCTTGATGTTCAAAAGCTGGGTGGGAGTAGTCTGAACCTGAAAGTTAAGGCGCTTTGCCGTGAAGAAATTCGATTTGAAGCAGATGTGACGCTTGTATGTGTCTCAAAACAGGAAATCAAACCAACTCGCTGGCCCCAAGGGGTTCGTGAGACTGTTGAAAAACTTGTGAAAGAAACCCCATGACAATTGAAACAATTCACCCAAAAGGCTGGAAAGCGGCCAAAGGATATGCCAACGGCATGATCGCAAGTGGTAGTCGAACCGTTTATATCGGCGGTCAAATTGGCTGGAATGCAGAACAGGTGTTTGAAACGGATGACTTCATCGGTCAATTTGAACAGACATTGAAAAATGTATTGGCGGTGGTTGAAGAAGCTGGTGGTCAAGCCAGCCATATTACACGTTTAACCTGGTATATAACCGACAAGAAGGAATATCTGGCGCGCCAAAAAGAATGTGGTCAGGCTTATCGACGTGTTATGGGCCGCCATTTTCCAGCGATGGCAGTTGTTCAGGTATCTGCGCTGATGGAAGATGAGGCGCTTGTCGAAATTGAAGGAACGGCAGTCTTGCTTGATATGTGCATCTTTGAGCTGCTGTGTACCCTTCATGGCACTTCAAAGATCGGAGAGCTGGAGCGATCCATTTTTGGGTCACTCCAGCGAGGATACTGTTAATCTATCAAGCCAACAACCCTTCGTCCTTCTTCGGTTTTGAGTGAAAAATCAGTCCCAGCATAATCCTTGCCTCGCTCGGTACAGAGAAAAGAAATTGCTTTTGCTGGCCACTCCGCAGGGATGTGAACGGATGGATCCAGTTGACTAACAGGGTTTATGCCTGATGCCTTGATGCTGATCTGCATTCCTGTTGCAACAGTTCCCGGGCTCATCCCCACAACGGTTATACCTTTGTCCGCATATTCAACATGAGCGCATTTGGTAAGGGATAGAGCGGCGGCTTTCGAAGAACAATAATGACTCCATCCTTCAAGTGCGCCAGTAGCTGCGCCTGAACTAACATTAACAATAGTGCCTTTGCCTTGCTCCAGCATTTTGGGTATTGCGGCGCGTAATCCAAAATAAACCCCTTTGTAATTAACGTCCGCCGCCTTTGCCCATTCTTGAGGGTCAGAATTCGCAATTGTTGCAATAGGGTCGATTAACCCTGCATTGTTGATAAGAATGTCAATTCGGCCATATGTTTTGACCGCCAGTTCTACAGCCTTGGAAACATTGTCAAAGTCTGCTACGTCACAAGCGATGGCAATTGCTTGCCCGCCGGATGAGTTAATTTCTTCAGCAAGAGTTTTGAGGCTATCTTCACTTCGAGCGGCTAGGACAACTTTCGCACCCTGACGAGCAAATTCTCTCGCCGTGGCGGCACCAATGCCTTTACTGGCGCCTGTAATAAGCGCGACGCTATTTTCAAGTTCATTCATGTTTTGATCCAAATATTCTGATTGGGTATTGAGAGTGACTGCAGTTCTCGTGCGTGAAAAATTCACGAGGGAATAGTTGTGGATTAACCATATTTTCAGAAGCTATATTATTAACTGTCTGTGCAGCGAATTGCAAATATGGGAATCGGGGCGGGGGCCCGTGTTTATGTCGTCCATTTCATCAATTGATATAAAACAAAAGACAGAAAAAATAGTTCAGTCTGGAAATCATCTGATGCGCAATGGTCGTGTAGACGAGGCAATCAAGCTGTATCAAGCGGCGCTATCCGAAATGCCGAGAAATGCCTATCTTCATGAAGGTATCGGAAGTGTCTATCTGCAAATTAGCCAATTTGATAAAGCGGCTAAGTATTTGAAGAACGCCTTCATGCTCGGCCGTCGATCCGTCAAGTTGATAAATAAACTGGTTCTGGCTCTTTCACGAACTGAAAATCATAAAGAATTTAGTGCCCTTGTGGAAAAATACGCGGATCTGAAGGGTACAAATGCGCAATATGACCTTGTCTGCGCCATTTATTTTCATATGAGAGGCAACCATCAACGTTGCGCCGCCAGTATTACCCGCGCGCGCCGAAAAGAGCCAAAAAACAAGTATATCAAGGCGGTGTTTGAATCAATGCGGGCGTTGCAGGCTTTGGGGTTTGATCATTCAGCTTCAGATCGGCCGCGAATTGCCTTCCATATGAATGAAGGTTTCACTATAGCATTATGAAACCCATATTTGATGAGTTCAAAGACGATTATCCGGTATTGATTTGTGACTCACCTACTTATTTAAGCTGGTTCAAACCAGACGTGATCTTCGTTGCCAATTCACAGGCGAAAAGGTTGCGTGATATTTTTCCTTCGGCGATGTTTATTTACACTCGCCACGGGCTGATAAGTAAAAATTTTGCGTATGACGCAGCTAGAACATGTGACTACGTGTGTATGCCGAGCGAGGATATTCGCCAACAGTATATTGAAGAGGGGGGATTCTCTTCGAGGCAGTTGTGGGTAACAGGCTATTCTCAAATGGATCCACTGTTTAACGGGAATCCATTGCGCCACTCTTTAGTTTTGTCTGAAGGCGCGGCGCGGGTGCTTTATGCGCCAACATTTACAGACGGGATTTCTTCGGTTCCCGAAATGACACCACTTATCGAAAGTGGAAAGCTCGACCAAGGACGGGAATTTGTTATTAAGCCACATCCTTTGAGTTTTCGAACACAAAAAGTTTTTATGGCGCGTCTAAAAGAATATGCCAACAGTCGGGAAAATGTGCATTTTGTTGATAATCCCGGAGAGGACGTGACACCATATTTGCAATTGGCTGATGTGTTGATCTCAGATGCATCAAGTGTCATGTTTGAATATCTGGCGTTGGATCGGCCTGTGATCGCAATTAATAACCCTCAGCGTTTTGACTCTCCCCGATATGATGTTGACGGTATTGAATGGCGATGGCGTAACATGACGCACGAAGTGGACGTCATTGAAGAATTACCTAACGTTCTGGATCAATGCCTTCGCAACCCTCAAGAAAAGCAGGAAATCAGAGCCAAATATGCCCAACGTCTTTTTGGTACGAGAACTGAAGGGCGCACGGGGTTCTATATTCGCAAAGAAGTAGAAGCTTTATTGGCGCGACGTGGGGGCCATCATGCAGGCTGATCAAGATTTAGCAATAATTCTGCTTGCTGCGGGTCAAGGGGTGAGGCTAGGGGGGCAGCGCAAACTTGATTTACGAATAAACGGAGTGCGTTACCTGGATCATATTGTGACGCTGTTGTCGAGATTTTCACCGCACATAGTTGTTGCTATCTCCAACTCCGATCTGGAGATATTAACGGACGAGCAAAGGGCGCTGCACTGCACATATGTTGTGGGGGGTGAGACAAGACAGGCGTCGTTTGAGCAGGCGATGGCGGCTATACCAAGGGATGTGCAGACTGTTCTGCTCCATGAAGTCGCTCGTCCACTAGTAAGTGAAGAACTGATTAGTCGGATTTTGGCTGCTGTCAAAGATCATGATGTGGTTGTTAGTACTGTTTCCATTCCTGTGAGGGATTCAGTTGCGTTGCAGGCGGAGCAAGAGATTGGAGAAATCCTGCCAAGAGACAAATTGGTACTGTTGCAAACACCACAAGCCTTCAAGTTACCCGTGTTACAGGCGATGATGCATAAAGCCCGTGAACAGGGGTGGGTTGAAAACAGTCACGTTGCTCTTGCCAAAAAAGCTGGCGTTAATGTGTTCCCTGTTCCCGGAGAACTTAGCAATATAAAAGTAACGTATCCAGAAGACATTGAAACAGTAAACAGGATCGCCAGTGAGCGTTTAAACAATGAGCGAAAGTTGCATGGCGGCCAATAATCAACCAACAATGAAGGCACTTATTATCGGAGCAGGTGCAATCGGCAGGGGGTTTCTGGCGCCAAGGTTGGTTGAAAATGGTATAGAAATTTCATTCGCAGATGCCAGTTCAAGTTTGGTGGAACTACTGGGTTCGCGGCGGAAAAGAACCTATCAGACGGCGACCGCGCTGGAAGATGGTTATGAAATGCTTGAAGTCCCCTATAGCTGCTGTTGTCACATCAACGAGCTTAATTTTGAAGATCAGATACCCGATCTTCTGTTTTTCTGTGTTGGGGTTAAAGAAGTCGCCAGCGCTGCGTGTTCTGTCAGGGATCAATTACCTGAAGGGGTGAAGTTGAAGGCGATTTATTCACTGGAAAATGAGCCAAAAACTGTGGAAGTTCTTAAGGAGATTTTAGGTGAAGCGGGCCCATGCTTTTTCTGCGTACCTGATGTCATCACAAGTTCGTCTGCACCTGCAGAATTACTGGATATTGATCGCGCCTGTGTGGCCTCAGAGGTTGGAGAGATTTATCTGGAAGGGCAATTGCTTACACTCAATGAGTTCCAATATGATGATGAATATGTGAGACAGCATTGGCTGGCTAAAAAATACTTGCATAATACACCTCATGCAGCGCTTGCGTATTTGGGGGCGCAAAAGGGATATGACTACATTCACCAAGCCGCCCGCGATGAAGCGATTGAGTCACTTGTTTTTGTTCTTGTGAGCTTGATTGGCGAGGTATTAGCTCAAGAATACAATCTGACAGACGAGTTTTTGCAACAATATACTCAGAAAGAAATAAAACGGTTCCGAAACAAAAACCTATGGGACCCCATAAAAAGGGTTGCTCGAAATCCGGAGGTGAAACTTCAACCGTCTGAGCGAATTTTGTTTGTACGATCGTTGCTCGAAAAATATGAGAAACCTCTTGGACAAATTGATGAAGTTATTCGAGCCGCATTAATGTATCAAGGATGTGATCAGTTTAGTGAAAGCCGCCGAAAGGTTGGGCTTGAGCAATTATTTGAGAGTGTTACTCTGATTTCAGCAAGTAGTGCCGATGGGCAAAAAATATTACAGCCACTTATTGTTTAACAAGTGGCTGTCGTCGGTGGCTCTGAGGCTTAGATCGTCAAGCGGAATTTATATTGGATGCGAAATAAATTTGGCTTCAACTCCTCATTGTTGCTGCCTATTCATGGGCTTTTATGCCGAATAATTCATAAATTTGTTGATTAGCAATAGCGAAGTTTCTTGTTGGGATCAAAAACCGGATCGTGGTTGCTCACACCAAGACGAATAAAATTATCGCTGGTTTCAGCTTTAAATGGCTTGCCTATATATTCAAATCCGAATTTTTTATCATCATCGACTTTTTCGTTATCAGCTCGGGTTATACCATGGCAGGGTCTGTCAGCCATATAGTCTTCTCGCGCTAAATGTATCGCTCTTAACACACCTCCCCGCTGAAATTCAGGTAACACTGACAGCCAACACCATTCTAAACTATGAGGGTTATACATTTCTGGAACACCGGCTTTTTCAAAAAGGTGTTTGTGAAAAACCCTATTCTGGTACCTGACAGCACTGACGCCAACAACTTGGTCGTCTTTGATGCAATAGAAGAGCATATCTGAGCGCGGAATGCCGCGTTTCAGATTGGCAATGGGTACTTCCCCATTTGCAAGCACAACTCGGCCGAAGTTATTGAGCATTTCGGGCGAACAGTCGATGGGTCTTCGCATAACGACCCTTAGGTTTGAGGTAGTTTTTGGCACTTCAAACTCCTTGTACTTTTCTTGTTGAACTAGCAATATCTCAGTCGTTTTGAAGGATTAAAAACAGGGTCATGGTCCTTCACGACAAGTCGGATGAAGTGATCCTCATTATCCAATTTGAAAGGCTCTCCGACTTGTTGGTATCCATACCGTGCAACGTCAGCAACGCGTTTGTTTTCTACGCGAGTAATGCCGTGCGCTGGACGGTCCTTTAAATATTTTCGGCGAATTTCATAGATTGCTGACCATGCTCCTTTTCCCTGATATTTAGGAAGTACCGATAGCCAGCAGATTTCAACGCTGAACGGGTTATACATTTGGGGAACACCAGCTCGGTCAAATAATAATTTATGAAATGAGGTGTTTTGAAAACGAGCACAACTGACGCCCACAAGTTTTCTACCAATGCTGCAAAAAAACAGCATTTCCGCTGTTGGTATTCCTCGTTGGAGATTTTCTGCAGGCACTTCGCCATTTGCGAGTACAATTTTGGCAAATGCGTTGAGTGTTTTGTCGGAACAATCTATTGGTCGAAACATGGATGCGTGAAATTTTTCGTTTTCTTCGCTCATGCTAATTTCCTTTTTCGGGAAGGGTGCCATAAATGAGTTTTTTTACAGGATCATATACTAGATCATGATTAGCAACTACCAGGCGCAATTTGTACTCGCTTGTCACTGAATTGAAATCTTTGCCAGCCTGGCGGTAACCATCTCTGCGCTCAGTTCGTTTTGATACCGGATGGTTTTCAACTCTGTGGGTCGCGTGATAGGGGCGATTTCCCAAGTAGGAAGACCTTATTTCATGCATTTTATTCCAGATCCCCATACCCCTGAAATCTGGGTGAACGCAGACCCATGCGGACTCGATGCTATCGGGGTTGTACATTTCAGGAACACCAGCTTGTTTGAACAGATATTGTTGGTATTTACGTGATTGATATTTAAGGCACGCCGTCCCAACGAGTTTTGCATTATCAGCAACCGCGATTACGAACTGTTCGACCCCTGCAAGCCCTTGCCTGAAATGACTATCTTTTACGCTCGTATGAGCTAGCAATAGCGTTTTATACGCGTCAATCAGTTGCGCTGAGCAATCAATGGGCCTTATTAGCCTCACGGATATTTCGGGCTTTGGATTATTCAATGATTTCCCCTCTCAAACTATAGAATACTGTTAAATTCTTTTAAGAGGGTTAATTTAGAGTGTGAGGGTAAAAACTTTTGAGGTTGTGGGTTGAGAGATACCTTTAATGGTACTGAAATGCTGTTGTGTATCGAAAACCCAACTCCCATCTATCGACTAATGGGCGCTGGGTTTTATTGGAATTGGTGGTATTCAGCGTAGAAATTAAACTGCTTTCGTGCTCAGTTTTGCTTCAAGAGTTCGGAAAAGTACGTAGAAAACCGGCGTGAAAATCAGGCCAAAGAATGTGACGCCGATCATTCCATAAAAAACGGCAATACCGATAGCCTGCCGCATTTCAGCACCGGCTCCCTGACTGAGAACGAGAGGCAAAACTCCCATGATGAACGCAATCGAGGTCATCAAGATTGGCCGCAGACGCAAGCGTGAAGCTTCAACAGCAGCGGCAACAATAGTTTTGCCATTCTTTTCCAACTCTTTGGCAAATTCAACAATCAGAATTGCATTTTTTGACGCTAGTCCCGCTAAAACAAACAGTGATATTTGAGTAAAGATATTGTTATCTCCCCCGGATAAATAGATACCCAGCAACGCCGATAGAATGGCCATTGGTACAATTGATATAATTGCTAACGGTAATGTCAGGCTTTCGTATTGGGCTGCGAGAACCAGGAATACCAGCAGAAGACAGAGCGGAAAAATATAGATTGCTGTATTTCCTGCCAAAATCTGCTGATAGGTGAGTTCAGTCCATGAGAAGTCAATCCCGGGGGGGAGATTTTCCTTCAGGATTTTTGTAATCGCTTCCTGTGCCTGTACCGAAGAGTAACCTGGCGCAGCGTCGCCATTAATATCCGCGGCACGGAACGCATTGTATCGAGACGCGATTTCAGGGCCAAAAGTCTCTTCCACACTTAGCATGGTCCCAAGCGGGATCATTTGACCGTTCAGATTGCGAACCTGCAAATTTCCTATATCGGATGGCTCAGCGCGAAATTCCTTATCTGCTTGCGCAACCACTTGATAGGTTCTTCCAAAGCGATTGAAGTCATTCACATACATCGACCCCAGATACGTTTGCAAAGCTGTGAAGATTTCGTCTACAGATACACCCAGCTGTTCGGCCTTCGTTCGATCAATATTGGCAAATAGTTGTGGGTAGCTGATATTATAATTGGAATAGACGCTCATAAGCTCTGGCGATGACTGAGCTTTTTGCAAGACTTTCTGGACAGCAGTTGCAAGGGCCTCATATCCCTGATCTGTGCGATCCTGAATTTGTAGTTTAAAGCCACCAGTATTTCCAAGACCACTTACGGGAGGTGCTGGAAAAATGGCGATAAAGGCTTCGTCAATTGCTGCATATTTCTGTTGCAGTTGCTGGGCAATTGCAAAGCCGTTCAAGTGGGGTTCAGTTCTTTCACTAAAATCATCCAGCGGTACAAAAACAATGCCAGAAGCAGGGCTGTCTACGAAACCATTGATCGATAGTCCCGGAAATTGCACTGCATCGGAAACACCTTCTTGTTTGACTGCGATGCTAGCCATTTTCCGAATAACATTCTCAGTACGCTCAAGGGTAGCTCCCGGGGGGAGTTGGGCGAAACTGATCAGGTAACCTTTGTCCTGTGCAGGTACGAACCCCTTAGGGACAAGGTTAAATATATGGCCGGTCAGTGCGAGCAAGCCGCCAAACACAAGCATCATCATAAATTTACGGCTAGCGAATATTTTAACAGATCCGGCGTAACCATTTTGGCTTCGATTAAATCCCCGGTTAAACAGACTGAAAAAACGTCCCATGATGAGGTTTACTAGTCTGGTTAACCAGTCTTTCTGCTCATGCTTCGGTTTTAATAAAATTGCCGCCATGGCAGGACTTAGTGTAAGGGAATTGATTGTTGAAATGACCGTAGCGATTGCAATTGTAAGGGCAAATTGCAAATAAAACTGTCCCGTTAAGCCGCTTACAAAAGCGATCGGGACAAAGACACCAACCAAGACGAGAGACGTGGCAATGATCGGGCCGGTTACTTCTTTCATAGCTTGAATAGTTGCTTCACGCGGAGTTTTGCCTTCTTCAACGTTTCGTTCCACATTTTCTACAACAACGATTGCATCATCGACAACGATCCCGATTGCCAGAATTAAACCGAATAGGGACAGAACATTGATAGAAAATCCGAACAAATACATAAAAGCAAAGGTGCCAACGATGGACACGGGCACCGCCAGCAGCGGAATGATTGAAGCCCTCCATGTTTGCAGGAAAATGATCACGACCAAAACGACAAGTGCCACAGCTTCAAGGAGCGTTTTGATCACTGCTTTGATGGAATCGCTTACAAATACTGTTGGATCATAGACGATGGAGTAGTCAACGTCCGCGGGCATGTTTTCCTTTAATTCAGCCATTGTCTGCCGAACGTTTGAGGATATATCCAGCGCATTGGCCCCGGGGGATGCGAAAATCGGTATGGCTACTGCTTGCTGATTATTCAATAAAGACCGTAAAGAGTATGTCTGTGCGTCGAGCTCTATACGGGCAATGTCAGAAAGGCGAGTGATGGTGCCATTTTCATCGCGCTTGACGATGATGTTTGCAAATTCTTCCGGATTAGAAAGCCGCCCTTGAACATTTAATGGCATTTGAACCTGCACACCCGTATCATATGGCGGGCCACCAACGACACCTGCGGCCACTTGTACATTCTGCCGGCGAATGGCCTCAACGATCTCTCTGGCGGTCAGGTTGCGTTCCGCCGCAAGGTTTGGGTTAAGCCAAATCCGCATCGCATAGTCACCCGAGCCAAACAGGCCGACCTCGCCTACACCTTGAATTTTCGCCAACTCATCTTTGACGTTCAGCGTGGCGTAGTTTCGCAAATACAGCATGTCATAACTGTTGTTAGGTGAGCGTAGATGAACCACCATTGTCAGGTCTGGTGAGCTTTTTGTGACGGTTACCCCAAGATTACGAGTCACGGCGGGAAGTCTTGGAAGGGCTTGCGAGACGCGGTTTTGAACAAGTTGTTGGGCCAAATCAGGGTCTGTTCCGATCGCAAACGTCACACGCAGTTGCAAGGTGCCGTCCGAACTGGCAAGTGAGTTCAAATAGAGCATGTTTTCCACGCCATTGATTTGCTCCTCAAGGGGAGTGGCAACAGTCTCTGCGACTACAGCTGGATTGGCACCTGGAAAACGTGCATTCACGACAATAGAAGGTGGTGATACTTCGGGATATTCAGATACAGGAAGCCGTGTTAGGGCGATAAGGCCTGAGAGAAAAATAAGAATGGACAGAACAGACGCCATGATTGGCCGATTTATAAAATATCCGGCGATATTCATTTCAGTATACTTTCAAAAGAGAAAATCAAGCGTCAGGAGGACGAAGCCACTTTCGCAGTCACTTGAGGAGAAACTTGCATTCCAGGGCGAAGCGTAATCGTTCCTTCATTAATTACGACATCGCCAATTTTTAATCCCTCGAGAATAACACGCTGATCGCCAACTCGGGCACCCAGCTTGACTTCTCGATAGGTAACCGTGTTGGTTTCACTCAGCACATAGACAAATTTCCGATCCTGATTTGTACCTATGGCTTTTTCGTTGATGAGGATGTTTTGTTGATTGACTGCGCTACCAAGCTGGACGGTGCCATACATGCCCGGAACCAGATCATTGTTTTCATTTTTAAAGAATGCGCGAGCGCGAATAGTTCCTGTGGTGACATCCAATCGATTATCAAAACTGTGTACAAAACCGGAAAATTGACGGTTTCCGTTTCGCAAAGCCAATTTGACAGGAATTGTGCGCTCGCCTTGCACATCACGGGCGGCGGGACGGATGAATTTTAGGTATGTATTCTCGTCAACAGCAAAGTCTGCATAGACTCCGGCATCGGAGACAATTGAAGTCAGTACAGGAGCAGAGGGGCCCGCTGCGACAGTATTGCCAAGGGTGATTTCAGCGCGGCTGATGCGCCCTGAGATCGGTGCTTTAACATAGGCGTGATCCAGATTTATCTGAGCTGCATTAAGCGGGCTTTCGACCGTTCCAGTTCTGCTTTTGCACGAGCAAGTGCGTTTGCGCGCTCATCGAAGACCCGCTCGGAGATATTTTTGCGTTTAATCAGTCCCGCGGCCCGCTCCACTTCTTTTTCGGAGTAGGTAACAGTACTTTTTGCAGCCTGCACTTCAGCGGTTGCCTGATTGACTTGTGCAATGAAGGGCCGTGGGTCAATTACAAAAAGTACATCGCCTTTATTAACCCGCTGTCCGTCGGTTACATTTACTTCGGTGATTGTACCGCCTACCTGCGGTTTGATTTCAACATAATCTACGGGCTCAAGTCGGGCCGAGAATTCATTCCAGATTTGAACGTCACTGACTTTTGCGATGCTGACTGAAACTTGACGTAAAGGTACTGCCGCTTGTTGTGTGGTTGTCTCCGCTAAAGCAGGTTGGACAAAATAACTACGTACACCCGAAACACCACCAATTACGGCGACTAGCGCGCCAACAGATAGCAGAATTTTGTTTTTAGCGGAAAGCATAATTACCACCTGATTAGTGTAATAAAATAATTTAACGACTTTTTAGTGATAAATTGATGTGGCGTCTGTGACAGAATTTACAAAAGATCCATGTATTTTGGCATATCCAAAGGTGGGTGGCTTTTGATAAATCTATATGCAGTCCAATCAATTTCTAAAGAGGATTGACTAAATTTCGAAGTTCTCTGCAAAGAGAGAACTCCATAAATATACACATGATTTGAATGGACAAGGTTGGTTGTGTGACCGTGAACACAAGCTTTCATGTTACAGATGTGGCTTCCCGCGTTTTGTGTACATACGTCACATTTTTAAACCGCATTTTCAGCTTTCAAAGCTCAGGCTAATCTAGGTGGATTACGTATTTTTCCAGACCGGTTTTCTTTTTTCGTTGAAGGCTTTGCGAGCTTCGATGCTGTCTTCTGATCCGAATGCAACCGCCATCGCATCCAAAGCTGTGGGCGGGACCTGATTAAAGCTCATATCCTCCACGCGATACATCAGCTCTCTGGTAATTTTTAACGCATGGGGTGAGTGTTCAGCTATTCGTTTCGAAAGTGTAATGGTGTGCTGGAGCAGCCGCTCTTTCGGTACGACATCTGTAACAAGGCCAAGTGTGTTTGCTTCATTGGCGGAGATAGGATCCCCAGTCAGAATCAGTTTTGCTGCTTTCATCCGCCCAATTAACTTTTGTAGGAACCAGACATGCATTCCCGGAGGCGATGCAAGGTTTGGAACGCCGGGGTATCCAAAATCTGCGTCATCAGATGCGATGATCATATCGCATGCAAAGGCCAGAGTGCAGGCTCCCTCACGGGCGTAACCGTGCACAGCCGCAATGATTGGTTTATTCAATGCGCGAACCCGTTCCACTGTTTTGATATAAAAAAGAGAGAGAAACTCTTTCATTTCGGTTGGACCGAATTTTTCTAGAAACCGTATGTCTACCCCCCCTGACAGTCCTTTTCCTTCACCGCGCAATATGATTACGCGAACGGAATGATCGTTATCAGCGGCATCCAATGCGGAAAGATATTCGTGGGTCAGATCATAGTCGATCAGGTTTGCGGGTGGTCTGCTGAGAATAATTTGAGCAATTCCATCCTGGATCTCAAGCCTGAGTGTTTTGTAATCAGTTTTGTTCATGTATCCGCTTCATCAGGTGAATGCTGATGCCTTTCATTTTTTTATTTTTTTCTGGCGCATATACAATAGCAATCGACCACTACCCAATCAAAGTTAATAAATAAAATATATAAAACAATAACTTACGTGTAGTTTGATGTTGTGGAGCTGTTACATCAGGTAAAATTTTTATGCGTTTAAGGTCATATTAATTAATTGCGATAAAAATTAACCACAAATTGGGGCCTGGTCTCTTTTCAGCCTTGGATAATGACCAGTTTATGGAAAGCAGGCACATGCTGGTGTGTGGCATGTGATGCGGTAGCATAAGGACGTGGAAGTGTTATGGGAGCAGAAAAAAAGCTCAAATCTATGAAGCCTGCCTTTGTAAAAGGTATCGAAAGAAAATTTGCCAATCTGAAAACCAAGACAAAAATCCTGATCGGTATCTGTTCGCCGCTGGTACTGCTGTTGGTTTTGGGGCTGGTTGCTGGCTTTAATGTGAACGGCCTTGTTGAAACAAGCGTAACGTTGAACCAATCGAGAGACATTACAGAACGTGCCACCGCAATTGAAACGTCTGCCTTGAATATGGAAACCGGTATGCGCGGCTATCTGCTAGCAGGTCGGGAGAGTTTTCTAGAACCATATAAAAAAGGTGAAGTTGAAACCTACGAACTTATTCAGGGGCTTCGGGACTCAATTGGCACGTCTAACCCTGAACAGCTTGAGCGCTTGAACAGAACGGAGCAGATCCTTCGTGAATGGCAAGAGAATGTGACGGAGCCATCAATAGAATTGCGCCGTCAAATTGGTGATGCACCAACCATGAATGATATGGCGAAGTTGGTGGGAGAAGCGAAAGGTAAAGTATTTTTCGAGAAATTCCGCAAACAAATCAATGAGTTTATTGCTGCGGAACGCACTCGCTTGCAAGAACGGCAGGTTGAGTTTGCCAGTGCGAAAGACGCTGTGCGTGAGCAGTTCAAGGTTGTTCAGGAAACAGCATCTGCCGTTGAATACACACAAAATATTTTAACAGCAGTGTCGCGTGTAGATAATTTGATTGTAAAGATGCAAGCAGAATTGCGGGGGTATCTGATTGGTGGAAACCGTAAATTTCTTGAAAACTACAAAAGCGCTGAGGATTTAGTATTTGCCGAAGTTGAAGTGCTTGGTCTGGAGGTTGAGCAGGACGAAAAGCACGTTGAAAAGATACTGGAAGCTGAAGAGCATCTTTATACTTGGGTTGAGGAATCCATTAAACCGGCAATTGGATTTAGAGAAGCGCTGGATAATGGCACCGGTAACCTGCTGCAACTAAACGGCTTTATTGGAAGCAAGAAAAGGGACGAGCCACTAAAAGCATTCAAAGAAGCGATTGGCAGCGTATCCCAGGCGGAAACTGAACGGATACATTTTAGAAAAGCAGATGCACTGGCGGCCGAACAGAAGGTCGATGCAGGTATCGCTGTGATGATCGTTAATGAAGAAAAAGTGAGTGAAAGCTATGAGATCATTGCTGCTGCTTTGAATATTTTGTCCGCAGCAACGGATATGGAAACCGGTATGCGCGGGTATCTTCTGTCAGGTCAGGACAGCTTTCTCGTGCCATATACCGAAGGTGAAAAAGTTTTCAAAAAAGCGGTTTCAGATCTGGTTGCTCGTGTAAAGGAAGACGATGCTGGACAGGCTAAAAAGCTTGAAGAAGCGGCTGCAACTGTTGCGGCGTGGCAAAAAGATGTGGTTTCGGGCATGATTGATTTGCGTCGCAGCATTGGCGACGCGAAGACTATGGATGATATGGCTGATTTGGTGGGTGAAGCCCGCGGCCAAAAATATTTCAACGAATTTCTGAGCGTGATGGGTGAGTTTACGGGCGTAGAGCAGCAGGTTATGGCTGAAAAGAGCGAAGCAGCGCAGTCTACAGTGTTAAATACCTACATCATTATCGCGCTTTGTGTGCTGGGCGCTGTGGTAATTGGCCTGTTCCTGGCCCTTGGTATCGGAAATGGCATTGCTAATCCTATACGTAAAATGACAACAGCGATGAACGAGCTTGCCAATGGTAAGCTTGATGCGGATGTTCCATCAGCTGATACAAAAGATGAAATCGGGGAAATGGCTAAAGCTATGCGTGTCTTTAAAGAGAATGCAACTGAAGCTGAAAGACTACGTGAAGAAGCAGCAAAAGCAGAAGCAGAACAGCAGAAACGGGCTGCAGAACGAGCTGAAGAAGAAAGTAGGCGTGAAGCTCAAGCGGCTGAGGAGCGTAAACGTCAGGAAGAAGAGAACCGCGCAAATCTGATGCGTCTTGCTGATGAGTTCGAAAAAACTGTCGGCAGTATTGCAGGCGCCGTGGATACAGCAGCGAGAGACATGCATTCGTCATCTGAGCAAATGTTGAAAGTTGTTGAAGAGACCAACTCTCAAACATCTAGCGCGTTGGGGTCGGCGGAGCAGGCCTCTGAAAACGTGCGTGCTGTGGCCGCTGCGGCTGATGAGATGTCAAGTTCAATTCGCGAGATCAGTTCGCAAGTGTCACATTCGACCAGAGTTGCAGGTGATGCTGTACGTCAGGCGGAAGATACCCATCAGCAAATCAAGTTTCTTGTAGATTCTGCCCAGAAAATTGGCGAAGTCGTAGAGCTGATCACTGATATCGCTGAGCAAACAAACCTGCTTGCGCTAAACGCGACGATCGAAGCAGCGCGCGCTGGAGATGCGGGTAAAGGATTTGCGGTTGTGGCAGCTGAAGTGAAAAATCTTGCCAATCAAACCGCTAAGGCTACAGACGAAATCAGTAGCCAAATTAGTGGAATTCAGGGGGCCACACAGCAATCTGTAGACGCAATTCAGGGAATTTCATCCACTATAAGTCAGATGGATGAGATTTCTGCAGCGATTGCTGCTGCTATTGAAGAACAATCTGCGTCAACTGAGGAAATTTCTAGAGGTGCTGGGGATGCATCTACCGGAACTAGTGAAGTAACGGCTAATATTTCCAATGTGACTCGTTCAGCGGAAGAAACTGGCGCCGCCGCAGGCCAAATTCTGGAGCAGTCGTCAAACCTTGCGCAGAGGTCTGCGGAATTGAGTGAAGAGGTTTCAAGCTTCCTCAGGAATGTTCGTTCCGCATAATTATTAAACTATGTAGCGGTGCTATTGTACCGCTACAGTTGTTGCGCTGATATTTTTTGGCCGAGCCCCGCGGCTGTGTTGGCAAGGGTTGCGAGACAGTTGGAGGCACGCTCCGGCGGAATGTTGGCATCAATCTGAGTAATATACAGGCGCTCATCTTGATTATGGCGCTGTTCAGATTTAAGGCTGATAATATTGCCACCAAAATCCGTAAATACCTCTGAAATACGGGCTAGCAAACCGGCTGATCACTTCCTTCAAACCAAATCTGGTGAGTAACTGATTTAGGAGGTGCTTCTTGATCAGGAAGGCTGAACCGTTTCAGATCAATATCAGCGTCGATCAATGATGCGAGAGACTTAAGGGCATTGATTAAATCCTGTTCGGATAAATCTTGAGGTATCTCAACAATACTGTTGAAACCGCCGCCTTTTCCCAAAATGGAAAAGCTGGTGTCCCCAATATTAACACCATGATCAAAAAGCAAACCAGTTACTTCTGAAATCAGACCAACTCGATCAGGTGAGAAGACAGTTAAGAGCGCTTTGTAAGTTGCCATGATGATATTCCAGCTTTATGCGTAACTTGATATATCAGAATTAGCATATATTTGTGGTTTTCGTGAAGTAGAGAAAGATCAAAATTTTTGCAGTTTCTAACCACGTGTTAACGAAACAGGCGTACCTTTTGAGGCTAGTTTTAAATTCAGGGTTGCAACATACCCAATTTCCGCTGGAGACCAGAAGGATGTTAATCGGCGACCTGTTGATGGCCCACGGGCTGGTGACCAAGGATGATATTGAACTCGCGCTTGCCCGTCAGAAGGAGTATGGAGGCAAGCTGGGGGATAATTTGGTTGCATTGGGCATTGTGAGTCAGGATGATGTGGAAAAAGTCATCTATGAAGCTCCGCATGCGCCTAAAACAATAGCAGATACCGGTATTCCGACATCCAACCTTCTTAAAATTCTATTTAAGGCAATCTATACAAATAGTCTTGAAACAGCGTCACAATTTTCTGCTGCGATAAAATTGCCGATCCCTGTAATCAATCGTCTGATACAGGATGCTGCAGATCGAAAATACCTGGAAGCCTTGGGAACTGCTGATCAAACAAGCTTTTCTGAAAATCGTTATGTGATGACGGAAACGGGCAGGCGCTTTGCTTTGGAATCACTGCAACAAAATCAGTATGTGGGCCCTGCGCCTGTTTCGCTTGAGAGTTATCAAGAGCGGATATCGCAACAAAAAATAACTAACGAGCGTGTGTCACCTGACAAAATTGCCAGTAGTTTCGAAAACCTTGTCATTGCTGATGACTTTGTCCGTCGACTGGGGCCTGGCATAAATTCAGGGAAAAGCATTTTGCTGTATGGCCTCCGGGAAACGGGAAGACTACGGTTGCCGAGAAGGTCGCCGACATTTTTGCAAATATCATTTATATCCCCTACTGCTTTGAAGTAGATGGTCAAATTATCAAAGTATTCGACCCTGCTATTCATAAACCGGTACTGCCAGATGACTCTGAATTGGTCCGTGCTGGTCTGCGGCGCGAAGAGTTTGATGGAAGGTGGGTGCCTTGCGAGCGTCCAGTTGTTATTACAGGTGGTGAACTCACCCTTGAAATGCTTGACTTGAGCTATAATTCTAACGCGCGTTATTATGAAGCTCCGCTGCATGTAAAAGCTTCAAACGGTACATTTATTATTGACGATTTCGGGCGTCAGCTAGTCAGTCCCGAAGAGCTGTTGAACCGCTGGATTGTTCCGTTAGAGAGCCGCATAGATTTTTTGAAGTTGCACACCGGTAAAAGTTTCCAGCTCCCCTTTGATGAGCTCGTCATTTTCTCCACAAATTTATCGCCTGATGATTTGATGGATCCTGCTTTCTTGCGACGCATTCCCTATAAGCTTGAGACAATCGGTCCGAACAAGGAGCAGTATTTTGAAATTTTCAAGGCAGTTGCTGGTGCGCGTGGCCTTGAAATGACGCGGGAGATTCTGGATATCGTGATTGAGGAATTACAAGTTAAAAACAGTTTCGAACTTGCCTGCTACCAACCGAAATTTATTGTTGATCAGGTGGTTTCGGCTTGTAAATATACGGGTGAGCCGCCCCATTTTACTGTTGAATTGGTCATCGATGCGCTTAAGAATCTTTATACTTCTGACGCGGCGGGTACAGGCGCTACATCCGCAAAATCACTTAAGCCTCGGAGTGAAAATGTCGCTGCTATTGGATAATGAATTTGATGATGCCTAATAGCACACTTAAGCGTATTCTTTTAGAAGAAGGACAGCTTGAGTTCTATTGGATACACCCAAGATTCTGAAAATGGCCGTAATGTGCACCTTGACTGTGCTTTCAGCAAGGTTCAAGGCATTTGCTATTTCTCTATTGGAAAGACCTTCCGCCATTAAATCCAGTACATTCCTCTGACGCTTTGTAAGTGCACTTGTAGATACATCGCCCTTGCCTAAAATTTGCGTTGAGCTCAAAGCACCGGACTTTGTTTCAGTGCTTTCGTCTTTGCTAAATATTTGCGACGGGATGTATTTCCCGCCAGAGAGTACAAGACGTATTGCACTCAAGAGTACTTCACGAGTTGATGATTTGGGGATAAAGCCTTCAGCACCAAGGTTTAAAACTTGTGACATGTCAGATGTGTCTTCTGTTCCTGAGACAACAATCAGAGATACATCTGGGTAGCTTCTTTTCAATTCAGGAATAGCTATTTCATAGTCCATCCCCGGCATGGAAAGATCCAGCAAAATGAGGTCTGGCCTGATTGTAGCGGCCGACAATGCGTCACCTAACTCCCGGTAATCGCAGCAGTCTACGACTTCTACTTCGTTATCCAGCTGTGCCAGTAATCCTGACAAAGCCATTCTGTATAGTGGGTGATCGTCGGCTAAAAAAATTTTCATAACTATTATATTAGTACAATATATATAAAAGGTTTCTTAACGTACCACAATTAGTTAAATTTGCATAGATGGAATTATCGTAAATTAACCTTTTGTTAACTTTTGAAGCATGGTTTCAAGTTTTAGTTGCGTCTTAACAGTGAAGTTGGAATCTGTTCGCGGCAAGCGTGTATTTGGCATAGGAGAGTAATTGGGTGCCGATCCAGCTTTTGCGAATGATTTGAACACATGCGACGGGCTGTTCAAGTCTTAAGAAATGGTGGTGCTCTGGTGTCGAAGGCTGTGCAGAGATTTGGTGTTGGTGGGTCAGTAAATTGTACTGTTCCCTAAAGTAGTGTTCAGTTGTCTGCTTGGAAAAATCCTGATTTAACAATTCAGGCGCAAGCGCCGGACTCGTGAACCTGTCTTCAAGTATAACTGGCAGGTCATTTTGACAATGGATTATATAAGACCTGAATACGGTACTGCCTGTGTCAAGTTGTAGGAGAGGAGCCATGTCGGGTTCAATCGGTTCACTCTGTAGGAACTTAACCTCACTAGCATATCGGTTTCCCCGAGCGATAATCATATCCTTAATGTCAGCTAGTTTTAGAGAGGTTTTTTCCTCTTTGGGGTTGGCAACAAAGGTCCCAACACCTTGAATTCTATTCAGAAAACCATTTGCGGTCAGTTCACGCAATGCTCGATGAATGGTCATACGAGACATCCGAAGTTCTCTTACCAAAGTATGCTCCGACGGAATCTGGCTATGGATTTGCCAATTGCCAGAAAGAATATTGTCCATAACATACGATTTAACCTGCTCATACAGGGGTTTGGGGGTGGTGGATTCCGATGCTGGTCGAGATGAAAATACAGTTTTTACCATTTTATTGCCCTGCGCGATTTTCGATACCTACAGGACGCATGGAGTATTGTTTTTGTGAGCAAGATCACTGGGATCAATAATTCAAGTATAATTTTTACTTGAATGACCATTCCAAATAAATATACTTAACTTCATTGATCGAAACCATCTACACACATCGGTTACTGATCATTAGGGCCTGCTTCGAATTTTTTGCGCCCCTCGGAGCGGGCCTTTTTATTTTTGATGTTCCTGACTTAATACCACCCAATAGTATTTTTAAGTCCTAGACCTTGATCATCTGTGATGTTGCCGTCATATAGAGGCTACAAAATTCAGATAGCCACGAGGTTGCGGAAAAATGACAGAGACTAAGCATGAGTTTCAGGCAGAGGTTGCCAAACTATTGCATATTGTTGCTCATTCACTTTACAGCGAAAAAGAGATTTTCCTGCGGGAGCTAGTGTCAAACGCTTCTGATGCATGCGACAGGCTGCGATATGCGGCCTTGACGGAACCATCACTGACCGAGGGTGATAGCGACTTTGATGTTCGCTTATCGGTGGATAAAGAGGCGAAAACCCTGACCATCGCGGATAACGGTATTGGCATGTCCAAGCAGGAGATGGTTGAAAACCTCGGCACCATCGCTCGCTCGGGCACATCAAATTTTGTAGAACAACTTTCCGAAGATGATAACAAGGCGGTCAGTGTAATCGGTCAATTCGGTGTTGGTTTCTATTCTTCTTTCATGGTCGCCCACAAGGTTGAAGTTGTTAGTCGCAAAGCAGGTGAGAGTGAAGCTCATAAATGGACTTCTGACGGCGCTGGCAGCTATACGATTTCGGAGGCTTCTCGTGAAGGGCGGGGTACAACTATAACATTGCACTTGAAAGAAGATGCCAGCGAGTATTTGGAAGCGCATCGCATTCGGTCAGTTATAAGAACGTATGCAGATCACATTGCACTACCTGTTATTTTGTCGTCAACAGAAGATGGGGCAGAAGACGAGACTCTTAATACTGCGAGTGCATTGTGGACGCGACCAAAATCTGAGATTACGGATGAGCAATATATAGAGTTTTATCACCATGTTGGTCAAGCGTATGATGAACCCTGGAGCATTATTCATAGCAAGGTTGAAGGTGTTCTAGAATACAGCATGTTGCTGTTTTTGCCATCCCAACAGCCTTTCGATCTGTTTAATCCTGATCGTAAATCGTCACTCAAGTTATATGTAAAGCGTGTTTTTATTACGGACGATTGTGAGGAACTGGTTCCTGCTTATCTTCGTTTCGTGAAAGGTATTGTGGATTCAGAGGATTTACCGCTGAATGTTAGCCGGGAAATGCTGCAAAACAATCCTGTTCTTAGAAAAATTCGATCAGGACTTGTCAAAAAAGTTATTTCCGAGATTGAAAAGAAAGCCAAAGATGATGCGGAAGCTTTTCATATATTCTGGGATAACTTTGGCGCTGTACTCAAAGAAGGCATTTATGAGGACATGGAGTATGGAGAACGGCTGTTGAAATTGGCCGTATTTAAAACGACCAACTCCGAAAGTTACTCATCTTTGGCAGATTACCTGGCAGAATGCCTGAAGATCAAAAGCACATTTATTATATTACAGGTGACAGTGCGGAAGCCATTCGCAAAAGCCCGCAACTTGAGGGTTTCAAAGCGAAGGGAATTGAGGTTTTGTTGCTGAGCGATCCAGTTGATAATTTCTGGCTGAGCCGTCAGAGCGAATTTGAAGGTAAGTCCTTTAAATCTGTCACGCAAGGATCGGCGGAGTTGGATGCCATCAAAGACAAAGCTGAAGAGGAAACAGAAGAGGAAAAAGCAGATGCACCAAAGTTGGATTTGCTAATCGGTGCTTTTCGGCAGTCGCTTAAAGACAAGGTAAAAGATATCCGCGCTTCTTCTCGCTTGACAGACAGCCCGGTTTGTCTTGTCGCAGATGAAGGGGATATGGATATGCATCTGGAGAAAATTCTCAAAGCTCACAAACAATTAGGGGGTAGTGCATCTCAGCGGATTCTGGAAATCAATCCAAAGCATGATCTGATCAAAAAGCTTATGAGCAAGGCGGAGAAAAAAGGCACATCGGACCTGTTGAGTGAAGCTGCGCTCTTGTTGTTAGACCAGGCGTATATTATTGAAGGCGAACAGCTTGTCGATCCCGTAGCGTTTTCGCAGCGAATGGCTAACTTTATGGCTAAAGGATTATAAATCTAACAGCATATGGATAATTAGGGGTGGCCTTAGCCGCCCCTTTTTGTTTGGCACAAACTATTATTCCAGACGTCTGTTAGAAGAAACACTTTTTAGCTGGATCGTCTCAAATGCCTGGCCTTTACATAAAACTAGTCGTTGGATTACTGATTTGCTTTCAGACCGGAGCCTGCAGTTATATTCCGGATCCGAAATTACAAAAAATGGCGGTAAATCTCTCGCAGTCGGCGCAGTTGATTGGTGAATTACACGAGATTTCGTTGGAGTTTTCTGAAGAGGCAAACCGGCTCGCCCTGCAAACCAATCTTAATTTGCAATTTGATCTGGGCGGTCGTCCAAATACGAACTTTCCAGCACTGTTTACCGCGAATGATATACGTCTCCGACGGCAGTTGGTCCACAGCTTGCAAGTCTATTCTTTAAATATTTTGAACGCATTGCAGCTTGAGGGTGAGTTGAGCGAACCGACGAAAGCACTGGATTTGGGAGGGATGAAAGATATTGATCTAAAGGGTTTTGGGAATCTGTCAGAAGAGCATCTGGATATAATCGGGAATAAAATTGGTCAATTTTCTTCATATTTTTACTATCCAAAAACAATTGCGAAACTGGCGGAACTTGTGTCCGAGGCAAATCCTGATATTCAGCGGATCGTGTTTTTGTTGTATTTAGATGTAGGGGATGTCCGGAGCGACACTAAATCCTGTGACACTTCGAGAATTAATCCGAGCATTCCCATCAAACTAAACACCATCCCAGCCTGTCGAGCGGGTTTGCGGGCGTTGGTCAATGAATCACTTCTTCATATAAACAAGACATGGCGAACACGCATAAATCTGGCTCTTCCAAAAGAGCTGAAAGAGTCGCCGAACAGACCGCTTCTTCTAGATCGAATTTATAGGTTAGAGAGATTTCAAGAGGAGGTTGAGCAGATCTTCCTGCAGCTACGGGATTCATATCTGCAATTTGCAGTTTTACATAGCGAATTCAAACGGTTACTTGCTTCTTCAAGTGATAGAGTTCAAAAAAGTGAAGACTATCTTTCCTTTCCGTCTCCCAATGTTGCGACAACCTATTTGCCAGCTAACCAGCGACATCTTGTTAAGAATATTTCTGCGTTGCGATCGAAGCTTAAAGATTTAACGAGAGGAGAAATCCATGACAATTGATCAAATGACGGCATTGGAGAAACTTCGGTACGCAGAGCGCCTGATTGATGATAAAAATTCACCTCAACTGCCAAAACACTTGCAGCTGCAGCTTGTTGAGGCCCAGCAGGCAATATACAGTGAAATTCAGGCACTACAGGCAAGTCCTTTTCACCAGCGTAGTCAGGAGTATAAAGTTTTATCTGAGCACCTTGCTCGTAGCCGATCAAGTTTTGAAATCATTGAAGCTTGGGCGAAGTCTGCTCAACGCAACGGGGAGTTTGTGGAAGGTCTCCTCAAGGGGTTAAGAACAGTTCTCGCGATAATATAGTTCTGATTTATGCCTTCCTTTTCTGATCTGGGTCCATCATAGGGTCAATTTTCCTGCGAGTGAGGCTGTAACCCGCTTCTGCAGGAATGTTCAGAAATTTCCCGTCATCTGTATTTTCAAGTTTTGGCAACACTGTAACGGTCTTGGTGCGATTTGCATCTGTGATTGCTTCGTCGGCACTCGAGTATTTTGCCAGATATTCGATATTCATCAGTGTTGGAAAAATGACTGTGTATTTTCCGTTTTTTGCCCCTTCCATGGCGGCATGCGGGCCGATCCAGACGGAATCGACAGATTCTTCGCCATCGTGGACAGCCAACTGTTCCGGGGGAGCTTTAGCGATAAAGAAATGGGTGTCAAAACGTTTGGGCATAAAAGTTGGGGTGAGCCAATGTGAATAATGAGCGAGCATTTCTGTCGCTAATTCCAAATCTTCAGCATCAGCCATTTTAAGGATATCAATATCTCCTGCCTGCATGTCTTTTCGATATTTTTCAGTAAGAGTCTCCAATTTTTCAGGACTTACCAATTGGCCGGTACTGCGGTCACGTGCGAGGAGAACATGACATTCTTCAAAAGCTTCGCGGATGGCGGCAATCTTAAATGACAATAGCGGATCATCTAGTGGTTGTGCAGCAGGCAGGTGGTCGGCCAGTTCTTTTTTAAGATCAGCTTTGTCAACCTTTCCACCAGGAAAAACAAGGGCGCCGGAGGCGAAATCAATTTGGTGATGGCGAACCACCATAAAAACCTCGAGCCTGTCAAGTTCGGTAATGTTATCGCGAACAAGAAGAACGGTGGCGGCGGGCTTTAGAGGCACAGCATCTTTAGTCATTACGCTTTTCCTTTTTGCTTTTGTGCGTAAATACTAGATTGCGGTAATCGCAAAAGGCAATCAACCATAATTTTGCCTAAGCTGTTCCAGGGATGTTAAAGGTCAATCATCAAAGCGCCAATGATCGGGCCATGATTTTGTTCCTGAACAAGGAGCGCGCAGGCATCTCTTCCCTTTGCCTGCAGATCGTCGAGTTTTAATCTCAACGTAGTTGGTGAGCCATCCCACTCACCCAGTTTATCGATGTTGCGAACAATATTGTGGTACGTAACACTTCGCCCAGAGTTCTCTCCGCGGCCTATGTCCACTTTCTTGCGATAATCGACATCCATTTGCCATAGAGTCGCCCCAGTGGAGGTTTGGGGAAGAATGATTTCTATGTCGCCATCTATAAAGCGCCAGCTCAAATTAATTTTACGGGCATGACCTTTTAATGTTTTCAGATGGGTTTCAAGTTGCTCACTACTGGAACCAACAAAATGAGAAATGCCTCCCACAATCATCTGAGGAGTGTAAACGTACCGTTCATTCATTTGATCCCGATATAGTGTTTGACGCAAGTCGTTTTCAGGGTCGGCAAAAGTATCTTTCCAGCCTATGTAATCCCAGTAAGTAACGGAGAACGAAAGTCCAAGAACGCTTGTGTTTTCAGTAAGTGTTCCCATAAGCTGGTCAGCGGGGGGGCAAGATGAGCATCCTTGGGAAGTATAAAGTTCGATGACTGTGTCCACTTGCCTGGCATCACGAGCCTGACCAATTGCGGCAAATAGCACAAGGCTCGTGGCTAAGCATATGGAAAATAGATGTGACTGCATTCCTGAACAATACCGAGCACTGCGCTCACACGCAATTCAAGCTTCAGTGATCAGTATTGAGCGCCAGTTTGTTCGCAAGCGTTATTCGTAGATCCCTGCTTGATTAAAGCTTTAAGCAGAGAGATTTCTCAAGACATACTGCAAGATACCTTCGTGTCGGTAATATTCCACTTCATCTTCCGTATCTATACGGCACAGCAGGCTGATGTTTTCAATGCTTCCATCCTGTCGTGTGATTGAACACGGAATAGTCATGCGCGGTGATATTCCGTTCGCTATGCTCGTAATGCTCACTTTTTCTGACCCATCAAGTTTCAGGGTCTTACGGGTCACACCCTCTGGAAATTGCAAAGGTAGTATGCCCATACCGACCAGATTGGACCTGTGAATTCGTTCAAAGCTTTCGGCAATAACTGCTTTTATCCCGAGCAAGCGGGTTCCTTTAGCTGCCCAGTCGCGGCTCGAGCCAGTGCCATACTCCTTTCCCGCAATGACAACAAGTGGCACACCTTCGCGTTGGTATTTCATCGAGGCATCAAATATCCATACCTGATTGCCATCCGGCATATGGCGCGTAACTCCACCTTCTGTTCCCGGAGCGAGTTCATTGCGTAATCGAATATTGGCAAATGTACCGCGCATCATAACCTCATGATTGCCGCGGCGAGAGCCATAAGAATTGAAATCCTTGACTTCAACCTGATGACTTTTCAGATATTCACCAGCAGGGCTGTCGGCTTTTATTGCGCCTGCAGGTGAAATATGATCTGTTGTTACGGAATCGCCCAATAATGCGAGAATTCGCGCTCCTTTAATGTCGCTAAACCCGCCAGCCTCTTTTTGCATTCCTTCAAAATAGGGCGGGTGTTGCACGTATGTAGAAGCCGGATTCCAAGCGTAAGTTTGTCCTTCTGCGGTTTTGATATTCTGCCAATCGGCGTCACCTGAAAATACGTTTGCATACTGGGTCGCAAACATTTGACTATCGACTGTAGCCCGAACGGTTTCAGTGACTTCCTGATTAGTTGGCCAGATATCCTTTAGATAAACATCCTTGCCATCTGCATCCTGCGCGATGGGATCTTTTGTAATGTCGATATTCATGGAGCCTGCTATTGCATAGGCAACAACAAGAGGGGGTGATGCAAGATAATTAGCCTTGGCATTTGGGCTAACTCGCCCTTCAAAATTGCGATTTCCCGAAAGAACTGAACAGGCAACAAGTTCGCCTTCGGCGATGGCGTTTGCAATAGGTTCTGCTACAGGACCTGAGTTGCCTATACAGGTTGTGCAACCATAACCCACAAGATTGAAGCCCAGTGCATCAAGATCATCTTGCAGTCCCGCTTTCACAAGGTAATCTGTCACAACTTTTGAACCTGGAGCCAGAGAAGTTTTCACCCATGGTTTTACGGTCAGCCCTCGCGCACGTGCGTTGCGAGCGACCAGTCCAGCAGCCAGCATCACGCTGGGGTTAGATGTATTTGTGCAGGACGTAATTGCAGCGATGATAACATCACCGTTTCCTAGGCTATAATCAGCGCCTTTAACCGGCACTCGTTTGTCCAGTTCGTCGTCTCTACCGCAAGAGAGGGGAGTGCGCTGACGAATTCTGAGGAAGCCTTGGAGAGGAGCACTCTATCCTGCGGACGTTTAGGGCCGGCAAGGCTGGGTTCCACTGTTGAGACGTCCAGCGATAGTGTCGAAGTGAATTCAGGGTCTGGTGTTTCACTATCGCGCCACATGCCTTGGGCTTTAGCGTAACTTTCAACCAGAGCAACGCGTTCTGGATTGCGGGCTGTAAAGGATAGAAAATCTATTGTCTCACGGTCAATCGGGAAAAAGCCACATGTAGCCCCGTACTCCGGAGCCATATTTGAAATCGTCGCGCGATCTGCAAGTGACAATTGGTCGAGCCCTGGCCCGTAAAACTCAACAAATTTGCCAACGACACCATGCTCGCGGAGCATCTGAGTGACGGTGAGTACCAGATCAGTTGTTGTTGTGCCCTCTTTGAGTTTGCCATCCAGTCTGAAGCCGACCACTTCGGGAATAAGCATGGATATGGGCTGCCCGAGCATAACCGCTTCTGCTTCAATGCCCCCAACACCCCATCCCAGAACCGCTAATCCATTGATCATGGTGGTGTGACTGTCGGTGCCGACTAGTGTGTCGGGGTAGGCGATATCCTTGCCGTTCTGGTCTTTCGTAGTCCAAACAGTCTGGGCCAGATATTCAAGGTTGACCTGATGGCAGATACCGGTTCCCGGCGGGACAACGCGGAAATTATTAAATGCCTTCTGTCCCCACCGAAGGAAAGCGTATCGTTCTTCATTACGTTCCATTTCCAGTTCGACATTTTCGCGAAACGCGCTGGCAGATCCGAATTTGTCTACCATGACGGAGTGATCAATTACCAGATCACACTGGGCGAGTGGATTGATTTTGTTTGGATCTCCACCCAGTTTGACCATGGCATCGCGCATTGCAGCCAAGTCAACTACGGCTGGAACACCGGTAAAGTCCTGCATGAGTACGCGGGCAGGGCGGTATGTAATTTCCCGGTCTGCTTTTTTTGCTTTTAGCCAACCGGCAAGCGCATTGATGTCGTCTGTTGTAACTGACCGTCCATCTTCATGGCGAAGCAGATTTTCAAGTAGCACCTTTAGTGAAAATGGCAGTCTCGACATGTCCCCCAAGCCAGCTTCTTCGGCGGCCCGGATGCTGTAGTACTCATATGTTCTTCCTCCGACTTCAAGAGAACGCCGGGTTTGTAGACTGTCATGGCCGGTTGTCGTCAAAATATCGCTCCTTGTGTCTGGGTGAAATGAAGGCTTATGGGGTCAGATCAATTTTTTAACGCTCACTTCACGCTCAATTAGTCTCAATTGTCGTCTTTTTCTAATGCTTGCATTCACTATATATGCGGTGTTGTCCTGTTTTCCAGAAGTAGAGAGTTCGATCAAGCTTATTTAATAATGTGATTTGAATTATGTGAATCGCTAACAGCAATTTAAACTATCGATAGCGGGAAATTCCCCTTTAAATGCATTGGACCAGATTGGGAGCATGTTATGGCGGGAATAAAATTTCGCAAAATTTTAGAGCGTTTTTGGATAGTTACCTTGTAGTAGTATTTTTTAGTAATTAATGAAAACGTTCTCCCGATCATTCTTCCTGTTTTTAAATAAAGTAATTTTAAGTAAAAAATAGAACATATAAAAATACTCGTATAAAAAACAAGTTAGTATACAAAGAAATGAAATTTTGGTTTTAGTTAAATTGACTTTGTTATTGCATTTGCGAGAATTTGTTTGTAATTTTTACTTACAATACAAATGTTTGTTTTTTTCTTATATTTATTATATTTTACGTATTTCCTGATTTTTTCCATAAATTTTAAGTCAAAAATCGTTTTCACTTGACCTTTAATGTGATAAGTGGGTATGCAATCAATAACGGCTCAAAAAGAAGCCCAATAATAAGATGGTCAAAAAGGCCGCATCACAGGGAGAAAAGCGTGACAGTGTGAAGGACAAGTGTGTCTGGAGCGCAGCCGGTGTCGTATGGCTATAAAAAGCTCATTTCCCTGAATTAATAATATTTACTAAGGCGTCAGCGGTTTTGGTTGATGTCTCGTTTGTTAAGGATGCAGGGAGCCTATGACAAATACAGCGCTTGATACGTTTCCAAAGCTGATCCGCAGGAATGCTAAGGAGCGTCCGGATGTTCCAGCCTACAGAGAAAAAGAGTTTGGCATTTGGCAGACTTATAGCTGGAAAGATGTGTATGATAATTCACGGTCATTTGGTCTGGGTCTGGTCGAGTTGGGGGTCACGCGTGGTGATGCCGTTGCGATCATTGGATCAAATCGCCCGCAACTTTATTGGGTGTTTTCCGCAACCCAGTCAATTGGCGCGTTGCCGGTCCCACTTTATCAAGATGGTGTGGCTGACGAAATCCAGTATGTGTTGGCTCACGCAGAGGCAAAGGTTGTTGTAGTTGAAGATCAGGAGCAGGTGGACAAGGTCCTGTCTATCATGGATCAATGCCCAACGATCAAATATATCATTTATAAAGAGCCGAGAGGCATGCGTCATTATAAGCAGCCATTTATCAAATCCTACACAGAGGTGCAGGAAATTGGGCAGGCTTTAGACGCCAAGTCACCTGATTTTTTCGATGCAGAGTGTGATAAGGCGGTATCTGATGATATCGCGACTCTGTTGTACACATCCGGTACGACGGGTCGCCCAAAAGGTGTGATGCTGAGTTTTCGGAACATGGTGGAGGCCGGGCGCCTGTCCGTTGAGTTCGAGAATTTGACCGAAAAAGATAAGGTGCTGTCCTATCTGCCGATGGCATGGGTGGGCGATCACCTGTTCTCTTATTCGCAAGCTGCAACTGCTGGTTTTTCAGTAAACTGCCCTGAGAATGCTGAAACAGTTTTGACGGATTTGCGTGAAATCGGACCTACATATTATTTCGCACCACCAGCAATATTTGAAAATATGCTGACGCAGATGATGATCCGAATTGAGGATGCCAGCAAAATCAAACAAAAGCTCTTCCATTATTTCATCGACGTCGCGAAGAAGTGTGGAGTGGAAATCCTTGAAGGTAAACCAGTTCCACTGATGGATCGGCTTAAATATGCGCTGGGTAATGCGTTGATTTATGGTCCTTTAAAAAACACTCTGGGGTTTAGCCAAATTCGTGTTGCTTATACTGCGGGTGCGCCAATGGGGCCTGAGGTGTTCAAGTTCTATCGTTCTCTTGGTGTGAACTTAAAGCAGCTTTATGGGCAAACAGAAAGTTGCGCGTATGTCTGCATACAGAATGACAAGGACGTTCGCCCTGATACAGTTGGGCCGCCAGCGCCAGGTTGTGAAATTATGATTGATGAAGCGACCGGTGAAGTTCTGTACAAAAGCCCCGGTGCTTTCGTCGGCTATTACAAGAATGAGGAAGCGACTAAAGAAACCAAGACAGAAACCGGCTGGGTGCACACGGGTGATGCCGGTATTATGACAGATGATGGTCAGCTTAAAATCATTGATCGCGCGAAAGATGTGGGCAAATTGCGGGACGGAACGCTTTTTGCGCCTCAATATATTGAAAATAAACTGAAGTTTTTCCCGTTTATTTCGGAAGCAGTTTGTCATGGAAATGACAAGGAAACCGTAACAGCATTTATTAACATCGATCTTGAGGCTGTTGGCAACTGGGCAGAACGACGCGGTATTTCCTATGCATCCTATCAGGATCTGGCGAACCGCGACGAGGTATATGCGCAAATCAAAGAGTGTGTCGAGCAAGTGAACCAGGATCTTGCCATCGATAGCGAGTTGGCGGGCGCTCAAATCAGTCGTTTTCTGGTGCTGCCAAAAGCGTTGGATGCGGATGATGGTGAGCTGACAAGGACTCGGAAAGTTCGCAGACGCATTATTGCTGAGCGATATGAGCCCCTTATTACTGCCCTGTTTAGTGATGTGTCGGTTGCAGATATTCAGTCTGAAATGACATTTGAAGATGGCCGTAAGGGTCAACTTAAAGCAACAGTTAAAATAGCAGACGCGACAACCTATCCGGCAATGCGTGCCGCTTCGTAAACCCGGGAGTAACACTTAAATGACTGAACAAACTGTAAATCCGGGCGAGGTTTTGCTGGAAGTTGAGGATATCAGCCTCTCTTTCGGTGCAGTCCGGGCAATTTCGGATGTAAGCTTTGACATTAAGAAGGGGGAGATCCGGGCGATTATCGGGCCTAACGGTGCCGGTAAGACATCCATGCTGAATTGCATCAACGGATTTTATCACCCCCAGCAGGGTACGATTACCTATAAAGGGCAGAAGCGATCCCAGATGAAGCCCTATGAGGCTGCGGCGCAGGGTATTGCCCGTACGTTTCAGAACGTTGCACTCTTTCGGGGGATGACCACGCTCGACAACATTATGACAGGCCGTAATCTGAAAATGAAATCAGGCCTGTTTTCTTCGATGTTGTGGTGGGGGAGCGCCCAGAAAGAAGAGCTGGAGCATCGCCGTTATGTTGAAGACATAATTGATTTTCTTGAGATTGAAGCAATTCGCAAGACCCCGGTTGGCCGCTTGCCTTACGGTCTTCAGAAACGTGTTGAGCTTGGCAGAGCATTGGCTGCAGAACCAGAGCTATTGTTGCTTGATGAGCCTATGGCGGGCATGAACCTTGAAGAAAAGGAAGACATGTGCCGTTTCATTCTTGATGTGAATGATGAATTTGGAACCACAATTTGTCTGATCGAGCACGATATGGGCGTGGTCATGGATATTTCTGATCGCGTCATGGTGCTGGATTATGGCGGGAAAATTGGGGATGGGCTTCCAGAAGAAGTTCGATCCAATCAGAAAGTTATCGACGCCTATCTTGGCGGCGGTCATTAATCCCAGACAGGAGTTTTTATTATGCTGGACTTTTTGTTCTTCGTTGAGGTCCTGTTGAGTGGATTGCTGACAGGTGCTCTTTATTCGCTGGTAGCATTGGGTTTTGTTTTGATCTTCAAGGCCTCTGGCGTTTTTAACTTTGCGCAAGGCGCGATGATGCTTTTTGCGGCCCTCAGCCTTGTGGGTGTGCAGGAAATGCTCGGCGTTCACTGGACCATAGCCTTTATTATCACCGTGGGTATTATGATCGCCCTCGCCTGGTGTGTTGAGAAGTTTGTACTTGGTAAGCTGGTCAATCAGGAGCCGATCATTCTTTTCATGGCCACTATTGGTGTGACGTTCTTCCTAGATGGTTTTGGCCAGACAATTTGGGGAAGTGACATTAAAATCCTCGATATCGGACTGCCAAATGGGGCATTTGATGTCGGCGGCGTTTTTATTGATCAATTGGAGCTGGTGGCAGGTCTGACGGCAGGTGCGCTGGTTATCATTCTGGCTATCTTCTTCAATAAGACCAAAATCGGTCGTGCGCTTCGTGCTGTTGCTGATGATCATCAGGCGGCCATGTCCGTTGGAATTTCCTTGCGTTATATCTGGATCGTTGTCTGGACTGTTGCGGGTCTCGTGGGTCTTGTTGCCGGGATCATGTGGGGATCCAAACTCGGGGTTCAGTTCAGCTTGAGCCTGATTGCCTTGAAAGCGTTGCCTGTATTGATGCTGGGTGGATTTACTTCAATTCCCGGTGCGATTGTTGGTGGACTGATTATTGGTGCTGGTGAGAAGCTGGCGGAAATTTACGTTGGCGACTTGGTCGGCGGCGCGATTGAAAACTGGTTTGCCTATATGTTGGCGATGGTATTCCTGCTGTTCCGTCCTCAAGGATTGTTCGGCGAAAAGATTATTGAGAGGGTTTAGGGCATATGTTTTATCGTGAAGCTGGACAGTTCAAGTCCTCCTACAAGGAAGATCAGGCAATATTCCCGATCCTGCAGGATCGCATCGGCATGGGCATTATTCTTTTAATAGCCTTTGTGGGAATTCCCCTGTTCACAGGAGATTATTTCATTGGCGCGATTATGACGCCGTTCCTTATCCTTGCTCTTGCTGCAATTGGTCTGAATATCCTCACAGGATATGCCGGGCAGATTTCATTGGGTACAGGCGGGTTTATGGCGGTTGGTGCGTTTGCTGCCTATAAATTTGCTACCTTCACCTTCACTTTCGGTGGCTTTGAAGGGACAATGCCTCTGGTCATTACAATATTACTGTCTGGTGTCATGGCTGCGCTGGTTGGTATTATGTTTGGTATTCCCAGTTTGCGCATTAAGGGCTTTTATCTGGCGGTTGCGACATTGGCGGCTCAGTTCTTTATCGAGTGGGTGTTTATTAAAGTTGGCTGGTTTACAAACTACAGTCCTTCAGGCGTGATTACAGCACCTCCGCTCATCATTATGGGGTATGAGTTTGATACAGCGGCTGAAAAGTACCTATTCACCCTAACGTTTGTTGCAATCCTTGCATTGGCAGCCAAGAATCTGGTGAGAAGCCACATCGGACGTGGTTGGATGGCTATTCGCGATATGGATATTGCTGCTGAAATTATCGGCTTTAAACCCCTTCAGACAAAGTTATCTGCCTTTGCGGTGAGTTCATTTTTCTGCGGCGTAGCCGGTGCACTTTGGGCTTTCGTGCATTTGGGCACTGTTGAGCCAGAGGCGTTTGGCATCAATCGTTCTTTCGCCATTCTGTTCATGGTGATTATTGGCGGTATGGGCAGTATCCTTGGGTCCTTCATTGGGGCTGCTTTCATCATGCTTTTGCCAATTTTCCTGAATAACGTTCCCCCTATGATTGGTTGGAATATTGGCGTTGACATGGTTGCTCACCTGGAATTCATGGTGTTTGGTGTCCTGATTATCTTTTTCTTGATTGTGGAGCCGCACGGGCTTGCAAGACTATGGACCATCGGTAAGGAGAAACTGAGAACCTGGCCGTTTCCATATTGATCTGTTTCCAAAAGGCGGTCAGAGTATCTGTATTGCCTTAGTGGTAATGGAATTCACTCTCTTGGCGGAATATTCCGTGAATTAACAAGGGTAACTCTGGGAGGAAAATATGAGTTTGAAGAAATTTGTACTCGGTGCTTTGGGAGCAGCAGTTTTGGCTGCACCGTTTACTGCACCAGCGCCAGCTTTTGCGGAAGATACACTTTATCTGCCAAAACTGGTTTACCGTACAGGTCCATTTGCACCAGGTGGTGTGCCGACAGCCAATGGGGCGGTTGATTACTGGGCGATGATTAATGAGCGCGATGGCGGTGTGAATGGCGCCAAAGTGATCGTTGAGGAATGCGAGTTCGGTTACAACACTGACCGTGGTGTGGAATGCTATGAGCGGACCAAAAACAAAAACAACGGTGCGTTGATTTATCAGCCATATTCTACTGGTGTTACCTACGCGCTGGCAGATCGTACACGTACAGATAAAATTCCATTGATGACAATGGGTTATGGTCGTGCTGACGCGGGTATCGGAACTGCTTTCCCATGGGTTTTCCCATTGATGACCAACTACTGGGGTCAGGCAACAGGTATCGTTAAGTATATTGGTGACCAAATCGGTGGTCTGGACAACCTGAAAGATAAAACTATCGCGCTCGTCTATCTGGATATCGCGTATGGCAAGGAATCCATTCCGATTATGGAAACTCTGTCAGAGAAATTTGGTTTCACGTTGAAGCAGTACCCAGTCGTATTCCCGGGTATTGAGCAGAAAGCGACTTGGTTGCAGATCCGCCGTGCAAAACCTGACTATATTGTCATGTGGGGCTGGGGTGCTATGAACGCTACTGCTATCAAAGAAGCAGCTAAAATCCGCTTCCCTGCCGAGAACTTCATCGGAAACTGGTGGTCAGGTGCTGAACAGGATACCGTTCCCGCAGGTGATGCCGCTGTTGGTTACAAGAGCGCTACCTTCTCAGCCGCGGGCAAGGAGTTTCCTGTCATTAAAGACATCATGACTCATGTTTATGGCAAAGGTAACGGGTCTGGTGAAGAAAATGTTGGGCAGGTGCTATACAACCGTGCTGTCCTCACTCAGGTCTTTATCCATGCAGGTATTTTGACCGCGCAGGAAAAATACGGTGTTAAAGCCATTACTTCCGAGCAATTGCGTTGGGGTCTTGAGAATATGAAGATGGATGCAGCAATGGCTGAAAAGCTGGGTGTTGCCGGAATGGGTCCTTCCATTTCACCAACTTGTGAAGACCATATCGGTGGTGGTGAATTCCAGATCCAGCAATGGGATGGAAAGAAATGGAATATCGTTTCTGACAAAATTACACCGATGAATGAGCTGGTACTCCCTGCAATGAAAGAATCTGCAGAGAACTACCTAAAAGAAAAAGGTCTTGAACCAGCTAGCTGCAGCTAAGCTGGATAGTAAAACTGACAAAGGAAGTCTTGCCAATGAACGCGTCAAGCAATCCCCTTCTCAGGTCAATAATATCGAGGTCATTTATGACCATGTTATCCTTGTCTTGAAAGGGGTCTCGCTGGAGGTCCCCGAAGGAAGCATTGTTTCCATCTTGGGAGCCAATGGCGCAGGCAAGACTACTTCTTTGAAAGCCATTTCGAACCTCCTCCGCTCTGAGCGTGGGGAGGTGACGAAGGGGTCGATCGAATATCGTGGTAATAACATAACTGAAAAATCCCCTGCAGAACTTGTAACTGAAGGTGTTGTTCAGGTTATGGAAGGACGGCATTGTTTTGAACATTTGACCGTTGAAGAAAATCTGATGACAGGTGCCTACACGCGTAAAGGCGGAAAGGCCATGATCAACAAGGAGTTGGAAAAAGTATATCATTACTTCCCGCGCCTTAAGGAACGCCGTACCTCACTAGCTGGATATATTTCAGGCGGTGAACAGCAAATGGTCGCCGTTGGTCGTGCTTTGATGGCTGAGCCAAATCTCATCTTGCTTGATGAGCCGTCCATGGGGCTGGCTCCTCAGTTGGTTGAGGAGATTTTCGAGATTGTGAAGCGCTTGAACGAGGAGACCGGTGTTAGCTTCCTTGTTGCTGAACAGAATGCTACAATTGCGCTGAAATATGCGCACTATGGTTACATTCTTGAAAATGGCCGTGTGGTGATGGATGGGGCGGCAAAAGACCTGTCCAATAATGAAGATGTGAAAGAATTTTATCTCGGACTTGGTGGTGATGGCCGCAAAAGTTTCCGTGATGTGAAGCATTATCGTCGTCGTAAACGTTGGTTGGCTTAAAAACGCTTCCTTTCCATACTTCTGAATAAATCTGAGAAAAATAATGCCCAGAACCGGTAAATTTTATGACGAGCTAGAAACTCGATCAGCTGATCAGCGCCAAGAAGACCAGCTGCAACAGCTTCAGGCGCAAATCGCACATGCCAAAGAAAATTCAACTTATTTCGGTGATTTGCTGAAAGATGTTAGTCCTTCAGATATTCAAAGCCTTGAGGATTTGGCGAGTTTGCCGGTAACTCGAAAATCTGATCTGGTTGCAACCCAAAAATCTGCACCGCCTCTTGGTGGATTGAACGGTGTGGAAATTGGGCAGATGTCAAACCTGTTTATGTCCCCTGGGCCTATTTTTGAACCAGCTCAGGATGTTGATGATTATTTTCGCATGGGACGTGCCATGTGGGCAGCCGGATTTCGCCCCGGTGATCTAGTCTATAATACGTTTTCCTATCATATGACACCAGCGGGACATATGATGGAAAGTGGTGCGAGGGCAGTTGGTTGCCCGGTATTTCCGGCCGGGATCGGTAATACCGAAATGCAATTGCAGGCCATTGAGACGCTAAAGCCAACAGCCTATGTCGGAACGCCATCATTCCTTAAAATCCTTCTTGAAAAAGGACGTGAAGCAGGCGCTGATATGTCATCCCTGAAAGTGGCGAGTGTTGGCGGGGAAGCATTGCCGCCATCGTTACGCCAGCAGTTGAAAGATATGGGAATGCAAACCGTCATTCAGTCCTATGGAACTGCGGACCTGGGTTTGATTGCTTATGAAACTGAAGCTATGGAAGGGATGACCATAGATGAAGGCATCATAGTTGAGATCGTTCGCCCGGGTACAGGAGATCCGGTTGCGCCTGGTGAGGTTGGTGAAGTTGTTGTCACGACATTTAATAAAACCTACCCGTTGATCCGCTTTGGAACTGGTGACATGTCTGCGTTTCTTCCCGGTGAAAGTGCTTGTGGGCGCACCGGGCCACGCATCAAAGGCTGGATGGGCCGTGCCGACCAAACGGCGAAGATCAAAGGGATGTTTGTTCATCCGGGCTCAGTCGTGGATGTGCAGAAACGACATGATGAAATCAAAAAGGTCCGGCTGGTTGTCACAAGCAAAGATAATGTGGATCAGATGACGCTCCACTGCGAGGTGGCCAATGGATCTGAGGAGTTGGAGAAAGACGTCGCCGCAACCTTGCAAAATCTCTGCAAGCTAAAAGGGGATGTGAAATTTGTTGAAATCGGCTCTCTTGTGAATGATGGCAAGGTGATCGATGATCAGCGAACATATGAATAGATTAACGTAATCATATTGCGAATAAAGGAACAATCCTGTAGTCAGTGATTGTTCCTTTTTTGTTTGAATAAGTAGGGCTTATGACCTTAATCGTTGAAAATCTGGGCTGTGTTCGTCAGGAACGCATTATTTTTAGCGATGTAAATTTCACGGTAAAAGCGGGTCAGGCATTGTGGGTTAAGGGACGCAATGGAACTGGAAAGTCGAGTTTGTTGCGGATAATAGCCCAACTGTTGAAACCAGCTTCTGGTCAGATCTCATGGCAACAAAAAGATGTGTTGGATGAACCGGTGGAATTTCTGAAGCGTTTCGAATATATAGGGCATCTGGATGCTTTGAAAACGTCCATGACGCCTCGAGAAAATCTTTCTTTTTGGGCTAAATATCGGGGGCCGAACAATATAGAAGCCGCCATTGAAGCATTTAAAATAGAAGAAATTGCTGATTTTCCAGTTCGCTCACTTTCAGCGGGGCAAAAAAAGCGTAGTAATCTGGCCAGGTTAATTGCTTGCCCTTCCAAAATTTGGATTCTCGATGAACCGATCAGTTCGCTTGATGTGCACTTTATTGATCTTTTCACCGATCTTTTACGGGCTCATTTGGAAGATGGGGGACTAGCGCTCTATGCAACCCATCAGGATTTGGAAATTGATGATGTTCAGTTGTTGAATCTGGATGAGTATACCGGGGCAGGGTCATGAGCGCATTTTATGCCTTGCTGAAACGTGACTTGCGCCTGGCTTACCGACAAGGGAGCGCTGTCACGCTGACACTTGCTTTTTTCATTATCGCAGTGACGTTGTTTCCACTGGGTGTCGGGCCGGAGTTGGCGGTGCTTGCAAGAATTGGCCCTGGTGTTTTGTGGGTTGGTGCGCTGCTGTCCTGCTTGCTGACTTTAGATCGATTATATCAGGCAGATTATGAGGACGGCACACTAGAACAACTGATGAAAGGCCCATTGCCGTTAGAATTAATGGTCCTTGCCAAGGTGGCAGCACATTGGATCTCTTCAGTGCTCCCACTGATTTTAATCGCTCCAGTTCTAGCGATTACCTTTAATATCGTGGCAGATGGGATTTGGGTCTTGGTGCTTTCGCTTCTAATTGGTTCCCCGGTTTTAAGTTTAATCGGTTCGATCGGTGCTGCACTTACTGTGGCAATGCGTCGCGGTGGTGTTCTCTTGTCGTTAATGATCCTGCCATTGTATATTCCCGTATTGATATTTGGTGTGGCAGCGGTTGAGGCAGCAATTTCCCTGTTGGCAATCAGCCCTCATTTGATGCTATTGGGCGGATTGACATTGGGCGCGTTGGTTTTATGCCCATTTGCGTCTGCAGCAGCGCTTCGTCTGGCTGTGGAATAGGAAGCCTGAGTTTGTATGAGAGAGAGTTAAACGGACATGGCAATTGATCTACATAGATATGCCAATCCCGCACGTTTCCTGCGGATCATGGGTGCAATATTCCCGTGGGTTGCGATCTCCACGGCCGTTTTATTGATCGCAGGTTTATATCTTGGGCTCTTTGTATCGCCAGAGGATTATCAGCAAGGTGATACGGTAAGAATTATGTTTATTCATGTGCCAGCTGCTTGGATGGCACTTTCGATTTACACAATGATGGCAATTTCATCCGCTGTGGGATTGATATGGAAGCACCCTGTAGCTGATCTTTCGGCCAAGGCGGCGGCGCCCATTGGAGCGTGCTTTACTTTCCTTGCGTTGGTAACTGGCGCCCTTTGGGGGCAACCGATGTGGGGTACATATTGGGTGTGGGATGCACGCCTAACCAGTGTACTCATTCTGTTTTTCCTGTATCTGGGATATATGGCCATATGGGAAAGTTTTGACGACCCTTCCAAGGCGGCCAAAGCGGCAGCCATTCTTGTACTGGTCGGGGTGATCAATATTCCCATAATCAAGTTTTCTGTTGATTGGTGGAATACACTACACCAGCCAGCCAGCGTTGCCACAATGGATGGACCGAAGATACACAGCTCCATACTTATTCCGCTACTGGTGATGGCTGCAGCCTATATGAGCTTGTTTATGTCCCTGTTCATTGTCCGCGTTAAATCGGAAATACTAGCGCGGCGGTTAAGGCTTTTGCAGATGAACAAGCTGCAGGAATAGTGGTTTCGCGTCATTGTGACGCATTGCGTAGCAGTTTCTTTGAAATAAGTGGAAGAACGATTATATAACGTTTGATTTGAATAATGGTCTGGTAGCAGGTTTTGGGTCGTGAGCGATTTTCTACATATGGGTGGATATGGTGTTTTTATCTGGGCGTCTTATGGCGTCTCGGCGCTGGTGCTAGTAACGCTTACGGTTATCAGTTTGCGTAACTTGAAGAAAATAGAGCGTGAGCTGGCCCCTCTGGAGGAAGCTAGACGAGATGCGCGCCGCCGAGGAAATATTCGACAGGAAATAGAATGACACGTAAACGCCGCAGACTGGTTGTCGTCTTATTATCGGTTGGTATTTTGGGACTAGCCGCCGCTCTTGTCTTGAACGCTTTTGAAGATAGTCTGGTCTTTTTTCACAGTCCTTCTGATCTTGTTGAAAAACCTGTGCCGCCCGGAAGAACATTTCGTCTTGGTGGACTGGTGGAAGAGGGAAGTTATGTAAAGCAGGGTGTTGATATTTCCTTTAATGTGACAGATCTGGCTGAGAGTATTCCCGTGAAGTATCGGGGCCTTGTCCCAGATTTGTTTCGTGAGGGGCAGGGGGTCGTAGCTGAAGGACAATTTGATGAGAACGGTACCTTTGTTGCTAGTAATGTTCTGGCTAAACATGATGAAAATTATATGCCGCCCGAGGTCGCTGAAAGTTTGAAAGAAGCGGGCCATTGGCAAGAACAGGCGGGCGATGAATGATCGGTGAAATTGGTCAGTTTGGATTGCTTCTTGCGCTTGTTGTATCAGTATTGCAAGGAAGTATTCCACTTGTCGGGGCAAGTAGTGGCAACTTGATACAAATGCGCTTTGCCAGCAGCGCGGCGCTTGTCCAGTTTATTGCCGTGACAATCAGTTTTGTTGCGCTCACGATTGCCTATCTGGGAAGCGATTTTTCGGTTGCGAATGTGGCCGAAAACTCTCATTCGTTAAAACCGCTCCTTTATAAAATCAGTGGAGTTTGGGGAAATCACGAAGGTTCGTTGCTGCTATGGGCTTGGATATTAGCGCTGTTTGGGTTCGCTGTGGCGGCATTCGGACAACAGCTTCCACTTACCTTGAAGTCCAGAGTGTTATCTATTCAAGGTCTGATTGGTCTTGGTTTCCTGTTGTTTATACTGTTTACCTCAAATCCATTTGAGCGGCTCGATCCCGCACCTTTTGAGGGGCGGGGGTTAAATCCGCTTCTGCAAGACCCGGGTCTGGCATTTCACCCACCGTTTCTGTATCTGGGCTATGTTGGGCTTTCCGTTACTTTTTCATTTGCCATTGCGGCATTGATTGAAGGCAAAGTAGATCCGGCCTGGGCTCGTTGGGTGCGTCCCTGGACTTTGGCGGCATGGGGGTTTTTAACGCTCGGGATAGCTTTAGGTTCCTGGTGGGCCTACTATGAACTCGGTTGGGGAGGTTGGTGGTTTTGGGATCCGGTCGAAAATGCTTCCTTTATGCCTTGGTTGGTCGCAACTGCACTCTTGCATTCAGCGATTGTTGTTGAAAAAAGGGATGCGCTGAAAAATTGGACTATTTTGTTGGCGATTATAGCGTTCAGCTTTTCGCTCCTAGGGACCTTCCTTGTTAGATCCGGCGTTCTAAATTCTGTACATGCGTTTGCAACTGACCCAGCCGTGGCGTTTTCATTCTTGCCTTTTTGTGTGTTGTCGTTGGTGGTTCCTTAACCCTTTACGCAGTCAGGGCACCTCATATGAAGGGGGGAGGACTGTTCGCGCCTATTAGCCGTGAAGGGGCGTTGGTTCTGAACAATCTGTTATTATCAACCGCGGCGGCAACTGTGCTTCTGGGTACGCTATATCCTTTGTTCCTTGATGCGTTTTCAGGGGCGAAGGTTTCTGTTGGACCGCCCTTTTTTAATGCGACGTTTCTTCCTCTCGCCATCCCGTTGGTGGTTGCGTTGGCGGTCGGACCGTTTTTACCTTGGAAACGCGCAGACCTGAACGGCGTTTTTGCTCGCTTGAAATTCGCTTTGATTTTCGTGTTGTTTGTTTTGGGAATAACTTGGTGGCTAGTTGATGAAGGGCCGATTTTGGCGTTTGTCGGGATGAGTCTCTTCGCTTGGTTGACCGCGGCGGTATTTATTGAGTGGGCCGGGCGCATAAAGCTGTTTAAAGTGGCTGTCTCGGAAAGTATGCGACGGGCGAAGAACTTGCCTCGTAGTGCTTATGGCATGTCTATTGCGCATTTGGGTGTCGCTATGATCATCCTGGGTATTACCGCGTCAGAAGCCTGGCAAAGCGAACGTCTTGACGTGATGAAAACAGGTGAAACGGCAACTGTTGGTGGGTACGAATTTACCTTTAAGGGTGCAGAAAAAGCTGTCGGGCCAAATTACGATATTCTGCGCGGAAAATTTGTGGCAAGTAAAAATGGTCATGACATAGTGACATTGCAGCCGGAACAACGCGTGTATCAAAACCCTCCGATGGAAACGACTGAAGCCGCAATTTGGCCGATGCTGTCGGCAGATCTGTATGTTGTGATTGGTGAAGAAGATGGTCAAGGCGGCTATGCAACACGTATATATCACAAGCCATTTGTATCTTGGATCTGGGGTGGCTCTATCGTGATGTTTATAGGTGGCTTATTCAGCTTAAGTGATCGGCGCTTTAGAATAGGCGCAGCCAGAGGAGCCAAAAAACCCATTGCAGGTGTTGGAGCGGCCGGATGAAAGTAAAGTTTCTTGCACCTATATTGACATTTACGGCAATCGCGCTGGTGATGCTGTATGCCCTTTTTTATTTAGACCCGACAGAGATTCCGTCTGAATTAATTGACAAAAAAGCGCCCGAGTTTTCGCTATCAGCGGTGCCAGGTTTTGGAGATGATCTTTCTTCCGCTCACCTGCAAGATGGCAAAATTACTTTGCTGAATGTTTTTGCGTCGTGGTGTGTCGCCTGTCTTGCGGAGCATCCGGTTCTTATGGATTTAAGCCGGAACGGACAGGTTGAAATTTATGGGCTTAATTATAAGGATACACCAACCGCTGCTGCTGAATGGCTTGCCAAACACGGTAACCCCTACACACGAACCGGTATGGATTTGAAAGGCAGAGTTGGGATTGATTTTGGAGTATATGGCGTACCCGAAACCTTTATTATGGGGCCTGATGGTACAATACTGGACAAAATTATAGGGCCGATTACGGACAAGGATCTTAAAGAAAAGATATTACCCCGGCTGGCACAGAGGCAAGGGTGATGTCTTGGATTAAATGGAAAGCAGGTGCCTGGCAAATTTCTTTGGTATTTGCGCTGGTGTTTTTCTGGAATATGCAGGCGAAGGCCGTCTTTGTCGAAGAGCGTTTGGATGATCCTAGGCTTGAAGAACGGGCGCGAAATCTGGCGGAAGGTATTCGCTGTCTCGTATGCCAAAACCAGTCCATTATGGATAGCAACGCGGATCTAGCAAAAGATCTCCGATCCATTGTGCGAGAGCGCATTTCCGCTGGCGACAGCGATGAAGAAGTTCGTCAATTTCTTGTGTCGCGTTATGGTGACTGGGTTTTGTTGAACCCCCCTTTTCGGTTGAGAACAATTATGTTGTGGGTCTTTCCTTTTGTGGCCCTTGTTCTTGGGGGTGTCTTTGTCGTGAGATTTTTGCGTAGCAGGCAAAATCCTACAGCTGAAAACGCTAATCTAGCCCCTTTATCTCCGGAAGAGGAAGCGGAGCTCGAAAAAATGTTGGGTTCTGGCAAGGATGGGGGGCGAAAATGATTTGGGTTGTACTCGTTATCATTAGTTTGATTGCGCTCACTATCCTGCTGCTGCCCTTCTTTAGGCCAGGCGGCCAGGGTGAAAATCACAAGTTAGAAGGACTGGATGTTTATAAATCACAGTTGGCAGAACTGGATGCGGATATTTCCAGAGGTGTCTTGAGTGAAGAAGAAGCTGAGCCAGTCCGCCTTGAAGTTCAAAGACGGATATTGAAGGCAAGCCGGTCAGGAAGTCTGAAGTCCTATAGCGGTGGACCTCAATTTCTCCTTGCAATTGCGATTGCATCTGTTGTGCTTGTAGGAAGCTTCTCGTTGTATTTTATGACAGGTTCACCGCATTTACCGTCAAAGCCGCTGGCCGAACGTAATATTGACCAGGAAAAAAGAGATTTAGCGGGGCAGGATCTGAATAGTTTGGTCAAAAGACTGGCTGAGAAACTTCAGGAGAACCCAGAAAATATTGACGGTTGGGTATTGCTTGCCCGCACTTTATCGCGGATGGAAAGATTTGAGGATGCAGCCAAGACCTACCTGCAGGCGACCAGACTGGCGCCCAAGGATGCGGAGTTATTTGTTGGTGCCGCGGAAAACTTTTATTATTTGGCAGGTGGTACCGTTAGTGAAGTCGCACTAGAGAATTTCAAGAAGGCGTACCAAATCGATCCGTTACATCCCGGCGCGCGCTATTATCTCGCCGTTTATGAAGCGCAGAATGGGAACCTAGAAACTGCACTAGAACAGTGGATGGAACTTTATCAGGATAGTGCTTCCGATGCGCCATTTATGCCTCTGCTCCGTGAGAGAATTGAGCGCAGTGCCAAAGAGCTGGACCGCGATATTTCGGATTTACTTGCCAGCAATGCAACTGCTGTTGAGAGGAATGGTCCAACCCGTGCGGAAATGGAAGCTGCAGCTGAAATGAGTGCCGCTGATCGTCAGGAAATGATTGAAAATATGGTGGCCGGCCTTGCAGAGCGTATGCGGGAGACGCCAGAGTTCGATGGGTTGATGCGATTAGGAAAAGCGTATGCTACTCAGCAAAAATTTCAACTTTCCGCCAGTGCATATGAACAGGCCGCAAGGTTACAGCCACAAAATGTTGAACCGCTTGTTATGCAAGCCTTGTCATTGATCAGAGGCAATCAGTCAAAAGAGCCGCCAACAGCTGCTATTGAAATTTATCGCCGCGTTCTTGCTCTTGATGATAGCGTAGCGGAGGCGCATTGGTATGTTGGTGTAAGTGAGGCATTGGCCGGTAACTCCAAACAGGCTAAATTGCATTGGCAAAGGATGTTGGAGCTGGTACCAACAGATAGCACACTTCATGCAAATGTGACCGAAGCGATAAAGTCCCTTTCCCAGAACCCACGAAATTGATAAATTGGACAAGCGGATAGAAATCTGCATTGGGGGTTTTGGAGTAAATGGTCAGAATTTCAGGGACTTTATCAAATAGCGTCAGTATGTCCGCGGGCACTTATGCACAAGGTGATCAGAACAATCCAAGGCAGATCAAGGAAGTTCAAAAACCGGATAGGCCCACTGCGATTGGTGTCCAGCGCCCTGACATGACCTTTAGTGGTATCGGCAGAACGCTAGATATAAACGTTTGACCAAATTTCAGGATTGAAAAACACAGGACCAGCCAGTGACATCCCCGAACCCTTCAGATTATGGATTTAAGCGTGAAATTCCGGAAGGCGATAATGTTGAACGGGATGTCTGCAGAGATTGTGGTTGGGTGCATTATGTAAACCCAAAAATAGTTGTTGGTTCGGTGGTGACTTTTGAAGATCGGTTCTTGTTGTGTCGCCGCGCAATTCATCCTCGTAAACAGTTTTGGACCTTGCCTGCCGGCTATATGGAACAAAAAGAAACCACAGAAGAAGGTGCAATCCGCGAAGCCTATGAGGAGGCTAACGCCAATATTCGGATTCGCGATCTCCTTGGTGTCTACAATATTACTCATATTAGTCAGGTTCAGCTTATGTATCGGGCTGAGTTGGTTAGCGAAGAAATATCTCCGGGCCCGGAATCATTGGAAGTCGGGTTGTTTAAGTGGACTGAAATCCCATGGGAAGAGCTCGCATTTCCAACAGTATACTGGGCGTTGCACCATTACGATCAAATCAAAGATAAAAAGTCATTCGTACCTTTTGGGAATGCTGAAGGCGAGCTAAAGCAAAGGTCTTTTGAAATCATGAAACGCAGTTTGGACTAAAAGTGTCTGCACAAATACTCTTGAAGTAAGTCTTCATATTTCAGGATTGATTTATAGGATTTAAAGTCATTGCTCATGGTTGAAATGTGCCGGGACAAAAGCCTCGCTCGTATTGGATCTTGTGCAACTTCTTGAAGAGGGGTGTTGTAGATACGGATTGTAAACAATGCGTCCTGTGTATCCTGAATACGTTGGAGTGTTTGCCGTTCTACACGAAAGAAAATCCCGGAACCAATTGTTTGTCTTGTGATTTTTGCAGGCGTTTGCAGCTGCGCCACCAATCGGGCTGGAATAGGTCCTCTCGATCATATAATCCCCAGTTAAAACGCTCGACCAATTTTTCTTGTTTCATGTTTTTGAAAAACAGATCAATCGAATGCCCGATTTGTTTATTTACACCCGGCACAGGGGCGTGAATATTTCTTATGCTTTCCCCGACCTTGGTTTTTAAGTTCCAGGCTGACGGAAAGCAAACAACAGCGGAGATCAGATTAAATCCGTTTTCACCTTCACGCATGATGACGAGGTCTTCCTGAATGAGGCTGGCTGCTTTTACCAGGTCATTTTCATCATCAAGTGGCTTGAAGCTTGACAGATTTGGCATCTGGAATTTTAAAGTTTCTTGCACCATCTGACAGACGCGATGTTCCGCCTTCGAAGCGTCTTTGACCGACGCAAAAACATCAGAGCGTTGCTTTTGAAGCAATGATCTTCGAATATTTATCTGCTGCTCATAGTCGTGATCTACTTTAATCCAGCTTCCTGACGGCGCTGGTTTTAAGCCCATTGACAGTTTGAAGTTTCCATCTTCAAGCGGAAAATAAGGAAGCGCCACCTGCTTTATTCCTCTGGGCTGTCTTCACTTTTCGTACTGTGCTTGGTGAGCAACGGGACTTGAGCCATAAAAAATACGAAAGTTATGCCGGTAAAGCCGAACACTTTTACGTTTACCCAAAAGTCGGTGGAAAAGTTACGCCAGACGATTTCATTAACCACAGCCAGACTTAGGAAGAACAGTGTCAGTCGGACTGTCAATTGATGCCATCCGGTGTCAGAAAGATCCCAGAAATTACCAAATAGCGTTTTTACAAATGACTTGCCCAGTAATAATCCCGCCGCTAACGCTGCTGCAAATAACGCATAGATGATCGTTGGCTTCATTTTTATGAAAGTATCATCATTCAGATATAGGGTCAGGCCCCCGAAAATAGTAACAACAACCGCCGTCACCAATGGCATGGCCGGGATTCGTTTTTCATAAGCGTAGGATACAATAAGCGAACCCAATGTGGTCGCCATGATTGCACCAGTTGCGACATACAAATCATAGAGATAGTAGGCAGCAAAGAAGATTACGATAGGACCGAGCTCTGTTGCTGTTTTGATCGACTGAGGCATCTTACGCGTCGACATAAATACTACTCCTGAAATTGATTAGGGGTTATTGACACCGGCAAGGGCGCGCGCGAAATCTTCTGCTGCGAAAGGCTGCAGATCATCGACACCTTCACCTACGCCAATAGCATGCACGGGAAGTTTGAACTTATCGGCTATGGCAACCAGAACACCACCGCGTGCAGTTCCATCCAGTTTGGTCATGACCAAACCGGTTACATCACAGGTTTTGCCGAAAATTTCCGCTTGATTTAAAGCATTTTGGCCTGTCGTTGCATCCAATACCAAAATAGATGAATGCGGGAGGCTCGCATCCAACTTGCGAAGAACACGGATGATTTTTTCGAGCTCAGCCATCAGGTCTGTCTTGTTTTGCAGCCTCCCTGCCGTGTCAATTAGCAGCAGGTCTGCATAGTCAGCTACAGCTTTTTCATATGCTGTGTAGGCTAATCCTGCGGCATCACCGCCAACTTTGGTTGTAACAACACTTGCGCCCGTACGCTCTCCCCAGATGCCGAGTTGCTCCACCGCTGCCGCGCGGAATGTGTCGCCGGCGGCAAGAACAACTTTTTTACCCATTGCGGTATATTGTTTGGCAAATTTACCAATCGTCGTTGTCTTACCGGATCCGTTGACACCAATGACCAGCACGACATGAGGTTTCTTGTCACTATCAAGTTCAAACGGCCGTGCAACAGGGGTTAAGATTTCTGTAATTTCTGCGGCAAGGGCTTCTCGAATTTCCTCTGGGGCTATTTCCTTGTCATATCGTGTTTTTGCAATGTTGGCTGTTATACGTGCGGCTGTTGTAACTCCTAAGTCTGAAGTAATTAGCAGTTCTTCAAGCTCTTCAACAACATCGTCATCGAGCTTGCGTTTCGTGAAAATATCCGAAATACCACTGGAAATTTTGTTGGATGACCGCTTCAGTCCATCGGTTAGTTTTCGAAACCAACCCTTTTTTTCTGTCTGCCCTGTTTCACTCATGAAATGGAAGTTTCCTTAAAACTGCCCTGCAGCTTTTTGCCATCGCTGCCTGTAATCAATACATCGATAATCCTACCGGGTTCCGCGGTAAAATCAAAGCTTACCGGTGCGTAGGTTTCAGTTCGACCCGTGGTTTCGTTTTCGGCGAGTACGGAGAGTCTTTTACCAATTAGTGAGTGCAAATGTCTTTTCAGGTTGGCGTCCCCAACAGCTCGTAAATTGGCAGCGCGTTTTTTTCTAATGTTTCCTGCTACCTGAGGCATTTTCGATGCCGGCGTCCCAGGTCGCTCTGAGTAGGGAAACACATGCGCATAAGTAATGTCACACTCCTCCAGCAGAAGTCTGCTATTTTCAGCCATCTCGTCTGTTTCTGTTGGAAAGCCGGCAATGATGTCTGCACCAAATACGACATCTGGGCGAAGAGATCTTGCCCTTGCGACAAAGTCATATACATCCTGCCTCAGATGTCTGCGTTTCATTCGTTTAAGCACCATATCGTCACCAGCCTGAAGACTGATGTGAAGGTGAGGCATTAAGCGCTTTTCGTGTTCAATAAGGTGCCACAAGTCATCATCGATTTCTACGGGATCCAAAGAAGACAGTCGGAGCCTTTTAATTTCGGGTACTGCGGCCAGAAGTCGGCGACACATTTGACCTAATGTTGGTGTTCCGGGTAAATCTTCTCCGTAGGCGGTGATATCGACGCCGGTCAGAACAAATTCCTGATAACCATTAGCACAGAGGGATTTCGCCTGCTCCGCAATAGCTCCTATCGGTACGGAACGACTATTGCCTCGACCATAAGGAATAATGCAGAACGTGCATCTGTGATTGCAGCCATTCTGAATCTGTAAAAACGCGCGAGCACGGCCTTCGAATCCTTCCAGAAGGTGACTGGCGGTTTCGGTGGCGGACATGATGTCGTTGACCTGTACTCTCTCACTTGCTTCAAGGCCGAAAGAAGTTGCTTCGAGCTTTTCCAGGTTACCCAGAATTTGATCAACTTCATCCATGTATTGGAATTGATCCGGGTTTGTTTGGGCAGCACATCCCGTAACGATAATTTTTGCGTCTGGTTTGTCACGGCGGGCTTTTCGAATTGCCTGACGGGCCTGTCGTTCAGCTTCGCTTGTTACAGCGCAAGTGTTGATGATAACCGCGTTATCGAGGCCCGCCGCTGTGGCGTGACCCCGCATAACTTCAGATTCGTATGTATTGAGCCTGCAGCCGAAGGTAATGACTTCCGGGCCAGTATTGGCTTTCGGGCTACTCATTAGTGGGAGCCTTCCAGTAAGCTGAGGTCCAATACACCTTCAAAGGAATACGCAACCGGACCGCCCATTAGCACGTTTCCGCTTTCAAGATATTCCATATCAAGCGGACCTCCATTTAAATGTAAACGTGCTTTTCCATCGCTAAGGCCTCTGCGACATGCAGCTACAATTGTCGCACAGGCGGCTGAACCGCAGGCGAGCGTTATGCCAACACCGCGTTCCCAGACGCGAAGGCGAAACTCTCCATTTTCCATGGGGCTTGCGACGCTGATGTTAGCCTTGGCCGGAAGTAGTGAATCGTTCTCAAGGACAGGTCCCCATTTTTCAAGTTCGATCTCATCCGCGTTTTCAACAAAAAAGACCAGATGTGGGTTGCCCATATTGACCGCCACAGGATAACTGAGGGGACCAGCAGAAATTTCAACCTTATCTGTATCCTGTTTGGTTGCGAGTGGGATGGCTTGCCAGTCGAGATTTGGCACACCCATATCAACTACTATATTTCCGCCAGAAATTTTTTTACCTTTTAAATGGCCTGCAACTGTTTCAACAACAACAATATCTTTTTGCTTTTCTGTCATCATTAGATGCGCAACACAACGCGTCGCATTGCCGCAGGCCTCAGCCTCGGTTCCATCCGAGTTGAAGATCCGCATAAACACGTCAGCCGTTGCAGAATTTTCCAGCACAATCAATTGATCATAGCCAACACCGCGATGCCTGTCCCCGATGGCTCGTAATTGTCCGGAGGATAGTTTGGGTGGGTGACCGCGACCGTCAATGATGACGAAGTCGTTTCCAAGCCCGTGCATTTTTTTAAAAGATACCGTTTCCATACCGCGCGATATAGGCGTTTAGGGCGTTTAGGTCCAGCGTTTGTTTAGCTTTTTTGCGTGTAAAGGCTTGACTCTTGAGGTCAGCTATGGCTATTTCACCGCACTCACGTTAAATGAGCCATATCATTTGTGCCGCATTCAGGTACCCGTCAGTCCGCGAGTTTCGCGCACTGGCGCTTTTTGCGTTGTACCGATTCTGGTGATTTATCGTGAATAGAGATTTAATAGCAATTGGCTGATTTGAACGGGTTTATACCAGAATGTTCGAAAATTTGACAGGCAGACTAGGCGACGTACTTGGTAAATTGACCAAGCGTGGCGCTCTGACAGAAGCGGATGTCAGTGAGGTGATGCGAGAGGTGCGCGTTGCCTTGCTGGAAGCGGATGTCGCGCTGCCCGTCGTTAAAAGCTTTATTAAAAAAGCGAAGGCCAAGGCTGTCGGAACCGAAGTTCTGAAGTCCATTAATCCCGGGCAAATGGTTATCAAGGTGGTTCATGACCAGCTTGTTGAAACACTTGGCTCCGAATCACAAGAGCTTAACCTTCTAGCAGTGCCACCTGTTGTTTTCATGATGGTGGGACTGCAAGGCTCAGGTAAGACAACATCGACTGCTAAAATTGCCAAATTTTTGACGGAAAAGCATGGCAAGAAAGTGATGATGGCGTCACTGGACGTGCGCCGTCCTGCAGCTCAGGAGCAGTTGAAGGTATTAGGCGAGCAGACTGGGGTTACGACCCTGCCTATCGTTGCTGGCCAGCAACCGGTTGAAATTGCCAATCGTGCTCTTCAGTCGGCGAAGTTGCAAGGCTTCGATGTGGTCATGCTTGATACGGCTGGCCGTCTACATGTGGATGAGCAGTTGATGGCGGAAATGAAAGCCGTTCATCAAGTGGCCGCACCAACAGAAACATTGCTGGTGGTTGATAGCTTGACTGGTCAAGATGCCGTCAATGTGGCCGAGCAGTTCAGGGAGCGGGTAGATGTCACGGGTATCGTGATGACCCGTATTGATGGTGATGGTCGCGGTGGTGCTGCGCTTTCCATGCGTGAGGTCACTGGTTGTCCGATCAAGCTGCTGGGCACGGGTGAGAAAATGGATGCGCTTGAGGCGTTTCATCCAGACCGGATAGCCAACAGAATTCTTGGCATGGGGGACGTTGTCTCTCTTGTTGAAAAAGCGTCAGAAATGATCGAAAAGGATGAAGCTGAAAAGCTCGCCCTGAAGATGCAAAAAGGCACGTTCGATCTTGATGACCTTGCAGGCCAACTCCGTCAGATGCTGAAAATGGGCGGTATGGGCAGCCTTGTTGGAATGTTGCCTGGTGTTGGCAAGATGAAGAAGCAGCTTGAAGGTGTAAATCTTGATGACAAGTTGCTTAAAAGACAGATCGCAATTGTGGAATCCATGACCCCCAAGGAGCGTAGGAATCCTCAAATTATCGCGGCATCCCGCAAGAGACGCATTGCGGCTGGTGCTGGAATGTCCGTTCAGGACGTTAATCGGTTGCTCAAGCAGCACAAACAGATGGCGTCAATGATGAAAAAGGTGAAGAAGCTCGGCAACAAGGGCGTTATGCGCGGCGGGTTGCAAGGGCTTTTGCCACCGGGAATGAAATTTTAGGTAATACAGTTTTTGACTGAAGAGAAAGAAGTTAAGCTATGGCATTGAAAATCCGCCTTACCCGTCAGGGTGCTAAGAAGCGTCCCTTCTACCGTATCGTAGTTGCAGACGCTCGTAGCCCTCGTGATGGTCGGTATATTGAAATTGTTGGTACATACAATCCAATGCTTGAAAAAGGCAGCGAAGAGCGTGTGAAGATCAACGAAGATCGTATCAAACATTGGGTTAGCCAGGGTGCTCAACCAACCGATCGTGTAGCCAAGTTTATGGCAGATGCAGGCATCGGTGAGAAAGTGGTTCGCAATAATCCAATTAAAGCGAAGCCAAAAGCTAAAGCTCAGGAACGTCTGAAAGAAGCTGAAATGGCTGCTCAGGAAGCTGCTGAAGCTGCCGCAGCCGCTGCTGCAGAGGCTGAAGCCCCTGCAGAGGAAGCCGCTGAAGCTTAAGGTTGACCGGTATGGCTGATGCGGATCGGTTGCTGCTCGGTGTGATTGCCGGGCCGAAAGGTGTTAGAGGGGAGATGAAAGTAAAAACTTTCACGGAAAACCCTGAAGACATTGCAGCCTACGGTCAGTTGGAAAGCAAGGACGGACATCAAAAATTTGATGTGAAGTTGGTGGGCTTTTCGAAACATATGCCGGTTATTCGGATTAAGGGTGTTTCGGATCGGAATAAGGCAGAAGCCTGAAAGGGCAGGAGCTTTATGTAAAACGTGAGAAGCTACCCGAGCTTGAGGATGAAGACGAATTCTATCACGCTGATCTGGTTGGATTGGATGTGATATTTGAAGACGGAACCCGATACGGAAAAATTCTGCGTCTGCATGATTATGGAGGCGGAGATATTGTGGAAATCGTTCCGGAGGGAAAGGGGCAGAAAGCGAGTGTTCTGGTTCCTTTTACAAAAGAAATGGTTCCCACGGTTGATATGACCCAAGGGCATATTGTCATCGATTTGCCTGAAGATTTTTTTGAAGTTCCCAAGCGGGAAAGTACGGAAAAGTCTGAAGATGAATCGCAAATGAGCGCGGATCACTGATGACGCGTGAAGCTGAAAATGAGGCTCAAGAAGGCAGTTCCAGCTGGAGCGCGCATGTTTTGACCCTCTATCCGGATATGTTTCCAGGTCCACTTGGCCATTCATTGGCTGGTAGGGGGCTGGAAAATGGGGCCTGGGAATTGCAGGTAACCAATATTCGGGATTATTCAGTTGGCAGGCATCACACTGTTGATGACAGCCCTTTTGGTGGCGGAGCCGGCATGGTCATGCGACCTGATGTATTGGGAAATGCAATTGATGCGGCGAGGGTCGCATCTGGCGAAGAGAAGCGATTGATGTATTTCAGCCCCCGAGGGCGGGTCTTGGACCAGCAATTTGTTCGGGAAGTGGCACAGGGGCCAGGGGTTATTCTGGTGTGTGGCAGGTTTGAAGGAATTGATCAGCGAGTGCTTGATGCTCGAGATGTGGAAGAAGTCTCTCTAGGGGATTTCATTCTTTCGGGCGGCGAGGTTGCAGCATTGGCACTGTTGGATGCTGTGGTTCGATTGTTACCTGGTGTGACCGGGAATCAGTCGTCACTTGAAGAAGAAAGTTTTGAGACCGGGTTGTTGGAATATCCTCATTATACCCGGCCTGCGATCTGGGAAGGTCGTGAAGTCCCGGAGGTTTTACTCTCCGGGCATCATGAAAGGATCAAGGAGTGGCGGCAACACTGCTCCGAAGAATTGACGAAACAACGGCGAGCGGACCTTTGGGCCCGTTGGTCAGATGAAAAACTGAAATGAAGGTGAAAGCTATGAATACAATTCAAAAGCTAGAGCAAGAGCAGATTGAAAAGCTGACAGCTGAGCGTGGTGTACCGGACTTCCGTGCTGGTGATACACTGAAAGTTCACGTGAAAGTTGTTGAAGGAACACGTGAGCGTATTCAGGTGTTTGAAGGCGTTTGTATTGCGCGCAACTCTGGTGGCATTAACGCGAACTTTACGGTTCGTAAAATTTCATACGGTGAGGGTGTGGAACGTGTTTTCCCACTTTATTCACCACGTATCGACAAAATTGAAGTCGTTCGCCAGGGTATTGTTCGCCGCTCCAAGCTTTACTATCTGCGTGAACTGCGCGGTAAGAAAGCTCGTATTCGCGAGCGTCGTGAAGATCGCGGCACGAAAGCAGCTGCTAAATAAATTTCCCCCTGATCCAGTGATGGGGTAAAATAATCCGGCGCGGATTCTCCGCGCCGGACAACGCATAATAATGACTAATACCTGCTCAGAGAGGGACACGAAAATGGGTGCACCGAAAACCCTGTATGACAAAATTTGGGACAGTCACCTGGTTGATGTTCAGGAAGATGGCGGATGCCTGCTTTATATTGATCGTCACCTTGTTCACGAAGTCACCAGCCCACAGGCTTTCGAGGGCCTGCGAGTTGCTGGCAGAAAGGTTCGCCGTCCCGATGCGACATTTGCCGTTGCTGATCATAATGTCCCAACAAAAGATTTACATCTGGGTATCGTCGATCCGGAAAGCAAACTTCAGGTTGAAACCCTTGAAGCGAACGTGAAGGAATTCGGTGTAAACTATTTTTCCATGACCGATGATCGTCGCGGGATTGTGCACATTATCGGCCCTGAGCAGGGGCTAACGTTACCGGGGATGACAATTGTTTGCGGTGACAGCCATACATCTACTCACGGTGCCTTTGGTGCACTTGCCCATGGTATTGGAACTTCCGAAGTTGAACATGTTTTGGCTACACAGACGCTCATTCAATCCAAAGCCAAAAATATGCGGGTTTTGGTAAACGGCAAATTACCAGTGGGCGTGACAGCAAAAGATTTGGCATTGGCCATCATTGGTAAAATCGGAACTGCAGGTGGTACCGGTTGCGTGATTGAATATGCAGGTGAAGCCGTTCGTTCGCTGTCAATGGAAGGGCGCATGACCTTGTGCAACCTGACGATCGAGGCAGGTGCGCGTGCTGGTCTCATCGCTCCTGATGAAACGACTTTTGAGTATATTAAAGGCCGCCCATACGCACCAAAAGCCGGTGCATATGAGCAGGCAGTTGCCTATTGGAAAACGCTTGTAACCGATGAGGGTGCTTCATTTGACAAAGAAGTGGTGATGGATGCGTCAGAAATTACGCCATATGTCACTTGGGGAACCAGCCCTGAAGATGCGCTGCCGATCAGTGCTACTGTTCCGGCACCTTCAGATTTTGCGGATGCGGGAAAACAGGCCGCAGCAGAACGGGCGCTCAAGTATATGGGCCTTACGGCAGGCATGAAATTGACCGATATTGAAGTCGACCACGTTTTCGTTGGCTCGTGTACAAATGGCCGGATTGAAGATTTGCGGGCCGTCGCTGAGGTGGTCAAAGGGCGTAAAGTTAAAGACAGCGTAAATGCGATAATCGTTCCAGGCTCAGGTTTGGTGAAAATCCAGGCAGAAGAAGAAGGCCTGGATAAGATTTTCACCGAAGCTGGATTTGAATGGCGGGAGCCCGGTTGTTCAATGTGCTTGGCGATGAACGCTGACCGTCTTGATGAAGGTGATCGTTGTGCATCTACTTCAAACCGGAATTTTGAAGGTCGCCAAGGCCGGGGTGGTCGCACCCATTTGGTGAGCCCTGCAATGGCAGCAGCGGCGGCAATCACCGGTCACTTGACTGATGTTCGGACGCTGGACTAAGGGGAACAGAAAATGGAAAAATTCACAACACTTTCCGGTGTCGCAGCACCTATGCCACTTGTTAATATTGATACTGACATGATTATTCCGAAACAGTATCTGAAAACCATTCAACGTGCGGGCCTTGGCAAGAATTTGTTTGCTGAAATGCGCTATAACAATGACGGCAGTGAGATCGAGGATTTTGTTCTTAATAAAGCCGCTTACAGGTCTGCCCAAATTCTTGTGGCAGGAGATAATTTTGGCTGTGGGTCAAGTCGTGAGCATGCGCCTTGGGCTTTGGCTGATTTTGGCATTCGCTGCGTAATTTCGACTTCTTTTGCCGATATCTTTTATAACAACTGTTTTAAGAACGGCATTTTACCAATAAAGGTTAGTCAGGAAGAGTTGGATAAGCTGCTTGACGATGCGGAGCGGGGATCCAACGCAACGATGACCGTTGATCTTCCCGCTCAGGAAATCAAAGGCCCAGACGGCGGAACGATCAAGTTTGAAATTGATCCGTTCCGTAAGCATTGCCTGTTGAACGGGCTGGATGAAGTTGGTCTGACATTGCAAAAAGCAGGTAAAGTTGACAGCTTCGAAGATAAGCAAAAACTTTCGCAACCCTGGTTGCACGTATAACAAAAGTAACAAGAGAGCATATGCTCCGATACACTACAGGATAGGAACACTGATATGGCGTCTAATAAGTCACTCCTGATTTTGCCCGGAGACGGTATTGGCCCGGAAGCAATGACTGAAGTGCGCCGGATTGTCGACTGGATGGAAGACAACCGGGCTGTGAAATTTGATGTGGATGAAGATCTGGTGGGCGGATCTTCTATTGATGCACACGGTGTTCCAATTACAGACGCAGTTGTGGAAAAGGCCCAAAAAGTAGACGCTGTTCTGCTTGGTGCTGTAGGCGGGCCCAAATGGGATAATCTTGATTTTTCCATTAAGCCTGAACGTGGTCTATTACGTTTACGCAAAGATTTGCAGTTATACGCAAATTTACGGCCTGCCATTTGCTTTGATGCGCTGGTAGATGCCTCCAGTTTGAAGCCTGAACTGGTATCCGGTCTGGATATTATGATCGTTCGTGAATTGACCGGCGGTGTTTATTTCGGTGAGCCACGTGGCATCGAAGATCTGGGTAACGGTGTTCGCAAAGGTGTGAATACTCAGGTTTATACAACACCAGAAATTCACCGGGTTGCACGCGTTGCATTCGAACTTGCGCAGAAACGAAATGGTCGCGTTGTCTCCAGTGAAAAAGCAAACGTTATGGAAAGCGGCGTATTGTGGCGTGAGGAAGTCATAAAGATACACGAAGCAGAATTTCCGGATGTTGAGCTTAGCCACATGTATGCAGACAATGCTGCCATGCAGCTTGTACGTGAGCCAAAGCAGTTTGATGTGATCGTAACAGATAACCTGTTCGGCGATATTCTCTCAGATTGTGCGGCTATGCTGACAGGCTCACTGGGTATGTTGCCATCTGCATCTTTGGGTGACGTGGATGAATTTGGTCGTCGCAAGGCATTATATGAGCCAGTGCATGGTTCAGCGCCTGATATTGCGGGTGAAAACAAAGCTAATCCTATTGCAACCATTCTGTCCTATGCTATGGCGTTGCGTTATAGCTTCGATATGGGCGGAGAAGCGGATCTGGTCGAAACTGCTGTTCAGAATGTTCTGGCGAGCGGTATACGGACCGGCGATATCATGTCCGAGGGCATGACAATGGTGTCAACCACAGAAATGGGCGATGCCATTTTACGCGAACTTGATAAAATCAGTAACTGACACTACGTACAGTTCGCATCTTAAAACTAGAAAATGCCTGGGGCGGTGATCTTACCGCCAGGGCGGAAAGTGAATGAAAGTTAATATCATGGGATACAATGTTGCTGTTGTCGGCGCTACAGGTAATGTAGGCCGTGAAATGCTGAATATTCTCCACGAACGTCAATTCCCGGTTGCCAAGGTAACGGCGCTTGCATCAAAACGTTCAACGGGTAAACAGGTTTCATTCGGCGACAAGACCCTGACGGTGGAAAACCTGGATGGTTTTGACTTCACAGGTTACGACTTCGCGCTTTTTTCGGCTGGTGGATCCATATCAGAAAAATATGCACCAGTTGCGGCATCTCAGGGCTGTATCGTGATAGATAATTCTTCGCATTATCGGATGGACCCGGATGTTCCGCTGATTGTGCCAGAGGTTAATCCTCAGGCTGCGGCTGGATATACCAAGAAAAACATCATTGCCAATCCCAATTGTTCGACGGCTCAATTGGTTGTAGCGTTAAAACCTTTGCATGACCGCGCCAAAATCAAACGGGTCGTTGTGTCAACTTACCAATCGGTATCTGGCGCAGGCAATGAAGCTATGGATGAGCTGTTTAATCAGACTAAGGGAATGTTTGTTCACGATGAACCGACACCTGCAAATTTCACCAAGCAGATTGCCTTCAATGTGATTCCGCATATCGATGTGTTCATGGATGATCGGTACACGAAGGAAGAGTGGAAAATGATGGTGGAGACGAAGAAAATCGTCGACAGTTCCATCAAGCTGAGCGCGACTTGCGTCCGCGTACCGGTATTCGTAGGGCATGCGGAAAGTGTTAACATTGAATTTGAAAATGAACTTGGTGCTGATGAAGCGCGGGATATTTTGCGCGAGGCACCTGGTATCATGGTGGTCGATAACCCCGATGAAAATGGTTACGTGACGCCTGTTGAATGTGTAGGTGACTATGCGACTTTCATTTCCCGGATCAGAGATGATCACACCGCGGATAATGCGATTAATTTGTGGTGTGTATCCGATAATTTGCGTAAAGGGGCGGCGCTCAATACAGTTCAAATCGCAGAGCTTGTCGGGCGTGAGTATCTGAAAAAAGCCGCATAAGTTAAGTTCGATAGTTTCTAATAAGAGCCGCTCCAATTGGGGCGGCTTTTTTTTGGGGCTCATTTAAACAGTAAACTTATTTGTCAGGTAAAAGGCAAAAGAAAGAATTTTTGGTTGGCAAAAATTACTAAAGACGGCATTTTCTCGTAACTATGTTGCGTTGCAGCAATTTTCCGGTATGATGCGTTCAAAAACAATAAAGATTATGCATCATACTGGAGAGTTTCTATGCCGAAATCCCTACGTCCTCGCCGTTCAGTTCTTTACATGCCCGGTTCAAATGCTCGTGCTCAGGAGAAAGCAAAAGGCTTGTCAGCTGATGGGCTGATTTTGGATTTGGAAGATGCTGTGGCACCCGCATCCAAAAAGGAAGCCCGTGAAATCGTGTGTGCCAACGCAGCAAGTGGTGATTATGGCAAGCGGGAAATTATCATTCGAGTTAATGGATTGGATACAGAATGGGGGCGTGATGATATTATCGCAGCTTCCAAAGCGGGCCCGGATGCAATCCTTCTTCCTAAAGTAGAAAGTACCGCACAAATCCATGAAATGGAAAAGCTTATGGCGGATGCAGGTGCACCTGATAGGACGAGCATTTGGTGCATGATGGAGACGCCACTTGGTATTTTAAGGGCAGAGGAAATTGCGGGGGCATCTGATCGAATAGACTGTTTTGTGATGGGAACATCGGATTTGGTTAAAGACCTGCAGGCGCAGCATACTTCGATGCGCCTTCCTGTTATCACATCTTTGGGGATTTGCCTTCTTGCGGGTCGCGCCTACGGGTTGACGGTTCTGGATGGCGTTTATCTTGATTTAGCAGATGAGGAAGGGTTTAGGGCCTCCTGTGTTCAAGGATTGGAGCTTGGCTTCGACGGAAAAACTCTCATTCACCCCAAACAACTTGACGCAAGCAACGAGGTTTTTGCACCTTCTGAACAGGAGGTAACCTATTCGCGGCGTGTAATTGAGGCGTTTGAAGAGGCCGAAAAAGAGGGCAAAGGTGTAGTGCTTGTTGATGGCAAGCTTGTAGAAAATCTACACGTGGAAATCGCCAGAGCGAAAGTTGCCATGGCTGAAGCTATCGCCCAGATGCAGGCCTGAGGAGAACTAGAATGTCCAAATCAAAAACCAATCCCGGGAATTATTTTGAAGATTTCAAGTTGGGTCAGGTGCTCAATCATGCGACGCCTAGAACAATTACTGAGGGGGATGTTTCGCTCTACACTGCGCTTTACGGGAGCCGCTTTGCACTGCAATCCGCAGATAGCTTTGCAATAGATTGTGGTTTGCAGGCTGCTCCGGTCGATGATCTGCTGGTATTTCATATTGTGTTTGGCAAAACTGTTCCGGATATTTCACTAAACGCGGTTGCTAATCTGGGTTATGCAGATGTCAAATTTATTGCACCTGTGTATCCCGGAGACAGTGTGCAGACCACTTCAGAGGTGATTGGTCTTAAAGAAAATTCCAATGGTAAAACAGGCGTCGTTTACGTGCGCTCAACTGGTGTCAATCAGATGGGTGAGGTGGTTCTTGATTACGTACGTTGGGTTATGGTGCGAAAAAATAATATTGACGCGCCTGCACCAGAAACTGTTATCCCGCAACTGCCTGATGTTGTTGAACCAGATCAGTTTGTTTTGCCACCTGATTTAAACCTTGCCCAGTATGATACTGTTCTAGCTGGTTCCCCTTACGTTTATGATGACTATGAAATCGGTGAAAAAATTGACCATGTCGATGGCATGACGATTGAAGAGGCCGAACATATGATTGCAACTCGTCTTTATCAGAATACAGCGAAAGTTCATTTTAATCAGCATATGATGAAAGATGACAGAATGGGCAAAAGGCTCATTTATGGGGGGCACATTATTTCATTGGCACGTGCGCTTTCCTTCAATGGGTTGGCAAATGCGATTTTTGTCGCCGCTATCAATGCAGGGTCACATACGGCACCGACCTTTGCCGGTGATACAATTTATGCCTGGAGTGAGGTACTGGATAAATCGGATTTGCCAGAGCATACTGATCTGGGTGCGCTTAGATTACGTACACTGGCGGTCAAGAACAGATCTTGTGCTGATTTTCCAGATAAAGCAGAAGACGGGTCCCGAAATTCAGATGTTGTTCTTGATTTGGATTACTGGGTGATATTGCCAAAATCTTCAGTTACGGTATAAAAGGCATGCAAATTGTAAAGGTTGTGTTGACTAAAGCTTTTCTGTTTCTACAATCCGTGCAAAAAATAAAAGATCAAGTAACTCATTGATAGCTTAGCTAGAGAGATATCCATGGCGAATATAGAACGACCGTTATCGCCGCATCTGCAGATATACAAGCCGCAGATCACGATGGTAACATCCATCACCCACCGCATCACTGGTGTTGCGCTTGGTGTTGGTACCCTTCTGTTAGCGTGGTGGCTAATTGCCGCTGCAACGGGCCCCGAAGCTTATGAAGTGGTCAGCCAGTTTTTGGCGTCCTGGTTCGGCCGCCTTGTGATGTTTGGCTTTACCTGGGCACTTTTCTATCATCTGTGCAATGGAATTCGCCATCTGTTTTGGGATGCTGGTAAAGGATTTGAACTGCCAACAATGCGCAAGACCGGCATGGCTGCAATCATTGCATCAGTTGTGCTGACCTTGCTGACCTGGGTAGTTGCTTATGGAATTGGAGGCTGATCATGGGAATGAGAACTCCGCTTAAGAATGTGCGCGGCCTAGGCTCAGCGAAAGAGGGCACTACGCATTGGTGGCATCAAAAAGTCACTGCTGTAGCTCTGGTGCCGTTGTTTGTAATTGCGCTTGCGTATGTGATTGCATTGGTGGGCGCTGATTATGAACGCGTCCGATATATACTTGGTCTTCCATTTACATCTGTCATTCTCCTGCTGTTGATAGGTGTGACTTTTTACCACCTCAAACTCGGTTTGCAGGTTGTAATCGAAGATTATATTCACACTGAGAGTACAAAAATTGTCGTTCTTTTGCTGAACACTTTTTTCTGTGCTGTTGTTGGTCTTGCCTCAGCGCTGGCCGTAATCAAGCTGGCCCTCGGGGGGTAGAGTAAAATGTCTGAAGCTTATCCAATTATTGAACACGAATATGACGTGGTGGTTGTTGGCGCCGGCGGCGCAGGCCTCCGCGCAACGATGGGAATGGCGCAGGCTGGATTGAAAACAGCCGCAGTCACTAAAGTTTTCCCGACACGCTCTCACACGGTTGCTGCGCAGGGTGGTATTTCTGCATCTCTCGGCAATATGGGTGAAGATAACTGGCAATGGCATATGTATGACACAGTCAAGGGATCTGACTGGCTGGGTGATCAGGATGCAATTGAATATATGTGCCGTGAAGCTCCTAAAGCAGTTTTGGAGCTGGAGCAGTTCGGTATGCCGTTTTCCCGGACTGAAGAGGGCAAGATTTATCAGCGCGCTTTTGGTGGAATGACCACGCAATTTGGCGAAGGCCCAGCCGCGCAGCGCACCTGTGCTGCGGCTGATCGGACCGGCCATGCCATGTTGCACACACTTTATAGTCAGTCGCTAAAGTATGACACTGATTTCTATATTGAATATTTCGCGCTTGACCTGATTATGGATAAAGACGGTGCCTGTAAGGGTGTCCTTTGTCTGTGTCTGGAAGATGGTACATTGCATTTGTTCCGCTCACATATGGTTGTATTGGCAACCGGCGGATTCGGGCGCGCATATTTCTCATGTACATCTGCCCATACCTGTACAGGTGACGGGGGTGGTATGGTTCTGCGTGCAGGCTTGCCCCTTCAGGACATGGAGTTTACTCAATTCCATCCTACTGGAATTTATGGCGCTGGATGTCTGATTACTGAAGGCGTTCGAGGTGAAGGTGGTTATCTGGTAAATGGCGAAGGTGAGCGTTTCATGGAACGTTATGCGCCAAGCGCCAAAGATTTGGCCAGCCGTGATGTTGTAAGCCGTTCCATGACCATGGAAATTCGTGAAGGTCGTGGTGTTGGTAGTCGGAAAGATCATATTTATCTGCATCTTGATCATCTTGATCAGGCAATGATTGAAGAACGCCTTCCAGGTATTTCCGAGAGCGCTCGAATTTTCGCAGGCGTTGATGTGAATAAGGAGCCAATTCCGGTTATTCCGACAGTTCACTACAACATGGGCGGTATCCCAACCAACTATCATGGGGAGGTTGTTGATCTTAAAGGCGACAATCCGGATGCAATCGTCCCAGGCCTGATGGCTGTGGGTGAAGCTGCTTGTGTGTCGGTTCACGGGGCTAACCGCCTTGGATCAAACTCGTTGATCGACTTGGTTGTGTTTGGACGTGCAGCAGCACTGCGGGCTAAAGACATTATTAAGACCGGTCAAGCACATGCGCCGCTTGCTGCGGATGCGTGTGATGCAGCATTGGCTCGTCTGGACGGCTTCCGGCATGCAAATGGTGGACAATCAACTGCCCAGATTAGAGACAAGATGCAACGGGTTATGCAAGATGACTGTGCGGTGTTTCGTACGGGTGAAACCCTTAAAGAAGGCGTTGAGAAAATTGGTGAAGTTGAAAAGCAGATGTCTGACATCAAGACAACTGACCGCTCACTTGTTTGGAACTCCGATTTGGTTGAGACCCTTGAGCTCGACAATTTGATCCGTCAGGCGGTTGTTTCCATGACAGCGGCTGAAAACCGCAAGGAAAGCCGTGGTGCTCATGCGCGTGAAGACTTCCCTGATCGGGATGATGAAAACTGGATGAAGCACACACTCACTTTTCACAGTGATGCGGAAGGTGTACGGATAGATTATCGTCCGGTTCATACTTATACGCTCACAGATGAAATCGATTACATTAAACCCAAAGCCCGGGTTTACTAAGAGTTAGGGAAGTTAGAAATGGTAGAACTGGCATTACCCAAAAATTCGAGAGTAGGCACCGGCAAGACCCATCCAAAACCGGAAGGGGCGACCAATACAAAGACATTTAATGTATATCGCTGGTCACCGGATGACGCTGAAAACCCGCGCATCGATACGTATTATGTGGATCTGGATGACTGTGGTCCCATGATCCTGGACGGGTTGATCAAGATCAAGAATGAGATTGACCCGGGATTGACATTTCGCAGGTCCTGCCGGGAAGGTATTTGTGGATCATGCGCCATGAATATCAACGGTACCAATACGTTGGCATGCACTAAAGGTATGGATGAGGTCGATGGCGACATCAATATTTATCCACTGCCGCATCAACCCGTGGTGAAGGACCTTGTGCCGGATCTGACGAACTTTTATGCGCAATATGCTTCAATTAAGCCTTGGATGCAGACACAAACCCCGCCGCCGCCAGACCGCGAACGCCTCCAATCTAAGGAGGATCGTGAAAAACTGGATGGTTTGTATGAATGTATTCTGTGCGCATGTTGTTCTACATCCTGCCCAAGCTACTGGTGGAACTCAGACCGTTTTCTGGGTCCAGCTATCTTACTACAAGCCTATCGCTGGCTTGCAGATAGCCGCGATGAATTCACTGGGGAGCGCTTGGATAACCTCGAAGACCCGTTCCGTCTATATCGCTGTCATACAATCATGAACTGCGCAAACACTTGCCCCAAAGGCTTGAACCCAGCCAAGGCAATTGCAGAGATCAAAAAAATGATGGTCGAACGTCGCGGATAACGACGACCGTTATAAGCAATTTAGGGGCTGCCTTCGGGCGGCCTTTTTTGTTCTTTTTCATAATAGTCGAGAATATGATGAAAAAGCTGTTCTCGTACTTGGTCGGTTGCGCCCGCGGCGACATCTACATACTTATTGTTGTGAAGAATTTGTAGAAAATTGAGATCATCGTCTCTAATCAATCGTGTTTTTAAAGCATCTTTACTGTTGATTTTGAATATTCTTTGTCTGTTGTTTTTAAGTTGACGATAGAAGTTGGAGATACTTTTTGTGTATCGGATAGGATAAGTTCCGGTATGTATCTGTAGTTGATCAGGGAGCAGCTTTAAAATTTCCTGACGCTTTGGTCGAAATGTTAAAAATAACAAGTAAAACGGGTAAAGAATCGCTAAAAAAAGGGTCAGGCAAACGAAAATATAGTAAATCAAACCTACTACATTCTTTACATTATTTGTTGCGTTCAGGCTTATATTAAGAAACATTCCAATAGTTCCTATCAAAGTGATAGAAAATAAAATAATAACTATGGAATTAATGGTGTGTTTTCTTGTTGGTATTGAGATCGTTTCGTGTGAATCTGTTTTGTGGTAATTTATATTTCCAGAGGGCATTATAATTTATTGACTGAATGTTAAGTTGTGCTTACGAAATGTCTTAAATGTAACACTAAATGTGAGAATTTTTGAAGAAGCAAATTCAATTAATTTTTACGTCATGTAATCAAAAGGCTGCCTTCGGGCGGCCTTTTTTATTGGCTTGAAAGCAATTTGTTGATTAGTCAAACTAGCCAAAAGGGGGGGGAAATGCAGGGTTATATGCTGGCGCAATTAATGGACGGGATGTCTCTTGGAGGTGTGTTGTTAATTGTGCTTCCGATGACTGTCCTCATTGCCTGGTTTACCGGGCGTCGATGGTATCTGCGTTTAACCTTGTTGCTGCTTATTTTTATGAGTTTTCCCATCATAGGTAAGATGGTACTGCGCCCCATCGATATTGGCGTTCGCTTGGAAGTCGCTCAGTCGCAACTAATAGCCGGGGAAGTGGATGCAATTGCAGTTATCGCGGCTGGCGGACATCAGGACCCCACAACTAAAGAAGTGCTTCCGTCTATAACTTCTTTTACCAGAGTGATGCGCGCCCAAAAGCTGGTTGAGCAATTGAAAGTGCCGCTGCTGATATCCGGATCGGATCAGGATGGCGCTAGTGAGTTGCCATTTCTTGTGAGTAAATTGGAACTTGAAACACGCTTACTATTGTCTTTTGGCGCAGGAGGAACAGCTGAGCATGCTGCCAACATCAGCAGGTTGTTGAAGTCAGAGCAGCTGAACAAGGTTGTTGTGTTCGTTTCAGGCATACATGCTTTTCGGACACGAGCTGCGTTAGTCAAGCAAGGTGTGGATGTGCGGATGGTAATTGTTGGAATTAATGACAGTTCCCTGGGGTCAGCCGATTTAGTTCCAGGATTTGACGGATTTTATTACTGGAAACATGCTCTTAAGGAATATGTCGGGCTTACGGTTTATTATTGGAAAGGATTGATCTGATTAATTGGCTCTATATTTTCTTGTAGATTGGGCCTTTTAAGGAGCCAATAAAGTCGTAAACAGAACCTCTAATGAAGAGGACACATATGTATATACCAAAGCCATTTAAAGCATCGCCGGTTGAGACTTTGCTCGCAATCCTGCCCAATGCAAGTTTTGCGCAGCTTATTACCAGTGATGAAACGGGTCTGCCTCAAGCAACGCATCTACCTATGTCATATGACGCGACCCAAGGAGAGTTTGGCACGTTATATGGTCATATTGCGCGTGCCAATCCTCATGGCCGTTTATTCACAGAAAACAGAAAATCTCTGGTCGTCTTTAATGGGCCGCATGACTATGTCTCCCCGAGTTACTATAAGAGTGACGCTAATGTGCCGACCTGGAATTATGTTGCGGTCCACGCCTATGGAACTGTCATGATTTATCAGGATCCCGAAAGTGTCCTTTCAGTCTTGAAGCGCCTGAGCGATGAAAATGAGGCCGGTAGAGAAAGGCCATGGCGTGTTGAAGAGTTTGACGGGAAAAGGTTAGAGGCAATGGCAAAAGCAATTGTAGCTTTCGAAATCCCTGTAGAGAATTTACAAGCGAAGGTGAAATTGGGTCAAAATAAGACTGCTGAGGATAAGATTGCACTCGCGCAAGCTCTTAAACACAGCGAACTTGCAACTTGGCAGGCAGATATCATTGATGATTAGGGTTTCGCAATGTGCCCTTTGAGATATTCTTCGGAGCGCATTTCCATGAGCCGTGACACGGTTCTTGCAAATTCGAAATGTCCGTCTCCTTGCTGATACAGCTTGTCAGCTTCTACCTCCGCGGAGAGTATCAGATTTGCGCCTGCCTCATATAGTACATCAACGAGGGTAACAAAGCGTTTGGCTTCGTTGCGATTATGTGGGCCCAGAGCGGGAACGTGATCAAGAAGGAGGGAATGAAACTCGTCCGTGAGTAATAGATAATCTGACGCACCAAGTGGTCGGGCGCATAATTCTTCGAATGAGAACCGCGCGACACCGCGCGCATAAGTGTGTACTTCAAGTTTACGGCCTTGATGGGACAGGGTTTTCTGTTTCGGGCTGCTTCCTTCCGTAAGCAAAGAAAAGGTGTCATCCATATGTTTGTCAGCTTCTTCGCTCAGCGGCGAGAAATAAACATTACTTTTTGACAAGCGGTCTAGGCGGTAATCTGTTCCACCCGATAGATGAAGAATATCGAGCTGTTCTTTGATTAATTCGATAAATGGAAGGAACAATTCTCTGTTAAGGCCATCCTTGTAGAGATCCTCAGGAATTCGGTTTGATGTAGCAATGACGACTACTCCATGTTCGAAGAGCAATTCAAACAGTCGTCCGAGCAGCATTGCATCCGCAACATCAGTCACTTGAAATTCGTCAAAACACAAGAGCCAGGCATCATTTGCAATTTTTTCGGCAAGGGGAACCAGTGGGTCATCGCCTTTTTTGGCCTTATCCTGCCGCCATGCATGAATAAAGGCATGTACTTCGAGCATAAAGGCGTGAAAATGCACTCGTCTTTTGCGTTCAACCGGTGCACTTTCAAAAAAAAGATCCATTAGCATGGATTTCCCGCGCCCAACATCACCATACATGTAAATCCCTTGTGGCGGCTCAACACGTGGCTTACGAGCGCCCAAGCGAAAAATATCTGTCCAGTGCGCGCTGGTTTGCGGATTATATGACATCAAGCGCCGATGCAGGGTTTGCAGTTTTTCAACTGCAAGTTCCTGAATTGGGTCATGTTGTATCTTGTTGTCTCGTCGAAGGGCGCGATAAGCGTCCAGAGGTCCTGATGAAGTCATAGCTGGCGTTTTGCCAAGGAATTGAAAATAAGTAAAGTGCTAACAGTACCTGCGCTCAAAAGAGCCCTGTAGAGGTTAAACGATCCCGTAATTCCTGTTTTCCAACTGGCGTGACCATTGTGGTGGGTTTTGTGTAGTCTTTGGTTGCCTTGATTAGGTGCATGTGGCGGTTGTCAGCGATGAGGTCGTGGCCGGCAATACTTACAACATTGTTTTTGTTTAACGTTTTAAGAAGTTCAGGGGCATTTTTGGTCACGGTTGCGTCAATTTCGGGAAAACGTGATGAATCAAGGGGTAGCTCCGCCAATTGGATATCTGAACCGGCTGGAGTGTCAAGGAGTGCGACAATTCCTTTAAAGTCATCCTTAGTTGCAACAGAACCCTCAGGCTCGCAAATGGCGCGGTCACTTCTGAAAACACCTTCAAGAATACGGCAATCCTGCCCTGTCACGGCATCCATCGCATGTTCTCCCAGTCCCTTACCTGTAAGGAAGGTAGAGGTCAGGGATCCCGCTGTAAACAGATCCATTATGGTCATGCCGGCAATGATTGTTTCCGCACAGCCAGTTACTGTTACGCAGACAACACCACAAATGGCAAATTTCCTAATGATTCGTTTACGTTTTGCTGCCATGATCCCGCAGAATAATATTGAATAACTTTAATTCCAGAACATTCAGTAGCATTCAAATCTTACTAACTGTTTACCGACATAGAATAATTTTACACAAAACTGTTTGAAGCAACGGGATCAAGAGGTGGGGTCGGTGAAAATTATGTGTTTTGAAATGGTGCCCGTAGCATGGTTAAAAAAAATGGTTACTTTTTGTTTCGGTGAGCTTGCCCTCGGACCCGAAACGAGGTAGTACCCAAGCTATAAAACTCAATAGAGGATCACCTCTGACCTAGAGGAATTCTCTGCTTTAAAAACCGGAGATTAGAATGGCTCGCAAAAAAATAGCATTGATCGGCGGCGGTAATATTGGTGGCACCCTTGCGCATCTGGCTGGGCTCAAGGAGCTTGGTGATGTTGTTATCGTTGATTTGAACGATGGACTGGCAAAGGGTAAGGCGCTGGATATCGCTTCCTCTTCACCCGTTGATCGCTTCAACGCTGACTTCGTCGGTACAGGTGATTATGCTGATATTGAAGGTGCGGATGTCTGTATCGTAACAGCAGGTATTGCTCGCAAGCCTGGAATGAGCCGTGACGATCTGCTGGGGACCAATATCAAGGTAATGACTGCAGTTGGCGAAGGTATCAAAAAATATGCGCCCAACTCATTTGTTATCTGTATCACCAACCCGCTTGATGCGATGGTGTGGGTTCTTCGTGAAAAATGCGGTCTTCCACATAATAAAGTTGTGGGTATGGCAGGTGTTCTGGACAGTGCACGCTTCCGCCTCTTCCTGGCGCAGGAGTTTAATGTTTCTGTGGAAGACGTGAATGCCTTTGTTCTGGGTGGTCACGGCGATACTATGGTTCCGCTCACTCGCTATTCTGCGGTTGCGGGAATTCCTGTCCCTGATCTTATTGAAATGGGCTGGTCCACTCAGGAAAAAATTGACGAAATTGTTGATCGCACCAGAAATGGCGGCGCTGAAGTTGTCGCATTGCTCAAAACAGGCTCAGCGTTTTACGCTCCGGCATCAAGTGCCATTACTATGGCAGAAGCATATCTGAAAGATAAAAAACGGGTCCTTCCTGTGGCTGCGCATCTAAACGGTGAGTATGGCCAGAAAGGCATGTATGTGGGTGTACCTGCAGTGATTGGTGAAGGGGGCGTTGAAAAAGTCGTCGAAATTAATTTGAATGATGAGGAACAGAAAATGTTTGATCATTCAGTAGATGCTGTGAAAGGGCTCGTCGAAGCCTGTATCGGCATTGATCCTAGTTTAGGCTAACAGAATAAGGGGCATAACTTAGCGGTTGTGCCCCTTTTTTTGGGTGTTATAGTTTGAATTGAACTCATAAATCCGACCAGCAATTAGCTGATCCCAACTTGCGAATAGCGGAATATTATGAATATCCATGAATATCAGGCCAAGGGCCTACTCGGAAAATACGGCGTTACTGTCCCCAAGGGCGGTGTCGCTTATACTGCAGAAGAAGCAAAGACAGTCGCACAGGAACTTGGTGGCCCGGTATGGGTGGTCAAGGCGCAGATCCATGCCGGTGGGCGTGGGCTTGGCGGTGGTGTCAAGGTTGTGAAGTCAATTGAGGAAGTTGTGGAAACTGCAAAATCCATGATTGGCATGCAACTGGTCACTCATCAAACCGGACCAGAAGGCAAGGAAGTGAAACGCGTCTATGTTGAAGACGGATGCGACATCTCGCGCGAACTGTATCTGGGTGCTATTATTGATCGCGCCAAAGATTGCGTGACTTTTATGGCGTCAACTGAAGGCGGCATGGAGATTGAGGAAGTTGCTGAAAAAACTCCTGAGAAAATCCACATGGTCAGTATTGACCCGGCTACAGGAATTAGCGCTTTCCATGCACGTAAAATAGCTTTTGCGCTTGGCCTTGAAGGTAAGCAGGTTAGTGCGGCTGTAAAATTCATAATGGCGCTGTACAAATCCATTGTCGATACTGATGCCAGCCTTGTTGAAATCAATCCACTTGTGGTGACGGGCTCTGGGGATATCATCGCTCTGGATGCGAAAATGAATTTTGATGATAACGCCCTGTTCCGTCAGAAAGAAATTGCGGAGCTGCGTGATCCAGATGAGGAAGATCCTTCCGAGTTGGAAGCCGCTCAATATGACCTCAATTACATCAAGCTCGATGGCAATATCGGTTGCATGGTGAACGGTGCGGGTCTCGCAATGGCGACTATGGATATTATCAAGCTGAATGGTGGAGACCCTGCAAACTTCCTCGATGTGGGCGGTGGGGCAACCAAGGAAAAAGTTACAGAAGCTTTCAAGATCATCCTGAAAGACAAAAATGTTGAAGGTATCCTCGTTAATATCTTTGGCGGCATCATGCGTTGTGATGTGATTGCTGAGGGTGTGGTCGCTGCAGCGAAAGAAGTTGCGTTAAGCGTTCCACTCGTTGTGCGCCTTGAAGGTACCAACGTGGATCTTGGCAAGAAAATACTTGCAGAGTCAGGATTGCCAATTCTGTCTGCTGATGATTTGGGCGATGCAGCAGAAAAAATTGTAAAAGCAGTGAAGGAGGCAGCGTAATGGCCGTACTCGTCAATAAAGACACAAAGGTCATTTGTCAGGGTTTCACAGGCTCTCAAGGGACCTTCCATTCAGAGCAGGCAATTGCCTATGGTACGAAAATGGTTGGTGGCGTCACTCCCGGAAAAGGTGGGGAAACACATCTGGATTTGCCAATTTTCAATACAGTCGATGAAGCTGTTCATGCAACTGGTGCAAATGCGTCTGTGATCTATGTGCCACCGCCATTTGCTGGTGACGCAATTTTGGAAGCTGTCGATGCAGGCGTTGAGCTTGTTGTCTGTATTACAGAAGGCATCCCGGTTCTGGATATGGTGCGTGTAAAACGCGCGCTAAAGGATAGTGGAACGCGTCTAATCGGTCCAAACTGCCCAGGTGTGATTACACCTGATGAATGCAAAATTGGCATTATGCCTGGACATATCCATCGTCGTGGCAATGTTGGTATTGTATCTCGTTCGGGTACGCTTACATATGAAGCCGTGGCACAGACTACTGCCGCTGGACTTGGCCAGTCTACCTGCATCGGTATCGGTGGTGATCCGGTAAATGGTACGAACTTTATCGATTGTCTGGACATGTTCCTGCATGATGATGAAACAGAATCTATCATCATGATCGGTGAAATCGGGGGCTCTGCGGAAGAAGAAGCTGCAGAATTTCTGAAGCAGTCCAAGATCAAGAAGCCTGTTGTTGGCTTTATTGCAGGTGTTACTGCTCCTCCGGGGCGCCGTATGGGACATGCTGGTGCAATCATCTCTGGCGGTAAAGGTGGTGCCGACGATAAAATGGAAGCAATGCGAAGTGCAGGTATTACTGTCTCTGACAGTCCATCTGCACTTGGTTCTACTTTGGTAAGAGTTTTGAAAGGGTAGTCTTGTACTACTAACTTCTATCAGAACTAGTTTATTACTTAAGGGGGCGGGCTAATCACCCGCCCAATGACCAAAAAATGGCTCAGCAATTGGACAACTCCTCTTCCTTTCTAACTGGCACCAATGCCAGTTTTATTGAAGAACTCTATCTCCGCTATCAGAATGACCCATCCTCAGTTGATGTAAGCTGGCAGCAATATTTTCAGACATTAGGCGATGATGCCGATACTATTGTAAACGAAAGCAAAGGAGCCCCTTGGGCGCCTGCTAACGGTACAGTTCCTGAGGATGAGTATGAAATCCTTGGTGATGCTGCATATAGATCAATAGAAAAAGCGGAAACAGGCGGTTTGCCACAACAAGATGTGCGCGCTGCTGCGGTTGATACAATCCGCGCTTTGATGCTCATTCGATCTTACAGGGTTCGGGGACATCTAAAAGCCAAATTGGATCCGCTTGGACTTGAAATTCCGCAAGAGCATCCAGAACTTGACCCACGATCATATGGTTTCGAAGAAGATGACTGGGATCGTGAAATCTTTCTGGATAATGTTCTTGGCCTTGAAACAGCAACGATCCGTGAAATTCTGGATATTGTTCAACGCACCTATTGCGGCAGCATTGGCGTTGAGTTTATGCATATTCAGGAGCCTGATCAGAAGGCTTGGATACAGGAACGGATTGAAGGTCGCCATAAGGAAGTCACGTTCACTGACGAAGGTAAAATTGCTATCCTTCGAAAGCTGATCGAAACCGAAGGTTTTGAGCATTTCCTGAATGTCAAATACACCGGCACAAAACGTTTCGGACTTGATGGCGGTGAAGCGATGATTCCGGCTCTGGAAGGAATTATCAAGCGCGGTGGTCAGCTTGGCGTAAAGGAAATTGTGCTGGGCATGCCTCACCGTGGCCGCCTGAATGTATTGACCAACGTCATGGCAAAACCGTTCAGGGCCGTTTTTTCAGAGTTTCAGGGTAATCCTGCTAACCCTGAAGATGTCGAAGGATCCGGTGACGTGAAATATCATTTGGGAACTTCTTCTGATCGTGAATTCGATGGAAATAGCGTTCATTTGTCTTTGACAGCTAATCCATCGCATTTGGAAGCTGTGAACCCGGTCGTACTGGGTAAAGCACGGGCTAAGCAGGCTCAAATCGGATCAGACGTCGGCGGCCAGGTGATGCCACTGTTGTTGCATGGTGATGCTGCTTTTGCCGGGCAAGGGATTGTTGCTGAGTGTTTTGGGTTGTCTGAACTAAAAGGCTATCGGACTTCTGGTACGATACATTTTGTGGTCAATAACCAGATTGGCTTTACGACCAGCCCTAAATATTCGCGCTCCAGCCCTTATCCTTCGGATGTGGGTAAGATGGTTCAGGCGCCGATCTTCCATGTCAATGGTGATGATCCGGAAGCCGTTTGCCATGTGGCTAAGATTGCCACCGAATTCCGTCAAAAATTCCAGATTGATGTTGTAATTGACATGTTCTGCTATCGCAGACATGGTCATAATGAAGGCGATGAACCTGCATTCACGCAGCCTTTGATGTATCGCACAATTGCGCAACACCCGACAACTATGCAGATTTATGCGAAAAAGTTGATCGAGGAAGGTGTTGTAACGGAAGAGCAGGTTGAAGGCTTTATTAAAGAGTTCAGGGATTATCTTGAAAAGCAGTTTGAAACAGCAAATAGTTTCAAGCCAAATAAAGCAGACTGGTTTGAAGGGCGTTGGCAAGGACTCGGTCGAGCCGATCAGGGCGCTCGCCGGGGATCAACCGCAGTTGATATTGAAGAGTTGCGGGCGATCGGGGAACGGCTTTGTTACGTACCAGAAACGCACAATGTCCACCGGACCTTGCAGCGGGTTCTGAAGAACAAGAAAAAGATGATCGAAACGGGTAAGGGCATCGACTGGGCGACAGCCGAAGCTCTTGCATTCGGATCTCTATTGAAAGAAAAGTACCCTGTGCGATTATCAGGTCAGGATTGTGGCCGTGGTACATTTTCACAGCGTCATTCAGTCATTGTAGATCAAATGACTGAAGAACGTTATCTGCCACTAAATAATCTGTCTGAAGATCAGGCACATTACGAAGTCATTGACAGTATGCTGTCTGAAGCGGCGGTTCTTGGCTATGAGTATGGGTATTCACTGGCGGAACCAAATGCATTGGTTCTTTGGGAAGCTCAGTTTGGTGACTTTGCCAATGGTGCGCAGGTAATCATTGACCAGTTTATTTCGAGCGGCGAGTCAAAATGGCTTCGGATGAGTGGCTTGGTTATGTTGTTGCCGCATGGATATGAAGGGCAAGGTCCAGAGCATTCATCTGCACGTCTTGAAAGATATCTTCAATCAAGTGCCGAAGATAACTGGCAGGTTGTGAATTGCACGACGCCAGCGAACTATTTCCATGTTCTGAGGCGGCAAATTCACCGCAAATTCCGTAAGCCTCTTGTTGTAATGACACCTAAGTCACTACTTCGGCACAAGGAAGCGGTATCGACGCTAGAGGATATGGGGCCAGGATCAACATTCCATCGCGTGCTCTATGATAATGAAGTGTTGTGCAAACCTAAGGATGTGAAGCGGATAATCTTATGTTCGGGTAAGGTTTATTATGACCTGAAAGCCCGTCGTGATGAGTTGAAACAGAAGGAAACCTACTTCCTCAGGCTGGAACAGTTATATCCTTACCCTGAAGAAGCACTTCTTGAAGAGCTGAAGAATTTCACTCATGTGGATGATATTGTTTGGTGTCAGGAAGAGCCTAAGAACATGGGGGCATGGTCCTTTATTGAACCTTATCTTGAAGAAACATTTGCCAAAGTGGGAATGAAAAAGGTGAAGCGTGCACGTTATGCTGGCCGTGCAGCCTCAGCATCCACGGCGACAGGTCTTCTGAAGAAACACAATATTCAGCAAGCTGCATTAATTGATGATGCCCTAGGCATCAAATCCGAATAGGAAGAAGTATTATGACTGTCGAAATTCGAGTGCCTGTACTTGGCGAGTCCGTCACCGAAGCTACTGTCGGTACATGGTTTAAAAAAGCTGGCGATTCCGTGACCAAGGATGAACCGCTTCTGGAACTGGAAACAGACAAAGTGACGCTTGAAGTCAATGCAACGGAATCTGGTCGACTAGAGGAGATTATCGTTGCAGAGGGTGAAGATGTTGAGGTGGGTGCACTTTTAGGTCACATCACGGCTGGTGCTGATGGAAATACATCGGCGCCTGCCAAAAAAGAGGAACCTAAGAAAGAAGCCCCCAAGGCGGAAGCTGCTCCGACACCAGCTCCAGCAAAAGAAGCGCCAGCGGCAACTGCACCAGCAGCGGCTCCATCAAATAATGGACCTGCAGAAGTACTTCCTGCAGCGCAGAAATTGATAGATGAGAACAATCTGGATGTTGGCAATATTCGCGGTACTGGCAAAGACGGTCGGATAACCAAAGGAGATGTATTGGAAGCATTGGATAATGGTGGCAAATCACCGGCTCCAACAGCATCGCCAACTCCTGCAGCACCTGCTGCGTCTGAGACATCAGCGCCGGCGGCAGGACCGCGCCCTGAAGCAGAGCGTGAGGAACGGGTTAAAATGACTCGCCTGCGTAAAAGCATCGCTCAGCGTTTGAAAGACGCTCAAAATACTGCTGCCATGCTGACAACCTATAACGAGGTTGACCTCACCAATATGTTGGCTCTAAGGGCCGAATATAAAGACAGGTTTGAGAAAAAACATGGTGCCCGCCTTGGCTTCATGTCGTTTTTCACAAAAGCCTGTGTCGCAGCATTACAAGAACTACCTGCCGTGAACGCTGAAATCGAAGGCGACCATATAGTCTATAAAAATTATTATCATATTGGTGTCGCCGTTGGTACGCCAAATGGTTTGGTCGTTCCGGTGTTGCGTGACGCTGATGAGTTGAGTTTTGCCGGTATCGAAAAAGGTATCGCAGAATTGGGCCGGAAAGCCCGTGATGGCAAACTCACCATGGAAGATATGCAGGGCGGTACATTCACGATCTCAAATGGTGGTGTTTACGGCTCTCTCATGTCATCCCCGATCCTGAATGCGCCACAATCAGCGGTCTTGGGAATGCATAAGATTCAGGAACGTCCGATGGTGGTTGATGGAGTAATCAAGATCCGGCCTATGATGTATCTGGCGCTTTCATACGATCATCGCATAATTGACGGCAAAGAAGCAGTGACATTCCTTGTCCGGGTGAAAGAGGCCTTGGAAGATCCGCAGCGTCTGTTGCTGGAAGTTTAATTTATTGAATACGCTTCCCTGAAGGGGGACTTTATGAGTACTGATACATTTGACTTGATTGTTGTCGGGGGTGGCCCCGGTGGATATACGGCGGCTATTCGTGCGGCTCAGCTTGGTATGAAGACGGCCTGCGTTGAAAAACGCGGCGCGCTTGGTGGAACCTGTCTGAATGTTGGGTGTATTCCCTCAAAAGCACTTTTGAAATCCTCTGAGCTGTTTGAAGAAGCTCAGCATGATTTCGCGGATCGTGGCATCGAGGTTGGTTCGGTCAAGCTGGATCTGGCTAAAATGATGGGCCAGAAGGATACAGCAGTTGACGGATTGACTCAGGGTATCGAGTTTTTGTTCAAAAAGAACAAAGTAACTTACTTTAAAGGTTCAGGTGAGCTGCAAGGTGGCGGCCGCGTTGAAATCACGGGCGAGGACAATAAGACAATCAAGGGTGCTAAGATACTGATTGCAACTGGCTCTGATGTAATGCCTCTGCCAAATGTTGATATTGACGAAAAACAGATTGTCTCCTCAACAGGCGCGCTGGAATTGAAAAAGGTTCCAAAGAAAATGATTGTTATCGGTGCCGGTGTAATCGGTCTTGAGCTTGGCACTGTATGGCGGCGTTTGGGCGCTGAAGTCACAGTGGTTGAGTTTCTGGACCGTATTCTGCCCGGAACAGACAATGAAGTTGCGAAGAATACACAGCGTATCCTTAAAAAGCAGGGAATTACTTTCAAGCTTGGGACCAAGGTAACGGGTGCAAAGAAAGCTAAATCTGCAGTTACACTTACCATGGAACCTGCTAAAGGCGGTGAGGAAGAGACTTTAAAAGCCGATATCGTATTGGTTGCCATCGGCCGACGCCCCTATACTGAAGGACTGGGACTGGAAGACCTTGGGGTTGAACAGGATAACGCTGGCCGTATTGTTGTAGACGAGAATTTCAAGTCAAATGTTGATGGCGTATATGCGATCGGTGATGTGATCGCGGGGCCAATGCTGGCGCATAAGGCCGAGGATGAAGCGGTAGTCTGTGTCGAGAAAATGGCCGGGCAAAAACCTCATATCGATTACAATACAATACCCGGTGTGATTTATACATGGCCAGAGGTTGCAACTGTGGGCAAGACAGAAGAGCAGCTTAAGGAAGAAGGTGTTGAATATAACGTCGGCAAGGTTCCGTTTATGGCCAACAGTCGTGCCCGCGCTGTTGGATCAACAGACGGATTTGCTAAAATCCTCGCTGACAAAAAGACAGATAAAGTCTTGGGTGTTCATATTGTGGGACCAGATGCTGGAACAGTGATTCATGAATGCGTATTGGCAATGGAGTTCGGGGCATCATCTGAAGATATTGCTCGTACATGCCATGCACATCCAACTTTGAATGAAGCTGTGAAAGAGGCAGCATTGGCTGTTGCAGGTCGAACCATTAATTCTTGACCTGGACTTCCAAAATCTAAAAAATATAGGGGCTGGATTTTCCAGCCCTTTCTTTTTTGCCTTCCAAACCTCACAAGCAGGTGTCTTATGAAACTCTGTTATAGCCCGACCTCTCCCTTTGCCCGAAAAGTTGTCGTTACAGCCATTGAAAAGGGCCTTCGGGACCAAATCGAATTTACACAACCCGATTTAAGTGATGTGTTTAAGGGGATAAACCCGAGAAATCCGCTGGGTAAAATCCCTAGTTTGGAGTTGGCAAATGGGGAAGTTCTTTTTGATTCAATCGTTATCGCAGAATATCTGGATGGAAAAGAGGGTAAGCCAACACTGTTTCCGTCTGATGTGAACGAAAAAGCCAAAGTGATGACATTACATGCTTTGGCAAACGGAATGACTGACGCTGCCTTTTCCCGCCGTTGGGGTGAAACGATGCTGCCAGAAGGTGAACGATCACCGAGTTGGAATGCCCGTCTTGGTTTGGCTGTTGAAAATTCTCTTTATGCGCTTGAAGCTATGGTGGACTCTTTCTCAGGTAAAGTTGACATTGGAACAATTGCAGTTGGGTGTGGGCTTGGGTATCTGGATTTCAGATTTGCCGAGGATAATTGGAGGAGCGGGCGTCAAAAACTGGCCCAATGGTATGAGGAATTTGCACAGCGTCCATCAATGAGAGACACTGTTCCGCCTGAGGGGTAATTCCCGATAGCATGATCCCTGTACGTCTGATTACATTCTCCTGTATCGCCGAGATATTGGCGATGACTTCTTTTGCTGCTTTCCCGGCCCTCATGCCTCATTTTTTTGAGGCGTGGAATTTGAGCGGTACGCAAGCAGGCTGGATAAATGGTGCGTACTTTTTGGGCTTTACGATATTTGGCTTGTTGGCTTCTGCAGTCACTGATCGCATAGATGCACGCAGTGTTGTACTTGTGGGGCACGTTGTGGCGATAGCCGGCGCGGCGGGATTTGCATTTTTAAGTCATGATTTCGCGACGGCACTTCCATGGCGGTTTTTGTCAGGTGCCGCCTTGGCGTGTGCCTATATGCCCGGGTTGAAAATGCTGAATGATCGTATCCCTGCTTTATCACAAGCACGAGCGATAGCGTTCTATACAGCCTGTTTTTCAACCGGGTCCGCGTTTTCATTTTTGATCGTGGGGCTGGTAAATGATTACTTTGATCCGCAGAGTGCCCTTGTCGTTGCAGCGAGTGGACCTCCGCTAGCACTCATACTTGTTTTGCTTCTAAATCGACCACTTCCTGTATTACACCCACGGCCATGGAAGCATATCTTCAATTTTATGCCAGTGCTGAAAAACAGGGTAACCATGGGATATGTGACCGCATATTTTTGCCATTCCTGGGAATTGATGGCAATGCGGTCGTTTGTTGTTGCATTTCTCACATTTGCGGCGACTCAATCAGCTCCACCTGAATGGTTAAGCGTCAGTCTTGTATCTTCTGTGGTTATTTTTATGGGTCTTCCAGCAAGTGTGCTGGGCAATGAATTTTCGTTGAAATTTGGGCGGAGACCTTCAATTCTTGTGATTATGGCGATTGCTTTCGTATTGGCGATTCTGATGGGTTTCTCGATCGGAGCTCCCTTTTGGATCGTCGCAATACTGGCAATCATGTATGGATTTTTTGTTACCGCCGATTCTTCCAGTATCACATCAGGCGCCGTAACCTCTGCACCTGAGAAACTAAAAGGCTCGACTATGGCTGTACACAGCTTTGTTGGATTTGGCGGTGCAATGGCAGGGCCTGTAATTGCCGGGATCGTTTTGGATCTTGCAGGTGGGCGAAGCGATGCGATGGCGTGGGGTTTTACCTATCTTTCAATGGCCTCAATTGCGATTCTGACGCCAATTGCTTTTAAAATAGCCCGCTAATCAGGATTTTGGGTGCGCCTCACGGTAGACATTTAACAGCTTTTCAGTGTCCAGATCCGTGTATCGCTGCGTTGTGGACAAGGACACATGACCAAGCAATTCCTGAATGGTTCTTAAATCCCCACCTGACTGAAGAAGATGAGTGGCGAAGCTGTGCCTTAGTGCGTGGGGAGTCGCGGTTTCTGGTAAACCGAGTGCGCGACGAAGACGTTGCAAAGTGAGCTGAATTGAGCGAGCGTTCAAACGACGCCCTTGTTTTCCCACAAAGAGCGGGTCATCACCCGTTAGCGGAAACGGACAACTCGCGAGATAGCATGCTATGGATTGCCGAATTACCGGCAAAATAGGAACCAGTCTTTCCTTATTGCCTTTTCCAATAACTTTCAGCGTGTCTCCTTCGGGAATGTCAGCCATGTTCAGAGAAAGTACTTCAGATATCCTTAGGCCCGCCCCATAGAGGAGTGTGACTACAGCCATATCTCTGGCAGCAACCCAGTCTTGTTCTTGATCAAGGGCTGAAATCAGTGCTTTGCTATCTGGTTCTGAAAGAGGTCTGGGTAACCTCTGGGGTTTTTTGGGTGATCGTATCGTTTTGAGTGTCGGATTATGCAGGATCTTGTCTTTTTCGAGTTTTCCGAACAAGCTTCGGATAGAAGAGAGTAGCCGCGCCAAGGACGTCGCACTAAGCCCTTCGAACTTTCTATCTGCCAAATATGCGCGAAAATCGGCAGCCTTCAGGTTTTCCAGTGTCGAAATCGAAACTGTCTCTCCGGCATGTAAAGAGACAAAGTGAAGGAAGTTATCAACGTCACGCACATAAGCTTCAAAGGTGTGCGGACTCACTCTTTTTTCATGTTGAAGCCAGTTTTTCCAATTTTTTACAGCAACGCTTACTGATTGCGATATGGCCATTTCAGGAAATGCTCTGCTGTTCAAGCCACATCTGCAACAATGATTGAACACAATTTGCCAGAAATGAGAGAAGCTCTGTACCTTGATCATTATGAAAATGACCAATTTCACGGCTGCCAATTGCCAGCATTGCTGGCGCATTCAATAACGGAACATGCAGTCGAATTAGGGCGTCAGAGGCAACCAGATCCTTGGCAGGCCCAAATACGGCTTTGGATTTGGGCGCTGAGGGGCGCATAAGTATATCGTTCGCGGCCCAGTTAGCTTTGTTTATATTTCCGCTCTTCAGACGCTGCAGCCCTGTCATGGCGGGTAAAGGGATTGAACCATCCTCAACACATAAAGTGACCACATCCACATCCAGATACTCGGGAAGATCCTGGGTCAGAATGTGGACGAAATGCGAGACACTCGTTGCTGACAATATTGCCTGAACAGATTTGTGCACCATTTGCTGGGTTTGCAGATTTGCTCGTGCAGCCGACAGGAGACCTGCCTGTATTTCTTTCAGCGCAGCCACCTGTTTTTGCAGTCTTTCAACAAGGAAAGACTGCATGTTCACCACACCGTTCTCTGTATGCCGGTTCGACCCGATTAATTCAGCAATCAAGTCGCTATTGACGTCAAAAAAGTCAGGATTTGCAGAAAGCCATTCACGAACGATATCCGTGTCCAGCATGTCTACGGATGCTGTGTTTTTCCGTTTTTTGCTAGAATCTTTGGCCAAAGCATTATCCTTCGATTTTTGGATGTGAGATGATTCTGCGCGTCAAAGAATGCTCTGTCCAGTTTTTTTCCAATCAGCAACAAAAGCATCCAGTCCTTTGTCGGTCAACGGGTGAGCTACCAATTGTTTGAGAACCTGCGGAGGAATTGTGCACACATCAGCCCCCATTAGCCCTGCCTGCACAATATGCATCGGGTTGCGAATTGAAGCGACAAGCACTTCGGTGTTAAGGGCCGGATAATTTGCATAAATCTGTACAATATCGCTGATCAGCGTCATTCCGTCCTGACCAATATCATCGAGACGTCCAACAAAGGGAGAGATATAGGTAGCACCAGCTTTCGCAGCAAGAATTGCCTGCGCTGCAGAAAAGCATAACGTTACGTTTACTTTCGTGCCCGCCTTGCTCAATTGGGAACAGGTCTTTAGGCCAGCCATAGTGAGGGGAACTTTCACGGCTACATTTTCTGCAAGGCCAGCGAGTTTTTTTCCTTCCTCTATCATGGTGTCGTAGTCGGTTGCTGCAACCTCGGCACTGACAGGGCCTTCAACAATCGTGCAAATTTCTTTTACAACTTCCAGAAAATCACGCCCTGTTTTGGCAATCAGCGACGGATTAGTTGTAACACCATCAAGTAGTCCAGTATCAGCAAGTTCACGAATTTCTTCTGTGTCTGCGGTATCGACAAAAAATTTCATGTGTCTAAATCTCTGTTATTTGTGAGTGTGTGCCTCACTGTGACAACTCCGCTGCCCATGTGAAACATTTTCAATTTACCCTGTTCCACCTTAAAAAAGTTTGGCACAACGACGAACCAGAATAAGGTGTGTTAGAGTAAAATTCCAATCATTGCCCTTCAATATACCAGCACAGACCCAAATTAAAGAATAATGCACGAAGATTTCGACAAGCGGATAGTCCGGGTTATGCTGCCTATGAGCAAGGCGGCTGTCTATGACTATAGTGTTCCGCATGGTATGCTCGCTGAAGAGGGGGTATTTGTGCGCGTTCCCCTCGGGCCTAGAGATGTAAATGGAGTGATCTGGTCTCTTGAGCCGAAGCTCAATTTTCCACCCGAAAAACTTAAAGATATTAAAGAAATACTTCCTTGCGCTCCGCTTTGTCGAGAATCACGGGAATTTGTGGAATGGGTTGCAAATTATACATTGCAGGGGAGCGGACGAGTTCTTCGGATGTGTATGAGTGTTCCAGATGCCCTATTACCCAAAAAACCAAAAAAGGGATACCGGACTGGGAGTGCTACTGACATTAGGCTAACTGCGGCCCGAAAACGAGTGTTGGAGTTTATGCAAGATGGATTGGCACATTCCAGTTCGGAAATTGCTGATATTACAGGAGTCAGTTCTTCAGTGATCAAAGGGCTGGCAGATGTGGGGGCGCTAGAGACTTTAAAACTACCCTCTGAGCCGCCGGTTGCGATTCCTGATCCTGACAAAGCCGGGTATGAGCTAACCGAAGATCAAATGGCTGCGGCAGGTAAGCTTGCTGAAGCTGTGCGGTGTCGCAGATTTAGTGCCACGCTGTTGGAAGGGGTTACAGGTTCAGGGAAAACCGAAGTGTATTTCGAAGCGATTGCCCAGGCGCTTCGTCAGGATCAGCAGGCTTTGGTTTTACTTCCTGAAATTGCGCTCTCTTCCCAATGGCTTGGCCGATTTGAAAAAAGATTTGGTGTGAAACCGGTGGAATGGCATTCAGATCTTGGTGCTGCTGAGCGCAGGCGAAACTGGCGTGCCGTGATTGAAGGTAGAGCCAAAGTGGTTGTCGGTGCCAGATCTGCATTGTTTCTACCCTTTAAATATCTGGGCCTAATCATTGTGGATGAAGAGCACGAAGCGTCATTTAAGCAGGATGAGGGTATTTCCTATAATGCTCGAGATATGGCTGTGGTCAGGGCAAATATTGGTAAGTTCCCGGTTGTTTTAGCGTCAGCCACTCCTGCGCTGGAGACTGTCGTTAATGCGCGAACGGGCAAGTATGATCATGTTGTTCTTGCGTCACGCTTTGGAAAAGCCAGCCTGCCCGATATAGAAGTTGTTGATTTAAAAGATCATCGTCCCGGGGCTCAGCGCTGGATATCGGACCCCTTGAGGGAAGCTGTAGAAACCACCTTGGCAAATGGGCAGCAGGCTATGTTGTTTATTAATAGGAGAGGTTACGCTCCGCTGACGCTTTGTGATGCTTGCGGTTTTCGGTTGCAATGCCCTCATTGCAGTGCCTGGCTTGTTGAGCATCGTTTGAGCAAACGCCTTCAATGTCATCATTGCGGATATTCGTCTCATATTCCCGAACAATGCCCCGATTGCGGTGAAAAGGACAGCTTTAAGGCCTGTGGCCCCGGTATAGAGCGTCTTACCGAAGAAGCATCCATGCTGTTTCCTGACGCCCGCTTGCAGATGATAGCGAGTGATACCATGAGCGGGCCTGGTGCAGCGGAAAGGTTCGTCGCTGCAATGAGTGCAGGTGAAATTGACTTATTGATCGGTACACAGATTGTCGCCAAGGGATATCACTTTCCGAACCTGACGCTTGTTGGGATTGTGGATGCTGATCTGGGGCTTGCAGGTGGTGACTTGCGTGCGTCCGAGCGTAGTTTCCAATTGTTATCGCAAGTAGCAGGACGTGCCGGGCGCGCAGAAAATCCGGGTAAGGTTATATTGCAGACCCATTTGCCAGATCATCCTGTAATGGAAGCCATGCAGTCGGGAGACAGCCTGACTTTCATAGAATCTGAAATGCAGATGCGTGAATTTGCAGGAATGCCTCCATACGGTCGACTCGGTTCGTTGATACTCTCCAGCGTAGAGGCCGAATCATTAAATATTTTTGCCCGAGAATTAGCAATGAAAAGTCCCAGCGGTGAAAATTTTATGATTATGGGGCCTGCTCCTGCACCACTTGCGATGATCCGCGGACGGCACAGAGTGCGGTTTTTGGTAAAAACAATGCGTGATGTGAACATACAAAATTTAATCCGCTCTTGGCTGAAAGGTGTGAAAATTCCTTCAAATATCCGCCTGCAAATAGATATCGACCCATATAATTTTATGTGAAGAAGCGGCGGAAAAGTGGCAATCGTGAAAATTTGGTGAATTTTGGTGAATAAACTACCTCACAGGATATTGCCTCCTGTAATTCCCTGTGCTAATAACCCGTTGCCTTGCTGGCAGGACACGTTTAAAAAGTCTTGCAAGTAAGCATTAACCAAATTTTTCTTTCGGCGCCTTATGCGTCGTTTTTTTCAGGCTTGGGGATCTTTCCTTGTCAGCTGAGAACATAAAAGTTTCAGGTATCGCTGGCCGTTATGCTACAGCGCTTTTCGAGCTTGCTTCCGATGCGAAGCAGGTCGATGCAGTTGCGTCTGATCTGGCCACGATCAAAACCGCAGTGGAAGAGAGTGCTGATTTGGCACGGCTCATCCGTAGTCCACTTATCAGTCGGGATGATCAGGAACGCGCGATTTTAGCGGTTCTTGAGAAGCTCGGGGTTAGTGATTTGGTTCGTCGATTCGTGGGAACAGTAGCGCAGAACAGGCGTCTATTTGCTCTTGCGGACATGATTGATACTTATGGCCGTCTTCTTGCCGCACAACGTGGCGAGGTGGTTGCCAAAGTAGTTTCTGCCAAAAAACTCACAGCCAAGCAGATGGAGGCTCTTACAAAAGAGTTGAAGGCTGCAATCGGTAGTGACGTAGCTATCGAGGCAGATGTCGATACAGACATTATCGGTGGTTTGGTGGTTAAAGTCGGTTCGCGCATGGTCGATAGTTCTATTCGAACCAAGCTTCAAAATCTTAAGTTTGCCATGAAAGGGGTTGGGTGATGGACATCCGCGCCGCAGAAATTTCCGAAATTCTAAAACAACAGATCGCGGGTTTCGACACGCAGGCTGAAGTTTCAGAAGTTGGTCAGGTGCTGTCCGTTGGTGACGGTGTTGCACGTATCTATGGTCTGGACAAAATTCAGGCTGGTGAAATGGTCGAATTTCCAGGTGGTATTAAGGGTCTTGCCCTGAACCTGGAAGAAGACAACGTTGGTGCCGTGATTTTCGGTTCTGACCGGGACATTAAAGAAGGTGATACGGTTAAACGTACTGGCGCCATCGTTGAAACAAAGGTCGGTAAAGGTCTTTTGGGTCGCGTTGTTGACGGTCTTGGTAATCCTATCGACGGAAAAGGCCCGATCGAAGGCGGCGAAGCTCGCCGTGTAGATGTTAAGGCTCCGGGCATTATGCCTCGTAAATCAGTTCATGAACCTATGATGACTGGCTTGAAGTCAGTTGACAGTCTGGTTCCGATCGGCCGTGGACAGCGTGAATTGATTATTGGTGACCGTCAGACAGGTAAAACAGCTGTTGCTGTTGATGCGATCCTGAACCAGAAATCAGTTAATGACACAGACGATGAAAGCAAAAAGCTTTACTGTGTATATGTTGTGATTGGTCAGAAACGCTCTACTGTTGCACAGGTTGTGAAGACCCTGGAAGAAAATGGCGCGATGGAGTATTCCATTGTGGTTGCTGCGACAGCTTCTGACCCGGCTCCTCTTCAGTATCTTGCACCGTTTACTGGTTGTGCGATGGCTGAATACTTCCGTGATAACGGAATGCATTCTCTGATTATTTATGATGATCTGTCCAAGCAGGCGGTAGCCTATCGTCAGATGTCACTTCTTCTGCGTCGTCCGCCAGGGCGTGAAGCGTATCCAGGTGACGTTTTCTATCTTCATTCACGTCTTTTGGAACGTTCAGCGAAGTTGAACGAAGACAACGGATTGGGATCAATGACCGCGCTGCCTGTTATTGAAACGCAAGCCGGTGACGTGTCTGCATATATTCCAACAAACGTAATTTCGATTACGGATGGCCAGATCTTCCTTGAAACGGAACTGTTCTATCAGGGTATTCGTCCTGCGATTAACGTTGGTTTGTCTGTGTCTCGTGTGGGCTCATCAGCTCAAACCAAGGCGATGAAACAGGTTGCTGGTACGATTAAGCTGGAATTGGCGCAGTACCGTGAGATGGCGGCGTTCGCTCAGTTTGGCTCTGATCTTGATGCTTCAACCCAGAAACTTCTGGCGCGTGGTGCTCGTTTGACTGAGCTGCTCAAGCAGCCACAATACTCACCTTTGACCATGGAAGAGCAAGTTGTTGTGATCTTCTCTGGTGTTAAGGGATATTTGGACCGTATTGAAGTTGGCCAAATCGGCAGTTATGAGAAACAGCTGCTGACTGAAATGCATGCCAAGCATCAGGATCTTCTGGATACAATTCGTGAGGAAGCAGCGCTTTCCGCGGAGACAGAAGAGAAGCTGCATAGCATTCTGGATAGCTTCACTACTACTTTTGCGTAACCTTTGAGCTGAAAAGGGGGTAGCCTCAAATGGCGAACCTTAAAGAACTCAAAAATCGGATCACCAGCGTTACTTCGACGCAGAAGATCACCAAAGCCATGAAAATGGTGGCGGCTGCGAAACTGCGTCACGCTGAAGAAGCGGCTAACGCCGCCCGCCCATATGCGGAGCGTATGGAAGCGATGATGGTGTCTCTCGCAAGTGGCCTCGAAGGTCGCGAGGGACCTCGCCTTTTGCAAGGTAAAGGGTCCGATCAACGTCATTTGTTAATCGTTGCCACTGGCGAACGTGGTCTATGTGGTGGCTTTAATAGCTCCATCGCCAAGGCTGCTGCTCAACGGGCTGAAAAACTGATTGCCGCAGGAAAGGATGTCAAAATTCTTTGTGTTGGCAAGAAGGGCCGCGATGCACTGAAACGGAAATACAGCAAACTGATCATTGATTTTGTTGATTTGTCAGGATCCAAGCGAATAGGGTTTGGTGATGCACAACCTATTGCACAGCGCGCGCTTGCGATGTTTGAAAATGATGAATTCGATGTGTGTTCCATTTTCTATGCAAAGTTTGTATCAGTGCTGACACAGGAAGTGACAGAACAGCAATTGATCCCGGCATCAATTCCCGAAGCTTCCGATGAAGATGCGGAAAATGAAGTCGACTACGATTACGAACCAGAAGAAGAAGAAATCCTCGCTGATTTGCTTCCTCGGAATATTTCGGTTCAGGTCTATAAAGCATTGCTGGAAAATTCTGCATCTGAGCAGGGTGCACGTATGTCAGCTATGGACAACGCAACACGAAATGCAGGTGAGATGATTGACAAGCTGACCTTGCAATATAACCGTGAGCGTCAGGCTGCGATTACAAGCGAATTGATTGAGATTATCTCCGGTGCTGAAGCGCTTTAGCACTTCAACCGGTTTTTGGAAGAATTAAGTGACCCTTTAGGGAGCATTAAAATGGCGAATAAGTCTGTCGGCAAAATTACTCAGGTCATGGGTGCCGTCGTAGACGTTCAGTTTGATGGTGATCTGCCAGCTATTCTGAACGCTCTGCATACTGATAACAATGGTCAACGTCTGGTATTGGAGGTTGCGCAGCATCTTGGTGAGAACACAGTTCGCACCATTGCGATGGACGCAACTGAAGGTCTGGTTCGTGGACAGGAAGTAACCGATACAGGTGATGCAATCCAGATGCCGGTTGGTCCGGAAACTCTGGGACGTATCCTGAACGTTGTCGGTGAGCCCGTGGACGAGCGTGGACCGGTTAATGCTAAAGCATCAGCCCAATTCACGCAGATGCCCCAGATTTTGCGGATCAGTCTACCGAAGCTGAAATCCTTGTGACAGGTATTAAGGTCGTGGATCTCCTCGCTCCTTATGCGAAGGGTGGTAAGATTGGCCTGTTCGGTGGTGCCGGTGTTGGTAAAACAGTTCTGATTATGGAACTGATCAACAACGTGGCCATGGGACATGGTGGTTATTCTGTATTTGCGGGTGTGGGTGAGCGTACTCGTGAGGGTAACGACCTGTATTACGAAATGATCGAAGGCGGCATTATTGACACCGAAGGTGACAAATCGAAAGTGGCCCTCGTATACGGTCAGATGAACGAACCTCCAGGAGCACGTGCTCGTGTGGCCTTGTCAGGTCTGACGATTGCGGAATACTTCCGTGATCAGGAAGGACAGGACGTGTTGTTCTTCGTTGACAACATTTTCCGCTTCACTCAGGCAGGTTCAGAAGTGTCTGCGCTGTTGGGCCGTATTCCATCTGCTGTGGGTTACCAGCCAACATTGGCGACCGATATGGGTGCGCTTCAAGAACGCATTACATCCACCAATAAAGGCTCGATTACTTCGGTTCAGGCCATTTACGTTCCTGCCGATGACTTGACTGACCCTGCGCCAGCTACGTCATTTGCCCATCTGGATGCGACTACAGTTCTGTCTCGTCAGATTGCGGAACTTGGTATTTATCCTGCTGTGGATCCACTTGATTCAACATCACGTATGCTGGATCCAGCAGTTATTGGTGAGCGTCACTATAAAGTTGCACGTGAAGTGCAGGAAACACTGCAGACATACAAGTCCTTGCAGGACATTATTGCGATCCTGGGTATGGATGAGCTGTCTGAAGAAGATAAACTTATCGTGGCCCGTGCGCGTAAAATTCAGCGTTTCCTCAGTCAGCCATTCCACGTTGCGGAAGTCTTTACTGGTGCGCCTGGTAAATTCGTTAAGCTGGAAGACACAATCGACGCGTTTGAAGCGATTGTTGCTGGTGAATATGATGATCTTCCAGAAGCCGCTTTCTACATGTGCGGTGGAATTGAGGAAGTGAAAGAAAAAGCTGCCAAACTGGCTGCGGAAGCTGCTTAAGGCAGAGTTGAGGAGAGCTGAAAATGGCTGATATGGTAACCATGGACTTGGTATCGCCTGAGAAGCTTTTGCTCTCGGATGCTTTTGAAATGGTCGTAGTGCCCGGTTCAGAAGGCGATTTTGCTGTGATGGCTGGACATACACCAATTACATCTTCCTTGCGCCCGGGTGTGATCTCCATTTATGAAGGGGATACCGAGAAAGATCGTATTTTTGTCAACGGTGGCTTCGTTCAGGTTGCCGATGATAAAATCACGGTTCTGGCAGAAGAAGCTGTTCACGTTGCAGATTTGGAACGAAGCAATCTGGAACAGCGCATCAAGGATGCCAGTGAAGATGTAGAAGATGCAAAAGATGATGAAACGCGGCGCAAAGCGCAAGAAAGCAAAGATCATCTGGAGCAACTTCTGGAAGCTCTGGGCTAACAGGCCGCATTGCATTTTGAAAAATCAGGGATCGCTTTTGCGGTCCCTTTTTTTTATGCCTCTGTTCACTTGTGCTCAAATTGAACTGGCCTTAGACTGATCGAAAATTCAACTTTTGGGCGATGTGAATGACGCATGTGATTATCGCTGGGGGAAGTCTGGCTGGGCTTGTGACAGCTAAAGCTATATCTCCGTATTTTGATTCTATTGATATTTTTGAAGCGGACTCAAAGTCGGAGGATTTAGGCCCAAGAAAAGGTGTCCCACAAGGTCGGCACGTTCACGGTCTGCTTAAAGGTGGCGCAAACGCGTTAATTAATCTCTTCCCTGATCTGCCGGAAAAGCTCGAAGCAAACGGGGCTACTTCTGCTGACTTTTGTAGAGATGTGAAGTGGTATATCAATAAGCGGTTCATGCCACGCTTTTCAGGTTCAATTCCAATATATTTCCAATCCCGTCCATTACTTGAATACTGTATTCGCGAAGAAGTATCCGCGCTTGAAAATGTACAAATACATTATGGGACAAAGGTATCTGATTTTACGTATGATCCGTCTGAAGAGCGTGTGACTGGTGTGGTAACGGGCGGTGATCATGACACGAAATATACTCACACTGCGGAGCTGGTTATTGATGCGACAGGCAGAGGGAGCCTATTACCAAAATGGTTAAAGCAAAAAAAACTCGGTGAAGTTCCAACTGAAAATACTGTTGTAAATCTGGGTTATGCGAGTTGCTTTTTAAAGCTGCCCCCCGACAGTAGCCGTGATTGGAGTAGTTTACTTGTCTATCCCACTGGACCCACAGAAGTGCGAGGTTGCACACTTGTGAGTGTGGAAAATGATAAATGGTTGTTGACGTTGGCAGGATATCACAAAGACCACCCTCCTGCTGATCGTGAAGGATTTTTGGAATTTGCCCGGAAATTGCCAAGGCCAGAAGTGTATGAAGCCGTAAAGGACGCTGAATTTTTGAGCGAAATCAGTCTTCACAAGTTCCCATCCAGCCAGTACCGAAAATATTTTGAAATGAGTGATTTCCCGGCGGGTATCATACCTGTAGGAGACACCAATATTAGTTTGAATCCGTTGTTCGGTCAGGGAATGTCTGTCGCGATATTGTCGGCAACTTCACTGGGCGATGTGTTGGCTCAAACAGATTTTGCAGACAAAGGAGCGTATAGTCGTATCGCCACGGTCTATCATCGAAGATTAAGGCAGATCTTTACAACCCCATGGGATTTGGCAATGGGACAGGATTTCAAATATCCTGAGACCGTTGGAAAAAAACCTTTTGGTTGGCGCATCAAAAATATTTTTAAGGACCTTATACTCTCTTCAAAATCAGAAGATGTCATTGAAAGCTTTTTTAAGGTCGTTCATTTAGTGGACAAAGAATGGGTTTTCTATCACCCCAAACGAGCCCTTAAGGTTTTAATGACTTCTAACAAACAGTAGTTACTGTAGTATTAAATAAATAAAATTCTAATATAAAGAAATATCCAGTTCAATAATCTACGGCCAAAATAGCAAAAATTAAGGATTTAGTTAGGTTAACGTAAATTTTACTATCTCCCACATAGTGTATTGCTGCCGTATGAAGTATTTTGGAACTTGCAATTGAAAAATAGCAGTAGCTCAATATTACCCGGCAAGGAAATCGAGGGGGCCGCGATTAATCGCTTTTCACTCCGTTTTTCAGATCGGGGATTTGAAAATGACTATAATGACGACGCGATAGCAAAGTCACTTGTAGTCATGAGGCTATCGCTGCTGTCAGCGCTCATTATTTATGGAGCGTTTTCGTTTCTAGACTATTATGTGCTGACTGATGTCTATGAAACAGCGATTGCAATTCGTTTTACGACGACCATTCCCTTTATTCTTATCGTTTATGCGCTCACTTATACCCGGTTTTACGCGCGCTTTGCTCAATTAGGGGCAGCTCTTTGTATGCTGGTTTCCGGGCTAAGCATAATCGCGATGACATACATAGCGAGTGAACCGGGTAATTACCTTTACTATGCAGGTCTCACACCGTTGATAATTTTCTGCTGTTGTCTACCGCCAACCCGGTTTCTTTATGCAACGAGTGTAACGGTTTTTCTCGTCGTAGCTTATCATATCAGCGCGATGTGGCTAAATCCAATCCCAGTCATGATCTTGCTTGCCAATGATTTTTTCCTGCTTACTGCTGCCGGTATGGGGATTTTTGCAGCCTACTTTCAGGAGTTGGCGCAACGTCGAGACTTTGTAAATATGCGAATGCTTGATAGCGAACGCATGAAAAGTGACGATTTAGCAGAAAAAGCACAATCAGCGAACCATGCCAAATCTGAATTCCTAGCGATTATGAGCCATGAGCTTAGAACACCCTTGAATGCCATTATTGGCTTTTCCGAAATACTTGAAAAAGAGATGTTCGGCCGTTAGGTACTGATCAGTACCGGGAATATTCACATGATATCAAAAGCAGTGGCCAGCATTTGCTCAGTATTATCAATGATATTCTGGACCTTTCCAAAGCTGAAGCAGGCAAATTGAAACTTCAGGAACAGGACGTTTCCCTGATCGAGATTATAAATTCTTCCCTTCGTATTGTTCGCGACAAAGCCGTTGAAAATGGAATTAGGCTTGCCTTTGATGTGCCGCCTAAAGATCAGATAATTTTCGCAGACCCGCGACTTGTCTCTCAGGTTTTCCTCAATGTGTTGTCAAATGCCGTGAAGTTTACACCCAAGGGCGGTGCGGTCAGTATAACCCTCGATGCCCGTGATGACGGATCTATTGATGTCAAGGTTACGGATACAGGAATTGGGATCGAGCCTGAGAACATTGAAAAAGTGTTTGCCCCGTTTGTACAAATCGAAAGCAGTCTTGCACGCAATTACGAAGGAACCGGTTTAGGGTTGCCTTTGTCTAAAAATGTCATGTTGCTGCACGGTGGGTCAATAGAACTTGAGAGCAGCATAGGGCAGGGGACTATTGTCCATATCATGTTCCCACCAGAGAGAAACAGGGTCATGGATGGGGTGTATGAAGCACCCCATGCGCAAAGCGCCTAAAAGCAATAGTCATCAGCAAGCTGATCTTCTACAGATTTAACAGCTCTTGTTATAATGGTTTTGTAACTTCCAGGATTATGCAGTGTCCCGTTGAGTCTACGGTTAGGTCACGTGTGGCATCATCCGGTAAATCCGCGGCCATCGCCAACATTCCGTCTTCATCGCGATATTCAAGTTGCCAGTCTGTAATGAACTCAACCTGCCATTCGAGACTTCTATCGGAATCGTACATACTGCCGATCATAAGTGTCCCGCCAGGTTTCAAGTTGCGATACAGGTCATTGACAAGCCGTTTCGCGCGACGATCAGTCAGGTAATCAACTAAACCCACGGCATAAATCATATCTTGTGCTTCGAGTTTGCTGAAAAGGTTACCAGCGGCAAGAAATTCCAGAAAAGTAGCATGCAAGCAATTGACCGAGGCTTTACCATCCAAACGAATGACCTCTGGATAACTGTTTTGATAGGCATATGACAATGCGTCCTGATCCTGATCGATCAGCGTGAAATTGGCGGTTACAGGTTGCACATGTCCTTTGAGAAAATTGGCGACTTCCTGTGCTGGCCCGCAACCGAGACTGGCTACATTGATTTCTGAGCGTTGATTTTCAAAAGCGGCTGACATGATTGCAGCGATTTTCTGTTTAACTAGGGTCATCCGCGTAGAAATAAACTCACCAGTGGATGTTCCTAGCCGATGACAGAATTTTTCGTAAGCCGTGTCACCCAGTAGTGCAAGGTTATAAGCGTAGTTCATAACCTCGAAATCACCGGGGTATCCCAACGGCTTTTCATATGAGCGTTTCCAGCTTGCTCCAGGGGTCAATTCAGGTGTGAGCACTTTCTCAGTGTAGTGTTTGGCAGCTTTGATGACATCGGCGTCACCATGCATTTTTTTAACTTCAACCATCGCCTTTTGCGATAAGTCGCGCCAACGTTTCAGAATAACCTTTTCACACTCAAAAATAATTTCCTGAATTCGCTCACTTCGTCTTGGTTCATCGGCGGGCAAATTTTGCTCAACACCATCCAGTGTTTCGCGCGCTGACTTCAACATGTAGACAGCGTCACTAATCAGTTCTTTATAGCTGCTAGGTACAAGATCGCTTTTGTCCCTAAGGCCATTTGTTATCCGATTTTGAAGGGATATTTCATCATGATGGGCGATGATTTTCTGTATATCCAGATAGCCACCCGTTAGTTCAAGAGCGACTTTTTGCTGTTCTTCTTGACTTTCAATTCTGCGAATCTGGCCTTTGCCTTGAAAAATTTCATTACTGCCCAGTTTCAACGTGAGTGGAATTTCTGATTCCAATGATGCTTCCCACTCTCCGCGTGTAGCTGATGAATGACAGCCCGCTCATGCTAAGATCGAAAATGTCGAAAGATTTTTCTTCAAGATTAATTTGGGGGGAAATTTCCTGCATCAGGTTGGAAGCTTTGAAGCGCTCGGCCCGATAAAATACTCGCTTACCCTCACCTCCCGTGAGTTCTTCGTAATGTTTCATCTCATTCTCACTCTATGAGCTACATACTAAACCAAAGTAACGAAACTGATTGCTACAATCGTTACCAAACCGAAATTTTCGCATCCCCCTGAATGCACCCCATAGTCGCGAGAAATTCTTTCAATGAAATTCAAGCTGACTATATGGTTAAATATTTATTAAAATAATAGGGATAAAATTTCACGTAAAACAACAACTTAATCTTGTTTCGGATGCAAAAATACAACAAACCACAAGATATAGTGTGTGTTGTGGATAGCATTACTATTTAAACGGTTGTTTTTATATTCTCGTGACGCGATTATTTCGGAGGGGTGAGAAAAGACTCAAAGTGATTCACAATTTGTTTATACAGGTCCCGTTTGAAGGGAACTATCTGGTTTATGAGTGAATTTGTGTCTGTCCATTTCCAATCACAGAACTCCGGATGTTCCGTTTCCAGATTGATTTCTGTGTCAGAACCTTCAAAGGAAAATAAAAACCACTTTTGTTTTTGGCCTCTGTATTTGCCTTTCCAGACCTTGCCAATTAAATGATCCGGTAAATCATATTGCAGCCAGTCTTCATGTTCTGCAATCAGGGTCGCGTTGTCCGTGCCTATTTCTTCAAGGAGCTCACGCCGTGCAGCCTCGAGTGAAGTTTCTCCTTCATCAATGCCACCTTGTGGCATTTGCCAATGCTCGGAGGGCATATCTATCCGTTTGCCAACAAATATCTGTTTATATTGGTTCAACAACATAACTCCAGCGCAAGGGCGATAAGGGAGGGTATTTGGGTTAGTCATCTAATTTCCTGCCTGTTGACTACAGCGGATACTGGTGCCAGTACAAGGCCTTTGCGGTTGAGTGTCTGGGCCCAGACGGATATACGCTCCATGGTGACAGGGTAAGGATATCCAACTCCAACTGCGGTGCCCGTAAATTTGGCAATTCGTTCTAGCTCTGATAGGCGCTTGTCGATTGTATCACGATCTGCTTTATGATCTAAGAACCGGTTATTTACTGCGAAGGGCATCTGCAGCTGCGATGCAACTTTTGCAGCAATGCTCTTTGAGGAAGTGCGACCATCCAGAAACAGCAATCCTCTTTCCTTGAGAACCTTCATGATTGGCTCCATATCCTGCAAAGAAGAGGTGAATCTGGATCCCATTTGATTGGTCACGCCGCTATAGCCGGTAAAACGGCCCAACATCCAGTCTAGGCGATTTAGGTTCTCCCTATCAGTCAGGCTGGTTAGCAGGCTGTGAGGGCCGGGATCGTTGTTTGGGTATCCAAAAGGTTCCATTGGTAATTGCAGCAGTACCTCATGACCCGCTGCCCGGGCCTGTTCGATCCAGTCCTGTAAACCTCTGGCATAGGGATTGAAGGAAAGGGTGACAGCTCCCGGTAGCTTCTGGATCGCAGTTTTTGTTGCGGAACTGCTCATGCCCATTTCACTAATGACAATGGCAATACGCGGGCGCGATAGTGGGTCATCAAATGGTCGGCCATAGGTACGCCACGGCATTTTTCCACCAGGCCCAATAATAGGTAATAGTCCAAAGTCCGAATTTTTTGAAATTTCCGGATCCGGAACTGGCGCGAGCGCAATTTTTTCCTCGGTTGTGTTTTCGATACTGATCGGTGGATCTTGATCAGTGTTCACGTTTTCAGCGACGTTAGTATCACTAACCGAGGGTTCTGGTGCCGGACTTGGTGATGAAGGCGTGACAGAATTTGTTTCATTTTTAACTTCAGGTTCTGCCGGAGTGCCGACTTCTTTTTTCAAGCCATCGGCTTTGGGTTCGGTGGCGATATTAGTTTTGGACTCTTGAAGTTCTTTTGCTGTGGTTTCTGGTTCTAAAGCGCTGATTTCAGTTGTTTCAGTCGAGGTGCTTTGATCGATTACGGACTGGTTGAGTTCTTCTTGAGCCTCTGTCTGAATTTCTGATTCCGTCGACGATACTTCTTCGCTTTCAGGTTTTTTGTCCTCAGGTTCAGTACTTAACTCAAGGGCAGTCTCGCTCTGTGTACTTGTCGCGCCATCTTCGGTTTTTTCATCGGTCGGAACAATCGTTACTGGGGTGATTTCCGATTGAGCTTCGATCTTTTGTTCAGATATTGGATTTTGGTAGTCTTCATACGTGATCCAGCCAACCAAACCGACTATTGCCAGAAATAGCAGCGTGTACATGGTAGACAGCAGCGAAAATCCACTAGAATTTTTCGCTGCTGCCGATTTCTTTTTTCTTAGCATCGCCAAGAGTTACCCATCATTCGAGTGAAGAAAAGGTCAGATTAGTTGAGATCTTTTCTGGCAAAAAGGGAGACTCCTTTTAGCAGATCCTTTGCACGTAGTAATTGATAGTCCAAAGCTTTTTCATCTTCGGTCCCATCACCATCGACGCTTTCAGCTTTATCCTCATCCTCGCCATTGTCCAAATGATTCCTTAGATCAGCTTCGGATCTTCTGCGTGCAGGCTCCAGAACTTCAAGACGCGATTGCTTGACCTCGATATCCGGGGTAATGCCCTTGGCCTGAATAGAGGTACCAGACGGTGTATAATAGCGGGCTGTTGTCATCCGCATCGCACCATCTCCTTGCAATGGAACAATCGTTTGTACGGACCCTTTCCCAAAGCTTTGTGTTCCAAGGACAACGGCACGTCTGTGATCCTGAAGAGCACCCGCCACAATTTCTGATGCACTGGCGGAACCACCATTAATCAGTACGACAATCGGCTTGCCATCCATAATATCATCCGGTGTGGCATTATAACGCTGTGAGTTTTTAACTTCCCGGCCTCTGGTCGAGACAATTTCACCTTTGGTCAGAAAAGCATCTGAAACGGCAATTGCCTGATCCAGGAGCCCACCTGGATTGTTGCGCAGGTCAAGAATGAGCCCTTTAACGTCGCCGGCTTCTTCGATCAGGTTCTTGATGGTTTTTCTAAGACCACTGTCAGTCTGCTCGGTAAAACTCGAAATTCGAACATAGGCCAGGTCTTCATCTTCAAGGCGACCACGCACTGACTGCACTGTGATAATTGCTCGTGTGATTGTCAGCTCGATGGGCTCTTTTACACCTTCGCGGCGGATTGTTATGGAAATATCAGTGTCAACCAAACCACGCATACGCTCAACAGCCTGTGACAGGGTTAGTCCCAGTACAGGTTCCCCGTCTAGATGAGTGATGAAGTCACCGGCTTGTACTCCGGCCGCTGCTGCTGGCGTATCATCGATGGGGGTTACAACCTTAACCAGACCGCCTTCCATCGTAACCTCTATTCCAAGGCCGCCAAACTTTCCACGGGTTTGGATTTTCATTCCTGAATAATTTTCCGGATTCAGGTAACTGGAATGAGGATCTAGGGAAGCGAGCATGCCATTGATGGCTGCTTCTATCAGTTTGGCATCATCCACTTCTTCTACATAGTCTTCTCTGATTTTTGCAAATACATCGCCAAACAGATTTAGCTGCTTGTAGGTTTCGGAACTTGCGGCCACTTCGTTCTTGGGAGTTGTTAGTATAGCCAGCGACAAAATGACTACTGAGGCCGCCAAGAAGCATGTAACAACATTTCTCATTATCCACTGACCTTTCTATATCCTGCCGCCAACCACGGAACCGGGTTCACTGGCGACCCTTTTACTCTTAGTTCCATATATAATGTCGGTTTGACATTATTTTCACTTGTCATTGTTCCCACAGGTTCACCTGCCAGCAAAAGCTGCCCGACTTCCCCTTCGATAGCGCCCATACCAGCCAATAAGGTATGATACCCCTCTCCGTGGTCAATAATCAACAAGAGCCCGTAATGCCGAAACGGGCCGGCAAAGGCGATCTGACCATCATAGGGTGAAACAACAGCTGCGCCATCTCTTGTCTCGATTACAATACCACTGCGCTGCAAGCGCTTTCGGGTTGAATTATAATTTGAAACTATCCTACCACCAACTGGTAAAGGAAGTGTGCCTTTAATTTCTGAAAATGGACGCCCCGTTCCAACTTGCGGCAAACGGGCAACCTGATCTTGGGTATTATTGGCCACATTTACCGGTTTGCTTTCATCATTTTTACGTGAGGGAGGTGGTGTCGGAGTCTTTTGGACGGTTTTATTATCGGAAGATGATCGCTCCGCCAGTTCTTCAGCTTGCTTTTGGCGAAGAGCTGCTTCTCTTAACTGTTCTTGGCGGCGGATTTCTTCTTCTATTCGGCGTCGCTCTTCTTTAAGCCGTTTTCGTTTGTCAGCTTCCAGTTTACCCAAAAGTGCGACTAGATTTTCTGCACGACTGGCAAGTTGATCCTGTTTCCGACTTTCCTGACTGTTTTGAGACTTCAAAGCGATTCGGGCGGCATTTTTTGTGGCAACCAGTTCATCAAGTGTTTCTTGCTCTGACATTCTGCTTTTGCGCAGCTCAGCAAATTTATGTTGCTCTGAGAGATGTTCATCACGCAGCTCGGCAAGAGCTTCGAGTTGCTGTGCTAGCTCGTCAGCCTGTGTCTTGAGTGACGGGATCACTGATTTTAATAGCGTTGCAGCCCGCAAAGTGTCGATAAGGTTTTCAGGGCTGCCAACCAGACTGCCTGCAGGTTGCCTGCTTAACTGGAGGAGCGCAGACAGCGTATCAGAAAGCCCCTCATTTTGCTTTGAAAGAACAGACAGGGTTTGCTGTTCTACTGCAGCGATGTCTGCCAGTCGTTCCTCCGTTTCAATCATTTTTTGATCCAGCTCGCGAATGCGACTTGCTGCTTGGGAAAGTTTTCTTTTTAGAGTAACGATTTCTCCGCTTAAGAGTTGCAGGTGTGCTGATATATTTTCCTGCTTCGCGTTTGATGCGCTTAGCTGCTCACGCAGTTTAATAAGCTCCTGCTCTGGACTGGCGGCTTGAGCTTCGATCAGGAACAGACATCCCAAACAAGCAAGAAAAATTACGCCTCTTGGAAGCGTTATTGCGTTATATGCGAACCATTCACGAAACAGCACGGTCTGCAGCTGGTTCGGCAAGGAGCACCTTACCGGTCATTTCAGAGGGTATCTCCAGCCCCATCACTTTTAGAACTGTTGGAGCGATATCTGCCAAAGTACCATTTTGCAATTCTAGGTTCTGTTCCCCGCTTGCAAGGAGGAAAGGAACCAGATTGGTTGTATGGGCCGTGTGAGGTTTGTGAGACTGAGGGTCTTTCATCAGCTCGATATTTCCATGATCGGCTGTGATAAACATACTGCCTCCCATTTCATCAACAGCGGTGCGCAGGTCACCAATACATTGATCAATGGCTTCGACAGCTTCAATAGCAGCATCCATTACACCGGTATGACCAACCATATCCGGGTTAGCAAAATTAACGACGATCAAATCAAATTTTTGACTTTTGATCGCCTCTAGCAGTTTCGCCTTGACTTCAGGTGCAGACATTTCAGGTTGCAAATCATATGTGGCAACTTTCGGACTTGGCACAAGAATTCGCTCTTCACCTTCAAACACTTGTTCTTCACCACCGTTCAGGAAGAAGGTGACATGAGCGTATTTTTCCGTTTCGGCAATTCTGAGTTGGGTTTTTCCAGCCCGCGAGACTACATCTCCCAACGTGTTTTTTATTTCAACTGGTGGGAATAACGCAGGGATCTTTGAGGCTAGGTCAGCAGAATATTCCACCATTCCGGTTACATTGCTTAACTTTGGCTGGAACTTGCGGGCAAATCCCTCGAAAGTTTCATCTACAATCGCATGCATTAACTGACGAGCTCTGTCCGCACGAAAGTTAGCAGCAAGAAAAGCATCGCCGTCTTGAACACCTTCAAAGTCGGATGCAATGCGGGGCTTCATGAACTCATCATTTTCCCCATCTTCGTATGCTTCAAGTAACACAACGTCGGATAAGTCTGTTCGCATTCCGACTGCACCGAAAACAGCATCATAGGCGATGGACACACGATCCCAGTTGTTATCACGATCCATGGCATAATAGCGCCCACATAATGTGGCGATAGAAGCGCTTTGCAGCTGGCTTAGCTCTTTCTGGATTTCGGACAGGTAACCAGCACCGCTGGTAGGCGGCGTATCCCTGCCATCCAGAAAGCCGTGTACTGCAACCGGTATACCCTCGGCGTTCAATATTTTACACAAGGCAATTATGTGGTCCTGGTGCGAATGGACGCCACCGGGGGACAATAGTCCACCAATGTGACATGTCCCTCCAGTTTGTTTCAGGTCCGAAATTAACTTATTTAGGACAGGGTTGGAGGCCAGAGTTTCGGATTCAATGTCGGAGTTAATGCGCGGCAAGTCTTGTAAAATAACGCGGCCGCTGCCTATGGTCATGTGGCCAACTTCCGAGTTTCCCATTTGACCTTCGGGAAGACCTACATCCAAGCCCGAGGTTCCCAGTAATCCCATAGGGCAGGTCGCTGTCATTTGGTCCCAGTTGGGTGTATTCGCACGGGCAATCGCATTATCCGCTTCATCTTCGCGATAACCCCACCCATCAAGAATACACAGCAGCACAGGTTTTGACATTGTTAGATCCGGTTTTTTCATCATGGTCCGTTTATATCGCTAGATGGAGCATAATTCCATTAAAATCAAGTGGATGGCCGTCTAAATTCTACTTAGGCCCGATGATAAGGATGGTTGTTTTGAATTGAGTAGGCTCTGTAAATTTGTTCGGCCAATAATCCTCGTACCATCAGGTGAGGCCATGTCATCTTGCCAAGAGATAAAAGTTGATCAGCCAGTTTGAGAGTCTCTGCACTATGGCCATCAGCTCCACCAATAAGAAAAGCTAGATCTTGCACACCTTGATCCGCGTAATCAGTGAGCATTTTTGCGAAATTTACACTTTCATATTGCTTTCCTGTTTCATGAAGCACAATCAAAGTAGCGCCTTTAGGAACAGCTTTTAAAAGTAACTCGGCTTCGCGGGCTTTGAGCTTTTCCCCTTTGAGTGGCTTTTTCTCCTCAACTTCCTTTAAGGTGATATCCCACGGAACACGGGAGGAATATTCAGAATACAGGTCCTGCAATGGGCCGCCGCGGAACCGGCCCACACTGGCAATTGTCACACGCATAGGCGCTACTCCCGCCGGAGCGACTGCGGCTGCAATCGTCCCTAGTTGGTCATTTCCTGTGCAGCCATTGGTGCCCAGATTTTTTCGAGGTTGTAAAACTCTCGAACTTCGGGTCGAAACAAATGAACGATGACGTCACCGGCATCTACCAGAACCCAGTCACAGTTAGCCTTGCCTTCCACTTGGGGAATGCCAAATCCGGCTTCTTTGATACGGTCTTTCAGATGCTCAGCCATAGCGCCAACTTGCCGGGTTGAACGGCCATTGGCTATGATCATGTAATCTGCAAAGGAGGTTTTGCCTGCAAGGTCAATTAATACAACTTCCTCCGCCTTGTCGTCTTCCAGGCAATCTTTGACGAGGTCGCGAAGTTGAGAAGCAACAGCTTTTTTAGCTTTCATATGGGGTCTATTCTACTCCCGCTCATAAGTTAAATATTTACACTTCATAATTTGGGTGTTTTTTCGCTCAAGAGCAAGCTTTTCCTTGTTTTTTACCGGATTTTCTTATTTGTGTACTGCTCATTTTATGTTTCGTATATGGAACGAATGTCCAGGCTGGCAGGGGGGAGTGGGCAAACCCTTGAATTGGTTTTCCCCAGACGGAAGGGAAGATGCGACTGCGACGATAGCGTTGGGCTGCTCTACCGCAAAGTGAAGGGTATGTTTGGCCGGGCCGGTCAAATATTGCGACGGGGCATAGCTGAAATATCTTCTCCCACCGGTACCACTTTGGAATTTGGGCGAGATTATCCGCTCCCATCAACCAGACAAAGGCGCAATCGGGATAGGATCGAACCAGACGAGTGAGCGAGTTTGCTGTGTAGCTGACCGGCTGATCCCGCTCAAAGTCGGATACATGAATTTTGCCAGATTTTGCAATTTGTTTTGCTCCCGCTATACGAGCATCAAAATCATCAAGTTCAGATGCTGATTTCAGTGGGTTTTGAGGTGACACAAGCCACCAAACGGCATCAAGCTTCAGGTTCTGCAAGGCGGCATTGCTAATATAGAGATGTCCTTCGTGGGCGGGGTTGAAAGACCCGCCCAGAAGCCCAATAGCTTTTCTTTTCAAGCTTAACCTCGTATAGTTCCAACGCCCATTACATAGTATTTGAATGTCGTAAGCTGTTCAACGCCAACGGGGCCACGTGCATGCATTCTGCCGGTACTGATACCGATTTCAGCACCCATGCCAAATTCCCCACCATCGGCAAACTGTGTTGAGGCATTCACAACGACAATCGCACTATCTACCCGTCTTTGAAATTCAGTAATGTTTTCACGGTTTTCTGAGATAATACCATCAGTATGGCCGGAACCATGGCTTTGGATATGGGTAATTGCCGCCTGCAAATCATCTACTACACCGATTGAGATAATTGGAGCAAGATATTCCGTATTCCAATCACCCTTAGTGGCTTTTACGACGCGCCTGTCGAAGGCTTGAATGGTTTCGTCCCCACGAACTTCGCAATTTTCATCGAGCAAGATTTTCGTAATTTTTGCACCAAAACTTTCTGCGACATTTTTGTGAATGAGCAGGGTTTCGAGGGCACCGCAGACCCCTGTTCTGCGAAGCTTGGAATTTACAATGACTTTTATGGCTTTTTCCTCATCGAACTCTTTGTCGACAAAAATATGATTGATTCCCTCCAGATGTGAAAATACAGGAATTTTACTTTTTTCCTGAATAACTTTCACGAGGCTTTTACCTCCACGCGGAACGATAACGTCAACCGTATCAGACATAGTTAGCAAGTGATTTACCGCTGCGCGATCTGTCTCCTCGACCAACTGAATGCAATTAGGGTCCAATTTCGCTGCCTCTAAACCTGCTTTTAAACAGTCAATTATTGCCATGCTGGATCTATGGCTGTCAGAGCCACCACGCAGGATACAGGCGTTGCCTGATTTAAGGCAAAGCGCGCCGGCATCAGCGGTTACATTTGGTCGGGATTCATAGATGATGCCGATAACACCTAAAGGGACGCTGACACGGTGAATTTGAAGCTTATCAGACCGCGGCTTTAATTCAGCAAGATTTCTTCCCACTGGATCGTCAAGCTTTGCAATGTCGCGGAGTCCTTGGGCCATGTTTTTAATGCTGTCTTTAGTTAATGTCAGCCGATCAATAAACGCAGGGTTATATCGATTAATGTTTCTAACAGCATTTTGCAAAGCATCTATCGCCTTTGGCTCACTCAGCAAACGTTCAGCATTTCCGGTATAGTCTGAGAGGGTTTTTTTGGCATCTGCAACAGTTTTTTCAATTTGTCGAACATCCTCACTATTCGCTTCGAGTAGGTTTTGAGTCCTCTCGACCAAAAGATCCGCTGCAGTTGTGAGCGCTTTATTTTTTTGATTATTTGGTGCAATGGCCAGTTGCTGGGATGCTTTCTGGGCAGCTACGCCCATCTTGTTCATTGCAGTTTTTATTTGTTCGAGCTTTGCGGGATCCATTGTCTTATCCTCTACTTGGTACCAGTTACTTTAATGCGAGTTCATCGCGATGAATCATCTCATCCCGACCCGCGTAACCGAGTATTTTCGCGATTTCGCTGCTTTTGTGACCGATGATGAGTTCGGCATCAGCAGATGAGTAGGCAGAAAGTCCTTGACCGAGCTCTTTGCCTTCCCTGTTTAACAGTGTGATCAAATCACCCCGTTCAAACTTACCTCTGATTTCCGATACACCAGCAGGTAGTAAACTTTTTCCTTTTTGCAACGCTTTTTCTGCCCCTGCGTCAATTATTATTGCACCCTGAGAGGAGAGACTCCCTGCAATCCATTTTTTTCGGGCATTTCTTGGAGTGTCCCTGGCAAGGAAGCAGGTGGATTTTGCGTGTTCCTTTTCAATGGCTAGTAAGGGGTGTTTAATCTTTCCACTCGCAATGAACATGTTGCAACCCGCAGCCATAGCAATTTCTGCCGCTTTGAGCTTTGTAATCATACCGCCGCTTCCAAAAGCGGTTCTGACGCCGCCGCCCATATTCAAGATTTCGTCGGTAAGCTCAGTAACCTCGCTAAGGAATTGAGCGTTTGGATTAAACGCCGGGTCTTCGGTATACAGTCCGTCGATATCACTTAAGAGGACAAGACAGTCCGCACCGACCATCTGTGCAACGCGTGCAGCCAGACGATCGTTGTCACCATAACGAATTTCACTGGTAGCTACTGTGTCATTTTCATTAATTACGGGCACAGCACCAAGTTCCAAAAGTGTGGATAATGTGCTTCGTGCGTTTAGATACCGCCTTCGTTCTTCGGTATCTCCAAGAGTGAGGAGAATCTGAGCAACCGTTAGGTGCTCCTCACCAAGGATTTCCTGATAGGCGTGGGCCAAGTGGATTTGACCCACTGCAGCAGATGCTTGGCTTTCCTCCAGCTTTAAGGCTCCCGATTTTAACTTGAGGATCCGACGACCAAGTGCAATGGAGCCTGAGGACACGATTAAGACTTCCTGCCCCCTTTTCTTCATCAGAGCGATGTCCTGCGCCAGCGCGAGCAACCACTCGCGGCGTAACTGTCCTTCACTTTCCTCTACAAGAAGGGCCGATCCGATTTTAATAACGACGCGTTTTGCCTTGGTAAACCTGTCGATTAAGGCTGCCATTTTTCTTCTTCTTCTCCGGCTACCTCCCGTTCGATTTTTTCTTCGGCGAGAGTTTCTTCTTTTTTTGATTTGCCAATAATGTCCAGCAGAACGAAAAGCAATTGTTCGATATTATCGCCTGTTGCAGCTGAAATTGTCAGGACTTTTTTACCTGAAATTTTCTGTAGTTGCGCCTTTTTTTCTTCGATTTCCTCATCGAGAAGGGCATCAATTTTATTCAGGACGATAACTTCATCCTTTTGCGCCAGATGATCCGCATAGGCTTCCAATTCGGCTCGGATTGTTTGGTAAGAGGCTGTGACATCTTCTTCCGTTCCGTCAATCAGGTGGAGCAGGACGCGGCACCTTTCCACATGACCCAAAAAGCGATGGCCTAAACCAACCCCTTCGGAGGCACCTTCAATCAATCCGGGAATATCGGCGAGCACAAATTCTTTTCCGCCAGCACCAACAACGCCCAGTTGAGGAACAAGGGTTGTAAAAGGATAATCCGCAATTTTAGGTTTTGCGCGGCTTGTCGCGCTCAAAAAGGTGGATTTTCCTGCATTGGGTAATCCAACAAGTCCAGCATCTGCGATCAGTTTGAGGCGCAGCCAAACCCAACGTTCTTCACCTGGCCAGCCGGGTTCAAACTTGCGTGGTGCCCGGTTGGTGGAGGTTTTAAAAGCGGCGTTTCCGCGCCCTCCATCACCACCTTTGCAAAGTGTAAGGGTTTGCCCAACTTCCGTCATGTCACAAATGAGGGTTTCATTGTCTTCTTCTAGGACCTGTGTGCCGACGGGTACTTTTAAAATGACATCAGGTGCCGCAGCTCCTGTCCGGTCACGCCCCATTCCATGTCCACCGTTCTTGGCTTTGAAATGTTGCTGATAACGATAATCGATGAGCGTGTTTAGTCCATCAACGCATTCAACGATGACAGAACCACCACGCCCTCCGTTACCACCATCTGGTCCCCCAAATTCAATGTATTTTTCACGCCGGAAGCTCAGTGAGCCAGGACCACCGTTACCTGAGCGAAGATATACTTTTGCCTGATCGAGAAATTTCATGATCTTTACTGTCTATTAAATGCGGACGCTGCGTGATTTCCAAAAGAAAAAGGGGAATGGTTGGACCATTCCCCTTCAAAATCCTGTCTGTATCGTATCGGTTGACTTATGCCTGACCTTCTACGGATACATAGATCTTACCGCCACTTTTTCGGGTAAACTTAACTTTACCGTCAGTAACAGCGAAGATGGTGTGATCCTTGCCGATGCCAACATTCTCACCCGGGTGCCATTTTGTGCCCCGTTGGCGAAGAATGATGTTACCCGGGATTACGTTTTCACCACCGAATTTTTTGATGCCAAGGCGGCGACCTGCTGAGTCGCGACCGTTACGGGATGAACCGCCAGCTTTCTTATGTGCCATCTAGCTTACTCCTCGCTTGCTTCAGCAGCTTTTTTAGGGGCTGCTTTTTTAGCTGCTGCTTTCTTCGGAGCGGCTTTCTTGGCACCGCCCTTAGCAGAGATTTCTGTAATTCTCAGAACTGTCTGTTCCTGCTTGTGTCCAGCTTTACGACGGTAGTTCTGGCGACGTTTCTTTTTGAAGACAACGATTTTGTCGGCGCGTGCCTGTTCCAGAAGAGTGGCAGAAACTGTGGCACCTTCCACAACTGGGGCACCAACTGTCAAAGCACCATCATCTCCAGCAACAGCCAGAACCTGGTCCAGTTGAACGGTGTCGCCGGCTTCTCCTGCCAGGCGCTCTACCTTGATAACATCGTCTTTGGCGACTTTATATTGTTTGCCGCCGGTTTTGATCACTGCAAACATGGCTGATCCGTTTCGAACATAATGAATGGGCGCAAAGACCAATACTCTGCGCACCGCAATTGAAGGCCGCAATATATCCATGGCATGTGTTAAGTCAACATGAATCCAATACAGGATGAAAGTTTTTTGTAATTTTCCCGGTAAGGACATATTCACAAGCATAATAAGCCCAGTAACAGGGGCTTTGCAGGTCGCTTTACATAAAAATATTGCCGCTTCATTGAATTTGAGTGAATCAAAGAATGACGCTTTTTGGGCAAACGGTCCTGAATTTCGGGAATTGAACCGTTATAGATTCCCTGTTATGGCTGTGGGCGAGAGCGTATTCTCGAAAATAACAATAATAATAATTCAACGAGTTACTTAAAAGCTCGTTAAAAAACGAGGGCGAATAATGAGCAATCAAGATACGAGCGCGGACAGGTTTGATCCGTTTTCCCATCAGTTGGTACCAACCAAAGGCTTTGAAGATCTGAAAATTGGCGACAAGTTTCCAATTCCGTCCAGAACAATTGGGGATGCCAATTTCGCGGCCTTTCAGTTGGCGTCCGGTGATAATCACCCTATTCACTATGATGATGAATATTGTAAGGCGCTTGGATATTCAGGCATGCTCGCGCATGGTTTCCAGGTTCTTATACAGGCAACCCCCGGCGCTGGATTGTTTCCTCATGTGATGGGAGATTGCATGATCGGGTTTATTGAACAATCGAGCAAATTCCTTAAACCTTTGATTTGCGGTGATACGGTTTATCCCATGCTTGAAGTTGTGGATCTGAAAAAACAATCCAAAACTGGTGTTATTACGCTGAAAGCCACCGTTCATAACCAACGCAATGAACTCCTTATGGAAGGGGAGCAGAAATTCTTGGTGAAACTGAAACAATCATAGACAGCAGCTGCCAGCGGACAAGGCATTATTAATGTCTTGTCCGCAGTATTAATTATGGCCTGACACCAAAGCTGGGGCGCCCGGTTTTGCGAAGAGGAGCCGCAAGCTCTGCAAATTCACATAGGAGCTTTCGAGTTTCGCGCGGATCAATAATTTCTTCGACCATGAATTTCTCCGCGGTTCGAAACGGAGATTTCAGTCTGTTCAGGCGATCTTCAATCTCCTGCAGTTTTGCCGCTGGATCGTCGGCCGCTTCAAGTTCTGCTTTATATGCCGCTTCAAGCCCGCCCGCGATGGGAAGTGAGCCCCAATCACCTGAAGGCCACGCATATCTAAGGTTAAAGCGCGAAGCGTTCATATGCGCTGCGCCTGCAACTCCATAAGCTTTTCTCACAATAATACTACACCAGGGAACAGTTGCTTGAAACACAGCGGTCATCGCCCGAACGCCATGGCGAATTGTTGCCTGCTTTTCCGCCTCCAATCCCACACGAAAGCCCGGTATGTCGACCAGATGTACAACAGGTAAATGAAACGTTTGACATAAATCGACAAATCGCAGAACTTTGTCCGCCGCATCTGATGTCCAGGCCCCGGCATAATGATAAGGGTCACTCGCCATCACTGCGACAGGCCAGCCATCAAGCCGGGCAAATCCGGTGATTACGGAACGTCCCCATTTGTGGCCCATTTCAAAAAAGCTGTCCCTATCAACAACAGAGTTGATTATTTTGCGCATTTTGTACACCTGGCGCGGATTGCGGGGGATGGCTTTGATCAGCCAATCGTCTGCGCGTTCAGGGTCGTCGTTTGGATCTTGTCTTTCCGGCAGTTGATATACTGATGGAGGAAGATAAGATAAAAATTGGCTCACTCGCTCAAATGCTTCTTCTTCGGTGTCGACTTCATCATCAACAGCGCCGTTACGAGTGTGAATGTCTGACCCGCCCAGCTCGTTCTTGCCAAGATCTTCACCAATTCGGGCCACAACTGGCGGGCCTGCGACAAACATCTGTGAAGTTTCCTTGACCATGACTGAATAATGGCTGGCTGCAACTCTGGCGGCACCGAGCCCCGCCGTCGATCCAAGTGCTAGTCCAACAACTGGTACAGTGGAAAGATTATCAACCACTACCTCCCAGCCCCGCACAGCCGGAATATAGGTTCGCCCTTCTGTTTCTATGGTTTTCACAGACCCGCCGCCGCCAGTACCGTCAACAAGACGGACAAGCGGTAGCTGCAATTCGTTCGCCATCATTTCCACATGGACCAATTTTTCGCGGATGCCAGCATCATTTGCCCCGCCGCGAACCGTGAAGTCGTCGCCCGCAACCACCACTGTTTGACCGTTGATTTTGCCGCGACCAGTGATCAGGTTGGCGGGTTGCATTTGGATGATGTTACCGTCCTCATCATACTCGACTTTTCCGGTGATCGATCCAACTTCCTGAAAACTCCCGTTATCCAGAAGTTTATTAATGCGATCTCTGACTGGCAGTTTTCCTGCATTTACATGACGGGCCAGTTTTTCAGGCCCTCCCATTTTCTTTGCGAGTTCCTGCCGTTTGCGCAGCTCTTCTATTTCTTTTTCCCAGGACAATTCACGGCCTCCTTTTCTTATTATTCTTTCTTCATGAAAGAGTACGGGAGGAAACCTGTTATTGCGAGAATAAAATGAACCGCTCCCCTAGCTTCGGATGCGCGTGCTCTTTGGATCGTAAAAGGGCATGAGGGACGCAATCGCCTCCACTCTTTTTCCCGCCACCTCTATTTCATATCGGCTGGAGAGCAGATCTTCATTCGCTAATGATCCTGCTCGAACATACCCCATACCGAGGCAGGATCCAATTGCATGCCCATAGGCCCCGGAAGAAATATAGCCTGTATATTCGCCGTTACGGATAATTGGTTCATTATGATAGAGCATGATTGTTGGATCTTTGAGTTTGAATTGCACCAATCGCTTTTTTATTCCCTCAGCTTTTTGTCTAAGCAATGCTTCCCTGCCTATGAAACCACCTGCTTTGTCCCATTTCACTGTAAAAGAAAGTCCTGCTTCGAGTGGCGTATCTTCATCAGTAATATCGTGTCCCCAATGGCGATAGGCTTTTTCAAGTCGTAAAGAATCGATGGCATGATATCCCGAGTGAACAAGATCAAATTCGCTACCAGCATCAATGATCTTGTCATATACGTCTTGGACAAATTCGCTTGGGATATACAGCTCCCAACCCAATTCACCGACATATGTGATCCGGCAGGCAAGAACTCGTGCGTATCCCAGGTCGATTTCCTGTGCTGTCGCAAAAGGAAAAGCTTCATTTGAGAAGATTGCAGGAGAAATTTTACTTAATAGTGCAGGAGACTTAGGTCCCATAATTCCTAAAACAGAATATGCAGATGTGACGTCGGTCGCCATCACCCTGTCGTCGGGAGATATGTTTCGCTTCAGCCAGTTGAAGTCACGGATTTGCGTGGCGCAACTGGTGACAACCAGAAAAACTTCTGGCTCAAGGCGGGTAATTGTCAGGTCTGCTTCTATTCCGCCGCGCTGATTCAGCCATTGGGTATATACCATCTTCCCAACCGGTACCGAAATATCGTTGCAAGAGAGACGGTTTAAGAGTGCCTCGCGTCGGGCCCCTCTACTCGGTATTTCGAAAAAGAAGTCTGATCAAATAAAGTAACATTTTCTCGAGTTGCCATATGCTCATGTCTGGAATTGTCGAACCAGTTTTGGCGCCCGTAACTATATTCGTATTTAGCCACCTGACCTTTGTGCGCAAACCAGTTTGGTCGCTCCCAGCCAGTGTTGGTTCCAAAACACGCCCCGGCTTGGCTTAAGCGATCATGTAATGGTGATTTGCGGACGCCTCTGGCGGTTTCAGGCTGGCGATGAGGCCAGTGCATTTGATAAAGCAATCCCAGAGACTCTATTGTGCGGTCATACAAATAGGCTTTGTTCTGCTGAAACGGGTGCATACGGCGAATATCTACATCCCAAACATCCATTGGCGGCTCCCCCTTGCTTATCCATTCTGCAAGAACTTTGCCTGCCCCGCCAGCAGATTGAATGCCAACTGAATTAAAGCCGGTTGCAACAAACAGATTACTCAGGTTTGGTGCCTCGCCCAGCATATAACGATCGTCCGGAGTAAAGCTTTCAGGACCATTAAACCAAGTGTGAATCCCCGCATTTTCAAGAGCGGGCAAGCGGTGCATTGCCTTCATAAGAAATGGTTCGAAGTGATCAAGGTCTGGCGGAAGTTCATCGAAGGAGAAATCTTTAGGAATGCCGTCGTGCCCCCAAGGCTTGGCAATCGGCTCAAAAGCGCCAATAAGCAGTTTTCCTGCATCTTCTTTTATGTAGATGCAGTTATCTGGGTCACGTAAGACAGGAAAATTGGTAGGTAATCCTGGAATGGGTTCAGTAACCGCGTAAAAATGTTCAGCGGCGTGAAGGGGTACGGTAACCCCAACAGAAGCAGCAAGGTCGCGGGACCACATTCCTCCACAAAGTACTATTTTTTTAGCAAAAATCTCACCTTTGCTGGTTTTGACTCCAGTGGCAACATCATCTTTTTTTAGAATAGATGTAACCGTAACACCTTCATGAATTGTGGCCCCGCCTTGGCGTGCTGCTGCTGCCAAGGCCCGTGTTGTATCAATTGGATTGGTTTGGCCATCACTTGGCAGAAACAGGCCACCGACCACATCTTTAATATTTATCTGCGGGTTCAGCTCCTCAATATGGTCAGGACTGAGCGTAATACACGCTAATCCAAGATTGCGTGCCATGTCTGATCCTCGGCGGAGTTCTTCCCAGCGGGCTTCGCTGGTTGCAACGCTTAATGAACCATTTTGTTTGAAGCCGGTAGCATATCCTGAAATACTTTCCAGATCTCGATACAGGTCACTTGTATATTGGGAGAGCTTCGTCATGTTGCTGGTTGCGCGAAGCTGTCCGATTAGACCCGCGGCATGCCATGTGGTGCCGCATGTTAATTCGCGTCGCTCTAGTAAATGAACGTCACGATATCCCAGCTGTGTTAAATGAAAGGCGACTGAACATCCGATTACTCCACCCCCGATAATAACAATTTCCGTTTCACTGGGGAACTCTGTTTGCGGCATTTCGCTATCTCCTTAGAAAGTAGGGGGGGTGATCGCCCAAAGAACAGTCGTTTTGTCGGGACCTGGATTGAAACACGAATGGGTCCCGCCTTTGGGAAGGCTAAAGCTGTCTCCTGCCTCGAGCTTGTAGCATTTCTCTTCAATGCTAATTTCCAACTGTCCAGTGATAAGATAACCAGCCTCATCACCTTTTCGGTGGCGGCCGCCTTCACCGGTACCTGAGTTGGGGTCAAATGTTGTCAGCAGCAATTCAAGGGGGCCTTGAAGGCTCGGGGACAGCAGTTCTTCCGTTAAGCCGACATTCTGCATTTGCAGAATGCGACGGTTCTGCTTTCGAACGATGTAATTTGCTTCATCACCGCTAACTTGCGATTGCCCTTCAAAGAACCAGTTGAGTTCCACTCCTAATGCAGCAGCTATTTCTTGAAGAACCGGAATTGTAACTGCAGTTTTACCGCGTTCAATTTCACTAATGTTACCTGTAGATCTGTTGGTTGCATGTGCAAGTTCGACCAGTGTCATGCGTTTAGCTTTTCGCAAATCACGTATTTGCGACCCTAACGCTTTTGGATCATAAGGGCGTTTATTAGGCATTTTTAAACTCGCAATATTTGAAAAAATATTCATATATATGAAATTTTATGAAATAATTTCATTTTCTGGGAGTGATTACAATGAAATTCTATTCTGAATGCTCCGTGTTCTATCGACTAAATACTTTTGTTTCGCGGTGCTGCGCGGTAAGCTTTCTCGATGAATGAAGCAGATTTAATTGAATTTCTTGAGCAAAGCTGGGTCTATGTTCAGTCTGCAGTGTTGACAGCAGATTCTATCGTCCAGCTTGTAGCGATAGTTTTTGGCTATGTCGTTGCGATTTGGCTAAAACCTAAACTTGTTGAGGCTCTAAACGGTGTTGCAGGCCGATTTAATTTCGCAATTCTGGACCGCTTTCTACCCGTTTTGCAATCTGTCTCGTTGCCTCTGGTCTGGCTTATCGTTCAGTTTTTAGCGCTGGCTGTTATTCAGGGGGCCGGACATCCTTCATATATTTTGAGTATTACCTGCTCTCTTTTAAGTGCATGGGTAATCATTCAAATTATCACCCGTTTGATGCAAAATACAGCATGGGCACGGTTGGTGGCCTTTTGTATTTGGACAATTGCAGCCCTGAACATTCTTGGGTTGCTGACCCCTACGCTTGAATTTTTGGATAGCCTGTCATTCAGCTTTGGTGAAACCCGCATTTCCATGCTGAAAATTGCCAAAGGACTGGTTGCGGCAATTATTGTGTTCTGGATTTCGTTGGGATTATCCAAATTTGCAGAAAACAGGATTCATAAAACAACAGCCTTTACTCCTTCAGTTCAGGTACTTCTCGCCAAATTAATACGGGTAGGACTGATCGCGGCGGCAATTCTGATTGTCTTGTCCAACTCAGGAATAAATATTACTGCCTTCGCTGTTTTCAGTGGTGCTTTGGGTGTGGGTATCGGTTTTGGCCTGCAAAAAGTGGTATCCAACCTGATCAGTGGCGTAATACTTCTATTGGATCGGAGTATAAAACCGGGCGACGTAATCGAAATTGATGAAACCTATGGTCGCGTGCATTCCATGGGGGCAAGATATGCATCTGTGATTACGCGCGATGCTTCTGAATATTTAATCCCGAACGAAGATCTGATTACTCAGCAGGTGGTGAACTGGTCATACAGTTCGAAAAACATTCGCCTGAAAACTCCTATCGGCGTTGGCTATGGCTCTGACATTCCCAAAGTTGTTGAGTTGGTGGAAAGTGTGGCCGTAAAGGTAGATCGGGTGCTTGAAAATCCCGCGCCCAGATGCCTGATGAAAGGTTTCGGTGACAGTGCAATCAACCTTGAACTTCGATTTTGGATCGCCGATCCGGAGCAGGGATGCGCAAATGTTACCAGTGCCGTACTGGTGGAGGTCTGGAAAGCTTTTCGGGATCACAACATTGACATCCCATTCCCACAAAGAGACGTGCGCGTGCAAATTGTCAAAAACGCAGAAGAACAAGATAAAAATTGAAAATCATTTACCACCACTTGTTTTTGTAATAATATAACAATTTGAAATCAATATCGGTGAGGTGGGCATGTACGGACGTCATGAACATGACAGTTGCATAAGCGATGCGATGGTTGCAGCAGATGACATCTGCAAAGCAAGGGGGCTGCGCTTCACCGAACTGCGCCGGCATGTGCTTGAATTGGTTTGGGAAAATCATGGGGCGGTAAAGGCCTATGACTTACTCGAAAAGCTCGATAAGGATTACAGCGCCAAACCGCCAACAGTGTACAGAGCTCTCGAGTTTCTACAGGAAAATGGACTGGTCCACAAAATTAACAGCCTTAACGCTTATGTTGGATGCAGTCATCCATTGAAGCATACGGATTGTTTTTTTCTGATTTGTTCAAACTGTAACGAAGTGCAGGAATGCTGCGGATCAGATGTTGCGAAAGCCGTAAGGAATATGGTAGCTGGGCAGGGTTTTGCCCACAATCAGACAACGCTGGAAATAGAGGGCGTATGTCAGGAATGCCAGTTGGAAGGCTAGCCAGTATATGGACAATTTAATTTCTGCCAGAAACGTTAGTGTCGAACGTGATGGCAAGTCAGTTTTAAAAGACGTCTCTGTTTCCATTGGTTATCGGGATTTTATTACAATAATCGGGCCAAATGGTGCGGGAAAGTCCATGCTACTGAAATGCCTGATGGGATTTTACACGCCAGATCGGGGAAGTGTCACTCAGTCTGCAGATTTGAAAATCGGATATGTTCCCCAACGTCTTGTCGCTGATCATTCGATTCCAATTACTGTAGAGCGTTTCCTGAAGCTGAGAAAATTATCTACCAGCGAAAGCCGCGATCGTGTAATTGCGGAAACAGAAATCGGTTTGCTTCTTCGTCAGCCTTTATCCGTTTTATCCGGCGGGGAACTGCAGCGGGTTTTACTTGCGCGGGCATTGCTGGATAATCCGACTCTTCTTGTTCTTGATGAACCCGCACAAAATCTGGATGTCACCGGTCAATTAGCTTTTTACAAGTTGATTGAGCGTATCTATCGGGAGAGAAATGTGAGCATTCTCATGGTGTCTCACGATTTGCATTTGGTGATGTCGGCCACTCGAAACGTGCTATGTCTTTCCGGTGAAGTTTGTTGTTATGGTGAGCCAAGTTCGGTAGCGCAGGACCCTGCTTTTATTACCTTATTTGGTGAGGATATGGCAAAAATGATGGCAAGTTATCACCATCATGATCATGAACAACATCACCATAACCACGGCCATGAACATCCGACAGTCATGAAGGATTTAAATCATGTTTGATGATTTTATTATTCGCGCGTTATTGGCCGGTGGCGGAATTGCGCTGGTGGCGGGTCCACTTGGATGCTTCGTGGTTTGGCGCCGCATGGCCTATTTTGGTGATAGTTTGGCACATAGTGCTCTATTGGGTATTTCTCTTGGGCTGCTTACGGGGCTGAGTAGTAATCTTTCAACCGTCATTACATGCAGCGCGTTTGCGATCCTCTTGCTTTGGCTGCAGCATGTTCGCGTTCTGGCAACAGATACGTTGCTTGGAATTCTGGCACATGCGGCTTTATCAATTGGCATGGTGGTTCTCAGTTTCCTCGATAATTTGCGCTTTGATCTTCACGCTTATCTGTTTGGTGACATCCTAACCGTTCAAACGGTCGATCTGTATTGGATATTTGGGGGAGGGCTCATTGTCTTGGTGCTTTTGATAAAAAGCTGGGAGTCGCTCACCCTTATGACGCTGCACGAAGATCTGGCGAGGGCGGAAGGTGTCAAAACCTTTTGGGTCAATCTGATACTGGTGTTGTTAATGACAATTGTCGTGGCTGTCTCGATCCGCATCGTTGGTATCCTGTTGATCACGTCTTTGCTAATCATTCCAGCAGCAACAGCGCGGCACCTGGTACGAAGTCCAGAAATGATGGCTGTGTGTGCGTTGTTGCTTGGCCTTTTCGCAGTTTTTGGCGGAATTATGGGATCTGCCTATTTGGATACGCCGACAGGCCCATCAATTGTAAGCGTTGCGACGATCCTTTTTGCAACCATTGTACCGATTGCAGGTCTGATCACTCATTTGCAGCGACGCAGAAGGGGTATATTTACTTGAATCAGTTGCTCCGTTAAGCTGTAAAAAAATGGGAGCGCAAAAATGATAAAAAAAACCTTGAAAAGTTGGCATCAACTATTAAATGATCAGGATCCAAAAGCATTATATTCTTTGTTGCATGAAAATGCAGTTTTTCATTCTCCCGTTGTTCATACTCCGCAAAAAGGCAGGGATCTGACACATATGTATCTTATGTCAGCCTTTCATGTGTTGGCGGGTGAAGAGTTTACGTATCTTCGAGAAGTAGTTGATGGCCAAAATGCCGTTCTGGAATTTCAGACGGTAGTGGATGGGATTGTTATAAACGGCGTTGATATGATTACTTGTGACGAACAGGGCTTGATCACAGATTTTAAAGTCATGGTTCGTCCTTTGAAAGCCATCAATCTGCTGCATCAAAAGATGATGGAAATGCTTGAGCAATATCAATCGGCTTCCTGATATCAGCCCACAGTTTTAAGGACGAAGGATTTTTATGCCAGCAGATCAGATAATTCTTTTTGCGCTTTTTGCTGCTGTTTTCGTGTTTTTGCTTTGGGGGCGCTGGCGATATGATCTGGTCGCTTTTATTGCCTTGATAATTGCCGTCATTCTGGGGGTAGTTCCCACATCTGACGCTTTTTCAGGTTTCGGCCATCCTGCCACTATAATTGTTGCTTTGGTGCTGGTTGTTTCGCGCGGTTTGGTTAATTCCGGTGCGATCGATGTGATTACAAGAAAAGTAACGGCGCTTGATCTCAAATTGTCCCGGCACATCATGGCAATGAGTGGACTTGGCGCACTTTTGTCTGCCTTTATGAATAACGTTGCAGCCCTCGCTCTTTTGATGCCAGTTGATCTTCAGGCGGCCAAAAAGAAAGAGCGGAGCCCTCGTATCACACTTATGCCACTCGCCTTCGCGACTATTCTGGGTGGGATGATTACACTCATTGGTACACCTCCCAACATCATCATTGCTGCCTATCGCGAACAGAATTTGGGCGAAGCCTTTGGCATGTTTGATTTTGCACCAGTGGGACTGACTTGTGCTGTTGTTGGAATAGCATTTGTCGCATTTTTTGGGTGGCGTTTGATCCCGCGGCAGGATAGCGACAAAAATCCCGGAAAAGATTTACGGGATCTGGATGATTATATCGCTGAGATTGTGGTGACTGAAAAGTCGCCAGCAGTTGGCAAAAAGGTGAGGGAATTGGATCCATTTGCGGAAGATGCGGATGTGTCCATAGTTGGTCTCGTACGAAAAAAGCGCAGGTTTTCGGGCTATGCGCGTCATGTTGAAATCCAAGCGGGGGACGTTCTGGTTGTCGAGGCGGGACCTCAGGAGCTTGATCAGTTCCGAGGTTCTTTGAAGCTGGAGTTTGCCGGTGAAAGTCGGCATGAAAAAGTCGCTTCCGGCGGTATGTCTCTTCTGGAAGTGGTTGTGCCCCAGAACTCGCTGATCGAGGGGCGTTCTGCGCTATCGCTCAAGCTATTGTTGCGTCATGGCGTAACCCTTTTAGGTGTTTCTCGGGAAGGGGAACGTTTTCGGGAGCGGGTTCGACGCCTGAAGATTGAAGCGGGTGATATACTGCTTCTGCTGGGTCCCACTGAAAGAGTTGAAGAAGTCGCAAACTGGCTTGGTGTATTGCCTTTGGCTGAGCGCGGCCTGTCAGTGACACAGTACAAGCGCGCAGGCCTGGCGGCTGGTATATTTGCTGCTGCGATTGGTGTCGCCAGCTTTGGGGGGCTCTATTTGGCTGTTGCACTTGCTATCGTCGTTGCCGCCTATGTCCTGCTGGACATTGTACCCCTGCAGGAAGTGTATCATCAAATTGAATGGCCGGTTATCGTGCTGTTGGGGTCAATGATTCCGCTGGGGACCGCTTTGGAGAATTCCGGTGGAACCGAGCTAATCGCAAGAGGCATTGTTGATCTAACATCGGGATTACCAACGATGGCCGTTCTGGGGGTGTTAATGGTTGTCATAATGACGCTGTCGGATGTGCTGAATAATACCGCAACAGCGGTTGTTGGTGCGCCAATTGCAGTTGAGGTGGCGAACCGGTTAAATGCTAATCCTGACCCATTTCTGATGGCGGTCGCGGTCGCTGCTTCTTGTGCTTTTCTTACGCCAATTGGCCACAAGAACAACACCTTGATCATGGGGCCGGGTGGGTACAAGTTTGGTGATTACTGGCGCATGGGGTTACCACTTGAAATTTTGATCGTCGCGATTTCCATACCGGCAATCCTGTTTTTTTGGCCGCTTTAGTCGCTTAGTTATCTTTAATGTTTACGGTGGTTCTGTCGCAGACAGCTTCCATTACAATGAAGGTGCTTGTCTGTTGAACTTTCGGTAGCTGGGCAATTGTTGTTCCCAAAAACTGCCGATATTCGTTTACATCTTTAGTTCTGACCTTGAGCAGATAGTCAAAGTTCCCTGCGATCATGTGACAGGACTGGATTTGCGGTGTGCGCTGGACAGCAAGGTTAAACTCCTGAAGCGCCATGGTAGTTGTATCGCTTAAAGTGACCTGCACAAATGCGATGTGCCCTGCGTCCAGTTTTTCGGGTGAAAGTTCCGCTCGATACCCAGTAATGATTTTCGCTTTTTCGAGCCTTCGAACGCGTTCCACGCAAGGGGTTTTGGTGAGTGAAACTCTCTCGGCCAGCTCTGTCATGGTTATCCGGCCGTTATTTTGTAACTCAGTGAGTATTTTCTTGTCGATCTTATCCATATGGTCTTTAAATTTTGGTATTTCTAGTGATTTTTTTTAATATTTACGAAAAATATAGTCAAAAAGTTTAATTAACGGAAGTTTTTTGGTCAAAAGGGTTTTTCTGGTTCCTGTATGATCTCTTCCTATATTAATTAGATAGACGCCCGCTGGGAGGTTCCAATGAATCAGTTATCCGTCATTGATTTGAACGCCATACGAACCGAGATCCGTCGCCATCATATTTGTGATGAGACGACCGCATTGGACAATCTCGTTGCCTATCTCGATTTAACGGAAGATCAGCGGGAAAAGATTGTAGATGACGCGACTGAGTTTGTGCGTCTTCTGCGCCGTCAGGCCACCCCCGGTATGATGGAGACGTTTTTGAGCGAGTATGGCTTGAGCACTGAAGAAGGCATTGCTTTGATGTGCCTGGCGGAGGCGCTGCTTCGTGTCCCAGATGAGGATACGATTGACGTTCTTATTCACGATAAAATAGCGCCATCGAACTGGAGCCAGCATTTGGGGCACTCCACATCGCCGCTTGTCAATGTGTCTACCTGGGCTTTGATGCTCACAGGAAAAGTGATTTCCCTTGAAGAGCGGGAAAGCTGGGATGTTGTATCCAACGTACGGCAGTTGATCAAAAGGGCTGGGGAGCCGGTAATCCGAAAAGCTGTTGGGCAGGCGATGAAAACACTTGGCCACCAATTCGTGCTTGGCCGTAACATTGACGAAGCAGTTAAGCGTGCACGCCAGATGGAGGAGAAGGGGTACCAATATTCTTACGATATGCTAGGGGAGGCCGCGCGGACGGCTAAAGATGCCAGTCGGTATTTTCTATCCTACTCAAAAGCAATTGCTCGGCTTTCTGAGGCAGCGACCAACGCAGAGACAAGAGATAATCCGGGTATTTCCATTAAGCTGTCGGCTCTGCACCCTAGGTACGAATTTGGGCACAAAAAGCGTGTTCTTGATGAATTGGTACCGCGAGTGGTTAGTCTGGCTATTCAGGCAAAAAATGCTGGAATGGGGTTCAATATTGATGCGGAAGAAGCGGATCGTCTTGATTTATCTCTGGATGTAATTGAAGCCGTGATGAGTGTGCCGGATTTGGCTGGTTGGGACGGTTTCGGTGTCGTTGTGCAAGCCTATGGTCCCCGGGCATTTTATGTTCTTGACTGGTGTTATGCGTTGTCTGTGAAGCTGGATCGGAAAATTATGATTCGCCTTGTAAAAGGCGCTTATTGGGATACTGAAATCAAACTTGCTCAAGTCGAAGGTCTCGATGGATATCCTGTCTTTACTCGAAAATCAGCGACTGATGTCAGCTATATGGCTTGTGCCAAAAAGCTTCTATCCATGACGGACAGAATTTATCCCCAATTTGCAACTCACAATGCCCATACAGTGATGAGTATTCTTGAGTTGGCAGATGGAGTTGAAGGGTTCGAGTTCCAACGGTTGCACGGTATGGGGGAAGCTCTTCACGAGCTGGCGCGCGAGAAATTTGGTAGTCGTTGCAGGATTTACGCTCCCGTTGGTATTCATGAGGATTTGCTGGCTTATCTGGTGCGGCGTCTGTTGGAAAACGGCGCCAACAGTTCTTTTGTCAATCAGGTGTTTGATGAAAAGGTACCGGCTCGGCACGTGGTTCGCGATCCAATCGGTTTGATGTTGCATAACCGACAAAAGAGCGCGGAAACACTGCCATTACCTGTCGATATTTTCCCCGACGGCCGGAAAAACTCTGCAGGTGTAAATTTTTCAAACCCAGAGGTTCTGAAAGAATATGAACAAGCGCTGAAAGCGTTTCAGCAGAAAAAATGGTCTGCTGGAAACGCTCCGAACCGAGAGGACGTCATTAACCCTGCTGATCTTGGTGATGTTGTTGGAGAGGCGGAAAAAACGACCACTGAGGAAATTATCGAGCGATATGGGAAAGCTAAATCAGCATTCTCTGTCTGGAATGACACTCCTGTCAGGAAACGCGCCGCAATTTTACGCAACATTGCAAACGAATATGAGAATAACTGGTTGGAGCTTTCAGCAATTCTGACGCGTGAAGCGGGGAAAACTCCGATGGATTGTGTCAACGAAGTACGCGAAGCTGTTGATTTTTGCAGATACTATGCGGATCAGGCTGAGATTGCTGAAGGAGAGGGTGAAAAAGGACGAGGAGTGTTTGCGTGTATTTCTCCTTGGAACTTTCCGCTGGCCATATTTACCGGGCAGATTGTTGCAGCACTTGTTTCCGGAAATACAGTCATTGCCAAACCAGCCCCCCAGACACCTCTAATCGCTGCATATGCTGTAAATCTGATGCACAAGGCTGGGTTGCCGGAAGATGTCTTGCAACTTGTTTTTGGCGGCGCTGAAGTCGGGCAATCTGTCGTGGAACTGGAAGCACTTGACGGGCTTTGTTTTACCGGAAGTACCGCAACGGCCAAGCGTATTAATACCGTTATGGCTGAGCGTTCAGCGCCTGACGCTCCCTTGATTGCTGAAACTGGTGGGTTGAATGCAATGATTGTTGATAGTACGGCGCTGCCTGAACAAGCGGTTCAGGATATTGTAACTTCAGCTTTCCAAAGTGCAGGTCAAAGATGTTCTGCCTTGCGTATTCTTTACGTTCAGGAAGATATTGCAGACAAGCTGGTTGAAATGCTCACCGGCGCAATGGATGAACTTGAAATCGGGAACCCCGCTTGCTTTTCAACTGACGTGGGTCCTGTAATTGATAAGCAGGCCATGCTTAATATTGAAGGATATCTTGCTGAAGCTGAAAAAACAGGGAAACTTGTTAAACAGCTTGAAGTCCCGAAAGGCTTGGACGGAAATTTTGTGGCCCCTGCGCTTATTAAAGTATCTGGTATCGAAGATTTGCATAGTGAAGTGTTTGGCCCTGTACTTCATATCGCGACTTATAAAGCCGCTGAGCTTGAGGATGTACTTCAAGCAATAAATTCTGCCGGATATGGATTAACGCTTGGCCTGCATACTCGCGTTGAACAACGCGTACAGGCCGTATCCGAACAGGCTCATGTTGGAAATTTATATGTTAACCGAAATCAGATTGGTGCTGTTGTGGGGGTACAACCATTTGGTGGCGAGGGGCTCTCGGGTACAGGGCCCAAGGCCGGTGGACCTCTTTATTTATATCGTTTCCGTGAAACAGATAGCGCAGCTGAATGCATATCCGGATTAAAGGCTGATCTGGAGAAGAATATCAGTGGACTGACAGAGTTGGTGAAAAAGTGGCAACTTGAAGCACATGAAGATTTGATGGCTCCCCTAAATAGACGATTAAAAGGATACGAAGGCGGAAAAATCCTTTGTCCCGGACCTACTGGGGAGCGCAATCAGCTGTCACAATTTCCGCGAGGAGTTATCTGGATTGAAGGGGCAAACTGGAAAGTTGACTTTCTGGTAGCGATAGCGACGGGTAATAAAGTTTTGTTGGATGAGAGCTCTGAAGGGATAAATCGATTGCGTGCCTTGCTATCTGAATACCCACAGATTGCAACCCAAGTTATTTTTTATTCGTCTGCAGATCCAGAGAGAGTGTTTGAATTACCAATGGATGGATGTTGTATCTCACATGAAAACTCTGAAGAAGTGATTGCGATTAGAAGGAAGCTTGCTCAAAGGAGTGGTAAGATTATTCCAATTTTAGATAGTAACAGAACATGGCGTGAATATGTTCATGAAAGGTGCTTAAGCGTGGATACGACAGCTTCGGGGGGAAATGCAGCGTTACTTGCTAACGCTGCTGAGTAAGTTTTTAGTCGCTTGCTAACGGATTGTTTACAACCAGTCGCTACTTTTTCTGAGTGTGGTACTGAATCTGTGTGCTTTCGGGCATGTATCTGATGATTTTGACTAACTTGGAAAAGAAGCTTGTCCATAAGCAAGTACAATATAACCTCCGCAATTCTATTGTCAGTTGCCGCTGCTATTTTATTTGCGTTTGAATGGCAGATAGAGCGATCTGCCATCTACAATGCTCAACAGAAACAGAGAGCGCAGACAGAAGTACTGGCAAAGGATTTGCAAACCAGAATGGTTGCGGTGTTATCGCAAGATATTCATCTATTATACGGATTGCGTGGTTTTATCGAAGCAAACCCAAATGTCTCACAAGAAGATTACGCAAAATATGCTGCTTCCTTAAAGAGAATTCGACCCTCCATTAGAAACATTGCAGCAGCACCCAATTTGGTTGTTGAATATGTGTATCCACTTGAAGGGAATGAAGCGGCTTTGGGCCTTGATTATCGGAATGCACCTGAAGAGCAGAGAACTGCCGTATATAAGGCAATAAGGGAGGCGAAAGCAATTGTAGCTGGTCCTGTTGATTTGGTGCAGGGCGGAAGAGCAATTATTTTCAGGCTGCCTGTATATATTACAGGTCAAAATGGCGAACAGAACTTATGGGGGATTTTAGCAGCACCAGTTGATATTGATATCATTTACAAAGAATTGGAGATCTCTGAACTAACCGAAAAATATCATGTTGCGATTAGAGGAAAAGACGGATTAGGCGAAAATGGTGATGTGTTTTTTGGTGACCCTAATCTATTTAACGAGAGTTCACAGAGTGTGACCTATAATATTGCGCTGGAAAATGGATATTGGGTGTTGGCCATGCGTCCAAAGGAAGGGTGGGCGAACAGTTTTCCAGAACAGACGGTGACGCGTGTTGCATTTATTTGCCTGTTTTTTGTACTCATTGTTTTCTGGCGATTTGCAGATACGTATTTGAAAGAGCGTTTGGAGATTAGAGAGCAGAAGAAAAGAGCTCTTCGGGAAAAAGAAGAGTTTCTGGAAATACTAAGTCATGAAATCCGATCTCCATTACAAGGAGTGCTCGCTGCCCAGAAGTTTTTGTTGGAAAACGGTGTGCCGGAAACTTTACGGCCGATTGTGGAAACGGCGGAAGAATCAGGCAATTATATTGTCGGGTTGATTAACGATTACCTGGATTTACAAAGAGCAGAGAGCAACAAACTTAAAAATAACGCCACACCTGTCGACTTACGTTCGATGCTTCACAACGTAACTTCGATTGTAACTGCAGGGAAGAAAGAGCAGGTCGCCTCAATTAAGATTGCGGTATCTGATGAAGTTCCCAAGCTGGTCATGTTAGATGAAAAGAAAACTCGCCAAGTCCTGGTGAACCTGATTGGCAATTCGGTTAAATATACCAACAAGGGTTACATTCAGGTCTCCGTAACCACACAACAGCAATCAGATATTTGTCAACTTTACATTACGATTGAAGATACAGGAATTGGTATTGAACCCGCCGAACTGGAAACATTGTTTGATAGGTTTACGCGGAGCGAAGGAGGTGAAAGCAAGGGTGGATCCGGTCTTGGTTTGGCGATCGCCAAAATGCTCGTTGATGTGATGGAAGGTGATATCTCCGTAAAGAGCGTTTTGGGGGAAGGATCACGGTTTACTGTAAATATTCCACTGTTAGAGCCGGTGGATGAGAGCGCAACGAATAAGACGGCCGAGGAAGGACTTACCAAAGAGGATACAGAGCGATTGAGTCAGTTGAAAGTGCTTGTCGCGGATGATGTGCTGGTTAATCGTATGTTGCTTAATGCCATGTTGACGCCCAGGGTCAAGCAAGTTCATATGGCGGAAGATGGTCAGAGAGCGCTGGAAATTCTAGAAAATGAAGAAATAGACCTGGTCATTCTGGATATCCAAATGCCTGTTTTCAGTGGCTTTGAAGTGGCGAAAAAAATGAGAGAAAACAAAAAGCTGCAAGATATTCCGGCTATTGGTTTAACCGGGGAGGATATTCAGGGGCACCAGTTGGAAATTGAGACAACGGGCATGGATGTTTTGTTAAACAAACCTATTCATTTGCGACCATTACTGCATGCTATTTTAACCGCGATTTAGATTGATATTTTTGCTAAACGCCATTTCGATATTGCTATATTTTTTATCCGCGGTGACTTCTTTTCCGATCCATTCTGGCAGTTGAATTTCCTGTTCAATGTCGCTTAATTCAATTTCCGCCAGTATCAGACCTTCATTCGGTTGAAGAAATTCATCAACTTCCCAGCGTTGGTTAAATTCGTCTTTTACCAGAAATCTGGTTTTCTGAATTGGGTTACCTTTAGCTTGAGACAGTTGAGCATTTACGTCGGATTCTGGAATTTCATATTCGAATTCTGCGCGAGCTAACACCTGATCATCGGAAGAGGGGTATTTTAATGTGATATAGGCGCGTTCATTTTGGGAGCGCAATCGCACTGTAGGAACGTGATCCGGTGTGGTCAGATAGATTTGTTCGATTTCAAAGCGGTCAATAATTTGAGATTTCCAGCTATTTTCTTTTACCAGAAATTTGCGTTCGATTTCCATTGTGCCCCGGCTATCGCGTGTCTGCTATGCAGGAACATATTTTGACTTTAACCTCAAGGCAACCTATCTATTTGCCTTATATTTGGAACAGCTGTTCCATTTCTTTGTAAAAGGAACATCCATGACGTTACCCCATCTTGGGCTTGCACTGCTCGTAAATCTCATTTGGGGCTTTTCGTTTGTCGCGGCAAAGGTGGCTATGGAGCATTACTCTCCGCTGCTTTTTACCAGTTTACGGTTTGTCCTGGTTGCCCTTTTTCTTATGCCTTATTTACGCTTTCCAAAAGGCAGAATGAGGCATGTAATGTCAATCGCGTTGCTTGTAGGGGTTGCGCATTTTACATTTCTTTATATGGCTTGAACGTTGCCGGGGGTGTCGCGGCAGTTGCGATTACGATCCAGCTGGTTGCTCCTTTCTCGTTAATTCTGGCAATTATCTTTCTTAAAGAAACCATTCGCTGGAAAAGAATTCTGGGGCTCATTCTGGCATTCGTCGGGGTAATGTTGATGGGGTTTGATCCAATTGTGTTTGATTATCTTACAAGTGCATCACTCGTTGCCGGGGCTGCTTTGTTTATGGCGGCCGGTGTTATCCTGATGCGGCAGGCGACTGGAATAGGGGCCATGCAGATGCAGGCATGGATTGCCTTGATTTCTTTCCCCATCCTCTTTGTATTTTCCTATGCGTTTGAGGACGATCATTTATCGCAGCTTTTGACGCTCAATTTACGCCATGTCGCGGCTCTTCTCTTTACAGTGGTTGCGACAACAATAGTTGCGCATGGCAGTTGGTACTATCTGCTTCAAAAATACCCGGTTTCAGTGTTAACGCCTTATGGCCTGCTTGCCCCTTTATTCGGAGTGGGATTTGGATTGGTTCTTTTTGATGAGCCTGTGACCTGGCGATTTATCGTTGGGGGGGCAGTTACGTTGGCTGGAGTTTTTATTATTAACCTCAGGAGTGCAGAGAAGCTTAAAAAAAATGCACAAGTTTCAGCGGACGCTTAAGGAAAATAATCAGTTGTGTCGAATTCAGCCAAATTTCCCAAAAACTGCGACACGCTATTTTCCCATGTATATTGCAGAGCAAATTCCCGGCAGGCTTCTGATGATATGTTGAGCGCTTGCAGAGCTGCTTTTTGTAAATCTGTATCGAGGACACCAACCGCCGCGCCGCCAATTACATCCAGCGGTCCTGTAACAGGATAGGCGGCTACGGGAACGCCGGATGCTAGGGCTTCGAGCAAGACAAGCCCAAACGTGTCAGTTTTGCTTGGGAATACAAAAACATCGGCCGCGGAAAAATATTCAGCAAGTTCATGGCCATGCTTCATTCCAGCGAAATTTACTTCTTTATATCTGCTCTGTAGCTGGTTTCTTTGCGGGCCATCACCGACAACTACCTTGCTGCCGGGCAGTTCCAGTTCCAAAAACGCTTCAATATTTTTTTCAATGGCAACTCGGCCACATACATGAAAATCGGAGTGGCTAATCCTTGAAGTTTATGGGTGCGCGGATGAAAAAGGGATGCGTCAATTCCCCTTGTCCACCGAGAAATATTGTGGAAGCCCCTTTCTTTTAACTGGTCTTCCATACTTTGTGTTGCAACCATTACCGTGCTTGAAGGTTTGTGAAACCATCTAAGGAAGGCGTATCCAACAGATAGCGGCAACCGCGTTCGCGCATTTACATATTCTGCAAAACGAGTGTGGAAGGCCGTAGTGAAGGGAATGTTGTTCTTAAGGCAATATCGGCGGGCACACATACCTAACGGGCCTTCAGTCGCAATGTGAATTGCGCTTGGACGTGCCTGCTCAATCATTTTTTTGACACGCTTGGCCGCGAATAGTGACAACCTGATTTCTGGATATGTAGGACAGGGAATTGTCAAAAAGCTCTCAGGCGTAATCATGTGTACGTCATGGCCAAGCTTTTCCAACTGAATTTTTAGTTGGGTTAGGGTTTGAACGACACCATTGACTTGAGGCGTCCAAGCGTCAGTGACGATGACGTATCGCATTCATATTTCCCTTTTGAATAGCTGGATTTGGAGAAGGGGGTTACCCATTTGATGATTTCCAGGTGGCCGTCGTAATGCTCAACCAATGCTGAACAGCTCTCTACCCAGTCGCCATCATTGCAATAGGTGATGCCATTGATGTCTCGAATTTCCGGATGATGTATATGCCCGCAGATCACACCGTCGACGTTTTTCTTTTTCGCGACCCCTGCGAGTGCATTTTCAAACTCGGCAATAAACTGAACTGCGTTTTTTACTTTCAGTTTCAGATATGCCGATAGAGACCAATATGGGTATCCCATGCTTTGGCGAATATGGTTTACAAAATCGTTTAGCTTCAGGCACAGGCCATATGCCCAATCCCCTAATAATGCGAGCCATTTCGCGTATTTGACAACAACGTCGAACTCGTCTCCATGCAAAACCAGAAATTTTCTGCCATCAATCGTTTCATGGACCCAGTCTTTGGCAACTGTGATGTCGCCAAAATTATGATCTACATAGTGTCTTGCGAAGGCGTCATGATTGCCGGGAATAAAATAAACGTCTGTACCTTTACGGGCTTTACGTAAGATTTTTTGGATCACATCGTTATGTTGTTGAGGCCAAAACCAGTTACGCTGCAATGCCCAGCCATCAATAATATCACCCACAAGATACAATTTTTCGGATTCAGTATGTTTTAGAAAGTCCAGAAGTAGCGAGGCTTTGCAGCCAGGTGTCCCAAGATGAATGTCCGATATCCAGATCGTTTTGTATTTTAACTTGGTCGACACCGCGTTCATATGTGTACCCTACGCATCGTGTAATGGAACTTTCACCAAGGTGAAAAGAATTAGCAATCAAACCCTGTTGCTAATTTTACGAACGGATTGGTCAGGTAAATGTCTGCAACGTTAAATTTTTGTTTCGAGAGGAAGTCAGTCCAGTGACAACAGGCAAGCGTCTACATGTAATCTATAATCCGATGGCTGGTCGCCGTCATGGGCGCAGGTTTCAGAAGGTACTGGAGGGATTAGAACAGGCCGGCTGTGACATCGTGTTGCATCACACAAGTGGCCCTGCTCATGCGACTGAACTCGCGATTCAAGCGAGTGAGGATGACACAGTGTTTGCCGTGATTGCCGCTGGAGGAGACGGTACACTAGGGGAAGTCGCACAAGGCCTTAGGGGAAGCGAGGTACCACTGGGTATAATTCCACTCGGTACAGCCAATGTATTTGCACATGAAATCGGAATCGGAACAAATATCACGAAAATCGTAAATGCAATTGTAGCAGGCGAGGCCACACAGATCTGGCCCGGTTGGGCCCAGAATAAGCGATTTTTGTTGATGCTGGGATGCGGGTATGACTCGCTGGCCGTTCACGCGTTAGATATAGATCAAAAGCGCAAATGGGGCGCGGTCGCCTATTTATTGGCGGCGATCAGGGCGAGAAATTCTTTTTCAAAAATGAATGTTTCAGTGCAAGTCGGAGGGGAAACATATCGGGCGGCAAGCGTGGTTGTTTCACGTGCGCGCAAATATGGAGGCCCCTTCACTGTCTTTCCAAAAGCAAATTTAGAAAGTCGAGACTTTCAAGTTCTTCTTTTGAAACACGGGGGGAGGCTTGCGGCATTAAGTTATGCTGTTGCACTTGGGCTGAATTATCTTCCCAAATTGAAATCCGTAGAAATGTTTTCAGCCATTGGCGACGTTTTAATTTGCTCAGAGCCTGCTCTGCCCTGTCAGCGAGATGGAGATGCAGAAAAATATACTCCGATCAGGTTATCAGTTGATAGAACACCGCTCTATATCTTAATGCCTAAGTAATTTTCTGTTTTAATGTTAGTCACTTCAGTGGGATTGATGGGTGCGCTACTGGATGGAGCCCCCTGATTTGGAGGAAAATTTGATATCCGAAGTTAAATTCATTTTTACGGGTAATTCAAATTCTGCTAAATTTATACTTCTCGTTTTAGTAAAAATTTTATTTTTAAGTTACATGTTGTTCCAATAAGTTTGTTTCGTATCTTCGTACTTTGAGAAAATTAGCTGAACAACGATGCGTACTCATTTCGCATTAAATTACGTTGGTGCCAGGAGATTAATATGGAAGACTCAGTAACGATTGTCATGACAATAAGGGAAATCTTTTCCACAAGCGTTAAATCTTTGTCTTCTGTGCTTGAGCATTCACCACGTGACGTAAAGATACTTTTTGTTGCTTCTAGATTTCCAGATTTAACTCTTGATGAACTTAAAAAGGTTTCTGAAAATCGGAATGTCGAGTTTATTGAAATAGATCAGTATCTAACTCCCACACAAGCTAGAAATTTGGCTTTAAAGTCTGTCACAACCAAGTATGTCGTGTTCATTGACAACGATGTGATAGTCCAAGATGGCTGGTTGAAAAATCTAGTTGACTGTGCCGTAGAAGAAGGGGCTGCCTTAGTCGTTCCGTTGATTTATGAGCGCTTTCCTCCATGGCGATACATTCACGTCGCTGGGGGAGAGGGAAAGCTTATCGAAACGCCGGAAGGTCAACGTATTTGCCACCAGTTACCCTACTATACGCATCATGATAGTCAAACAAACCCAGTCGAGTTTGAAAGACAAAAAACTACTCTGGTTGAATTTCACACTGTTCTGGCTGAAGTGGATTTTCTTAAGGAAATTGGCGGGTTGGATGAACAGATACGGTGCATGTATGAAGAGTGGGATTTGTGCATTCAGGCAATGCGTCGGAATAAGAAAATATTTTTTGAGCCAAAGTCCAAGGTGTCATACCTACCTCCGAAAAATGTAAGTAATGATGATATTCGTTATTTCAATTTGCGATGGTCAGAAAGCTGGTTGAACGAAAGTGTGGCAAGAATGATTAGCAAGTATGATTTGACCCCAGGTACCGGCAATCTGAAGGCTGGTCGAACTTTCGTTAAGGACCACCGTCTTTATAAATATGTAAAAACAAAAAAATTTCTTGAGAAGATATTTGGTAGAAAAATTGCAAGCGTTACAATGAATAGAATTGTAGCTATGATTGATAAGCTCGCAAATAAAATAACTGTCAAAAAAGAATATAATCGCTGGAGAGCTTATACGCAGGGCGAACTGTAAAAAAGCGATCCAGTCGTCGGATTTTAATCAGGTTTCTGTGGCTCTTCTGGTGTTACGGTTGAGTAAGATCAGTGCTATCAATGCAAGTGTTTTTATTTCTGGCTTAACGAGGATACGTTTCGTCAGTAGTTTTAGAGCCTTCTGTTTTTGTCCTTCGGCAGCCAGTATTCGGGCGTAAACTCTTAGTGACGCACTATATAGCTTTTTGAGTAAGTTGAGGTGCTCATGGTTCCAAGGTCCATCTCTAAAAATTTCGATGAGTGAATTGATTGCGATTACTCGAGAATTCCATACTTTTAGTTGATTTTGAGAGATACTGGTGGGCTGCAGTAAATATAAACCCATTTCGTTTAGCTCATATGCCGTTTCAAATTTGGATAGAATGCGAAGAAAAAGGTGGAAATCTTCATTTCCCCAAACATTTTTTGGAAATAATTCACCATTAATGGTGACTTCATCCAAAGCAGTCTTTCTAAACACTGTAAAGGAGGGTAGAAAAGCGCCTGTATTTGCTAAATAAAAAGAAAATCCACCTTGTTGGTCTAGCAGCTTCAGATTTGGTTTTTGGGTGCTTTCATTGGGTATCGCATTGTGATCATCTACAGATTTAATAGTTACAAAATTTCCAAAATAGGCAGCTATTTGTGGATGAGTTGTTAGTGTTTGGGCTGCTGACTGAAGAAAGTTTTTATATAAAACATCATCGGCATCCAAAAACAGAATATAGTCGCCGACAGCTTGCTCGAAGCCAGTGTTTCGCGCGTTCTGCACTCCCAGATTATTCGAGTGTCTGATAATTTTTACCGAGGGATAGTCGTCATTCAAAATAGAGGCAACTGAAACTGGACTATGATCATCCACCAAAATTACTTCGTAGGGAGAGTAGGTTTGGGAGAAAACGGAATCCAATGTATTGCGAATAGTCGCCTCGCAATTATACGCTGGAATAATTATTGATATTTTATGTGATTTAATTGAAGGCACCGTTGGCGGCTTTCTTTAGTAGGTTATCAAAATAGGAAACAGTGATTTCTAAACCTTCTTTCAAGCTAATCTTTGGGGTCCAATTTAGCTTTTCTTGCGCTAATGAAATATCAGGGCACCTACGGACGGGGTCGTCTACGGGCAGTGGGTTGTGAATAATTTTTGATTTTGAATTGGTTAGTTCGATGATCGTTTCTGCGAGTTCAAAAATCGAAATTTCATGTGGATTTCCGATATTTACGGGACCAATGAATTGGTCTTCGGAGTTCATCAACGAGGTCATTCCGCGAATAAGATCACTTACAAAGCAAAATGATCGAGTTTGATCACCTTTTCCAAAAACAGAAATATCCTCGTTGTTTAAGGCCTGAATAATAAAATTGGAAACCACCCGGCCATCGTTGGGATGCATGTTGGTCCATAAGTATTGAAAATTCGCATAATTTTAATTCTTAGATTATGCTGAATGTGATAGTCATGGAAAAGTGTTTCCGCGCATCGTTTCCCTTCATCATAACAGGCTCTTGGGCCCAATATATTCACGCGCCCACGGTAATCTTCCGTTTGTGGATGTACTTCAGGATCACCATAAATTTCACTGGTTGAAGCTTGTAATATTTTTGCGTTCAGTCTTTTAGCAAGTCCCAACATATTAATCGCACCATGCACACTCGTTTTTGTCGTTTGGACCGGGTCGTGCTGATAGTGAACAGGAGATGCTGGGCAGGCTAAATTGTAAATTTCGTCTACTTCAACATAAAGTGGAAATGTTACATCGTGACGAATAATTTCAAACAAGGGGTTATCTCTTAATTCCTCAAGGTTTTTTTTGTTTCCGGTGTAAAAATTGTCAACACATAGAACGTCATGGCCTTCAGAAACGAGCAGTTTACACAAATGTGATCCCAAGAAGCCAGCCCCACCGGTTACTAGAATTTTTTTCTGGTTTTTCAAGATTTATCCCCCTTGAAAGTTTAGTCCCCAGCCTAACTTTATCCAAAATGCTACCATGAACAAAAATTTTTCGCTCAAATTTCGATATATAAGTTAGAAAATTAAACGCACTGTTGCTCTTATGGGTTAACAAGAGAAGTTATTTATTCTCGGAAGGATAGCTGGAAATAAGTTGTTTAATGCGTTTAGACCTGTGAAATATATATGTCGATGCAATTAAATTCAGTAAGGATCTGGCTGGTGAAGACTTGGGTTTTGTTGGAATTGCTGGATCTATTTTTATTTGCTCTATGGTTCAAAGTATCGGATTGAGCCTATAATCTTCCATACTGGATTTGGTCCACACAAAAACAAATCGTTTAATCGCCCTGCCACCGAGATACGTATGAGTGAAGTTTCCTATTCAAAAAATCAGGCTGCAAGGCGGCTGACGGGTTATTATTCGGCTTTTTTTGCGGTTTACGGGATCGCCATTCCACTATGGCCGAGATGGTTGGAAGAACAGATTACACTTGAATATGTGGGAATTGTCCTTGGGGCCGCCTATTGGTTAAAGCTGCTGGTGGTCCCGATTTCCTCTTCTATAGCTGATAGTGTCGGTGATCGCCGCCGGGTAATGATTGTATTGTCTGTGATGGTACTGGCTGGTGTTTTGGCATTGCAGTTGACAGATAGCTGGATTTTGTACGCTGCAATTTGGGGGCTTGCGGGGGCTGCGCTTTCTACCGGAGTGCCGCTCTCGGATGGACTGAGCATGCGCTTGGGTCAGATTCTTGGGATAGAGTTCGGCAAGGTTCGGCGGTGGGGGTCTGTCAGTTTTATTTTTTCTTCTTTAATCGTGGGGGCGCTTGCGGATTTTTATGGGCTGGACGCGATATACTGGACATTATTGTTCACATCAGTTTTGCTGATCGGAGCCTCTATTACTGTTCCCAAAGTTTATACGCCCCCTGACCCTGAAAGAGTTCCTTTATTCCGCCCGCTTTCTTTGCCAAATTTTCCCTTGTTTCTGGTAACGGTGGCGCTGCTTTTGTCAACGCATGCGGCGCTATATGGGTTTAGCGCAATATACTGGAAAAGCCTCGGCTACAGTAATTTTACGATTACGATACTTTGGATAATCGCGGTTATCGCAGAAATCGGTATGTTCAGTATTTCAGGCAGGTTGATCAAGCGTTTTGGTGCTATGCCAATGATCAGTGTTGCGGCAATTGGCGGGATCATTCGATGGGTGTTATTGGCAACTCAAAGTGAAATTTACTTTCTGGTTTTTGCGCAAATACTCCATGCTCTCACATTCGCACTATTATATATGGCGTTGATTGCCTATATGAGCAAAAGAATTCCTCCATCGATATCAGCGTCTGCGCAGGGGCTATATGATAGTCTCGCAATGGGGGTGTTTTTTGGATTGTTGACCATGCTGGCGGGTTTTCTTTTCGAGATGCAGCCTGCCTACAGTTTTTACCTGATGGCCGTATGTTCCGCCTGTGGATTGCTTCTTTCGTTGGTTTTACTTGTCCGGGTGCGGGCTTATGAAAGGCATCATTCGGAGTGCTAATCTGAAAATTTATTCTGCTTGAAGTCTTTTTTCGTGCCGCTTGCTAAAAATTTGACGGTGTTTTTTTGGAATATGGCTGCGGTAATTCGTCCTTTCGTTTTGTAACTTCCTGTGTCTATTCCAATGCGGTGCTTTAGGATTTCGGGTTTGAACCCTTTTGTAATGCTGTGGCCATGCACAACCATGAAATCCTTTTTCTGACCTTTCCAGTTTAGAAACGGATCTCGGATCCATCTAAGATCACTACTAACCTGTTTATTTAACGGATGCTCCATGCGAAGACCAGCATGGACAAAGACAAGGGGGCCTACCTGATACAGGTCTTTTAGTTTGCTGAGAAACTTTAAGTGCTTCTCGGGAAAATGCTGGCGCAGAAGTGTGATGCGATGAAGCATGTCCACGTCATCGGTAAGTTCGATGTTTTGAAATTTCAGGTAACTGTTTACCGTCTGCTGCCCACCATTGCGCCACCATAGATCCTGACGTTTGTCGTTCTCATTTAAACTGTCGAGTAATAATTCTTCATGATTTCCCTGCAGGAAAATTTCCTTGTGCTTTCCCTGCTTTTTAGCTTTTTTTCTTCTTTGGACAAGATAGTCGATTATTTCTGCTGACTTTGGACCCCGGTCTACAAAGTCGCCCATAAATATCACGTAATCACTTTTTACGGGCTGTTCCTGCCTAAGCTTGTCAACTTTTTCCATAAGGCGCGTGAGCCGCGTGAGCTGTCCGTGAATATCGCCAATCGCAGTAACTCGCGTTCCGCTTGGCAATTTGACAGGGATTTTTTCCTGAGTGAACAGTCTGAGCATGGAAGCTTTGTCTCGTGTTTTTTAGGGCATGTCAATGAAATCCAAGCGAAACTGTTGCCAAAGCACACCATTGCCTTTTCATTTGATAGAGGATATCTGAAAGCCGTGTGAACACATCGTGCTAAAATGGTAAATGTGTTGAGCAAAGCTTGCGGCCATCCTGTCGCTCAGGAGATTTTACTTGAGTAATAAAGTACCTGAACTACCAAAAACTTCTCAAAAGCATAGAGAAAAATCTTCTGTTCTTTATGGAAGGTTGCTTAAGGAGTATGTGCTTCACTACAAGTTCAGGCTAATTGCCGCGATAGTGTTTATGATCATTGGCGCGATCACAACTTCGGCAACGGCGTTTCTTATGAAGCCAATTGTAGACGAAGTGTTTTTTGAAAAAAATCCGGAAATTGTTCTTTTCACGACAATTGCGGTTGTTTTTATATTTACGCTGAGAGGTTTTTCTACATTTGGTCAGGCCTATTTTATGCAATGGGTTGGTAATCGGGTGGTTGCGGATATTCAGCGTGACTTGTTTCGAAAACTGATTTTCGCCGATCTGGCCTGGTTCCATGAAAATTCGACAGGTCAACTGATCTCGCGCTTTGTCTATGATACAAATTTGCTGCGATTGGGGTCGACGCAAGCATTGGTAGTTTTTACCAAAGACAGTCTTACCGCAATTTTTCTGATTGGCTCTTTGTTTTATTATGATTGGAAGATGGCTCTTATTATTTTCGTAGCCTTACCTCCAGGAGCAATTGCCATTCGGCAAGTGGGAAAACTCGCCCGCAAAGCTTCGCGCCGTGTGCTTGAGCAGACAGGAACATTTAGTACATTTCTTGAGGAAGCATTTCAGGGAATCCGAGTGATTAAGGCCTATAGTCATGAAGAGCAGATGCGCTTAAAGGGTGATAAGGAGATAGAACACCGATTTCGCTATCAGTTTAAAGCAATGCGAATTCAGGCAACAAGCAATCCAATTGTGGAAACCATCTCGGGCGTGATGATCGCTTTCGTGATTTATTATGGCGCTAGTAGGGTAACGGCCGGAGAGACGACGCCAGGTACCTTTTTCGCGTTTATCACGGCCGTAATGCTTGCTTACCAACCTATTAAAAGCATCGCCAAAATTGCTCCTCAGATCCAGAATTCGTTGGCAGCTGCACAGCGAATTTTCGACTTGCTGGATCTTGTAGATGAGGTTGTAGAAAAGCCGGGGGCGACACCACTAGAGCTGCATAAAGGGGAGGTTGAATTTAAGTCAGTTGGATTTGGCTATGGTGCGGAAGAGCCGGTTCTGAATAACATTTCATTGTCCATACCCGCAGGAAAGCGGGTTGCTTTGGTCGGGCCATCGGGCGGTGGTAAGTCAACGATATTGAACCTGATGCCTCGTTTTTATGACGTGAGTCAGGGCGAAATCCTTGTAGATGGACAAAATGTGAAGGATGTTACCCTTAAATCATTGCGAGAAAAGTTTGCACTTGTAAGTCAGGATATTTTTCTCTTTGACGATACGATAAGAGCAAATATCGGTTATGGACGTGATGGTGCCACTGATGAAGAGATCCAATCTGCAGCAAAGGCTGCTGCCATTCACGATTTCATTGTAAGTTTGCCCGAAGTATGAGACCCGCGTGGGATCAGATGGCGTTCGACTTTCAGGTGGACAAAAGCAACGTATTGCGATTGCGAGAGCCATGCTGAAAGATGCGCCCATTCTGTTGTTGGATGAGGCAACTTCAGCCCTTGATGCGGAAGCTGAACGGAAGGTTCAACTTGCTTTGAACCAACTGATGAAGGAGCGCACGTCCGTTGTTATCGCCCATCGATTATCGACAATTTTGGATGCTGATATCATTTATGTTGTGGTAAAGGGGGAGGTTGCAGAGAAAGGAACGCATACAGAACTCTATGCCAAAAATGGTATCTACGCGGAACTCTATAACAACCAGTTCAGCGCTGATGCAAAGATTGCATCTATAGCGGATGCCAAAAAAGTCTGATTTTCAAGAAGTTCCCTCTATATCCAAAACCGAAGAAATCAGGTTTTGGTTAGTCCGACATGCGCCTGTTGCAGTGAACTATATTTATGGTCAGCAGGATTTATCAGCTGAGTTGGCCGACATGACTGCATTTCACTGGCTTTATCGGCAGCTCCCCCAATCGTTTAATGCGTATACAAGTGATCTAACGAGATGCCGAGAGACACTTGATCAGCTTAAGAAAATTGGCTCAGAAGTTGTCTTGACGCGTGTATCCAAAGAGCTGAGAGAGCAGAGTTTTGGCCATTGGAAGGGCTGTCATATGAGCAGGCGAGGCTGGAAAATGCGAAAGCTTACGCAAAGTTTTGGGAGAACCCTGTTGAAAACGCCCCTCCTGCGGGTGAGAGTTTCGCTGAAGTGTGTCAGCGTGTAGGCGAATTTTTCAATCTTGTTGTGCGTGAGAATACCAACGACGATGTGGTATTTATTGTTCACGCCGGAACGATTAGGGCAATTCTTGCGCAGGCCCTTCAACTCGAGCCCGCGCAGTCACAGTTGCTTGACATCACTCCCTTGTCGCTTAGTCGAATTACGCTTTATCGTCACGAAGGCGCTCTCAGTTGGAAAATTGATTTCATCAACTCGACAGCCGCTTACTGAGTTTTTTAATCTTCCTGTTCAGCGACACCTGCTTCGGCAAAGCTCGCCATACCGCTATGAGTGGCAATTGCTCCTTTTATGATGCCAAGCGCCAGCGCAGCTCCGGATCCTTCACCAAGGCGCATGCCCAGTTGTAAAAGGGGCTGTTTTTTAAGTTTTTTCAGGAGGTTTGTGTGTCCTGGCTCAGCAGAACAGTGACCAGCAATACAATGATCCAGTGACTCGTCGGCAATGGCGTGCAGGATCGCAGCGGCGGCACAAACAACAAAGCCATCAAGAACCAAAGGAATGTTTTTGTTGCGAGCGGAGGCAATCGCACCAACCATTGCCGCCAATTCGCGGCCACCAAGCCTGCGCAGGATTTCAAGCGGTTCACTTAAATGTTCCAAATGGTGACCGATTGCCCGGTTAATTACATCTGCCTTTCGGCTAACACCTGCGGCATCAACACCAGTACCCGGTCCTGCCCACTCTTCGCCATTGCCGCCAAACACAGCAGTGCATATGGCCGCGGCAACGGTTGTGTTGCCAATACCCATTTCACCCACAACCAAGAAATCACTGCTTGCGTCAACAGCTTGCCAGCCAGCTTGAATGGCTTGCAGGCATTCAGTCTCACTCATTGCTGCATTCTTCGTGAAGTCTTGAGTGGGTTGATCCAGTTGAAGTGAATGTACAGAAAATTTAGCACCGAATGCTTTAGCAAGTTGATTAATAGCAGCGCCACCGTTTTCAAAATTAATGACCATTTGGGCCGTAACTTCAGCGGGAAATGCAGAAATCCCTTGTGCACACACACCATGGTTGCCTGCAAATATGGCGACTTGGGGCGCGTCAATCGTGGGTGGATTTTTCCCCTGCCATTCAGCAGCCCAAATTGCAACCTCCTCCAACCTCCCGAGAGAACCCGCGGGTTTGGTAAGTGTGGCGTTTCTCTTCTCAGCAACATTCCGATTTGCAGGCTGGCGGAGGGAAGGTTTAATACGATGGCTTTGAAGTCACTTAAGCTATTGAAAGGCATTAATTTTATTCCATGGAAATTCTGATTTTGCTGCATTCTACGGGAGGAGTTTGGAAACGCAACTTATTCAAACAAGATTTTTTGACATTTCGTCATATGGAAGACTTGCATTTTAAGGGGTGATCAATATGTATTTGGAACGTTTGTTCAAAATTAAGGTGAAGTGAAAAAATGGTAGAGTTTAAACTGGAGGCAGGCTCCAAATTTCCTGAAATAGAAGTTCCCCTTGTTGGTGGCGGAAACACAATTCTCGGTGCTTCTTCTGCACCGGATAGATGGAAACTGGTTGTGGTTTACCGTGGCTTCATTGTCCACTATGTGCAAAATATCTTGACCAATTGGAAAAGTTGAAGGGTGAATTTGAGCTTGCGGAAACTGATATAATCGCTGTATCAGGCGACGGAATTGAAAAGGCGAGGCAACAAATTGAAAAGGGCCAACTTTCAATTCCAGTGGCATATGGATTGAGTATAGAGCAGATGGTCAAACTCGGCCTGTATGTTTCAGAGCCACGATCACCACAAGAGACAGATCAGCCATTTCCAGAGCCGGGGCTTTTCGTTGTGCGGCCTGATGGTACTATTCAGATACTGGATATTTCCAATGCTCCATTTGCACGTCCTGACCTGGAAGGAATACTAAGAGGCCTGAAATTCGTAAGAGAAAATGGGTATCCGGTCAGAGGCACTCATAAAATGTGACAATAATATTACGATTTGTTACTGTTAATAACTTTTTAAGGGTTTGCACTGGAAAATCAATCAGCTGTTGTGTAATGTAACTAGGCTAAAAGTTTTAGTCCATAAAAAATCCGAATCAGATACGATGAAGGAAGGTATATGATTCTATTTTTTATCGGCTTTAGCCCAATTTTAACAGAAAGAAGTCAATTCCGATTTTTGGAATATAAGTATATTGTGAAAATAAAACCTGTACTTGCGGCGATGCTTCGTCTATCCCCCATATATTGGGGTAAAACAATTTACAGTTTTGTTTTGTGCAACTAAATTAAATATTTTTTGATTTTATTCTGGAAAATTGTAACGCCAAGTGAAAAAATTGTCCTGTGTGGATGAGTGCCGATTGGTGGTTGAGGACCAGGTGTAATGCAAGAAACTAGTACAGTACGAACTGAGATCGAAACGCGTAATAACATTGAGTGTCGTGTGAAGTGGTTTAACACAGCAAAGGGATTTGGGTTTGTGGAACCGCTTGACGGTACAGGAGATGCGTTTGTGCATATTTCTGTACTGCAGACGATTGGCTTGCAGGGACTACCCGAAGGTGCACCTATTACATGCGACTTAACTGCCGGAGTGCGAGGACAGCAAGTTCATAAAATTCATGATCTAGGTCCAGCTCCTGTTCTGGATCCACGTGAAGGTGATACAGAGCTCATAGAAGGTACTGTTAAGTTTTTTAATATCGAAAAAGGGTTTGGGTTTGTTACGCCTGATGATGCAAGTCGGGACGTGTTCGTGCATATGAAAGCATTGGAAAAATCCGGCCTCGGTATACTTGAAACTGCACAACGTGTCCGCTTGAATGTGAAAAGCGGTGAGAAAGGGCCATTGGCCGAAGGCGTTGAGCTGATATAGTTTTTCAGTACTGGACTTCTTTAATTATCCCCTGCTGTGATAAAGTGCTTGCGGGGGGGGTGTGTGTGAAGTTTAGAGCTTGAATTTTTCGAGGATTAACGGCACCCTTGCGCTTAAGGACTAAGCCTGAAAAAACAAAAATAAAATCAGGAGTGAAAAAATGCCAGGGATCCTCGAAGGTGTCAGAGTGCTGGATTTTGGCCGATATATAGCAGGGCCATATTGTACAACTATTTTAGCAAACCTGGGTGCAGAAGTTATTCGCATCGAAAAACTTGATGGGAGTGAAGACCGTTTCACTACTCCGGTAACGGATACTGGCGAAGGTGGCATGCTTTTGCAGATGGGCAATAGTAAAAAAGGTCTCACCCTCAATCCCATGAAACCTGAAGCGCGGGAGGTCCTGCGCAGATTGGTGAAATCCTCCGATGTGGTGGTTGCAAATTTACCCATCGAAACGTTAGAGGCCATGGGGCTTGATTATGCAAGCCTTTGCAAAATTAAAGAGGATATTATTCTAACGCACCAATCCGCATTTGGAGACACGGGTCCCTACAAAAACAGAGTGGGATTTGATGGGATTGGTCAGGCTATGTCTGGTGCCATGTACATGTCTGGTGATCCGCAAACCGGCCCAAGGAAGCTAAGCAGTCCCTGGGTTGATTTTACGACAGCTATGGTTGGCTGCATTGGTACACTTTCAGCAATAATGCATCATCGGGCGACAGGTGAAGGTCAGCAGGTTACAGGCTCGCTGTTTGGCTCTTCCGTCCTCGTATCAGTTGCAGCATTAATTGAGCAGGATATGCTTGGGCTGAACAGAACTGGAATTGGAAACAGAGGTTATAATGGTGGACCGTCTGATACGTACAAGACGAAAGACGGTTGGGTGCTTGTGCAGAGCATAGGTCGCCCACTTTTCAAAAGATGGTGTCAATTGATTGGAGAGGATCATTGGCTGAGCGATTCCCGATTTGATACAGATCAGGATCGCGGAGACAATGGCCATTTAATCTCTGAAAGGATGGCCAAGTGGTGTCTTGAGCGTACAACGCAAGAGGCTATTAAAGAAATGGAAGCCGTTCGTCTGCCATGCGGACCTGTTCTGTCACCTCAGGAGGTTTTGGATGATCCGCATCTGAAAGCGATGGAGTTGCTTCAGGAAGTTGAATATCCCGGTCTTAGCAAGCCTGCGCGAATAGCTAATTTTCCTGTTAAGATGTCCAAGACAGAAGTGTCTATAAAAAGCAGGGCTCCTCTGCTCGGAGAGCATACTGAGGAAATCCTGCTGGACCTCGGTTTTTCTGCAGACGAGATCACAGCATTAAGAGACGCAAGAGTTGTCTGATTAAGCGTGGCTTTTCTCTGGCAAACTAGTCCAGTGAGATAGAAAACGCCATGCCCAGTCGTTTAATTCCCTGTCATGTCTGGCGCGGTCTTTTAGCTGTTCTTCAGCGGACTTCGCGCCAGGTTCTTCCAGCATGTGCGAAGCTTTTGACAGCCAGCGTCTGTTCATCGCTTCAGTTACTTCGGGATGAAATTGAATACCATAGGCATTTTTTCCAAATCGAAATGCCTGATTTGTAAAATATTCACCGGTCGCCAGTAATTCACATTGATCAGGTAATTCAAACCCCTCCTTATGCCACTGGTATACATTCAGGTGCTTATCAAAGTAGTCGCTCCCTTTTTCTGTGGGTTCGACTTTGTAATAACCGATTTCCATCAGACCTTCGGGGTGAAGTTTCACGTTGGCACCTAAAACACGCGCCATTATCTGCGCTCCTAGGCAAATCCCGAGATAAGGAGTGTTACTTTGAAGTAGTTTTTCTGTGAATTTGGTTTCTTCCAGAATAAAGTGCTCATGGTCATCGTTTGCACTCATGGGGCCGCCAAAAATGACGACACCATGATGCTTGGAAAGATCGGAAGGGAGTGGATCGCCGATTGCAGGGATCCGCATATCCAGCTCAAAGCCTAAGGTTCGCAGCATTTCGCCCACCCTACCCGGGTCGGAGCTGGCTTGATGCATAATCAGCAATATTTTTTTTACGGACATTCTGAACTAATCCTGAAATACGGGTACGCCACAATTTCTATTTACATGGCGCTGATGCCGCCGTCCAGAACCAGCTCTGCACCGGTCATAAAACGGGACTCGTCTGATGCCAGATATAAGATGCCGTAGGCAATGTCATCGGGTTCCCCAATATGTCCCAGCGGAACTTGCCGTGCCAGTTTTTCTTGCCCTTTGTCGGTGCCAAATCTGGCAAACATTGCATCCAAAATTGGGGTCCGGACAAATGTCGGATGAACTGAATTACACCGAATGCCATTTTTCTTTCGCGCGCAATGTAACGCTACGGATTTACTGAGGTGACGCACAGCAGCTTTTGCAGAATTATAGGCGGCCAGATTATGGCCAGCGATAATACCTGCGATAGATGAAATGTTGATAATGGATCCGGCTCCATCAGTGTCTTCCATATACGAAATCGCATACTTACAGCCAAGAAATACGGCATCCAGATCTACGGAATGCACTTTCTTCCAGGTTTCAAAGTCTGTGTTTTCAACGTCGCTGCCCCCGCCAATACCAGCATTATTTACCAGAATATTCAGGCCACCGAAGTGATTTTTGGTTTCTTCCAGAACCTCTTTCCAGCGATCTTCAGATGTCACATCCTGCTCCAGCGCAAGAACATCCTGACCAATGAGATCCGCTGTTTCACGCGCACTTTCAATGTTAATGTCAGTAACGACTACTTTTGCGCCCTCTTTTTGAAGCATGATGGCTGTTGCCCGCCCAAGGCCACTTCCTGCACCAGTTACCAACGCGATTTTTCCTGAGACTCTTCCCATATCTGAACCCTTTTTTTACCCATGTTTATTGTTTAGGTTTCGTAATTAGATTAACTATGCTGTTCAGTGTTGTGATAGTTTGCAGCTTGTCAACCGACGCTGGAAATTATTTAAAATTACTCTTATGTCAGGATCAGTTATTAATGGTGCAGTCGAAATTATCCGTTGAAGCCACATATGATCTACCAAAACTGCTTTGGTTAGGGGTGCCGCCATTTTTCTTGGTCGCGGTGCTGGGGGTCCGTTGGTTGTTTCCTGAATTTGCGGCCAATCATTTAAACGGGGAAACCGGAATTATCGAAAACCTGACCGTCGTTATCTTGATACCGGCAATATTACTGGCAGGTTATATTGCGAGTAATAGAAGGCACCTTCCGGAAAACTGGATGTGGTATTGGTATATGCTGTTGGGTTTGGCATGTCTGTATTTTGCTGGCGAAGAAGCCAGTTGGGGTCAGCACTGGTTTGGCTGGGAAACCCCTGAAAGTATGAAGAAGCTTAATGATCAGGGGGAAACCAATTTTCATAATATGTCTTCCTGGCTAGATCAGAAGCCACGTTTGTTGGTCGAGCTGTCTGCTAATCGGGGGGGTGGTGTTGCCGTTGTGGCGGCGTCACAAAGGCATTTTTTTTGATGCGGGAAGCTGGCAGGATCTATTTTGGCCAACTTGGGTTATGATGCCGGTATGCCTGATTGTCGGTTTAATGAAGATTCCTGATAGAATTTTTGGGGCGCATAATATCCCCTATCCCTTTAATCTGAATGTAAGTGAAGCGCAGGAGTTCTTTGTGGCGATGGCATTCCTGATTTACTTGTTATCTGTTGCTGTACGGATAAAGAAATCAAAGGGCTGATCGCGGTATGTGATTGCAGAGGATTTTGATTATCTATGGACTCTTTAGTTTTGGATAGTTATACCATTGTCCGCATTATTTTAGAGGCGTGAGCTTTATCTGAGTGATTTTGAGTTTAGGCATGAGAGGCTGACGATGAGTTGGACTGAAGAGCGAATTGAAAAACTGAAAAGCCTATGGGGGTCTGGAAAGACCGCTGCGGAAATCGCTGAAGAATTGGGCGGAGTTACGCGCAATGCCGTTATCGGTAAAGCCAATCGGCTCGGCCTCTCCGCCAAGTCAAGTACAACAGCCGCACCAAAAGCGAAGAAAAAAGTTGTACCTGCACACCGAGCCTGTCAATGGCCAATCGGACACCCCGGTGAGCCTGATTTTCATTTTTGTAGTGATGAATCAGTTCCGGGGAAACCATATTGCTTGAAACATTGCAATATGGCGTATCAATCCAGGGATAATAACTAGATTAGTTTCGAACAAGGATACCCAGGGTGTCACTCGCACCCAGATATTGGTAGTTTAGGATCTTGCCAGTAAGCTCTTCGCTGGCATGTGCCACTCCGTTTGAAGCGCGCTTATATACATAGGTGACCTGTTCGGCTGTCACCGCCCTGCCATTGCTGTCTTTTTCCAGAACCCGCGCGCCATGTCGTGTGTAGTCTGTGCTCTTGTTCCTTCGCTGGCGGGTCCACCCAGTAAGCCGTCCATCTTCATTATAGTGATAGGTGTCTTTCCAGTTTCTGCGTGTAAAAATCTGCGGATCTATATAGGCATTTTCTTGATGTCGATGGTCAATGCTAACTAGTCTTCCTTCTTCATCATAGGTGCGTAGTTGATGTGTTGGATAAAGAAAAGTAACGAAAGAGGGGGCTGAGTAATCTTTTCCATTGGTCGCAAATACGCCGATTTCAACACGATTACTCTTAAACTCGGGACGATTAGCATTCTGAAAAGGCGCGTGCCAGTCTATTGTTAGATCAATAGTATCTGCGCGGGGTGTTTTGGGGGTGATTTTGACTTTGCGGGGATTCCCTTGCAAGACGACCCATTTATAAGAAACCTGACTTTCCTCTATGTTGGTGGCAGATGCCACTCTTACTGTCATGTTTTTCTGGAACGAGGTATTTCTGATAACGCGTGCAATCGTTACCGGTGTATCGAACAATTGTTCCGGGAGCATTTGAGTGAAGTCATCTACACCACCAACAGGTTGAGATTCTTTTACGACTCTGAGAAGAACGGGTGCTGGAAAATCATCAGCTTTTAAGTCATTTGCGATTTCTATCATTTTACGAAAAGAGATTTCGGAACTGCGAAAGACTACCGGGTGCGCTTTCGATGTTAGGTAATCGCCATCGTCAACAACAGATGTTTGGCTCCTGCGCAATATATACTGAACCGCAGCGGATAACTTGCGCGACTTTATGAGCTTGTCTTTTTCCGCAGGTCTAAGGGCTGCAAATATTGTAGCGACAGCGTGTAAAAACGGTTTATCTGAGCCCGACTTTCCTTCAGTGATTACCATGTAGGGGGTGTTGGTTGGAAAGTGATCTTGTTTGTCTTTATAGTCGTTTACAGCTGGATAAATATATATGTGATTGTTGAAGTATTGAAAGGTCAAATGCTTTGGGCCATTTGGAATTGTATAGGCCAGCCGGGCTAGACTGCGCCAGAAAGGGCCAGATGAAACCGCTGTGGAGGAGTTTCCAAAAGTCGGTGCATTAAAGAGAATTTTGGTGTTTAAGCCATAATCAATGGCATTATTGACGGCTTCTCTTGTGTAGTGTGAAAAAGCCAGTTGGGGATAGGAATTTATTTGAAGCTTGGAATGCCCTCTATCCCGGTTGTCATAGATATCACCCATATTTCCGGCTGCAAGGCCCCGTTGAAACAATGTGTTGAGCATTTTCGACGCGGCATCTTCAGATTTTTGGACAATTTGGGTAGCAGCTTTCCGGTGATTAAAGCGAAAAAGCACTCTGATGGTTTGTAGCTTTGGGTCCCAGATGCTATTGGTGGCCGAAATTGAAGCTAAAGATTGGTCAATTGGAACAGGGTCAGGTACTGTCGCGTCGTCACGGATATGTGGCGCAGCCTGAGCGGCTATAGCTTTTTCCATTAGTTTGCCGAAGCGGGGGTCATCGCGCAGATTGTTGAGGTTTTTGTCTTTTTGCAGAAGAGTGCTATTATTTAACCCTGCCTCAATTGCTTTTCCCAATGCGTTAAAAGCAGCGTCTTTTTCGTTTGAAATAGCGTAGATTGACGCTCGTAAATAATAAGCCTGAAAGAACCACGGAAAATCAGTCGTAATAGATTCCAAAGCTTTGTGTGCGGACGCAAATTGATTGTTTTTGATCGCCGCAACCGCTGTTTGCAACCTTTCATGTACGACAGGCATCGCAAATACTGCAGTATTTCGCTGCGTTTGTTCAATGGCATGACTATTTGGCGTGACGCATGCCAGGAAAACTGTTGTGGCAACGAGGAGTGATAAGGTTAATTTCCTGTTCATTCGTGCACGTAACTCATCGACAATATAGCTCTAGGGGCAAGGGTGTTTCACCTTAGAGTGCATCCAATTTTAAATCCAGCTTGGTTCCGAGCCATAATGCATTTTCTGTGTGGTCCTCAAGGTCGTTCCCGGTTTCCGGGTGAACGAGAATATCCAGACCAGTGCGATTGATCATAAGCCAGGGGACGATCTTGTTGAATTCCGGGGCTTTGAAGGCGACTAAATACATTGAAGCTTTATGAGGTCCGACAAAATTATCATGCCAGCGTCCCAATTTGACGGCAAATTTCTGACCTATCTGTTCGCGTAATCTTTGAGCCACTTCTTTGGTTTCAGTAGTGTAATAAATATGGGCATGGTAGCCAGTTATGATCGAAATCGGCTTGTTCATTAAATTGCTTTCTATCGTTACAGCGCCCTATTTTTGTTGAGTTTACTACCTCTGTTTCACAATGATTCTTTTGTCATACTATTCTTCGGCCAGTGAATTTGCAAAAATTGTATGTGCAGAGATGTTATTTTTCTCATAGGTAATAGAATGTCTCAGAGTATTCCATGTAAAGCTGTCAATTACTTGCATTTATCACAAAACAGTGAATTTTGGTGGGGTCAGGGTTTGACACGAGCTTCATTAAAGGGAACTATTTATATAAGAAAAATGAAAAGTAGTGTGTGGTAAGTATAAAAGTATCTTTTGGTGCCGAGTTGTTTTTAGTGGGCGCGATGGATGCATGGGGGTTGCCTCTGTCAATCGCAATTCTGACGAAAGGTAATTACCATGAGAAATATTATCAACAGAGGATTAGTGGCGTTAGTATTTTCGGGCTTTTTAGTTGGCTCCGTTCAAGCTGCGATCATAAGTGCCTCCGGAGGCACAAGTTCGGCGACCGGACTTGCCAGTATTGTCGCCGCGCCGGCTGATGTAAGTGATGACGCGGCAATTAATACAGCGCAGCAGGGATTTGATGAAGCGCAGGGAGTGGTGACCTCGCAGGCTTTTGATACGGATCAAGGCACTATTGCTGCGGGCACCAGAGTAGACAGCCATATGATATTCTTGAACAGCCAAGGGAATACTCTCATTACGCATTTCAATGTCGAATGGACCTTTAGTGGTGCTATATTGGGTATTATGGCTGATATTGGAGGCACTGACGAAGCAGCTTCATCTGCGGAACTGGGCGCCGCAGGCACAACATATCCGTCTGCATTTGCAAACCGGGGCCTTGAGGGTGATTACAATGACGGTGTGTTTGCCAATAATGATGAATATTCCTTTATCGGCAATGTACTGACATTAAGCATGAAAGTGACAGAGCCGGGTGACTGGATCCGGGTTGTTACGGTTAGCGCGGTTCCACTACCAGCAGCTTTGCCTTTATATGCAGCTGGTGTCGCTTTGCTCGGGTTCTTAGGATGGCGCAAGCGCAAGCTGTCTTAAAACGCGGTTTGTGGGTTATTAAATGGGGAAATGGCGGCAGATGTGCCGCCATTTTTGTTGTTATTGCTATTTCAGTGGTAAAAAGGCAGACTTTTATCAGGCAATAACAAGGAAAACAAAAATGACCTACGAACAAATTCTCTATGATGTTGAAGATCAAATTCTGACTATTACGCTGAACAGGCCTGATAGAATGAACGCTTTCACGCATATCATGCGTGATGAATTGATCGATGCTTTTGATCGCGCAGATGAGGATGACAATATTCGGGCAATTATTGTAACAGGTGCTGGACGTGCTTTTTGTGCGGGCGCTGATTTGGGTGAGGGCAAGAATACATTCAATTACGAAGCGCGAGGCTTGGCCAAAGCTGACACAGTGCACCGCGACGGCGGAGGGCAGGTCACACTTAGAATGTTTCGGTCGAAAAAACCCATTATCGGCGCAATTAATGGGGCTGCGGTTGGTATCGGGATCACGATGACCCTGCCAATGGATGTAAGGTTGGCTTCTGATAATGCGAAAATTGGTTTTGTGTTTTCAAAGCGCGGAATTGTACCTGAAGCCTGCAGCAGTTGGTTTTTACCGCGCCTTGTTGGTATCTCTCAGGCAACCGAGTGGGTCTATTCGGGGCGCGTATTCTCCGCAGCGGAGGCAAAAGAAGGCGGGCTGGTAAAATCTCTGCATGCAGATGACGAGCTAATGGATGCCGCCCGTAAATTGGCGAAGGAATTCTGTGATCAAACCTCAGCGGTATCAATTGCACTTAGCCGACAAATGATGTGGCGTATGCTTGGCGCTTCTCATCCGATGGAAGCCCACAAAATTGATAGCCGGGGAATCTTTTTTATGGGTCAGAGCGCCGATGTCGCCGAAGGGGTTCAGTCCTTTTTGGAGAAACGGCCTGCAAAATTTACGATGCGGCCGTCAAAGGATATGCCAGATTATTATCCATGGTGGGACGAGCCGGAATTTAGATGAATACAAATTAAAGGGAGCCGTTGGCTCCCTTTTTTCGTTAGGTACAAGATTAAGCGGCTTTGCGTCTGCGACCAATCCAACCCAGACCAATTAATGCACCGCCAAACAGGAGTAGCGCAGGTGGGAGGGGGACCACTGAAATTCGAATTGCCATGTCATCAAAATCATGATCACCAGCACCATCGCCGAACAAGGCAACAACTGAATTATTTGTTATTGATGAAAATGCGATGGCCAGTGGATTGGTGATATTGCCATTTTCAGCATCAGCTGGAGTGCCACCGCCAGATGTGGAAAATTTGAAAGGCAGCAGGCCATTTGCATTCGGCGATAGAGTTACGGTAACGCTATCTCCAACTGACGCGGTGTTTGTATTAAACAGGATCCCAAATCCACCAAGCTCGATCGCGCGGTTGGTATATCCTGCTTCCTTGCCCAAATACTCGAAACGAACTTGCGTAGATCCGGAAAGGGCCAGACCTTCGCTGCTTGAATTGCTGCTGTCAAATGCTGTGACGGTGTCACCAACTTGCAGGCCTGTGGCTGCAAGTGGACTTTCGCTGAAATTTCCGGGCAAATTGACGCTTGTGCCACCAACAATGGATAGCGTGGCAGCATTGGCTGAAACAGCAGTGAATAGCGCAAATATGGCTGCGAGAATCATCGAAGCTTTTGTCTTCATTTTCATGTCTCTCTATAAAAAAATCTTAACAAACTACGCGACAGGAGAGAATTCTCTCACCATTGACCCTTCTTTTATTAAAATTTTATCAATTTTTCATCCCCCAAATGGGTGGAGAACTGCAATTTCTGGCAATAAATATGGTTAATTTTGCGGGAAATTGTAATCAATTTTGAGTTTAACGTTACATTGTGCGTTTCTAGGAGTGGGTTTGCAAACTAGCCAGATCAAGTATTAGGCTTTCGATATGTTGGTTTCAAAGGTTTATGATTTAAGCCATGTATGCGAGTTTAAGTGTTGTTCAGATTTAATGTGATTGTAAGTGTTTTTTAATTATAATTTATTGTAGTTATTGCATGTTTTATATAGGTTAATTTTGTGTAATTTATTTAAAAATACTTATTGCAATTAGTTATTTTATTTAATTTTATTTAAAGATATTTATATTTAATATTAATTACATAAAAGTATAAAATTTTACAGAATTTTAAATTAAGTTTTCTTTGTGATTTCTGTTTTTTTATTTGACACAGTAACCAATTGAAAACGTTTTTTCTCCTATATTTTCGCAAGATTAATTGAGCAGTTTCGCTCATCTGCTCAAGTGCTCGTGTAAGTAGGAGAAACCCAGGAATGAGAAGTTTATCGTCTCAAGCTGAACAGGAAATGTTAGAAGCAGCTGCCGCCAATTTTGGTGAGGGAGTTGTCAATCTGGGGCGTGATCCATCCATGTTCGGTATGGAGAGTTTCACACTGAGTGCGACATTTGAACTGAATAGCTTGAACGGAGGAGACCAAAGGCTTCTTTGGAACCATACCCAGTATGGTATTATTGTAAAAGATAATGATGTCCGTATCGCTTTGCGCGGAGAAGACGGAAAGCTAAATTACTACACTGCTCCGGATGTTTTGGAAAATGCTGGTTGGCACGATATCCAAATTACTTACGATGCACCATCAAATGAACTGAATATTTACCTGGATGGTTCCGCTGTTTTCTCAACCATTACATCCGATGTCGAGTTGAGTGGTCCTAAATACTGGGATGTCACTGCAGGTGGTACGCTATGGGGGCGAGAGCTGGACGGTAATGTAGCAGATGTTTCTTTCCATGATGAAGTGTTAGAGATCGACGCGTCGCAGTCAATTGCTGAACGCATGTATACTCTTGATGATGGCAATCTACCGGAACTCGAAACACCTGTAGAAACAGATCAGCCAGCTTCTGAAACACCAATTCTCTCTGAGCAGGAATTGTTAGAAGCCGCTTCCGCCAATTTTGGTGAGGGGGTTGTCAATCTTGGGCGTGATCCATCCATGTTTGGAATGGAAAGCTTCACATTGAGTGCGACATTTGAGCTGAATAGTTTGAGTGGAGGGGATCAGGCACTACTTTGGAACCACATGCAGTATGGCATTAGAGTCAAAAACGATGATGTCCGCATTGCTCTACGCGGAGAAGATGGCAAACTCAACTACTATACCATTCCGGATGTTCTGAAAGAAGCGGGTTGGCACGATGTTCAAATTACTTACGACGCTTCTTCGAATGTGTTGGGCATGTATTTGGATGGTGAGTCCGTTTTCTCAACCATCACGACTGATGTTGAAATAAGTGGCCCTAAATACTGGGATGTCACTGCAGGAGGTACATTGTGGGGGCGCGAGCTGGACGGTCGCGTCGCAGATGTTTCTTTCCATGATGAAGTATTGCAGATCGATGCGTCGCAATCGATTGCAGAGCGTATGTATGCACTCGATGACGGCAACCTCCCAGAATTCGAAACTCCTGTGGAAAACACGCC